>SCOE01000060.1 GCA_005503065.1 Comamonadaceae bacterium ALPHA2B
CCGTACTTGCCGATGGTGAAGGCCATGGCGCCGAAGGCGCCGATGGGCGCGAGCTTCATGATGTAGCCGATGATCACGAACAGGACGTGCGAGCCCTTCTCGATGACGTCGAACACCAGCGTGCCGCGCCCGCCGAAACGGTGCAGGGCAAAGCCGAAGAGCACGGCGATGAGCAGCACCTGCAGGATCTCGCCCTTGGCGAAGGCGTCCACCAGGGTGTTGGGGATGATGTGCAGCAGGAAGTCGACGGTGCCTTCCATCTTGCCCGGGCCGGTGTAGGCGGCGATGGCCTTGGTGTCGATGCTGGCGGCATCCACGTTCATGCCCGCGCCGGGCTTGAGGACGTTGACCAGCACCAGGCCGACGACCAGGGCGATGGAGCTGACGATCTCGAAGTACAGCAGGGCCAGGCCGCCGGTCTTGCCCACCTTCTTCATGTCCTCCATGCCGGCGATGCCCACCACCACGGTGCAGAAGATGATCGGCGCGATCATCATCTTGATCAGCTTGATGAAGCCGTCGCCCAGGGGCTTCATCTGCTCGCCCAGCGCCGGATGGAAGTAGCCCAGCAGCACGCCGACGATGACGGCGAAGATCACCTGGACGTACAGGGAGCGGTACAGCGGCGGCTTGGCGCGCGCGCCGGTAGGAGCGGACATGGCTGTCTCCTGTTGGAATAGGACTAGGGTGTGACGCCGGCACTCTAGCGCCGCAGGCATGGCGTCGAAATGTGGGAATCCACATCCATTGGCAACCGGATGCAACACGAAAAAGCCCGCCGAAAGGCGGGCTTTGCGATTGCGTGGCCGGGTCGGCCGCAAGCGGGCGCGTCAGTGCATGTGCAGGCCGCCGTTGACCGGGAAATCGGCGCCCGTCGAATAGCTGCCCTCGTCGGATGCCAGCCAGGAGATGATCGAGGCGATTTCGCTCGGTTCGCCCAGGCGCTTGACCGGGATGGTGCCGACGATCTTGTCCAGCACTTCCTGGCGGATCGCCTTGACCATGTCGGTGCCGATGTAGCCGGGGCTGACGGTGTTGACGGTCACGCCCTTGGCGGCCAGTTCCTGCGCCAGTGCCATCGTGAAACCGTGCATGCCGGCCTTGGCGGCCGAGTAGTTGGTCTGGCCGGCCTGCCCCTTGGCGCCGTTGACCGAACTGATGTTGATGATGCGGCCCCAGCCCTTGTCCACCATGTCACCCACCACTTGCTTGGTGACGTTGAACATGCTGTTGAGGTTGGTTTCGATCACGGCGTTCCAGTCGTCGGGCGTCATCTTCACGAACATGCGGTCGCGCGTGATGCCGGCGTTGTTCACCAGCACGTCGATGCTGCCGTGCTCGGCCTTGGCCTTGCCGAAGGCCTCCACCGTGGACTCCCAGGCACCGACATTGCCCACCGAGGCATGAAAGGTGTAACCCAGTTCCTTCTGCTCGGCCAGCCATTTGCCATAGTCCCGCGTGGGTCCGCAGCCCGCGATCACCGTGAAGCCGTCCTGGTGGAGGCGCTGGCAGATGGCGGTTCCGATGCCCCCCATGCCACCGGTGACGTATGCGACTTTCTTGCTCATGAATATTTCCTTGATTGAGGCCCGGACCCGCTGGCCGGACCGGGTCACTTTAGCGACATTTTTCCACGCTTCCGGCTCAGGAAAACACTGAGGTTCACGGGCGCGCCGGCCAGCGCGGGCCGCCATCTTGCGCAGCGCCTGCGCGATGTCTGTGACAGGAGGTTCCCGCCTGCTGATCGAGCCGAGGACCTGATGGCGTGCCTGAAGAGGCGGCTTGCCGGCGCTGCGCGTCGAACGCCGACCCCGGCGACGAGCGCACATGCCGACGCGCCCGGAGTGGACAACCACGGCGCTGGCGCCACAGACGGGGCCGCCAACGCAGCCGGCGATCCACTGCGGCGACTTGGCTCCAGGCATGCACGCACCTGGGCCCGTCCGCCTGCAGGCCGCTCGAAATGCGGATGAAAACAGCCTGACGCGCCCGCCAACACTGCGCAACATGCTATCAATTCAATAGCATCCGGCATGCGCATCCGCACGACGCATGCGGGAGCTGCACGGCGTGGCCGTGCGTGTCTTCCTTCAGCCCGTGCAGCGCCGCAGGATGGCCGCTGCGTCGAAGGGTTCGGTGGCATTGCTGTCGGTCCAGGCGACGAACTCGTCGGGGCGCACAAGGATCAACGCCGCCTCGTAGCGCAAGCGTTCGTGCGCCGCCGTGTCCTCGATCACCGTCAGAGGTAAGCCGTCGGCCTGCGCGGCCGCGCGCAAGGCATCCACCTTCTCGCGCGCTGCACCGAAGGCCAGCAGGGCGAAGCCGCCCGCCAGGCGTTCGTACACGTTGGCGCCGTCGGATAGCTGAGCCGGTGCCAGGTGGTGCCCCGGCCTGGCGCGAAAGGAATGCGATCCGACCGCGCTGCCACCCGTGTCCGCGCCCCCGGGCAGCGGCGCCACCACCGGCGAGCCCTCGTAGTTCGGCTCGAACGCGTGCACTTCGCCCACGGCGCCTGCGCTGCGCGCTCGCCACGCCTGCTCGAAGGCCGGCCGGTCGACCGCCGGGTCGAAGGCATGCAGGAACCGACGGTCGGTCTCGATCGAGCGGGCAATGAAGTCGCGCGCGGTCGAGGCGAAGACCGGCCGGCGCTCCCGGTCGTACGAGTCCAGCAGCGCCTCACCGCCCCAGCCCTGCAGCACGGCGGCGAGCTTCCAGCCCAGGTTGCGAGCGTCCTCGAAACCGGTGTTGACCCCGTAGCCGCCGTAGGGCGGGTGGCTGTGTGCCGCGTCACCAGCGACGAACACGCGGCCCGAGCGGTAGCTGTCGGCGATGGCAAAGCGCAGATCCCAGAAGCCGATGTGCTCGAACTCGACATCGAAGTCAGCGCCGACCGCCTCATGCAGATAGCCCCGGAAGTCGAAGTTGTCGCGCGTCGTGCCCGGCGGCACCGGGGCGTGGAAGAACCAGGTGCTGCCCAGGTCCACGCGACCGAAGAACTTCCAATAGCCGTCCAGCGCCGGCTGCAGCACGTTGTAGTACGACTTGCCTGGGTAGCGCGCCAGCAGTTCGTGCAGGCCCCGCGAGCGGAACACCAGCAACACCATCATCCGGTCGTGGTCCGACAGCGTCTGCGTGATGCCCGCCTGCGTGCGTACCAGTGAGCGGCTGCCATCGCATCCGACCACGTACTCCGCCCGGAGCGTACGCGTTGCGCCAGTGTCTCGTTCGGTCGCGGACAGCGCCACCTGCCGGCCCACGCGCTCGATGCCTGCCGCTTCCCACCCGTAGAAAACCTGCACCGAGGGCAATTCGGCCACGCGCGCACGCAGCACCGACTCGGTCGCGTACTGGGGCAGCCGCTCGTTGGCGGTGAAGTAGAAGGGCCGCACCAGATCGCGCTGCAGCCAGTCATAGTGGTAGGAACTCAGCAGCGAGCCGTAGGCCGTCAACCCGCCGATGCCGTATTCGGGCGGAATGGTGCGCGCAGCCCGCAACGCCCGCTCGGCGCCCCAGAAATGGAAGTGCTCCATGGTTCGCTGCGTCAGGTTCTGGCCCTTCGGAATGGGCTGCGGCTGCGCATAGCGCTCCACCACGGCGCATCGGATGCCGCGCTGCCCCAGTTCGATCGCCAGCCCCATGCCCACCGGGCCACCACCGACGATGGCAACCTGGCAGTCGCCGGCCCCTGCAATCTCCTGCTTCGACATGCTGTGTGCTTTCTCAGTCTTGCCTCGAATCAGCAGATTAGGCCTCGGCCTGTGGCATCAGGCAAATTTAGCTATGACATGAACTGATAATGCCGACATATGAATCTCTCGATGCGCCAGATTCGCGCCTTCCTGCACGTCGCGCAGGCGGGCAGCTTCACGCGCGCCGCCGAGCGCGTGCACATGACGCAGGCGGGCCTGAGCATTCTCGTGCGCGAAGTCGAGCGGCAACTGGGCGCACGCCTGTTCGACCGCACCACACGGGCCGTGGTGCTGACCGAGGCGGGTCGGCGCTTCGCCCTGGTCGCCGAGTCGGTGCTCGTGCAGTTGGACGACGCCACCGCCGAAGTGGACGCCATGGGCAAGCAGACGCGCCAGCAACTGCGCATCGCGGCCACCCCGCTGGTGTCCTCCCACCTGCTGCCCCACATGCTGGCGCGCTTCAGGGAGCGCCAGCCCGGCGTGCGGATCCAGCTTCTGGACGACAGCCTGACCGGCGTGCAGGAAACCGTGGAATCGGGTGCCGCGGACATCGGCCTGGGCTTCTTCTTCAAGGTCAGCGCCGGGCTCGTGCGCCGCCAGATCGCGCAATTCCCGCTGATGCGCGTCAGCCCTGCGAGTACGCCCCCCGAGGGCCTCGGGCGTGCGGGCTGGGCATCGCTGCGCGGGGCGCAGCTTGTCACGCTGCCTTCGGACAATCCGATCCAGCGGGCCGTCGATCTGCACCTGCACAAGCTGGGCATCGACCAGGCGGGGCGCCTGCCTGTGAGCTTCATCGCCACCATGATCTCGATGGTGGAAGCTGGCTTTGGCATTGCGGTTCTGCCGACCTTCGCCGTCGCGGCCTGCCGGCGCCATGACGTGCGGATCGATTTGCTGGGCAGCCCGCAGATGAAACTGGGCTTCTATCGGATCGCTCGTCGCGGCGCAGCGCAGACGCAGGCCATGAAGGATTTCGACGAAGTACTGTCGCAGGACCTGCCGAGGATGTCGCGCTGACCGGCGCGCAGGCGGCGGCGGCAGCGCGCTCGGCCGGTGGCGCCGTCATTTCTAGCTCATATGAATTCATGTGATTCCTGAATTTCTCTTGACCCCCACGCCGATGGCCTAATGCCACAGATCCGGACGCCGAGCCTTGATGCAGAGCAGAACCCACAGCCGGACGTCGCGACAAGAAGGAGACACGTGGTGAGATTCGGAATGCTTCGTTGGATGGCTTTCTTCGCTGCCGGCATGGTGCTGGCAGCATCCGCACGGGCCTGGCCGGACCGGCCGATCACGCTGGTCGTGCCCTACACGCCCGGCACTGGCATCGATCTGGTGGCGCGGCAGCTTTCCGCGCACCTGCCCAAGGTGCTGGGCCAGCCGGTGGTCGTCGACAACGTGCCGGGCGCCAGCGGCAACATCGGCAGCGAGCGTGTGGCGCGAGCGGCGCCCGACGGCTACACCCTGCTGGTGCAGGTCAGCACGCTGGTGATGAACAAGAGCCTGTACAAGTCGCTGCCCTACGACCCGGTCAACGACTTCGCGCCAGTGGCGCAGACCTCCTGGGGCACGCTGCTGCTGGTGTGCAACCCCGCAGCGCAGAAGGCGGGCACCGTCTCCGCGCTGGTCGCCGAGGCCAAGGCCCGCCCCGGCGCGCTGACCTACGGCACCCCCGGCGTCGGCACGCCGCACCACCTGGCGATGGCGCTGCTCACCCAGAAAGCCGGCATCGAGATGCTGCATGTGCCTTTCAAGGGCACCGCGGGGGCCGTCACCGACCTGCTTGGCGGCCGGCTGGACTTCATGTTCCTGCCCGTGCACGTGGCGCTGCCGCACATCAAGGCCGGCAAGCTGCAGGCGCTGGCCGTCGGCAGCGACAAGCGCGTGCCGCAATTGCCCGGCGTGCCCACCCTGGCCGAGGCCGGCATCGACACCGGCAACGTCGACATGTGGTACGGCGTCTTCGCGCCCAAGGGCACGCCGCCGGCGATCGTCGAGCGCCTCAACGGCGCGATCGCCGGGGTCCTGCGGCAGCCGGAGGTGGCGAACAGCTTCGAGACGCAAGGCATGGTGCCCGCGGTCGCCAGCCCCGCTGACTTCGGGCGGCTGGTGGCCAAGGACGCCGACCGCTGGGCCGAAGTGGTCCGCAAAGGCCGCATCACGGCCGAATAGCCGGGTCCGGCGACGCCTGCATACGGCGCCGGTGCCGGCCCATCCCTGACCACCCGTTTTCCCTCGCCCATGCAAACCATTCGTACGCTCCGCGCGGTGCGCCGCCTGGTGCTGGCCGCCGCTACCGTGACGCTCGCCTGTTGCGCCATGGCGCAGCAGGCGGAGCAGTACATCCGCGTCACGCCCCAGGTCGCCGGCATGCTGTACAGCCCCGCAGCACCTTCCGCCCATGCACACGTCGCCGTGGTGGTCATGCACGACTACAGCGATTTCCTGAGCCACCCCGCGACCCGCAACCTCCAGGCGCGCGGCTTCACCGTCCTGGCGGCAAACCCGCGCTACGCGCCCGACCTGAACGACCGCGACACCGACTGGGACGTCGCGCTGGCGGATCTGGGCGCGACGGTGCGCAAGGCGCAGTCGTTGCCTGGCATTCGCAAGGTGGTCCTGCTGGGCCACAGCTCGGGCGCCGCGCTTGCCGCGGCCTACCAGAGCATCGCCGAAGGCGGCGTGGCGGCATGCCAGGGCTCCGAAAAGATCGTGCCCTGCCCTTCGTCCCTCGCCGGCCTGCCGAAGGCGGACGGCGTGGTGCTGCTCGATCCGATCCTCGGGCTGGGTGCCAACGTCCTGACCTCGATGGACCCCGCCCTTGCGCCCGGTGCCGATGCCGCCGCCCTGGACCTCCTGGAGCCGGCCAACGGCTTCTCCGCCCAGGGCGCCGTCTACACGCCCGAATTCCGGCGCAGCTTCCTCGACGCGCAGGCGCGGCGCAACGCGCAGGTACTTCGCCAGGCGGCAGCGCGGCTGGCTGCACTGAAGGGCGGCGCGGGTGAGTTCCTCGACGACGAACCCTTCGTCGTCCCAGGCGCCACCCGGACGCCTCGGCTCTGGCGGCCCGACCTGTCGCTGCTGTCACGCACTCGGCAGAGCCACCTGCTGCTGGCCGGCGACGGGAGCGAGCGCACCCAGGTCATCACCGGCGTGCGCGTGCCCTCGGGGCTGACGCGGGCCGTCGCCGACCGCAATGACCGCGAGGCGGCGCGCCCGGCGACGGCGGGGCCTGCGGGCCTGCCGGAGGTCCGCCCGCTCCTGCTGGGCGGTTCGCTGGACACCACCGTGCGGCGCTTCCTCAGCACCTTTGCATCGCGTTCGCTGCCGGGCTACCAGGTCACCGAAAACGACATCACCGGGATCGACTGGAACTCCTCGTATAACAGCGTGCCCGGCAGCCTCGAGGGCGTGCGCAGCCCGCTTCTGATCATGGGCATGACGGGGCATTACTGGATCGTCTCGTCGGAGATCGCCTGGCGCCATGCACGCTCCCAGGACAAGTCGCTCGCCTTCGTCGAGGGCGCGACGCACACCTTCGGCCCGTGCAAGCCCTGCGAAAAGACGCCCGGGCAGTTCGGCGACACCGAGAAAACGACCTTCGACTACGTGGCCCGCTGGCTGTCGCAGCGCTTCTGAAGCGCGTGCGGGTGCATGGCCCGCGCGTGTGCCCATCCACGGTCTGCTTCATTGCATCGCCGGGCGGCGGAGCCCGGTTCGCTCGAGGCCACGACATCGAGGTCGAGCGAGCACGGGTCGCTTCCGAAGCCAGACGTCGCGCGTCGCGGGCCTGGTGCACACTGCGCGGGCCATGAAGCTCAAGCACCTCGAGGTCTTCCACGCCATCATGCTCACCGGCAGCGTGAGCGCCGCGGCCCGCCTGCTGCACGTGACCCAGCCCGCCGCCACTCAGACGCTGCAGCACGCCGAACTGCAGCTGGGCTACGCGCTCTTCACCCGCGAGCGCAACCGGCTCGTGCCCACGCATGAGGCGGTCGCCCTGTATGCCGAGGTGCAGCCGCTGATGGGCCAGCTCGAGCGCGTGCGGCGCCTGGCCAGCGCGCTGGGCCGCGACGAGGACCGGCCGCTGCGCATCCTGATCGTGCCCTCGCTGGCCGTGCGGGCACTGCCCGACGCGCTGCGTCGCTTTCGCCTGAAGCACCCGGACATGCCGGTGACGATCCGCACCCTGCACTCGCGCGAGATCGCACAGGCCATGGCACTGCACGAGGGCGACATCGGCATCGTCTACGGCAGCACGCCGCATCCGGCGCTGCACGAGGAGCCGATCGCCCAGGGCCGCCTGGTGTGCGTGTCCCGCGTCGAGGCACGCGGTACCGACCGCCGCACCACCGTGGCACTGGACGAGGTGCTGCGCAGCCCCATCATCCGCATCGACGAGCGCGACCCCATCGGCACCATGCTGGCCGAGCAGTGGACGCGCCTGGGGGTCGCGCCCACCGGCGGCATCACCGTGCAGACGCACCACATCGCCCTGGTGCTGGCCGAGCAGGGCTTCGGCCCGGCCATCGTCGATTCCTTCACCGCACAGGCGCGCCACGATGCGGCGCTGCATGTGCGCACCCTGCTGCCCGAGATAGCCGTCGAGGTGCGCGCACTGCTGCCGCAGGGCACACGCTCGCCGCGGCCGGTGGCGGATTTCATCAAGGCCCTGAAGGCGGTGGCGGCGGAAGCCACCCAGTGACGATCGCAGGACCAGTTGCCTGCGGCACAGCCCACTCCGGGGCATCGCCCCGGGTCCGCAATTCCGCCCAGCCCAGGCGTCCAGCCGCCGCGGCCATGCGCAGGCTCGCCGAATACCACTCCGCCATGCTTCGGCTGCGCTGTTGCTGTGCGTCGGCCAGCGCTTGCTGCGTGCTCAGGACTTCCAGGACATCGGCGACGCCATGCTGGTAGCGCCGGCTCGAACTCGCCTGCGAGGCGGTGGCACTTTCCAGCAAGACACCGGAAGCTTCCAACCCCTTCAGTGCTGCGGCGACGCCTGCGTACGCCTGCGCCACCTCCGCGGCCACACGCTGCTCCACCTCACGCAATTCGGCGCCCCGTTGATCCACAGCCGCCTCGGCGCCGCGAATGCGATAGGTGCGCTCGAAGCCCTCGAACAGCGGAATATTGAGCACGACGCCGACCTGTCGCTCCCGGCTCGGCACCCCGCTCAAACCCTGGTCGGGGCGGCCATTGCGGTAGTAGCCAGCGACAAGATCCAGTGAAGGCAGCCCCTCGGCGCGTGTGGCCCGTAGATGTTGCCAGCACACGGATGGACAAGCTTCCCAGGTCCGCGCTGCCCGGCGTACCGATCAGCGTACGTGTCGCTTCGTCGAAGCTGATCCATGCCGGGAGATCACTGCCGTCGGAAAGCGTGATGCTGTAGTTCAGCTCGTCGCCGGGGTCCGCATCGGTGAAGGCGCCGACCGGGAGGGTGTAGCTCCAGGCCGAACCTTCGGAGGCGTCCTGCGGCGTCAGCAACTCGCCCACTTCGGGCGCATGGCGGATGAGCAACTCCAGTTGCGCGGAGTCCCACGAACTGCCATCGGCAAACTCCACACGCGCAATGCGAGAAATCCCGGCGCTCCACCAATCCTTGAGCGTCACGCTCTGCGCGCCCGATGCAAGAGTCAGCACCATATCGTCGCCGATGCGGGCCGCACGAAACCGATGTCCTTGTTCTCCAACATCACTTCGGCCGTGACGGTGGCTTCGTCGGGCACGACGATCATCAGCGGCTGAGCCTCGGTGACCACGCCGCCTTCGGTGTGCACGGCGAGCTGTTGCACGGTGCCGGCCACCGGTGCCTTGAGGGTGGTGAGCTTCTCGCGTTGGGTGGCCTTGGCCTGTTCCTGCGTGGCCTGGCCGCGCTTGAGGTCGGCTTCGGCTTCGCGCTGGCGCAGGGTGCGCCGCGTTTCGGCCAGGTAGGCGGTGCGGGTGTTCTCGCTCTCGCTCAATGCAGCCTGGGTTTCCAGCAGGCGGGCACGCTGGGTGGCGAGGTCGCGTTCCATCTCGATGCGTTCGCGCGCCCGGTCCTGGGTGGCGTGCTGCGAGATGTCGCCCTGGGCCGCCAGGGCCTTGAAGTCCGCCTCGCGCTGGCGTGCAATAGGCAGGGTCGCTTCGAGCTTGGCGATGAGTTCACGCACGGTGGCAGCCTCGGCCTGCCGGCGCAGGATTTCGGCCTGGGCCTTGGCCAGCCGGGCGGTGATATCGCTCCACTCCGCGGCGAGTTGGGTCTGGGTTGCCTGGGTGTCGTCGGGGGTCCAGTGGGCCGGGATGCTCTTGGGCATCAGATGGGGCGTTTGCGCAGATGCAGCAAGCGCCGAACGCTCCTGTTTTGATAGCGACTCGAGCAATGCACGGCTGCGCAGCACGTCGGACTCGGCGGCCTTGAGCGACTCCTGCACCGAGGCCTTGTCGGCGCTGGCACCGGTGGGGTCAAGTTCCACCATGGCCTGGCCGGCCTGCACGTGGTCGCCGTCCCTCACGAGGATGCGCTGCACCACGCTGCGCTCCAGCGGCTGGACGACCTTGGTGCGCTCGCTCACGATGACTTTGCCGGGGGCGACGGCCACGATGTCGACTTGCCCGACGATGGACCAGGTGAGCGCAATGCCGAACAGCGCGACGATGGCCCAAGCCAGCCGGCGGGGCGCGGGGTGCACGGGGGTTTCCTGCAGGCTCAACGCGGCGGGGAGGAAGGCGGCTTCGTCGGCCAGGCGCTGCGGTCCAGCCAGTTCGTGGCGGTGGGTCCAGGCGGCGCCGAAAATAGCGCGGTAGCGTGCCAGCAGATCCAGTGCAGGGTGGCGCAATGCGGCGGCGGGTGCAGCCATTGCGGCCTGTGCCTGGGGCGCGCTCATGAGGCCGCTCCTTCCACTGAGGGATCGGTTTCCACCTGCGTGGCGCTTTGCATCGCCCACAGGCGCGCGTAGATGCCTTTGGGCCGGGCCACCAGCGCGTCATGGTTGCCCATCTCGACAATGCGACCCTTGTCCATGACGACGATGCGATTCGCGTGACGCACGGCCGAGAGCCGATGCGCGATGATGAAGACGGTGCGGCCCTTGCAGATGGCAGCCATGTTGCGCTGGACGATGGCTTCGCTCTCGTAGTCCAGCGCACTGGTGGCCTCGTCGAAGATCAGGATGCGCGGCTGGGTGAACAGGGCCCGGGCAATGGCGATGCGCTGGCGCTGGCCGCCCGAGAGGCTGGCACCCTGTTCGCCCACCACGGTGTCGTAGCCTTCGGTCAGTTCGCTGATGAAGTCGTGGGCACCCGCCAGTTGGGCGGCACGCATGACCAGTTCCAGCGGGGCGGCGGGGTCGGCAATGGCGATGTTCTCGCGCACGCTGCGGTTGAAGAGAAGGTTTTCCTGCAGCACCACGCCCACCTGCCGGCGCAACTGGGCGGCGTCGATGAGGCTGATGTCGATGCCATCGACGAGGAGGCGTCCCTGCTCGGGGATGTACAGGCGCTGAATCAGCTTGGTCAGGGTGCTCTTGCCCGAGCCCGAGCGCCCGACGATGCCGATGACTTCGCCCGGGCGCACCTGGAGGCTGACACCGTGCAACACGGGAGCGGCCTCGGGGCGGTAGCGAAAGACGACGTTGTCCAGTTGGACCTGGCCCTTGAGGGCGGGCAGCTGGGCAGCGGTGGAGGGCGGCACTTCCGTGCGGGTGTTCAGGATGTCGCCCAGCCGGGCCATGGAGATGCCGGTCTGCTGGAAGTCGGTCCACAGCTGGGCCATGCGCATGATGGGCTGCGCCACGCGCTGGGCGAACATGTTGAAGGCGACGAACTGGCCCACCGTCAGGCCCGATCCACTGAGCTGGTTGTCCATGACCAGATGCGCGCCGTACCAGAGCGTGGCGGCATTGACCAGCTTGCCGATGAGGTTGACGCCCTCGTGCGCCCAGGTGGCGAGGTTCTGCGTCTTGAAGCTGGCCGCCACGTAAGCCGCGAGCTGGTTGTCCCAGCGGCGGCCGAAGGAGGGTTCCAGCGCGCTGGCCTTGACGGTCTGGATGCCGGTGACGGTTTCCACCAGCATGGCCTGGTTCTCGGCACCGCGGGCGAACTTCACGTCCAGGCGGCGGCGCAGGACGGGCACGACGGCCAGGCTCAAGCCGAAGTACAGCGGCAGGCTGACCAGCACGATCAGGGTCAGCGGCACGCTGTAGAACAGCATGACGGCGATGAAGACGATGGAGAACACCACGTCCAGCACGACGGTGAGCGCATTGCCGGTGAGGAAGCTGCGGATGTTCTCGAGCTCGCGCACGCGCGCCACCGAATCGCCCACGCGGCGGGCCTGGAAGTAGGCCAGCGGCAACTGGACCAGGTGGCGGAACAACCGGGCGCCCAGTTCGACGTCAATCCGGCTGGTGGTGTGACTGAAGACGTAGCTGCGAAGGCCCGTCAAAAGGCTCTCGAAGACGACGACCACGACCAGGCCGATGACCAGCACGTCGAGCGTGGTGAGGCCTCGGTGCACCAGCACCTTGTCCATGACGACCTGGAAGAAGAGTGGGCTGATGAGCGCGAAGAGCTGCAGGGCCAGGCTGATGGCCAGGACTTCGCCGAGCAGGCGCCGGTATTTGACCAAGCTGGGAATGAACCAGGAGAAGTCGAACCTGGCGAGTTCTCCGGCCAGGCTTGCGCGGCTGGTGATGAGCAACAACTCGCCGGTCCAGTCGGCGGCGAAGACGTCCAGGGGCTCGATGACCGGACGGCCCATGGCAGCGGCGGGGCCCGCCTCGAAGGCCTGGATCAATACACGCTGGCCATCACATTGGGCCAGGACGACCACACGCTGCGGCCGGCCGAGTGCGCCGCGCAGGACGGCCAACGCGGGCAGTGGCGTGAGGCTCAGCCTGGAAACATCGGTACGGGTGTGCCGAGCCTTCAGGCCCAGGTGCTTGGCTGCGCGCAGGAGGGTGTGCACATCCGCGGGCTCATCGGATGCCAGGCCGAGTTGATGCGCCAGCGCCGCAGGGTCGGCAGCAACTTGATGCAGCCTTGCGATGGCGCACAGCGCCTGGAGTGGCGGCGGGCACAAGGGCACGGCTGCCCGCTCACGCGCCGCACTGCTGCCTATATCGGGCCGGGACGACATCATTGCTGCGTCGCCCATTGGCTGGACCATGAAAACCCCTCCCCTTGCGCCCGTCTGAATTTTTCGATGTGACCTTTTCAATGTAACGATAGTTTTCAACGGATGGATACCACCGTTTGAGGATTCCGTGCACTAGTTCAGCCGAATGGACGCCGCCGACCGGTCACCCACGCCACCGTGCAGCGCGCCAACGCCGCTGTGGCATCGATGACCGGCATTCGAGCCGCGTTGCCATCGAGCACGATCGGGATCTCCGTGCATCCGAGTACCAGTCCCTGGGCGCCTCGGCTCTTCAGCGAATCCGCAGCCGCAGCGAGCAGCCTTCGACCGCTGGCAAGGTCACCAGCCTTCACGGCCGCAATGCCGGGCGTCACCCACTGGGCAAGTTCGCGGCCGGTCGGCAACCTCCAGGCGATCTGCGGAGCGCGCGCCGTGTAGAGGCCCGAGGTCACGGTCGCCTCGGTGGCCAGCAGGCCAAGGGGCGCATCGCCCAAGGTGCGCCGAGCTTCGCCCAGTGCTGCATCGACGAGATGCAGCATCGGTACCCCCAACGCCTCTTGCAGCGGCTCGAACCACAGATGCGCGGTGTTGCAAGGCATCACGATCAGTGAAGCGCCGCCATCGACCAGGCGCCGCCCGCTGGCGATCAGTGCGGGCAGCGGCGAGGCGCCCTCGCCCCGGTACGCGGCGGTGCGGTCGGGCACCTGGGGGATGGAGCTGACCAGCAGCGGCAGGTGGTCCTGGTCGCGCGTCGCGGGCGTGGCGGCGAGCAGCTTGTGCATGAAGTCGACCGTCGCCAGCGGCCCCATGCCGCCCAGCACGCCGACAGGCCCATGTGCACGATCGGGGACAGCGGGCAAAGGGTCGAAGGCGCAAGCGCTGGAAGGCATGCGCTCATGCTAGGGCCGCCCCGATGCGTCGGGCATCGAAGCTGTCGCAGTGGCCATCACGATCGCTTATGGGCAGGCGGCATCGCCCGTTCACTGGCCGACAATGCATCGATGAATGCGAACCCCGCACGCCCCCGCGTCTACCTGGCCGGGCCGGACGTGTTTTTCCCCGACAGCCGCGACATCTTCGAGCGCCTGCGCGCGTCATGCGCGCGGCTGGGCCTCGAGGGCGTCGAACCCTCCGACGGCGGCCTCGCCGAATCCGGCCCGCAGGGCGCCAACGACGACGAACTGGCGCAGCGCATCTACGAGGGCAACGTGCGCCTCATCCACGCTTGCGACGGCGTCATCGCCAACCTGTGCGCCTTCCGAGGGCTGGAGCCGGATTCGGGCACCGTGTTCGAGGTGGGCTATGCCGTGGCGCTGGGCAAGCCGGTGGTGGGTTACGGCGTGGCGCCGGGCAGCTACGCGGACCGCGTGGGCGCCGCCCTGCCCTGCACCCGGGCCGCCGACGGCCAGCTGCGCGAAACGGGCAGCGGCGCGATGGTCGAAGGACTGGGGCAGCGGCTGAACCTGATGCTCACGCGCTCCACGCCGCTGGAGGACTCGGCCGAGGCGGCGCTGCGGCGGCTGGCGCAGCAGCTGCAATCCCGCTGAGCTTGCGCATCACCGGGGCCGCCGCAGCCATGCATCAAACTCGGCGATCGGACACTCGGCCGTCAGCGGCTGCAGCGGGAAGATGCGCCATGGCGCTTCCACCTCCATCGCCGGCAGGCGTGAGAGCACGGCCTCGCGCATGGCCGGCTTGACCTGCTGCCGCCAGTCAAGGACCTGCCCCCAGACCGAGCTGCCGGTGAGGTGCGGTGCGATGGCCGGCGTGCGAACCGAACGACGGTAGGCCGGCGGAAACAGGCGAAGGTATGTCGGCAGGTGATAGAGCCACGAATAACCTCTCACCGACCTCGCGCCGCGGTGCTGGCCTCGCACCGCGTCGAACAGCGCCCGCAACTCCTCGAGCCGCTCGTCGAAGCTCGCGGGCGCCAGCGGCGATGCAGCAGATCGCTCCGCGGGCATGAAGTGCAGGCGCAGGGCGCCGTCCGGCCCGGGCGGATCGAAGGAGAAAGGGCCGAAGGCGCTCGACCCGGCTTCTACACGACCTGCCTCGAAATAGCGCATGCACAGGGGCAGCAGGTCCTGCCCGCTGCCCTGCGAAGCCCGGACCTCGGCCAGGAACCGGGCCCATCGTGGCTCGCCGTCGCGCGCAGCCAGCTTGAAGCGCCGCCGCAGGTTCGTGCAGCGCGCGACCGCCACGTCCATCGGCACGGCGGCGATCGCTGCGTAGTGCGCGGCAACCGTCAACTGGAGTGCGAAGTAGTCCTGCATCGTCCCCAGGAAAAAGGGCCGCGCGTGGCGCGGCCCTGTCGGTGAGCCAGGCGTCGGCGCCCAGCCAGCACGCTCAGCGCTCGACCGCCAGCGCCACGCCCATGCCGCCGCCGATGCACAGGCCGGCCACGCCCTTCTTGGCGCCGCTGCGCTGCATCTCGTGCAGCAGCGTGACCAGGATGCGGCAGCCGGACGCGCCGATCGGGTGGCCGATGGCGATGGCACCGCCGTTGACGTTGACCTTGGCCGGGTCGGCACCGAGCAGCTTGTTGACGGCGCAGGCCTGCGCGGCGAATGCCTCGTTGAGCTCGAAGAGGTCGACGTCGCCCACCTTCCAGCCGGCGCGCTGCAGCGCCTTCTGCGTGGCACCGACCGGGCCCAGGCCCATGGTCGCCGGGTCGAGGCCGACGGTGGCGTAGCTGGCGATGCGCGCCAGCGGCGTGAGGCCCAGGGCCGCGGCCTTCTTGGCGCTCATCACGACCACGGCGGCGGCGCCGTCGTTCAGGCCGGATGCATTGCCGGCCGTGACCGAGCCCGCCTTGTCGAAGGCCGGCTTCAGGCCCGCGAGGGCCTCGGCGTTGGTCTTCTTGTTGATGAATTCATCGGTATCGAACACGATCGGATCGCCCTTGCGCTGGGGGATCGTCACGGCGGTGATCTCGTCCTTGAACTTGCCGGCCGCCTGCGCGGCGGCGGCGCGCTGCTGGCTGGTCAGCGCGAGCACATCCTGCTGTTCGCGCGTGATGCCTTCCTGCTTGGCCACGTTCTCGGCCGTGATGCCCATGTGGTACTGGTTGTAGACGTCCCACAGGCCGTCGACGATCATGGAATCGACCATCTTCCAGTCGCCCATGCGCTGGCCGTCGCGGCTGTTGAGCAGCACGTGCGGGCTGGCGCTCATGTTCTCCTGGCCGCCGGCGACGACGATCTCGCTGTCGCCGGTGACCACGGCCTGGTGCGCGAGCATCACGGCCTTCAGGCCCGAGCCGCACACGGCATTGATGGTCAGGCCCGGCACGGCCTTGGGCAGGCCGGCCTTGAGCAACGCCTGGCGCGCGGGGTTCTGGCCAGCGCCTGCTGCCAGCACCTGGCCCATGATCACTTCGCCCACCTGCTCGCCGTTGAGCTTGGCACGCTCGAGCGCGGCCTTGATGGCGATGCTGCCCAACTCGGTGGCCGCGACCTTGGCCAGCGAGCCGCCGAACTTGCCGACGGCGGTGCGGGCAGCCGAAACGATGACGATGTCTTCCATGATGGTCCTCTCCGGATGAATGCGAACGTGGATGCGGGGGTGGATGGAATGGGCGGCGCGCTCAGGCCTTGGCCTTCACGTAGCGCCCGGGCGCGGGTTCGATGGCCTTGTAGGCCGTGCCCTTGCCGAAGGCCTTGGGGGCCGGGATCTGTTTGCCGCCGTGGGGCTTGAGCCAGGCGTCCCAGTCGGTCCACCAGCTGCCGGGATGCTCGGTCGCGCCCTCCAGCCATTGGGCGTGGGTCGCGGGGAGCTTGCCGTCCTCGCGGGTCCAGAAGCTGCGCTTCTTCTTGGCCGGCGGGTTGATCACGCCGGCGATGTGGCCCGACGCACCCATGACGAAGCGCTTCTTGCCGCTGAGGATCTGGGTCGAGGCGTAGGCGCCGCCGATGGGCACGATGTGGTCTTCGCGCGAGCCGTAGATGTAGACCGGCGCCTGGATGGCGCGCAGGTCGATCTTCTCGCCGCAGACGGTCACGCCGTCCTTGTCGGCCAGCTTGTCCTCGAGGTAGGTGTTGCGCAGGTACCAGCAGTACATCGGCCCCGGCAGGTTGGTCGCATCGCTGTTCCAGTAGAGCAGGTCGAAGGGCGGCGGCGTCTCGCCCTTGAGGTAGTTGCCCACGACGTAGTTCCACACCAGGTCGTTCGGCCGCAGGAAGCTGAAGGTCGAGGCCAGGTCGCCGCCGGGCAGCAGGCCGCCGCGGCCCATCTGCATCTCGCGAAAGCGCACGAAGTTCTCGTCGATGAAGATGTCGAGGATGCCGGTGTCCTGGAAGCGCAGCAGGGTGGTGAGGAAGGTGACCGACGCGGCCGGTTGTTCGCCGCGCGCCGCCAACACGGCCAGGGCGGTGCCCAGGATGGTGCCGCCCACGCAGAAGCCCAGCGTGTTGATCTGGCCGCCCTTCTTGTCCTGGCCGCTGATCTCGCGCACCGCCTGGATGGCCTGGATCGCGCCTTTCTCGATGTAGTCGTCCCAGTTGACCTGCCCCATCGACTCGTCGGGGTTGCGCCAGCTGACGACGAAGGTGCGGTGGCCCTGCGTGACGGCGTGTCGGATCAGCGAGTTCTCGGGCTGCAGATCGAGGATGTAGAACTTGTTGATGCACGGCGGCACCAGCAGCAGCGGACGTTCGTGCACCTTGGCCGTGAGCGGCTTGTACTCGAGCAACTGGAAAAGCTCGTTCTCGTACACCACCGCACCTTCGGTGGTCGCGACGTTGCGGCCGACCTCGAAGGCGCTCTCGTCGGTCATGCTGACGTGGCCCTGCTGGATGTCGTGCACCAGGTTGCGGATGCCCTTGGCGATGCTCTCGCCCTGGGTCTTCAGGGCCTGCTGCTGCGCCTCGGCGTTGAAGGCCATGTAGTTGCTGGGGGCCGAAGCCGCCATCCACTGCTCGACCGCGAAGCGCAGGCGGGCCTTGGTCTTCGCGTCGGCGTCGACGGCCTCGGCCATCGACATCAGCGTGCGCGCATTGAGCAGGTAGACCGCCGCCGAGAACGCGGCCATGGGATTCTGGTGCCAGGGCTCGGCGGCGAAGCGCTTGTCGCCCTCGGGCTGCACCATGAGGCCTTGTCGCCACAGGGCGCTGGCTTCTTCGACATACTCGCGCTGGATGCCCACCAGCTTGTCGGGCGCAAAGCTGAAGTTCGGGATGTTCCACTGCTGGCCGCCACCGAAGGCACCGCCCTGGCCGAGTTCGCCGAAGGACGAAAGCGCCTTCTGCCAACCTTCGTTCAGCGCCTTCTGGAACGAGCCCATCATTTCGCTCGCCATGGCCTGATCCTGTGTCATGGTGTCTCCTGTGTTCCTCGCCTGGTGGATACGGCCACTGCCGAGCGTGGCGCGTGATTGAGTATCCTGCATTTCCAAGGCACTTTTTGGCATGCCCCACAGCGATGGTGCGCCACCCGAGCTGAAACCGTGTTCATCCATCTCGTCGTGATCGCCTGGCTGTACGTGGCCGTGATGATGGCCGTGGCCGAGGCCACCGCCACCAACGGCACCGTGCTCGGCGCCATCTTCACCTTCCTGCTCTACGGACTGCTGCCCGTGGCGCTGGTGGTGTACCTGCTGGCCACGCCCGCGCGCCGGCGCGCAGCGAAGGAGCGCGAAGCGCAGGCGCAGGCTGCGGCTCGTGCCGCGGCCCAGGCGCCACGGTCAGACGCGCCAGACCAGGGCGGCGAAGCGCCCGCTGCCGGCCCCGTCGCGCCGGTGCGAAAAGAACCTTGAAGGATTGCCCACGGTGCACCACGGCGCGCTGCCGTCGTTGCCGTGCACCGAGCCGACGCCCAGCGCCTGCAGGCGCTGGCGCGTGAGCGCCGGCAGGTCGGCGAGCCACTTGCCCGCGCGGGCACCGGGCCGGAAGCACGCCGCGGCCTCGGCCGCATGCGCGATGAACGCCGCCCGCACCTCGTCGCCCACCTCGAACGCATCCGGGCCGATGCAAGGGCCCAGCCACGCTATGATTTTCGTAGCGCCTTGCGCAGCATCCACGGGCGCCAGCGGCCCAAACGATGCACAAGCCTGCTCTAGCACGCCCGCGGCAAGACCGCGCCAGCCGCAATGGGCTGCGGCCACGCGGCGGCCATCGCCGCTGCACAGCAGGACAGGGAGGCAGTCGGCCACCATCACCGTCGCAGCGATGCCGGCCGCATCGGCCAGCGCCGCGTCCGCGGTCGGCGCGCCCGGGCCGGGCGTGGCCAGTGCCGCGCAGTCGGTGCCGTGCACCTGGCGCAGGAAGACGGGCTCGGCGCCGATGGCCTGGCGCAGGCGGCGACGGTTCTCGGCGACGTGCCCCGGGTGGTCGCCCACGTGGTCGCCCAGGTTCAGGCTCGCGTAGCCGCCCTCGGAGACGCCGCCGGCCCGCGTGGTGCACAGCGCGCGCACGCCGGGCGGCGCCGGCCAGTCGGGCACGATCCAGTCGGCCGGCCAGGCCGGGCTGCCCGCCACGGCCGCCTCAGGCTTCGGCATCGGGGCACTGCGAGGGCTGGGCGCGCTGGAAGGCATCCAGCCGCATGCAGGCCTCGTAGGCGGCCATGGTGCGCGGCAGACCGCTGAAGTCGCAGTCGAAGCGCTGGCCATTGAAGACCTGCGGCACCAGGCAGCAGTCCGCCATCGTCGGGGTGTCGCCCCAGCAGTAGACACCGGCCGGATGCTGGGCGAGCTGGCGCTCGAAGGCCAGCAGGCCCTCGCGCACCCAGTGGCGGTACCAGGCGTTCTTGGCCGCCTCGTCGAGCTTCAGCTCGCTCACCAGGTACTTCAGCACGCGCAGGTTGTTCACGGGATGGATCTCGCAGGCGATCGACTGCGCCAGCGCCCGCACGTGCGCGCGCCCGACCGGGTCGGATGGGAGCAGCGGCGGCTCGGGCTGGATCTCGTCGAGGTACTCGATGATCGCCATCGACTGCGAGAAGCGCTCGCCGTCGTCTTCCAGCAGCGGCACCAGCCGGTCGGCCGAGAGGCTGGCGAAGGGTCCGGTCTTGTGCTCGCCGCGCGCGATGTGCACCGGGATGTAGTCGTAGGCAACGCCCTTGAGGTTCAGGGCGATGCGCACGCGGTACGAGGCCGAGGAGCGGAAGTAGTTGTGCAGCTTCATCATGCGCCCGAGGATACGCC
>SCOE01000061.1 GCA_005503065.1 Comamonadaceae bacterium ALPHA2B
CACTTCGGCTGATCGCCGCTCGGCGGCGATTGAACGGCGGGCGCCCGCCGCCGAGCGGCGATCAGCCGAAGTGGCAGATGTAGCTGTAGGGCGCGCCGGTCACGCGGATCTCGAACTTCGAGTTGCCGGGCACGCTGAACTTCTCGCCCGCGCCCGCGGCCACCCATTCGCTGCTGCCGTCGAGCTTGTACTCGCAACTGCCGCCCGTGCCTTCCATGACCTCGGGCGCCCCCGTGCTGAAGGTCAGCGACGAAGGCAGGATCACCCCCACCGTGCACTTGCGCCCATCGGCGAAGGTGATGCCGTGCGAGACGCACTTGCCGTCGAAGTAGACGTTGGCCTGGGTGGCGACGGACACGCCGTCAAGGGTCTGGGTGGTCATGCGGAAAAAGCAGGCACAGGGCCTGTTTGCTATGGTATTGATAGCGCCTCGCGCAAGCAGGGCGGGGGCTGCAGCCCGATTTCTTTAGAGAATCCGGCGGGGCGCCCGGCATTCTAGGGCGGCCGGCGGTGCGCCCGTGCTCAGCGCCAGCCGTGGTGCCAGCCGCGCGAGTAGCCGAAGTTCAGCGAGAGGCCCACCGGCGGATACACATAGGGCGCGGCGGGGTAGGCGTAGGCCGGCGCCACGTACACCGGTGCGGGGTACGCCGCTGGATACACCGGTGCCGGCGCGCCGTAGGGCACGCCGTTGCCCGAGACCACGACGCCCGGCTCGGGCGTGACGGCGTAGGGCGCAGCCGGCTGGGCTGCCGGTTCCGGGTTGCCGGCGATGGCCGGCTGCGGGGCGACCGGGTAGGTCGTCACGCCGTAGCCGCTGACCTGCACCGGGATGGTGGGGCCGGGCGGCGCGTCGGTGCGCGTGGTGTACTGCCGGCCGGCGTATTCGTAGGTGACGCTGTAGCCGGCGGGTTGGCCGTTCTCGTGGATCGGGCTGCTGGAGATGACGCGGCCGATGGCCGTCGCGTCCTGGGCCGATGCGGGCAGGGCGGCACCGAGCAGCAGCGCGAGCGCGGTGGCGGCAAGGGCCGCCGGGCGCACGCCATTGGGGCTACGGGGCTGGACGGCGGAGGCAGGGATGGAGAGGCGAGAGGTCATTGGAATAGCTCCTTCGGATGTGCCGGCAGGCGGCGGGCGGTTGGAGCCCGCCTTCGCGCCAAGGTTCACACGAGCTTTTCGCGATGCGAGATCCACGTGTTGGCATCGAAGCCGACCGTCACAACGTCCGGCCGCGCCCATTCGACGACAGGCCGCTTGATCAGGCTGGGATGGGCCTGCAGCACCGCCTGGGCCGACGGCGCATCGACCACCGCATCGCGGGCGGCCGGGTCCAGTTGCCGCCAGGTGGTGCCGCGCCGGTTGACCAGCGCCTCCCAGCCGACGGCGGCGATCCAGCGCTGCACGGTGGCGTCAGGCAGGCCTTCCTTCTTGAAGTCGTGGAAACGATAGGGAAGCTGCTGCGTGTCCAGCCAGGCGCGGGCGCGCTTGACGGTGTCGCAATTCGGGATGCCGTAGAGGTCGATCATGGGCGCGGATGATGCAGGCGGAAGGCCTGGGCGACAATCGCGGGCTCCATGAAGACCCTGGCCGACTGGCTCGCGCACGCCGAGCACCTGCACGCAAAGAACATCGAACTTGGGCTGGAACGCGTGCGCGCGGTGGCCGAACGCATGGGGCTGGCCTTCGCCTGCCCCGTGATCACGGTGGCTGGTACCAACGGCAAGGGCTCGACCTGCGCCATGCTGGAATCGATCCTCACCGAAGCTGGCTACAGGACGGGCGTCTACAGCTCGCCGCACCTGGTGCATTTCGAGGAGCGGCTGCGCATCGGCGGCGAGATCGTGGCGGCCGACCGGCTGCCTGCGCATTTCGAAGCGGTCGAGCGTGCGCGGGGCGAGACCTCGCTGACCTACTTCGAGTTCACGACCCTGGCCCTGTTCGCCTGCATGGTCGAGGCCGGGGTCGAGGTCGCGATCCTCGAGGTGGGGCTGGGCGGACGGCTCGACGCGGTCAACATCATCGACACCGACTGCGCCATCCTTACCAGCATCGACCTGGACCACATGGACTTCCTCGGGCCGGACCGCGAGCGCATCGGCTTCGAGAAGGCCGGCATCATGCGGCCCGGCAAACCCGCCATCGTCAGCGATCCGATGCCGCCGGCCAGCGTGGTGGCGCATGCCGAGTCCATCGGCGCCGACCTCTGGCTGTCGGGCCGCGACTTCAACGTGTCGGGCGATCCGCAGCAGTGGTCCTGGGCCGGGCGTGGCCGGCGCTACGCCGGGCTGGCCTACCCGGCGCTGCGCGGGGCCAACCAGCTTGTCAATGCGGCTGGCGTGCTCGCGGCGCTCGAGGCGCTGCGTCCGCGCCTGCCCGTCACCGCGCAGGCCATCCGCGTCGGCCTGTCGCTGGTCGAGCTGCCCGGCCGCTTCCAGATCGTGCCGGGCCAGCCCACGCTGGTGCTGGACGTGGCCCACAACCCGCACGCCGTCGCCGCGCTGACCGAGAACCTCGACGCCATGGGCTTCTACCCGGTCACGCACGCGGTGTTCGGCGTCATGGCCGACAAGGAGCTGGCGCCGATCCTGGACCGCATCGGCCCACTGGTCGACCGCTGGCACTTCACCGACCTGCCCACGCCGCGGGCCGCCCGCGCAGCCGATCTCGAGGCCGCCTGGAAGGCTCGCAACCGGCGCCCGGACGTCACTGCCAGCACCCACGCCGACCCGATGTCTGCCCTGCAAGCGGCGGTCGATGCGGCGGACCCCGCTGATAGAATCGTCGTCTTCGGATCCTTCTTCACGGTCGGTGGTGTGCTCGAGCATGGCATCCCCCGACTGCAGGCCAAACACCTTCAGCCCGGCGCCTGAAATTGCCCGTCCGGGCCCGGCCCCTCCGCTCTTTTTTCGCGCACGCTGCACTCCACAGTCAGGGAATCGACGTTCATGGCGTTTTTCAAGTTCCGCTCGAAGGGCCCCCAAGGCAACGAGGCGCGCGGCGCCGCGGCCGCGGCGCCGGCGGAAAGCGTCGAGTCCATGCGCCGCCGTGCGCGGCACCGTCTGCTCGGGGCGGCCGTGCTGGTGCTGCTGGGCGTGATCGGCTTTCCCCTGCTGTTCGACACGCAGCCGCGGCCGGTGGCGGTGGACATTCCGATCGAGATCCCCGACCGCAACAAGACCAAGCCGCTTGCCGTGCCCGCCCCGCCGGCCGCGACGACGTCGAGCGCTGCCGGTAGCACGGACGGCGGCGCGTCCCGCACGCCCTCGACAGGCGGCATGATCACCGAGCGCGCCGACGGCACCGAGATCGTGGCGACGGCACCCACCGCGCCTGCGCCTGCGCCTGCGCCTGCGCCGGCTGCTGCGCCAGCGGCCCCCGAGCCCAAGCCGGAACCGAAACCCGAGCCGAAGCCGGATCCCAAGCCCGAGCCGAAGCCCGAAGTGCGGCACGAGCCCAAGCCCGAAGCCAAACCGGCGCAGGTCAGGCCTGCCGCCCGCGACGACGGCGCGCGCGCGCTCGCGCTGCTCGAGGGCAAGCCGGCGGCGAAACCCGCCGATGCCAAGCCGGTCGAGAAGCCCGCCGACAAGCCGGCCGACGCCGCCGGTCGCTTCGTCGTGCAGGTGGGGGCCTTCGCCGATGCCGACAAGGCCAAGGAAACGCGGCAGAAGCTGGAAAAGGCGGGCCTGAAGACCTACACCCATGTGGCCAAGACCGCGGACGGCGAACGCACGCGGGTGCGCGTCGGGCCGTTTGGCTCGAAGGCGGAAGCGGACAAGGCGGCCGAGCGCATCAAGGGCCTGGCCCTGCCGGCCGCCGTGCTCACGCTTTGACCGCGTCGCAGCCGTGGCCCTGTTCGACTGGATCGCGGTGGGGGTCCTCGGGCTGTCGATGCTGACCGGGTTGTGGCGCGGGCTGATGTTCGAGGTCATCTCGCTCGTGGGCTGGGTTGCGGCCTTCCTGTGCGCACAGTGGCTCGCGGCGGATGTGGCGGCGTGGTTGCCTTTTGGCGAACCGGACGCATCTTGGCGCTATGCGGCAGGTTTCGTGCTTGTGTTCGTGGCCGTGGCCTTCGCCGGCGGCCTGGTGGCCGCGGTGACGCGCAGGCTGGTCAGTGCGGTGGGCCTGCGGCCCGTCGACCGGACGCTGGGCGCGCTGTTCGGCGCCGTACGTGCGTTGGTCGCGCTGCTGGTGGTGGCCGTGGTCGTCCATGTGATGGCACTGGGCCAGGACGGCTGGTGGCGCGAGTCCGCGAGCGCGCCGTGGTTGGATGCGGCATTGCAGGGCCTGAAGCCTGCATTGCCTGAAAAGTTGGCAAGCTACCTTCCGTAGTTCAAGAGGATCGCTCCCATGTGTGGAATCGTCGGCGTCGTCAGCAACGCTCCCGTCAACCAATTGCTCTATGACGCCATGTTGCTGCTGCAGCATCGCGGGCAGGACGCGGCCGGCATCGTCACGATGCTGGAACGCAAGTTCTTCATGCACAAGGCCAAGGGGATGGTGCGCGACGTGTTCCGCACGCGCAACATGCGCGCGCTGCCGGGCAGCGTGGGCCTGGGCCAGGTGCGCTACCCGACGGCGGGCAATGCCTACAGCGAGGAAGAGGCTCAGCCTTTCTACGTCAACGCGCCCTTCGGCATCGTGCTGGTGCACAACGGCAACCTCACCAATGCGCACGCACTGCGCGCCGAACTGTTCTCCACCGACCACCGCCATACCAACACCGAGAGCGACTCGGAGGTGCTGCTCAACGTGCTCGCGCACGAACTGGAGCGTTCCACGCGCGGCATTCCGCTGAAGGTCGACGATGTGTTCGCCGCCGTGCGTGCCGTCCACAGGCGCCTGCGCGGCTCCTATGCCGTGGTGTCGCTCATCGCCGGCCACGGCCTGCTGGTGTTCCGCGATCCGTACGGCATCCGTCCCCTGTGCCTGGGGCGCAACGCCGACGGCGCGCTCATGGTGGCCAGCGAATCGGTGGCGCTGGAGGGCTCGGGCTTCACCTTCGAGCGCAACGTGGCGCCGGGCGAGGCCGTGTTCATCGACCTGCAGGGCAACGTCCATGCGCAGCAGTGCGCCGAATCGCCCACGCTGAATCCCTGCATCTTCGAGTTCGTGTATCTGGCACGACCGGACTCCACGCTGGATGGCATCTCGGTCTACCAGGCGCGGCTCAACCTCGGCGAGACGCTCGCGCAGCGCGTGGTTTCGACGGTGCCGCCAAGCGACATCGACGTGATCATCCCCATCCCCGAATCGAGCCGGCCCAGCGCGACGCAACTGGCCCATCTGCTGGGGGTGCCGTACCGCGAAGGCTTCGTGAAGAACCGCTACGTCGGCCGCACCTTCATCATGCCGGGCCAGGGCGTGCGCAAGAAGTCGGTGCGCCAGAAGCTCAACGTGATCGCAAGCGAGTTCAAGGGCCGCAACGTGCTGCTGGTCGACGACTCGATCGTGCGTGGCACCACCAGCCGCGAGATCGTGCAGATGGCGCGCGACGCGGGCGCGAACAAGGTCTACATGGCCAGCGCCGCGCCGCCGGTGCGCTTCCCCAACGTCTACGGCATCGACATGCCGACCAAGGACGAGCTGGTGGCGCACGACCGCAGCATCGAGGAGATCCGCCAGCTGATCGGCTGCGACGCGTTGATCTACCAGGACGTGGACGCGATGAAGCGCGCCGTCATGAAGGCGGCGCCAGCAAAGGCCGACACGCTCGCCATCGCCGGTTTCGAAGCCTCCTGTTTCGACGGGGTGTACGTCACGGGCGACATCGACATCGACGCCATCACCCGCATGAACGGCAACCGGCCGCGCATCGAGGAGACGGAGGAGGATTCCTCCCGGCTGGCGCTGCCCAACCTGAGTTGAGCATGACGGACCGATCCCTGCCTGAAGGCCTGCGGCCGGAGACCCTGGCGGTGCGCACCGCCATCGAGCGCAGCCAGTATGGCGAGAACTCCGAGGCGCTGTACCTGACGACCGGCTTCGTGCAGCCCGACTCGGAGACCTCGGCCCAGCGTTTCGCGAGCGGCGAGGGCTACACCTATGCCCGCACGTCGAACCCCACCGTCACCAGCTTCGAGCAGCGGCTCGCGGCGATGGAAGGCACCGAGGCCGCGATCGGCGCCGCCAGCGGCATGGGCGCGATCCTCATGATGATCATGGGGCTGCTCAAGTCGGGCGATCATGTCGTGCTCTCGCGTTCCATGTTCGGCTCCACGCTGAATCTCTTCGCCAAGGAGTTCGGCAAGTTCGGTGTCGAAACCACCTTCGTCTCGCAGACCGACGTCGACGAGTGGCGCACTGCCGTGCGCCCGAGCACCAAACTGCTCTTCGCCGAGACGCCGACCAATCCGCTGACCGAGGTGTGCGACATCGCCGCGCTGGCGCAGATCGCCCATGACGCCGGTGCGCTGCTCGCCGTGGACAACGCCTTCGCTTCGCCCATCCTGCAGAACCCGGTGCGCCTGGGTGCCGACATCGTGATGCACTCGGGCACCAAGTACCTCGACGGGCAGGGTCGCGTCATGGCCGGGGCGCTGTGCGCCAGCCGCCAGCTCGTGACCGAGAAATTCGCGCCCATCGTGCGCACTGCCGGCATGGTGCTCTCGCCCTTCAATGCCTGGGTGGTGCTCAAGGGCATGGAGACCCTGGGCGTGCGCATGCGCGCGCACTGCGAGAACGCCATCACCGTGGCGCGCTGGCTGGAGGCGCAGCCGCAGGTGGCCCGTGTGCTGTATCCGGGGCTGCCTTCGCACCCACAGCACGAACTGGCCATGCGCCAGCAGAATGGCCTGGGTGGTGGTGTGCTCTCGTTCCAACTCGACGGCAACAGCCCCGAGGAGGCGCGTGCCAAGGCATTCCATGTGATCGACAGCTGCCGCGTGCTGTCCATCGCGACCAACCTGGGCGATACCAAGACGATCATCAGTCACCCGGCGACCACCTCGCACGGGCGCCTCACCGAGGCGCAGCGCCAAGCGGCCGGCATCACGCAAGGGGTGATCCGCCTGGCGGTTGGCCTGGAACACACCGACGACATCCAGGACGACCTGATGCGCGGCCTGTCCAGCCTCGCCGCCTGACCCACAACAAGAATGAGCAAGACCCGCACACGTTTCGCCCCGTCGCCCACCGGCTTCATCCACCTGGGCAACATCCGCTCGGCCCTTTATCCGTGGGCCTTCGCCCGCTCCACCGGCGGCGACTTCATCTTGCGCATCGAGGACACCGACCTCGAGCGGTCCACGCAGGCAGCCGTGGACGTGATCCTCGAAGGCATGGCCTGGCTGGGCCTGGACCATGACGAAGGCCCGTTCTATCAAATGCAGCGCATGGACCGCTACAAGGCGGTGCTGGCCGAGATGCAGGCTGCGGGTCAGGTCTACCCCTGCTACATGAGCGTGGCCGAGCTCGATGCGCTGCGCGAACGGCAGATGGCCGCCAAGCAGAAGCCGCGTTACGACGGCACCTGGCGTCCCGAGCCGGGCAAGGTGCTCCCGCCCGTGCCCGAAGGCGTGCAGCCGGTGCTGCGCTTTCGCAACCCGCAAGACGGCGTCGTGGCCTGGGACGACAAGGTCAAGGGCCGCATCGAGATCGCCAACGACGAATTGGACGACCTCGTCATCGCGCGGCCCGACGGCACGCCGACGTACAACTTCTGCGTCGTGGTCGATGACATCGACATGGCGATCACGCACGTGATCCGCGGTGACGACCATGTGAACAACACGCCGCGCCAGATCAACATCTTCCGTGCCCTGGGCAAGGAGCCGCCGGTGTACGCGCACCTGCCCACCGTGCTGAACGAGCAGGGTGAGAAGATGAGCAAGCGCAATGGTGCCAAGCCCGTCACGCAGTACCGCGACGAGGGCTACCTGCCGGACGCGATGGTCAACTACCTCGCGCGGCTGGGCTGGAGCCATGGCGACGACGAGATCTTCTCGCGCGCCCAGTTCCTCGAGTGGTTCGACCTCGACCACCTCGGCCGCAGCGCGGCGCAGTTCGACGAGGCGAAGCTGCGCTGGGTCAACACGCAGCACCTCAAGGCCATGGACGACCAGGCGCTGGCGCCGCTGGTGGCCGAGCAACTGGCCCGCCTCGGCATCACGGCCGACGAGCGCCTGCCAGCCATCTGCGCACTGTTCAAGGACCGCTGCGACACCACGGTGGCGCTGGCCCAGTGGGCGAAGGCGTTCTACGCCGACGTTCAGGCCAGCGACGCCGATCGCGCGCAGCACCTGACCGATGCCGTCCGCCCGGCCATTGCGACGCTGGCGGACAAGCTGAAGACGGTGGCTTGGGACAAGGCATCCATCGCCGCCGCCATCAAGGAAGTGCTGGCCGTCCACGGCCTGAAGATGCCCGCGTTGGCCATGCCCGTGCGCGTGCTGGTCATGGGGACGCCGCAGACGCCATCGCTTGATGCAGTGCTCGCGCTTTTTTCTCGCGATGTCGTCATTGAAAGATTGAGCGAGGCTTGAATTTCGGTATATACTGCGAGGCTCGACACCCAGTAGGGACGAACAACAAAGGAAGGCAAACTTCCGGCGAGTTCACCGGGGGTATAGCTCAGCTGGGAGAGCGCTTGCATGGCATGCAAGAGGTCAGCGGTTCGATCCCGCTTACCTCCACCAAACAAGGTGTCGAAGGTTAGTCAGTCCAGGTTTTGACCCTATCGTCTAGAGGCCTAGGACATCACCCTTTCACGGTGAGTACCGGGGTTCGAATCCCCGTAGGGTCGCCAAGTTTTGTGGCACTTGGCTCAAGCATCGAAGGATGTGAGAGCGAAAGTCACACCGACGCGGAGTGGTAGTTCAGTCGGTTAGAATACCGGCCTGTCACGCCGGGGGTCGCGGGTTCGAGTCCCGTCCACTCCGCCACAAACGTAAGCGCCATGCGGGTTTCGACCCCATGGCGCTTTTCTATTCCGATTTCTGCACCCCTCCCTCTTTTGTGCCCCAGGGCGCCCCCAATCCGCGAGGACTAGGCCCACGCCATCGAGCGGTTGCGCGGGGCCGCGATGGTGATACGGCCGGCTAAGTGAAGCCGTCAAGCGCTCACCGTCGGCCCGGGTCAGGCTTCCGAGGCGTAAGAAGCACTCCCGGAGTCTGAGGGGTTTGTAGCTGGTGCCGCGTCCATGAATGGCGGGTCATCCGCTCGGCGCCCAAAATCGACCCACGATATTGAATTATGAATTCACATAGTTCATTTCCCGTTGTCATCCATCAGCTGTGCCACCAGCGGCCCGAAGGCGGTCGTGCCTGATCTCAGCTCGGCCTGGATGCGCGCGCGATCGGCGAGTTTGTTCTGGCTCAGTTTTTCCATGCAGTGGACCACCTCCACGGCAAGCTCGAAGCCGACCACACCCCCGATCAGTCGGTCCACGTGCTCGGCGGGTACGTCGGCCAGATGCCAGCCCGCGCCGCCGTCGGGCTCGAAAGCGCGGGCGGACCGCCGCATGAGGTCGAGCAGTCCGTCCCGATCGTCGATCACCCGCATCACGCCCTCCCACTGCAAGCCCACATAGTCCCAGGTGGGCACGTTGGCCGGGCTCTGGTACCAGCGCGGCGAGATGTATGCGCTGGGGCCGTTGATCACGACCAGTCCACGCATCCCGCTCACCAGTGAGGTGGCATGCGGGTTGCGGCGCGCCAGATGGGACACCAAGCGGATGACGCCCATCCCATCAACTTCGGAAAAGAAGGGCAGCGAGGTGGCCGCCGGCTCCCCGCCCGGGCCGCGGGTGATCAGCGTGCCGAAGGGAAAGCGGCGCAGCCAATCCAGCGCAGCGCCGTGGTCTGCGTTGCGGAAGTGTTCGGGCACGTACATGGCAGATCCTCAGGGTGTTATTGATGTATTGTAAGATAATAAAATACATTAAATATAACGACACTGCTTTGGAGAACGTGCTCATGAAAGACGACGCTCTGGACCCGGACCTCAAGGCCATGCTGCAGGCCGCAGCATCGGCCACGGGCGGTCCCAGCATCCGGGAACTGCCCCTGCCAGCGGCGCGGGCCGCCTACCGGGAGCGCTATCTCGCACGTGGCCTGCGGCCCCCGGAACGCACCGTCACCATGGCCGAGCGGACGCTCATCTTGTCCGGCCGCGAGCTAACGGCCCGGCTCTATCGGCCCGCCTCGGCGCCGGACGATGCGCCTTTGCCCCTGGTGATCTATTTCCACGGTGGAGGATTCGCCGTGGGGGACCCGGCCGCGTATGACGCGCAGTCCCGCTGGATCGCCGACCGGCTCAACGTGGTGGTCTTGACGCCGGACTACCGCTTGGCACCCGAGCATCCTTTTCCGGCGGCGGTGGACGATGCCTGGGACGTGTTCCAGGCCGTGGCCGGCGCGTCGGCACTGTGGGGCGCGGACCCGGCGCGCATCGCCCTGGCGGGAGACAGTGCAGGTGGCTGCCTCACCCTCGTGACGGCGCTGCGCGCGCGCGGCGAGCCCGAAGGCCCGCAGCCGGTCGCCTGCCTGTCGCTGTACCCGGTCACCGACTACACCGACCGCCGCGGCGAGGTGTGGCCTTCCATCTCCGACTTCGGCAAGGGCTACTTCCTGGACCAGGTGATGCTCGACTGGTTCGCGGACCTGTATTTCTCGCGCGAGGAGGATGTCCTGGACCCGCGGGCCTCGCCGCTGCGCTGGCCGGACGTCGTCGGGCTGCCTCCGGTCATCCTCGTGACGGCCGGCTACGACCCGCTGCGCGACCAGGGCGACGCCATGGCGCAGCGCCTCGCGGCCGCGGGCGGCGTGGTGGAGCATGTGCAACTGCCCGGCATGATCCACAACTTCCCCGGGTACGCGGGCCTGTCCGCAGGCGCTGAAGCCGCGTTCGCGCAGGTGGTGGACCGGCTCGGCGTCCATCTGCAGCGCCGCTGATTCGAAGCGATCGGCTGCCCTCGCGGGGAGCCGGGGCGCTCGTCTCAGAAGGCAGTGTTGTGCGAGGTGAGCTTGGTGACGAGCCAGGCCTCCATGGCCTCGGTGCCGCCTTCCGATCCATGCCCCGAGTCCTTGATGCCGCCGAAGGGCACCTCGGGCAGGCCCAGCGGCGCCTGGTTGATCGAGACCATGCCGGACTCGATGTCGGCCGAGACGGCTGCGGCCGTGCGGGCCGAGGACGTGTACGCATAGGCCGCCAGGCCCCAGGGCAGGCGATTGGCCTCGGCGATGAGCGCGTCGTAGTCGCGGAAGGTACCGATCGGCACCACGGGGCCGAAGGGCTCCTCGTTCATGAGGCGGGCGGACAGGGGCACATCGGCCAGCACGGTCGGCGCGAAGAAGTTGCCCGACGTTCCGATGCGGTGGCCGCCCGTCAGCACGCGCGCGCCGCGATCCACGGCGTCCGCGACCAGCGCCTCCATGGCGTCGACGCGGCGTTCATGGGCCAAGGGGCCCATCTGCACCCCGGCTTCCAGGCCGTTGCCGACCCGGATCGACGCGGTGGCGGCGGTGAAGCGCTCGACGAATGCGTCCGCGACGTCCTCATGGACCAGGAGGCGCGTGGGGGAGATGCAGACCTGGCCCGCGTTGCGGAATTTCTGCGCCGCCAGGGCGGTGGCGGCCCGCTCGGGGTCGGCGTCGCCAAAAACGACGGCAGGCGCGTGGCCGCCCAGTTCCATGGTGGCGCGCTTCATGTGCAGGCCCGCCAGTGCCGCCAGCTGCTTGCCGACGGCGGTCGACCCGGTGAAGGAGATCTTGCGGATCAGCGGATGGGGCACCAGGTGCGCCGAGATGTCGGCGGGCCGGCCGTACACGAGCTGCACCACGCCAGGCGGCACACCCGCATCCGCGAAGGCCTGGACCAGCGCCGCACAGCTGGCCGGCGTTTCCTCGGGGCCCTTGACGATGATGGTGCAGCCCGCGGCCAGGGCGGGGGCGATCTTGCGCACCACCTGGTTGATCGGAAAATTCCACGGGCCGAACGCCGCCACCGGCCCCACGGGCTCGCGCGTCACCAACTGCATGTGGCCCGGCGCGCGTGCGGGAACGATCCGGCCGTAGGTACGGCGTGCCTCCTCGGCGAACCACTCGATGATGTCTGCCGAACCCATGGCTTCCGCGCGCGCCTCCGCCAGCGGCTTGCCCTGCTCCATGGTCATCAGGCGGGCGGTGGCGTCGGCGCGCTCGCGCATCAGGTGGGCCGCCTGCCGCATGAGCTTCGAACGGTCGAAGGCCGAGAGCCGGCGCCAGCGCACGAAGGCGCGGGCGCTGATCTCTACGGCGCGGTCGAGGTCGGCCGTTGTGGCATGGGCAACCCGGCCGATCTGCGCGCCGGTGGCGGGGTTCAGCACGGGCGCGTCCAGGCCGGCAGCGCCGCGGGTCCAGGCGCCATCGATGTGCAGGAGGGTGTCGGGATAGTCCATGGTGTGGGAAGAGGGGTTGGCAGATTGATCGGCAGGCGCGGCCGACAGAAGGGGCTCAGGCCGCAGAGCCGCTGGCAGTGCCGGACGCGCCAGGCGTGGACGTGTCATCGTCGTGGCGCCAGCGCAGGCGCACGCCCCCGTCGGGAGTGGGTTCCAGGGCCGGAATGGCCTGCAGCAGACGGCGCGTGTAGGGGTCTGCCGGGCGGTCGAAGATCTGGTCGCGCGGTCCTTCTTCCACGATGCGGCCTTGGTGCATCACCACCACCCGGTTGGCCAACTGCTCGACCACGGCCAGGTCATGGCTGATGAACAGGCAGGCGAAGCCGTGGCGGCGCTGCAGGTCGGCGAACAGGTCCAGGATCTGCGCGCGCACGGTGGTGTCGAGTGCAGAGACCGGCTCGTCAGCAATCACCAGCCGCGGCCGCCGCACGACGGCGCGGGCGATGGCGACGCGCTGCCGCTGCCCGCCCGACAGCTCGTGGGGGTAGCGCGTCGCGTGCCCGGCTTCGAGGCCCACTTCCTGGATCGCTTCGCGCACACGTGCGGCGCTCGCCTCGCGATCCAGCCCGGTGCCGCGCAGCGCCTCGCCGATGCTTTGCGCGACGGTCATGCGCGGGTCCAGCGACGCATACGGGTCCTGGAACACCATCTGGCAATCGCGGCGGTAGGCGGCCCACGCGGCGCCGCGGGCTGCGCGCACGGGCCGGCCATCGAACCAGAGCTCGCCACCGCTGGCCTTCTGCAGACGGGCGATCACGCGCCCGAGCGTGGTCTTGCCCGAGCCCGAGCCGCCCACCACCGCCACCACCTCGCGCGGGCGGATGGCCAGGTCGATGCCGTGCAGGGCCCGCTGCGGCCGGCCCCGGCGCAGCAGTCCTGCCCGCCCGGCGAAGTCGACCACGAGGCGGCGCACCTCGACCAATGGCGGATCCGCCGGGTCCACGGCCGGCACCTCGCGCCGCCGCGGCATCGCGCCGAGCAGCTGGCGTGTGTACGGATGCGCCGGCGCGCGCAGGATCTGCTCGGTCGGGCCCTGCTCGACAATCTCGCCCCGGCACATCACGATCACCCGGTGCGAGTAGCGCGCGACCATCGCCAGGTCATGGCTGATCATCAGCACCGCCGTGCCGCTCTCCGCGGTGAGCGAGACCATCAGTTCCAGCACGTCCCGCTGGATCACTGCGTCGAGCGCCGTGGTTGGTTCGTCGGCCACCAGCAGCGCGGGCCGGGGCAGCATCACGGAGGCCAGCATGATGCGCTGGCGCATGCCGCCCGAGAACTCATGCGGCCAGGCGCGCAACACCCGGTCCGGATCGGACAGGCCCACCCGCTGCAGCATCGCGACGATGGCCGCGCGCCGGCCCTGTGCATCGAGGGTCGTGTGCAGCGCCAGCGCCTCTTCAAGTTGACGCCCGATGGTGAGGGCCGGGTTCAGCGAGGTCATCGGCTCCTGGAACACCATGCCGATGCGACCGCCGCGCAGGGCCCGCAGTTGCGCAGGCTTCAGTGTGGCCAGGTCTCGGCCCTCGACGCGGATGGCGCCGCCGCGCACGCGGATGGCCGGCGGGGTGAGTCCGAGCACGGCCCGCGCCGCCAGCGTCTTGCCGCTGCCGCTTTCGCCGACGACGGCGACGATCTCACCGGCCCGCACCTGGAAGCTTGCCCGGTCGACCACCAGCCGGCCGGTGTCGCCGACGCCCAGGCTGAGTTCGTGGACGTCGAGCAGGGGAGGCGGGGCCGTCGTCATGCCATGTTCCTCATGCGGGGATCGAGCCGATCGCGCAAGGCGTCGCCCAGGAGATTGATGCCCAGCAAGGTGAGCGAGATGCACAGCCCGGGCAGGATGCCGAGCCAGGGGGCCTGCCCCATGAACGCGCGTCCGCCCGCCAGCATGTTGCCCCAGGTGGGCGCTGGCGGCGGTGCACCCAGTCCGAGGAAGGACAGCGCGCTCTCGGAAAGCAGCACCCAGCCGAACATCGAGGTCGCGAGCACGGTCAGGGGCGCGACGCAGTTGGGCAGCACATGGCGCCCCATGATGTAGAGCTCGCCGTGGCCCATGACGCGTGAGGCTTCGATGAAGGCGTTCTCGCGCAGCGACAGGGTGGCGCCGCGGACCACCCGCACCACCGATGGCACGTAGGCCAGGCCCAGTGCCAGCACGATGCCGCCGGGCCCGCTGCCCAGGACCACCAGCAGCCCCAGCGCCAGCAGGATGCCCGGGAACGCCAGCAGCGCATCGTTGAAAGTCATCACGATGCGATCGACCCAGCCGCGGAAATAGCCCGAGAGGATGCCGACGCCGCCGCCGACGAGCACGGCGAACACGACGGTCGCGAGCGCGATGCCCATGCTGGACGCCGCGCCTGCCATCAGGCGGCTGAGCACGTCGCGCCCGAACTCGTCGGTGCCGAGCGGGAAGGCGGCGCTGCCCGGAGGTGCGAAACGGTGGAGGAGGTCCAGGGCCAGCGGGTTGCGCGGCGTCCACAGCTGCGCCACGCAGGCCACCAGCGCCATGGCACCGGTGAGCAGGACCCCGAGCAGCCCGCGCGTCGAACGGAAGTTCATCGTCGTGGCCCTCAGTCCAGCGTCACCCGCGGGTCGAACGCGGGATAGCACAGGTCGACGGCCATGTTGACCAGCACGTACACCGAGGCGATGAACAGCATGCAGCCCTGCACCACGGGGTAGTCGCGGGCGAAGATGGCATCCACCAGCAGGCGGCCCAGGCCGGGGATGGTGAATACTGTCTCGACCACCGCGATGCCGCCCAGCAGGTTGCCCAGGATCAGGCCGATCAGCGTCCAGGTGGGGGCGAAGGCGTTCTTGAAGGCGTGGCGCCACAGCACCGCACGCTCCGACAGGCCCTTGGCGCGCGCGTGGGTGATGTAGTCCAGGCGCTGGACCTCCAGCATGCTGGAGCGCGCCATCCGGATGATGACCCCCACCTCGTGCAGCACCAGCGTCATGACCGGCAGCGCCAGATAGAGCAGCCCGGCCCGCAGGTTCTCCGAGAGGCCGACATAGCCGATCACCGGCAGCCAGCCCAGGTGCAGGCCGAACAGCAGCAGGAGCAGCAGGCCGAGCCAGAAGGTCGGTATCGACAGCAGCAGCGTGGCCATGGCGACCAGTCCCAGGTCCAGCGCGCTGTTCTGATGCCAGGCCGCCACCATGCCGGCGGGAACGGCGATCAGTGCCGCGAGCGCCACGGCGACCGCGACGATGGTGCCGCTGACGGCGAAGCGCTCGAGCACCAGCGGTGCCACGGCCTGGCCGGTCGTGATCGAGCGGCCCAGGTCGCCGCTGACCACCTGGCCCAGCCACAGCAGGAACTGCACGGGCAGGGGACGATCCAGCCCCAGGTCGCGGTGCACCGCGGCCACCATGTCGGGGGTGGCCATGTCCCCGAGCATCAGGGTCGCGGGGTCGCCCGGGATGAGCCGGATCAGGAAGAACACCGTGGCTGCCACGATCAGCAGCGTGGGCACTCCCATGGTGATGCGTGTGAGGATGAAGCGGCCCATCGTGGTCCCGTGCTGCCTGTGGTCGGTGGCTGGAAAAGATCGGTGGTGAAGTGCTGCAAGGACGCCGTGGGCACGTTCAGGCGGGCTCGGCCACCGGCTGAGGCTGCCCGGTCAGCGAATACCGGGTGAAGCCGCGCTGCAGGGCGGGCAGCGGCAGCACGTCCATGAAGCCGCTCGCCGGTTCCATCGCGATCATGGCGACGGTGGCCGACAGGTTGCCCGAGAGGGACGACGGCCGCGGCGGACGGCACACGGCAAAGGGCGTGGCGAAGTCGTCGAAGAAGGCGCGCTTGAGGTCGTCCAAAGCAAGGGAGGTGCCCGCCTGCTGCAGCAGGCGCTTGACCCGCCAGTCCCGGTAGTAGCTGTCGGGCATATTCGCCACGCCCGTGTCCTTGAGCTTGCTGCGCGCCGCGGGGCTCACCCAGTGGTTGGCGTGCACCAGCATGTCGTCTTCCGGCAGCACGCTGAAGACTTCGTCGGGGGCGCATTCGAAGTCGATGGCAAAGCCCTCCGCGGTGCTCATCATCAGGTTGTTCGCGCAGGACTTCGGCGTGTTCACCACCGCACCCATCGCCTCGGCGAAATGCTGCTGTTCCAGGATCTTGCGGCGCAGCAGCGACAGCGGCACGCCCGTGGTGCGGAAGTCGCGCTCGCACTCCAGGTAGTTGGCGGTCAGCGCGATGCCCGCGCTGTTGAGGCCGGAGCGGGCCAGGCCGCCGGCCTCCACGAAGGTCAGGATGTCCGGCCCGTCGTCGCGATGAACCCGCAGAACGATCCCGGTCTCGATGCATTCCGAACGCCAGTCCCAGTTCTGGCCGTGAAGCAGGCGCCCGTTGCTGCTGCGCCCGGCCAGGATCACGGCGCCCGTGCAGCCGTCCTCGGGCTCGTGCGGCGTGGCCGCCGCCTCGCCGGGTGCAGCCGACTGCCGTCGCGCCTGGGCCACCACCTCGGTGCGGGCGTTGATCATCACCACGTCTCCCAGTGGGACGCCCGCGCCATCGGCGATGCCGCGCATCTCCTCGAGGTAGTGGGCGCCAAAGGCCTCGATGCGGGCGGCGAACTCGGTGGTCAGCCGCTGGCGGAAGGCGTCGCTGGCGCCGAGCCCGTCGAGGGCGCGGCCATAGATCTCGGCGCTGCGCGCCACGCGCTCGGGCACGGCCGCGCCGTAGGCGCGTCCCCGCTCATAGGGGGTGCCGCTGACCGACACGAAGGGAATTGGGGCAAGGTGGTCCATGGATGAATGTCGGCGCGAGGCGATGAAGGGCAGGGGCCGGCCGCGCGCCCCCCGGTGCCGGGCGGCGCGCAGCAGACGCAGGCGCGGGTGTCAGGCGAGCGTTCGAAGCGCGGCGTCGATGGTCTCGACGACCTGGGTCATCTGCTCGGGCGAGATGGTCAGGGGCGGCGACAGCACCAGGTTGTCGCCTGCCACGCGAACCAGCACGCCGGCGCCGAAACAGTGTTCGACGGCCTCCGTCGCGCGGGCACCCGGCGCGCCTTCGCGCGGCGTGAGCTCGATCGCCGCCAGCACGCCGATGTTGCGGATGTCGCGCACATGCGGCGCCCCCTTGAGCTGGTGCACCGCGGCCTCCCAGGCCGAGCTGATCTGCGGCCCGCGCGCGAACAGGCCCTCCTGTTCATAGGTGTCGATCGCTGCCAGCCCGGCAGCGCAGGCGAGCGGATGGCCGGAGTAGGTGTAGCCGTGCATCAGCTCGACGGCAGCCTCGGGCGCCGCCATGAAGGCCTCGTACACCGCGTTGGAGGCGACCACGCCGCCCATCGGGACCGCGCCGTTGGTCATGCCCTTGGCGCAGGTGATCAGGTCGGGCGTCACGCCCAGCGCCGTCGAGCCGAAAGGCGCCCCCAGGCGGCCGAAGCCGGAGATGACCTCGTCGAAGATCAGCAGGATGCCGTGACGGGTGCACAGCTCGCGCAGCCGTTCCAGATAGCCCACCGGTGGAGGCAACACGCCGCCCGAACCCGTGACGGGCTCGACGATGACCGCGGCAATGGTCGACGCGTCGTGGATCTGCACGATCGCTTCGAGCTCGTCGGCCAGATGGGCGCCCCAGGCGGGCCGGCCGCGCGAGAAGGCGTTGTGCGCGAGGTCATGCGTGTGTGGCAGATGGTCCACGTCCCCCAGCAGCGGCCCGAAATCGCGACGGTGGCGCGGGATGCCGGCCACCGACAGGCCGCCGAAGCCCATGCCGTGATAGGCCTTGGCGCGTCCGATCAGCTTGATGCGGTTCGCATCGCCGCGCACCTTGTGGTAGGCCCGCGCGATCTTGAGTGCCGTGTCCACCGCCTCGGAGCCCGAGTTGGTGAAGAACACGCGATCGAGCCCGGCAGGCGCCAACCCGGCGATCCGCTCGGCCAGTTGGAAGGCCAGCGGGTGGCCCATCTGGAACGACGACACGAAGTCCAGGCGCGCGGCCTGCTCCTGGATCGCACGCACGATGCGGGGCGGGTTGTGGCCCGCGTTCACGCACCACAGGCCGGCCATGGCATCCAGGATGCGGCGGCCGTCGTCGGTGACGTAGTGCATGCCCTCGGCGGCGACGAACATGCGCGGCTTCGACTTGAACAGCCGGTTCGCCGTGAACGGCATCCAGTACGGCTCGAGGCCGTCGTGCGTGGGGTTGGCGGGGCGAGGGCTCTCGGGATTCAGGGG
>SCOE01000062.1 GCA_005503065.1 Comamonadaceae bacterium ALPHA2B
ATCACTCTTCGAACCCCGCTGCTTAAATAAACAGCAGGGTAGGTTGAACACCTGGCTCACTTTTACTTCGGTACTACCCGCATAACTGGCTCAATTTCCGGTCGGCGCCAACACTACCAGCGCTTTCATCTCGAAGGTGAGTCGCGTCACACCAGGGGGCCGCCATGCGTATTTCGGCGATTGCGACCGGCCATTTCGGTCATCGTGACCGAGGGGCCCCGGAGCCAGATGGGGCTCCGTTTCGCCATCGTTGCTCCACTCGACTTCTGGTCATCAGCGTCTCTTGTCGTTATCGATTTTTCGTGAAGACTTCGTCTTGGACTTGGTACGGGGCCCTTTTTTCATGCGATGCGCGAGCTGGCGGGAGTATGTCCGCTGCGCTGTGGTCTTTGGAGGCGAGGCGTGGTGGTTCCGCCACCAGCGCACTAGGACCAAACCGGCAGCAAAGATCGCCAGGAAGACTAAATAGATCCAAAGGATCCTCAAAGAAAGCGGCCAGTCCAATTGCTGAGGTTGGCCCATGCTCCACCCCGCTGTTGTCAATGAATGGTCTGCTGGCTCATTCTCGCCAGTGCTCGGCCACCCATCCCGCCGGTCGTATGAAGCGCCAGCGCCGGTTGCGGCGCCCGGCGAGCGCATCGGGCGGGTTGCATTCGCCGTGGAAGATCACGATGCGTGCGCCATCCGGCACAAAGGGCACCCGCCAATAGTTGCTAGGCCAGGCGGGGATGCTGTGGTACTTGAAGCTCGGGCACCAGCCGGCCGGCCAGTAGGCGAGGCGGCCCTGGCGGTGCATGAAGTCCGACAGGTAGGCCTGCTCGTTGCGGAAGTCTGCGCGCACCTGGGCGTTGTGCGCGCGAAAATGTGCAAGCACGTCAGGGTGCGAGCCGAGCTCGAAGCGGTAGACCGACGAGTTGCCCGTGACCCGCCACGGGCGCTTGTAGTCGTGGATGATCAGGAATTCGCCGGGATACTCGAAGAATGCATCCAGGCTGCCGACGATCACCACGTCGAGGTCAAGGAAGAGCGCCGTGCCGTGCAGCCCGTGGAGGTCAGCGCTGAAGGTCACCAGCTTGGTCCAGCCGCGCTCGGGAATGCCGGGCGGCAGGTCGAGCGAAGGGATGGGCAGGCAATGCACGTCAGGACTAATGCCGCGCGGGTCGTCCGTCAGGCAGACGAAGCGGAAGGCGCTGCGCAGGTGGCGCCGCACCATGGCATGGAGTCGGTTAACGTACTCGGGACCGTATTTGCTACCCCACTTCATGCATAGGACGTGGCGCTCCGGGCCGGAAATCCGGTTGTCGTTCAAATGTTCTCCCTGACGTTCGCAGGGCGATCCCGCAGGATGGCGAGCCTGCCAAGAGAGGTGGAGCACGTGATCTCGATCATGCGATGAGCTGCGTAGTGCGGCGCGCAATCGACAGGTCCAGGCCGCTGCTGTGACCGATTTCCGCAAGAAGAGTGCTCATCTCAAGGGAGAGGTTCGACAGGGACTGTGTTCAAGCCAACAGGCGCGCCAGTCGTCACCGGGGCAGATTGCTCGGGGACATCACCGGATCACCACTGGTACCACCAGAAGCCAAGCACAGCCGCCAGGACGAGCCAAGCGATGCCGCGGTATCCGCTGCGGATCTCCTCGCCGGCCACGCCCCACTTGGTTCCGCTGATCATCGGTCGCAGCAGCTTCTCGCCTGCCCGCCAGTTGCCAGCCAATACAGCCACGATATACAGGCTGGCGACCGTGAGCATCGCGTGGGCGGAGCCTCCATGTAGTCCGCGCAGCCAGGGGATGGTCGGGCTGCGCTCGCTCGCCCAGCCGGAGGCAGCGGCGAGCAGCGCCAGCAAGATCATGGCGATGATCAGGACGGCGCCCGCGGGGCTATGCCCGAGGTGCCGTTTCGCCCAACCTCGCGGCAGGTCTCGCAGGCAGCGCATGACGGCCCGGGGGCCTTTGACGAAGCTGGAGAAGCGCGCATGGTGGGAACCTGCGAAGCCCCAGGCGATGCGGAACACGACGAGGCCGGCCATCGTTTCACCCAGCGTTTCATGAAGCCTTTGCCAGTCGTCCTGCCCGGCCGTTGCATAAGCGCCCGCTAAGCAGGTGACCATGAGCCAATGAATGACACGCGTAGGAGCATCCCAGACAAGGACCTGCTTGAATGCTGAACTCGCGTTAGATGTGCCAACGACAGATGCACACGACGGGATGTCGCGGCGCGACTGAGTTCGGGAAGGGACGATGGGGTCGCGGCGGTCATCGGTCATCTGCACTCGTTCGAAGCGGGACTGTCCCGCGGATGCCAATTTCACAACTTCCAGTCGGTGTAGAGTCAAGCTTCTGGAGATCGACATGTTTCGCATAGGTGAACTCGCCCGACGCCTAGCGTCTTCGGCTTTTCGGCGGCTGCGTCCATTCCGATTGTGCGGATCGTCCGGACCTTCCCCACTTCCAGCTGGCGCGGCTTGTATATGGCGACTTGCTGCTGCCACAGACGCGGCCGCTGCGCCGCTTGTGAGAAGTCGACCACCTGGCCGGCGCCGGTGAAGGTCAGGGCGAGCGTCTGGGTCTCTGGGTCTTCCTGTCTGAATCCGAGCGGAGCACGAGTGCCGAAATAGGGGAAGCCGACGATCATGGCCCCTTCTTGGCCACTGCTATCAAGTGTTCGGCGACAAGCAGCGAGCGCGGGTTAGAGCCCGTCAGAGAGCCCGAGGTGAGCCACCTGCCGTCCACGCCAAGGGAAGGCGTGCCATCGATCTTGTAGCCGGCGGCCAAGGCCGTTGCCTGTCTGACCTTGCCGGCGACTCCGAAGGAGCCCATGGTCTCCACGAGGCGCTTGCCATCGGCGCCGTTCCTTGCGGCGAAGGCGGCGATGTCCGCGGCAGTTGCCAGGCGTTGTCTCTCAGCGTGGATAGCGTGGAACACCTTCCCATGCAACTGCTCGACAAGGCCCAGCGCCTCCAAGGCGAAGTAGAGCTGCTGATGGATCACCACGTCCTCGCGAAAGGCAACCGGGATGCGGCGGAACAGGACGTCCCGCGGCAACTTCTTCAGCCAAGCCTCCAGCGCAGGCTCGAACGAATTGCAGTGAGAGCAGCTGTAGGCGAAGAACTCCAGCACCTCGACTTGCTTTGGGTCCTTGGTCGGTTGCCGCGGAGAAATCTCCAGGTAGTGCTTGCCCGGGACGAACTGCTCCTGGGCGCGCACGGCGGTATACGCGGCAAGGGTAGAGGGGAGCGTAAGGCTGCAGAAAACGCGTCTATTGATCATGATGAAAGTGGAAAAAAAAGACGCCCGCTCAGCTTTCGGAGAGCAGCCGGTCGATGAGTTGATGAAGTTCGGCGAAGTCCGGCTTTCCCACGAAGCGCTTGACGACCTCTCCTCGCTTGTTCACGAGGAAGGTTGTGGGGGTGACCTTGACATCGCCCCACGCCCTGGCCACTGCGCCGGTATTGTCGATGGCGACCGGGAACGGCAGCTTGCGCGTTTGCGCGAAGTTGACAACGTAGGTCGGCGGGTCGTAGCTCATGGCCACGGCGATGGTTTCGTAGCCGCGCCCGCGGAACTTCTCGTAGGTGGCCACCAGCATGGGCATCTCCGCCACGCACGTGGTGCAGCTGGTGGCCCAGAAGTTGATCAACGCCACTTTGCCTTTGAGGTCGGCGGTGGTCCGGGACGAGCCGTCTAGCAGCGTGAACGAGCTCTGGGGGGCGGCCGACGAGAGGCAGCCTGCGAGTGTCAGTACAACTGCGATCACGGCGAGAAGATTGCGGGAGTTCGGCATGTGTGCTCCAGGCGAAAGGCACTTACTCACGGCTCACACCTATCGATGTCTCGCCCCTCATGGCGCGAACCTGGTTCTGGCCAGCGCTACCAGGCTGAGGGCCAGGATGGTCATGGTGGGGATGACTGTCGCGACCATGCCGAACGCCCGCGCCGCCGCACCCTGGGGATACCCGCGGTAGAACGTGAAGCGGCCGATCGCGAACAGCGCCGTTGCCACAATGATGAGCGACAAGGGTGGACCGGCCAACAAGGTGCTGAACACGAGATGCGAGCCGATCGCGATAAAGGCCTGTTCGAGCGTGTTCTGCAGGAAGGCGATCTTGACCTTGATGGACTCGCTGGGCACGCCAAAAGCCGCGCCGCGGATGTCGGCAGTCGATTGCCTTCTGGCATGGGAAACGACCCCGACCGCCACCACAACCCACAGCAATATGAAGAGGTCGATGCGCAGGGTGAAGACCAGGGCGTCGAACGTCGTCGTCGGAAAGAACAAGTACTTCGGAAGCACCAGGTAGCCCGCCGCGAAGCAGGCAGCGCAGAGCGCCAGCGCCTTGCCGGCGGCCGCGCGAATGCCGCGGACCTCTTTTTTCAGATCGATGTTGTGTGCCAAGTCCACAGGTCGCTCCTGCTCACCGGGACTCTTTTGCCGCAGTGCGCTTGTCCACGCTTAGCAGTGACAGCACGACCAGCGCGATCGCCCCACCCACGATCGCCATGTCGGCGAGGTTGAACGCCGGCCAGTGCCATCCGCGCAGGTGGAAGTCGAGGTAGTCGATGACCTGCCCGCGGACAGCGCGGTCGAAAGCATTGCCCAACGCGCCGCCCAGGATGAGGCTGTAGGCAAGACCCTCCATCCGCCGCAGCGGCCGCGCCAGCATCCAGACCAGCCATGCCGAAATTGCGAGGGCGATCGCGAGGAAGAACCATCGCTGCCAGCCCCCCGCGCCGGCGAGAAAGCTGAAGGCGGCGCCGGGATTGAGAACGTGCACCAGGTTGAAGAACGACGTCACCTCGTGTGACCACCCCAACGGGGTCGTCATGTCGATGTAGCTCTTGGCGGCCTGGTCACCGGCGAATACGGCCGTCGCGAGCAAATGCCACAGGGCTTGGCGAGGGAAATGGTTCATCTACTTCTTCTCAAGTTCGGGAACTTCCAGCTCCGGCTCCGGCTCGACCGGCGGCGGTCGGACCTTATGCGCCAGACTGCTGATCACCCCCAAGCACCAGCGCCAAGGCCCGTATGCGCCCGATCGGTCTGTCTGCCCAGCGGGCTCAGGTCGAACCGGCCGTCGCCAAACTTGGACAAGAAACCAATGGCCGCTCCCGCGGCGTGGTCGGTGCCGACGACCAGCCCATGCGTCGCGCCTGCAACCGACGCCACCGCTGATCTCCAGTACAAGGAATTTCGCGGAGACCGCACGCGTGTACTCCGCGAGGAATTTCGCGCGTCGCGCGATCTCCGCCGATGCATCGAATTGCGGGGCGACGCCCAGCTCGGCGGCGAAGCGACTCTGGTCTTCTATCATGGGCCGACGATGTTATCGGCGCTGGAAAGTAAGCGGGTCCAGTTCCGATGGCCATGCACCGTGCTCCATGACGCCGAATCGGCCCGTTCCGACGTTCTGAGGCGGCGTGCGCCCCAGGGCATGCCCCACAGGAACGAGTGCAAGACGGACGATCTGGGCAACAACTTCGGCGGGATTGCGGCTGCGCCAGGCCAGACCCAGCATGGCTGCGTGGCTGGGCAGGTGCAAGCTGATGTACGGCTGCGCCAAGATGTGGCCGAGCTCGTGGGCGCGCCACGCCGCCTTTGGATTGCCCTCGGCCTCGAACGAAGCCGCCAAAGCGGTCTCCCTCAGGAACGCCGCGCGCGCAAGCGCGTACGAACCCGAGGAGGTGCCCCCCGCCGCAGCCGTGCGGAACGGGTACGCCAGCTGCGCGCCGTACTTCATTGGGAAGTTTGTCTCCTTCAGACCCACCTCGTTCGCGCCCAGCTTGTGCACGGGCAGCCGAAAGGTCCCGAACAGGTGATCCCACACCATCCAGAACTCGCCGAAGTTGACTTGCGCGTCTTCGTACTCGCGCTTGTGGTGCCAGCGATGGACCTCGGCGGCACCGATCACGAAGCGCAGGGGCCCGATTCGGTAGTCTAGGTTGGAATGCTGGAACGCGAGGTGCACCGCGAGCAAGCCGAGCCAGGCCCCAATGGCCAGAGCCGGCGCCCCCATGAGCACAACGGCGACCAAGCCGGGCGCAGCCATCATCCCCGCATGCAGGGGATGCCGGCGCTCCCCGTTGAGCCAGTAGAGGCGCTCCGAGCTGTGGTGGATCGCGTGGAACCGCCACAGCCAGGTCACGCGGTGACTCAGCCAATGGACGCTGTAGAGACTGAGATCCAGCACGGCGCCGACGGCGAGGGCCTGTGCCCAAAGCGGCCACTGATCAGGCCACAAGGTCCCTGCGGACCCCAAGGGTGCCAGGGCAGCGACCACGCCATGTACGGCAAGGAGAACGACGAGGTTCACGACGGCGTGGATCGCGTCGCACACGCTGTCCCGATGGTCGCGGCGCCAAGCCGCGTGGAAAGGCAGACGCCGCTCGAGCAACGCGACCGAGGCGAGCGCGGCGGCAACCGTGAGCGGGACGGCAGGAAAATAGGGCCACCCTGCGGCCAAGCCGACGAAGAGCACCACGGCGGTGGCACCCAGGACCAGCGGATAGCTGCCGTATCGTATGGCCGCGTCAATGAACGACAGTTCTCTTTTGCTCATTTTTCAATCCTGGCAAAGGTCCGGCCAAGATTGGAAACTCTCTAGCTGCAGTAGAGTCAACCGGGCTGTGCAGAGACCCCGGACAGGCCAAGGATGCCGGCTATCCATGCCTGGAACGGCACCTATAGTCCGGGCCGGGCGGTGCCTCCTTTCAACCGCATGCCGCAGCCCTTACATGTTCACGCGTCTTGCTTCCTTTTGCGCCAGAGTCCTTCCGCTTCTGATCCTTCTGTGGGGCGGTGCGGCAGCGTCCCAAGCCGGCGTCAAGAGTGTGGTGGTGACCGAGCGCACCCGCGCCGAACTGCTGGCCCATGCGCCCGAGGGCGTCGAGCCGGGCAAGACCGTCTGGGTCGGCCTGCAGCTGGCGCACCAGCCCGAGTGGCACTCGTATTGGAAGAATTCCGGCGATTCCGGGCTCCCCACCAAGCTGGAGTGGCAACTGCCCGTCGGTGTCACGGCCGGCGAGATCGCATGGCCGATGCCGCGCAAGTATCCCATCGGCACGCTGATCAACTATGGCTACGAGCACACGGTGCTGCTGCCGGTGCCGTTGACGATCGCGCCGGAATTCAAGCCATCGCTTTTGGCCAACGCACTTGAGGTCAAGCTCAAGGCGCAGTGGCTGGTATGCCGAAAGGAGTGCATCCCCGAAGAAGGCGAGTTCGCCCTTGCGGTTCCCTCCAGGAGCGCGACGGCACTGCACGGGCCTGCGTTCCAGGCGAGTTTTGCGGCGCAACCCAAGCCGCTGGCGGGACAGGCCACCGTCACGATCGAGGGTACTGCGTTGCGCCTGCGGGTCGACGGCCTGCCGGCGGATCTCAGGGGCAAACAACTGGAGTTCTTTCCGGAAACCGCGGAAGTGATCGAGACCTCGGCCCCGTGGAAGCAGGCGTGGCAGGGTGAGCTGTGGACTGCGACGGTGCCGCTGTCGCCACACCGCGTTCAGAGTCCCCAGGTTATGCCGATCGTGCTGACGCAGGGAAGCATGGGCTGGAGCATCGACGCCCAAGTCCAAGGGGCATGGCCCGCGGCGCCGGCTCCGGCAGCGCTTTCGCCGGCTTTGCAGGAAGCGCTGCGTGCCAACGCGGCCGCGCCGCAGTCTGGTGCCGGGCTGACGTTGGCGGCCGCCTTGCTGGGCGCGATGCTTGGCGGATTGATCCTGAACCTGATGCCCTGCGTCTTTCCCGTCTTGGCGATCAAGGTGGTCGGATTTGCCCAGCATGCGGGCGACCAGAAGGCGCGACGCATCGATGGGGCCGCCTACTCCATCGGCGTCGTCGCTTCCTTTGCGGCCCTCGGACTGCTGGTCGTCGTCCTGCGCGGTGCCGGCCAGCAACTCGGCTGGGGGTTCCAGTTGCAGATGCCTGGAATGGTCGCAGCTCTGGCCGTGTTGTTCACCCTGATCGGCCTGAACCTGGCAGGCGTCTTCGAGTTCCGCCAGATCGTTCCAACTCGCATGGCGTCGCTGCAGAGCTGCCATCCCGTGCTGAACTCGTTCCTGTCCGGTGTGCTGGCGGTAGTGGTGGCGTCTCCGTGCACCGCTCCGTTCATGGGCGCAGCTCTGGGATTCGCGATCGGGCTACCGCCCGCGCAGGCAGTGCTGATCTTTTCGACGCTGGGTCTGGGCATGGCTTTGCCGTACCTGGTGGCCAGTTGGGCGCCGGCCGTTGCGCGCGTGCTGCCGCCTCCCGGCGATTGGATGGTGGTCTTGCGCAAACTGATGGCCTACCCGATGTTCGCGTCGGTGGCGTGGCTCTTGTGGGTGCTGGGGCAGCAAAGCGGGATTGATCCAGTCGGCGCGCTGCTGGCGCTTCTGGTCGCCACGGGCATGCTGGCCTGGGCTTTCGGTCTATCGGGGCACGCGCGGCTGGTTGTGGGCGCGATCGCGTTGGCCTCGTCGTTGGGATTCGCCTGGCTGCTGGCGGGGCAGATCGGCAGCGGTCGGCCGGATCGCGCTGTTGCGGCAAAGGACGGCGCCTGGCAAGCCTGGGAGCCGGGCCGCGTGGAGCAACTGCTGGCCAGCGGGCGACCGGTGTTCGTCGATTTCACCGCGGCATGGTGCGTCACTTGCCAGTACAACAAGAAGACGGTGCTGCAGGATCCGGCGGTGCTGGCCGATCTCGCCGCCCGGGACGTCGCCCTGCTGCGCGCCGATTGGACGTTGCGCGACCCGGCGATCACCGACGCACTGGCGGCGCTCGGTCGCAACGGCGTACCGCTCTATGTGATCTACACCCACAACGCCGCGCCGCGGGTGCTTTCGGAGATCCTGAGCTCAAGGGAGCTGCGCGCGGCCCTCGCGGCCATTCCAACATCGGAATCCTCTCCGACGACCAACCGGCCGCCGGTACTCCGCCCGGCCGTGGCGTCGTAAGCGTCATGGCTGATACTGACGAAGACGACGAGCTTGGCGGCCTCGACGCAAGCAACGCGGCCGACCGCAAGATTCTGCGTACGGTGTTGCTGATCAACCTGGGGCAGTCGGCTGCCGGCATCGGTCTCGGTGTCTGGGCTGCCTCCACCGCCCTGATGGGCGCCGGCCTGGACAACCTGGCCGATGCGTCGGTCTACGCGGTGAGCCTCTTTGCCATCGGGCGGGCAGCCATGGTCAAGGTGCGCGCGGCGCGCCTGTCGGGGTTCTTGCTCATTGGGCTTGCGGTGCTGTTGCTCGTGGAAGTGCTGCGCCGCTTCGCGGGCGGCGAAGAGCCTGTGGGCCCAGCGATGATGGCAATGGCGGCGGTGAATGCAGCTCTGAACGTGGTGTGCCTCAAGCTGCTGCGGCGGCATCGCGGGGAGGACGTGAATTTCAAGGCCTCGGCCATCTTTACCAGCAACGACTCCATCGTGAATGGCGCCATCGTTCTGTCGGGCGTGCTGGTGATGTGGCTGGGATCGAATATCCCGGACCTGATCCTGGGTGTCGTCGTTGCCGCGATTGCGGCCAACGGTGGACGTGAGATCTTGAGGGAAGCGTCACAGACGGCTCGCCGCACCGTTTCCGCGCGAGACACGAGCTGATCGGGCTCGCTCGCGTCGGAACGTTCACTTCACCTTCGTGACCACACAGTCCTTGCCGTCCTGGGCAAGCTCGACGTCGCCCTGCTTTGCCTTCGCCCAGCTTGCCCCACAGGGCCTCATCCTTGCCAGGAACTTCATGGTCATGGGGGGCCAGTTGAGGCTGGCGACCGGCCCGTGCGACTGCACGACTGTCCCGTAGGCAAAGGCCGTCGACGTCACCCGCGTCGCTCGATCTTGCCCGGCCGCAGATTGGCGACGAAACCCGTGACTGCAATGAGCACAACCGCCAGTTGGGCGGATAGGGTCTGCCAGGACGGATAGATTCCAAGCAGCTCGATACGTGGAATCGCCGCCGGGGTCACATCCAGAAGGCCCGCCTCTTGAAGTCCAGCCACCCCCTTGCCGGCCAACACGACCGCCAGCAAGGCCACCAGAAGGGAACTGGCCGCGAAAAACTGGCCAATGGGCAGTCGCGCGCTGGTGCGAAGCAGCACCCATGCAACGATCCCGAGCGATGCTGACCCCGCCGCCAGACCGGCCAGCAGCGGCAGGCCATTGCCTTCGTTCCAGAGTGCGGCGAAGAACAACACGGTTTCGAAGACTTCCCGATAAACAGCGATGAACGCCAGCGAGAAAAGGAACCAGGCCGCGGTCCGCTGGTTGAGCGCATTCGATAGTTTTTCCTTGAGGTAGGCCTGCCACCGTCCGGCAACGCTCTTGCGATGCATCCACATGCCCACGCCCAACAGCACGACCGCCGCGAAAAGTGAAGAAAACCCCTCGGTGAGTTCGCGGCTTGCGCCACTGACACTCACGAGGTAGGTCGCAGCAAACCACGTCAAGCCGCCGGCGGCGAGTGCCAGAATCCATCCGGCGTGCACATACTGCAGAACTTCCGGGCGCTCGGCCTTGCGCAGGAACGCGATCATCGCAACAACCACCAGCAGGGCCTCCAGACCTTCGCGCAACAGAATCGTCAGCGCGGCGAGGAACGTGGTGAGTGCGTCGTCATCTCTGGGCTCCAGATCGGATTGCGCGAGCTCCAGCAGTGACTGCAGCGCCTGCTCAGCGCTTTCCACCTTGGCCCGATCACCGGTGCCAATGGCCGCCCGGTAGGCACCCATGGCCGATTCGACCCGGGTGAGCAGGGCCGAGTTACGGGCACGCAGCGCTGGCTCGAGCGGCTCGAAGCCGTCCAGGTACGCGGACAGCGCGAGCTTGCTTGCCCGCTCGCGATCGCCCTGCATGAACGCAGCCCGGCTCTGGGCGAGCCGCTCCTTGGTCGCAGCGATGCCCTGCTGCGAAGCGGCCGCCTCGTCCGGGCGCGACCGCAGGAAGGCGATCACAGATGCGGCGGTCTTTGGGTCAACCTTGTTGGCAAGCCCGCTTTCGGAAAGCTGGGTCACTGCGTCGAGCCCGCTCACGGACTCCCTGGTGCGTCGGTCCTCCTTCCAGCGTGCCGCACCCGCCGCGCGATCGGCGTCGGAGTACGACAAACCGCCGACGAAGAACGCCAGCGCCCACCGGTCGTCATCCGACAGGCTGTCCTTGAAGCTGGCCATGGCGGTGCCCTGAACACCCTGGCTGATGACCTGGTAGAGCGCGAGCGGCGATCGGTTGCGGGCGCGCTCCCGGTCCAAGAAATCGGTGGGATGCGGATCAAGGCGCGAGGCCAGCGGCCCATCGCCGGCGCCGTGCTCGCCATGGCACGCTGCGCAGGTGGACTTGAACAGGGCCGCTCCGCGTACGAGATCCGGGGCCTTCGCAGGCGACAGCGGAAAGGGGTACGCCCTGGCCAGTGCCGCAGCCAGGCCATGGGCGGCCTCGGAGACCGTTTTGGCGTCGGACTTCTGCGCCACGAGTTGGCTCAACGTGGCCGCCTGGCGTCGAAGCTCCGTAAGCGCCTCAGTGTTGGGAAGGCCCTCCAGCTGCTGCGCGGCGGTCGCCACGAATTCCTTCATCTCCTCGTATTCGGCTGCGCTCTCGACCTTCCCGTCACGCACAGCGCCTTCGTAATCCACAGCCACATAGTCGAGCAGTTGCCAAATTTGCCTGGCCTTGTCGGTCGCCGGCGCGTCGGCACCCCAGGACGGCCAACATGCCATGGCCAGCAGCGACGCCAGCACCAATACCCGATTGCGGAAGAAGCGGAGGACGATCACGTTGTTGTAGTGAGAATATGAAGTATTCTCATTTTAGAGCTGAACGGTGCATCGTTGCGCCGGCGCCGTGCCTGTTGAGAAGGTTCAGGGGCACGCCCCCGACAAGTTGTGCCGGGCGGGAGGTTGCCGCCGCAGGGCACCGCGCCGAAGATTTCCCGCCAGCGCGAGGAGCAGTTTCAGGCCGACTGCCGCTGCGCCAAGCCGTTGAGGATGCCGCAATCCTTCGCTGAGCGACTCGAAGCGCAAGAGTGGCGCAACTCCGAGAGCTGCCGTTTCAACTCCTGCAGGTCACGGATTTTGGCGCGCACCTGCGCAATATGGGCATCCACCAACTCGTTGACCTCGCCGCAGTCTCGTTCGGGACGATCACGGAAACTGAGCAGTTGCCGTATTTCATCCAGCGTCATGTCCTTGGCCCGGCACCTGCGGATGAACAACAAACGCTCCAAATGACTGTCGTCATAGAGGCGGAAGTTGCCTTCGCTACGCGCAGGCTGGAGCAAAAGGCCCTCACCTTCGTAGAAGCGGACCGTCTGCACGAGGCAATCGGCACGTTTTGCGAGTTCACCGATACGCATCATGTCAATTTCCCAGGTAGCACTTGACTCTACATCAACTAGAGGTTGTCCAATTGAATTTGGCGGGAAACCCGCATGCGCAACCGAGGAATCGAAATGAACAAGGACACGGACACCCAGTGCGGGTGCGGCGCCAAATCTTCCGCTGAAGCCGCGGGTCGCAGCTCACGTGAAGCGGTCTACCGCATCGACAACATGGACTGCCCAAGCGAAGAACGGGTCATTCGCAATCGACTTGCGGAGGTGGCCGGGGTGCACGGGCTCGCCTTCGATCTTCCGGGGCGGACTCTGAAGGTCACCCACGACTTGGCCTGCCTTGATCCGATCGACCAGGCTCTCTCGGAGGTCGGCATGAACGCGCGTCGTCAGGGCCCTTCACCGCAGAAAACGATCTTTCATATCGACAACATGGATTGCCGCAACGAGGAAGCCCTCGTTCGCCGCACGCTCGAAGGCGTCGCCGGGCTGGAGAGGCTTGAATTCGACCTGCCCCATCGGACGCTGACCGTCTTCCACGGGCTGGCCTCGACAGACATGCTCGAGGCGTGCCTGCGCTCGGTCGGTATGCACGCTCGGCGCGCTGACGATACAGTCCACACCCTCTACCGCATCGAGAACATGGACTGCCCGAGCGAGGAAAAGCTCATTCGCTCGCACCTGCAAGAGCTCAAGGGCGTGCAGGACCTGCAGTTCGACCTGCATCGACGCACCTTGGCCGTGACGCATGCCGAACCGGTCCGGGCCGAGATGGAGTCCATCCTGGCCTCGATCGGCATGAAGGCCAGCGTCGAAGAAGAGGGCCGGCACACGCCTGACTCGAAGCCTCCCGTTGCTCCGGTCGATGCTCCGCCGGCCGCTACGCCTGAGGCGGCGCCGAATCTCGATGCGCGCACCTCCAAAGTGGCCTATCGCATCGAGAACATGGATTGCCCCACGGAAGAAGCGCTGATCAGAGATCGGTTGGGCAAGATGAGCGGCATTCATGCCTTGGACTTCAACCTCATGCAGCGCGTGCTTTCGGTCAGCCACACTTTGCCCACGACCGAGCCCATCGAGAAGGCGTTGACGTCCATCGGCATGAAGGCCGAACGCCAAGATGCGCAGGGGGCCACGACGGTTCTGCATATCGCGAAGATGGATTGCCCGACTGAGGAGGGATTGATTCGGGGCAAGCTGCAGGGAATGCCCGGGGTTGGTGATCTTCAGTTCAACCTGATGCAGCGCACGCTCACGGTCAAGCACACGCCGCAGGCCATCGGAGCGGCCGTGCAGGCCATCGAATCATTGGGCTTCGAGACGGTGGTGCGCACGACGGATGAGCCGCTCGACACCCAGGCCGCGGAGCAAAGGACCAACTGGGTTCCGATGGCGGTGTCCGGCGTCGCCGCGGTACTGGCCGAAGTCGTCTTTTGGATCAACAACGGAAACCACTGGGCGGTTGTAGCGCTCGCGCTGGTCTCAATCTTCACTGGAGGATTGAGCACCTACAAGAAGGGCTGGATCGCCTTGAAGAACCGCAACCTCAACATGAACGCCCTGATGTCCATTGCGGTCACCGGCGGCATGGCGATCGGCCACTGGCCGGAGGCTGCGATGGTCATGTTCCTGTTTGCGCTGGCCGAACTGATCGAGGCCAAGTCGCTGGACCGGGCACGCAATGCCATCCGTGGCCTGATGGACCTCGCTCCCGCGACAGCGACTGTCCGTCAAGCCGACGGGTCTTGGAAAGACTTGCCTGCCAAGGATGTGCCGCTGCAGGCTCTGGTGCGTGTTCGGCCCGGCGAGCGCATCGCGCTCGATGGGGTGATCGCCTCGGGGCGCTCGGCCATCAACCAGGCACCTATCACCGGAGAAAGCCTTCCCGTGGAGAAGGCCGAGGGAGATCAGGTTTTCGCCGGCACGATCAACGAAACGGGCTCGTTCGAGTACAAGGTCACGGCCGCCGCGAATGACTCAACACTGGCGCGCATCATCCATGCCGTCGAGTCTGCGCAAGGCAGCCGGGCACCGACGCAGCGCTTCGTCGATCAGTTCGCGCGCGTCTACACGCCAGCCGTATTCGGCCTTGCCTCGCTCGTCGCTGTGATCCCGCCCTTGGCCATCGGCGCCGACTGGATGGATTGGATCTACAAGGCCCTGGTGCTGTTGGTGATCGCCTGCCCGTGCGCGCTGGTGATCTCCACGCCGGTGACGATCGTCAGCGGCCTGGCTGCGGCGGCGCGCCGAGGCATCCTGATCAAAGGCGGTGTGTACCTGGAGGGTGGCCGCAAGCTCAAGGTCCTCGCGCTGGATAAGACCGGGACACTCACCCACGGCAAGCCCGAACAGACCGATTTCGTGGCCCTCAATGGCGATGGGCGCACGGTGGCAGCCTGGGCGGCCAGCCTGGCCTCGCGTTCGGATCACCCGGTGTCTCAAGCCATCGCGCGCAAGGCTCTGCGCGACGGCGTCGTGCTGCAAGAAGTCGAGGCCTTCGCCGCACTGCCGGGTCGTGGCGTGCGCGGATCGGTGCAAGGTCGGATGCTGCATATGGGCAATCATCGGCTGGCCCAGGAGCGCGGCCTGAGCGAGGCACCGCTGCAATCGCAGCTGCAGGCGTTGGAACGCCAAGGCAAGACCGCCGTGCTGCTGATGGATGACGCCGATGTCCTGGGTGTCTTCGCGGTCGCCGATACCGTGAAGGAAACAAGCCGCCAGGCGATCGCCGACCTGCAGGCGCAGGGCATTCGCACGCTGATGCTGACCGGGGATAACCAGCACACGGCGCAGGCAATCGCCGCGCAGGTCGGCATCGCCGAAGCCCGCGGGGACCAGTTGCCGGAAGACAAGCTCAAGACCATCGAGGAACTGGTCGGCCGCGAAGGTCAAGTCGGCATGGTGGGCGATGGCATCAACGACTCGCCGGCGCTTGCACGCGCCGACATCGGTTTTGCCATGGGTGCAGCGGGGACCGACACCGCCATCGAAACGGCCGACGTGGCCTTGATGGATGACGATCTGCGCAAGATTCCGACCTTCATTCGCTTGTCCAAGACCACCGCGAACGTGCTGACACAGAACATCGTGCTGGCATTGGGCATCAAGGCCGTCTTTATCGCACTGACGTTCAGCGGCCACGCGACCATGTGGATGGCGGTGTTCGCCGACATGGGCGCGAGCCTGCTCGTCGTGTTCAACGGGCTGCGATTGCTGGGCGCCACCAAAATGCCGGAGCCCGCGGCCGCGCAGGTTCTGAAGCCGGCATGAACCTGAAGCTGCTGGCCTACGACTGGCTGGGACTCAACCAGAGGCTGTTCGAAGGCATCAACGCCGCGATGCCGGCGAGCCTAGAAGGCCTGGTGCGGGTGGGCAGCGCGCTTGGGAACTACTGGGGGGCGCCCTTGGTGGTGGCCGCGCTTCTGCTCTGGGGGCGAAGCTGCGCCGATGTTGAGTACGGGGCAAGGATCATCGATCGGGCCATTCTCTTTGGCTGGGCTTTCCTGTCGGCATTCGCCATCGCCAGTGCTCTCAAATGGGGACTGGATCTCCCGCGACCTGGCACCGTCCTCGGTCAAGCCGCCCATGTGCTGGCGCAGGAGGAGCCCACGCATGGCTTTCCCAGCGGTCACTCGGTCTATGCCATGCTGGTGGCCACCGCCATGTGGCCAATTGTCTCTGCGCCTGGTCGTGTCATGTTGCTGCTGGGCCTGTTGGGGGTCGGCTATTCGCGCATCGCGCTGGGCGCGCACTTCCCCGCCGACGTGGTAGGCGGCTGGATGGTTGGCCTCGCCTGCTTCGTGGCGGCAAATGACCTCACCCAACGAATTCCCATGGTCCGATCGGCGTCGCATGCGCTCGCCCTGCGTCTTTCCGGCCGGTCCAGGCTCCGAGCCACGAAATGACCGGCGGGCAACAAGCTTCGGCGGGCCGCGTACGAACCGGTTTGCCATGGTGGGCGCTGGCAGCTGCCGTCGTCTTCGCAGATTTTCTGACCAACCATTGGATTCGTTTGGAGCTTCCGCAGGGCGCGGTTGTCCCGCTCGCCAGCTTCTTCAATCTGGTATCGGCGCGCAACTCAGGTGCAGCGTTCAGCATGTTTTCCGATGCTGGGAGCTGGTCGAGATATATCTTGATCGGCGTCGCAGTCGTGGTGTCGGTTGTCCTTGTCTGGCTGCTCACTACGCGCGTGAAGCGTCTGGAGGGCCTCGCATACGGTCTTGTGCTCGGCGGCGCTGTTGGCAATGCGGTAGACCGCTGGGTCTATGGCCGCGTGACGGACTTCCTGGATTTCCATGTGGCAGGCTGGCATTGGCCCGCCTTCAATGTTGCCGATATCGCGATCTGCTCAGGAGTAGCGAGCCTGCTTATCTCAACATTTGCTTCCGAAAGGGACCACCTGCGCTCTCCTGCCCACAAAGAGAGATGAACCGTTCGAACGGCTTTGCCCGAGGTCGCAACATTGGCCAGCTTCATGCCTCACAAGAGGTGGATGAAGGCAGCGTCATGACAGGACTATCGCCAAGACAGTTGCGCATCCTTGACGCTCTGAAGCGAAATGGGCCTCTGAGCAACCACGCGTTGGCCCAGCGCTTCGCAGTGACCGAACAGACCGTTCGACACGACGTGCACGTGCTCGAAGCCGAAGGACAACTTGTGCGCTTTCATGGTGGCGTGCGCTTGCCGACTTCAGACACTGGAAACATTGATCAACGCATGCCCATAAATCTCAGCGATGCGCGTCGCCGCATTGCCCGGGCCGTCGCCATTGCCGTGCAGAACGGCTGTTCGCTCTTCCTGAGCCATGCACCAATGGTCATCTCGATCGCACAAGAGTTGGTGCAGCACAGGGGTCTGCGCGTGATCACGAACAACCTCCACGCTGCGAGCACACTTTCATGCAACGCGGACTGCGAGCTGATTGTGACGCCGGGTGCAGTCAGGGGTGAGGACGGTGCGATCGTGGGCAGCGCTGCCATCGACTTCATCGGTCAGTTCAAGGTCGATGTTTGTGTCATCGGCACCTTCGGCATCGAAAACGAAGGCACACCGCGGGGGCGCAACAGTGAAGAGGTCCGCCTGACTCGCATGATCATTGCACACTCGCGGGCAGTTTGGCTTGCAGCAGACTTCGGCAGCTTCTCCCGCGCGGCAATTCTTGAACTGAGTGCTCTTGAAGATGTCGATGTGATATTCACCGATAGAGCGCCCCCACCCACCTTGGAGCGGTTGATTGCAGGGCGCTGCGTCGTCGTAGCCTAAAGTCACCCCCTGGGGCGGCTGCGTTGGCCCGCGCGCGTGGAGCCATCGGTGCGCGAGGACCTGCTTCAACTCCGCCCGGAATATTTGCATGTAGGCACTTTTCAACCTAAACTCCGTTTTGCACAACTGAGTTCTACGTGCCCACTCACGCCTTCACGATCGCCAAACTCGCCGAAGCCGCAGGCATCGGCGTGGAGGCGGTGCGCTACTACCAGCGCCGCGGCCTCTTGGAACAGCCTGGGCGCGCGCATGGCACCTCCTTTCGCGAGTACTCACCCTCGGATATCCAGCGCCTACACTTCATCAAGCGCGCACAGGAACTCGGCTTCACGCTCGACGACGTGGCCGAGCTGGCATCGCTGAGTTCAGAGCCCGACAAGCAACGCATTCGTGCCGTTGCGCAGCGTCGCGTGCAGGAGATTGGCCAGCGAGTGGCCCACCTGCAAGCGATGGCCAATGCCCTGGAAGGCTTGGTCGACTGCTGCGAGCAATCCGCGCCCGCCGGCGGTTGTCCCATCGTCGCGGCCCTGGCCGGCGCGTCGCAACCTGAGCCGCGAATTCAATCTTCGCCGCGAGCAGAAACGGTATGACCCTGAGCCGCGCACTCAAGCGACTAGGGCCTGTTAACACTAATTGCAATGCCCGCCATCATGCTTGATACTGCTCGGCATGGAGATCACCCCCGAGCAGTTCGCACGCGTCGAGCACTGTCTGCCTCTGCAG
>SCOE01000063.1 GCA_005503065.1 Comamonadaceae bacterium ALPHA2B
CCCCTGAAGCCCCGGCCGCCGAAGCTGGCGGCGCTGGAGCCGTTGAAGCTGCCGGTGTTCCGCATGCTGTGGAGCACCTGGCTCGTCGCCAACATCTGCATGTGGATGAATGACGTGGCGGCGGCCTGGATGATGACGACGCTCACCTCCTCGCCGGTGTGGGTGGCGCTGGTGCAGTCGGCGTCCACGCTGCCGGTGTTCCTGCTGGGCCTGCCCAGCGGCGCGCTGGCCGACATCCTGGACCGGCGGCGCTGGCTGGTGGCGACGCAGTTCTGGCTGGCGGGCACGGCCATCGTGCTGTGCGCGGCGATCGCCCTGGGCTGGATGAACGCGCCGCTGCTGCTGGCGCTGACCTTCGCCAACGGCATCGGGCTCGCGCTGCGCTGGCCGGTGTTCTCGGCCATCGTGCCCGAGCTGGTCACGCGGCCGCTGCTGCCGGCGGCGCTGGGCCTGAACGGCATCGCGATGAACGCCTCGCGCATCATCGGCCCGCTCACGGCCGGCGTGCTGATCGCGAGCGCCGGCAGCGTGTGGGTGTTCGCGCTCAACGCGGTGCTGTCGGTGGCCTCGGGCTTCGTGGTGCTGCGCTGGCGCCGCGAGCACACGCCCAACCCGCTGGGCCGCGAGCGCCTGGTCAGCGCCATGCGGGTGGGCGTGCAGTTCGTGCGCCAGTCGGCCCGCATGCGGGCGGTGCTCACGCGCATCGCGATCTTCTTCCTCCATTCCACTGCCCTGCTGGCGCTGCTGCCGCTGCTGGCGCGCGGCCTGCACGGCGGGGACGCCGGCACCTTCACGCTGCTGCTGGCCTCGATGGGTGCGGGCGCGATCGTGGCGGTGCTCTTCCTGCCCCGGCTGCGCCAGGCGCTGGGGCGCGACCAGCTGGTGCTGCGCGGCACCGCCCTGCAGTCGGCGGCCACGGCGGTGATGGCGGTGGCGCCCAACACCTGGGTCGCGGTGCCCGCCATGTTCTTCGGCGGTGCGGCCTGGATCACGGTGGCCAACTCGCTGTCGGTGTCGGCCCAGCTCGCGCTGCCCGATTGGGTGCGCGCGCGCGGCATGGCGACCTACCAGATGGCCATCATGGGCGCGAGCGCCTTCGGCGCCGCGCTGTGGGGCAACGTGGCCGAGGCCAGTTCGCTGCGCACCAGCCTGCTGGTGGCGGCGGTGAGCGGCACTGCGGTGATGCTGCTGGCGCTGCGCTTCGTGACCGACCATGCCGACGAGGACGACATGAGCCCCGCGCAGGCCGGCTGGGCGGCCGGCCCGCCGCCCGAGCCGCCCGAGGAAAGCGGCCGCGTGGTGGTGACGGTCGAATACTTCATTGACCCGGCGCGCGCCGCCGCCTTCCACCTGGTGATGCAGCAGACGCGCCGCGTGCGCCTGAGCCAGGGCGCCGTCGGCTGGGAGCTGCTGCACGACGTGGGCCAGCCCGAGCGCTATGTCGAGGAGATCGTCGACGAGTCGTGGACCGAGCACCTGCGCCGCTTCAGCCGCGCCACGGCCACCGACATGGCGCTGCGGGAGCGGCGCCTGGCCTTCCACCTGGGCGAGTCGCCGCCGGTGGTGACGCGCTACGTCGTACGGCGCTGAAAGGCGCTTTCCCCCGATCGTCACGATCGTGACGAATTCGGCCGCAATGCCCGCCAGGCGGGCGCTGGCGGCCGATTGCACTTTCGTCCTCGGGCCCCCATCGCGGTCCGTGCATCCACGGGCGGCAGTTCGACCGCACTCCAGCCCGCGAAAGCCACGCACCCACATCCGACGTGGGCGTCGTCCCGCACGGCGGGCAACGGCGCGCGCGCAACGTCGCCTCTTCCCACGGAGTACCACGATGAATTTCTGCCAATGGTCGCCGGCAATGTCCCGGCGCGAACTGCTGCTGGCCGGCAGCGCCGGTGCGGCCGGCGTGGCGCTGCCCGGCTGCGCCGCTTCGGGCACCGGCACCGGCCCCGCGTCGTCCGGTGCCGCGCCCGAAGGCGGCGTGACCCAGGCGGTGAACCTCACCGTCAACGGCCAGGCGCAGCGCCTGGAGCTGGACACCCGCACCACCCTGCTCGACGCGCTGCGCGAGCACCTGCAGCTCGGCGGCACCAAGAAGGGCTGCGACCACGGCCAGTGCGGCGCCTGCACGGTGCTGGTCGACGGCCGGCGCATCAACGCCTGCCTCACACTGGCCGTGATGCACGAGGGCGCCCAGGTGACGACGATCGAAGGCCTGGGCACGCCCGCCCGCATGCACCCGCTGCAGGCCGCCTTCGTCAAGCACGACGGCTACCAGTGCGGCTACTGCACGCCCGGGCAGATCTGCTCGGCCGTCGGTGCGCTGGACGAACTGCGCCGCGGCGTGCCGAGCCACGTGAGCGGCGACATCACGGCGCAGCCGCTGCTGTCGGCCGAGGAACTGCGCGAGCGCATGAGCGGCAACATCTGCCGCTGCGGCGCGTACTCGAACATCGTCGACGCGATCACCGAGGTGGCGCAGGCGCCGGGAGGCCGCACATGAAGGCCTTCAGCTACGAACGGGCCGCGACGCCCGAAGCCGCCGCGGCCGCCGTGGCGCAGCGCCCCGGCGCCAAGTTCATCGCCGGCGGCACCAACCTGCTCGACCTGATGAAACTGCAGATCGAGACGCCCGCGCACCTGGTGGACGTGAACGCGCTGGGACTGGACCGCATCGAGCCGGCCGCGGACGGCGGCCTGCGCATCGGCGCCCTGGTGCGCAACACCGACCTGGCGGCGGATGCCCGTGTGCGGCGCGACTACGGCGTGCTCTCGCGCGCGCTGCTGGCCGGTGCCTCGGGCCAGTTGCGCAACAAGGCGACCACCGCCGGCAACCTGCTGCAGCGCACCCGCTGCCCCTACTTCTACGACACGGCCCAGCCCTGCAACAAGCGCCAGCCGGGCAGCGGCTGCTCCGCCATCGGCGGCGTGGCGCGCCAGCTGGCGGTGATCGGCGGGAGCGAGGCCTGCATCGCCACCCACCCGAGCGACATGGCGGTGGCGATGCGCGCGCTCGACGCCACGGTGGAGACGGTGCACGCCAGCGGCGAGCGCCGCCGCATTCCGATCGCGGACTCCCATCGCCTGCCGGGCAACACGCCCGAGGTGGAGACGGCCCTGAAGCCCGGCGAGCTGATCACCGGCGTGACGCTGCCGCCCCCGGTGGGCGGCGTGCAGCTCTACCGCAAGGTGCGTGACCGCGCGTCCTATGCCTTCGCGCTGGTGTCCGTGGCGGCGATCGTGCAGCGCGACGGCCGCGCCCGCGTGGCCTTCGGCGGCCTGGCCGCCAAGCCCTGGCGGGTGGAAGCGGCCGAGCCGGCCCTCGCGACCGACCTGCGCGCCGGCACCGCCGCGCTCTTCGCCGGTGCCCGGCCCGCCCCCGACAACGCGTTCAAGCTCACGCTGGCCGAACGCACCCTGGCCGCCACGCTGGCGGAAGCAAAGGCACGCGCATGAAGTTCGACACCCCCGCCACCACCAATCCGATCGACCAGCTGCAGGTCGTCGGCCGGCCGACCCCGCGCATCGACGGCCCGCGCAAGACCACTGGCACCGCCCGCTATGCCTACGAGCAGCGCGAGACGCCCACCGCGCCGGCCTACGGCTACGTGCTGGGGGCCGGCATCGCCAAGGGGCGCATCGTGTCGATGGACCTGTCGGCCGCACGGACGGCGCCGGGCGTGCTGGCCATCGTGACGGCCGAGAACGCGGGCAAGCTGGGCAAGGGCCAGTACAACACCGCGCCCCTGCTCGGCGGCCCGGACATCGCGCACTACCACCAGGCCATCGCCGTGGTGGTGGCCGACAGCTTCGAGCGGGCCCGCGACGCCGCGCAGCGCATCCGCGTGCGCTACGAGGCCGCCCCCGGCGCCTTCGACCTGGCGGCCGTGAAGGACGGCGCCCCGCTGGCCAAGCCCGGCCCCGACGGCGGACCGCCGCAGACGGCCGTGGGCGACTTCGCGGGTGCCTTCGCGGCCGCCCCGGTGAAGCTCGACGCCACCTACGAGACGCCCGACCACAGCCACGCGATGATGGAGCCGCATGCCTCCATCGCGGCCTGGCAGGGCGATCGCCTCACGGTGTGGACCTCCAACCAGATGATCGACTGGTGCACCGGCGACCTGGCCAAGACGCTGGGCATTCCGAAAGAGAAGGTGCGCCTGGTCTCGCCCTTCGTGGGCGGCGGCTTCGGCGGCAAGCTCTTCGTGCGCGCCGACGCGCTGCTGGCCGCATTGGGTGCGCGCGCCGCGGGCCGGCCGGTCAAGGTCGCGCTGCAGCGGCCGCTGATCGGCAACAACACCACGCACCGGCCCGCAACGATCCAGCGCATCCGCCTGGGCGCGACGGCGGACGGGCGGCTCACCGCCATCGCGCACGAAAGCTGGTCGGGCGACCAGCCCGATGGCGCGCCCGAAACGGCCGTGGGCCAGACGCGCCTGCTCTACGCCGCGCCCAACCGCATGACGGCCATGCGCCTGGCGGTGCTGCACCTGCCCGAGGGCAACGCCATGCGCGCGCCGGGCGAGGCGCCGGGGATGATGGCGCTGGAGATCGCCATGGACGAAATGGCCGAGAAGCTGGGCCTCGACCCGGTGGAGTTCCGCATCCGCAACGACACGCAGGTCGACCCCGAGAAGCCGCAGCGCGCCTTCTCGCAGCGCCGGCTCGTCGACTGCCTGCGCATCGGCGCCGAGCGCTTCGGCTGGAACCGCCGCAATGCACGGCCCGCACAGGTGCGCGACGGGCGCTGGCTGGTCGGCCTCGGCGTGGCCGCCGCCTTCCGCAACAACCTGCTGACGAAGTCGGCCGCCCGCGTGCGGCTGGGCCGCGACGGCATCATCACGGTCGAGACCGACATGACCGACATCGGCACCGGCAGCTACACGATCATTGCGCAGACCGCGGCCGAGATGATGGGCGTTGGCCTGGACCGGGTGAACGTGCGCCTGGGTGATTCGACGCTGCCGGCCTCCTGCGGCTCGGGCGGCCAGTGGGGCGCCAACAACTCGACCTCCGGCGTCTACGCCGCCTGCATGAAGCTGCGCGAGGCGGTGGCCCGCAAGCTGGGCATGGACCCGGCCGGGGCCACCTTCGCCGAGGGCCGCGTACGCGGCGGCGGGCGTGCGCTGCCGCTCGCGCAGGCGGCCGGCGACGGCGAACTGGTGGCCGAGGACCACATCGAGTACGGCGACCTGGACAAGAAGTACCAGCAGTCGACCTTCGGCGCCCACTTCGTCGAGGTGGGCGTGGACCCGGCCACGGCCGAGATCCGCGTGCGGCGCATGCTGGCCGTGTGCGCGGCCGGCCGCATCATCAACCCGACCTCGGCGCGCAGCCAGGTGATCGGTGCGATGACCATGGGCGTGGGCGCGGCGCTCATGGAGGAACTGGCGATCGACAAGCGCCGCGGCTTCTTCGTCAACCACGACCTCGCGGGCTACGAGGTGCCGGTGCATGCCGACATCCCGCACCAGGACGTGGTGTTCCTGGACGAGACCGACCCGATCTCCTCGCCGATGAAGGCCAAGGGCGTGGGCGAGCTGGGCATCTGCGGCGTGGCGGCGGCGGTGGCCAATGCGGTCTACAACGCGACCGGCGTGCGCGTGCGGCACTACCCGGTGACGCTGGACAAGCTGCTGGCCGGGTTGCCGATGCCGGTTTGAAGCCGGGGGCTGGGCTTCGACAGGCTCAGCCCGAACGGCGGGGTGGAAACGTCACGAACGTGACCAATTCGGCCGCAGCCCACGTCTGGCGTGGGCTGGCGGCCGATTGCACTTCGCGGTTTCTCAGCCCTGGGTGGGCAGGTACATCGTGGCCTCGACCTCGACCAGCACGCCGTCGCCCGGCAGGAAGCGGTTCACCTCGACCACGGTGCTGACCGGCGGCTCGCCGGGATAGAAGAGGCCGCGCACGCGGTTGAAGAAGGCGTAGTGCGGCAGGTGGGTGAAGTACTGCACCAGCTTGACCACGTCGTCCATCGTGCCGCCGTGCTCGGCCGCGATCTGGCGGATGCGCTCGAGCACGAACCAGCTCTGGGCGACGATGGGCGCCTCGAACACGTCGACCGACATCTGCCCCGTGGCGTAGCCCAGGCCGCGCAGCGGCGCCTGCGCGGCCTCGGGCAGTTCTTCATACGTCGAGACGGCGCGGCGCGTGGCGGGGTCGACCGCCACCACGCCACTCATGAAAACGAAATCGCCCACGCGCTTGGCAGCGGCGTAGCGGGCCATGGGTTTGCCCATGCTCATGGAAAGGCTCCGGGAAGTTGGGACGCGACGGATGCGGCGCATTCTGCGCCCGCGTCGACATCGCGCGGCGGCAACGGGTGCGCCTGGCGGGGCGGCCGGCTTCAGGCGAGCGCGAACTTCGCCGCCCGCACGATCGCCGCCGCGTCGACGCCGAAGAAGCGGCGCAGCTCGGCGCGCGTGTCGCTGCGGCCGAAGCCGTCGGTGCCCAGCGTGAGGTAGCGGCGGCCCTCGGGCACGAAGGCGCGCACGCTCTCGGGCACGGCGCGCACGTAATCGGTGGCGGCGATGACGGGGCCTTCGCTGCGCGCCAGCTGCTGCGCCACGAAGGGCGTGCCGGCATCGGGCGCACCCGCCAGCGCGCGCGCCTCGCAGGCCCGGCCGTCGCGGGCGAGCTCGCTCCAGCTGGTGACGCTGAACACCGTGGCGTCAATGCCTTCCTCGGCGAGCTGCTGCGCGGCCTTGACCACCTCGGTGAGGATGGCGCCCGAGCCCATGAGCGCGACCTTTCCTGCAGACGAAATCGGCCCCTGACGCCCGCCGGACGGACGCGACCAGCTATCGAAACGATAGCAACCGCGCAGCAGGTCGGCATGCACCTCGGCGGGCACGTCGGGCTGCGCGTAGTTCTCGTTCATGAGCGTGATGTAGTGGAAGACATCCCGCTGCTCCACCAGCATCTCGCGCATGCCCGCATCGACGATGACGGCCATCTCGCCGGCGAAGGCCGGGTCCCAGGCCTTGCAGTTGGGAATGGTCGCGGCCACCAGGTGGCTGCTGCCGTCCTGGTGCTGCAGGCCCTCGCCGCCGAGCGTGGTGCGGCCCGAGGTGGCGCCCAGCAGGAAGCCCCGCGCACGCTGGTCGGCAGCGGCCCAGATCGCATCGCCCACGCGCTGGAAACCGAACATCGAGTAGTAGATGTAGAAGGGCAGCATCGCCAGGCCGTGCACGCTGTAGCTGGTCGCGGCGGCGGTCCAGCTGGCGATGGCGCCGGCTTCGCTGATGCCCTCCTCGAGGATCTGCCCGTCGGTCGCCTCGCGATAGCTCAGCACCGAGCCGATGTCCTCCGGCGCGTAGCGCTGGCCCACGCTCGAATAGATGCCGACCTGCTTGAAGAGGTTGGCCATGCCGAAGGTGCGCGCCTCGTCGGCCACGATGGGCACGATGCGCGGGCCGAGTTCGCGGTCCTTGAGCAGCTGGCCCAGCAGGCGCACGAAGGCCATGGTGGTGCTCATCTCCTTGCCGGCCGCCTCGGTGGCGAACTTCGCGTAGCTGGCGAGCGGCGGTACCGGCACGACGTCGCAGGCCGTCTCGCGCCGCGGCAGGGCGCCGCCCAGCGCGGCACGCCGCTCGCGCAGGTAGCGCATCTCGGCGCTGTCCTCGGCCGGCTTGTGGAAGGCGAGCGAGGTGGCCTGCTCGTCGGTGAGCGGCAGGTTGAAGCGGTTGCGGAACTCGATGAGGTCGCTCTCGTCGAGCTTCTTCTGCGAGTGCGTGGTCATCTTCCCCTGGCCGGCCGTGCCCATGCCGTAGCCCTTCTTGGTGTGGGCGAGGATGACGACCGGCTGGCCCGTGTGTGCCGCAGCGGCGGCGTACGCGGCATGGATCTTCACCAGGTCGTGCCCGCCGCGCTTCAGGCGGTCGATCTGCTCGTCGGTCATGCCCTGCGCGAGGCGCGCGAGCTCGGGGTCCTGGCCGAAGAAGTTGTCGCGGTTGAAGCGGCCGTCCTTGGCGGCGAAGGTCTGCATCTGGCCGTCGACCGTGTGGGCGAAGGCGCGCGCCAGGGCGCCCTGCGTGTCGCGCGCGAACAGGCCGTCCCAGTCGCTGCCCCACACGAGCTTGATGACCTTCCAGCCGGCGCCCGAGAAGAGCTGCTCCAGCTCGTCGATGATGCGGCCGTTGCCGCGCACCGGGCCGTCCAAGCGCTGCAGGTTGCAGTTGACGACCCACACCAGGTTGTCGAGCTTCTCGCGCGCAGCCAGGGTGAGGGCGCTCATCGATTCGGGCTCGTCCATCTCGCCGTCGCCGAAGACGCCCCAGACCTTGCGCGCGCCGCAGTCGAGCAGGCCGCGGTGCGTCAGGTAGCGCATGAAGCGTGCGTGGTAGATCGAGCTGATCGGGCCGATGCCCATCGAGCCGGTGGGGAACTGCCAGAAGTCCGGCATCAGGTAGGGATGCGGGTAGCTCGACAGGCCCTGGGCGCCCTGCGTCGAAGCGGCCAGTTCCTGCCGGTAGTGCAGCAGGTCGTTCTCGCCCAGGCGCCCTTCGAGGAAGGCGCGGGCGTAGACGCCGGGCGCGGAATGCGGCTGGAAGAACACCAAGTCACCGCCGTGCGCGCCACTCTTCGCGTGGAAGAAGTGGTTGAACCCCGTCTCGAAGAGGTCGGCCGCGCTGGCGTAGCTGGCGATGTGGCCGCCGAGTTCGCCGTACGCCTGGTTGGCCCGCACCACCATCGCCAGTGCGTTCCAGCGCATGAGCGAAGCCAGGCGCTCCTCGATCGCCAGGTCGCCGGGGAAGGCCGGCTGCTCGTCCACCGCGATCGTGTTGACGTACGGCGTCGCCAGTTCGGGCTGCCAGCCGATGCGCTCGCGCCGCGCGAGCCGTGCCAGCTCGTCGAGCATCTGCCGTGCGCGCGCCGGGCCCTGCGACTGCACCAGCGCGAGGAAGGCGTCGCGCCACTCGGCCGTCTCGGCCGGGTCGGGATCGTGGGCGTCGGCGGCGCCCTGGAGCAGGGCACGCATCTGGTCGGCGGAGATCGGGGCGTTCATGCTTCGGCACTCTAGGCCGACGGGGGCGAAATGGGGTATCGAAGTGCACTGCCCAACGATGCCTCACCCGCATAAACTGCCGCCAAACCACGCCACAGCAGCATTTCATGCAACTCGACACCATCGACCTGCGCATCCTGGACCAACTGCAGCGCGACGGCGCGCTGTCGAACGTCGAGCTGGCCCGGCGCGTGCACCTCTCGCCATCGCCCTGCCTCGCGCGCGTCAAGGCCTTGGAGACGGCTGGCGTCATCGACCGCTACGTGGCGCTGTGCAGTGCGCCGGCGCTCGGGCTGGGGCTGAACGTGTTCATCTCGATCAGCCTGAAGACGCAAAGCAAGCAGTCGCTGGCCGACTTCGAGCGCCGCATCGCCGAGCACGACGAGGTGATGGAGTGCTACCTCATGACCGGCGACAGCGACTACCTGATCCGCATCGCGGTGGCCGACATGGCGGCGCTGGAGAAATTCATCCTCGAACAACTCACGCCCACGCCCGGCATCGAGAAGATCCGCTCGAGCTTCGCGCTCAAGCAGGTGCGTTACAAGACGGCGCTGCCGTTGCCGGCGCGCTCCGCCGCTTGAGCCCGCACGGCCACGCGCGCATCCGTTCAAAAGTGAATGCATGCTCTCCAGGCGAATGACCTTGCGCCGCAAGGGAATGGCACCGCGACCCATCCAGACGTAGTTACACTTCAAATGACAATCACTATCATTTGATGAGCGTCAAGCCTTGGTGAACTCTGCGGCCGCCGACCACCGGCCGCAGGACGGATCAGCAGGCGCGGCGCCGCCTTCCACCGATCCGACATGAAGACAGCCTCCCTGCCGCGCCCCTTCGCGCCCGCCCGCCTGACGCCGCTCGCCATTTGCCTCGCCGCCGCCCTGCCTGCGCTCGCCTGGGCGCAGCAGGCCGCACCCGAAGCACCTGCCGCTGCCGCCACCTTGCCCGCCGTGCAGGTCGAGGCCGCCGGCAACCCGGAGACCACCGAGGGCACCGGCTCGTACACCACCGGTGCCTCGCGCACGGCAACGCCGCTGAGCCTGAGCCTGCGCGAGACGCCGCAGTCGGTCACGGTGGTGACGCAGCAGCGCATCGAGGACCAGCGGCTGCGCACCATCACCGACGTGCTGAACAACACCACCGGCGTGTCCGTGAACCAGTACGAGACCAGCCGCGGCCAGTTCGTCTCGCGCGGTTTCAAGATCAACACGCTGCTGATCGACGGCGTGCCCACGACCTGGGAGCAGCCGTGGAGTTCGGGCGAGATCTTCACCAGCCTGGCGATGTACGACCGCGTGGAGGTGGTGCGCGGCGCCACCGGCCTGACCACCGGCGCGGGCGACCCGTCGGCGGCCGTGAACCTGGTGCGCAAGCGCGCCAGCAGCAAGGTCTTCACCGGCAACGTGGAGCTGGACTACGGCAGCTGGGCGAACCGCCGCGCGCTGGTCGACCTGTCGACGCCGGTCAACGCGGCCGGCACCGTGCGTGCCCGCGTGGTCGGCGAGCTGGAAGACAAGAACAGCTATGTCCGCGGCCTGAACAACAAGAACGAGACCCTCTTCGCCACCGTCGAGGCCGACCTGACGCCGCAAACGCTGCTGACGGCGGGCTACAGCCACCAGAAGCTCAAGACCCGGGGCCCGATGTGGGGCGGACTGCCGGTCTGGTACGCGGAAGGGCTGATGACGAACTGGGACACCTCCAAGTCCACCGCCGCCAATTGGACGCGCTGGGACACGACCTACGACACCTACTTCGCGTCGCTGGAACACCGCTTCGGCAACGGGTGGAGGCTCAAGGCCAGCTACACCCGCGGCGACCGCGAGGCCGACTCGCACCTGCTGTACCTCTCGGGCGCGCCCAGCGTGTTCACCGGCCTGGGCCTGTACACCTTCGCGGCCTCCTACCTGGTGAAGACGAAGCAGGACGACATCGGCCTGCAGGCCGGCGGCCCCTTCCAGCTCTTCGGCCGCGAGCACGAGGCGGTGTTCGGCTATGCGGGTTCGACGCAGAAGTTCCACGCCGACAGCCGCCCCGCCACGCCCTCGGTCGGCTTCGCCTCGAACTTCAACACCTGGAACGGCGACTTCCCCGAGCCGACCTGGGGCGCCCTGACCTACTACGGCAAGAGCGAGACGCGGCAGGACGCGATCTATGGCGCCGCGCGCTTCAACGTGGCCGACCCGCTCAAGCTCATCGTCGGCACGCGCCTGACCAACTACCGCCGCTGGGGCGACGACATCTACAGCAACCCCTACAGCATCCGCGCCAGGAGCGAAGTCACGCCCTATGCGGGCGTGGTCTTCGACGTCACGAACCAGCTGTCCGCCTATGCCAGCTACACCAGCATCTTCCAGCCGCAGACGCAGCGCGACATCGGCGGCAACACGCTCGACCCGATCAAGGGCAAGGCCTTCGAAGCGGGACTGAAGGGCGAGTTGCTGGACGGCAGGCTCAACGCCTCGGCATCGGTCTTCCACATCAAGCAGAACAACCTCGCCGTCGCGACGACGGACCGCCTCGTCGGCATCGGCGGCCTGCCCGAGACGGCGTACCGCGCCTCGGACGGCGCGACCAGCAAGGGCTTCGAGCTCGAGGTGTCGGGCGAGATCGCGCCGCGCTGGAACCTCGCGGCCGGCTACACGCAGTACACGCTCAAGGACGCGGACGGCACGCAGGTCAACACCATCTTCCCGCGCAGGCTGCTGCGCGTGTTCACCACCTACCGCCTGACGGGCGCACTGGCCGGCCTGACGCTGGGCGGCGGCGTGAACTGGCAGGGCCGCACCTACACCGACGCGGTCAACCCGCTGGGCGCGACGCAGCGCATCAACCAGGGCGCCTACGCGCTGGTCAACTTGATGGCGCGCTACGACTTCAACGACCGCCTCTCGGCGCAGCTGAACATCGACAACGTGACGAACAAGAAGACCTACGGCATGTTCGACGCCTACGACCAGATCACCTATGGCGCGCCGCGCAGCGCAACGGTGTCGATGAAGTACCGCTTCTGAGGAGGAAGGCGGACGCGGCGCGGCGGCTTCGGTTTCAGTCGGGAAAATCGTCGAGCTGCTCCGGCTCGCGCACCGGCGTCGCATTGCTGCTGCCGCGAAAGCGCGCCGCCGCCTCGTAGGCTGCCTGGCGCAGCCGCATGACCGAGCCCAGCGGCCGGTGCGCCTGCAGCGCGTGCCAGGGCGAGAAGGACATGCCGTCGTTCACGGCCGCCACCCGCGCGTCGCTCCAGGCGTCCTGCGGCCCGGCACTCAGGTGCGCGACGGTCACGTAGGGGCTGCGCTCCTCGGGCCAGGGGACCGAGGCGTCCTCGATGGGCATGGCCTCCAGGTCGACGCACAGCTGCACGCGCAGGTCCCAGCGGCCGCCGTGCGTGCGGAAGTGCGCCACCACCGCTTCGCGCAGGGCGTCGGGCCGGTCGTCCATGTCGAGCTTGCGGTCGGTGAGCGCCACGAGTTCGGGCGACACCGGCACCAGCGAGAGCTTGGCCATGTACGGCCCGTACAGCAGCGGCACCTGCGTGAAGAAGCTTTCGCCGAGGATGTGCGTGAGCGGGTGACCGCCCATCGCCTTGAGCGTGGCGCTCTCGCCGCCCACCTTCTCGACCAGCGACTCGACGCCGCGCAGGGCCGCCGACAGCACGCGCTTGGCGCCGTCCGCGCGATCGGTCGTGGCCGCGAGCAGCTTGAGGTTGGCGAGGAACTTCTTTCCGGTCGGCGCGCTGAATGCCGGGCCGTTGGCCATGAGGAAATCCTGCGTGGCCTGCCCCTGCGCGCCCGGCACGCGCGGCCCCTGCACGCCGACCAGCTTGAGCGCGACCGCCCGCGGCGTCGAGACGCGGTCGTCCAGCAGGTCGCCGGGCGGCGTGGAGAAGCGCATCACCACCGGGTAGGTGCGCGGCTGTGCGAACACGCCCTGCGCATAGGCCGCGGGCAGGCCGTCGAGCACCTGCAGCTGCGCGCGCAGGATGCCGTGCCCCTTGGCATGCACGCTGCGAAAGGCATGGCCTTCGTCGGCCTGCACCTTGCGGCTGATCTGCAGCATGGTGTCGACCAGCTCCCGCGCGGTCTCGGCCTCGTCGTCCTCCGCCCGTTCGAAGGCCGGGTCGTAGACAAGCGGGCGCACGGCGTGTGCGGACAGGGAATGCGCGGAGGCGGTCATGGGGGGGCTCCTTGGGGCGAGGGTGACGGGGCGTGGGCCCGCAGGCGGATGGGAATCCACTTCGCCGCCGGCACGTGGCTGCGAGCGGCGTTGTGCCACAACGGCAGGAGCGGGTTGCATTCGGGGAAGTAGCCGGCGGCGCAGCCGCGCGGGATGTCGTAGGCCACCAGGCGCAGCGCCCGGACCGTGCGCGCGACACCGTCGCCGGTCGCGGCATGGGCATCCACCAGCGCGCCGGGCACGAAGCCCAGCCGTTCGATGTCGTGGGCGTGCATCAGCAGCACCTGCCGGGTGCCGACGATGCCGCGGAAGCGGTCGTCGAGGCTGTAGATGGTGGTGTTGAACTGGTCGTCGCTGCGCATCGTCATGAGGCGCAACACGTCGGGCCCCTCCACCGGCAGGTCCGGGTCGGCGGCCAAGCCCTCCGGCGCCTTGAACTGCGCCCTGCCGCTCTGGGTCTGCCAGCGCCGCTCGCGCGCGGCATTGGGCTTGGCGAAGCCGCCCGGCTGCTCGAAGCGCGCGTTGAAGTCGGCGAACACCTCGGGCCAGGTCGCTTCGATGGCCTCGCGCACCCGCGCGTAGTTCCGCGTCCAGGCGGCCCAGGGCACGCGCGGGTTGGGCGGCAGCGTGGCCTGCGCGATGCCGGCGACGATGGCGACTTCCGAGCGCAGCGTCGGCGCGGCCGGCTCGGCCACGCCGTGCGAGGCGTGGATGAATCCGCTCGAATCCTCCACCGACACGACCTGCTCCACGCCATCCTGCCGGTCCTTCTCGATGCGGCCCAGACAGGGCAGCAGCCAGGCCTCGCGGCCCGGGACCAGGTGGGTGTGGTTGAGCTTGGTCGCCACGTGCACGGTGAGTTCGAGGCGCTCCCAGGCCGGCTCGACGCGGTCGGTGTCGGGCACGGCCCGCAGGAAGTTGCCCCCCAGCCCGACGAAGGCACGCACGCTGCCGTCGAGCACGCCCTCGCAGGTCTCGACCGTGGCGCGGCCCTTGTGGCGCGGCGGCTCGAAGCCGTAGAGCGCCCGCAGCTTCTCCAGCGGCACGAGCTCGGGCTTCTCGCTGATGCCCACGGTGCGCTGGCCCTGCACGTTGGAATGCCCGCGCACCGGGCAGATGCCCGCGCCGGGTCGGCCGATGTGGCCGCCCATGAGCAGCAGGTTCGTCAGCATCTGCACGTTCTCGACGCCGCGCCGGTGCTGCGTGAGCCCCATGCCGTAGACCACGATGGCGGCGCGTGCGCGGGAGAACACGGCGGCCACCTCCTCCAGCGCCGCGCGCGGCAGCGCCGACTCGGCGCACAGGTCGTCCCATGCCAGGGCGTCGAGCCAGGCCGCGAAGCGGTCGAAGCCCTGCGTGTGCTCGGCGATGAAGTCGTGGTCGACCACCGGTGCGCCGCCGCGTGCCCGGGCCTGGGCGTCGAGCGCGAGCAGCGCCTTGCACACGCCGGCCACGGCCGCGATGTCGCCGCCCACGCGCACCTGCAGGTAGTGCGTGCTGACCGCCGTGTCGGCCGGCGTGAGCATCTGCAGCGGCGACTGCGGATCGACGAAGCGCGTGAGCCCCGGTTCGCGCAGCGGATTGAAGGTCACGATGGGCACGCCGCGCCCGCGCGCGTCCTTCAGCGGGTGCAGCATGCGCGGGCTGTTCACGCCCGGGTTCTGGCCGAAGAAGAGGATGCAGTCGGTGTGTTCGAAGTCCTCCAGCGTCACGGTGCCGACCGGCACGCCAATGGTCTCGGGCAGCGCCACCGAGGTGCTCTCGTGGCACATGTTGGAGCTGTCGGGCAGGTTGTTGTTGCCGTAGATGCGCGCGAGCAGCTGGTAGAGGTAGCTCGCCTCGAGCGAGGCGCGGCCGGAGGCATAGAAGACCGTGGCGTCCGCGTCGGCGGCCCGCAGCGCCCGCAGCCGTTCGCCGATCGCGGCGAAGGCCTCGTCCCACCCGGTCTCGACGTAGCGGTCGCTCTCGGCGTCGTAGCGCATGGGCGAGGTCAGCCGGCCGCCGGCCTCGAGTGCATGGTCGCTCCAGGCGCGCAGTTCGGCCACCGTGTGCTCGGCGAAGAAGTCGGGCGCCAGCCGCTTGTCGGTGAGCTCCCAGGCCGTGGCCTTCGCACCGTTCTCGCAGAACTCGGCCACCCGCGGCGCGCCGGGCTTGGACCAGGCACAGCTCACGCAGGCGAAGCCGCCGGGCTTGTTCTGGCGCAGCAGTGCCGCCGCGCCGGCGATGGGAATGTGTTCGCGCAGCAGCGAGCCGCTCACCGCCTTGAGCGATCCCCAGCCGCCGGCCGGGGGCGTGGTCGTGTTCGTCATCGGGCCTCGGGCGGCACCGCGCCGCAAAGGCTGCAGGCTCGTCGCGGCCAGGAGCCGCCCGCGTCGGTGGGCAGGAGACGCGGCCGTAGGCCGCTGTCCTTGGCACCCGCGCCGGATCGTCACGAACGTGACGAATTCGGCCACAACGCCCGGCTGGCGGGCGCTGGCGGCCGATTGCACTTTGCCGGGATCGGCCCGCTTCCGGGCCGACCGGGCCGTCAGAGGCCGACCAGGCCGCCGTCGTCCTTGGTGATGACCAGCGTGGCCGAGCGCGGCCGGGCCGAGCCGCCCTGCGGCCAGTGGCTGCCGAACTTGGACGGGTCGCCGATGTTGGCCACCGGCGTCGTTTCGCCCGGATGCTGGATGTTGACGAAGAGCGCGCGGCCGTCACCGGATTCGGCAATGCCGGTCAGTTCGCAGTCCGCCGGACCGACCAGGAAGCGGCGCAGCCCGGCATTGCCCGGCGCCTTGCCGACGAAGGTGGCCTGCTGGGCGGTGGTGCTGCCGTCGACGTTGGTGATCGTCTTCGCGGCGCCGTCGCCGACCTTGCCGGGCAGCGCCGCGAGCAGCATGCAGTTGGTGACGTCGGTGTAGGCGCCGTCGTCCGTCTCCAGCCATAGGAGTCCCGGCGTGGCGTGGCTGAACCACATGCCGTCGGGACTGGAGAAGTCGTTGTCGGCCGACAGCTGCGAAAGGTTGACGTCGGCCGGTGCCGTGGAACGCGCGCCGAACAGGTACACGTCCCACTTGAAGGTGGTGGCCGCCGGGTCGGCGCCGTCGTCCGCGAAGCGGATGATGTGGCCGTTGGGGTTGCCCTTCTGCGCGGTCTGTGCCGAGCCCTTGGGGTCGTTGTAGAAGCGTGGGTTGGCCGCGTCGGTGGCGGTGATGGGGCGCGAGGACGCGTTGGTGTTGGTCAGCGTGACGTAGACCTCGCCGTTCTTCGGGTTGACCGCGGTCCACTCGGGGCGGTCCATCTTCGTGGCGCCGGCGGCGTCGGCGGCCAGGCGCGCATGGATCACCACGTCGGCCGCATCGGCAAACGCGAAGGCGGGATTGCCGGCCGTGATGTTGTTGACGCCGAGCTTGAGCTCCAGCCACACGCCGGTGCCGTCGGCATTGAACTTCGCGACGTACAGGCGCCCGTCGTCCATGTACTTGTCGCCGGCGGCCAGGCCGCCGCCGACATCGGCCGGGTCCCAGGCCTTGGTCGAAACGAACTTGTAGATGTACTCGTTGCGCGAATCGTCGCCCATGTACCAGACCAGCGGCTTGCCCGCCGCGACCGGGCCCAGGCACGCGCCTTCGTGGCCGAAGCGGCCCAGGGCGGTGCGCTTCTTCGGCGTGCTGGCGGGTGCGAAGGGATCGATCTCGACCACCCAGCCGTAGGTGTTGTGGCCGTTGCGGTAATCGTCGATGGCCGTCGCACCGATCGCCTGCGTGTTCCAGCGGCCGTACTGGTCGTCGGACGTGTCGGGCGTGACGGTGGCCCACAGCTCGCGGCCGTTGCCGCTGACGCCGTAGCGCGCGAAGGAGGTCGTTTCCTTCGTCGTGCGCGTGGTGTCGCTGGCGGCGATGCGGCGGAAGTAGCCGGCCCAGTTCTCCTCGCAGGTGAGGTACGTGCCCCACGGCGTGGTGCCATTGGCGCAGTTGTTCACCGTGCCGCGGGTCTTGCTGCCGTCGGGCGAGTACTTGGTCTTGAGCAGATCGGCCTTGGCGGCCGGGCCCGAGAACGCCATCTCGGTCAGCGTGTGCACGCGGCGGTTGAAGCTGGAGGACTGCTGGTAGCTCCAAACGCCCGAGCCGTTCTTGCTCACTTCGATGACCGACACGCCGTGCAGGAAGAACTCACGCTGCACTTCGCCGGCCACGGTGCGCACCTGCGCCGCGCCGCTGCCGGTGGTGGTCTGGCCGGTGGGATGCAGGAACAGCGGCGTGATGGCCTCGTGGTTCATCACCAGCAGGCCGTGATCGGCGGCCGTGGCGCTCCACTTGCCTGCGGCGTCGACGCCGAAGAAGGTCATGCCGTCGTGGTGGTCGCCGGCACGGCGGTCGTAGGTGGCCGGGTCGTCGCTGCCGTCGTTGGCATAGGCGGGCACGCCGGCGGCGATCGGGTCGCCCAGCCGGTACAGCACGGTGGCGGTGTAGCCGGCGGGGACGGTCACGACATCGGCCAGGCTCTTGGCCACGGCGTTGAACTTCAGCTCGGGCGCCGGGGCGGGCGCAGGCGAAGGGGCCGGCGCGGGTGCCGGGCCTGGTGCGGGC
>SCOE01000064.1 GCA_005503065.1 Comamonadaceae bacterium ALPHA2B
GCCGCCGGCAGCACCCTCGCCCTGCCCGCCTTCGCGCAGACGCGCGCCATCAGCATCACGCTGCCCTGGGTGGTCAACGGCTCCAACTACTGGCCCATGGTGGGCAAGGAGCTGGGCTACTTCAAGAAGCGCGGCATCGACCTCACCGTCTCGCGCGGCAACGGCTCGGTGGCGGCCGCGCAGGCGGTGGCCAACAAGCAGTTCGACCTCGGCGTGGTCTTCTTCGGCGGCACCCTGGTCAACATGGCGCGCGGCCTGCCGCTGCAGGCGCTGGCCACCGTGGGCTACGACTCGCTGATGGGCAACCTGGTGCTGGCCGACTCGCCGATCCGCACCCCCAAGGACTTCGAGGGCAAGCGCGTCGGCACCGTCGCCACCTCGGCCGAATCGCCTTACTGGACGGCCTTCGCCGCCAAGACCGGCATCGACCTGTCGAAGGTCACGCGCCAGCAGCTCGATGCGCGCCTGATCGAGCGAGCGCTGATGGACAAGCAGGTCGACGCGATCACGGCCATCGGCTCGTCCAGCATCCCGGTGCTCGACTCGCTGGGCGTGAAGACGCGCTTCATCCCCTGGGCCAGGTCCGGCATCGAGCTCTATGCGGCGCAGGTCATCGCGCGCACCGAGACCATCAACGGCGACCCCGGCCTGTGCCAGGCCATGGTCGACGGCATCCTGGAATCGGTGGTCTACACGCTCAAGAAGCCCGACGAGTCGCTCGAGATCCTCTACAAGGCCCAGCCCGAGATCGCGCTGGCCAAGGGCGGCAAGGAGAACGCCCGACTGTCGCAGGGCCTGGCCCAGGCCACCATGGTGGCGCCCGAGGCGATCGAGCACGGCATGGGCTACAGCAGCATCCCCAAGCTGGCCGGCATGATCTCGCTGGCCGCCCGCGCCGGCGCGCTGAAGGCCGACGCCAAGCCGCTCGTGCCCGAGGACCTCGCCACCAACCGCTTCGTCGGCAGGATCAAGCTCAGCGGCGCCGAGTGGGATGCCATCCGCAAGAACGTCGCCCCCTACAGCAAGATGGTGAGCGGCGCCTGATGGCGTCCTTCGCGATCCCGGCCCGCCCGGAGCCGCTGCAGGCCACGCGCGCGCAGACCGCCCTGGTGGTGATCGACATGCAGAACGGCTACCTCTCGCCGGGCGGCTACCTGGACCTCGCCGGCTTCGACATCTCGGGCACGCCGCCCGTGATCGCCCGCGCCGCCCGCGTGCTGCAGGCCGCGCGCCGTGCCGGCCTGATGGTGGTGCACGCGCAGAACGGCTGGAGCGAGAACCTGGCCGAGGCCGGGCCGCCGACCTCGCCGATGTGGCACAAGTCCAACCCGCTCAAGTACATGCGGACGCATCCTGGCAGCCAGCTGCTGATCCGCGGCTCGTGGGACCACGCCATCGTCGACGCGATGCAGCCCCTGCCCCACGAGCCCGTGGTGCACAAGCCGCGCTACAGCGCCTTCGCCGGCACCCACCTGGAGATGCTGCTGCGCGCGCACGGGATCACCACGCTGGTGTTCGTCGGCGTCAACACCAACGTGTGCGTCGAGACGGCGGTGCGCGACGCCTTCCACCGCGAGTTCTTCGCCGTCATGGTCGCCGACGCGACCCTGCACGCCGGCCCGCCGGCGGTCTTCGAGGCCAGCGTGTTCAACACCGAGAAATTCTTCGGCTGGACCACCGGCACCGATGACATCGTGGCGCTGCTCGACGGCCTGCCTGCGCCATGACGGAGGCCGGCCCGCTGCAGCGCGTCGGCCTGCCGCTCGCCTTCGCGGTCGCCACGCTGGTGCTGTGGGAGATCGTGGTGCGCGCCTTCGACATCCGCGAGGTGCTGCTGCCCACGCCCAGCGCGATCGCCCGGCGCCTGGTGGAGACCTTCCCGCTGCTCATGGAACATGCCTGGCCGACGGTGTGGGAAAGCGTGGCCGGCTTCGCCATCGCCTCGCTGCTGGGCGTGGCGCTGGCGGCGCTGCTCAGTGCCTCGGGGCTGATGCGCAGCATGCTCTACCCCAACGTCGTGCTGTTCCAGCTCATCCCCAAGATCGCGCTGGCGCCGCTGTTCATCGTCTGGCTGGGCATCGGCTTCCAGTCGCGGCTGACCTTCTCGGTCTTCATCAGCTTCTTCCCGGTGGTGATCGCGGCGCTGGCCGGGCTGGACCATGTCGACCAGTCGCTGCTGCGCCTGTGCCGTGCGCTCACGGCCTCGAGCTGGCAGGTGTTCGTGTCGGTGCGCCTGCCGCACGCGCTGCCCTACGTGTTCAGCGGCATGAAGATCGCGACCACCTTCGCCATCATCGGCGTGATCGTCGGCGAGTTCATCACCTCGCAGGCGGGGCTGGGCTACCTCATCCTCTTCGCGTCCTCGCAGGCCGACACCTCGCTGATCCTCGCCGCCATCACGGTGCTGTGCTTCTTCGGCCTGGCCTTCTACGGCATCGTGGCCCTGCTGGAACGCTGGACCCGGCATGCCTTCGGCGCCTGAGCACGATGGATTCCACACTGGACACCCCCACGCACCCCTGGCTGCTGCCGCGCAGCACCGCGCCCGACCGCGAACGCAGCTACCTTACGGTGCAGCAGGTCGGCAAGACCTATGCGACCCGCAACGGCGACGTGCACGCCGTGGAACGCGCCGACTTCGACATCGACGAGGGTGACTTCGTGAGCCTGGTCGGCCCGAGCGGCTGCGGCAAGAGCACGCTGATGTCGATGATCGGCGGGCTCGAGCTGCCGACCGCCGGCCGCATCGCCGTCGACGGCCGCGCGGTGGACGGTCCGCGGCGCGACTTCGGCTACGTGTTCCAGGACGCCACGCTGCTGCCCTGGAAAAGCGTGCTGGAGAACGTGCTCTTCCCGATCCGCACGCAGAAACGCGTGCTCGCCGACCACCTGCCCGAGGCCGAGCGGCTGCTGAAGCTCACGGGGCTCTGGGACTTTCGCGACAAGCGGCCGGCCGAGCTGTCCGGCGGCATGCGCCAGCGCGTGGCCATCTGCCGCGGGCTGGTGAACGACCCGCGCCTCTTGATGATGGACGAGCCCTTCTCGGCGCTGGACGCGATCACGCGCGACGACATGAACCTGATGCTCGCCCAGCTCTGGGACCAGGTGCACAAGACCGCCGTGTTCATCACCCACAGCATCCGCGAGGCGGTGTTCCTGTCCGACCGCGTGCTGGTGATGAACGCGCGGCCCTCGCGCATCGTGGCCGACATCCGCGTGCCCTTCGAGCGGCCGCGCCGCGCGCAGATGCAGGAGCACCCGCTGTTCAACGAGATCTGCGCCTTCGTGCGCGAGAAGATCCATGAAGCCCACGACAGCCGACGCGCCGACGCCCGCTGAGGCCGCCACCGCACCCGGCGAGACGCCGTTGCAGCGCCTGGTGCGCGAGCGCCGCACGGCCGCTGGCGGGCGCCTGTCGACCGACGACATCGTGCGCGTGCTGCACGAGGCCATCGTGCGCGGGCTGCTCGCGCCAGGCCGCGCGCTGCGGCAGGACGAGCTGGCCGCGCTGTTCCACGTCAGCAAGATCCCGGTGCGCGAGGCGCTGCGCACGCTGGAGGCGCACGGCTTCGTCGAGCTGCTGCTCAACCGCGGCGCGCTGGTCAAGGAACTGACGCTGGCGCAGCTGCGCGACGCCTTCGAGCTGCGCTCGATGGTGGAGCCGCACCTCATGCGCACCGCCGCGCCGCTGCTCACGGCGGCGGACCTCGACGAGGCCGAGCGCCTGGTGGCCGCGATGGACGACGCACCCACGGCCTGGGCCTTCAGCGAACTGAACGGGCGCTTCCACGACCTGCTCTACCGCGCCGCCGAACGGCCGCTGTCCAAGCAGATCCTCGCGATGCTGCAGGGACACATCCAGCGCATGTCCTTCATGCAGCTGTCGCTGGCGGGCTTCAACCGCAGCTCCAACGAGGACCACCGCGCCATCGTGGCCGCGCTGCGCCAGGGCGATCCCGAGGCCGCGGCCCGCGCGGTGGCGGCGCATGTGAACGGCGTGAAGGACATCGTGCTGGAGTTGTACGAGCGGCACCACGCACGGCACTGAGCCGGCCCACTACGAAATCGATAGCGTCCTGCGCAGACGCGACGGGCGCTGCAGCCCGATTCGGCTTGAAACCGTGGGGTTGTTGGCCGGTCTCTACACTGCCCTGCGCCATGCAACGCCGCCACCTCCTCACCCTGCTCGCCGCCGCACCCTGGGCGCTTTCGGCCTGCCAGCGCAAGGCGCCCAAGGCCACGATGCTGCCGGCCAGCGCCACCGTGCTGGCGCTCGGCGACAGCCTGACCTTCGGCTACGGCGCGCCGCCCGAGGCCGCGTGGCCGGCGCAGCTGGCGTCGATCACCGGCTGGCAGGTGGTGAACGAGGGCGCGAACGGCGACACCGCGGAAGGCGCACTGGCACGCCTGGGGCCGCTGCTGGCGGCGCAGCGCTTCGACGCGATCCTGGTCGGCATCGGCGGCAACGACATGCTGCGCGGCGTACCGGCGGACACCACGCGCAGCCGCATCGCCGAGCTGCTCGCGCAGGCCCGCGCCCACACGCCGCACGTGGCGCTGATCGCCACGCCGGCACCCGACGCCATGCGGGCCGCCGTGGGCGCGTTGAGCGATGCGCCCTTCTACGCCGAGCTGGCGCGCGCCGGCGAGGCGCTGCTGGTCCCCGGCGTGTATGCGGACGTGCTGTCGGATGCCGCGCTTCGCTCCGACCGCATCCACGCCAATGCCCAGGGCTATGCGCGCATCGCGCAGCAGATCGCCGAGCATTTGCGCACTGCGGGCTGGCGATGAGCGACACCCTGCCCGACGCACCGCGCGCCGGCGACCTCGCGCACGCGCGTGCCTGCTTCGCCGCGTGGCGGGCGCGAGCCGAGATCCAGGGCGTGCCGCTGCGCGCGCCGCCGCCCGAACCGACGACCTGCTGCGGCCGCGGCTGCAACGGCTGCGTGTGGGAAGGCTTCTACGCCGCGGCGCAGTTCTGGTGCGAGGACGCGGCGCAGGCGCTGCAGCGCTGACGCCGTCCACCTGCGCTCCGCCGGCCGGCCGCTCAGTCCTTCAGGTGCCGCGTCTGGTCGTAGGTCGGCTGCGGCCCCAGGCCCACCAAGTGCGCCGTGTCGGCCCATTCGAGGATCTCGATGGCTTCGGGTTGCGCCGGGTCCGCCAGGCGCACGCGGCTGATGCCCGCGTTGGGGATGTCGCTCTGCCGCGGGCCGTCCAGCCCCAGGCCGCGCACCGTGCGCCACACCATGTCGAGCACGCCGCCGTGCGTCACCACCAGCACCGTCCCGCCCGGATGCTGCGCGGCGATGCTGCCCAGCGCCGCCATGGCGCGCGCATGGAACTGGCGCGTGGTCTCGCCGCCGGGCAGGCCGCGGTCGGCCTGGAACAGCAGCCAATCCTCCCAGGCACGCGGGTGCCTGGCCTGGATCTCGTCGCCGCGCAGCCCTTCGCCGACGCCGAAGTTCTGCTCGCGCAGCGTGACGGTGGTCTGCACCGGCAGGCCCAGTTGCTGCGCGGCCGGCGCGGTGGTCTGCTGCGTGCGCAGCAGGTCGCTGCACACGATGTGCGCCACGCGCTCGCCCGCCAGGCGCAGGCCCAGGCGCCGCGCCTGCTCGTGGCCGGTGTCGTTGAGGGGGACGTCGATGTGGCCCTGGAAGCGCAGTTCGCGGTTCCAGTCGGTCTCGCCGTGGCGGATGAGGATCAGGTCGGTGGGCATGGGCCACGCCATTGTCCACACGCACGCGCTGCTTGAATGACGCCGCGCAAGAGTGGGCGATTCGCTCGCCCACGCGCCGTGCGCCGTGGCGCCGGCCGATGCCAGAATGCCGCCATGCCCCGCCTCGTCTTTCTCCCCGGCCTGGCCTGCGATGCCCGGCTGTGGGACGCCCAGTTGCCCATCGTTCCGCCGGCGCTCGGGCCGCTCGTGAGCGACGCCCACATGCGCCACGCCAGCATCGAGACCATGGCGGCCGCCGTGCTCGCCGAGACGGCCGGGCCGCTGGTGCTGTGCGGCGCCTCGATGGGCGGGATGGTGGCGATGGAGGCCGCCCGCCAGGCGCCGGACCGCATCGCCGGCCTGGCGCTGCTGGGCACGAATGCCGCGCCGGAAACACCCGAGACCTACGAATTGCGCGCCTCGGCGATCGAGCAGTTCGAGCAGGGCGAGGTGCGCGACGTGATCGGGCCCAACATCGCCTTCGCCTTCCATCCGGCGCAGGCGGCCGATCGGGCGCTGACGCAGCGCTACCTGGAGATCATCCTGGACGCCGGCGCGGCGCAGCTGATCCGCCAGAACCGCGCGGTGATGCAGCGCCCCGACGCGCGCCTGCACCTGGGCCGGCTGCGCTGCCCGGTGCTGGTGGCGTGCGGCGACAGCGACCGCCTGACGCCACCGGCCGCCTCGCGCGAGATCGCCGCCCTGCTGCCGCAGGCCGAACTGCACTGGATCGCGGCCTGTGGCCACATGCTGACGATGGAAAAGCCGGGCCCGGTGAACGCGCTGCTGGGTGACTGGCTGCAGCGAATTTTGCTATCGAACCAATAGCGCCCGGCGCTTGCCTGACGGGCACAGCGGCCCGTTGTTGCCCGATTCAGTCCAGGCGCCTTCTCGGCCCGCGCTCCGGCGAATCGATGCTGCGAAGCACGCCGATGCCGGCCGCCAGCGCCGACGAGTAGCTGTCGTACACCCGCTCCGAAACCTGCAGCCGCGCATAGGAGGCGAAGGGGCCGTCCTCGCCGGTGCCTTCGAGCAGCACCCACCCGAATCCACCCTGCGCCAGCTCGCGCACGGTGACTGCGATGTCGCGCAGTTCCATGACACAACTCCCTGAACTCTTTTTTTGGTCGCCCGTTGTAAGAGCGACCGGACAGGGAGCGCAAGGACATCCGTCACGCCCCGGGCATCGGCGCGCGCGAATCTGCGCCGCCGGCTCAGTGCAGCGCGCCGCCGGTCTCGCGCAGGTCCTGGTGCACCGCGAGCGAGGTGCCCACGGCGACGCGCAGCGCGTCGACGACGGCCGCCAAGCCCATGCTGGGCTGGCCCGGCCAGCGCGCAGCCTGCTCGGGCAGGAAGGGAATGTGGACGAAGCCGCCGCGCACGCCTGCCGGCCCGCGCATCGCCAGCCGGTGCATGAGCCCGAAGAAGAGGTGGTTGCACACGAAGGTGCCGGCGCTGTTGGACACCGATGCCGGCACGCCCGCCGCGCGCAGGTCGCGCACGATGGCCTTGATCGGCAGCGTCGAGAAATACGCCGCCGGCGCGCCCGCCACCACCGGCTCGTCGATGGGCTGGCCGCCGGCGTTGTCGCAGATCCGGCCGTCGTCGATGTTGATGGCGACGCGCTCGGGCGTGACCTCGGCGCGACCGCCCGCCTGGCCGACGGCGATCACGAGCGTGGGCTGCAGTTCGTCGATGGCGGCATCGAGCTCGCGCAGCGCCTGCCCGAACACGCAGGCGATGCGGCGCGCGTGCACCGTCGCATCGCCCACGCGCCAGCCATCGAGCGCGCGCACCGCTTCCCACGAGGGGTTGATCGCTTCGCCGCCGAAGGGCTCGAAGCCGGTGAGCAGCACGCGCGGCGAGGTCATGCCAGCGGCGTGATCGCGATGCCCTCGGCCGTGAGACGCTCGCGGATGCGCTTGGCGAAGGCAAGCGCATGGGCGCCGTCGCCGTGCAGGCACACCGACTGCGCGTTCACCGCCACCGTGCTGCCGTCGATGGCCGTGACCTGGTGGTCGCGCACCAGCGAGAGCGTCTGCGCCAGCGAGGCGTCCTCGTCCTCGATCAGCGCACCGGGCTGGCTGCGCGGCACCAGGCTGCCGTCGGGCATGTAGCCGCGGTCGGCGAAGACTTCTTCCACCGGCGTCAGGCCGGCCCGGCGCGCGGCCTCGATCATGCCGCTGCCGGCCAGGCCGAAGAACTTGAGCGAGGGGTCGAACTTGCGCACCGCCTCGCACAGCGCCGCGGCCAGCTCGGGTTCCTTCACGGCCTGGTTGTAGAGCATGCCGTGCGGCTTCACGTGGACCAGCGTGCCGCCCTCGGCCTTCACGATCGCGGCCAGCGCGCCGATCTGATAGAGCATGTTGGCCACGATCTCGTCGGGCGGCAGCTGCATGGCGCTGCGGCCGAAGTTCTCGCGGTCGGGAAAGCTGGGGTGCGCGCCGATGGCCACGCCGTTGTCGATGGCCCAGCGCACGCACTGGCGCATGGTCTTCGCGTCGCCGGCATGCCAGCCGCAGGCGATGTTGGCCGAGCTCACGAGCGCGAGCAGCGCCTCGTCGTTGCCGGCGCCTTCGCCGAGGTCGGCGTTGAGGTCGATTTGCATGGGGATGGTTCAGGGTGGGAGAACGGGACCGGACAGCCGAACGCAGAGGGCGCAGAGATTTCGCAAAGGGCGCAGAGAAAACCACTGAAAAGACGAAGTTCGGCTTTTTCTGCGACCTCTGCGAATCCTTCGCGCCCCCTGCGTTCGGCCGTCCGCTTGTCAGGCGGTCAATTCTGCGACGGCCACCCCATCGCCGCCAGCCCCTGGTCCACCGACGCGAGGTAGCGCTTCTGCGCCTGCCAGGCATCGAGGGCGGCGGCGGCATCGACCTCGACCAGCCGCAGCAGGCCGCCCAGGGGGGCCTGCGCGAGCTTCCACAGGTCGGCGCGGATGACGACGGCGATGCGCGGGTAGCCGCCGGTGGTCTGCGCGTCGCCCATGAGGATGATGGGCTGGCCCGAAGGCGGGACCTGCACGGTGCCGGGCACGACACCGGCCGAGAGCATGTCGCCCGCCGCCTCGCGCTGCAGCGCCGGGCCGTCGAGGCGGCTGCCCATGCGGTTGCTCTGCGGCGTGATGCGCCAGGCCGCGGCATGGAAGGCGGTGCGCGACTCGTGGGTGAACTGGTGCGCTTCGGGCCCGGCCATCACGCGCAGCACGGTTGCGCCGTCGTCGGAGGCCGGCGCCACGGGCGCATCGGCGCCCTCGTCGCGCCAGCGGTCGGGGCCGCGCAGACCGAAGGCACGGCGCGTGCGCTGCGCCTCGGTCAGCGGCGAGGAGCCCAGGGGCAGCCGGTCGCCCTTCCTGAGCGCCCGTCCTTCGAGGCCGCCGAAGCCGGCCTTCAGGTCGGTGCTGCGCGAGCCCATCATGGGCAGCACGTCGATGCCACCGGCCACGGCGAGCCACGTGCGCAGGCCGGCCGCACCCATCGCAAGGCCCTCGCGGTTGGCGCCGCCGAAGCGCAGCCGCTGGCCGGCGCGCACGGGCAGGCTCCAGCCGGGATGCAGCGGCTGGTCATCCAGGCGTGCGTCGAAGTCGCTGCCGAGGTAGGCGATGCGCGTGTCCGATTCGAACCGCAACTCGGCGTTGCCCATCGTCAGTTCGAGCCCCGCCGCGCCCTGGGGGTTGCCGACCAGCCGGTTGGCCAGGCGCAGGGCCAGCGTGTCGAGCGCGCCGCCGGGGCAGATGCCCAGCTGGCGCAGGCCCTCGCGGCCCAGATCCTGGACCGAGGCGAGCATGCCGGGCTTGTGGACGAGGAGGGAGCCGCTCACAGCTCGACGCTCTCCACGCGGAAGCGCACGCGGTCGCCCGGGTGCAGCAAGGTGGGTTCGGCGGCCTGCGGGTCGAACAGCGCCAGCGGCGTGCGACCGATGAGCTGCCAGCCGCCGGGCGACACCAGCGGGTAGATGCCCGTCTGCGCGCCACCGATGCCCACGGAACGCGCCGGCACTGCAGTGCGCGGCTCGCTGCGGCGCGGGGTGGCCAGTTCGGGCGCCAGGCCGCCCATGAAAGCGAAGCCGGGCAGGAAGCCCAGCAGGTAGACCACGTACTCGCCCGCGGCGTGGCGGCGCACCACCTCGTCGGCGGGCAGGCCGGTGTGGCGGGCCACGTCGTGCAGGTCGGGGCCGTGCTCGCCGCCGTAGGCCACGGGAATCTCGACCGTGCGCGCCTCGCCGGCTGCGACGTCGCCCAGTTCGGGCCAGAGCGTCAGCACGCGCAGTTCCAGTTCGCCGGCATCGATGCGCTCGGGGTCGAACAGGAGCGTGAGGTTGTTCATGCCCGGCAGCACCTCGCCCACTTCGGGCCAGGCCTGCGCGGCCTGGCCGAGCGCCCAGACCCTGCGTTGGACCGCGAGCGTGGCAGGCGGCGGCAGCTCGACGAGCAGCGCCGCGTCACCCAGGGCGTGCACGCGTGGTGCGGGGCCGGCCGTGCGGTCGGCCAACCTCACTCCCGCCCGAGGCTGCGCACCTTCGCCGCGAGCCGCTGCTCGACGTGCGGCGAGACGAACTTGCCGACCTCGCCGCCGAGCACGGCGATCTCGCGCACGAAGGTGCTGGAGATGAACTGGTACTTGTCCTGGGGCGTGAGGAACACCGTCTCGACCTCGGGCATGAGCGTGCGGTTCATGCCGGCGAGCTGGAACTCGTAGTCGAAGTCGGTCACGGCGCGCAGGCCACGCACCATGGCCTTGCCGCCGCGCGCGACCACGAAGTCGCGCAGCAGGCCCGAGAAGCTCTCGACGGTCACCGCCTCGCCATAGGGCCGCGCGACCTCGCGGGCCATGTCGATGCGCTCCTGCAGCGTGAACAGCGCCTTCTTGTGGTGGCCGGCGGCCACCGCCACGATCACCTTGGAGAACAGCTGCGTCGCGCGCCGCACCACGTCCTCGTGACCGAGCGTCATGGGATCGAAGGTGCCGGGATAGACCGCGATCACGTTGGATGTCATGGGTTCCTCCTGCTGGGGACCGGGGTTCGATGTCGGGCGCATTATGTACGGCGCCTCGCGCGGGCCGCCGTTCGGCGGCGCGGCCTTCAATCCCCGATGGCGGCGCGCAACAGGTGCGCATGCACCACCCCGGCCTTGAGGTGCCGGTAGACGGCCAGTCCGAAGGCGGCCAGCTCGTCGTCGCTCCAGGCGCGCGCGGCCTCCAGGTACACCACGCCACCGGGCCGCAGCGCACGCGAGGCGGCACGCAGGCTGCGCTCGTACAGGGCGGACTGGTCGAAGGGCGGATCGATGAAGACGGCGTGCCACTGCCCGGCAGGCGCGCGCTCGAGCTGCGCCACGCCGTCGCCGCGCTCGACGCGCACGGCATCGGCCTGCAGCTTGTCGCGCGTCGCCTTCATCTGGGCGACCAGGGCCGGGTCCTGCTCGCACAGCAGGGCCACGGCGGCGCCGCGCGAGGCGGCCTCGAAGCCCAGCGCGCCGGTGCCGGCGAAGACGTCGATGCAATGCCAGCCCGGCAGCTCGCCGCCGGTGGCGCCGGCCAGGCTGGCGAGCCAGTTGAACAGCGTCTCGCGCACGCGGTCGGGCGTGGGGCGCAGGCCGGGCTTGTCGGCCACGGCCAGGCGGGTGCGGCGCCACTGGCCGCCGATGATGCGCACCTCGTGCGGGCGGGTGCTCCGGGCGGCGGGCTGCGGAGAAGAACGGGGCATGCGGCGAGCTTAAGCGACGGCGCGCGCCACCAGCCCCGCGGCCAGCGCCAGCATCGTGAGCCCGATGCCGGCGTCGAGCATCTGCCAGGCCCGAGGCCGTTCGAAGAGCGGCGCGAGCAGGCGCGCGCCGTAGCCCAGCGCCACGAACCAGGCTGCACTCGCCAGCGCCGCCCCCGCGACGAAGGCCACACGCTGCGGCGGCGGATGCTGCGCGCCGATGCTGCCGACCAGGAGCACGGTGTCGAGGTAGACGTGCGGGTTCAGCAGCGTGAAGGCGGCGGCCTGTGCCAGCACCGCGCCGCGCGGCAAGGTCGGGCGCCCCGCTTCGGCACGCAGCACATCGCCGCGCCGGCTGCGCCAGAGAGCGCGCAGGCCATAGACGACGAGGAAGGCCGCGCCCGCCATGCCGAGCGCGCGCGCCAGGTCCGGCCGCCCGGCCAAGAGCTGCGCCATGCCGGCCACACCCGCAGCCACCAGCACGGCATCGGCCAGGGCGCAAAACAGCACGACCTCACCCACATGCTCGCGCCGCAGGCCCTGGCGCAGCACGAAGGCGTTCTGCGCGCCGATGGCAACGATGAGGCCGAGACTCAGCAGCAGGCCCTGGCCGAAGGCGAGGACAAAGGAAGAAGAGGCAGCCATCGGGATCGAGCTTGCCTCTGGCACGCAATGAAGACAAACTGAATTTCCTTCATTCGATTCAGTTTTGCTTCATTGATGCTCGACTATGCCGCCCTCGCTGCCCTGCACGCCGTCGTCCGCGAGGGCAGCTTCGAACGCGCGGCGCGCGCGCTGCACGTGAGCCCCTCGGCGGTGTCGCAACGCGTTCGGCTGCTGGAGGAGCGCATGGGCGGCGCGCTGGTGGTGCGGGGCCAGCCCTGCACGGCCACCGACGCCGGACGGCGCCTGTGCCAGCACGTCGAGCAGGTGCGGCTCATGGAGCACGACCTCGTCGCGGCTGTGCCCGCGCTCGATGTCGACGGCGCGGCCCCCGCCCGCGCGACCTTGCCCGTGGCCGTCAATGCCGACAGCCTCGCGACCTGGTTCACCCCGGGCGTCGCGACCTTCGCGGCGCAGGCGCCGGTGCTGCTGGACATCGCCGTCGACGACCAGGACCACACCGCCGAGCGGCTGCGCAACGGCGCCGTGCTGGCCGCGGTGACGGCGCTGGCGCAGCCGGCCGCGGGCTGCAGCGTGCAGCCGCTGGGGGCGATGCGCTACGTGGCGGCCGCCAGCCCCTACTTCGTCGCCCGCCACTTCGCGCATGGCGTGGGTGCGCGATCGCTGGCCGAGGCGCCGAGCCTGCTGTTCGACCACAAGGACCGGTTGCAGGAGCGATGGGCGCGGCGCGTGTGCCACCGTGCGGTGGTGCTGCCACAGCACCGGCTCCCCTCTTCCCACGCTTTCGTGGAGGCGGCGCGGGCCAGCATGGGCTGGGGCCTGCATCCCGAAGCGTTGGCGGCGCCGGCCCTGGCCGATGGCAGCCTCGTCGAACTGGTGCCGGGCGCGGTGCTGGACGTTCCGCTGTACTGGCAACATGCGCGCGCCGCGTCGACGCTGCTGGCCGGGCTCACCGCCGCCGTGGTGCGGGCGGCACGGGCCGCCCTGCACTGAAGCGAGCCATCCACTTCACTATGAATTTGGTAGCTACTTGCGCCCACTGGCTGAGCGCTGGAGCTCGATTTCTTTTAAGAAATTACGAAGCCAGACCTTAGTTTTTAGGCGATGGCTCGGCACCACCCACCACCACCGTCACCATCTTCTGCGGCTGCAGCGTGCGCGCAAAAGCGGCCTTGATGTCGGCCACGGTCACCGCGTTCATCTTCGCCGTCCAGGTGTCGAGGTAGTCCAGCGGCAGGTCGTTCCAGGCGATGTTGGCGACGTTGCCCAGCAGCTTGCGGTTGCTGTCCATGAGCAGCGGGAAGCCGCCGATGAGGTTGTCCTTCGCAGCCTTGAGCTCGGCCTCGGTCGGCCCTTCGGCGACGAACTTCGCGAGCACGTCCTGCGCCACCTTCACCGCCTCGTCGGCCTGGTCGGGCCGGGTCTGGAAGCCGACGCGGAAGGCGCCCGCGTGCAGGCCGGGCGAGAAGCCGCTGTAGACGCTGTAGGCCAGGCCGCGCTTTTCGCGCACCTCGTCCGTCAGGCGCGAGACGAAGCCGCCGCCGCCCAGGATGTAGTTGCCCAGCGTGAGCGCGAAGTGGTCGGGGCTGCGCCGCGCATAGCCCGGCTGGCCGATCAGCACATGGGCCTGGGCGGAGTCGAAGGGGATGCGCTCGGTGACGGCCCTCGCCAGTGGCGGCACCTCGGCCACCGGCGGCAGCGCCGGGCAGGCGCCATTCGTCGCCGGCAGGCGCGCCAGCAGGTCGGTCGCGATGCGGTCGGCCTGCGCACGCGTGACGGCGCCCACCACGGTGAGCTTGGCCCGGCACGGCAGGATGGTCTGGGCGTAGCGCGCGCGCATGTCGGCGGTGGAGATGGCGGCCAGCGTGGCTTCGGTCGCGTCGTCGCCGTAGGGGTGGCCGCCGTACACGTCGCGGCCGAAGGTGCGGCTGGCGATCGTGCCCGGCTTGGTGTTGCTCTCGCGGATGGCCGCGGACAGGCGCTCGCGTTCGCGCTGCCACACGTCCTCGGGGAAGGAGGGCTCGCCGATCTCGCGCGCGGCCAGCGCCACGGCCTTGGCCAGCAGGGCCGGGTCGGCCAGGCTGCGCAGGGTGAAGCTCATGCGGTCGGCGCTGGCACCGACGTCGAACTCCGCGCCCAGGTCGGCCCAGGCCTCGCCCAATTGGTTCTGGTCGAGGGCGGGCACGCGACAGCCCTCACCCTGCGCCGGCGAGTTGGCCTTGCGGGCAGCCGAGGGCGGGCAGCCTTCGGCGCGCACGCCCTTCTCGACCATGCCCGCCGTCGCGCCGGCGAGGCCCGCCTGCGCGGGCGGGTCGCGCCGGCTGCCGGCGTCGAAGTCGATCTGCACGTCGACGATGGGCAGCGCGTCGGTGGCGGCCATGTAGACCTGCGCGCCATTGGGCAGCTGCCAGCGCTCGATCGGCACGCCGGCCTGCGCATTCGATCCAAAAAGGGCTGTAGTACCCGCCAATGCTGCGTATACAGCTATCTTTTTCATAGCAAATGAAGGCGTGAGGCGGCTCATCGCATCTCTCCCTGCGGCGCGGCGAAGCCGCGGCCGCGCCGGGCCTTGGGGTCGATGGGCAGGGGCCGCAGCGTGGCGACGGTGAGCTGGTCGTCGCCGAAGTACCTGGCGGCCACCGCCTGCACCTGTTCGGGCGTGACGGCGAGCAGGTGCTTGACGATGCGCTCGCTCGCATCCAGCGGCAGGCCCTGCACCCAGTTGCTGCCCAGCTCACGCGCCTGGGCCATCACCGAGTCGCGCTTGTAGGTCTCGCTGGCCACCCATTGCGTCTTGACGCGGGCGAGCTCGGCCGCGCCCACGCCTTCCCTCGCGATGCGCGCGACCTGGGCGCGCAGCGCGGCCTCGACCGTCTCCGTGGTCTGGCCGGCAGCCGGCACGCCCACCAGCTGGAACAGCTGCGGCCCGCGACCGGCGAAGCCGTAGCCGGCACCGACGCTGTCGGCCACGCGGCCCGGCCCCTGGGTCAGCGTGCGGTCCAGGCGCGAGCCGGTGTAGCCGTCGAGCACGGCTGACAGCACCACCAGCGCCCACGCGTCGGTCGGGCCGTCGAGCTGCTCCATCTGCGGCGCGCGGAAGGCGAGCGACACGTAGGCCTGCTCGGCCGGGGCCTTGAACTCGATGCGGCGGATGCCGCGCTGCGGCGGCTCAATGCGCGGCTTGCGCTCGGGCACCGCGCGGGCGGGGACGGCGCCGTAGTACTTCTCGGCCAGGGCGCGCACCCGCTCGGGGTCGACGTCGCCCGCCACCACCACGGCGGCATTGGCCGGCACGTACCAGCGCTGGAAGAAATCGCGCGCGTCCTGCGGCGTCATCGCGTCGAGGTCGCTCATCCAGCCCACCACCGGGCGGTGGTAGGGCGAGGCGATGAAGACGGCCGCGTTCTGCTGCTCGCCCAGGAGGGCGCGCGGCTGGTCCTCGGTGCGCATGCGGCGCTCTTCCTTCACCACCTCGAGCTCGCGCTTGAACTCGTCGTCGGGCCACTGGTTGTGGGCGAAGCGGTCGGACTCGAGCTTCATCACGTCTTCCAGCTTCTCGGCCGGGATCTGCTGGTAGTAGCCGGTGTAGTCGCGGGTGGTGAAGGCGTTCTCGCGCCCGCCCAGCGCAGCCACGCGGCGCGAGAACTCGCCGGGCTTGAGGGTGGCCGTGCCCTTGAACATCATGTGTTCGAGCACGTGGGCCACGCCCGAGGCGCCGTCGACCTCGTCGACCGAACCCACGCGCACCCACAGCATCTGCACCGCGGTGGGGGCGCGCCGGTCGGGCTGGACGATCAGCGTCATGCCGTTGGCCAGGGTGTACTGGACAGGCTTGACGGAGGCGGTGGGCTGTCCTTTATACACATCTGACGCCGCCGACGAATAGAGAGGGTGAGGGCTAGGGGGTCGACTGTGTATTCAAATGAA
>SCOE01000065.1 GCA_005503065.1 Comamonadaceae bacterium ALPHA2B
CGGGTGCCGGGGCAGGGGCTGCAGCCTTCGCGGGCTTGGGCGCGTCCTGCACCTTGGCCGCGGCAGGCGCAGCCGGCTTGCGGACCGGCGCCTTGGCGGCGGTCGCGGGCGTGGCCTTGGCGGCGGGTTTCTTCACGGTCGCTGGCTCCTTGGATTGGCTGGATCGCGCTGTCACTGGTGCTGTCTCCTCCCGAGGGCGTCCTGCGGGCAGGTGCCCGCGGTCGCCGACGTTGTCAGGGTGCGTGCCAGTGGCGGCTCACGGGGTTATACCCCCGAACAAGGCCACGGACGTGCGCCAACCTGTGCCGAAAGCCCTGGCCCGCCACGCGTGTGACAGGCACCGGCCCCCCGGAACAGGCGCGCGATTGTATAGAGAAAGAATCCGGCCGCCAGACCGGGGCGCACCCCCGTGTGGGGAAGGGCCTCAGGTCCCCGCGCCGGCCGTCAGACCAGGCACTGGTCCAGGCCCTGCTCCAGGATCTCGCGCGGCAGCTCGATGCCGATGAACACCATGCGGCTCTGGCGTGGCTCGCCCTCCCCCCACTCGGGGCCCAGGTCGCTGCCCATGAGCTGGTGCACGCCCTGGAAGATCACCTTGCGCGCCGTGCCCTTCATGTCGAGCACGCCCTTGTAGCGCAGCATGCGCGGGCCGTAGATGTTGACGATGGCGCCCAGGAAGTCCTCGAGCTTGGCCGGGTCGAAGGGGCGGTCGGCCTTGTAGACGAAGCTCTTGACGTCGTCGTCGACGTGGTGGTGGTGCCCATGACCTTCGTGCGCATGCGAGGGGTGGTCGCAGTGCTCGCCGTGCGCATGGTCGTGGTCGTGATGGTGGTCGTGCTCGTCGTCCTTCAGGAAGTCCGGATCGATGTCGAGCTTGGCATTGAGGTTGAAGCCACGCAGGTCGAACACCTGGGCGAGGGGCACCTCGCCGAAGTGCACCTTCTGGATCGGCGCACGCGGGTTCATGTGCTTGACGCGGTGGATCAGCGCGTCGGCCTCCTCGGCGGCCACCAGGTCGGTCTTGGACAGGAAGATCTGGTCGGCGAAGCCCACCTGGCGGCGCGCCTCCTGGCGGTCGTTGAGCTGCTGGGCCGCGTGCTTGGCATCGACCAGCGTGAGGATCGAGTCGAGCAGGTAGCTCTCGGCGATCTCGTCGTCCATGAAGAAGGTCTGCGCCACCGGGCCGGGGTCGGCCAGGCCGGTGGTCTCGATCACCACGCGGTCGAAGTCGAGCAGGCCCTGGCGCTTCTTGGCCGCCAGCAGTTGCAGCGCCTCGCGCAGGTCCTCGCGGATGGTGCAGCACACGCAGCCGTTGCTCATCTGCACGATCTGCTCCTTGCTCTCGGTCACGAGGATGTCGGAGTCGATGTTCTCCTCGCCGAACTCGTTCTCGATCACGGCGATCTTCTGGCCGTGCGCCTCAGTCAGGATGCGCTTGAGCAGGGTCGTCTTGCCGGAGCCGAGGAAGCCGGTGAGGATGGTGGCGGGGATGAGGGCCATGGGGAAGCTCCGGGAATGCGAAAGGCGGAAAGTTTAGGCCGCTGGCAAAGGACCTGCCGGACGACTTGAATTCGGACAGCCGAACGCAGAGGGCGCAAGGGTTTCGCGAAAGACGCAGAAAAGAAAGCTCCAAAAAGGATTTCTCTGCGCCTTCTGCACGATTTCTGCGCCCTCTGCGTTCGGCTGCCCGCTTTTTCAGGGCTTGCGCACCACCACCAGCCCCTTCAGGTACTCCCCTTCCGGGAACTCGATGGTCATGGGGTGGTCCGGCGCCGCACCCAGGCGCTCCGCGATGTAGCCGTCGACCCCGGCGTCGAGGCCGGCCGAGGCGACGATCTTGTGGAACAGGTCGGCCGAGATGCCGCCCGAGCACGAGAAGGTGAGCAACACGCCGCCCGGCGGCAGCAGCTTGAAGGCCAGGCGGTTGATGTCCTTGTAGGCGCGCGCGGCGCGCTCGGCGTGCGCCACGGTCGGCGCGAACTTGGGCGGGTCGAGCACGATGGCGTCGAACTGCCGGCCCTCGTCGATGAAGCGGCGCAGCGTCGCGTTGACGTCCGCGTCGAGGAACTCGGTGCGCGCGCCGTCCAGGCCGTTGAGCGCCAGGTGCGACCGGGCGCGCTCCAGCGCCGGCAGCGACGAATCGACCGACACCAGCTCGGCCCCCGCCAGCGCCCCCACCGACGCCAGCCCGCTCGCCGCCGCGACGGTGAAGCCGCCGGTGTAGCAGTAGCAGTTCAGCACGCGGGCGAAGCGCCGCTGCGCGGCCAGCCGGGCGAAGCGGCCGCGGCTGTCGCGCTGGTCGAGGTAGTAGCCGGTCTTGTGGCCGGTGGCGATGTCCAGCGTCAGTTGCCAGCCATGCTCGCGGATCGACAGCTCGGTCGGCCCCTCGCCACGCAGCCAGCCCGTGACGGGTGGCAGGCCCTCGCGCTCGCGCCCGCTCGCGTCCGATCGCTCGTACAGCCGCGCGAGGCCGGTCGCCTGAAGCAGCGCATCGGCCAGCACGCCCTTCCAGCGCTCCACGCCGGCCGAGCCGAACTGCGCCACCAGCGTATCGCCGTAGCGGTCCACGATCAGGCCGGGCAGACCGTCGGCCTCGCCGTGCACCAGCCGCAGGCCGTCGCTTTCGATGCCAAAAAGGGCTCTGGCGCCCACCGCAGCTGCGCAACGCGCTATGAAAAAAGGAGCATCGACGCGTTGCTTCTCATCGAAGCTCCAGGCGCGCGCGCGGATCTTGGACGCCGGGCTGTACGCCGCCCAGGCCAGGAAGCGCCCGTCGTGCGACTCCACGCGCACCGTCTCGCCCGCATCGCCGCCGCCCTTGGCGATGGCGGCGTCGAAGATCCAGGGATGGCGGCGCAGGAGCGAGCGCTCCTTGCCGGGCTTGAGGCGCAGGACCTTCATGTGTCTTTCTTGAGTTTCGCCCGCGGATGCGCGGCATCGTAGGCCTTGGCCAGGTGCTGGAAGTCCAACCGCGTGTAGACCTGGGTGGTGGCGATGCTGGCGTGGCCCAGCAGTTCCTGCACCGCGCGCAGGTCGCCGCTGGACTGCAGCACGTGGCTGGCGAAGGAATGGCGCAGCATGTGGGGGTGCACCGGCGCCGACAGGCCGGCCTGCGCGCCGCGCGCGCGCAGCAGCTTCCACACCGACTGGGCCGTGAGGCGCATGCCCTTCGCACCGATGAAGAGGGCCGCGGCCGACGCCGGGTCGTGCTGCGCGGCCTCGGCCAGCGCGGCGCACGCATCGCGGCAGTCCATCCAGGCGCGCAGCGCTTCGGCCGCCTTGGCGCCCAGCGGCACGCTGCGGCGCTTGCTGCCCTTGCCGAGCACGCTGGCCTCCATGGCGTCCAGGTCGATCCAGCCGCGCGCATCCTTGCCCGGCCGGGCGTCGAGGCCGACCAGTTCGCCCACGCGCAGGCCGCAGCCGTACAGCAGCTCGACGATCGCGCGGTCGCGTGCCTCGGTCCAGGGGTCGGCGTCGGCATCGCGGTGATCGGCCAGGCGCACGGCGTCGTCCACGCCCAGCGCCTTGGGCAGCGGGCGCGCGGCCTTGGGCGCCTTGACGTCCTGCACCGGGTTGGCGGGCACGTGGCCGCCCTGCCCCAGCCAGCGGTAGAAGCTGCGCCAGCACGACAGGACGAGCGCGATGCCGCGCGGCGCGTGGCCGGCGCCGTGCATCTGCGCCATCCAGCGCCGGATGTGCGCGGGCTGCACCTGCGCGAGCGCGAGCTTCGATTCGGCGGCCCGGGCCTGGAGCGCGTCCAGATGCGTCGCATAGAGCTCGACGGTGCGGGCCGCCAGGCGGCGCTCCACGCGCACGTACGCGAGGTAGGCCTCGATCCACGGATCGCGGTCGGCGTCGGCGCCTTGGGCGCGATCAGTAGTCACCACGGATGGCATTGTTCACGACCGCGGCAACCTCCCGCAATGCGGCGCGGGCCGCGCGGTCCCAGCGCCTGCAGGGCGCCGGGGCCGCCGCGTACTGCACGTCGAAGGCGCGGTCGAAGCCGCTGCCGGCCGCGAGCTGCCGCGTGCGCCACAGGTGCGAGGGTTCGGTGACGACGATCACGCGCCGCACGCCGGCCGCCTCCAGCACGGGCCGCGACAGCAGCAGGTTCTCGCGCGTCGACTGCGAGGCCGCTTCGCGCAGCACCCGCCCGGCGTAGCCCGCGGCGCGCGCCAGGCCTTCCATCGCTTCGGCCTCGATGCGGCCGTCCTCGTGGTCCACGCCGCCGCTCATCACCAGCAGCGGCACACGGCCGGCACGGACCAGCGCCACCGCCGCATCGACGCGCGCCGCCAGGCAGGGATTGGGTGCACCATCGAGCCAGACGCGGTTGCCCAGCACCAGCGCGGCATCGGCCTCGCGTGCCGGCGGGTTCGCCACGACGTGCGCGCCGTGGCGCGTCACCATGAGGTGAATGGCCGCGCCCGCCGCGAGGCCCAGGCCCGCGGCGGCGAACAGCGCACGGGCCCAGCGCCGGCGGCGGCCCGGTCGCGTCAAGCGCGCAGGCGCGACAGGGCTGCCGACGCGAGCTGTGCGATGCGCTCCAGGAAGTCGGTGCCCATCTCGGCGCTGTAGCGCTGCGCGTCGGGCGAGGCCAGCACCAGCAGGCCGAAGGCCGGCAGCTCGGGCTCGGCGCGCAGCGGGATCAGCGCCAGCGACACCGCCTGCTGCGGGTCGTTGAGCCAGGACGCGGCCTCGAAGCCGGCGTTCAGGCCCACGTAGGGCGTGGTCAGCGAGGTGGCCAGCGCCTTCAGGTCCTCGCTCACCTGCTGGGCGTAGCTCTCCTGGGCGTAGGCCGGGTCCAGGTCCCACAGCTTGATGCCGGTCTGCGGCACCATGAACTGGTGGTGCAGGCCGTTGATGATTTCCCACGGCAGGCCGCGCGGGTCGCGCCAGGTCAGCAGGCTCTGCGTCCAGCGCTGGAGCCGGTCGGCGGTGACGACGTTCTCGGTACCCGCGCGCACCATGTCCATGATGCGGTGCTCCAGCGCCTTGATCTTCTCGCGCAGCATCTCGGCCTGGCGCTCCTGCAGGCTCACGGCGCGGTTGCCGTGCGGGCTGGTGAGCTGCACGTGCGCCAGCAGCTGCGCATGGCGCTCGAAGAAGTCCGGCGTGTTCGCGAGGTAGTTGGCGATGTCGTCCTCGGTGATGGGATTCATGGCGTCGTCGTTATGGTTGCAGGGAGGGAGTGCGGGCGCTCAGATGCCTTCGGGCACGTCGATCTCGCCGGAGAACACCGTCACGGCCGGGCCGGTCATGAACACCGGGGAGCCCTCGCCGTCCCATTCGATGGTCAGGATGCCGCCGCGCGTCTCGACGTCGACCCGGCGCTCGAACAGGCCCAGCCGGATGCCCGCCACCACCGCGGCACAGGCGCCGGTGCCGCAGGCCAGGGTCTCGCCGGCGCCGCGCTCGTACACGCGCAGGCGGGCATGGGTGCGGTCGACGACCTGCAGGAAGCCGGCGTTCACGCGCTGCGGAAAGCGCGGGTGGTGTTCGATCAGGGGTCCCTGCGTCTCGACCGGCGCGTTGTCCACGTCGTCGACCACCTGCACCGCATGCGGGTTGCCCATTGAAAGGATTGCTACGGAAACGATAGCGCCTTCCGCCCGCGTGGAAAGGGCCAGATGCCACTTTTCCCATGAGCCCTCGGGCTGCGGATCGAGGCCTGCCGTGTCGAAGGGCACGCGCGCCGGCTCGAAGACCGGCGGCCCCATGTCGACCGTCACGCGGCCGTCCGGGTTCATGCGCGGCGCGATCACGCCCGAGAGCGTCTGCACGCGCACCTCGTCCTTGTCGGTCAGGCCGCGCTCGCGCACGAAGCGCAGGAAGCAGCGCGCGCCGTTGCCGCACTGCTCGACCTCGCCCCCGTCGGCGTTGTGGATCACGTACTGGAAATCAACGCCGGGGCCCGGCGAGGGCCGCACCGTCAGGATCTGGTCGGCGCCGACGCCGAAGTGCCGGTCGGCCAGGAACTGGTACTGCCCGGGGGTGAGGCCGAGCTGGCCCCGCGTCTCGTCCAGCACGACGAAGTCGTTGCCGGCCCCTTGCATCTTGGTGAAGCGAATGCGCATCCGCCGATTATCCGGCGCGACCGGGCGTCGGGTGACGCCGCTTCCATCAGCCGCAGCGAAGGCCCAGGATGCGCCCGGAGGGGTCGATGTCGACGATCAGCCGCTGCAGGTCGATGGCCATCGCCGGATCGGTCGCGACCGCGGTGCGCGCCGAACGCGCGCCGGAGCGCGCCCGCATCTCCTCGAGCAGCGGTGCCGTGATCTGGCGGCCCAGTGCGAAGCGCGCGCCCGCGGCCTGGCAGCTCTCCGGCGGCGGGGCGAACACGGGCGGCGGCGGGGCCTCGGACGACAGAGGCCGCACGTCGCCGCGCACCTGGCAACCCGCGGCCAGCGCAGCAGCCAGCACGCCGGCGAACAGGGGGGAACGGCGGCAGGCGGCCAGGAAATAAGCGATGGACGTCATGGCACGGTTCGGCGCAACAAAGGCAGGACCGCGGATGCTATCGAGCGGCCGGGGCGCGGGACGGGCCCGCGCGGACCTTCACCGCGCGTTCCAGGACATAGTGCGCAATCGGCCCTCGACGAAGGCCAGGAAGCATTCGATGCGCGCTGCCAGCGCCGTGTTGCGGTAGTACACGGCGTGCACGGGCTGGCGCACGTCGACCGTGTCGCGGGCCAACACCTGCACCAGGTCGCCGGCCTGGCGGTCGGCGGCCGTCATGAAGTCCGACAGGCAGGCAATGCCGGCGCCGGCCAGCGCCAGGCGGCGCAGCGTCTCGCCGCTGGAGGCGGTGATGGCCGGCGTGGCCGCCCATTCGTCGCCGTGCACGCCGCGCAGCGGCCAGCGGTTGAGCGACTCGGGCTGGGTGAAGCCCAGCAGCGTGTGGCGCGCCAGCGCCGCCACCGTGGTCGGCCGGCCCGCCGCCGCCAGGTAGGCCGGGCTGGCGAGCACGCGGATGCGGCTGCTGGCCAGCGGCCGCGCATGCAGCGTCGAGTCGCGCAGGGCGCCGATGCGGATGGCGATGTCGGTGCGCCGGGCCAGCAGGTCGATGTTCATCTCGTCGGTGTCGAGCTCCAGCGCGATCTGCGGGTAGGCGGCGCGGAAGTCGGCGGCCAGCGGCGCGATGGCATGCAGCATGAAGGGCGTGGCGGCGTTCACCCGCAGCCGGCCCGCAGGCTGCTGCCGGCGCGCGGCCATCAGTTCCTCGGCCTCGTCGACCGACAGCAGGATCGCCCGCGCCCGCGCCAGGAAGGCCTGGCCCTCCTCGGTCAGCGCGATCCGCCGCGTCGTCCGGCGCAGCAGCGTGGTGGCGAGCTTGCGCTCCAGCCGGCCGAGCGCCCGGCTCACGCCCGAGACGGTCTGGCCCAGTTGCTCGGCCGCGGCGCTGATGGAGCCGGTGTCGACCACGGCGATGAAGGCCTGCAGTTCGTCCAGCGTCGTCTTCATGGCGCCAATTATTGATTCGTCGGCAAATATCTTTGGCCGATCACGGTGTTTTTCTGCAAAGGACTCGCGGCCACACTGCGGCTTGTTCCCTCCTATCAAGGACCCACCCATGAACGCCCCCTCCGTCCCCGCCTTCGGCCTCGGCACCTTCCGCCTGAAGGACCAGGTCGTCATCGACTCGGTGCGCAACGCCCTCGAGCTGGGCTACCGCGCCATCGACACGGCCCAGATCTACGGCAACGAGGCCGAGATCGGCCAGGCCATCGCCGACAGCGGCGTGCCCCGTCACGAACTCTTCGTCACCACCAAGGTCTGGACCGAGCAGCTCGGCGCCGACCGGCTGGCCGCCAGCCTCAAGGACAGCCTGCACAAGCTGCGCCTCGAGCAGGTCGACCTGGCACTGATCCACTGGCCTTCGCCCGGCGGCGCCGTGCCGGTGGCCGAATTCATGGGTGCGCTGGCCGAGGCCCGCACGCAGGGCCTGACGCGGCACATCGGCGTGTCGAACTTCAACATCGCGCTGCTGAAGGAGGCCATCGCCGCCGTCGGTGCGGCGCAGATCGCCACGCACCAGATCGAACTGCACCCCTACCTGCAGAACCGCGCCGTGACGGCCTTCGCTGCGGCGCAGGGCATTGCGACGACCTCGTACATGACGCTGGCCTACGGCAAGGTGCTGGGCGACCCGGTGGTCGGGCAGATCGCGCAGGCGAGCGGCGCCACGCCGGCGCAGGTGGTCCTGGCCTGGGCGATGCAGTCGGGCTACGCAGTGATTCCGTCGTCGACCCGTCGCGAGAACCTGGCGAGCAACCTGCAGGCGCGCGCGCTGTGGCTCACCGACGCGGAGATGGCCCGCATCGCGGCACTCGATCGCGGGGACCGGCTGGTGAGCCCCGACGGCCTGGCGCCGGCCTGGGACTGAGGGCGCCAGGCGCCCGCTTGCTATCGAAAAGATAGCTCACTGCGCCCGCCCGACAGGCGCTGCAGCCACTTTTTCTTCAAGACCTCTTGAACGCCGGGCCGCCGCCCAGCGCCGCAGGATCTCGACGGCGGCGGTGTCCGCGTGCTGCTCCGCGCGCATCAGCCGCGACTGCAGCGGCGCGCCGGCCTCGCTGCGCAGCACGTCGACGTCGATCGGGTGGCGCGCCGACGCGGGCACGCCCTCGAAGGCTTCGCCCGACTGGGCGAGCGAGGCCGCGTAGTACAGCCGGCCGATGCCCGCGATGTGCATCGCCGCCACGCACAGCGCGCAGGGCTCGCAGGAGGAATACAGCTCGGCACCCGACAGGTCCACCGTCTGCAGCCGCCGGCAGGCATCGCGGATCGCCTCGGTCTCACCGTGCGAGGTCGGGTCCCAATGGGCGACGGAATGGTTGAAGCCCTCGCCGACGATGCGGCCGTCCTTCACCACCACCGCGCCGAAGGGCTCGGTGCCGGGCGTGTCGAGCGCCTGGGCCGACAGGGCCAGGGCGCGCTGCATGAATTCGTCGCGGTAGGTGCTCGGGTGTGCGGGCGTTGTCATGGCAGAGTTTCCGAAAGGGGGACGTGTCGCCGCCCGGCGCGACCCGAACCGACAAGGACATTGCAGCGGACGCAGGGCGTTGCGCCGAGTGTGTCATCTCCGAGAGGTCCGGGGACGTGCTGTCGCGCGCTCCGGGCGCGCGGGATGCACACCGAAGCTTGGCAGGCCAGCGGCGGGAGGCCGCGGCGTTGGCCTTTGCGCCGTCAGCGCGCCTCGGGGCCGGCGGACTGCGCCCGAGCCAGGCGATCGAGGTCGGCGAACTCCAGAATGCGCAGGCTCCGCCGCTCGCGTGCGATCAGCCGCTGCGACACCAGTTGGGCGAGCACGCGCGACACGGTTTCCATCTTCAGGCCCAGGTGGCTGCCCATCTCCTCCAGGGTCGGGGCCAGTACGAAATCGGATGCGCTGCCGTGCGACTGCGCGGCGGCAAAACGGAGCAGGAAGTCGGCGACCCGCTGGGCCGCCGTGAGCCGCGCCAGCGGCAGCAGGGCCATGCAGCCACGCCCGATCTCCCTCGACAGCAGGCGGTGCAGGTGACGCTGCACGGCCGGGGCACGCGACGCCCATGCCTCCAGCCGGTCGAAGGGAATGACGCAGACCTCGGCATCGGTGACCGCCAGCACGCCCGTCGGATGCCGGTCCCGTGCGATGCCGTCGAGTCCGGCGAGGTCGCCCGGGAAGAAGAAGCCCGTGACCAGTCCACCGGCCACATCCGCCGCCAGCACGCCCTTGAGCAGGCCACGGCGCACGCCGTAAACGGCGGTGAACCGGTCACCCGTGCTGAGCAGCGGCTCGCGGCGCTGCAGCAGCAGGCGGCGCGACACCAGCCGGTCGGGCCGGCCCGTCCTGGGCACGGCCTGCGCCGGCATGCACACGCCCAGGTGGGGGCAGCCGAGGCAGGACAGCCCCTCGCCCGCCGCGCGCGCCGCCGCCACTGCCGCGGCGTTCAGAGGTGCGCTGCGCGTTCCCATGCCGCCTGGCGCACGCTCGCCCGTGCCAACGAATCAGCTGTACGCATCCCGCCCTTTCAAGCCGCCACGAATGCGAGCGGTGCCGGCAGCGTAGCCCGCGCGCCTGCGGGCCGTCTTGCGGCACGTCAAGAGGATGGTTCGGGCCACTGCCGGGCACGGCACCTCGCCGCCCGTGCCTGCGCAGCCCGGATCTTGACGGCGCGCAAGCTCCACCACGGCATGCGGCCTGCATCGAATGCTGCATCGTCCCCAGAGTTCGCCGATGCTCCCACGACTTCCGTCCATCCGCCGCACGGGCTTCGCCAGGACCGCGTCACACGCGCGGTGGTGCCGGCATCGACGGCTGGCATGCGCGCTCCTGTTCGCGCCCCCACCCCTCGGCGCTGCAAGGCTCCTGCTGGTAACGGCTCGTGTGCGGGTCAGGCGGTACCGTGGGCTCGTTCGCCCGGCAGGCCCGGCCGAAGCACGCCCTCGCGCGCCACGACAGCGCCGCGCGCCACGACCAGCCGGCGGGCGGGCCGCGCCACCACCGCGTGCGCCACGCTCTGCGCATCGACCAGCACGAGGTCGGCGCGGCTGCCGGGCACGAGGCCATGGTCGGCGAATCCGCATCCGAGGGCCGCCGCCCGCGTGACGCCATCCAGCGCGATGTCGATCTCGTCGTCGCGGCGCAGGTTGTAGCGCAGGCCGATGAGCATGGCGCGTTCCAGCATGTCGGGCGTGCCGTAGGGCGTCCAGGTGTCGCGGATGCCGTCGTTGCCACCGAGCACCGTGACGCCGGCCGCACGGCAGGCCATGAGCGGCGGCACGCTGCGCGAGGGCGGTGCACTGGTGACCAGCACCACACCGAGCGCGGCCATGCGCGCCAGCAGTGCGTTGCATTCCGCGGCGGCCAGGTCGCCCAGGCAGAAGCCGTGGCTGATCGCCACGCGCCCCTGCAGGCCGAGCGCCTCGGTGCGGTCCAGGATCAGCCCGAGCGAGAACGCGCCCATCGCGCCGGGCTCGTGCAGGTGGATGTCCAGCGGCTTGCCGTGCTTCGCGGCGATGCCGAAGAGCACGTCGAGCGAGCGCACCGGGTCGCCGTCGATGGCGCAGGGGTCCAGGCCACCCAGCACGTCGGCGCCGGCGGCCAGCGCGGCGTCGAGCAGTTCCGCCGTGCCGGGCCGCACCAGCAGGCCCGACTGCGGGAAGGCCACGGTCTGGATCTGCTGCCAGGGCGCCATGGCGTCGCGCGTGCGCAGCACACCTTCGAGGTGCTTGAGGCCGGCCTGCGTGTCGACGTCGACGTGCGTGCGGATGCGCGTGGTGCCGGTCGCCAGGAAGGCCCGCGCCAGGGCCAGCGACTGCGCCGCCGCGTCGTGCCCGCTCGCATGCCGGAAGGCGCGCTCGTTGTCGATGCGGTCGATCAGGCGCGTGCCGACCTCGTTGCGGTACCAGGGCAGGCCCCACAGCGTCTTGTCGAGGTGGGTGTGGCCCTCGACGAGGCCGGGCAGCAGCAGCGCGCCGCCGCCCTCCTCCACCGCCGCGCCCGGCGGAACAGGCAGGCCGGCGCCGATGGCCGCGATGCGCTCGCCCTGCACGAGGACATCGACCGCGGCTGCGCCCCACGGGCGGACGTCGCGCAGGAGCAGGGCGGGGGAAGGAGCGAGGGTCATGCTGAGGCGGGTCGGCGGTGGTCTGCGCCCGGATCATGGCGCAGGGCCGCCGACCTCACGGCGCACTGCGGCATCTGCTACCGATTCGATAGCATCCGGCGCCCGTTTCATGGGCGCTGCAGGCACTTTTCATCTGAAGTCGAACTTGCGGACCTCACACCCACCCCGCCTTGCGGAAGCGCCAGTACAGGTAGCCGCACACCGCCACGATGAGCCCCAGCGCCGCCGGATAGCCGTAGCGCCACTTCAGCTCGGGCATGAATTCGAAGTTCATGCCCCAAACGCCCACGAAGGCGGTGCACACCGCGAAGATCGCCGCCCAGGCCGCCAGCCGCTTGGTCACCTCGCTGTCGGCGATGGTGACCAGCGACAGGTTGACCTGGATCGCCACGCCCACGGTGTCGCGGATGGCGTCGACCGACGCATTGATGCGCGCCAGGTGATCGATCACGTCGCGGAAGTAGTCCTGGATGCCCAGGCACAGCGACGGCACGCGGCCGCCGTACAGCCGCCCCGCCGCTTCCAGCAGCGGCGCCACCGCGTGCTTGAGCACGCGCAGCCGGCGCTTGAGGCCGTACAGGCGCTGGATGTTCTCGCGGCCCGCCTTCTCGGTGAGGATCTGCTTCTCGATCGCCTCGAGTTCGTCCTCGAGGTGCTCGATGACGGGGAAGTAGCGGTCCACCACCTCGTCCATCAGTGCATACAGCACGAAGCCGGGGCCGTTCTTCAGCAGCTCGGGCTCGCGCTCGCAGCGCTCGCGCACCCGCGCCAGGCTCTGCGCGCTGCGGTTGCGCACCGAGACCACGTAGTTGCGGCCCGCGAAGACATCGACCTCGCCCACGCGGATGCGCCGGTGTTCGCCCTCGCCCTCCACATCGAGCAGGTGCATGACGACGAAGAGCGACTCGCCGTACTCCTCCACCTTGGGCCGCTGCCGGCCGCGCTGCACGTCCTCGACCGCCAGCGGGTGCAGGTCGAAGGTGCGCTGCAGCGTCGCCAATTCGTCATCGCTCGCGTCGTGCAGGGCCACCCAGACGAAGGTGCCGGGGTCGGACAGGTGCTGCGGAATGTCGGCGAGCCCGATGTCGGCGAGCTTGCGGCCCTCGCGATAGGCGGCGCAGTTGATGAGCATGGCGGTCGAAGGGGTTGGCATGCGATCGTGCCACCGGGTTCGGCCAAGCGTCCGTAGGCCGTGGCCGCAGCGCGAACGCGAGGCGTCGTTCAGCCTGCGTTCAGGCCCGGATCAGTCGCTGTTGTCCGACCGCTCCATGGCCGGTGCGCTGCCTAGAATCGATCATGCCCGCGCAACCGCTGACCCCGCACCGCCTTCCCGCCCCGGGCCGCGTCGCGCACACTGGCCACCGGGCATGAGTGAGCACGGCACCCCTCCCCTGCCGCCCCACGAAGACCGCCGCCTGGCGGCGCTGGACGCCCTGCAGGTGCTCGACACCGGAGCCGAAACGGCGTTCGACGACGTCGTGCTGCTGGCCTCGCAGATCTGCGGCACGCCGATCGCGCTGGTGTCGCTGGTCGACGCCGACCGCCAATGGTTCAAGGCCCGCGTCGGCCTGGACGCCCCGGAGACCCCACGCAGCGACGCCTTCTGCGCCCATGCGATCTCGGCCCCCGGCACGGTGATGCAGGTGCGCGACGCGGTGCTCGACCCGCGTTTCGTCGGCAACCCCCTGGTGCAGGGCGAACCCCGCATCCGCTTCTACGCCGGCGCACCCATCGTCACGCCCGCGGGCGACGCCCTGGGCACCGTCTGCGTGATCGACCGCGAGCCGCGCGAGCTGTCGGCCGGCCAGCTGGCCGCGCTGCAGGCGCTGGCGCGGCAGACCGCCGCGCTGCTGCAGCTGCGCGCCGCCAACCGCAGCAAGGACCGCCAGACCGCCGCGCTGCGGCAGGAGGTGACGGACGCCCTGACCGGCACCGGCGACGACAACGCCCTGCTGCGCAAGCGCCAGCGCCTGGCGGCCGTGGGCCAGCTCACCAGCGGCATCGCCCACGACTTCAACAACCTGCTCCAGGCCCTGAGCGGGAACCTCCAACTGATCGAGCGCAAGGCCGACCAGCCCGACGTGGTGCGGCGCCGCGCGGAGGATGGGCTGGCCGCCGTGCGCAGTGCCGCAGACCTCACCCGGCAGTTGCTGAATTTCTCGCGCGACCAGGTGCCGGAGTACCGCCCGATGGCGGCCGCCGAGCGCGTGGGCCAGATGCGCGAACTGCTGCGGCGCGCGGTCGGCCCGGAGATGCAGTTGCAGTTCCGCCTGCAGGACACCGAGGTGCTGACGCTGGCCGACCCCACGCAGCTGGAGGCCGCCATCCTCAACCTCGCCATCAACGCGCGCGACGCGCAGCATGGCGTGGGTGCCCTGCGCATCGGCTCGCGGCGCGAAGCGGTGCGCGGCGATGCCGAGCTGGCCGACGGCACCTACCTCGTGCTCACCCTGGAGGACGACGGCCCCGGCATGGCGCCGGAGGTGGCGGCGCGTGCCTTCGAGCCCTTCTTCACCACCAAGGGCGAGGCCCAGGGCACGGGCCTCGGGCTGGCGCAGGTGCGCGGCTTCGCGCTGCGGGCCGGCGGCACTGCGCGCATCGCGAGCGCGCCGGGTCAGGGCACGACCGTGACGCTGTGGCTGCGCGAGGTCCACGGCGCCGCGATGCCGCCGGCGGCCCCCCTCGGCGAGGCCGCGCCCTGCCCGCCCCCGGCGCGCGGCGCCCACGTGCTGCTGGTCGACGACGACGGCCACGTGCGCGAATCGGTGGGTGCGCTGCTCGCCGAAGCGGGCTACCGCGTCACGGCCGTGTCGGCCGGGGCGCAGGCACTGGCCGCGGTGGCGGCTTCCGCACCCGACGTCGTGCTGGCCGACTTCGGCATGGTGGGCATGAACGGCGCCGCGCTGGCCAGCGAGCTGCACCGCCTGCATCCCGGGCTGCCGGTCCTCATCCTGACCGGCTACGCCGACGTCGGCCGCCTGCTGCCCCTGCTGTGGCCGGGCGCGGTGGTGCTGCGCAAGCCGCTGCAGCTCGATGCGCTGCGCAGCGCCATCGACACCGCGCTGGCGGGCGGCTGCGCGCCCGACGCCTGACGGCGCCTCTTCGAGCGCTCCTGAATCGATAGCGCCATGCGCCCGCGCAACGGGCGCTTTGGCCTGCTTTGGCTTGAAAGCCCGGGCTGCCACCCAGGCCACGCCACTACACTTTCATGGCCCTCGAGGAGCAACAAGGAGAAGGGGCCGCATGCCAGACCCGACATTCCAGCACCCGGACTTCGCGCCGGATCTTTCGCAGTTCGAGCGCGAGCCGCCCGGTCCGCCTGCCGTCCCGCCCGCCGGGGCACGGCCCTCGGGCGAGATCGAGGCCTGGCGCCTGGGCTTCACCGGCGACGGCGGCGTGTACTTCGGCGTTTGGATCGTCAACGTGTTGCTGACGATCGTGACGCTCGGCCTGTTCACGCCGTGGGCGCGGCGGCGCACCATCAAGTACTTCTACGGCCACACGCTGGTGGCCGACAGCCCGCTCGAGTTCACCGCCGGCATCCGCGGCATGGTGTTCGGCTTCCTGCTGCTGGCGGCCTTCTACATCGCGTTGAACGTGGCCTCCAACACGGGCCAGCACATCGTCTACTTCGCGATCGTGACCGGCGGCGCCGCACTGGCGCCCTTCCTCTGGGGCAGCGCGATGCGCTTCCGGCTCGGTCACACCCGCTGGCGCGGCCTGCGGCTGCGCTTCACGGCCGGCTGGGGCGAGGTGTACCGCGCGAGTTGGCCGGTGTTCGCGCTGGCCGCGGTGTGGCTGGTGGCGGGCTTCGCGCTCGGGCGCATGGCGCCCGATGCACCGAAGGCCGGCGGCGCGTCGGTGCAAGGGCCTGCCGCGCTGTCGGCGCCGGTGCACACCGCGGCGCCCGCGCGCGGGAACGGCGAGGCGGACCCCGACATGGACGCCGAGGAAGAGGAGGACAGCTCGCCCGCCCCCGCCAAGGCGCCGCCC
>SCOE01000066.1 GCA_005503065.1 Comamonadaceae bacterium ALPHA2B
GGTGGAGGGAGGAAGGGGCGCGGGGTGGGAAGCCGCGCTAATCGGATTCGGACACCGCGCGCGCGCCGGTGACGTGCTCGATGGTGTTCATTGCGTCGGGGGCGAGGTTGGCGATGATGTCGAGGAAGCTCACGCCGATGAGCTTCTTGGCGCGCTCGATCAGAAGCGGCGCGGGGTTGCCTGGCTCGGTGCGCTTGAGGTAGTCGATGACGCGGTCGAGCATCTGCAGCGCGTCCTGCCGCGTGGCGATGTCGCCGCGCATCGGCGCCGCGATGCCTTGGCCAGCGCCACCATCTGCCGCGGGGCCGGGGTCGACGCCATCGGCCTGCGGCTCGGCGGTGCCGGTGGCGGCGAGTGCCGCCTGCTGCAGCACCTGGCCGATGCTGCGCAGGCGCGAGAAGTCGACGGCGTCGGAGCGGCCGCTGCGCTCCACCAGCAGGTTCTGCAGGCCCGTCACGGCCGGCGCCACCGCGCGCAGTGCGGCCGCTGCATCGGGGTCGTCGGCCAGGATCTCTTCGAGCGCGCCCTGTACCTGCGTCGGCGAATAGCCGGCATCGCCCACCGGCGCCAGCGCGTTGCGGGCCACTGCCACGTCGCGCACGCGCAGCGGGCCGAGACTGCGCGAGTTGCCGATCAGCGCGTCGTACAGGTCGCGTGGGACCAGCGATTCGTCCGACAGCGGCGCGAGCGCATTGAGCCGCATCGTCGGGTCGTTGTCGTCGTCGGCATCGAGCTGAGGGTGAATGGCGTCCCAATGGCGTTCGAGCAGGCCCGTGAGCAGCTGCATGCCAAGTCCGAAGCCAGTGACGCCCTGCCGGCGGGTCGAGGTGCGCAGCAGCAGCACGGCGGGGCGCACGTCCTTGCTACGGCGCAACAGGCCCGTGGCCTGCTCGGCCACCTGGTTCCAGTCCGGGTCCACCGCGGGAATGACGGTGTCGCCGAACTGCTGCTCGGGCTTGCCGCGTGCGGCCGACTCGGCGGCCGTGAACGCGGGGTCGTACTCCAGGTCGTCGCCGCAGGGCGAAGCCTCGCTGATGGGCGCCTGCAATGCGTCGACGAGTTCGGGAGTGAGCATGTTGCCTGTTCGAATTCGCTGGTGATAATCAAAGATGCCCACCACAGGGTCAATGCAACGAAGGAAATAGCATGCGAGAGACCGGCACCCACCATTCGTCCTATGGCCGCCGTTCCCTGATGGGATGGATGGGCGCGACGATGGCCGGTGCCGTGGTCCTGCTGGCCGGTTGCGGTGCCGCGCCGCCGAAGCCGGTCGTGACGCCAGTGGCCCTCTCGCTGGTCGGTGCTCCCGATGTGAACCCCGATGCGCGCGGCCGTGCATCGCCGGTCACCGTCCGCGTCTACGCGCTCAAGACCTCCGGCCCCTTTGACGGGGCCGACTTCTTCTCGTTGTACGAGAAGGACCAGGCCACGCTCGGCGCGGAGCTGGTCCAGCGCGAGGAGATGCTGTTGCGCCCCGGCGAGAGCCGCAAGCTCGAGATGACGCTGCCGGCCGACGCCAAGGCCCTGGCCTTCATGGCGGCCTACCGTGACCTCGACCGCGCACGCTGGCGCGAGGTGCGCGCCGTGGAGCCGGGCAAGCCGGTCGGCCTCAATGTCGTGTTCGGGGCGCGGCAGATCCGCCTGGAGCCCGCGCCCCCGCCGCCCGCGCCCGCGAAGTGAGCGCGCCGCGCTGCGGTTCGTTCACGGCTTCTCAGGGCTGCGGCCTGGCCAGTCCGTGGTCCTCCGGGATCCAGCGGGCGAACAGGTCACTGATGAAGGCGCTGTCCGGCCCCGAGGCCGTGAAGAACAGGGCACGCCACGGCCATCCGCCGGAAGCCTCGCCGCCGCGGGCCATCTGCTCGAGCAGGAGTGCCAGGCCGGGCTGCAATGCCTGCATCGCTTCGACGAAGGCGTGGACGTCGGCACGCGCCGATGCTTCGTGCATCTGCGGCAGCAGCCCCAGACGCAAGGCCTGCAGACGCAGCATCAAGGGGTCGAACAGCCGGTCGAGGGCCGGCAAGGCGGGGGGCTGGGCGTCGGCACGCGTGCCAAGGACGCGGACAAGTGCTTCCGGCGGCAGGGCGGCGCGCACCGTTGCATAGCCCGGCAGGCGCTGCAGCCCGGTGACGATCACGTACACCGGCATGCGCACCCGCAGGCCCTGGACGGTGTCCTGGACGCGGCGGCACAGCAGCTCGAAGGTGGGACGGGCCACGGACGCATCGGCCTGCAGTGCGGCGGTCGACACGCACAGCGCCACACCGTCGAGCGGCAGCCGCGGCCGCCGCCGCGCCAACTCGTGCAGCGCACGCAGCCACAGCGAGTCCTGGGGCATCGCGGGCGCGAGGGGGGGTGGGCACACCTCGATCGCCACGAGAGGCTCCGCGAGCCACCAGCGCCAGAAGACGTCGCCGTCACCGGCTGCCGGCGACGGCATCGGCCCGGCGGGGTGCGCCGCAGCGAGCAGCGCCGGCAGGTCGGCCGTAGGATCGCCCACGAACAGGACCCAGGGTCGCCGGTACGGCGACTGCCGATCGCCGCTGCTGCACAGCGCGCGGCGCGCCGCCTGTGCCGCCGTGCGCAGGGCTTGCAGCGTGGCGGGCGAGGGGGGCGGATGGGTGCGCTCCCAGAGCCGGATGCGCGTTTCCAGGGTTCGCCGTCGTGCGGCACGCCCCGCGCCCAGGAGCTTCCACCACAGCAGTGCCCATGTGGCCATGCACAGGGCCAGGGCCAGCCAGAAGCTCGGGAGCCATCGCATGGCGGTCAGCGCTCCACGGTCTCGAGGAACACATAGTCGGCGACGGTCTTCTCGCCAGACCGGTCCGCACCCAGTCGCTCGCGCAGGCGCAGCAGGTAGGCCGACGCGAGTTCGAAGGGCGGTGGGCCGGACTCGGCCGCGAGCTGGCCCTGCGGCACCGCCACCGCAGTCACCAGCACCGTGCCGAACGGCGGGCTCACCAGCCAGCTCGACGGGACGTCGGTGCCGAAGGTGAGTGTCTGGCCCGGCGCCGTGGCGACCGTCTGGGCGCCGTCGGACCGGAAGTGCAGCACGGCACCGTCGGCGGTGTAGTAGTCCACCCACAGCTGTGCATCGTGCGCCGGCGTTCTCACCAGCACCCGCACCGGATCGCCTTCGCGCAGCTGGCCGTCGCGCGCCGTGGGTGTGTCCACCTGCAGGCCCGCGCGGCCCTGGCGGTTGCGCGCCAGGTAGGGCTTGAGCATGGTCACCACTTCGCAGTAAGGCCAGGGTCGAAGCTGCAGGTCCACGTCGGCCGTGGTGACGCCCGGCATACGGCCGACGTCGCGCTGCACGCGGTCGATGTCCTCGCGCTGGGGGACGAAGCCGCGCACACGCGCGTTGCCGTGTGCGTCGACGGTCGCGGCGAGGTCGGCACACGCGTACGCCTGGAGCTGGCCCTCGAGGCGCTCGCCCAGGCTCGACGGTGCGTCGACGCCCCGGCCCAGCAGCGCCGACAGCAGCAGGCCGAGCGGAACGAGTGCGAGCAGGGCCGCTGCCGTGCGCAGCATCGCGCGCTGCCGATGCTGCGGGTCGCGGGTGCGAAAAGGCTCGACGGGCGGCGCCGGCTGCAGCACGAGCGGTGCGTCGCGCAGGGCGCGCGCATCGATCGGCGCCAGCGGCAGCTGTGCGGCATGCAGGGCGATGAGCTTGGCGATCTCGCCGTCGCGGTGCTCGCTCTCGAAGTAGTACTGCCCCTTGAATCCCAGCGCGAGGGCGTACCAGTAGATCTCCCGCAGCTCGGCGTCCTCGCCCTTCAGGGCCGACAGGTGGTGGAAGAACTCCGTCTGCGCATTGGTCGAGTTGAAGAGCTGCATCTGCAGCGGTGCCGCGCTGTCGGCCCAGCGGGGATGGCGCGCCATCAGCTCGTCGAACCAGGCCACGAGGGCGAAGCCGGCCGACTCGACCTGCCGCAGCGGCTTGCCTGCAGCCAGCGCGGCGCTGCGCGCGCGATCGAGGAGCCGGCGCGCACGTTGCTGCGCCTCGCCGCCCGTGAGCGGCGCGGCCAGCGCGGTCGAGGGCGCGTCCAGGGCCAACCCGAAGGTGAACACCGGCGCGTAGAAGTCGAAAAGGCGCGGCATGACGACCCGGCCGCTAGCGAGCTGCTGGGGCGACGCCGGGCGATCCGTGCGCGCACCCACCCCCTCGGCTCCCGACCATGTCCACCCCCAATCAAGTGGAGGGCATTCTTGAAGCCGGTGCCCGGGCGCACCATACCGCGGGGGAGCTATGCCGTTCGTGCAGCGCCTGCCGCCTTGCTGTGCGGCACGTTCGCCGTTATCGTCAACGCCAGTCAGCGCGCGTGCCCACGCCCATCCAGCCATGAAAATCCTGATCGCCGATGACCACCGGCTCGTCATCGAGGCAGTCAAGACCAAGCTCTCCGAACTGCAGAGTGACATCGACTTCGTTCTCGCGATGAGCGTGGACGAGCTGTTCGCGGGCGCGGCCGACGACCTCGACCTGGCGCTGATCGACCTGAACATTCCCGGTGCCGAAGGCCAGTCGCACATCGACGAACTGCGCCGCCGCCATCCGGCCGTGCCGGTGATCGTGCTCTCGGGCTACGAAGACCCGGCGATCATGCGCGCCGTGCTCGAGCGCGGCGTACTGGGCTTCATCCCCAAGGCCTATTCGCCCGACGTCATGCTCTCTGCCGTGCGGCTGGTGCTGGCAGGTGGCGTCTATGTGCCACCGATGCTGCTGTCGGCCCTGCCCCCGGGCGTGGTGGCCGGTGTCGCCGGCGGTGGGGCGGCACCCGCCGCGACGGAGGGCACCGCGCCCCGCATCGGCAGCGTGGGGGCACCCACCCTCGAGCACCTGCGCAACGTGCTGACGGAACGCCAGGTCGAGGTGCTGCAGCTGCTCTCGCAGGGCAAGCCCAACAAGCTCATCGGCCGCAGCCTGGGCATCAGCGAAGGCACGGTGAAGATCCACCTGGCGGCCATCTTCCGCGCCCTGAACGTGCGCAACCGCACCGAGGCGGTGGTCGCCGCGCAGTCGCTCACCGAAGCCTGAGAAGGCTGTTTCGCCGCGCGAGAATCGCGGCATGACTTCATCCGCCCCCAGGCATCCGCGCCTCGACGCTTTCGATGCCGCCATCGTCGACCTCGATGGCACCATGGTCGACACGCTGGGCGACTTCGTTGCCGCGCTCAACGGCATGCTGGACGACCTGGGCCTGCCGAAGGTCACGCCCTCGGTGGTCGAGACGCGCGTGGGCAAGGGCTCCGAACACCTGATCCGCGCCGTGCTGCAGCACGTGCAGGCGCCGGCGGACGATGCCCTGTACGACCGCGCCTGGACGCGCTACCAGCACCACTACCTCGCCATCAACGGCCGGCATTCGCTGCTCTATGCCGGCGTGGCCGACGGGCTGCAGGGCCTCGCGGCGCGCGGCCTGCGCCTGGCCTGCCTGACCAACAAGCCGCGTGGCTTCGCCCGGCCGCTGCTGGAGGCCAAGGGCCTGGCCGGCTATTTCGACCACGTGTTCGGCGGCGACGATTTCGAGCGCAAGAAGCCCGATCCGCTGCCGCTCCTCAAGACCTGCGAGGCACTGGGCACCGCACCCGCGCGCACGCTGATGATCGGCGACTCGAGCAACGACGCGCGCGCAGCGCGTGCCGCGGGCTGCCCGGTGGTGCTGGTGACCTACGGCTACAACCACGGCGAGCCGGTGCGCGGCGTGGACGCCGACGGCTTCGTCGACGCCATCAGCGAGCTGCTGGCCGCCTGAATTTCGAAACGGCACGTCGCTGTGCCTGGGCTACACTCGCCGCTCCATGTTTGTTCATCACGTCATCCAGACAGGTCGCGGGAGCCGGGGAGCCTGGCCCTGGCGTACGCCAGCGACTTTGCCTGCCTGAAGCACGGCTGCTGCCGTGCGCCTGAGTGATGGCACGGCGCCCGCCGTGCACCCGAGGTTCGCCGCCGCCGCGAACCACCCGTGAATGAACGCCCGCGCCTGAAGATCCAGCGACGCCGGCACGTGGAGAAGCCGTGATCACCGAACTCGAATTCAAGAGCCTCAGCACCCAGGGCTACAACCGCATCCCGCTGATGCTCGAGGCCTTCGCCGACCTCGAGACCCCCCTCTCGCTTTACCTCAAGCTGGCGCACACCCAGGGTGGCGGGCGGCATTCCTTCCTGCTCGAATCCGTCGTCGGCGGCGAGCGCTTCGGCCGTTATTCCTTCATCGGCCTGCCGGCGCGCACGCTGCTGCGCGCGCGCGGCTTCGGCGCCGAAGCGCGCACCGAGGTCGTGACCGACGGCCAGGTCGTCGAGACGGCCGAAGGCAACCCGCTGGACTTCATCGAGGCCTACCAGCGGCGTTTCAAGGTCGCCCTGTCGCCCGGGCTCCCGCGCTTCTGCGGCGGGCTGGCCGGCTACTTCGGCTACGACGCGGTGCGCTACATCGAGAAGAAGCTGGAGGCCAGCTGCCCGCCCGACACCCTCGGCTGCCCCGACATCCTGCTGCTGCAGTGCGAGGAACTGGCGGTCATCGACAACCTCTCGGGCAAGCTGTACCTCATCGTGTACGCCGATCCGAGGCAGCCCGAGGCGTATCCGAACGCCAGGCGCCGGCTGCGCGAGCTGAAGGACAAGCTGCGCTACTCCGTCAGCGCGCCGGTCGTGAAGCCCACGCAGGCGCACCCGCCCGAGCGCCCCTTCGCCAAAGCCGACTACCTGGCGGCCGTCGAGCGCGCCAAGGAGCTGATCGCCGCCGGCGACTTCATGCAGGTGCAGGTGGGCCAGCGCATCAGCAAGCGCTACACCGAGTCGCCGCTGTCGCTGTACCGCGCGCTGCGCTCGCTCAATCCGAGCCCTTACATGTACTACTACGACATGGGTGACCACCATGTCGTCGGCGCGTCGCCGGAGATCCTGGTGCGGCAGGAACACACGCCGGAGGGTGAGCAGAAGATCACCATCCGCCCGCTGGCCGGCACGCGGCCGCGCGGCGCCTCGATCGAGCTGGACAAGGCGGCCGAGGTCGAACTCGTGAACGACCCCAAGGAGCGCGCCGAGCACGTGATGCTGATCGACCTGGCGCGCAACGACATCGGCCGCATCGCCAAGATCGGCACGGTGAAGGTGACCGAGGCCTTCGCGGTGGAGCGCTACAGCCACGTGATGCACATCGTGAGCAATGTCGAAGGCATCCTGAAGGACGGCATGACCGCCATCGACGTGCTCAAGGCCACCTTCCCGGCCGGCACGCTGACCGGCGCGCCGAAGGTGCATGCGATGGAACTGATCGACCAGCTGGAGCCCACCAAGCGCGGCCTGTACGGCGGCGCCTGCGGCTACATCAGCTACGCCGGCGACATGGACGTCGCCATCGCGATCCGCACCGGCATCGTCAAGGACCAGATGCTGCACGTGCAGGCGGCGGCGGGCGTGGTGGCCGATTCGGTGCCCGAGTTGGAGTGGAAGGAAACCGAAGCCAAGGCGCGTGCGCTGCTGCGGGCGGCCGAACTGGTGGAGGAGGGGCTGGAATGAATACCGGATACGGACAGCCGAACGCAGAGGGCGCAGAGGTTCCGCAGAGGGCGCAGAAGGACAACCAAATTGTCGAGAACGATTGGTCGCACGAGATCATCGGGGCGGCCGTCGAGGTGCAGAGGGTCCTGGGGACTGGTTTGCTGGAGAGTGCGTACGCGGCGGCGCTGGCCATCGAGCTGAACGAGCGCGAACTGGCATTCCAGCGCGAGGTGCCGATCGAGGCGGTGTTCAAGGGGCGCTCGCTTGGTGTGGCCTATCGCGCCGATTTCATCGTCGAGGGCAGCGTGTTGCTGGAACTGAAGGCGATGGAAGCCACCAACGAACTGCATCGAGCGCAACTCCTGTCGTACCTGCGCGTCTCGGGCCTCAAGCTGGGCCTGCTCATCAACTTTCACGCCTTCCCCGTCGTCAAGGGCATTCACAGGGTGGTCAACAAGCTATGAACCCCTTTCTGTCTTCCTTCTGCGTCCTCTGCGAAGGCTCTGCGCCCTTTGCGTTCGGCTGCCCGGTCCCGCATTCCAGGAGCATCCAGCGATGAAAGTCCTGATGATCGACAACTACGACTCCTTCACCTTCAACATCGTCCAGTACCTGGGTGAGCTGGGGGCAGAGGTGGAGACGGTGCGCAACGACGAACTGACGCTGGAGGACATCGGCGCGCGCATCGACGCGGGCGTGACGCGGCTGGTGGTGTCGCCCGGGCCCTGCTCGCCGGCGGAGGCGGGCGTGTCGGTGCCGGCGATCCGCGCCTTCGCGGGCAAGCTGCCGATCCTGGGCGTGTGCCTGGGCCACCAGTCGATCGGCGCAGCCTTCGGCGGCAGCATCGTGCGGGCACAGCAGCTCATGCACGGCAAGGTGAGCGAGATCACGACCACGCGCGAGGGCGTGTTCGCCGGCCTGCCGGAGCGCTTCACCGTCAACCGCTACCACTCGCTGGCCATCGAGCGCGATTCCTGCCCGAAGGAACTGGCGCTGACGGCGTGGACCGACGACGGCGAGATCATGGGCGTGCGCCACACCGGCTTCGCGCACGAGGTGCGCATCGAGGGCGTGCAGTTCCACCCCGAATCGATCCTGACCGAGCATGGCCATGCCATGCTCAGGAATTTCCTGCAATGAAGCATCCCCCATGCCGCTTCGCGGCTCCCCCTTCTCTCGCTTCGCGGGAAGGGGGCGCACCCAGAGGCCTGGCAAAGCCAGTTCCTCGGGCGCTTGGGATTGAGCTTGTCATCTGCTATGAATTTTGTAGCTGCGTGCGCCCACTGGATGCACGCTGGAGGTCGATTTGATGCATGAAACCGTGATCGACCTGCGCAGCGATACCGTCACGCAGCCCACGCCCGCGATGCGCGCCGCGATGCTCGCCGCGCCGCTGGGCGACGACGTCTTTGGCGCCGACCCGACGGTCAACGCGCTGCAGGAGCGGATCGCCGCGCTGCTCGGCTTCGAGGCCGCGCTCTTCGTGCCCACCGGCACGCAGAGCAACCTGTGCGGCATCCTGGCGCACTGCGGCCGCGGCGACGAGTACATCGTCGGCCAGCAGCAGCACTGCTACCGCTGGGAAGGCGGCGGTGCCGCGGTGTTCGGCAGCGTGCAGCCGCAGCCGCTGGACCATGCGCCCGACGGCACGCTGCCGCTGGCGCAGATCGAAGCGGCCATCAAGCCCGACGACGCGCACTTCGCGCGCACCCGCCTGCTGGCGCTGGAGAACACGCTGGGCGGCAAGGTGCTGCCGATGGACTGGCTGCGCGACGCGACGGCGCTCGCGCGCAAGCACGGCCTCGCGACGCATCTGGACGGCGCGCGGCTGTTCAATGCGGCGGTGGCGCAGTCGCAGTCGCAGTCGCAGCCGCAGTCGCAGTCCAAGTCCGTTCGGCCTGAGCCTGTCGAAGGCCTTGCACCGGCTTCGACCCTTCGACAGGCTCAGGACAGGCCAAGCTCAGCCCGAACGGAGCTCGTCTTCGAAGAAGCCCGCCGCATCGCCCGCCAATTCGACAGCGTCTCCGTCTGCTTCAGCAAGGGCCTCGGCGCGCCGGTCGGCTCCGCCCTGGTCGGCAGCCGCGAGTTCATCGCGCGCGCGCACCGCATCCGCAAGATGGCCGGCGGCGGCATGCGCCAGGCCGGGCTGCTGGCGGCCGCCGCGCTGCATGCGCTGGACCACCACGTCGAGCGCCTGGCCGAGGACCACGCGCTCGCGCGCCGGCTGGCCGAGGGGCTGGCCGGCGTGCCGGGCCTGCGCGTGGAGGCGCCGCAGAGCAACATCGTCTTCGTCGATCTCGAAGGCGACGCCGCCGCGCTCGGCACGGCGCTCATCGAGCACCTGAAGGCGCAGGGCGTGCTGGCCACCTGCCTGTACCGCCTGCGCTTCGTCACGCACCTGGACGTCGACGCCGAGGGCGTGGACCGCGCCATCGCCGCCGTGCGCGGCTTCTTCTCCGCGCACGCCTGAGCGGCCCGCAGCGCACCATGCCCGACGCCCAGCACCTGCTGCTCTTCATCGGCGCCGGCCTGCTGCTCAACCTCACACCGGGGCCGGACGTGTTCTTCATCGTGAGCCACGCGCTGCGCGGCGGCGCGCGGCGCGGCCTGGTCGCGGCGCTGGGCATCGCGGCGGGGTGCTGCGTACACGTGGTGGCGGCGGCCGTGGGCGTGAGCGCGCTGGTCGCGGCGTCGGCCACGGCCTTCTCGGTGCTCAAGTGGGTGGGGGCGGCCTACCTGGTCTACGTCGGCGCGACGATGCTGTTCGCGCGGAAGGCGGTGGGCGCTCCTGATTTGATAGCATCTCCCGCAGGCGGGACGGGCGCTGCGGGCCGATTCGTCTCTGAAAGCTCGGCGGCCGCCGTGTTCCGCCGCGGCTTCCTCACCAACGTGCTCAACCCCAAGGTGGCGCTGTTCTTCCTGGCTTTCGTGCCGCAGTTCATCGTGGCCGGCACGCCGCACGCCTGGGCGGTGTTCCTGGCGCTGGGGCTGCTGTTCACCTTCAACGGCCTCGCCGTCTGCGCCGGCTGGGCGCTGGCCGCGGCGTGGGCTGCCCGGCGCGCGGGCTTCATGCGGCGCGGCATGCAGGCGATGGAACGCGTCGCGGGGGCCGTGTTCATCGGCTTCGGCGTGCGCCTGGCCTTCACCGACAGCCCGGCATCGCCCTGAACAAGGCACGCGTCACCGAGACTTCACATTCAAGGAGAGAGACCCATGATCACCCCCCAGGAAGCCCTGCAGCGCACCATCGAGCACCGCGAGATCTTCCACGACGAGATGCTGCACCTGATGCGGCTGATCATGAAGGGCGAGATCTCGCCGCTCATGGTGGCCGCCATCACCACGGGGCTGCGCGTGAAGAAGGAGACCATCGGCGAGATCACCGCCGCCGCGCAGGTGATGCGCGAGCTCTCCGCCCGCGTGCACGTGGCCGACAAGACGCACCTGGTGGACGTGGTGGGCACGGGCGGCGACGGCTCGCACACCTTCAACATCAGCACCTGCTCGATGTTCGTGGCGGCTGCTGCGGGCGCGCGCGTGGCCAAGCACGGCGGGCGCAGCGTGTCGAGCAAGTCGGGCAGCGCCGACGTGCTCGAGGCGCTGGGCGTGAGCCTGCAGCGCACGCCCGAGCAGATCGCCGACACCATCGCCCGCGTGGGCATCGGCTTCATGTTCGCGCCCAACCACCATCCCGCCATGAAGAACGTGGCGCCGGTGCGCAAGGAGATGGGCGTCAAGACCTTCTTCAACATCCTGGGGCCGCTGACCAACCCGGCCGATGCGCCCAACATCCTGATGGGCGTGTTCCACCCCGACCTGGTGGGCATCCAGGTGCGCGCGCTGCAGCGACTGGGCGCCGAGCATGCGGTGGTGGTCTACGGCCGCGACGGCATGGACGAGGTCTCGCTCGGCGCGGCCACGCTCGTGGGCGAGTTGAAGGACGGCGAGATCCGCGAGTACGAGATCCACCCCGAGGACTTCGGCCTGCAGATGGTGAGCAACCGCAGCCTGCGCGTGGAGACGCCCGAGCAGTCGAAGGCGATGCTGGTCGGCGTGCTCGACGGCGAGCCCGGTGCGCCGCGCGACATCGTGCTGCTCAACGCCGGGGCGACGCTGTATGCGGCCAATGTGGCCGACTCGATCGGCATCGGCATCGAGAAGGCACGCGAGGCCATCGACTCCGGCGCGGCGAAGGCCAAGCTGGGGCAACTGGTGGCGGCCACCACGGCGGCCTGAGCGGCGCACGGAGAATCGACCCATGTCCGACATCCTGAACAAGATCGTCGCCGTCAAGCACGAGGAAGTGGCGGCGGCGAAGAAGCGCACCTCGCTGGAGGCAATCCGCTTCGACGCCGAGAGCCGCGTGCTCACGCGCGACTTCGTGGGCGCCATGCGCGCCAAGATCGCGGCCGGCCACGCCGCAGTGATCGCCGAGATCAAGAAGGCCAGCCCCAGCAAGGGCGTGATCCGCGAGGGCGAATTCATCCCGGCCGACCTGGCGCAGAGCTATGCCGAGGGGGATGGCAGCATCAACGCGGCCTGCCTGTCGGTGCTGACCGACCGGCAGTTCTTCCAGGGCAGCGTCGACTTCCTCAAGCAGGCGCGTGCGTCGTGCGAGCTGCCCGTGCTGCGCAAGGACTTCATGGTCGATGCCTGGCAGATCTACGAATCGCGTGCGATCGGCGCCGACTGCGTGCTGCTCATCGCCGCCTGCCTGGACGACGCGCAGATGAAGGACTTCGAGGCCATCGCGACGGGCCTGGGCATGGCGGTGTTGGTCGAGGTGCACGACGCGGCCGAGATGGAGCGTGCGCTGAAGCTCCGGACGCCGCTGGTCGGCGTGAACAACCGCAACCTGCGCAATTTCGAGGTCTCGATCCAGACCACGATCGAGCTCAAGGCGGCCGTGCCGGCCGACCGGCTGCTGGTGACGGAATCGGGCATCGCCACGCGCGAGGACGTGAAGACGCTGCGCGACGCCGGCGTCGACGCCTTCCTGGTGGGCGAAAGCTTCATGCGCGCCCCGGAGCCGGGCGAGGCGCTGGCGAAGCTCTTCGCCTGATGAGAGAGAGGGTGCTATGGATTTCGTAGCTGCCTGCGCAGGCGGGGCGGGCGTCGGAGGCCGATTTCATGAGTGAAAGCCGCATCACCCAGCTGCAGTCCGCCGACCCGGCCGATTGGCCCGTGGCGCCCGGCTGGCGGCCGCTGGTCGACGATTTCTTCGCCTCGGCCGTCGGCGCGAAGCTGCTCGGCTTCCTGCGCGAGCGGCTGGCCGCCGGCGCCAGCATCTTCCCGCCCCAGCCGTTGCGTGCGCTGGAGCTGACGCCGCCCGAGGCGGTGCGCGTCGTCATCCTCGGCCAAGACCCATACCACGGCCGCGGCCAGGCCGAGGGGCTGGCCTTCTCGGTCGCGCCGGGCGTGGCGCTGCCACCGTCGCTGCGCAACATCTTCAAGGAGCTGGAGCGCGACCTGGGCACGCCGCCGCCCGCCTTCCCCGATCCGGGCGGCAGCCTGGTGAAGTGGGCCAGGAACGGCGTGCTGCTGCTCAACACCTGCCTCACGGTGGAGGAGGGCCAGGCGGCCAGCCATTCCGGCAAGGGCTGGGAGGTGCTGACCGACGCGGTGATCCGCCATGTGGCCGAGGGCCCGCGGCCTGTGGTCTTCATGCTCTGGGGCGCCCATGCGCAGGGCAAGCGCGGCTTCATCGACGGCAAGCGGCACAAGCTGCTGATGTCGAACCATCCCTCGCCGCTGTCGGCGCTCAAGCCGCCGGTGCCTTTCATCGGCTGCGGGCACTTCGGGCAGGCGCGGGCGTGGCGCGAGGCGCAGCAGGCGCTGGTGTCCGCGGTGCCGTCGGATCCGGCGGCCTGAAGATCTGGTGCGCTATCTTTTCGATAGCGATCTGCGCAGGGCCTAAGCGCGCTTCGACGGTTTTTCGTTCACGGGCGGCGTCAGCGGCGTGGTCACCGTGCCGGCCACGTAGTCCTGCTGGATGTCGATCGTGCTGTGGCGGCCCAGGGCGTCGAAGTTCTGCGCCAGCCAGTCGCTCGCCGCGGCGCGGCCGCTCTCGAACAGCGCCTCGATCATTCGAATGTCGGCCGACATCTTGCTGGCCGCCGACAGCGGCGCGTGGCTGGCGCTGTCGACGTCGATGCGGTGCAGCAGCAGCTTGCGGTACTGCGTGCCTTCCTGCAGCCGGCCGTCGGCCAGCAGCTGGTTGATGAAGTCGATGCTGCGCATCTGCGAGAGCAGGCTGGCGTTGAAGGCCAGCTCCGTCATGCGTTGCTCGATCTCGAAGGGCGTGCGCGGCGTCTCCACGCGCGTCAGGGGGTTGAGCTGCACCAGCACGATGTCGGCGCTCTGGCAGCGGTCGATCAGCGGCAGCAGCGCCGGGTTGGCCGAGTAGCCGCCGTCCCAGTAGGGCTCGCCGTCGATCTCCACCGCCTGGAACATGGTCGGCAGGCAGGCCGAGGCCATCACGGCCGCGAGCGTCAGCCGCTCGCCGTGGAAGATCTCGGCACGGCCGGTGCGCACCTGCGTCGCCGAGACGAACACGCGGGGTGCCTCCACTTCGGCCAGGGCGTCGAAGTCGATTTCCTGGTCCAGCAGTTGGCGCAGCGGGTTGATGTCGAGCGGGTTGAAGTGGTAGGGGGAGGCCCAGGGGTCCATGCCCAGCGTCGAGCGCAGGGCCGACCCGTCGCCGAAGAGCAGGCGCGCGAACTGCTGGGCGATCGCGCCGGGTGCCCCGGCGCCGGCCACGCGGCGCCAGACGCGCCCCAGCGTTTCGCGGGCAGCGGCCTGGGCGGCAGCGCGGTCGCCGCCGGCGGCGCGCGCCGTCGCAAAGCCATGTGCCAGCGCCACCGCATTGACCGCGCCGGCGCTCGCGCCGCTGATGCCCTCGAAGTCGAGGCGGCCGTCTTCGAGGAGCGCGTCCAGCACCCCCCAGGTGAAGGCGCCGTGCGAGCCGCCGCCCTGCAGGGCGAGGTTCACCCGGCGGCGGGTGCGCTGTGCCGGCGCAGGAAGAGGCAAAGAAATCGGTTTCATCCGGGTAATTGTGCACTGCAGCAATGATCTTAGGGTTAACCCCATGTGCGGGAGGGTTGCTGGCCGCGGAATGTGTCGGTGGCGGCTTTGCATCGCCGCCGCGCTGAGGCAAGTGACGAGCCGTTCCACTCGTGCTATAGTTCGAGGTTCGCCGGAGAGGTGGCCGAGTGGTTAATGGCAGCAGACTGTAAATCTGCCCTCTTACGAGTACGCTGGTTCGAATCCAGCCCTCTCCACCAGCGATTGAATGGATTTGTCAGGCGCTTTGAAAAACGAGCGCACGCGACGGTCCGGCACGTGCCGGGGCGTCACGATGCGGGAGTAGTTCAATGGTAGAACCCCAGCCTTCCAAGCTGATGACGCGGGTTCGATTCCCGTCTCCCGCTCCAGGCAGATCCGTTGTCGTTGGTCCAGGCAATGGTTTTCGTGTCGCCCTTGTGGCTCAGTGGTAGAGCACTCCCTTGGTAAGGGAGAGGTCGCGGGTCCGATTCCCGCCAAGGGCACCAGAAATTCAGGGAGAGCGCAGCGTTGCTGCCCTCCTTGTCGTGTGATCCAGTTATTTTTCGGAGTCGAAAAAATGGCAAAAGGCAAGTTCGAGCGCACCAAGCCGCACGTGAACGTGGGCACGATTGGTCACGTGGACCATGGCAAGACGACGCTGACGGCGGCGATCGCCACGGTGCTGTCG
>SCOE01000067.1 GCA_005503065.1 Comamonadaceae bacterium ALPHA2B
CCCGTCGCGGCAGCGGCGCCGGTGCCGCGACGGGTGCCGCCGTCGGCGCAGGTGCTGGCAGCGACGCGCCACTCGGGCCTCGGAAGGTCCAGAACGCGCCGGCACCGGCGACAAGCAGCAACGCGACCGCGCCGATGGCGATCCACGGCCCCTTGGACGCCGGCGCAGCGGTCGGCATGGGGTTGGCCGGCGCGGGAGGGCGGACCGGTGCGGGCGGCGTGGCGATAGGGGGCGGCGGCGGCACGGAAGGCGCAGGCCGCGGCGCGGCTGCCGGCGCCCCGAGGATCACCGTGCGCTCGTCGGCTGCGGACCCGCCCAGGTCGGACGGCTGGGTCATCGGCCAGGCGGACTCGTCGCCGGTCGTGGCGGGCGCGGCCGCAGCCAAGCGGGCTCCGCACCCTCGGCAGAACTTGGCGGCTTCGCGGTTTTCGGTGCCGCACGCGGCGCATACCACAGGCATTTCGGCCCTCCAACTACTCTTTGTTACATGGTAGCCCGGGAGGTCGGTCTTGTCGCCCGTTCGATGGTGGCTGTTACATCACCGAGGGCGCCAGGGAGGGGCAAGCCGCGAAGCGGCTCGGGAGGTGCTCAAGTCACCGCCACCCGGCGCGACTTGCTGCGCAGCCGGCGCGACATCACCAGGCCCAGGGCCAGCGTGAGTTCGAGCGCAATGCTCGGCTGGCGGTTGGCCATCTCGCTGAAGCGCAGCGGCGTGAGCCGCCACAGGCGGCAGGCCGCGGCGGCCGTCACGCTGGCCGAGCGCGGCTGGCGCGAGAAGAAGGCGCCCTCACCCACGGCCGAGCCGGCGTTGAGCATGGCGATCTGGACCTCGCCCTTGCTGCTGAACGTGTGCACGCTGACCGAGCCCGATTCGATGAAGAACAGCGTGCGGTCGTGCGCGTTCTCGTCGATCAGCGTCTGTCCTGCCGCCAGCTCGAAGGGCTGCAGGTACGAGCCCAGCACCTCCCACTGCGCGGTCTGCAGGGCCGGCGCGAAGGCGTCGTCGCTGGTGTTCCGGGCAATCGCCTGGCAAAGGTCCTGGATGGTGGCGGGCATGGTGTGGGATCTCGTTGTGGCTCTGAACGCGCGAAGGCCCGGCGGCGCCGGACAGCCGGGCCATTGTTCGGGCAATCGTGCTACTTTCCAATACAAAAGCGCGAAAAAATCACGCCGAGCAGCTCGTCGGCACCGAACTCGCCGGTGATGGCGTTCAGCGCGTTCTGGGCCAGGCGCAGCTCCTCGGCCAGCAGGTCCAGTGGCGGTTGCGCCGCCTCCAGGTGCGACATGGCGAGGGCGAGGTGCTCCTCGACCTGGCCGAGCGCCTGCACATGGCGGGCCCGCGCCAGGTACAGCCCCTCGGGCATGGCCTGCCAGCCGGCGATCTCGAGCAGACGCTGGCGCAGGGCCTCGATGCCGTCGCCGGTGCGTGCCGAGAGTCGCAGGCCTTCGGCCGCGTCGACGCCGGCGGCGGCGTCGGCCTTGTTCCAGACCTCCACCACCGGCACGCCGGGCGGCAGCCGCGCCGACAGGCTGTCGCGGATCGCCGCATCCGCCGCGCGGTAGTCGGGCTCCCGAGCGCGCGTGAGGTCGTGCAGCAGCAGCAGGGCGTCGGCATCCTCGATCTGGCCCCAGGCGCGGGCGATGCCGATGCGTTCGACCTCGTCGCTGCTCTCGCGCAGGCCGGCGGTGTCCACGATGTGCAGGGGCACGCCGTGGATCTGGATGGTCTGCGCGACGACGTCGCGCGTGGTGCCGGCGATGGCGCTGACGATCGCCAGCTCAGCGCCGGCGAGCGCGTTGAGCAGCGAGCTCTTGCCCGCGTTGGGCTGGCCGGCAATGACGACCTTGATGCCTTCGCGCAGCAGGGCGCCCTGGCGTGCGCGCTGCTGCACGGACTGCAGCTGCCGCTGCAGCGCGAGCAGCTGGCCGCGCGCGTCGGCCTGTTGGAGAAAGTCGATGTCTTCCTCGGGGAAGTCCAGCGTCGCCTCGACCAGCATGCGCAGATGGATCAACGCATCGCGCAGCGCATGGATCTCGCGCGAGAAGGCACCGCTGAGCGAGCGGCCCGCGCTGCGCGCCGCGGCCTCGGTGCTGGCATCGATCAGGTCGGCGATGGCCTCGGCCTGCGCGAGGTCGATCTTGCCGTTGTGGAAGGCGCGCTGGCTGAACTCGCCCGGCTGCGCGACGCGCAGGCCCGGCAGGCGAGGGCGAGCCGTGGCCGGATCGGTTTCGGCCGCCGCCTCGAGGCAACGGGCCAGCAGCAGCTGCAGCACCACCGGCCCGCCGTGGGCCTGCAGCTCCAGCACGTCCTCGCCGGTGAAGGAGTGCGGCGCCGGGAACCACAGCGCCAGCCCCTGGTCGATGGCGGCGCCGGCCGCGTCGCGGAACGGCAGGTAGGTGGCCTCGCGCGGGCGCAGGGTGCGGCCGCACAGCGCCTCGGCCAGCGGCGCCAGCCCGCGTCCCGACACGCGCACGATGCCCACCGCACCGCGCCCGGGAGCGGTGGCGACGGCGGCGATCGGGTCCTGCAGCTGCGCGAGCATGGCGTGGATTCTTTCAGCAAAGGCGGCGGCGGCGCCGCGCCAAAGAAAAAGGCCGCCCGGAGGCGGCCCATGGAGGTTGGGTGGCGCGAATTGCTATCGATTCGATAGCTGTTCGCGCTTGCTGGGCGGGCGCTGGAGCCCGATTCGGCTCACAAGTACGCCCGGGGCGTCCTCACTTGCCCAGCACACCCAGCCGCTTGTTGATGACCCACTGCTGGGCGATCGACAGGACGTTGTTCGTGATCCAGTAGAGCACCAGGCCGGCCGGGAAGAAGAAGAACATCACGCTGAAGGCCAGCGGCATGATCCACATCAGCTTGGCCTGCATCGGGTCCGGCGGCGTGGGGTTGAGCCAGGTCTGCAGCAGCGAGGTGCCGGTCATCACCAGCGGCAGGATGAACCACGGGTCGGGAGCCGAGAGGTCGCGGATCCAGAGAATCCACGGCGCGTGGCGCATCTCGACCGAGGACAGCAGCACCCAATACAGCGCGATGAACACCGGGATCTGGATCACGATGGGGAAGCAGCCGCCCATGGGGTTGACCTTCTCCTCGCGGTAGATGCGCATCATCTCCTGCTGCATCTCCTGCGGCTTGTCCTTGAGCCGCTCGCGCATCTCCATGATCTTGGGATTGATGGCCTTCATCTTGGCCATGCTGGCGTAGGCCTTGGCGTTGAGCCAGTAGAAGGCCGCCTTGAGCAGCACCACCAGCGCCACGATCGCCCAGCCCCAGTTGCCCAGCAGCTTGTGCAGCTGGTCGAGCAGCCAGTACAGCGGCTTGGAGATGATGGCGAAGATGCCGTAGTCCTTCACCAGCTCCAGGCCGGGCGCGAGGGCCTCGAGCTTCTTTTCCTCCTCGGGGCCGGCGAACAGGGCGCTGTCCACCGTCTGCGTGGCGCCGGGCGCCACGGTCGGCAGGTTCACGACCATCGAGATCGCGAACTGGTTCTGCCCCAGGTCGGCGGCGCGGAACTCGCGCTTGAGCTTGGCGCTGTCGGGCGCGTCGAGCAGCCAGGCCGACGCGAAGTAGTGCTGCACCATCGCGACCCAGCCGCTGTTGGAGGCGGCGGGCAGCTCGGCCTTGCCCTTGGCGATGTCGCCGAAGCTGACCTTGTGGAACTTCTTCTCGTCGGTATAGACGGCCGGACCGGTGAAGGTGCTGGTGCCGAACATCGTGCCCGAGGGCTCGGTGCCGTGGCGCTGCAGCTGCAGGTACAGCTGCGGGTCGCGCGGCTGGTCGCCCACGTTCACGACCTGGTGGCGCACGCGGATCACGTAGTCGCCGCGCTTGAACACATAGGTCTTGACGTACTTCAGCCCGCCCACGGGCTGCGACTCGAAGGCCACCTCCAGCGTGTCCTGGCCATCGGCCATGCGGTACGGGCCGGGCTTGGCGGCCATCAGCGTGAGGTGGGTCGGGAACTTCTCGCCGCCCGCGGGATTGAGCAGGCCCGACTGCGCGAGGTAGCGCGTGGCCGGCGAGCCGTCGTCCATCAGCACCACGTCGGTGTCGACCACCGGGATCGGCGGCATGCCCATGAGCTTGCGCGCGAAGGGGATGAGCCCGGTCTTGTTCATCTCCTCGACGTACTGGGTCAGTTCGAGGCGGGACACGGTCGCGCCCTGGCCGTCGATGGTGGCCTTGTAGACGTCGGTCTCGACGCTGACCTTCTCGGCTGCCGCCGGGGCCGCGCCGCCCGTGGGCGCCGTGGCGGCCCCGGCCTGCGCGGCCGCGGGAGCCGGCGTCGCCGGCGACGACCCGGTGCCGCCGGGCTGGGCAGGCGCTTGCGCGGTGGGGCGGGAGGGCAGGAAGGTCGGCTTGCGGCCGTTGTGGACCTGCCACTGGTCCCACAGCATCACCAGCGAGAAACCGAAGATCACCCAGAGGATGGTGCGACGTATGTCGTTCATGGAGAAGACTTCTTGGACGAAGAGAGAGAGGAGAACAGCCCCGCACCGGGCTTGTCGGAAGGCGGCGGCACCGGGTCGTGGCCCCCGGCGCACCAGGGCTGGCAGCGCACAAGGCGCCGCAGCGTGAGGTAGCTGCCGGCCGCGGCGCCGTGGGTCTCGAGCGCCTCGATGGCGTAGGCCGAGCAGGTGGGCGCGAACCGGCAGGCATTGCCCAGCCAGGGGCTCAGCAGCAGACGGTAGCCGCGGACGATGGCAATCAGAAGACGCCGCATCACGCCGGCACCCGCGCCGCGCGCGCGAAGAGTTGCTGCAGCTCGCCGCGCACGGCGCGCTTGAGCTGCTCGGAGGTGGCGCTGACGAACTGTGCGCGGTCGAACCCCGCCCGCAGCCGCACGACGTGCGCCGCGATGGGCAGCGCGACGTCCGCGGCGCCGCTCACGGCGTAAATCTGCCGGCGGATGGTGTTGCGCGTGACGGCACGGCGCGCCCAGCGCTTGGGCACCATGGCGCCCAGCCAGATATCGCTCGGTTGGAAGAGGGGTACGGCAGGACCGCCGGCAGGCGCGTCGAGCGCGCACCGGTGCAGCGCGAAATGCGCGGTTCGCGCCACGATCGTGCCGGAAAGTGCCGCCTGGAATTGCGCGCGAGTCTGGAGTCGACGCATGCGTGTTCGATGCGACGCCCGCGCGCGGCCCGAGGCGGCCGACGCCTTAGACGGCCAGGCGCTTGCGGCCCTTGGCGCGGCGTGCGTTGATCACGGCACGGCCGCCACGGGTCTTCATGCGGACGAGGAAGCCATGGGTGCGGGCGCGGCGGATTTTCGAAGCTTGGTACGTGCGTTTCATGATGAGGATTCCTGCGAGAGATGTCGGTGCCCAGCGGCTGGGCGAGGCAGCCGGCCCACAGCGCGAGGCGTGGACCTCGATGGACCGTGCTTCGCACCAGCGAGTCACGACCACCGGCGACCCCGAACACCATCTCCTTCCAGAAACGCTCGGGATGCGGCAGCACCCGGCGCTTTCCGCCCGCGCCGGACGATCCGGAACGGGCGAACTCGAATAGAGGTTTCAGGGAAACCCGCGATTATTGCAGACATTGTCCGGCGCGACAATCGGCGCAGCGGCCAACACCCGTTCCGCGGCGCCGTCAAGGGGTGTGGATAAGTTTTTGACAAGTTAGAATCGATCGGGCATGCCGCAACCGAATATCCACAACGAGCAGAACAACAACATGACCGAGGGACAACCGTCTGGCCGCCGCGCTCATGCCGTCTGAGGGCGTGGGCGCCAGCCTCTGGCAGGCCTGCGTCGACCAGCTCGCACAGGAACTGTCCGAACAGCAGTTCAACACCTGGATCAAGCCGCTGACCGCACAGGTCGCGGACGATCTGTCGCGCATCACGGTCTTCGTCGCCAACCGCTTCAAGCTGGACTGGATCCGGGCCCAGTACGCCGCCCGCATCGCCGACATGGCGGAGCAGATTTCCGGCCAACCGGTCATGATCGAGTTAGCGCTTGCTCCTCGTGAAATCCCCGTCCGCACTGGCGTCTCTCTGCCTGCGACGGTGGAGGCCGATGTACCCCGCGAGGCGCCCGCTGCGGTCGAGGAACCGGGCGGCAACGGCTTCAAGAATCGCTTGAACGCGGCCCTGACCTTCGACACCCTGGTCGAGGGTTCGGCCAACCGCATGGCGCGCGCCGCCGCCATGCACGTGGCCGGCACGCCGGGCCACCTGTACAACCCGCTGTTCATCTACGGCGGCGTCGGCCTGGGCAAGACCCACCTGATGCACGCGGTGGGCAACAAGCTGCTGGCCGACAAGCTCGACGCGAAAGTTCTCTACATCCATGCCGAGCAGTTCGTCTCGGATGTGGTCAAGGCCTACCAGCGCAAGACCTTCGACGAGTTCAAGGAACGCTACCACTCGCTCGACCTGCTCCTGATCGACGACGTGCAGTTCTTCGCCAACAAGGACCGCACGCAGGAGGAGTTCTTCAACGCCTTCGAGGCGCTGCTGGCCAAGAAGAGCCACATCGTCATGACCTCGGACACCTACCCGAAGGGCCTGACGGACATCCACGAGCGCCTGGTGTCGCGCTTCGATTCGGGCCTGACGGTGGCGATCGAGCCGCCGGAGCTCGAGATGCGCGTGGCCATCCTGATCAACAAGGCGACGGCCGAAGGCGCCGAGATGCCCGAGGAGGTGGCCTTCTTCGTCGCCAAGAATGTGCGCTCCAACGTGCGCGAACTCGAAGGCGCGCTGCGAAAGATCCTGGCGTACTCGCGCTTCAACCAGAAGGAAATCTCGATCCAGCTGGCACGCGAGGCGCTGCGCGACCTGCTGTCGATCCAGAACCGGCAGATCAGCGTCGAGAACATCCAGAAGACGGTGGCCGACTACTACAAGATCAAGGTCGCCGACATGTACAGCAAGAAGCGCCCGGCCAGCATCGCGCGGCCGCGCCAGATCGCGATGTACCTGGCCAAGGAACTCACGCAGAAGAGCCTGCCCGAGATCGGCGAGCTGTTCGGCGGCCGTGACCACACCACGGTGCTGCACGCCGTGCGGAAGATCTCCGGCGAACGCCAGCAGCTGACCGAACTGAACCAGCAGTTGCACGTGCTCGAGCAGACGCTCAAGGGCTGAGGGGCGAGGGCCCGGCACGCGCACCGAAGACAATGCACCACCTACCCAGAGAGAAGAGCAGAGGTCATTCATGATTGTTCTGAAGGCAACCCAAGACAAGGTCCTGGCCGCGTTGCAGTCGGTCGCGGGCATCGTCGAGCGCCGGCACACGCTGCCGATCCTGGCCAACGTGCTGATCCGCAAGACGGGCGGGCAGATCCAGCTCACGACCAGCGACCTCGAGATCCAGATCCGCACCACCGCCGAACTCGGCGGCGACGAGGGCGCCTTCACCACCACCGTGGGTGCGCGCAAGCTCATCGACATCCTGCGCAGCATGCCGGCCGACCAGACCGTGAGCCTGGAGTCCAACGCCAGCAAGCTGGTGCTCAAGGGCGGCAAGAGCCGGTTCACGCTGCAGTCGCTGCCGGCCGAGGACTTCCCGCTGGTGCAGGAATCGGCCAACTTCGGCCCGGCCTTCAGCGTGCCGCAGAAGACGCTCAAGGCGCTGCTCTCGCAGGTGTCCTTCGCCATGGCGGTGCACGACATCCGCTACTACCTCAACGGCATCCTGTTCGTGGCCGAGGGCAAGCAGCTGTCGCTGGTGGCCACCGACGGCCACCGCCTGGCCTTCGCCTCGGCCACGCTCGACGTCGAGGTGCCGCGCCAGGAAGTGATCCTTCCGCGCAAGACGGTGCTGGAGATGCAGCGCCTGCTCTCCGACGCCGACGGCGCGATCGAGATGCAGTTCGCCAACAACCAGGCCAAGTTCAGCTTCGGCGGCATGGAGTTCGTCACCAAGCTGGTCGAGGGCAAGTTCCCCGACTACAACCGCGTGATCCCCAAGAACCACAAGAACTCGGTCACGCTGGGCCGTGCGCCGCTTTTGGCCAGCCTGCAGCGCACCGCCATCCTGACGAGCGAGAAGTTCAAGGGCGTTCGCCTGAACATCGAGCCGGGCACGCTGCGCATCGCGTCGAACAACGCCGAGCAGGAAGAGGCCGTGGACGAGCTCGACATCGACTACGGCGGCGATGCGATCGAGATCGGCTTCAACGTCACCTACCTCATCGACGCCCTGGCCAACATGGGCCAGGACATGGTGAAGGTGGAGCTGCACGACTCGAACAGCTCGGCACTGCTGACCATCCCGGAAGACGCGAACTTCAAGTACGTCGTGATGCCGATGAGGATTTAAACGCTATCAAAAAGATAGCGTCTCGCGCAGATACCCCGCGGGTTTCCGCGGGTTTTGTCTTTCAAGAGCAGAAGAAGAACAGGGAAACCGACCGAGGACGATTGCACACATGAGCGATACCAACCAGCCCCAAGAGCCCAAGACCGAACCGGTGTACGAGCCCGAGATCGACAACGCGATCCCGATCGAGGTGACCGGCGACGGCTACGGCGAGGGCTCGATCCAGATCCTCGAAGGCCTGGAAGCGGTGCGCAAGCGTCCCGGCATGTACATCGGCGACACCTCCGACGGCACCGGCCTGCACCACCTGGTGTTCGAGGTGGTCGACAACTCCATCGACGAGGCGCTGGCCGGCTACTGCGACGACATCGTCGTCACCATCCATACCGACAACTCCATCAGCGTGACCGACAACGGCCGCGGCATCCCGACCGGGATCAAGATGGACGACAAACACGAGCCCAAGCGCTCGGCGGCCGAGATCGCGCTGACCGAGCTGCACGCCGGCGGCAAGTTCAACCAGAACAGCTACAAGGTGTCGGGCGGCCTGCACGGCGTGGGCGTCTCGTGCGTGAACGCGTTGTCGAAGATGCTGCGCCTGACCGTGCGGCGCGAGGGCAAGGTGCACGTGCTCGAATTCAGCAGGGGCTTCGTGCAGAACCGCATCGTCGAGGTGGTCGACGGCGTGGAGGTCTCGCCGATGAAGATCACCGGTGAGACCGAGAAGCGCGGCACCGAGGTGCACTTCCTGCCCGACACCGAGATCTTCAAGGAGAACAACGATTTCCACTACGAGATCCTCTCCAAGCGCCTGCGCGAGCTCTCCTTCCTGAACAACGGCGTGCGCATCCGCCTGCTGGACGAGCGCAGCGGCAAGGAAGACGACTTCTCCGGCGCCGGCGGCGTGAAGGGCTTCGTCGAGTTCATCAACAAGGGCAAGACCGTCCTGCACCCGACGCCCTTCTACGCCTCGGGCGAGAAGCCGGCCGACACCTACGGCGGCATCCCCGGCACGCACATCGGCGTCGAGGTGTCGATGCAGTGGAACAGCAGCTACAACGAGAGCGTGCTGTGCTTCACCAACAACATCCCGCAGCGCGACGGCGGCACACACCTCACCGGCCTGCGCGCCGCGATGACGCGCGTCATCAACAAGTACATCGAAGAGAACGAGCTGGCCAAGAAGGCCAAGGTCGAGGTCACCGGCGACGACATGCGTGAAGGCCTGACCTGCGTGCTGAGCGTGAAGGTGCCCGAGCCCAAGTTCTCCAGCCAGACCAAGGACAAGCTCGTCTCCAGCGAGGTGCGCGCGCCGGTCGAGGACATCGTCGGCCGCCTGCTGGGCGACTACCTGCAGGAGCGCCCGCAGGACGCCAAGATCATCTGCGGCAAGATCGTCGAGGCCGCCCGCGCCCGCGAGGCCGCGCGCAAGGCCCGCGAGATGACGCGCCGCAAGGGCGTGCTCGACGGCATGGGCCTGCCCGGCAAGCTGGCCGACTGCCAGGAGAAGGACCCCGCCCTGTGCGAGATCTACCTGGTGGAGGGCGACTCCGCTGGCGGTTCCGCCAAGCAGGGGCGCGATCGCAAGTTCCAGGCGATCCTGCCGCTGCGCGGCAAGATCCTCAACGTGGAGAAGGCGCGCTACGAGAAGCTGCTGACCAGCAACGAGATCGTCACGCTCATCACCGCGCTGGGCACGGGCATCGGCAACGCGGGCGCCACGGGCGGAAACGGGGCGGACGACTTCAACGTCGCCAAGCTGCGCTACCACCGCATCATCATCATGACCGACGCCGACGTCGACGGCGCCCACATCCGCACGCTGCTGCTGACCTTCTTCTACCGTCAGATGCCCGAGCTGGTCGAGCGCGGCCACATCTACATCGCGCAGCCGCCGCTGTACAAGGTCAAGGTCGGCAAGGAAGAGCAGTACCTCAAGGACGGCCCGGCGCTCGACGCCTTCCTGCTGCGCGTGGCGCTCAAGGACGCCAGCGTGAGCACCGGCGGCGCCCATCCGCAGACGCTCGCCGGCGAGACGCTCGACGAGCTGGCGCGCAAGCACCAGCTGGCCGAGGCCGTGATCCACCGCCTGGGCGTCTTCATGGATGCCGAGGCGCTGCGCGCCATTGCCGACGGCGTGTCGCTCGACCTCGACACCACCGCGGCGGCCGAAGCCTCGGCCGTCGCCCTGCAGGCCAAGCTGCGCGAGTTGACGACCAACGGCGCGCCCGCCGAAGTCGCAAGCGAGTTCGACACGCGTTCGGACAAACCCATCCTGCGCATCAGCCGCCGCCACCACGGCAACATCAAGTCCAGCGTCATCACGCAGGACTTCGTGCACGGCGCCGACTACGCCGCGCTGGCCGAGGCCGCCCACACCTTCCGCGGCCTGCTGGGGGAGGGCGCGACCGTCAAGCGCGGCGAGGGCGACAAGGCCAAGGAAGAGAAGGTCGGCGACTTCCGCAGCGCCATGCTGTGGCTCCTGAGCGAAGCCGAGCGCACCACCGCGCGCCAGCGCTACAAGGGCCTGGGCGAGATGAACCCCGAGCAGCTGTGGGAAACGACGATGGACCCCGAGGTGCGCCGCCTGCTGCGCGTGCAGATCGACGACGCCATCGAAGCCGACCGCGTGTTCACCATGCTCATGGGCGACGAGGTCGAGCCGCGGCGCGAGTTCATCGAGACGAATGCGCTGCGGGCGGCGAATATCGACGTGTGAGCGCGCTGCGAGATGCGGCGGAACGTGAAGCTGTGCCAAGCCCGTGAGAGAGGACTGGCACAGCCCTCGAACAGCTCCAGCGCCCGCCGCGCCTGAGCTTGTTCGGCGCGCGCTTCGGGTACGCGCGCCGCCGACTCAGGCCTTGGCGCGTGGCTTCAAGCGGAAGCTGATCCCCAGCCGGTTGAGGGCGTTCATGGCAGCGATGGCCAGCGTCAGGTCCACCAGGTCTTTCTCCCCGAATACCGCCGCAGCGGCCGCATACGCTTCGTCCGATGCGTGCGTCTCGCTGACGCGGGTGACTTCCTCGGACCAGGCCAGCGCCGCGCGTTCCTGCTCGGTGAAGAGGTAGGCCGCCTCGTGCCACACGGGGACCAGCACGATCTTCTCGACCGACATCCCCTCCTGGATGAGATCCCGCGTGTGGATGTCGATGCAGTGCGCGCACCCATTGAGCTGCGAGATCCGAAGAAAGACGAGGTGGACCAGTCCGCTCGGCAGGTTCGTCCCGGTCGTGACGAAGTGGTGGAGGCCGCCCACGGCTTTTGCACCTTCGGGCGAGACGGCGAACCAATTTGCGCGTTGCATGCGTTGCTTTCCTTTCATGTGTGGAGGAAGTGACAGCCCGCAACGGGCCGGGCCATCGTGTGTGAGACGTGCGACGCTCAGTGTTTGTGACAGCTTCGGCAAGCAACCCGAAGACATCGTCCCTGCACGGCATGAACACCTCCACGCTCTCGACGCCGAAGTCATGCCGCGCCTCGGCGATGGGGAAGGAACGATCGCGAGCCCCCGCCGGGGCGATCGCGGCCCGCGGCGCCGCGCCACCACGGCGGCGGCGTTGTCCCGTTCCTGGGGCGGTCGCGCTCAGCGCACGTACTGGCAGCCGAGCCTGAACTGCCGGTCGCGCGCGATCTGGCGCCGGCCGCGGATGTCGTCCAGCGTTGCCGGGTCGTTGGGCTGACGGGCCCAGGCGTCGAGCTGGGCGATCAGCGCGGCCAGCGCGCGGCATTCGGCACCGGGGTCGACATCCACGTTGCGCGCCACGGCCTCTTCGTGGGCCCGTTGCGCCTGCGCCGCCGCCCGGTTGCTGCGCAAATGCGCGTCGCGCTGCTCGGGTGTGAGGCCGTCCGCGAGGTTGAGCCCCGGTTCGACGGCGACCTGCACCTGTCGCGCGCCCGCGGCGCACGGGCCATCGCCGTAACCCACCGTGCGGCCGTCGGCGGTCACGCACTTGGCGATGGCGGGCAAGGCTGGGCGCGCAGGGACCGGCGGTTCCGGCAGTGCCGGCTCGGGAGCAGCAGTGCGGGCGCCGACAGGCGCCTGAGGCAGCGCAGTGCGCTGCTTTGCCCGTGTGCCGGCGCGTTCGTGTTCCCACCACGCGTTCGCGCCCCATACAGCGAGACCCACCACCAGTGCGCCCGCGACGAGCCACATCCAGCCGTGCTGGGCCGGCTGCGGCCGCAAGGCGCGCTCCCAAGCCGCCGTGCGCTCACGGTGCTTGTCGAAAGGGTCGTTGTCGTCGAGCGGCATCGATGAAGTGTCGCCAGGAACACGCGAACTGCCGCCGATGGGTCGACCGTCAGCGATCAGAGCCAGCCAAGGTGTGCATCGGCCGACGGCCTGATATGCCCTCCGCGTCAGCCACGACGCCGTGATTGTTTCCATCCCGTGAACGCACTGGCTCGCAGGCATGCGGGTTTTTACTTAGTTCGCGGCGCACAATTCATTCCAACAGAGCAGCAGCCGACAACAACCATCCAACAGGTTCGACGGTTGCTCTGGGTGAGCCAGGCCCGCTGCGGTGGCCGCCCCAGCCGAAGACATGAACTTCGGCCAGGACGGCGCCCCCCGATACCGGTTCGAAATTCATCCACTGACTTCGAAGGAAACTGTCATGAAGACCTCTCAAATCCTCGGCGCGATCGTTCTCTCGGTGCTCGGCGTGGCCAGCGCCTCGGCCGAAACCTACCAGGGCGTGCAGACCGTGAACTCGGTGCGCACCCGTGCCGAAGTGGCCGCCGAAGGCGTGCAGATCGCCCGTGCCGGCAACGTGTACGGTGACGTGGCCCAGGCGGGCGTGACGCCGGCCCGCACCTCCGGGCTGGCCCGCGCGGACCTGCGCAACGAAGCGGTTGCCACCGCCCGCGCCGGCAACATCTACGGCGATGGCGCGCAGCAAGGCGTGCTGGCCCTGGCCGGCCAACGTGACCGCGCCGAAGTGCGTGCCGAAGCCCGCGCTGCCGCACGCGCACCCGAGCTGTTCTGATCGGCTCCTCGACGCGGCACGGCCCGGCCGTGCGCGCGCGATGCACGAAGCCCGTCACCCCCTGGTGACGGGCTTTTTCTTTGCCCCGCGCAGGGCTGAATACGTAAAGTGCAATCGGCCGCCGGGCCACGCCAGCCGGGTGCTGGCGCCAAACTCGTCACATTCGTGACGATCTGCAGGAGGATGCTGGCACCACCCCCGCGCCGGCCGCCGATCAGCGCAGCGGCAGCTTGTTGGTGAAGGTGGAAATGGCCTGTGCCAGCCGCGCGACGCCGCCCGTGCCGCTGGCCGCGCGGCCGACGAGCGCGCCGCCGGCCGCCGCCTTGGCCAGCTTGCCGATCACGGAGCGGCTGCGGCCCGCCGAGAGCAGCAACAGCACGCCGACGCCCAGCACGATGGCGTGTTCGCCGGGAAAGTCGGGGCGCTTGGCGTCGGCCTCCTTCAGGGCCTGCAGCCATGGCTTGCGGGGGGCGGCGGCGGCCACGCTGGGATCGGCCAGGTCGACGGGGTCTTGCGAGGGGGTCATGGGCATCTCTTCGTCTTCGTGAAGGTCGCGGGGCTTGCGGGCTCGATCGGCCCTGGCTGCCCGCGGCTGCGTCGATTCTTCCGCACGCCGGCGTCGAGCCACGCGGCGCCCGGCCGCATGCCGCCGTAGGCCGCCGCGCCGGGCCGCGTCAGGTCATGTGCGCGGCAGCGCGAGTTCGACCCAGGCCGGCGCATGGTCGCTGGCGCCAGGCTGGCCACGGACCTCGCGGTCCACGCCGGCGGCGCGCAGCGCGGGCAGCAGGTCGGGGCTGAGCAGCAAATGGTCGATGCGCAGGCCGGCATTGCGCGGCCAGCGCTGGCGCCAGTAGTCCCAGAAGGTGTAGATGCGCTCGTCGGGGTGCAGGGCGCGGATGGCGTCGGTCCAGCCCTGGGCCAGCAGGCGCTGCCAGGCGGCGCGGCTTTCGGGCTGCAGCAGGGCGTCGTCCTGCCACGAGGCGGGGTTGTAGATGTCCAGGTCGGTGGGCACGACGTTGAAGTCGCCGGCCAGCACGGTGGGCAGGCCGCCGGCCAGCAGGCGGCGGGCATGCGCGTTGAAGCGCTCGAACCAGGCGAGCTTGTAGTCGAACTTCGGCCCGGGCCGGGGATTGCCGTTGGGCAGGTAGAGGCAGCCGACGGTCACGCCGTCGACCACCGCCTCGAGGTAACGCGCCTGCGTGTCGCCGGGCAGCGGATCGGGCAGGCCGCGACCGGTTTCGAGCGGCACCTGGCCACGCGCCAGGATGGCGACGCCATTCCAGCTGGGCTGCCCGTGGAAGAGCGCGCCGTAGCCGGCCTCGGCGAAGGCAGCGGCAGGAAAGCGCGCGTCGGGCGACTTGAGCTCCTGCAGGCAGGCGACGTCGGGCTGCGCCGTGTCCAGCCAGTCGAGCACCCGCGGCAGGCGCCCGTTCACGCCGTTGACATTGAAGGTCGCGATCTTCATGGCTCCGATGCTCGCGCAAGCGCGCGGGCTGCGCTGTCGGCGGGCACGCTGGCCCGGCGATGCACCGCCGCCGTGCCTGGGCGCGGGCGCGGTGCGCCCCGTCGGAGCGCCCCAGCGAAATCGTCAACTTCTTGTGACAAAGTGGTTGAAAGGCCCACCAGGCGGGCGCGAGCAGCTATCAAAAAGAGAGCGTTCGCGTAAACGATAGGGTGCGCCCGACTCTTGCTAAACAGAATCGGCGGCGGCGCATTCGTGCCCCGCCTTCCGATCCGAGCGCCCCCAGGGCCGGGCTCCGCCCCGCCC
>SCOE01000068.1 GCA_005503065.1 Comamonadaceae bacterium ALPHA2B
TTCCCGCGCCCCACCTGGCCCATGGCCGGCGTCGCGCTGGCGGCGGTGCTGCTGAGCCTGCTGTGCCTGATCCGCCTCGAGTTCAACTACAAGCGCCTGCTGGTGCTGCGCGCCGCCGTGGGCGGACAGACCGGCCGCTGGAAGCCGGTGTTCGGCGATTTCGTGCGCATCTGGGCCGCCAGCCTGGGCTTCTTCGTGGCCACGCTGCTGGGCATCGGCGTCGCGATCGCAGCGCTGATCGGCGTGGCGGCGCTGGCGTCGGGCGGCCTGGCAGCGATGGGCGCGCAGCGCGGCAGCGCCACCTTCATCGTGATCGCGATCGTGGCGGTGTTCGCGCTGGTCATGGCGATGTTCTTCGCCGCCTCGCCCGCCATGGCCTACCGCGAGGCGCGCATGTTCCAGCTCATGTGGAACAACATCGGCGTGAGCGACATGGCCCGCTTCAAGACCGACCTGCGCACCGCCGGCTTCGTGTGGCTGCGCATCCGCAACATCCTGCTGAACATGCTCACGGCCGGCTTCTACCGGCCCTTTGCGCGGGTGGCCGAGTACAAGATGAAGACCGAGTCGGTCACCCTGCACGTCAAGGGCGGGCTCGACCGGCTGGTCGGCACGCTCGAGGCGCAGCAGAAGGACGGCTTCGGCGACGCGGTGGCCGATGCGCTGGGCCTGGATGTCATCGGCTAGAGGTCCATGACCGACCCCGTCGCCACGCTCGTACGCGCCCGCTGGTACGACGGCCGCAGCAGCCAGCCGCTGCCGGTGCTCGTGGGCCTGGAGCCCGGCCCGCGCGGACCCGGCCTGCGGCTGCACCCGCTCACGCCCGGCACGGCCGTGCCGCCGCCCTTCGCGCACGACGACGTCGAGTGGCCGGAGGCGTGGCGACCCAGCCGTGCCCAGCGCACCGTGGTGGTCGACCTGCGCCAGGCCGGCAGCCTGGAGATCGACGACGGCGCGCAATGGCACGCCGCGCTGGAAGCAGCGGGCGCGCGCCCCGGCCTGGCCCAGCGCATGCAGACGCGCTGGCGCGTCTTCGCCGGCGTGCTGCTGGCAGCCGTGCTCGGGCTGGCCCTGTTCTATCGCTACGGGACGCCCTGGGCCGCCACGCAGCTCACGCGCTTCGTGCCGCTGGGTTGGGAACAGTCGATCAGCCAGGAAGCGATGCGCGAACTGGACGATGGCATCCTGAAACCCAGCAGGCTGCCTCCCGAGCGCCAGGCCGCCCTGCGCGAACGTTTCGATGCGCTGGTCGCGCAACTCGGCACCGGCGAGGCGTCGTCCTTGCACCGCTACCGCGGCTACGCGCCGCGCTTCGAGCTCGCGTTCCGCTCCGGCATGCCGGCCAACGCCTTCGCGCTGCCCGGCGGCCGGATCGTGGTAACCGACGCGTTGGTGAATGCCGCCGCCAGGGCGGGCCTGCCGGACGACGCGCTGGTCGGCGTGCTGGCCCATGAGATGGGCCACGTCGTGCATCGCCACGGCACGCGGCTGGTGGTCGAGCAGGGCGTGCTCAACGTCGGCCTGGGGCTGGCGCTGGGCGACGTGTCCAGCGTGGTGTCGATGGCCAGCACGGTGCTCACGGGCCTGGCCTACCGCCGCGGGCACGAGCGCGAGGCAGACTGCTTCGCCGTCGCGCTGATGCAGCGCGCCGCCCTGCCCGTGGCGCCGATGGCCGACCTGCTCATGCACATCGACGGCCCGCCCACGGGGCGCAAGGACGACTCGCCGCAATCCGAGGGCGGCGCCACACCTCAGGCCCGCGACCAGGGCGACGGTGCCCGCAGCGGTTCTGCCGCCGATTGGCTCAGCAGCCACCCCGACACCGCCGCCCGCGCCCAGGCGCTGAAGGCCGGGCGGGGCTGCGGGGCCTCATGAGCAGCGCCGGCGAGGCCGGGGAGCCGGGCGGCTCCTCGCTCGCGCGCAGCGACCGCGGGGGTTCGGAAGTCCGCGCGGGCTGAGCCGCTGCGGCAGCCCGTGCGGCGCTGGTGCGCGGGAGGCTCCGGTCCTGCGGGGTGGGCTCAAGACGGCTTGGGCGGCGGCGTCTTCGGTGCTGCGTCCTTGCGCGCTGCGCGTTGGATGCGCGGCCCCAGCTTGTCCAGCACGTCGGCCGTGACGAAGGTCTTGTCGTCCATGCTCCTGAGGTCGGGCCGCAGCTCGACGAGGATGGTTCGATCGGGCAGCGGCGCCGGCGCGTAGCCGGGCGTATAGATGTAGACCGGCGGCTGGTACTTGGGCAGCGCGGGCGGGGGCATGCGGAAGACCGGCATGGCGCCTGCCGTGCGATGCATGGCGCCGGAGGAGACGTCCTCTGCTCGGCCTACGACGATGTCGCCTTGCCGATGCTGTTGGCGCAGCGCCGGCGACACCGCCACTGCGGCATCCAGGTCCAGCTCTCGATGGCCGTAGACATCTTCACCCTCCAGCACCGAAGCGTCGACGTTGCCTTCGACGACCTTGAAGGCCGTGGCATCGGCTTCCTTCGCCACCTCGGCTGCGCGGTAGAGCAGGAATGCGTCGATCCAACGCACCGGCGTGCGCCCGGTGCCCTGAAAACGCACACGGTACAGCTGGTCGGTCAGCTTCGTGCTGGTGTAGCCGAAGCGGACGCCGTCGGTGTCGGCCGCGCGGTAAGGTGTGGGCGAAACGCACCCGAACAATGTCGTGGTAAGCGCCAGCGCCAAGGCCAGTTGCCGGGTTCTCATCCCCGATGCGCCGCTCGAGGCTTCAGGTCGAACATCAAGGACGCCTTGCCCTCGACCGAAACCGCATACACCGGGTGATCGGACGGCAGTGGCGGCAACGCTCGCCAATACGTTGTGGGCAGGCAGCCTTGATGACGGCGCCCGCAACGCCGATCTGCACATTGCCTGCCGCGCGCAGTCCCCCGCCCGTGGCGTTCGTGAGGCTGCCGGCCTCGACGTCGAGCGTCGATCCCGCGACGACGCTGCCCTGCCCGTTGTCCACGGCATCGAACACTTGAAGCCGGACAGCGCCGCTTGCGGACTGGATCAGCCCCTTGTCGTTGACCAGCGAACCTGCGGCGACGTGCAGCCCCTGGTTCGCAGCGAGGGTTCCGGAGGTGTTGTCGATGCGTTGGGCGACCTTGGCCCCCAAGGCGTCGAGGGCCGAGATGGTGCCACCGACGTTGACCAGGTTCGCGCCGACGTTCAACGTGGCATCGGTGTCGCTGGCAAGCGTTCCGTTGGTGTTGACGAGATCGCCGCCGGTGGCGATGTTCAACGCGCCGGCACGGACGGTGCCGCTGCTGTTGTCGAACTGCCCGACATTCGCAGTGAGCGCACCGCCGACGTTGAGGGTGCCTCCGGCATTGCTGAAACTGGGCTGGTTGACGTTCAGGGTGGCAACGCTCAGTGTGCCGCCGTTGTTCACGATGTTCGCGCTTTGCAGCGTGATGGGCCCGCCTGCGTAGATTCGCCCGCCATCGTTGCGGATTGCGCCTGCTGCGGTGATCGACCCCGGATCGGCAGGCGCCTGCGCGGGGGCATTCGTTCCCCCTGCCGACCCGACGGCCGTCGCGCCCGTCGGTGCGGTGTTCGTGCCGCCCGTGGTACCGGCGGTCCCCGTGCCGGCGCCCGACCCGGTGGACAGCGGCTCGGCGCCGATCCAGCCGCCGTTGGTGTTGGAGAGCGCCGGTGCCGCGATGGCGAGCGACGCCGTGCTTGTCTGGCGGATGGTGCCGCCGCGGTTGTCGATGGTCCCGCCTGAGCCTGTCGAAGGGTCCGAGCCGGTGCTGCTGAGCTGCACACTCTGGCCTTCGAGGGTGCCGGTGTTCTCCAGGCGGCCCGCTGCGGTGACGACGAGGTTGCCCGCGCTCGCCCCGATGCTGCCGGCGTTACGCACGCCCAACCCCGCCTCGTTCCCAATCAAGGTGATCTTCTTGGCGTACATGCCGCCCAGGGCAGAAACGTCCAGCGCAAAGGTCGGCGCATTGCCGGTGCCGGCCGTGGGCGTGACCTGGGCATGGTCGGCGCTGACCTGGTTGGCGCCGGTGACAACTTTGAGTTCGCTGGCGTAGATCGCCGCGTTGACCTGCAATGCACGGCTGAGGATGGCCGCGTAGTCGGTGGTGCTCAGGTCCAGGCCGTTGCCATCGATGGTGACGGTGCCGCCCTGCACGAGGAAGGCGTCCAGCGTGCCCATGGCGCCGTACTGCGGGGTGCCGGTGGTGAGGGTCGCTCTCGAGGTGTTGATGAAGCCAGCGCCATTCGCCTGGATTCCCGATGGGTTGGCGATGATGACCTCGGCCCGCTGGCCGGCCACTTCGATGTAGCCGTTGAGGTAGCTCGGGTTGGAGCTGCTGACCTGGTTGACGATGATGCGGGCTGGTCCCGTGGCCAGCCACGGATTGCCCTGCACCAGGCCGCCGAGTTGGGTCGACGCCGTCGTGCGGCTGTTGTTCAGGATCGCGCCCGCGGCGTTGACGTCGAACTGGTTGTACTGGTTGATGCTCACCCCGGCCGCGCTGGGCGTGGTGATGTTGATCAGCGGCACACCGTTGGGCGCAACCAGCACCTGAGGCTTCTGGCCCGCGGCAGCGAAGGGGTTGGGGACGATCTGGGCGCGGGCTGCAGGGGCCAGGCCCATCATCGACATTGCGGCCAATGCACTCCAGCCGATGGCGAACATGCCCGCGCACCAGCTCGATGTGCTCCCGGCGTGCTTGGCCACGCGGCCGCCGCCTTTGCCCGCACCGATGGCCGTCTCCGCAACCACCATGCGCAAGCCGCGCGCAGTGTTGAAGATGACCCGATGAAGTCCCTGATTCATGAATGCCGTCCCTGAGAAATCCCGCGCCACCGTCGCGATGCATTGGCGCAACGTAAGCGCTACAAAACGTGTTATCCAGGGATTGTCAGGGGCGTATTGAAAGCCGGTCCAGTGACTTATTCACACCGTATACCTATGTGAACTGATAGCTCTGGAGCCACTAGGACATTGGTATTCACAACCAGGCTCATATCGCCCATCAAATGTCAATGAATGTTTCTTAACGCGGCGCCTGCGGAAGTCGGGCGGCGCGGCCGTCCGCCCGTCGGCAGCCGCGCTGCCCCGAGCCCCAGGCAGCCCGTTGACACGCGTCCGCACCGCTGTGTGCGGAATAATGCTCAGATGGTCCGACCCACCCAGCAGCTGCATGCCGTGCGCGAGCCCGTGCCCGTGCGGCCGGCCGCCACCGTCCTGCTGCTGCGCGATGGCCCTCATGGCCTGGAGGTGCTGATGACGCGGCGCTCCGACTACGCGAGCTTCGCGCCGGGCGCCTACGTCTTTCCGGGCGGCCGCGTGGACGAGGCGGACAGCGAGGCGCGCCGCATCGCCCTGCGCCGCCGCACGCAGAGCCGCGCCCAGCTCGATTACGCCGTCGCCGCGGTGCGCGAAAGCTTCGAGGAGCTCGGCGTTCTGCTGGCCGAGCACTCGGATGGCCGCCCCGTGTCCGCTGCCGAGGTCGCCGCCATGGACCGGCACGCGACGGCCGACGGTGCCTTCCAGGCCCAGTGCACGGCGCTCGGGCTGCGGCTGTCGACCGACCGGCTCTTCACCTTCTGCCACTGGGTGACCGACCGCGACCTGCCCAAGCGCTTCGACGTGCTGTTCCTGGTCGCCCGCATGCCCGACGGCCAAGAGCCGGTCGCCGACGAAACCGAGCAGTTCGAGCCCTGCTGGGTCCACCCGGCGCAGGCGCTCGAACGGTACGAGGCGGGCAGCTTCTCGATGATCTTCCCGACCATCCGCACCCTGCGACGGCTGGCCGCCTTCGAAACCGTCGACACCGTGCTGGCCGCCTGTGCGCGCGAGAAGCCGCTGTGGAGCAGTTGCCCGCGCGGCGGCTTCCTCGCCGGCCAGGAAGAGCGCTACATGGAGCACGAGGCGCCCTACGGTGAGCTGGCCCTGGTCTGCCCGGACGGCCAGATGCTGCACACGCTCGACTGGCAGACCGAGCACCCCGTGCCGCTGCTGCGCAACGTGATGCGCCTCACGGCCCCCAACCCCAGCGCCATGACCGGCCCGGGCACCAACAGCTACATCGTGGGCGACGCCGACAGCGGCTACGTCGTCATCGACCCCGGGCCGAACGACTTCGACCACGTCGGCCGGCTCTGGCGTGCCACCAACGGCAACATCCGCGCCATCGTGTGCACCCATTCGCATGCCGACCACGCACCCGGCGCAATGCCGCTGCAGGCGCTGTGCAAGGACACGAACCCGCCCATCCTCGGCCTGCCCTCGGCACCGACGGCGCGCCACACGGCACGCTTCACGCCCGACCGTGCGCTGCACCACCTGGAACGGCTCGAGCTCCACGGCCGCCTGCTCGAGGACGGCTCCGGCCGGCGCGCGACGCACACGCTGCGCGTCATCCACACGCCGGGCCACGCGGCCAACCACCTGTGCCTGGTGCTCGAGGAAGACGGCCTGCTCTTTTCGGGCGACCACATCCTCAACGGCAGCACCACGGTCGTCGACCCGCCCGACGGCAACATGACCGAGTACCTCGACTCGCTGGACGTACTCGACGAGGCCTGCGTCGAACTGCGCGCCGAATTCATCCTGCCCGCGCACGGCCACGTGCTGGGCTTCGCACGCGGCGCCATCGCCAAGCTCAAGTCGCACCGGCTGCAGCGCGAGGCCAAGATCGCCTCGGCCATGCGCCGCGTGCCGCTGGGCACCATCGACGACTGGCTGCCCATCGCCTACGCCGACACCCCCAAGCACCTGTGGCCGGTGGCGGCACGCTCGCTGCAGGCGCACGTGGAGCGCATCCGCGAACTCGCCTCGCAGCCGGCCGTGCTGCCTTCGCAGCCCGACACGCTGCCGACCAAGCTGTGAGCCTCGACGACGCCTCCGATGCCGGCGAACGGCTGTCCAAGCGCGTGGCCGCGCAGCTCTCGTGCTCGCGCCGCGAGGCGGAACAGCTCATCGCCCAGGGCGCCGTCACGGTCGACGGGCTGGCCGCCACGCTGCCGCAGCAGCGCGTGGCGCCCGAACAGCGCGTGGCGGTGGCAACCGGGGCTCGTCCGCAGGCCTTGCCCCCGGCCACGCTGCTGGTGCACAAGCCGGCCGGCGTGGACTGCCTGGCCAGCGGCTTCTGGGCGCAGCTGCGGCGCGATGCCGACGATGCGCTGCACGGCCGCCCGGCGCTGCCGGGCCTGTTCATGGGACAGCGCTGCGTCGCGCCCCTGGCGACCGAGGAAAGCGGCCTCGTCGTCTTCACCCAGGTGGCGGGCGTGGCGCGCCGCCTGCACGACGATGCGCCGCTGGTGGAGCACGAGTTCTCGATCGACGTGGCCGGCCCCGTCGAGGCGGCCATGCTCCAGCGGTTGCGCCCGGCACGCGCCAGCATCAACCGCCAGAGCCCCGAGCGCACGGGCCTGCGCGTGGTGATGCACGGCCCCGAGCCCGGCCAGATCGGCGCGCTGTGCCGGGCCGTGGGCCTGGCGCCCGAAGCGCTCAAGCGACTGCGCATCGGCCGGCTGCCGCTGGCCGGCCTGGCGCCGGGGCAGTGGCGCTGCCTGCGGGTGCACGAGCGCTTTTGATTTGCCACCCCGTGGCAAAGTGCAATCGGGCTGCAGCGCTCGTCCGGCGGGCGTTGCGGCCGAATTCGTCACGATCGTGACGATCTGGGCCGCTAGGCCGCCCGGAGCGAAGCGGGAGCGGAAAGAAAAGTGTGAAGCGCGCCGATACGCCGGATTCTGTGCACGGCGGCACCCTTGCGGATGCCGCCGCGTGACCGCCATTCATCTGGGCCGTGGGTCGCCCACACGGCTCGGTGCCACCTACCCGCCAGCTCAGCGGAACCACCTCAATACTGGCCTACTTGGTGTTGCTGCGCGCAGAGATTGCCCGTTTCACCCGGCTCGGGGTTGCCCCCTCGCCGACTCGTCTCTGTTGCTCTGATCCTCACCTCGCGGTGGAGAGCCGTTAGCTCCTGCGCTGTCCTGTGCAGTCCGGACGTTCCTCCAGTGCGCTCTTTCGAGACTTGCACCAGCGGCGGCCTGGCGTGCTTCACGCGTCGATTATCGCCACAATGGCCGGCTCGACTGCCCTCCAACGCCCTCACGGAGACCTTGCACCATGAAAGCCAACACCATCCTCGACACCATCGGCCGCACGCCGCACATCCGCATCCAGCGCCTGTTCGGCAACGCCACGCAGCAGGTGTGGATCAAGTCCGAACGCAGCAACCCCGGCGGCTCGATCAAGGACCGCATCGGCCTGGCGATGATCGAGGACGCCGAGAAATCCGGCGCCCTGAAACCCGGCGGCACCATCATCGAGCCGACCAGCGGCAACACCGGCATCGGCTTGGCGATGGCCGCGGCCGTCAAGGGCTACAAGCTGGTGCTGGTGATGCCCGAGTCGATGTCCATCGAACGCCGCCGCCTGATGCTGGCGTATGGCGCCACCTTCGACCTGACGCCGCGCGAAAAAGGCATGAAGGGCGCGATCGCGCGCGCCGAGGAACTGGTCGCCGGCACGCCGGGCGCGTGGATGCCGCAGCAGTTCAACAACCCGGCCAACGTCGACGTGCACGTGCGCACCACCGCCGAGGAGATCGCGGCCGATTTCCCCGAAGGCGTGGACGTGCTCATCACCGGCGTGGGCACCGGCGGCCACATCACCGGCTGCGCGCAGGTGCTCAAAAAGAAGTGGCCCAAGCTCAAGGTGTTCGCCGTCGAGCCGGTCGCCTCGCCCGTGCTCTCGGGCGGCAGCCCGGCGCCGCACCCGATCCAAGGCATCGGCGCCGGCTTCGTGCCGCAGATCCTGAAGACGGACCTGCTCGACGGCATCCTCCAGGTCGACGCCGAGCCCGCGCGCGAGATGGCCCGCCGCTGCGCTCGCGAGGAAGGCATGCTGGTCGGCATCTCCTCCGGCGCCACGCTGGCCGCCATCGCGCAGAAGCTGCCCGAGCTGCCGGCCGATGCGGTGGTGCTGGGCTTCAACTACGACACGGGCGAGCGCTACCTGTCGATCGAGGGCTTCCTGCCGGCCTGAGCGCCGGAATTCGAACGAAATCGGGCTGCAGCACCCGTCCTGCGGGCGCATGCAGCTATCGATTTCGTAGCAATCACGTCCGCGGGCGCAGATCGGCCGGCGCTTCGACAATCGCCTGCACCATGTCCACTGCGCCTTCCCGGCGGCTGCAGGCCCTCGCGGCCGATGCGCCGCCTTCCAGTCCCGAGCAGCAGGCCTTCGACACGCTCCATCGCCGCATCGACGCCCAGCGCGCGCTGCTGGCCGAATGGCAGGCGGCCATCGACGCCTACGAGCAGCGCTACGCCCGCGAGGTGCTGCCGCTGCTGACGCAGTACCGCGGCCTGCACATCGACCTGCTGGACCGGCTGGACCATGCCGCCTCGGGCGGACTGCGCCTGGGCCGCACCGATGCGCGCGCGCTGCACGAGCTCATCGTCGACATCGCCGACAGCCTGCTGCTGGGCGAAGACGATGCCGAGCGACGCGCGGCCCTGCACAGCCTGCGCGCCCGCTACGCGGACGCGCCCGAATTGCCCGAAGCGCCGGCGGCCACGGACGATCCGGACGCCCTGCTGCGGCGCCTGGAGGCCGAGCGCGAGGCCGCCGAAGCCGCCCGCGCGGCCCAGCGCGCCGCCCACCGCCGCGAGGCCGCGGCCCGCAAGAAGCAGCGGGCGCCCGAAGCCCTGGAAGCCAGCCAATCGCTGCGCGCCGTGTACCGGCAACTGGTGAGCGCGCTGCATCCCGACCGCGAACCCGACCCCGAGGAGCGTCAGCGCAAGACGGTGCTGATGCAGCACGTGAACGAGGCCTACGCCGCGCAGCGCCTGACCGACCTGCTGCAGTTGCAGCAATCGATCGCCGAGGCCGACACGCGCCGCGCCGCGCAGTCCGGCGACCTGCCTGCCGAGCGGCTGGCCGCCTACAACCGCCTGCTGGCCGACCAGCTCGCGGCGCTGCAGCGCGAGGTGCGCGAGCTGGAGGCGGACTTCAAGGCCCGCCATCACCTGAATCCACACGGGCGCCTCAAGCCCGGCACCTTGGGCGAGCACCTGCGCGTGGAGCAGGCCAAGCTGACGAACGGCATCCGCGAGATGCAGCGCGAGGCGCGCCTGCTGGACGACCCGGCGTACCTCAAGCAATGGGTGAAGGCGCAGCGGCGCATGGCGCGCCACCTGCATGACGAGGACGACTGAATGGCCTTCGATCGGAGAGCACCGTTCAGGCTGAGCCTGTCGAAGCCCGTGACGGCACTTCGACAGGCTCCGTGCGAACGGCCTCTCGACGATCGGAATCCAGACCCCATGGGCGGCTGAGCGGCCACCAGCACCGGCCGCGTGCCTGGGCGACAATCGCCCCTTCACCGCCCCCTGCCCGATCACCACGGGCCGCGCGCCATGATCCGCATCTCCGAACTCAAGCTCCCGCTCGACCACGCGCCCGAGGCGCTGCCCGCCCTCGTCGCCCAGGCCCTGGGCGTGGCACCGGCCGAGATCGCCGCCCACACCGTCTACAAGCGCAGCTTCGATGCCCGCAAGGCCGAGCTGCTGACGGTCTACATCGTCGACGTCGCACTGGCCGAGCCGGCCGGCGAAGCCGCGCTGCTGGCGCGGCACGCGAAGAACCCGCACATCCAGCCCGCGCCGGACATGACCTGGCGCCCGCCGGTGCATGCCGGCGATGGCGCGCCACGCCCGGTGGTGGTCGGCTTCGGCCCCTGCGGCCTCTTCGTCGCGCTGCTGCTGGCGCAGATGGGCTTCCGCCCCATCGTGCTGGAGCGCGGCAAGGCGGTGCGCGAACGCACGAAGGACACCTGGGACCTGTGGCGGCGCAAGGAACTGCACCCGGAGTCGAACGTGCAGTTCGGCGAAGGCGGCGCCGGCACCTTTTCCGACGGCAAGCTCTACAGCCAGATCAAGGACCCGCGCTTCCTCGCGCGCAAGGTGCTGCACGAGTTCGTGAAGGCCGGCGCGCCCGAAGAGATCCTGTGGGAAGCGCACCCGCACATCGGCACCTTCCGGCTGGTGAAGATGGTCGAGACGATGCGCGCCGAGATCCTTGCGCTGGGCGGCGAGATCCGCTTCCAGCACAAGGTGACCGACATCCAGGTCGAGGACGGCCACATCCGCGGCCTCACCGTGCTCGACCAGGCAAGTGGCCGGGTGCACGAGATGCGCAGCGACCACGTGGTGATGGCCCTGGGCCACAGCGCGCGCGACTCCTTCGCCATGCTCTGGCAGCGCGGCGCGCCCGTCGAGGCCAAGCCCTTCTCGATCGGCTTCCGGGCCGAGCACCCGCAGGGCCTGATCGACCGCGCGCGCTGGGGCCGCCACGCGGGCCACCCGGCGCTGGGCGCGGCCGAGTACCGCCTGGTGCACCACGCCAGCAACGGGCGTTCGGTCTACAGCTTCTGCATGTGCCCCGGCGGCACGGTGGTGGCGGCCACCAGCGAGCCGAACCGCGTCGTGACCAACGGCATGAGCCAATACTCGCGCGCCGAGCGCAACGCCAACGCGGGCATCGTGGTCGGCATCGACCCGAGCGACTACCCCACCGACTACCGGCACCTCGACCTGCCGCCGGAAGTGCTCGAACAGGCGCAGGGCCGGACGCATCCGCTGGCCGGCATCGAGCTGCAGCGGCGGCTGGAGTCGAGCGCCTTCGTGCTCGGCGGCAGCGACTATTGCGCGCCGGGCCAGCTGGTGGGCGATTTCGTCGCCGGCCGCCCGTCGACGGAGTTCGGCGAGGTGCAGCCCAGCTACAAGCCCGGCGTGCGCATGGGCGACCTGCACGGCGCCCTGCCCGCATACGCGATCGCCGCGATGCGCGAGGCCTTCCCGGCCTTCGGCAAGAAGATTCCCGGATTCGACCGGCACGACGCCGTGCTGACCGGCGTGGAGACCCGCACCTCCTCGCCCATCCGCATCGCCCGCGACGCCGACTCGCTGCAATGCCCCGGCATCGCCGGCCTGTACCCGGCGGGCGAAGGCGCGGGCTATGCGGGCGGCATCCTGTCGGCGGGGGTGGACGGCATCAAGGTGGCGGAGGCGGTGGCGCGCGCCATCGCCGCGGCCCACGAAGCGCAGCGGGTGCCGGCATGACCCAGGCGCGCGGCTTCCTGCTGGCCGTGGCGGCGATGGCCGTGGTCGTGCTGGCCTCGAACATCCTCGTGCAGTACGCCATCAACGACTGGCTGACCTGGGGCGCCTTCACCTACCCGGTGGCCTTCCTGGTGAGCGAGCTGGTCAACCGGCGCTTCGGCCCGCGGCTGGCGCGGCGCGTGGCGTGGGTGGGCTTCGCGGTCGCGGTGGCGGCGTCGCTGTGGCTGGCGCCGGTGCGCATCGCGATCGCCTCGGGCACCGCCTTCATCGCCTCGCAGCTGCTGGACATCGGCGTCTTCGACCGCCTGCGGCGCGGCACCTGGTGGCGTGCGCCGCTGGTGGCCACCGTGGCGGCAGCGCTGCTCGACAGCGCCGTGTTCTGGGGCATCGGCTTCGCCGGCACGGGCGGGCCGTGGCTCACCTGGGCGCTGGGCGACCTGGGCGTGAAGCTCGCGGTGGGCGTGTGCATGCTGCTGCCCTTCCGGCTGCTGATCGCGCGCAGCCTGGCATCGCGCAAGGACGGAGCGCTGCAACCGTGATCGACACCGACATCCACTTCTACGAGCCGGCCAAGGGCCACGGCCTGCCGCACGACCCGTTCAACGCGATGGTCGGACCGCGGCCGATCGGCTGGATCTCCTCGCACGATGGCGCGGGCCGGCTCAACCTCGCGCCCTACAGCTTCTTCAACGCCTTCAACTACGTGCCGCCGATCGTCGGCTTCGCGAGCATCGGCGCCAAGGACACGCTGCGCAACATCGAGGCCACGGGCGAGTTCGGCTGGAACCTGGCGACGCGCCCGCTGGCCGAGGCGATGAACGCCAGCTGCGCCGCGGTGCCGCCCGAGGTGGACGAGTTCGCGCTCGCCGGCCTCACGCCCGTGCCGTCGCGCCGCATCGCCGTGCCGCGCGTGGCCGAGAGCCCCGTGTCCTTCGAATGCAAGCTGTCGCAGGTGCTGCGCCTGCAAGGTGCGGACGGCACGCCCGTCGACACCTGGCTGGTGCTGGGCGAAGTCGTCGGCGTGCACATCGCGCGCCGGCTGCTCAAGGAGGGCATCTACGACACGGCCGCCGCCGAGCCCATCCTGCGCGCCGGCGGCCCGGCCGACTATTTCACGATCACGCCGGAAGCCCGCTTTCGCATGTACCGGCCGCGCTGACACCGTAGCGCGCCGCCCTTTTCATCCCGCAGATCGACCGACATGACCGACAACGACGTGACTCCCGAAGACCGCCCCGAGACGGCGGCACCGCCCACCACGCCCACCACGCCCGCCACGGCCGACGCCCCCGCAG
>SCOE01000069.1 GCA_005503065.1 Comamonadaceae bacterium ALPHA2B
GCCATGCCCACCCCCGACCTCGCGCCCGGACCGCTCGTCGACGAGTACCTGCGCCGCCACATGATCCCCGACCCCGAGAGCGCCGCCGAACTGGTGGCGCCCGACATGCAGATCCGCTTCACCGGCAACCGGCCCATGAAGCACCCGGCCGAAGCCACGGCCTTCAACGCCGGGCGCTATGCCTGGGTGAAGAAGAAGATCGACGCCACCGAGGTGGTGGCCGGCGGCACCGACGAACACACCATCGTCTACAGCCGCGGCACGCTGTACGGCGCCTGGCCCGACGGCACGCCCTTCGAGGGCAACCGGTACGTGGACCGCTATGTGGTGCGGCACGGCCGCATCGCCGAGATGGACGTGTGGAACGACAGTGCGGAATGGCTGCTCGTGCGTGCGGGGCTGGTGAAGCCATGAGGACGGGCGGCGGCACGATGTGCAAGAGAGCCTGCGCATGACCGTGAACTCGCGCAGCGCACGGTGGCCCGAGCGGTTGCCGCACCACGAGCGCTTCGACTACGCGCCGATCACGCAGCGGCCCGACTACGCGTGGCCCAACGGCGCGCGCCTGGCGGTGTACCTGGGTTTCAACCTGGAGCACTTCGCCTTCGGCGACGGGCTGGGCGCACGCATCGGCCCGGCGTCGCCCGAACCCGACGTGCTGAACCATGGCTGGCGCGAGTACGGCAACCGCGTGGGCGCATGGCGCTGCCTCGAGCTCTTCGACCAGCTGGGCCTGCCGACAGGCGCGCTGCTCAACACCGCCCTGTACGACCACTGCCCCGAACTGCTGGCCGCGGTGCAGGCGCGCGGCGACGAGCTGATCGGCCACGGCCACAGCAATGCCGAGCGGCAGGGCGACTACGACGAGGCTGGCGAGCGGGCGCTGCTGGAGCGCTGCAAGGCACGCATCGAGCGCGAGAGCGGCACGGCGCCCACGGGCTGGCTGTCGCCGTGGATCTCCGAATCGCGGCTCACGCCCGACCTGCTGGCCGAGACCGGGTATCGCTACACGCTGAACTGGTGCCACGACGACCAGCCTACGCGCATGCGGGTGCGCGGTGGCGGCCTGCTCTGGGCCGTGCCCTATCCGCAGGAGCTCAACGACATCCCGATGATCGTGGCGCGGCAGATGGACGCGAAGGACTTCGCCACGATGGTGATCGACAACTTCGACGAGATGCGCGAGCAGGCGCGTCAGCAGCCGCTGGTGATGGGCGTGGCCCTGCACCCGTACATCGTGGGCCAGCCCTATCGGCTGCGGCACCTGCGACGCGCGCTGCAGCACCTGGCGCAGGCGCGCGATGCGGGGGAGATCTGGTTCACCACACCGGGCGCCATCTGTGGACACATGGAGGCGTTGGCGACGGAGCGGGCATCGGAGTTCGGCTGAGTTTCATGCGAAGTGCAATCGGGCTGCAGCGCTTGCTGCGCTTGCGCTGCGACTGAAATCGTCACGTTCGTTACTTTCTCTGCTGCGCTTGCCTTTGGCGCTGAATGCAGGCTTGTTCCGTCGTCGCTGTGGATCGGCCGGCACGACCGGCGGGGGCGCTGGCGGCGGCCGCGAGCCTGCGTTCTCCGGCGCAGGCCCGCGACCACCGCCCTGGACCGCTGTGCTGCACTGGCCTGCTCTTTTTTCCGATGCCCCATCCCCGTTCGCGCTGAGCTTGTCGAAGCGCTGCGCAGGGCTTCGACAAGCTCAGCCCGAACGGGTGGGGGAGGGTTCGAGGGCGGGGGCGGAGAGGGAGGTGTACCCAAGCGCACGCACCCGCGTCATGCCGGCCGATCACGCACCCGGTCCAGGCCGGTGGTGCCGGTGTGCGGGCGCAGGCGCCATTCGCGGCGCCGTGCAGTGCCCTAAGCACGTCGATGGACAGCAAGCACATCGACAGCACCGCACGACGGTCGGCGCGAGCCTGCGCCGGAGAACGCATACCGGCGCCGCCGGCCGGGTTCAGATCCACAGCGGCCGAACGCTCGAGAAAGAGCAACCCGAAGGCGAAAAACCAAAGGTGCAATCGCCCGCCAGCGCAAGCCAGCCGGGCGTCACAGCCAAACTCGTCACAAACGTGACGATCTACGCCAGCAAGAGGCCCAGCCGCTAGATCTCGACCTTCGACCCCAGCTCCACCACGGCATTCGTCGGCAGCCCGAGGAAGTTCGCCGCCCCGCTCGCGTTGTGGTGCATCTGCGCGAACAGCTTCTCGCGCCATGGCGCCATGCCGCTGCCCAGTGTGGGCGTGACGACGTCGCGCGAGAGGAAGTAGCTGGTCGTCATCGGCTCCAACTGGCAGCCGCGCAGCTTGGCATGCTCCAGCGCGCGCGGCAGGTCGATGTCGTTCTTGAAGCCGTAGTGGACGATGATCTGCCAGCAGTGGTGGCCCAGCGGCTCCATCTCGATGCGCTTGTTCATCGGGATCCAGGGCACCTCGTGGCTGCGCACCGTCACGAACAGGTTCTGCTCGTGCAGCACCTTGTTGTGCTTGAGGTTGTGCAGCAGCGCATTGGGCACCACGCCCGGCTCGGCCGTGAGGAACACCGCCGTGCCTTCCACCCGCACCGGCGGGCTCACGAACACCGAATCCAGGAAATCGCGCAGGTCGATCGCCTCGGCGCGCTGCACCTCGCCCATCAGGCGCCGGCCTTCCTTCCAGGTCAGCATCATCATGAAGATGGCGCCGCCGATCAGCAGCGGGAACCAGCCGCCCTCGGGCAGCTTGAGCAGGTTCGAGGCGAAGAAGGCGAAGTCCACGATGAAGAACAGCGAGGTCGACGCGATGCACACCGCCAGCGGCAACTTCCACGCGTAGCGAATCACGAAGAAGGTCAGCACCGTGGTGATCAGCATGTCGGTCGTCACCGCGATGCCGTACGCCGCCGCCAGGCTGCTGGAGTTGCGGAACATCACCACCGCCAGCACGATGGCCACGAACAGGCCCCAGTTCACGAACGGGATGTAGATCTGCCCGGCCGTCTTCACGCTGGTGTGCTCGATGTTCAGCCGCGGCAGGTAGCCCAGCTGGATGACCTGGCGCGTCACGCTGAAGGCGCCCGTGATCAGCGCCTGCGACGCGATCACCGTGGCGGCCGTGGCCAGCAGCACCAGCGGGATCAGCGCCCATTCCGGGGCCATCATGAAGAAGGGGTTCTTCACTGCGGCCGGGTTCTCCAGCAGCAGCGCGCCCTGGCCGAAGTAGTTGAGGATCAGCGCCGGCATCACGACCGAGAACCACGCGATGCGGATCGGCCCCTTCCCGAAGTGGCCCATGTCGGCGTACAGCGCCTCGGCGCCGGTCACGCACAGCACCGTGGCGCCCAGGATGATGAAGCTGGTGCCCGGGTTGTCCCAGATGAACTTGAGCGCGTAGTGCGGGCTGATGGCCTTGAGGATCTCCGGATGCGTGAGCACCTGGTGCACGCCCAGCACGGCGATGGCGACGAACCAGGCCAGCGTGATCGGCCCGAAGAAGCGGCCGATGCCCGCCGTGCCGCGCTTCTGCACGGCGAACAGGCCGAACAGCACCACCAGCGTGATCGGGATGACGTAGTGGCGGAACTGCGGCGACACCACCTCCAGGCCCTCGACCGCCGACAGCACCGAGATGGCCGGCGTGATCACGCCGTCGCCGTAGAAGAGCGAGGTGCCGAAGATGCCCACCACCAGCAGCACGTTGCGCAGCCGCGGCCGGTCGTGCACCGCGCGCGAGGCCAGCGCCAGCATGGCGACCAGGCCGCCCTCGCCCTCGTTGTCGGCCCGCAACACGAGCACCACGTACTTGATGGACACGATCACGGTCAGCGTCCACACGAACATCGACAGGATGCCGTAGACGTTCTCGATCGTGAAAGGAACGTGGCCGTGGCCGAAGACTTCCTTGACGGCGTACAGCACGCTGGTGCCGATGTCGCCGTAGACGACGCCGATGGCACCGAGGATCAGTGCCGGCAGGGGCGATTTGGGGACAGACACGAGGTCGGGGAACAAGCGAAGCCGCGTGCCGCTGGCACGCCCGGTCACGGGGGCCGCGCTGGCCGCCGTTCACCCTCCGCCCTTGGAATTCCGTTGCTGTGGGGCTCGCTATTGTGCGCTCGCAGCATGGCGCCGCAAGGCTTGACGCCCGCGTGCCGCCGCGCTACTCGCGCCTATTCGTAGACCTCGGCCTCGGGATTGGTGGCTTCCAGCTCGTACGAGGCGGCCACCATCGCGAGCCGGCCGATCACGCCGTACATGTAGAAGCGGTTGGGCGCGCTGGCGCCCAGCTTGGCGCCCGGCTGCGGCAGCTGCGCGCTCTCCGAGAAGGCCAGGGGCACGAAGCTCGCGCCGGGCATGGCGAGGTTCTCGTCGCTGCCGCGGTCGGGGTGCACGCGGTAGAAGCCGCCCACCACGTAGCGGTCCATCATGTAGACCACCGGCTCGGCCACGCCGTCGTGCACGCGCTCGTGCGTCAGCACGCCTTCCTGCACCACCACGTCGGTGCTGCCCACGGCCAGGCCCTCGGCCGCCGGCGTCTTGTCGGCGCCCTTCTTCTGGCGCGTGCGGGCAACCAGCGGCTCGATCTCCTTGGCGTCGCGCACCGTGGTGATCGACAGGCCGGAGGCACCGTTGTCGGCCTTCACGATGACGAAAGGCTTCTCGTTGATGCCGTATTCCTTGTACTTGCGGCGCACCTTGGCCAGCACCGCATCGACCTGCGCCGTGAGCGCATCGGTGTTCTCGGCACGGGCGAAGTCCACGTCGTCGACCTTGCCCCAGATGGGCTGGATCAGCCAGGGGTCGATGCCCAGCAGCTTGCCGAAGCGCTTGGAGACTTCTTCGTAGCTGTGGAAATGGTTGCTCTTGCGCCGCACCGACCAACCCGCGTGCAGCGGCGGCAGCAGGTACTGCTCGTGCAGGTCTTCCAGGATGCCGGGCGTGCCGGCGGCCAGGTCGTTGTTCAGGAGGATGGTGCAGGGGTCGAAGTTCTTCAGCCCCAGGCGGCGCTTGCTGCGCACCACCGGCTCCAGGCACACCGTGTCGCCGTTGGGCAGTTCGACCTTCTTGGGCGACTTGATCGCCGGGTCGATCGAACCGACCTTCACGTTCAGCCCCGCCATCTGGAAGATGCGCGTGAGTTGGGCGACGTTGGCCAGATAAAAAGTGCTTTTGGATTGGTTTTCCGGAATGATGAGCAGATTGCGGGCTTCCGGGCAGATCTTCTCGACCGCCGCCTGGGCGGCCTGGACGGCCAGCGGCAGCATCTCGTTCGTCAGGAAATTCCAGCCGCGCGGGAAGAAGTTCGTGTCCACCGGCGCCAGCTTGAAGCCGGCATTGCGCACGTCCACCGAGGTGTAGAAGGGCGGCGTGTGCTCCATCCATTCGAGACGGAACCAGCGCTCGATGGCCGGCATGCCGTCGAGCACGCGCTGCTCGAGTTCGTTGATCGGGCCGGTCAGGGCGGTGACGAGATGGGGGACCATGCGACGGCCTTGTTGTGTGGGAAGCGGAACGGAGCGGGAAAACCGGACTGGAATTGTAGGATTTGGGGATGGCGCGCCCGATGACAAGGCACGCCGCACGCGCCTTGCCCACCCCGCATTGGCAGGGCACTCAGCGGGCGGCTGCGTTCACCGGCGGATTTCGCCCTGCCCCAGCACCACGTACTTGAGGGAGGTCAGCCCCTCGATGCCGACCGGCCCGCGCGCGTGGAATTTGTCGGTGCTGATGCCGATTTCGGCCCCCAGGCCGAACTCGAAGCCATCGGCGAAGCGTGTGCTGGCATTCACCATCACGCTGGCCGAATCGACCTCCCGCAGGAAGCGCTGCGCGCTGATGTGGTCGCGCGTGAGGATGGCGTCCGTGTGGTGGCTCGAATACCGGTTGATGTGCGCGATCGCCTCGTCCACGCCTTCGACCACCTTGATGCTGATGACCGCGGCCAGGTACTCCTTGTACCAGTCCTGCTCGGTGGCCGGCACCACACCTGCCACATCGGCCAGCAGCGCCGCAGCCTCGGGGTCGCAGCGCATCTCGACGCCCTTGGACGCGAACACCGCGCCGATGCGCGGCAGGAACTGCGGCGCGATCGCACGCGCCACCAGCAGGCCTTCGGCGGCATTGCAGGGGCTGTACTTCTGCGTCTTGGCGTTGTCGACCACCGTGACGGCCATGTCCAGCTCGGCCGTGGCGTCGACGAACACGTGGCAGTTGCCGTCCAGGTGCTTGATGACGGGCACTTTCGCATCGCGGCTGATGCGCTCGATCAGGCCCTTTCCGCCGCGCGGGATGATGACGTCGACGAACTCGGGCATGGCGATGAGCTGGCCCACCGCCTCGCGGTCGGTGGTCTGCACCAGCTGCACCGCGTCTTCCGGCAGGCCGGCCTCGGCCAGCGAGGCGCGCACCAGGGCGGCCAGCGCCTTGTTCGATTCGATCGCCTCGGAGCCGCCGCGCAGGATGGCAGCGTTGCCGCTCTTGATCGCCAGGCTGGCGGCCTCGATGGTCACGTTCGGCCGGCTCTCGTAGATCATGCCGAAGACGCCGATCGGCACGCGCATCTGGCCGACGCGGATGCCGCTGGGCTGCTGCTTCATGCCGATGATCTCGCCGATCACGTCGGGCATGGCGGCCAGTTGCTCGCAGCCCTCGGCCACCGTCTCGATGACCTTGGGCGTGAGCTTGAGCCGGTCCACCATCGGCGCCGCCAGGCCGGCGGCGGTGGCGCGTGCCAGGTCCTTCGCGTTGGCCTCGGCCAGCGGCGCACCCGCCTCGCGCAGGCGCCGGGCCAGGGCCTTGAGCGCTCTCATCTTGGTAGCTGCATCCGCCCGCGCCATCTGGGCTGCGGCCGTTTTGGCCTGCAGCCCCAGGGCTTGCATGTGTTCGGCGACGTTGAAGGCGTTCATGGCGGGTATTTTCCCATGGGTAGCGAAATCGGACTTCCGGACGCAGAGAACGCAGAAGTGACGCAGGTCGCTGAAGTGACCCCGAAAATTCTGAATTTCTTTTGCGTCTTCTGCGAAACCTTTGCGTCCTCCGCGTCCAGAAGTCCGCTCCCGAATTCAGCGCACCGCGCAGGCCCGGCACAGCATCAGCGCCAGCCGCTGCAGCGACTGCCAGCCGCTGGCGGGCCAATCCGGCTGCTTCAGGCCCTTGACGATGCCGTCGACGGTGTGCGCGGCGCGCAGCAGGCGGGTCAGCAGGCGCGCGTCCAGGCGCGGCAGCACGCGCTCGAAGGCGCGCTCGCGCGGGCCCCATATGCGGTTCTCGCGCAGGGCCAGGGGCAGCGGACGGCCGGCATCCATCGCATCCTTCACGCGCTTCAAGGCGCGGATGTCCTCGGCCAGCGTGTAGTGCACCAGCACCTCGGCCTCTCCCTCGGCCTGCAGGCCCTCGAGCATGCGCGCCACGCGCGGCGCGTTGCCGGCCAGCACGGCTTCCGAGAGCTTGAAGACGTCGTAGCGCGCCACGTTGTTGACGGCCGCCTCCACCTGCTCCCAGCCCAGTTCGCCGGGCGGGTGCAGCAATGCGAGCTTCTGGATCTCCTGGTGCGCGGCGAGCAGGTTGCCCTCGACGCGGTCGGCGAAGAACTGCAGCGTGCGCTGCCCCTCCTCGCCGGCCTTCACGCGCTGGCCCTGCTGCGCCAGGCGCTGCGCGATCCACTGCGGCAGGGCGGCGCGCTCGACGGGGTCGACCTGGATCGTGACGCCATGCCCTTCCAGCGCGGCGAACCAGGCGCCGCTCCGGGTCATCTTGTCCAGTCGAGGCAGAAAGACCAGCGTGAGCGTGCTGTCGTTGCCGTCGGCCGCCTCGGCGATCTGCTGCAGCGCGACGCTGCCGTCCTTGCCGGGCTTGCCGGAGGGAATGCGGATCTCGACGATCTGCCGGTCGGCGAAGAGGCTCAGCGAACCGCCGGCGGCGAGCACCGCGCTCCAGTCGAAATGCGCGCCGGCCACGGTATGGCTGCTGCGCTCGGTGTAGCCGGCCGCGCGCGCCGCGGCGCGGATGGCGTCGGCGGCCTCCTGTGCCAGCAGCGGCTCGTCGCCGTGCACGGTGTAGAGCGAGCGCAGCCCCCTGCCCAGGTGGGCACCGAGCTGCGCGGCGGCCAGTTGCATCTCAGCCTTTCGAACTCAAGGTGCCGTACGCTCGACGCACAGGTTCGGCCCGGCAAGCGCAGCGACGCCCTCAGGGCACCCGCGGAACTGGCCTTGGCCTGTCCTGAGCCTGTCGACGGGCCAGGCCGCTGGGTGCGCCCCCCTCCAAGCCGAAGGCGCCAGAGAGGGGGGAGCCGCGAAGCGGCTTGGGGGGTGCTTCATATCACAGGGATTTGACCGCCCCGATGCGGCGCACGATCTGGTTGCCGATGTCGGAGGTCATGTCGCGGTAGAGCAGGTTCTGCTCGTTCTCCTTGGCCAACGCCGAGGTCTCGTTGTAGCTGATGTCGCGCGACTGCGTGACCGTGACCGGCGCAATCAGCTCCTTGCCGCCCGCGGTACGCAGGCGAAAGCGCACGGACAGCGTGAGCGTCAGCTCGCGAATCGTGCCGCCCGAGGTGCTGGCCGCAATGGCGGTGCCGCGGTCCTGCGCGAGGATCTCGCACACCACCTGGGCGTCGTTGGGCTTGGCCGAGGCGTCGAGCACCTGCAGGCCCTGGCCCTTGAGGTCGCGACGCACCTGGGCAGCCAGCGGGTTGCCGCCGGTCACGGCGATGGTCTTGAACGGATAGTCCGGCGCGCGCCGCAGTTCGAAGCCGCAGCCGGCCAGGAGCAGGGCCGGCGCCGCCAGCAGCAGGGCGCGGCGCGGAAGGCGGGGAGTGGATGCCATGCAGGGCTCCGGTCAGATGACGATGTTCACGAGGCGGCCCGGCACCACGATCACGCGCTTGGGCTTGGCGCCCTCCGCGTGCTTGAGGAAGTCCTCGCAGGCGATGGCCAGCTGCTCGATCGCCGCCTTGTCCGCGCCGGCCGGCACGCGCAGGGAGCCGCGCAGCTTGCCGTTGACCTGGAGCATGAGCTCGATCTCGTCCTGCTCCAGCGCGGCCGGGTCGACCTGCGGCCAGGGCGCGTCGAGCAGCTCGCCGCCTTCGGCCGCATAGCCCAGCGCGTGCCAGAGCTGGTGCGTGAGGTGCGGCGTGGCGGGATACAGCACGCGCAGCAGGATGCCGAAGCCCTCGCGCGCGGCCAGCGCGTCGCCTGCATCGCCGGCCTGCGGCTTGAATCCTTCCAGCGCGTTCAGCAGCTTCATCGCGCCCGAGACGACGGTGTTGTACTGCATGCGCTGGTAGTCGTAGTCGACCTGGCGCAGCACGGTGTGCACCTCGTGGCGCAGCGCCTTCGCGTTCTTGCCAAAAGTGGCTGCAGCGCCCGCTCCAACTGCGGAAGCAGCTATGTTTTTCATAGCAACGCCGTAATTCCAGACGCGCCGCAGGAAGCGAAAGCTCCCTTCCACGGCGGCGTCGTTCCACTCCAGCGTGGCCTCGGGCGGCGCCGTGAACATGGTGTACAGGCGCGCGGTGTCGGCGCCGTACTTCTCGATCAGGTCCTGCGGGTCGACGCCGTTGCGCTCGCTCTTGCCCATCTTGCCCACGCCGCCGTACTCGACCTGCCGGCCGTCCGCGGTGGTCCCGCCGACGATGCGGCCCTGCGCGTCGAGCGTGGGCGTGACTTCGAGCGGCGGGTGGTAGTGCTTGCCACCCTTCTCGTCGCGGTGGAAGTAGATGTGGTTGAGCACCATGCCCTGCGTCAGCAGCTTGGTGAAGGGCTCGTCGATGCTGACCAGGCCCATGTCGCGCATGACCTTGGTCCAGAAGCGCGCGTACAGCAGGTGCAGGATCGCGTGCTCGATGCCGCCGATGTACTGGTCCATGCCACTGCCGCCACTCGCGCCGGGCGCGTCGCCCTGCGGGCGCATCCAGTAGGCGGCGCCTTCGCCCACCATCGCGGTCTCGAGCTTCGGGTCGCAGTAGCGCATGAAGTACCACGAGCTGTCCACGAAGGTGTCCATCGTGTCGGTCTCGCGCCGCGCGGGCTTGCCGCAGATCGGGCATTCGCAGGCCAGGAAGTCCTCGCGCTTGTTCAGCGGGTTGCCGCTGCCGTCGGGCACGCAGTCGGTGGGCAGCACCACCGGCAGGTCCTTCTCGGGCACCGGCACGGCGCCGTGCTCGGGGCAGTGGATGATCGGGATCGGCGTGCCCCAGTAGCGCTGGCGCGAGACGCCCCAGTCGCGCAGGCGCCAGGTCGTCTTCTTCTCGCCCAGGCCCTTCTGCTGCAGTGCGTGCGCGACGGCGTCGACCGCCTCCTGGTATCGCATGCCGCTGAAGTTGTCGGAGTTGATGGTGATGCCGCGCTCCTTGTCGGCGTACCAGTCCTGCCAGCGGTGGTAGTCGAAGTGCGGCTCGTCGTCGACCAGCACCACCTGGATGATGTCGATGCCGTACTTGTTGGCGAAGGCGAAGTCGCGCTCGTCGTGCGCCGGCACGCCCATCACGGCGCCGTCGCCGTAGCTCATCAGCACGTAGTTGCCGACCCACACGGGCACCGGCTCGTCGGTGATCGGGTGCGTCACGGTGAGGCCCGTGGGCACGCCCTTCTTCTCCTGCGTGGCCAGCTCGGCCTCGGTCACGCCCCCGGCCTTGGCCTCCTCGATGAAGGCAGCGACCTTCGGGTCGGTCCTGGCGGCATGTGCAGCCAGGGGGTGCTCCGGCGCCACGGCGCAGAAGGTCACGCCCATGATGGTGTCGGCGCGCGTGGTGAAGACGTACATGCGCCCGCCCTGGATGGGCTGGCCGTCGTCACCGCGGATGTCGTGCGTGAAGGCGAAGCGCACGCCTTCGCTCTTGCCGATCCAGTTCTCCTGCATCAGCTTGACGCGCTCGGGCCAGCCGGGCAGCTTGTGCTGGGTGTGGTCGAGCAGCTCGGCGGCGTAGTCGCTGATCTTCAGGTAGTAGCCTGGAATCTCGCGCTTCTCGACCAGGGCGCCCGTGCGCCAGCCGCGGCCGTCGACCACCTGCTCGTTGGCCAGCACGGTCTGGTCGACCGGGTCCCAGTTCACGACCTGGGTCTTGCGGTAGGCGATGCCCTTCTCGAGCATCTTCAGGAACAGCCACTGGTTCCACTTGTAGTAGGTGGGGTCGCAGGTGGCGATCTCGCGGCTCCAGTCGATCGCCAGCCCCATGGCCTGGAGCTGGCCCTTCATGTAGGCGATGTTCTCGTAGGTCCACTTGGCCGGCGGCACGCCGTTCTTCAGCGCCGCGTTCTCGGCCGGCAGGCCGAAGGCGTCCCAGCCCATGGGCATCAACACGTTGTAGCCGTTCATGCGCAGGTAGCGCGTGAGCATGTCGTTGATGGTGTAGTTGCGCACATGGCCCATGTGCAGCTTGCCGCTGGGATAGGGCAGCATGGAACAGGCGTAGTACTTCTTCTTGCCGGCCTGTTCGGTGACGCGGTAGGCGTCGGCGGCCGTCCAATGGGCCTGGGCGGCCGACTCGACCTCGCTGGGTTGGTAGGTGGGATTCATGGCTGGGAAAACGGGCAGTCCCGGCGCGGCCGGCCGGGGGAAGGCGGATTATCCGCGCTGCGCCGACCTACGCCGTCGGTCTCGCCGGCCCGCCTGGAGACCTGCGCCAGGCAACGTCGGGCGGGGCCTTGCCGCGCACGTTGCGGCATGACCGCAGCGGTGCTTGCCGCAGCGCTGTTCGCCCCCCCCCGCAGCCGGAATCGACTACTTCCGCAACTGTCCGCACCTGTCCAATTGAACGATCTTCGAAATCTCGTTTTTCATCTGAATGCAGATTGGTGTCTTGAAGGTCGCCCGAATTTTGATTTTACAGCTCTGCCCTTCTGGCATGTCGTTCACGTTTGCCAACGTGCCTCGATCAATACAGTAGTCCCCGTCAAGAAGGAGCGCGCTTGCATTCTTGTCTGGTACAATCTTCCTGTCTTTAAAGAAATAATGGCTGAGGTAGCGGGCTCCCCCCTCTTGCGAAAGATACCGGAATCTGCCTTGGCCGAGCCACTCGGCGCCAGCGGGTAAATTACCGGCAAAATCAAACTCAACACCCCGCTTCACCTTTACATAAATTGACTTTTGCGAGTTGATTCCCAATCCATCGGCTGGGGGTCCGACAATAACGCCGATTGAGCCTCTCCCGTCGATGTTTCGCGCCAGAGCAACATCGAATTCGCAGTCTTTTTTTTCTGCAATAGAAATGTGCACTTTATCCGCAACCAAATATGTACCATCCGCGTTTACATGGCATTCAACGGAATATGCTTCCGCCTGAGTTGGATTGATAGCGAATCCCAGTCCCCAGACAGTGGCTAGAAGTGCCTTCATCTAACTGTCCCCCAAAAGAAATTTGATCCGACTGGTCTGGGCTGCTCTGTCTGCGAAATGTGCCGCTGGCGGCCAAGGAAGGCTGGCACCTACAGCCATCGGGTCACCTCGGATTTTCCTTGTCATCTCGGCGACGTTGTCCGAGTCCGCCACTGCGAGAAGAACGTTCTTCGCCCAGAACCAACCAGCCGTATCGATCGAGACCTCCGGATCACGGCTCACTCGATCCGGGTCGTCCATTGGAGGAGGACGCATGTGTGCCGCCAAGGCGGTTACCGACTGCTGATTTAGAGTTGGTAGCGTCGAATAGGCGGACGCTGGGATCGAGGCTCCGCTTAAGCCCCACCAGCCGGCATTGCGCCACCAGTTCGGCAGAAAAGAACTTTGCTGGAGCCAACCTCTGTACACCCAGTAGGCGGCGTAGTTTGAGCGGCCGGTCAACTGCTTGAACCCCCTTCCTCTAAATTTTCCACCGTCATCCCATTCAACATTCCCCAACCAGCCAGCAAAATTCCTCGCTTTCTCGTAGTTTCTGAAATAATTATGAGGATTCCCGCTATAGAGCTCTGACATCCATTGGAATTGGTTCGTTTCGATTGCAGCTTGTCCGAAAAAGTGAGCAAATCTCTTTTGCCCATGGATCAGGTATTTTCTATTTGCCCTGTTCGTCGCCAACTGAAAGCGGACGATATTCACCGCGGAAGCGGCGGGGTAGATTTTCCTAAGCTCCGCCTCACTCAACCACCCACACATGCGCATTTGGCTGATGAACGTCCTCGGATGCAAATGCCACGTGGCAGCCTTGTACTCCTCGGGCAGGTCATCGAAAGTGATGGCCTTGCAGTGCGCCTCGAACTCCTCCCAGCCCTTGCC
>SCOE01000006.1 GCA_005503065.1 Comamonadaceae bacterium ALPHA2B
CGTCACACCCTCCCCGCTTGCCGAGCCTTCCCCGAGTCCGTCCCTGGCACCGACCGCCCCGTCGATCTCGCCGCTCTACCCCGCCAGCAGCTCTCCGCGCCACATCCGTCTGACCTCGCACAGCAGCGGGCTCGGCGCCATCCCCATCCACTGGGGCGCAGCCACGCCGGCCGAACGCGGGCCGGTCGTCGGCACCACCACCAAGCGCGCGCACCGCAACGTCATCGGCACCCACAGCGGCAGCTACAGCGTGTACCGCGCGCTGGCCGTGGCCGCCGGCGCCCTCAAGCGCGAGCACAAGGCCGACCTGACCAACACCTCGCCCACCGACGCGATCGGGCCCTACCCGCAATGGAGCGACCCGGGCCGCATCGTCTCGCTCGACCCCTGGGGCGCCATGGTGCAGGAAGCCTTCACCACCGAACTGGCCGCCGGCTACGACATCCGCCCGACCATCGCCGTGACCAAGGCGCACGTCATCCTGCCCGAGGTGATCGACGCGCTGCACAAGGGCCGCCTCAAGGCCGACGGCAAGTTCCTCACCGAAGGCGGCGCCGCGGTGGTGACCAAGGTGGCCGTGGAGCCCGTGTGGTTCCTGCCCGAGGTCGCGCGCCGCTTCGGCTGCTCCGAGACCGACCTGCGCCGCGTGCTCTTCGAGGAGACCGGCGGCATGTACCCCGAGCTGGTCACGCGCTCCGACCTGGAGGTGTTCCTGCCGCCCATCGGCGGGCAGACGCTGTACATCTTCGGCAAGCCGCGCGACCTGGCCGACCCGTCGGTCGAGCTCACGGCCCGCATCCACGACGAGTGCAACGGCTCCGACGTGTTCGGCTCCGACATCTGCACCTGCCGGCCCTACCTCACGCACGCCATCGAGGAATGCATCGCGGGCGCGCAGCGCGGCGGCGTGGGCCTGATCGCCTACTCGCGCAAGGAAGGCCGCGCGCTGGGCGAAGTCACCAAGTTCCTGGTCTACAACGCGCGCAAGCGGCAGGTGGGCGGCGACACGGCCGATCAGTACTTCGCCCGCACCGAATGCGTGGCGGGCGTGCAGGACATGCGCTTCCAGGAGCTGATGCCCGACGTCTTCCACTGGCTGGGCATCCGGAAGATCCACCGGCTCGTGTCGATGAGCAACATGAAGTTCGACGCCATCACCGGCTCGGGCATCGAGGTGGGCGAGCGCATCAACATCCCGGACGAGCTGATCCCGGCCGATGCGCGCGTGGAGATCGACGCCAAGATGGCGGCCGGCTATTTCACGCCCGGCGCGGTGCCCGATGCGGAGGAACTGAAGAAGGCCAAGGGCCGGGGGCTGAACGAATGAGCACCGAGAACTACGGCATCGACCCCGACCGCCCGACGCACAACCTGGCCGTACGCTCCGCTGCGCCCGACGGGCATGTCGACCCGGCCGTCGAGTTCGTGCCCGACGCCCATCAGCCCGCCGCGGCCGCCGCCTATTTGCGCACCACCGATGCCATCCGCACGCGCGCGGCCGCCCTGCTGGCGCGCGCCCGCCGAGGCGAGTCGGCGTGGTTCCGCGTCGGCGACGCCAATGCACTGGAAGACGCGGCGCGCGAGGTGGCCGAGGTCACGCGCGACCGTTACGAGTGGGGTCCGATCCCCTACCACAGCCGCTGGCGCCATTTCGAGGCCGGCGGCGTCGACCGCCTCGCGCAGCTCGACGCCCTGCTCGAGGGCGCCACGCCGCGCGAAAGGGCCAAGGCCCACATCGACCTGGTGGTGGTCAGCGTGCTGCTCGATGCCGGCGCCGGCCCCGACTGGCACTACACCGAGTCCGCCAGCGGCCAGCGCTTCTCGCGCTCCGAAGGACTGGGCGTGGCCAGCTTCCATGCCTTCACGAGCGGCCTGTTCTCCTCCGACCCCGATCGGCCGCTGCAGGCCGATGCGGCCGGGCTGCGCGCCCTCGTGGGCGACCGCCTGGCGCAGGCCTTCCAGGCCAGCGAGGCCAACCCGCTGGTGGGCCTCGCCGGCCGCACCATCCTGCTGCGCCGGCTGGGCGAGGTGCTGGCGGAACAGCCCGAGGTCTTCGGCACCGAGGTGCAGCGCCCGGGCGGGCTGTTCGACATGCTCGTCTCGCCCGACGGCGCCGCTGTCCCGCCCACGGCCGACATCGAGGCGCACGGCATCCTCACGCAGCTGCTGATGTCGCTGTCCTCGATCTGGCCGGCGGCCAACCGCGTCGACAGCCTGGCTGCGGACGGCAGCGACATGCTGCCCGGCGGCGGCGACCCGGCCCTGGCGCTGGGCGACTGCTGGCGCCACAGCGCCATGCAGGGCCCGGGGCTCACCAACGGCTGGATGCCCTTCCACAAGCTCTCGCAGTGGCTCACCTACTCGCTCATCGAACCCTTCGAATGGGCCGGCGTGCAGGTGCGCGGCATCGACCGCCTCACGGCCCTGCCCGAGTACCGCAACGGCGGCCTGCTGATCGACAGCGGGGTGCTCGTGCCGCAGGATGCGGCCTTTCTCGACAAGACCTGGCGCGTGGGCGACGAGTTCATCGTCGAGTGGCGCGCGCTCACGGTGGCGCTGCTCGACGAGCTCGCCCCGCTGGTGCGCAAGAACCTGCAACGCGACGAGGCCGACATGCCGCTGGCCTGCGTGCTCGAGGGCGGCACCTGGGCCGCGGGCCGTGCCCTGGCCCAGCGCTTGCGTGGGGGCACGCCGCCGCTGAAGATCGAGAGCGACGGCACGGTCTTCTGAGGCACTGGCACACTTCGCCACCGCATGTGCAGAACAACGATTCTTCTCCGACACCCATGAGCAACGTCCACCTCGTCGACCACCCCCTCGTCCAGCACAAGCTCACGCTGATGCGCCGCAAGGACGCCTCCACCAACAGCTTTCGCCGCCTGCTCAACGAGCTCTCCACGCTGATGGCCTACGAGGTCACGCGCGACGTCGCGATGTCCGAGATCGACATCGAGACGCCGCTGGAGATGACCAAGGGCAAGGTCATCGACGGCAAGAAGCTGGTCTTCGTGTCCATCCTGCGCGCGGGCACCGGCATCCTGGACGGCATGCTCAACGTGGTGCCGGGTGCGCGCGTGGGCCACATCGGCCTGTACCGCGATCCGAAGACGCTCACCGCCGTGGAGTACTACTTCAAGATGCCCGGCGACATGCACGAGCGCGACATCGTGGTGGTCGACCCCATGCTGGCCACCGGCAACTCGGCCGTCGCCGCCGTCGAGCGACTGAAGGAACTGAGCCCCAAGTCGATCAAGTTCGTCTGCCTGCTCACCTGCCCCGAAGGCATCAAGACCATGCAGGAGGCGCACCCCGACGTGCCGATCTACACCGCCGCCATCGACCGCCAGTTGAACGAGCACGGGTACATCCTGCCGGGTCTGGGCGATGCGGGCGACCGCATCTTCGGAACGAAGTGAACCCAAACGGCCGGCGTTCGCCCCCATCCGTTCACGCTGAGCCTGTCGAAGCGTTGCACGAGGCTTCGACGGGCTCATCCCGAACGGCCGGCGGCTGGCCAAGCTGAATGCGAGCCAAATCAGGCTGTAGCCGGCACGGTTCCTGCGTGACCAGCTATCCATTTCATAGCAAACGAGGAGAGATTCGATGATCCGTCGCCGTCCCCTGGTCCTGGGCGCCGCCGCCGCGGCCGCCACCCTGGCACTGGGCCTGCCGCAGTTCGCGTTCGCGCAGGCCAAGCTCAAGGTCGCTGCCGTGTACACGGTGCCCTTCGAGCAGCAATGGGTGGGCCGCATCCACAAGGCACTCAAGGCCGCCGAGGCCCGCGGCGAGATCGAATACAAGGCGACCGAGAACGTGGCCAACGCCGACTACGAGCGCGTGATGCGCGAATACGCCACCGCCGGCAACCAGCTCATCGTGGGCGAGGCCTTCGCCGTCGAGGCCGCGGCGCGCAAGGTGGCCAAGGACTTCCCCAAGACGATGTTCCTCATGGGCAGCTCGGGCAAGCCGCAGGCGCCGAACTTCAGCGTGTTCGACAACTACATCCAGGAGCCGGCCTACCTCACCGGGATGATCGCCGGCGGCATGACCAAGTCGAACAAGATCGGCATGGTCGGCGGCTTCCCGATCCCCGAGGTCAACCGGCTCATGAACGCCTTCATGGCAGGCGCCAAGGAAGTGAATCCCAAGGTCGAGTTCAGCGTGAGCTTCATCAACAGCTGGTTCGACCCACCCAAGGCCAAGGAGGCCGCCTTCGCCATGGTCGACAAGGGCGCCGACATCCTCTACGCCGAGCGCTTCGGCGTCAGCGACGCGGCCAAGGAGCGCAAGGTGCTGGCCATCGGCAACGTGATCAACACGCAGGCCCAGTACCCCGACACGGTGGTCGCATCGGCGCTCTGGAACATGGAGCCGAGCATCGACCGCGCCCTCAAGCTGGTCAAGGACGGCCAGTTCAAGGCCGAGGACTACGGCATCTACTCGATGATGAAATACAAGGGCTCCGAGCTCGCGCCCCTGGGCACCTTCGAGAAGAAGGTGCCGGCCGACATCATCGCCAAGGTCAAGGCCCGCGAGGCCGAGATCCTGGGCGGCAAGTTCACCGTGAAGGTGGACGACGGCCAGCCCAAGTCGAGCAAGTAGTCCCCTCGGGGGGCGCCCGGCCCGGCGCCTTCCCGGCGGCCTCGTGTCCCTGTTCGGGCTGAGGCTGTAGCCGCCCTGCGTCGCTTTCCATCCGATCCTCCATGGACTTCGTCCGTCGATTCCTCGCCACCGCCCTTCTCGGCCTTGCGCTGGCGGGCTGCGGCACGCCACCCTTCTCCACCGCGCGGCCCGACGTGCAGCAGCCGCGCATCGCCGTCATGTCGGCCTTCGAGCCCGAGCTGGTCCTGCTGCGCCAGCGCCTGCAGGGCGCGCAGTCGCAACGCATCAACGGCGTGGAGTTCGTCACCGGCACCCTGGAGGGCAAGCCGGTGCTGCTGTTCCTGTCGGGCATCAGCATGACCAACGCGACCATGAACACCCAGCTCGCGCTGGACCGCTTCAAGGTGAGCCACATCGTGTTCAGCGGCATCGCGGGGGGCGTGAACCCTCAGCTGCACATCGGCGACGTGACGGTGCCGGCCCAGTGGGGCCAATACCTGGAGGTGCTGATGGCTCGCGAGACGGCGCCGGGCCAGTACGCCGTGCCGCCCTTCATCGACGACGCGAAGCAGTTCCCCAACTTCGGGATGATGTTCCCGCGCCCGGTCGAGTTCCGCTCGGCCGCGCAGACGGGCATGACCAAGAAGTTCTGGTTCGAGGCCGACCCGAAGATGCTGGCTGCGGCGCGCGACCTGCCCGTGGAGCTGGGAGCCTGCAGCGGGTCCACCTGCCTGTCGCACAAGCCGCGGCTGGTGGTCGGCGGCAACGGCGTCTCGGGCCAGGCCTTCATGGACAACAGGGCGTTGCGCGAATACACCTTCCGCACCTTCCAGGCCAACGTGCTCGACATGGAGACCGCTGCCGTGGGCATGGTCGCGCACAGCAACGGCGTGCCCTTCATCGCCTTCCGCTCCCTGAGCGATCTGGCCGGCGGCGGCGACGGCGCCAACGAGATGGGCACCTTCATGAAGCTGGCGGCCGACAATTCGGCCAAGGTGCTGCTGGCCTTCCTCGCCCGCTGGAAACCGTGAGCGCCGAGCACCAGCCGGTCCTGCGCCTCGAGGGCATCGCCAAGCGCTTCGGGCCGCTGGTCGCGAACGACGCCATTTCGCTCGATCTTGCCGGTGGCGAGGTGCTGGCCCTGCTGGGCGAGAACGGCGCCGGCAAGTCCACGCTGATGTCCATCCTCTTCGGCCACTATGTCGCCGACGAGGGCACCATCGAGGTCTTCGGCCGGCCGCTGCCGCCGGGGCACCCCAGGGCGGCGCTGGCGGCCGGCATCGGCATGGTGCACCAGCACTTCACGCTGGCCGACAACCTGAGCGTGCTGGACAACGTGCTTTTGGGCACCGAGCCGCTCTGGCAGCCCATCTCGCGCCGTGCGGCCGCGCGCACGCGCTTGCTCGAAGTCTCGCAGCGCTTCGGCCTGCCGGTGATGCCCGATGCGGCCGTCGGCAGCCTCTCTGTCGGCGAGCGGCAGCGCGTCGAAATCCTCAAGGCGCTGTACCGCGGGGCCCGCATCCTGATCCTGGACGAGCCCACCGCCGTGCTCACACCGCAGGAAAGCGAAGCCCTCTTCGCCACCCTGGGCCAGATGGTGGCGCAGGGCCTGTCGATCATCTTCATCAGCCACAAGCTGCCCGAGGTGCTGCGCGTGTCGCACCGCGTGGCCGTGCTGCGGGCCGGCAAGCTGGTGGCACAAGCCGGCACGGCCGGCACCACGCAGGCACAGCTCGCGCAGTGGATGGTGGGCCATGCCGTGGAAGGCACGGTCCGGCATCCGGCCAAGCAGGTGGGCGACGCGGTCTGCGTGCTCGACCGGGTAAGCACCGGCGGCAGCGGCCACGACCGGCTGCGCGAGGTGTCGCTGCAGCTGCGCGCGGGCGAGATCACGGCCATCGCCGGCGTGTCGGGCAACGGGCAGGTCGCGCTGGCCGAGCTGCTGTGCGGCACACGGCGCGCCACGTCGGGACGGGTCGAGCTCATGGGTCGCGCCTTGCCGCCTGAGCCTGCCCGCCTGGTGGCGCGCGGCGTGGCCCGCATCCCGGAAGACCGGCATGCGGTCGGCGTGGTCGGCGACCTGCCGGTGTGGGAGAACGCGGTGTCGGAGCGCCTGCGCAGCCCGGCGTTCTCGCGCCCCGTGCTGCCGGGCCTGCGCTGGATCCGCCAGCGCGCCGCGCGCCGCCATGCGCAGCGCATCGAGAAGGCCTACGACGTGCGCGGCGGCGGGCTGGACGCGGCGGCGCGATCGCTGTCGGGCGGCAACATGCAGAAGCTGATCCTCGGCCGGGCGCTGATGGCGCCGGACACCGATGCCAAGGCGCCGCGCCTGATCGTCGCGCACCAGCCCACCTGGGGGCTGGACATCGGCGCCGTCGCCTACGTGCAGCAGCAGCTCGTCGCCGCACGCGACGCGGGCGCCGCCGTGCTGGTGATCTCCGACGACCTGGACGAGGTGCTGGCCCTGGGCGACCGGGTGGCGGTGATGCACGGCGGCCAGTTGACCGAGCCCCGCGCCGCCCAGGCATGGACGCGCGAGAGCATCGGCCTGGCGATGGCGGGCACGCCTGCGGCCGGCAAGGAAGCGCCATGAGGCTCGAACGCCGTCCCCGCACCTCGCGTGCCGCGCTGGCCATCGCGCCGGTGGGCGCCGTGCTGTTCACCATGGCTGTCAGCGCCCTGCTCGTGCTGTGGGCCGGCGCGCCGGTGGGCCGCACCTATGCGCTGCTGCTTTCGGGCGGATTCGGCTCGGTGTTCGCCTGGAGCGAGACGCTCACGCGCGCCATCCCGTTGATCCTCACCGGCCTGTCGGCCACGGTGGCCTTCAAGGCGCGCCTGTTCAACATCGGCGCCGAAGGGCAGCTGTACGCCGGTGCGCTGGCCGCCATCGCCGTGGGCGGCATGCACGGCGGCACGGGCCTCGAATGGCCGGTGTGGCTGCTCTTTCCGCTGATGATGCTGGCCGCCGCACTGGCCGGGGCCTTGCTGCTGCTGGGCCCGGCGCTGATGAAAAACAAGCTCGGCGTCGACGAGGTCGTCACCACCCTGCTCTTCAATTTCGTCGTGCTGCTGGGCGTCGGCGCGCTGCTCGACGGCGCCATGAAGGACCCGACGGCGATGGGCTGGCCGCAGAGCGTGGCGCTGCAGTCCGACCTGGAACTGGGCAAGCTGATCGCGCAGACGCGGGTGCACACCGGCCTGCTGTGGGCGGTGTCGCTGGCCGTGATCGTGTGGGCGATCTTCCGCCACACGGTGCTGGGCTTCGATATCCGCGCGCTGGGGGCCAATCCGCGCGCCGCCGCCTTCGCGGGCGTGCCCGTCACGCGCACCGTGGTGCTCACGGCCCTGCTCTCGGGCGCGCTCGCGGGGCTGGCCGGTGCCATCGAGGTGGCGGGCCGCACCAGCTACGTGACGCTCGACATGTCGCCGGGCTACGGCTACAGCGGCATCGTGATCGCGATGCTCGCAGGCCTGCATCCGCTGGGCGTGCTGGCCGCGGCCGTCTTCGTTGCCGGCGTGCTGGTCGGCGCCGACACCATGAGCCGCGCCGTGGGCGTACCCACCTACATCGCCGACGTGATCGTCGCCACCTCGCTCATCGCCGTGCTGGTGGCGACGCTGTTAACGCAGTACACGGTCCGGTGGAAATGAAATGACCGAGCTGCTCGACATCCTCGCCAACCCCGCCTTCTGGGTGGCGCTGCTGCGCATCGCGACGCCGCTGATCCTGGGCACGCTGGGCGTCCTGCTGTGCGAGCGCGCGGGCGTGCTCAACCTGGGCATCGAGGGGATCATGGTGGCCGGGGCCTTTGCCGGGTGGCTCGCGGTGTACGCCGGCGCGCCGCTGTGGGTGGGCGTGGGCGTGGCGGCGCTGGCGGGCGCAGTGTTCGGACTGCTGCACGCCTTTCTCACGGTCGGGCTGGCGCTGTCGCAGCATGTTTCGGGACTGGGCATCACGCTGCTGGCCACGGCGCTGAGCTACTACGGCTACCGCGTGAGCTTCCCGAAGGTGAACACGCCCCCGACCATCGCGCCCTTCGCGCCGATGGACTGGCTGCCGGTGCCGATCCTGTCGCAGCAGACGCCGATGACCCTGCTGGCCCTGGCGCTGGTGCCGCTGCTCGCCTGGTTCCTCTACCGCACGCCGGCCGGCCTGGCCGTGCGCATGGTCGGCGAGAACCCGCAGGCGGCCGAGGGCCAGGGCGTCTCGGTGGCGGCCACGCGTACGGCAGCCATCGTGGCCGGTTCGGCACTGATGGGCGTGGCCGGGAGTTTCCTCACGCTGTCGGCCTTCAACGCCTTCTTCTTCAACATGGTCAACGGGCGCGGCTGGATCTGCGTGGCGCTGGTCGTGTTCGCATCGTGGCGACCCGGCAAGGCGCTGCTGGGCGCCCTGCTCTTCGCCTTCTTCGACGCCCTTCAGTTGCGGCTGCAGCAGTCCGGAGACGCCGTGCTGCCCTACCAGGTCTACCTGATGCTGCCGTACCTGCTGTCGATCCTGGCGCTGGTGCTGGTGGCGCGCAAGGCGGCCTATCCGCAGGCGCTGATGAAGCCCTACCGCAAGGGTGAGCGATGACGACGATGGGCGCTGCGCTCGACTTGCCGCCCTTCGGCCGCTGCCGCACCCGGACCCGCTGAGGCCCTCACACCCCACCGTGCGATGGCAGCTCGGGCAGCGCTGCCGCGCCCGACAGCCGCCGCAGCACGGCACGCAGCCGGCTCGCCGTGCGACGCCACCCGGGCCGCCGGAGTTGCGCCACTTGCTGCTCCAGTTGCGCGACCTGGCGGCGCGTTCGAGCCAGTTCGCGCACCAGGGCGGCCTCCTCCATCGCCGCCTGGCTCGGGAAAGCGATGCCGCGCGGCGCCGCGGCGGTCGCCCCTGGCTCTGCCGCCGGCGCGCGCTCGGGGCGGCCGACGCGCACCTTGTCCGCCACGGCGACGGCCGCGTGCGCCTCCCGTGCCCGCTCGCGCGTGACCTGCGCCCCCAGCACCGGTGCCAGGGCGGCATGCAGGTAGTCGGCATCGTCGATGAAGCGGGGAAAGTCCAGCAGCACCACCGGCACGCGGTGCTGCACCAGCGTGCACAGCAACTGGTGGAAGCCCAGCGCCAGCAACCGGGCCTGGTCGACCGGGTTGAGCGAATACACCACCCCGCCGGGCACCGTGCCCCACGCGGCCCAGTGCTGGCAGTCCTCGGGCAGCGTAGCCAACGCGCGCCGGGCCCGCATCTCGTTGACGATGCGGCTGGTCACGGCGTCGACCAGGTCGCGCATGGGGACGATCACCGCGTCGACGACGACGTCCGGGTCGGCCAGCAGGCGCCCGGCGAACTCGTAGAGCCAGGGCGACTTGACCACATAGGGGGCGTCGGTGGTGCCGAAGGGCACGTCCTCCAGGCCCGCATTGGCCTCGTCGTCGTACTCGGGCTGGCCGCGTGCCAGGTGCGTGTCGAGGCCGCATGCCGCCAGGTACTCCACGAGGAAGCTCGTGCCCGCGCGGCCGGTGCCGCCGATCAGCAGGTGGTGGCGGGGGTCCGTCGCAGCGCGCGGCGGCGCCCCGGCACGGTCGGGCACCGTGCTCATCATGCGAGCTCCGCGCCGGGCGTCGCCGTCCGGCCCGCGGCCATCCAGCGGCCGACGAGCGCGACGGTGAGCTGCTGCACCGCCTCGGCAATGCCGAGCGCTGCGGTGTCGATGCGCAGGTCGGGCGTGGTCGGCATCTCGTAGTCGTCGGACACGCCGGTGAACTGCGTGAGCTCGCCGCGCCGCACGCGGGCATACAGGCCCTTGACGTCGCGGTGCTCGCACAGGCCGACGGGCGCGTCCACATGGACCTCGCGGTAGGCCGGACCGACGATCTGCCGTGCGAGCGCGCGCTGCGCGCGCCGCGGCGCGATGGCGGCCACCACCACCAGCACGCCCTGGGCGCTGAGCAGGCGCGCCACCTCGGCGATGCGTCGCACGTTCTCGCGCCGGTCCTGCTCGCTGAAGCCCAGCCCTTGGCTCAGGCCCTGGCGCACCGTGTCGCCGTCGAGCACGGCGACGGCAACGCCGCAACGCACCAGCCGGGCACGCAGGCCCTCCGCCAGCGTGGACTTGCCGGCGCCCGAAAGGCCGGTGAGCCAGACCACGCAGGCAGCCTGGGCGGGACGAGGCGCAGCAGCGCGGCACAGGTCGGAGAGGTCCGGCTCGGCCAGCACCGCAGGGGACAGGGACTTCATGGGGAAATGGGGTTCTGGCAACGCCGCGCCCGGGGGTCTTGGCGATCACGCCAGGGAGCGGGTCGAAAGCGGGAGCATCGGCTGCCTGCGGCGTGGCGGTGTTTCGGGCGTGTAAAGATTCATGAGCTGGGCATTAGCATCGGACTCGACACACGCTGGCACGGCCCTTGAATCGTCCACGGGCACTGCAGCGGCGCCGACCAAGGACACCATGCTCGACCTCCTGATCACCCACGCCAGCCTGCCCGATGGCCGCACCGACATGTCGGTCGCGGTGCGGGACGGGCGCATCGTCGAAGTCACCGAAGGGCTCACCGCCCCGGCCGCGCGCACCGTCGACGCTGGCGGGCAACTGCTGGCGCCGCATTTCTGCGACCCGCACTTCCACATGGACGCCACGCTGAGCTACGGCCTGCCACGCGTCAACGAGAGCGGCACCCTGCTCGAAGGCATTGCGTTGTGGGGCGAGCTCAAGCCGCTGCTGACGGCCGAGGCGCTCATCGAGCGTGCCCTCGCGTACTGCGACTGGGCGGTGGCCAAGGGCCTGCTGGCCATCCGCACCCATGTGGACACCAGCGACCCCAGCCTGCTGGCGGTGGATGCGCTGCTCGAGGTCAAGCGCCGCGTCGCGCCCTACCTCGACCTGCAGCTGGTGGCCTTCCCGCAGGACGGCGTGCTGCGCACCCAGGGCGGCGTGGACAGCCTCAAGCGTGCCCTCGACAAGGGCGTCGACATCGTCGGCGGCATTCCGCACTTCGAACGCACCATGGCCGACGGCGCGGCGAGCGTGAAGCTGCTGTGCGAGATCGCCGCCGAACGCGGCACGCTGGTCGACATGCACTGCGACGAGTCCGACGACCCGCTCTCTCGCCACATCGAGACCCTGGCCTTCGAGACCCAGCGCCTGGGCCTGCAGGGCCGCGTGACCGGCTCGCACTGCACCTCCATGCACAGCATGGACAACTACTACGTGAGCAAGCTGCTGCCGCTGATCGCCGAGAGCGGCGTGAGCGTCATCGCCAACCCGCTCATCAACATCACGCTGCAGGGCCGGCACGACACCTACCCCAAGCGCCGCGGCATGACCCGCGTGCCCGAGCTGATGAACCAGGGCGTGAACGTCGCCTTCGGCCACGACTGCGTGATGGACCCGTGGTACGGCATGGGCTCGGGCGACATGCTCGAGGTGGCGCACATGGGCCTGCACGTGGCGCAGATGACCAGCCAGGCCGGCATCCGCCGCTGCTTCGAGGCCGTGACCACGAACGCGGCGAAGCTGATGCACCTTCCGCGCTACGGCATCGAGGCCGGCGCCGATGCCAGCTTCGTGCTGCTGCAGGCGCGCGACCCGGTGGAGGCCATTCGCCTGCGCGCCACGCGCCTGATGGTGTTCCGCGGCGGCCGTCTGCTTGCCGAAACCCCGCCCACCACCGCGGCGCTGCACCTGAGCGGCCGGCCGGCGGCGACGTCCTGGATGCAGGCCTAGCCCTGCAGGCCTGCACATTGGCGCCGCCGTCCGACGGCGGCAAGGCTTCGGCGGGCGGGAGAATGGCCGCATGCGCCCTCGTCTCGCCTTGCTCGTCTCGCTCCTGGCCCTTGCGGGCTGCGCCACGACGGCCACCGACGCCGTGCTCGGCCAGGCCCCGACCTACCTCGCGGACGGCCCCACGCTCGACGTGCCCAACGGCCCCGCGCTGCAGCATCGGATCTGGACGCCCGCGCTGGACGAGAGCTTCGTGCCGCAAGGCCTCGCCAGCGCAGGCGACGTCCTCTACCTCAGCAGCTACCGGCCGACGCCGGACCTCAAGGCCAACACCGGCCCGTGCCGCGTGTTCCGCATCGACATCGCGTCGGGCCGAGTCACCGGCGGCTTCGACGTACCGCCCGGCACCTGCACCCACTCGGGCGGGCTCGCCTACGTGGGCCAGGACCGGCTGCTGCTGGCCGACACGCGGCAGCTGTTCCTCATCGACCTGCCGCGCGCATTGGCGAGCGGCAGCTCGCAGGGCGCCGCGCGCACACTGAAGATCGCTGGCGAGCTGCGCGGCAGCTACGCCACCTTCGATGGCCGCGATGCCTGGATCGGCACCTGGACCAAGGAGCAGCCCAAGGCCCGCATGTTCCGGCTCGACCTGCGCCTGTTCGACACGCACGACGGACAAACCATCGCCGAGAACCTCGCGCAGGAATCCATTCCAGTCCCTTTGGAGGCGCAGGGCGCTGCCTTCGACCGCGACGGCACGCTGTGGGTGTCGGCGAGCAACAGCCGCTGGGGCAAGCTCTATCGTCTGGGCCGGCGCGGCGAGGTGATGGCCGAATATCCGATGGTCGCCGGCCTCGAGGACCTCACGGTCGACGCCAGGGGCCGGCTGTGGGGCCTGTCGGAATCGGGCACCCGCAAGTACCTGCACTGGGCCACGCGCTTCCCGTACATCTTCCGGATCGACACGGCGCAACTGCGCTGACGCCGCCCCGGCGAGTCAGGCCGCCAGCCGCTCGGCCAGGGCGGTCAGTGCAGCGCCCACCGGCATCGCGGCCTTGAGCGTCAGCAATTCGTCGGCGCGCGTGCGGCCCAGATTCACGGCCGCGACAGGTTGGCCCGCGGTCGCTGCCGCCTGCACGAAGCGAAAACCCGAATACACCATCAGCGACGAGCCGGCCACCAGCACCGCATCGGCGGCGGCCTGGGCCTCGCGCGCGGCCGCCACCCGCTCGGGCGGCACGCTTTCACCGAAGAAGACCACGTCGGGCTTGAGCAGCCCGCCGCACAGCAGGCACGCCGGCACCTGGAAGCCCGAGAAGTCGCGCCCCTCCAGGTCCGCGTCGCCGTCGGGGGCGGCCGATGCCTCCAGCGCGGCCCACGCCGGGTTGAGCGTCAGCAGCCGTGCCTGCAGCGCCGCACGGGGCGAGCGATGCCCGCAGGCCATGCAGCGAACGGTGTCGATGCGCCCGTGCAGGTCGATCACGCGGTGGCTGCCGCCCGCCTGGTGGAGCCCGTCGACGTTCTGCGTCAGCAGCAGGCCGATGCGGCCCTGCGCCTCCAGCTGTGCGAGTGCGAGGTGCGCCGGACCCGGGTGGGCCTGGCCGATGGTGCGCCAGCCGACCAGGCTGCGCGCCCAGTAGCGGCGGCGAGTCGCCTCCTCGCCCATGAAGGCCTGGTAGGTCACGGGCGACGGGCGCTTCCAGTCGCCGTTGGCGTCGCGGTAGTCGGGAATGCCCGATTCGGTGCTGCAGCCCGCACCGGTGATCACGAAAAGACGGGGATGCTGGCGGACGAAGTCCTCCAGCGCTTCGAGGGAGCTCATGCATCGAGCATAGAACGTGCATGCCTCTTCGATCGCGGTGGCCGAGCCAGACCCTGCCGAACGCCAGAGGACGCACAAAGTGGCGCAAACCGGAACTGGTAGGCATCCGCCGACCGTCCGTACGCCGAGTGGCTGATACCGCTTGTCACAAATGCGGGCTATCTTGACGTCACCGCGTTTCAAGGCTGTCCATCACCGCCAGCGCTTCCACCGAAGGTCCACTGCCATGCTCACCATCGCTCAGAAAGCCCAGATCCTCTCCAAGGCGGGCCTTGGCGTCGCGCTCCCGCAGGAGCACGCGCCACTGGCCGAATGGGAGCACCGTGTCGAGGAAAGCTACGTGGCCTACACGGCCGCGCGTGCGGCGCGCAGCCTGCGCGAGGCGGAGACCGCGCGGCAGGCCGAAATGCTGAGGCGCATGGCCTGGTCCAACGCCACCCTCTGAACCCGCGGCGGCATCGCGAAAGCGATGCCAAAAAACGACAACTCGGGGTCAACGCCGACACGGGCTGTCATACGTCGGGGGTAGATTGCGCCCGATGCTGCGCTCGATGGTCCTGGCCCTGGTTCCGCTGACGCTCGCCGCGTGCGACGCCAGTACCGGTTTCTCCTCCTCCCCGATGCTGGGGAATGGCGCAGTGCCGGGATCCGGCGGCACCGCCCCGGCCGTCGCCAACATGGGCTGCATCGGCGCCGGCGCCAAGGCCTTCCGGCGCCCCTGGCAGACCATCGTGCTCGGCGGTTCGCGCCAGACCTTCACCGGGCACTACGAAGTCCAGCTCACCAACGGCAGCGATGGCGCGCAGGCAGTGTGCACCGTGACACGCGATGGCCGCGTGCTGAACATCGAACCCGCCTGAGCGGCCGCCCGCCGGATCTTCGGAACGTTTTGGGCCTGAAGCGCCCGTCCAACCCACGCAGGGCGCTATCTTTTTGATAGCAAATCATCCTGATCCAGCGGCAGGCTGACGCGCGCCCGCAGGCCACCAGCCACTCCCGGCAGCAGTTCGAAACTCCCGCCGTGGCCCCGCACGATCCGGTCGGCGATCGCCAGGCCCAGGCCGGCGCCCGCGGCACCGCTGCGTGCGTCGCCGGCACGCCGGAAGGGTTGCTTGAGCAGGTCGGCCTGCGCCGGGTCGATGCCCGGCCCCCGGTCTTCGACCTCGATCCACGCCCACGCTGCCTCGCGTCCGGCGCGCAGCACGACCGGCGGATGCCCATGGCGGAACGCGTTCTCGATCAGGTTGTCGAGCACGCGCCGCAACGCCTTCGGCCGGGCGGGCACCGGCGACAGGCCGGACGCCGCCTCGACCCGCAGCGTGCGGCCGTGGTCGGCGGCGGCCGCCTGCATGGCGTGTGCGAGCGCGTCCAGGTCGACCGGAACCAAGGCCTCGGCCTCCTCGCTGCGCGCGAAATCCAGGAACTGCCCGACGATGGCGTCCAGTTCCTCGATGCTGCGGGTCATGCTCGCCATCAGCTCGGGCTCGCTGCGGCCGTGCAGGATCTCCACGCCCAGGCGCAGCTTGGTGAGCGGCGTGCGCAGGTCGTGCGACAGGCCCGCCAGCATCAGCGCCCTGTCTCGCTCGGCCTGCTGCAGGCTGGCGACGAGCTGGTTGAAGCTGCGGCTGACGGTGGCGATCTCGGTCGGGCCGTCTTCCGGCAACGGCGCAGGCACCTGGCCGCCGGCCAGCGCACGGGCGGCGCCGACCACCCGTGCGAGGGGCCGGTCCAGCCGCCGCTGCAGCCACAGCGCGCCCGCAATCGCCAGCATCACGCTCACCGTGCTGACCGCCAGCCAGGCCCCGTTGAACTCGCGCTCGGGCAGCAGGCCGGGAAGCGCCACCCATTGCTCGCCACCCTCCATCGGGAGCCGCAGGGCCAGGCTGCCACCCTGGTCCCGGCGCCAGATGACGTCGACGCCCTGGCCTGCCAGACGGGCCGACACCCGTCGCACGAAGCCGCGTTCCAGCGGCGTGAGCAGCGGCCGCAGCGCCGCCGGCGCCGAAGCGTCGCGACCGCCATCGCCCACCCGCGCCCGCGCGTTGAACGCGTCCAGGAAGGCCTGCCGCTGCGCCGGGGGCACGGCCACCAAGCCAGCGCGAATGGCTGCCACGTTGCGCGCCACGCTGTCGGCCGCCTGGTCCAGGCGCGGCTTCACCACCATCTGCCGCAGCAGCAGCGCGCCGCCCAATTGGCCCAGCACGATCAGCGCGACGATGAAGAGCGCGTTGCGCCCGAAGAGGCTGCGCGGACGCCAGTTCATTCGGGCTCGGGCACGAAGACGTAGCCCACCCCCCACACGGTGCGGATGTGGCGCGGCTGCGCGGGGTCGGCCTCGATCAGCTTGCGCAGGCGCATGACCTGCACGTCAATGCTGCGGTCGGTGGCCTCGTGGTCGCGGCCGCGCGCCAACTCGATGAGTCGCTCGCGCCCCAGGGGGCGGCCGGCGTTCTGCGCGAGGGCGGCAAGAAGGCCGAACTCGCCGGTGGTGAGCGGCACCTCGGCATCACCCTTGTGCAGTGTCCGCCGGCCCAGGTGCAGCACATGCGCGCCGAAGCGCAGTTCGCCGTCCTCGGCCATCGGCCCACCGTGGGCGCCGAGCATGCGCTGGCGCCGCACCAATGCCTGGATGCGTGCCAGCAGTTCGCGCGGATTGAAGGGCTTGGGCAGGTAGTCGTCGGCGCCCATCTCCAGGCCGATGATGCGGTCCACCGGGTCGCCGCGCGCCGTGAGCATCACGATGGGAATGGTCTCCCCCTGTGCGCGCAGGCGCCGGCACACCGCCAGGCCATCCTCGCCGGGCATCATGACGTCCAGCACCAGCACGTCGAAGCGCTCGCGCGCCAGCAGCCTGTCGAGCGGCGCGGCGCCCTCCACGGTGCGCACCGCGTAGCCCTGGTCGCCCAGGTAGCGCTCCAGCAGCGCGCGCAGGTCGGCCTCGTCGTCGGCGATCAGGATGCGGGCGAGCGGCTCGGGCATGGCGCGATCGTAGCGAGCACCCGGCGCGCCACCGCCGGCCGGCGCGCGAAATCATGACAAACGATGACAGGGCGCGGCGCCGTGTCATGGATCGTCATCCAGCCCCCCTCGGCCGGCATCGTTCGCTCACACCTCGCGGCCACATTGGAGGTACGGCAGATCCCGCCGTGCCCACCACCGATCCACACCTTCACTGCGACGACACGACCATGCAGATCCATGCCCATCCTCTCTTCCTGCGCTGCGCCGCCCTCGGCGCCGTGGCGCTGGCTGCCGCCCTGTCCGCGGCCGGTGCCGAGGCCGGCGCCCTGCGCTACCGCGGCACGAACGCCGACGGCGGCGTGTCTTCGGGCGCGCTGGTGCGCCGCCAGGGCGCCAACGGCGGCAGCCTCGCTCGCGGCCGCACCATCACCACCGACGGCCAGGGCCACGGCACCGTGGCCAGCGGTGCCCGCGTGACGGGGCCGAACGGCGGCACCGGCGCACGCAGCGGCAGCACCAGCGTCAATGCCGACGGCTCGGCCAGCCACCAGAGCGGCCTGAGCGCGGCCAACGCCAACGGCAGCGTGCAAAGCAGCGGCAGTGCCACCCGCGATGCCGCCGGCAATGTCAGCCAGAGCCGCAGCACCACCGCGACGAGCAACGTCACCGGCAACAGCGTGCAGAGCAGCACCTCGTACAGCAGCGCCACCGGGCTGAGCCACAGCGCGACCTGCTACAACGCCGCCGGCGCCGTGATCGCCTGCCGCTGAGGGGCCACCGATGACAAAGCGTCGATACGCCCTGCCGGCCCTGCTGGCCGGTGCCATGCTTTCGGCACAGGCCCTGGCCCAGGCGCCCGACCCCGCCCGCCAGGAGCAGCTTCGCACCGAACTGCGCAAGCGATTCGGCGCCGCCGACACCAACGTCGACGGCCGCCTGACCCGCGAGGAAGCCAAGGGCAAGATGCCCGGGGTCTACCGCAATTTCGACGCCATCGACAGCGCGCACACCGGCGCGGTGACGATGGAGCAGATCGAGGCCTACGCGGCCAGCCGGCGCGGCCGCCGCGCGGGCGGAGACTGAGGAAGGCAAGCCATGCAGTTCGACAAGCTCCGCCAGGCGCTCGGCCCCGAATTGGCGCCCTGGCTGCTCGCCCTGCCCCTGCTGGTGCTGGCGGCAGCGCTTGCCGAAGGACTCGTGCAGACCTTCGTGCGCCGGCAGGGCTACGACTGGCGTGCGTTCGCGGCCTCGATGGCCGATGCGCTCGGACGGCATGCCGTCGACCTGGCGGGCGTGTCGCTCGCAACGCCAGTGCTCGTCTGGACCCATGCCCATCGCATCCAGACCCTCGAGCTGTCCTCGCCGCTGGCCTTCGCTCTGCTGTTCTTCGGCCTGGAGTTCTTCTACTACTGGTACCACCGTGCCGCGCACCGCGTGCGCTGGTTCTGGGCCACGCACGCCGTGCACCACTCGCCCAACGAACTGACCCTGGCGGCGGCTTTGCGGCTGGGATGGACCGGCAAGCTCACCGGCACCGGCCTGTTCTTCGCGCCGCTGGTGTGGCTGGGATTTCCGCCCACGGCCGTATTCGCGGCCCTGGGCATCAACCTGCTCTACCAGTTCTGGCTGCATGCGCCCTGGCTGCCGCGCCTTGGGGCATTGGAACGGGTGTTCAACACGCCCACCCACCACAAGGTGCACCATGCATCGAACCCCGAGTACCTGGACTGCAACTACGGCGGCGTGCTGATCGTGTTCGATCGAATATTCGGCACCTTCGTGGACCTGCGCGACGACGTGCCGCCGCGCTACGGGCTGACGACGCCGCTCCTCACCCACAACCCCCTGCGGATCGCGACGCACGAGTGGGTGAACCTGGCCCGCGACCTGCGGCAGGCACGGGGCTGGCCCGCGAGGCTGGCGATGGTCTTCTGCCCGCCCGGCGGCCGGCCGGCGACGGCACCGGCATCGGTGGGCATCGAGGAGGCCCGACCATGAGCCCGGGAACACGACTGCCGGTGCGCGCCCGACTCGGCGCCGCGGCACTGGCCTGTCTGCTCGCCGGACTGTGCGCCGCGCCCCACGCGCAGGAGACCGCGCGCTGGCGCGGCCGCACGGTCGAGCTCGGCACGCCCGTCGTGCCCGCGGGCGTGGTGCGCGACGCCGGCCTGCCCTACGGCCCGGACCCGGCGCAGCGCATCGACGTCTACCGGCCGGCGCAGGCCCGGAAAGCGCCTGTGCTGGTGATGGTCCATGGCGGCGGCTGGATGTACGGCGACAAGGCCGCCGCCTCGGTCGTCGACGCCAAGATCGACCACTGGGTGCGCGAACGGGGCTTCGTGTTCGTGTCGGTCGGCTATCGCCTGGTGCCGCAGGTCACCGTGCTGCAACAGGCCGAGGACATCGCCCGCGCACTGGTCCTGGTGCAAGCGCAGGCCGGCGCATGGGGCGCCGACCCGCGACAGTTGGTCCTCATGGGCCACTCGGCGGGTGCGCACCTGGTCGCGCTGCTGAGCGCCGCGCCCGACCTGGCCCGCGCGCAGGGTGCCCGGTCGTGGCGGGCCACCATTGCCCTCGACAGCGCGGCGCTCGACACCGTGGCCCTGATGCAGCGGCGCCACCTGCCGCTGTACGACCGCGCCTTCGGCCCCGACCCGGCCCTGTGGACGCAGGTGTCGCCCACCGCGCGCCTGTCCCCCGGCGGCCCGCCGATGCTGCTGGTGTGCAGCGCGCCGCGGCGCGACGACGCCTGCGGCCAGTCGCAGCGCTTCGCACAGGCGGTGCGGGCCGTGGGCGGGAACGCCGAAGTGCTGCCGCTGCAGCTCGACCATGGGCAGATCAATGCGGAGCTTGGGCTGCCCGGCACCTACACCGAGGCCGTTGACCGCTTCATCGACCGGTACCGGGCGGCAACCGAAGGCTCATGAGAAAGAAGTCTGCGCGCCTTGCCGGATGGTCGCGAAGCGCTATGGATTTCGTAGCACTGCGCCGTCTCTCGGTGCGCCCGCCGCGGAGTGCGCGGATCGATCACCGCGACCTGAAGGCGGCAGCGTGAATTGCATCACGCGTCCGAGCCAGTGCCGGCCTGACCGACCCTTGGCATTGCCATAGGATGGTCTGCGGTGCCGGGCCGAGGGCGGCGAGGCACTGCCACAACAACTCAGGCCAGGGAGGCTTGCCATGTCCGCACTTCGCGGCGTGCTCTCGCGCAAGCGGCTCAAGGTACGCATCGAGCAGATCATCGCTCGGCACAACAACCAGTGGACACGTTGCGAGCAGGTCATCCTCATTACCCACAGCATGGGCGGACTGGTCTCGCGCGCCTGCCAGCAACTGGATGGCATGCAGGACAAGATCGCCGGCATCGTGCACGGTGTGATGCCCGCCAACGGCGCGGCTGTGGCTTACCGGCGCTGCAAGGTGGGCATGCGTGAGGAAGACTTCGGCGCGGGCGTGGTGATCGGCTCCACGGGCCAGGAGGTGACAGCCGTGTTCGCACAGGCACCGGGCGCACTGGAGTTGCTGCCGACGCAACACTACCAGCGCGGCTGGCTGGAAGTGCAGGGGCCCGACGGCAAAACGGTACAAAAGGCGCTGCATGAGGCTGACCCGTACGCCGAAATCTATGGACGCCGAGACCGCTGGTGGGCACTCGTCAAGGAGGAGTGGCTGGCGCCGAAGGATGGGCAACGGATCACTTGGGATCAGTACATAGGATTCTTGGACATAGCTAAGAAATTTCACCGGCTGTTGACGCCTTCGACTTACCACCCTAACACCTTCGCCTTCTATGGCGCCGATGACCGGGGCAAGACGCGCAGTTTCGAGCGCGTGGTCTGGCGCATGAAGCGCGGCACGCGCGAGGACGAGGTTGCGCCCAGCTCGGACGACGTCTACGGCATGACAGCGCAGCAGGTAGACATGGATGGCACCAACCCCGAGCATGTGGGCAAAAAGGAAGTGAGCGAACAAGTCGCCACCGCCGATGGCGTGAGCGACCACACCTACACCGTGAGTCACTGGGAACTGCATGCCGGCATGCAGGACGGCACGGGCGATGGAACCGTACGGGCCGAACGAGCTCGCAGGCATTCCGTACCTCAATGACCGGGAACTGTTCGACCTCAATGAGCACTTCATTGAGATAGGAGGACCGGTGCAGGGGAGGACGTTCGATTTCTTGATCCTCGCAGTTCTGGTTTTAGCTGTTAGCGCGCCGTTCGTTGCGCTAGTAGCTCTTTCGCTGAGTGACTCCGGTCTTGAGCTTACTGATTGGGCAATCGGCGGCTGCTTGATGTTGTTGGGTGGAATTGGCTTTACGGTGTACTGGTACACCTACCTGCGCGGCATCTTCCTCACCGCGCTCACCGCCCGCTACCGCTTCAATCGCACCACCGGCAAGGTGTACGTCCTGCGCCCCAAGGCCTTCGGCGGGAACGTGGTGCTGGACTGGCACCGCGTCAAGGCGCACCCTGACTGGTGCGCCCCGCGCGACCTCAAACCCGGCTTCCAGCACGACCCAGCCCTGCGCGCCAAGCGCCAGGGCGTGGCCGGCGGGCACTTCGGCCGCAAGGGCCTGGTGCTGTACTGGCCGCCCCTGGACGCCAAGGACCCCGAGCGCAAGGGCGAGGACATCATCTGGGTCGGCCAGTGGCTGCAAGGCAGGAACCTGTGGGCCTACGTCCGCGTGTTCATGGAAGAGGGCATGGATGCGGTGCCGGCCCCTGAAGAAGAGGAATGGCGGCGCAAGGGCCGCAGCAGCATGTGGCAGCACCTGTGGGAATCGCAGCTGGACCCCGTTCTTCGGGCGGCCAAGCTCAAAGGCAATCCTGATCCCAGGAGTGCAGTCGATCTGGCGGACTACCTGATGGAACTGCCCTTCCTGCCGCTGAACACCCTGGCCCAATGGTTGTGCTACTGGCCCACTTTCCCCGAGGAATGGAACAGCGACTGCGGGCAGCAGCGGCGCGAAAGCGGCATCGGGCCGGAGGAGCCGCTGCGTTGGAAAGCCCAGGCTTGACGCGAGTTTCAGCATCAAATCGGCCTGTAGCGCCCGTCCAGCGTGCGCCAACCGCTATCGAAGCCGCAGCAAAACGGGCCTGTCCTGCATTGCCCGTGCATGCTGCGCCTCGGCAACCTGTACATCGACGCAAGCCCTCAAGCGTTACGACGCCAAGCATCTTGAGCAAATCGCGGCCCGCGACAACCACATGAACGCCATCAGCGAAGACCTGATCGCGTGGCTGAACGCCATGAGAGAAGAGTTGATAGCGCGGCTGAAGGTCAACCTGATGGTGGACGTCGCGCTGGACCGCTACGGCCGCGATCCTACGGGGCCGACGCCGGCGACGGCGCTCGCTGCAAGGTCACGGCTTGCAAGAGGCGCAGGAACGCCATGAGCGCACGCCTGATCGCGTGGTCGACAGCGAACCCAAATACTTGTTAGCGCAAGGCGACAACGGGCAGCAACAACCGGCCGAAGCGCTCAACCTCCAGGCGGCCGTGGCCGTGGCCGCGGCCACTCCCGCTGTTCGCCCCTTATCTGCTCGAACGCACGCGCTACCTTCAGCACGCCCAGGTCGTCGAAGCGCTGGCCGGCGATCTGCAGGCCGATGGGCAGGCCACCGGCCGAATAGCCGCAGTTGACCGAGGCGGCCGGCTGCTCCGACATGTTGAAGGGCACGGTGAAGCCGATGTGCTCGAGCGGGCGCAGCGGGTCGTTGGTGGGCGAGGCGTCCTCGGCCGGCGCCGGCATGTTGGGCGACACGGGCGAGATCACGTAGTCGAAGCGTGCGCAGGCGGCCACCGTGGCCACGCGCGTGACGTGGAACTGGCTCGCGGCGCGGAACATGTGCTCGCCGGAGAAGCCGGCCGCGCTCTCCGCCCAGGCGCGGATGTAGGGCAGCACCTTGTCGCGCTGGTCGGCCCGCAGCGCCTTCATGTCGACGTAGGAGCGCATGCGCCAGAAATGGTCCATGCCGTCGAGCATGGCCTGCGACATGAAGGGCTGCATCGGCTGCACGCTGGCGCCGGCGCGCTCGAAGAGGATGGCCGCGTGGCGCACCGCGGCGGCGATCTCGGGGTCGACCGCCAGGCCGCAGCCGGCGTCGAGCAGCAGGCCGATGCGCAGGCCGCGCAGGTGGTCGGGGCCGACGGCGTGCTGCGCCCAGGGAATGTCCTGCGCCGGCAGGCCCATGCTGTCGCGCGCGTCGGGCTGGGCCAGCGCCTGCATCATCAGTGCGGCGTCGGCCACGCTGCGCGTCATGGGGCCGGCGACGCGGCCGGTGTAGCTGTTGTCCAGCGGAATGCGGCCCAGGCTGGGCTTGAGCGTGAAGATGCCGCACCACGAGGCCGGCAGCCGCAGCGAGCCGCCGATGTCGGTGCCCACGTGCAGCGGGCCGTAGCCGGCCGCCGCGGCCGCACCCGCCCCGGCGCTCGATCCGCCGGGCGTGCGGGCGAGGTCCCACGGATTGCGCGACAGGCGGTGGAAGCTCGAGAGGCCCGAGGACAGCATGCCGAAGTCGGGCATGGTGGTTTTGCTCACGAGCACCATGCCGGCTTCCCTGAGCCGCGCCGCAGCGGGCGCGTCGGCCGCGGCCGGGCGCAGGTCGACCGCGGCCGTGCCGGCGGGCATCGGGTCGCCCGCGGTGGTGATGTTCTCCTTCAGCGTGCCGGGCACGCCGTCGAGCGGGCTCAATGCTTCGCCGCGCTGCCAGCGCGCCTCGCTGGCACGGGCCTGTGCCAGGGCCGCTTCGGGGCGGTACAGGTAGGTGGCCTGCAGGGCAGGCTCCCAGCGCTCGATGTGGTCGATCACCGACTGGGTGGCGTCGACGGGTGAGAGGGTGCCGGCGCGGTAGGCGTCGGACAGGTCGGCCGCGCTCCAGTCATGGAGCGGGCGGGTGGTGTCAGCGGTCATGGCTTGCGAAGAAAAAAGCCGTGTCCCGCGGCGGCGGAACACGGCGTGGGCGGGAATCAGTCCGTGGCGGAGCTCAGGACCACGACAGCGCGGCCAGCTCGTTGGCCGAGATCGGCATGGCCGTCCACAGGCCCTTGACGGTCTTCTTCGCAATGATCGGGAAAGTCGGCTGGAACAGGAAGCCGTTGGCCGCATCGGTGGCCAGCATGCGCTGCGCGTCGCCCAGCAGCTTGTTGCGCTCCGTCGCGTTGCCGGTGGTCTTGATCTTGTCGTACAGCGCCTGGAAGGCCTTGCTGTTGTAGCCCCAGTAGTACTCCGGCTTGGCGTAGTTGCCCAGGTCGAAGGGCTCCACGTGCGAGACGATGGTGAGGTCGTAGTTGAAGCCGCCGCCATAGGTGCCGCTGAGCCACTGGGCCCATTCGACGTTCTGGATCTTCACGTTGATGCCGATCTTGGCGAGCTGGGCCACGATCACCTCGCCGCCCTGGCGCGCGTAGGGCGGGGGGGGCAGGGTCATCGTCAGTTCGAGCGGCGTCTTCACGCCGGCCTCGGCCAGCAGCTTCTTGGCCTTCTCGATGTCGAAGGGGTTCACGCCGGTGGTGTCGACATAGCCGGGGGCGCCGGGCACGTAGTGGCTGCCGATGGGCGTGCCGAAGCCGTCGGCAGCGCCTTCGATCACGGCCTTGCGGTCGATCGCGGCCAGGATGGCGCGGCGCACCCGCACGTCGTCCAGCGGCTTCTTGCGCTCGTTGATCGCGAGGATGGTCTTGGCGCGCGAGCCGCCCAGGATGACCTGGAACTGCGGGTTCATCTTGAACTGCGGCACCACGCGCGTGGCGATGCGCGGGAAGGCGTCGACGTCGCCGGCCAGCAGCGACGCCGCCTGCGCCGCCGGGTCGGAGATGAAGCGGAAGGTGACCTTCTGCAGCTTGGGCTTCTGCACGCCCTTGTAGCCCGGCCAGCGGCTGACCACCAGCGAGGAGCCCTTGGCCCAGCTGTCGAGCTTGTAGGGGCCGGTGCCCACGGGCTGCGTCGCGTTGGTGCCGGCGCTCTTGGGCTCGACGATCACGGCCGTGGCCTGGCCCAGGATGAAGGGCAGGTCGGGGTCGATCTCCTTGTTGATGACGACCACCGTGTGCGCGTCCACCGCCTGCACCGAGAAGTTGGCGAAGGTGCGCTTGTCCTTGTTCGTGCTCTTCTCGCCGCCGGCGCGCTCGAAGCTGAACTTCACCGCCTCGGCGTTGAAGGGCTCGCCATTCTGGAAGGTGATGCCCTGGCGCAGCTTGAAGGTGTAGGTCTTCATGTCGGGGGAGATCTCCCAGCTCTCGGCCAGCAGCGGCGAGACGCTGCCGTCGGCGTTGATCTTGGTGAGCGTCTCCATGATGTTGTAGAGCACGATCTCGCCGATGGCCGAGGCGGCGTTGGCGGTCGGGTCCAGGCCCGGCGGTTCGAGCGTCATGCCCAGCACCATGGAATCCTTCCTTCCCTGCGCCAGGCTGGCCAGCGGCGTGGCGAGCGCGGCGGTGGCGCTGCCGGTGAGAAGAAGGGTGCGGCGGTTCAACATAGCGAGTGATCTCCGAAGGGGATGAAGCGTGGACGCGGGGCGGCCATCGGGGTCGCCGGCGAGCACGCCGAAGGCGTGCCATGCAGCAGGAACGATGCCATGCCGCCGCGCATTCTCTCGCAGCGAAGGCGCACCGTGCTGGGCGCCGGGGGGCTGTTCCCTCGGGAGGTTCCCCAAGGCAGGGCGCAACCGCGGCCGATCAGCCCCAGGACAGGGCCGACAGGTCGTTGGCGAAGATCGGCTGGTCCTTCCACAGCCCGCGCAGGCCGCGGGCCGCCACCGTGATGAGTTGCGGCTGGTAGAGGAAGCCGTTGGCGGCATCCTCGGCCAGCAGCCGCTGCGCCTCGCCCAGCGCGCGCAGGCGGTCGGCCTCGCGCGGGCTGCTGCGGCTTTTCTCGAACACCTCGTTGAACTTCGCCGAGCGATAGCCCCAGTAATACTCGGGCTTGGTGTAGTTCACCAGGTCGAAGGGCTCGACATGGAGGATCAGCGTCAGGTCGTAGTTGTGGGCGCCGCCGTAGGTGTTGCCGATCCACTGGGCCCATTCGACGTTCTGCAGCTTCGCGTGGATGCCCACCTTGGCCAGCTGCGCGGCGATGAGCTCGCCGCCCTGGCGCGCGTAGGGCGGCGGGGGCAGGACGAAGTTCAGCTCCAGCGGCGTCTTCACCCCGGCCTCGGCGAGCAGGCGCTTCGCCTTCTCGGGGTCGTAGGGGTTGATGCCCAGCGTGTCGACGTAGCCCGGCGCACCGGGCACGTAATGGCTGCCGATGGGCACGCCGCGGCCGTCCACCGCGGCCTCGATGACGGCCTTGCGGTCGATGGCCGCGAGCAGGGCCCGGCGCACCCGCACGTCGTCCAGCGGCTTGCGGCGCTGGTTGATGGCCAGGATGGTCTTGCCGCGCGAGGCGTTGAATAGCACCTGGAAGCGCCTGTCGTTCTGGAACTGTGGCAGGCTGCGCGAGACCGAGGCATGGGGGAAGAGGTCCACGTCGCCTGCCAGCAGCGCGGCCACCTGCGCGGCCGGCTCCGGGATGAAGCGGAAGGTCACGCGGCGGATGGCAACCGCGTCGGGTTGGCGCCAGTCGTCCCGTTTCGCCAGCACGATCGTGTTGCCCTTGTTCCAGGCCTCGAGCCGGTAAGGGCCTGTGCCCACGGGTTGGGTGGCATTGGTGTCGGCGCTCCTGGGCTCGACGATGATGGCGGATGCCTGGCCGAGCAGGAACAGCAAGTCGGGCTCGATCTCCTGGCTGATCAGCACGACCGTGTGCGAATCGACGACCTGGGCCTTCAGGTTGGTGAAGGTGCGCTTGTCCTTGTTGGTGCTGCCCACGGCGGCTGCGCGGTCGAAGCTGAACTTCACGGCCTGCGCATCGAAGGGCTCGCCGTTGCCGAACTTCACGCCCTTGCGCAGGCGGAAGGTGGTGGTCTTCAGGTCGGGCGAGACCTCCCAGCTCTCGGCCAGCAGCGGCTTGACGCTGCCGTCGGACTGGATCTTGGTGAGCGTCTCGAAGACGTTGTAGAGCACCACCTCCGAGATCTCGGCGCCGGCCTTGGCGGTCGGATCCAGGCCGGTCGGCTCCAGCGTGAGCGCGAGCACCAGGTTGTCCTTGCGGCGGCCCTGCGCCGCGGCCGGCCAGCCCAATGAGACGGTGGCGGCGCTGGCCGCGGTGGCGATGAAGGTGCGTCGTTGCAGCACGTCGGTCCTTGCGTGGTCGATGGAACGGACCGCGTGACCCGGAGCACATCGCGGGGCCGCGGCCGGCGGCATCTTGCGCGAAGGGCCGCCCCCGCCGCAACCTCGTGCTTATGACACAAACATCCGAGGCCGCGGCCTCAGGCGTGCAGCACGCCTCCGGCCGGCGTGTGCTGCACGGCCTCGAGCAGGGCCCGCGTGTAGGGGTGCTCGGCCTCGCGGAACAGGCGCTCGGGCGCGCCGCGCTCGACGATCCGCCCCTTGAGCACCACGCACACGTCGTCGCACAGGTGGTTGACCACCGCGAGGTCGTGGCTGATGAGCAGATAGCTGATGCCGAACTGCTGCTGAAGGTCCTGCATGAGGTTGAGCACCTGCGCCTGCACCGACACGTCGAGGGCGCTCACCGGCTCGTCGGCCACGATGAGCTTGGGCCGCGTGATGAGCGCGCGCGCGATGGCGATGCGCTGGCGCTGACCGCCCGAGAACTCGTGCGGATACTTGTCCAGGTCGGTGGTGCGCAGGCCCACGGCCGCCAGCGACTCGGCGGCGCGCTCGCGCTGCTCCGCCCGCGTGGCCGACTCGGCGGTGCCGGCCAGCGCTTCCAGCGGCTCGGCGACGATGCGCGCCACCGTCTGGCGCGGGTCGAGCGAGCCGTACGGGTCCTGGAAGACCATCTGGAAGTCGCGCCGGGCGACGCGCAGCTCGCGCCGGGGCAGGGCGTTGATGTCGCGGCCCAGCATCCGGATGCTGCCGCTGGTGGGCGTGTCCAGCGCCATCACCAGGCGCGCAATGGTCGACTTGCCCGAGCCGGACTCGCCGACGATGCCCAGGCTGCGTCCGGCCTCGACCGTGAAGCTGACGCCGTTGAGCGCCTTCACCAGCGGCGGCGGGCCAAGCAGCTTCTCGCGCGGCAGCTCGTAGTGGCGGACCAGGTCGGTGACTTCGAGCAGGGGCGGATTCTTCGAGCCAAAAGTGCCTGCGGCGCCCGCCTCGTCTGCGGAAGCAGCTACGGAATTGATAGCAAACTCGCTCATGCCGCGACCTTCTGCGCCGCAGCTTCGGCGGCCACCGCGTCGAGCCGGATGCAGCGCACCTGGTGCCCGTGCGCGAGCGGTGTGGGCGGCGGCGGCGTGGTGTGGCAGGCGTCGACGGTGAAGCGGCAACGCCCCGCGAAGGGGCAGCCGGGCGGCAGGTCGACCAGCTCGGGCACGCTGCCGCGGATGGTGGCCAGGCGCCCGCCGCGCGGTGCGCCCAGCACCGGGCGCGCGGCGAAGAGGCCCTGCGTGTAGGGGTGGGCGCGCTCGGCGAAGACGGCGCCGGTGGGGCCGCTCTCGACCACGCTGCCACCGTACATCACGAGCATGCGCGACACGTTGTTGGCGATCACGCCAAGGTCGTGCGAGATCAGGATCATCGCCATGCCGCGTTCCTCGACCAGTCCGCGGATGAGGTCGAGGATCTGCTTCTGGATGGTGACGTCGAGCGCGGTGGTGGGCTCGTCGGCGATCAGCAGGTCGGGCCCGCAGGCCAGCGCCATCGCGATGCCGATGCGCTGCCGCTGCCCGCCCGAGAACTGGTGCGGGTAGGCGTCGAGCTTGGCCTGCGCATCCGGGATGCCCACGCGCTCCAGCAAGGCGAGCACCTCCTTGCGCGCGTCGGCCGCCGAGAGCCCGCGGTGCAGGCGCAGCGGCTCGCCGACCTGGCGCGCGATGGTGTGCACCGGGTTCAGTGCCGTCATCGGTTCCTGGAAGATCATGCCGATGCGGTTGCCGCGCACCCGGCACATCGCCTTGTCGGGCAGGCCCACGAGTTCCTGCCCGTCGAAGCGGATGCTGCCCGTGACCTTCGCGTTCGACGGCAGCAGGCCCATGAGCGACATGACGGTGATCGACTTGCCGCAGCCGGATTCGCCCACGATGCCCAGCGTCTCGCCGCGTTCGAGCGAGAACGAGATGCCGCGCACCGCTTCGGCGGGGCCGCGCTGCGTCTGCAGGCCGATGTGGAGGTCGTTGACTTCGAGGAGGGGCATGGGGATCAGAAGGCGGGAGCGGGCAGCCGAACGCAGAGGGCGCAGGGATCACGCAGAGGACGCAGAAAAAACATCAAAAAAAGGCCATTGGTATTTCCTCTGCGACTTCTGCGGAACCTCTGCGGCCTCTGCGTTCGGCTGTCCGTATGCGTGTCCATCAGCGTGCCCTCGCCAGTTTCGGGTCCAGCAGGTCGCGCAGGCCGTCGCCAAGGAGGTTCAGGCCGAGCACGGCGAAGGCGATGGCCAGGCCGGGCCAGACGGCCAGCAGGGGTTGCTGGAACATGAGGGTCTGCGCCTCGCTCAGCATTCGGCCCCACGAGGGCTGCGGCGGCTGCGTGCCCAGGCCGAGGTACGACAGCGCGGCCTCGGCCAGGATGGCGATGGCGAAGCGGATCGTGATCTGCACGATCAGCACGGCCGAGATGTTGGGCAGCACGTGTTGCATCGTGATGGCGAAGGGGCCCTTGCCGCAGGCGCGCGCGGCGGCGATGTACTCGCGCGACCAGATCGCGTTGGCCGAGGCGCGGGTGATGCGCGCGAAGGTCGGGATGTTGTAGATGCCGATGGCGATGATCGCGTTGACGATGCCGGCGCCGAACACCGCCGTGAGCATGATGGCCGAGAGGATGGCGGGGAACGCGAGCGAGAAGTCGGTCAGCCGCATGATGGCCTCCTCGACCCAGCCGCGCCGCGCCGCGGCCAGCAGGCCCAGTGCAGTGCCGACCACCAGGCCGATGCCCACCGCGATCACGCCCACCAGGATCGACGCGCGCGCGCCCACCAGCAGCAGCGAGGCCACGTCGCGCCCGAAGGCGTCCGTGCCCAGCCAGTGCCGTGCCGAGGGCGACTGCATCTTGGCCGCCATGTCCATCTCGTAGGGCGACCAGGGCGTCCACACGTACGACACGGCGGCGGCGGCGACGAGCAGCAGGGTCAGCACGCCGCCGATCACGAAGCTGCGATGCCGCAGGGCGCGCTGCCAGAAGCCGGGGGCGGAGCGCGCGGCGGTGGCGGTTGGAAGTGCAGTGGTGTTCATGAGAGGGGAAAACGGGCAGCCGAACGCAGAGGGCGCGGAGGTTTCGCAAAGGGCGCAGAAGGAAAATCCGAAAGAAGCTTTTGGCTGTCTTTTCTGCGTCCTCTGCGTGATCTTTGCGGCCTCTGCGTTCGGCTGTCCGTACCCGTATTCATACGTCGCTCGCCTTGATCCGGGGATCGATCACCGCATACAGCACGTCGACCACGAAGTTCACGATGACGACGAAGGCGGCCAGCAGCATCACGCAATTGCGCACCACGATCAGGTCGCGGTTGCTGATGGCCTGGAAGATCAGGCGGCCCAGGCCGGGCAGGTAGAACACGTTCTCGACCACGATGGTGCCGGCCAGCAGCTCGGAGAACTGCATGCCCATCACGGTGACGACCGGGATCAGGGCATTGCGCAGCACATGGCGCCACAGCACCACGCGTTGACCGACGCCCTTGGCGCGCGCGGTGCGCACGAAATCCTCGCGCATCACCTCGAGCACGGCCGAGCGCGTGATGCGCGCCAGGATGGCCGCCTGCACCACGGCCAGCGACAGGGCCGGCAGCAGCAGCGACTTGACGCCCGCGCCGATGCCCTCGCCCCAGCCGTCGAAGCCGCCGGCCGAGAACCACTGCAGCTTCACCGAGAACAGCAGGATCAGCAGGATCGCGAACCAGAAGTTGGGAATGGCCACGCCGATCTGGGCCAGGCCCATCAGGCCCACGTCGCCCAGCTTGTTGTGGCGGGCTGCGGCCGTCACCCCGACCAGCAGCGCGATCACGGTGGTGAACGCCATCGCCATGAAGGCCAGCGGGATGGTCAGCTGCAGGCGCTCGAGGATCAGGTCGAGCACGGGCGAGCCGTAGGTGTAGCTGTCGCCGAGGTTGCCCGTGAGAAGGCCACCGATCCATTGCCAGTAGCGCGTCCAGGCCGGCTGGTCGAGGCCCAGCTTGGTGGCCAGGGCCGCGACCGCGCTGGGGTCGGCATCCGGGCCCATCAGCATCTGCGCGGCGTTGCCGGGCAGGATCTCGAGCACGAGGAAGACGATGACCGAGGCACCGATCAGGGTGCCGATGAGGGTCGCGAGGCGCTTGAGGAGGAACAGGCTCATGGTGGGGCGGTGCGCGCAGCGTGCGCCTGGGCGGCGCGGCCGGCGGCGACGGCAAGGTGCGCGGCGGGTCGCGGGGGCGGCCGCAGCATAACCGCATCCACGCAATGAACGTGCCCGTACGCATCCGTTGCCCTGCACCGGCCCTGCCGCAGGCAGGGCCTCGGCGGCTGCCGCGCCCGGTGAGGCGGCGCGCCCACCGATAATCGGCGCCATGGCCCTCATGATCACCGACGAATGCATCAACTGCGACGTCTGCGAGCCGGAGTGCCCCAACGACGCGATCTCGATGGGCGAGGCGATCTACGAGATCGATCCGTGCAAGTGCACGGAGTGCGTGGGGCATTTCGACGAACCGCAGTGCGTGCAGATCTGCCCGGTCGCGTGCATTCCGGTCCACCCCGGCTTCGTGGAATCGCGCGAGACGCTGTTCCAGAAGTACGAGCGGCTCACGGCCGCGAAGGCAACGCCGCCGGCGGCTTGAGGGCCTGCGCGGCGCCGGCCGGGCTCAACCCTTCGTCTTGTTCTTTTTCTTCCTGTGCCCCTCGTCCGCGGCGGCTGCCGAGGGGTCGCGCGCGGTGAAGGCGCCGGTGTCTCCCTTCGCGTGCTTCTTCGGCTTGTGGGTCTTCGGCGACTTCGCCATCGTCTCGCGCGGCACGGGATTCGCCGCTGGCGCGGGCGGTGCCGCAATCAGGGCGGGGCGCTGTCGGCCAGCCTCGTGCGCCAGTGCGCTGCGTTCGCGGGCCATCGCGTCGGCCTGTCGCTGCACATCGCGGGTGCGCCGGTCCTGGGCCTGGCGGTCGGCGCTGCTGCGGGCGTCGTCCACCGCCACCGGTCGCCCGCCGGGGCAGGGCTGGTCGCTGTAGCTGCTGCCGCAGCGCCAAGTCTGGCTTCCCAAGCCATTTGGGCCTGCAGCGCCCGCCGGATGGGCGCAAGCCGCTATCAAAAGTGAAGCAATCATGTGAGCGGCGCGGTGTTGTATGCGCATCGTCTCCTCCTCCCTGTGGTGCTCGGCGCTAACCCGGCGCCGCGGCGGGCGGCCCGCCGTCGCCCGGCTCGCGCCGGGGCGGCTTGGGCCGGGGCGGCTTGCTGGTGTGGATCAGCAAGGTCGCCTTGTCCATCTCGCCGGCCACCAGGGCCGGCACGGCATGCAGGGTGCGCACGATCGTGTCGTCGATCGCCTCGCGCTGTTCGCGCAGCGGCTTCTTGAGCACCCAGTGGATGACTTCGCTCTTCACGCCGGGGTGGCCGATGCCGATGCGAAGGCGCCAGTAGTCGCCCGTGCCCAGTTGCGCATGGATGTCGCGCAGGCCGTTGTGGCCGGCGTGGCTGCCGCCGAACTTGAGCTTGGCCTGGCCGGGCACGATGTCGAGCTCGTCGTGCACCACGAGGATTTCCTCCGGTGCGATCTTGAAGAAGCGGGCGAGGGCGTCGACCGACTTGCCCGAGAGGTTCATGAAGGTCTGCGGCTCCAGCAGCCACACGTTCTGGCCATGGACCGAGGTGCGCGCCACGAGGCCGTGGTAGCTGCGCTCGGGCTGCAGATGCAGCTTCCAGTCGCGCGCCAGGGCGTCGATCCACCAGAAGCCCGCGTTGTGGCGCGTGGCCTCGTACTCCGGGCCCGGGTTGCCGAGGCCGACGAACAGCTTGATCATGGGATGGATTATCCGGGGCGGATCTTCGCGTCTTCCGAAAAGCAGACGGCCCGCCGAAGCGGGCCGTCGAATCGCACACGAGCGGGGCGATTACTTCTTCTTGCCGCCCTTGGCCGGAGCCGGCGCGGGCGCAGCCGCAGCGGCGTCCGCCGGTGCGGGCTCTTCCTCGGCAGCCGGGGCCACGGCCGACACCACGACGGGGTTCGGCTTGCCGTGCAGGATGACCTTGGCGCCCTTGGGCAGCTTCAGGTCGCTCACGTGCACGGTGGCGGCATTGGTCAGGCCCGACAGGTCGACCTCGATGAATTCGGGCAGGTCGGCCGGCAGCACGCTGATCTGGATTTCGGTCATCACGTGGTTGACCAGGTTCTGGTGCAGCTTGACGGCTTCGGACTCTTCCTCACCCTTGAAGTGCAGCGGCACCTTCACGGTCAGGCGGGTGCGGGCATCGACGCGCTGGAAGTCGATGTGCTGCACCAGTTGCTTGAAGGGGTGGTACTGCACATCGCGCAGCAGGACCTTGCTCACGGTGCCACCCAGTTCCATCTCGAGGATGGAGGAGTGGAAGGCTTCCTTCTTGAGGGCGTGGAACAGCGCGTTGTGATCGAGTTCGATCAGTTGGGGCTGGCCCTCGCCACCATAGACGATGCCCGGCGTCTTGCCGGCATTGCGCAGACGGCGGCTCGCACCCGTACCCTGCTTGGCGCGCTCGAAAGCGACGAATTTCATATCGATTCTCCAGATGGAACCGGCCGCGACCAGCCTGGCTCCGTTTCAAAAAGCCCCGGAGGGGGCACGAAGAAGAAGCGGCGCAGGCCGCTCCTTCAGATGTCCGAGGAGCGCGAGGCGCTCTTCAGAACAAATTTTCCTGGTCCGAGAACAGGCTCATGACCGACTCGCCCTTGGCGATGCGCTGGATCGTCTCGGCGAACAGCGGCGCCACGGACAACTGGCGGATCTTGCTGCAGCCCAGCGCGGTGTCGGACAGGGGGATGGTGTTGGTCACGCAGACTTCGTCGAGGGCGGTGCCCTGGGCGATGCGCTCCATGGCCGGGCCCGAGAAGACCGGGTGCGTGCAGTACGCGTACACGCTCTTGGCGCCACGCTCCTTGAGCACCTCGGCTGCCTTCACCAGCGTGCCGGCCGTGTCGATCATGTCGTCCATGATCACGCAGTTGCGGTTCTCGATCTCGCCGATGACGTTCATCACCTCGCTCACGTTCGCCTTCGGGCGGCGCTTGTCGATGATGGCGAGGTCGCAGTTGAGCTGCTTGGCCAGCGCGCGGGCGCGCACCACGCCGCCGACGTCGGGCGAGACGACGATCAGGTCCTCGTAGTTCTTGGCGCGAAGGTCGCCCAGCAGCACCGGCGAGGCGTAGATATTGTCGACCGGGATGTCGAAGAAGCCCTGGATCTGGTCGGCGTGCAGGTCCATCGTGAGGACGCGGTCGACGCCGACGGTCTGCAGCAGGTTGGCCACCACCTTGGCCGAAATCGGCACGCGGCTGGAACGCGGGCGGCGGTCCTGGCGGGCATAGCCGAAGTAGGGGATGACGGCGCTGATCCGCTCGGCCGAAGCGCGCTTGAGCGCGTCGACCATGATCAGCAGTTCCATCAGGTTCTCGTTCGTGGGCGCGCAGGTCGACTGGACGACGAACACGTCACGGGCACGGACGTTCTGATTGATCTCGACGGTGACTTCGCCGTCGGAGAAGCGGCCGACGCGGGCAGCGCCCAGCGTGGTGCCCAGGTGCTGCGCGATCTCGGCCGCGAGGCCGGGATTGGCATTGCCGGTGAAAACCATGAAGTCAGGGTGATGCGCCTGCATGCGTGTTTCCCGGCGGTCTGAGCGATTGGGCCTTGAAGGCCCGCACCTTGCGGTGCGGCGCCGTTCTTTGTCGTGGAAAGAATTTGGCAGGGGAGAAAGGATTCGAACCTTTGCATGCCGGAATCAAAATCCGGTGCCTTAACCAGCTTGGCGACTCCCCTACACAGGAGAGCGGCCAAAGACCGCCCACCGATGAATGTCGCACCCAGCCACCTCTCGGTGGCTGGCTTTCTCTAGGCTGCCCAGCCTGCGAGAGGATGGACCGCCAGATTGCTGCATTGCCGAAGCTGCCAACCCGGGGGCGGGTCGTCGAGCAACAGGCCGTGCGGCGCATTGTCTCTCTGTTCCAGCGGCGCGAACACCGCACTGCCGGACCCGGTCATCCGTGCCTCCAGTCCCTGGCTGCCGAGCCATTCGATGGCTTGGCGCACCTCGGGGCAGAGCCTCTGGGCGACCGGCTGCAAGTCGTTGTGGCCGAATCTGAAGACGTCGGCTGCATCGTTTGCAGCAAAGCCAGAGAGTATAGCAGGACTTGTGGCGCGCTGAAGGTCTTCGGCGGCAAAAATGAGACGCGTGTCCAGCCCGGCTGTCGGTTTGAGCACCGCGAAGCGGCCCTTCGGCAGCGTGATCGGCGTGATCTGTTCGCCGATGCCCTCGACCCAGGCGTTGTGCCCGCGCAGGAAGAAGGGCACGTCGGCACCCAGCGTGAGGCCAATGCGTTCGAGCCGCTGCAGCGGCAGGCCCAGGCCCCACAGCCGATTGAGCGCCAGCAGGCAGGTGGCCGCGTCGGAGGAGCCGCCGCCCATCCCGGCCTGGGCCGGCACGTGCTTCGCGATGCCGATGTGCGCTCCCTGGCCTGGGCCGGCGAAGGCCTGCAGCGCCCGCGCGGCACGCAGGACGAGGTCGTCCGCGGGCAGCGGCGTCGTCAGGTCCTCGCGCGAGAGCTGCCCGTCACGGCGCAGTTCGACATGCAGCACGTCGCTCCAGTCGATCAGCATGAACACCGACTGCAGCAGGTGGTAGCCGTCGTCGCGGCGGCCGGTGATGTGCAGGAAGAGGTTGAGCTTGGCCGGTGCCGGCGCGTCGTACAGGGCGTTCACGGCCGGCGGCTATCGACGCCGGCGCGCGGCACGGCCTCGAAGACCACGCGCAGGTCGGCGGTGGGCTGCGGCGATTCGCGCACTGCTTGCAGGCGGCCCGAGGCGACCTGGCTCAGGTCGGCGCGCCAGCCCGGCACCGCGGCCGGCCGGCCCGCCAGCCATTGGAAGAGCGCGTCCACCGGCAGTGCGGCGCCGGTCACGCGTTCGGCCAGGATGTCGATGGAGTCGTAGCGTTGCGTGCGCTGCCCGTCGCGCAGCAGCGCTTCGCCCGGCGACCACTGCAGGACACCCAGCGTGCTGCCGATGGGGCTGGTGAGCGTGAGTTCGCCGCGACCCGGCGCGCCGCGCAGTTCGAACAGGGCCGCGAAGGACTGCACCGGCTGGCTGTCCACGCGCAGCGAGAGGCGCCCCGTCCACTGGCCGTCTTGAGAATCAAGAAGGTGGCTAGACCGCGTGGGAGCTGCGCAACCAGCTATCAAAAAAGGAGCAACGGTCGCCGCGGCGGCCAGGGCCGTACGGCGCTTCACAGCTTCACGCGCAGGCGTTTGAGGGTTTCCTGCAGGGTCTGGTTGTCGGCATCGGCCAGCACGGCCTCCTTCCACACCGACACGGCGCGGTCGCGCTGGCCGCTGGCCCACAGCACCTCGCCCAGGTGGGCGCCGATCTCGGGATCGGGACGCTTCTTGTAGGCGGTCTCCAGGATGCGCTGCGCCTCCGCCAGGTTGCCCATCCGGTATTCGACCCAGCCCAGGCTGTCGGCGATGAAAGGATCGTCCGGTGCCAGCGAGACGGCCTTGCGGATGAGCTCGCGGGCTTCCTCGAGGCGGATGTTCCGATCGGCCAGCGAGTAGCCCAGCGCGTTGTACGCGTTCTGGTTGTCGGGCTTCATTGCCATCAGCTTGCGCAGCAGCCGCTCCATCTCGTCGAGGCGGTTGAGCTTCTCGGCGGCCATGGCCTGTTCGTAGATCAGGTCGCCGTCCGAGGGCTCGGCGGCGCTGGCCTTGGCCAGCATGTCGTAGACGGCCTGGTACTCCCTGGCCTCGCGCAGCAGCTGCACCTCGGCCATGAACTTCTGCTTCTTGTCGGCCTCGCTGCGCTCGGGCAGGTTGCGGATCAGTTCGCGCGCCTGCGGCAGCTTGCCCTGGCGGGCCAGCAACAGCGCGCGCCGGGTCTGCGCAGCGACCAGCTGATCGGTGCTTTCGATGCGCGCCAGCCAGCGCTCGGCGCCGGCGAAATCCTTGCGCCGTTCGGCAAGTTGCGACAGCTGGATGTAGGCCTGCGCCATGCCGCGCGTGCGCTCGTCGGCGTCGCGCTGCTGGCTCGCCAGTTCGAGGTAGCGCTGCAGGGAGGTCTCCGCCGCGCTGTCCTGGCGCGCCTGCACCTGCAGCGAGCCCAGCAGGAGCCAGGGGTCGGGCAGGTCGGGGCGGGTTTTCGTGACCGCCTCCAGTTCGGCGGTCGCCTCGGCGTAGCGCTGGCCTTCGGCCAACACCCGCGCATAGGCCACACGGGCCTCGGGCAGGGCCTTGGGGGTGGCGAGGTAGCGCTTGACCATCGCTTCGGCCTCGGGCCGGTCGGGATCGATGAGGTCCAACGCGAGCACCGCGGGGCCGTCGGCGTCCGGGTCGGCGGCCTGGCCCTTGCGCGCGGCGTCCATGGCGCCGGCCGCATCGCCGGCCACCAGGCGCAGGCGGCCCACGGTGGTCCAGGCCAGGCCGGCCGTGGCCGGGTTCTTGAGGTCGTCGACGAGGGCCTGTTCGACCACGGAGGCAGCCAGCTTCTTGTCCGCCGCGCGGCTGTAATTGCGCGCGATGACCGCCATCAGCAACGGATGCTCGACCACCGGTGCGGCTGCCAGTTCGGCACGCAGCGGCTCCACCGTCTCGCTCAGTCGGCCGAGCACGATGAGCACCTGCAGTTCGAGGCGCCGCGCATCGCGCGAATCCGGGATCGACTGCTTCCAGGCGCGGGCCGCCACCAGGGCGGCTTCTGGCGAGCGCGCCTGCACGGCGACGTCGACGGCACGCTGAAACAGCTGTGGGTCGCGCGTGCGGCGCGCGGCGTCGAGCAGCAGCTGGAAGCCCTCGACCGGATCGCCGCCGGCGCGCGTGTTGAGTTCGCCCAGCAGCACCTCGTAGAAGAGCTGCGCGGTCATCGCCGAGGCGCGTGCGGTGCTCTCCTCGAGCTTCTCGGCCTTGTCGGCGGCAGGTGCGGGGACAGGGGTGGACGCCGGGGCCGAAGGGTCCGCGGCCGCCGGGCCGGGCGACTGCGCATGGGCAGTCAGCGCGGCGAGTGCGAGGGCGGCCGCCGCAAGGCGGTGTCGGCGGAGCGTGGGGTGCATCGAACCATAATAATCCAAGCGTCTTAGGCCACAGCCCCGGTGGGCTTCCTTGCAATCACGGCCTCGCGGGCCTTGGCGGCACGCCCGCCAAATACCCTGCACCTTCTCCCTGACCCATGCCTGAACTCCCCGAAGTCGAAGTGACGCGGCGCGGTTTCGCCGACCGCATCGCAGGTGGCCGCATCATCGCCGTACGCACCGGCAAGCCGCTGCGCTGGGCGCTCGCCGTGGCGCCGGAGTTGCTCGTCGGTCGCGTCGTGCAGGGGGTGCGCCGGCGCGGCAAATACCTGCTCATCGACCTTGATACAGGGCTGCTGCTGCTTCACCTGGGCATGTCGGGCAGCCTGCGCTTCGGTGCCGAGCTGCCCGAGGCGCAGATGCACGACCACTTCGACCTGGTCACGACGCAGGGGATGCTGCGGCTCAACGATCCCCGCCGCTTCGGCGCCGTGGTCTATGTGGAGGCCGAGGACTCCCCGCTCGCCCACAAGCTGCTGGGCGGGCTGGGCATGGAGCCGCTGGACGCCACCTTCGACCTGGCCACCTTCCAGGCGGGCCTGCGGCGTCGCCGCGCGCCGATCAAGCAGGTGCTGCTCGCCGGCGACGTGGTCGTGGGAGTGGGCAACATCTATGCGTCCGAGGCCCTGTTCCTGGCGGGCATTCGGCCGACGCTGGCGGCCTCGCGCATCTCCCGTCCGCGGGCCGCCCGGCTGCATGCGGCGGTGCGCGAGATCCTGGCGCGCGCCGTGGAACGTGGCGGCAGCACCCTGCGCGATTTCTCTCACGTGGACGGGCAGACCGGCTACTTCCAGCTGGAGGCGATGGTCTATGGTCGCGGCGCAGAGCCATGCCGGGTCTGTGCCACGCCGATCCGGCAGATCCGCCAGGGGCAGCGCTCGACCTTCTTCTGCCCCGTGTGTCAAAAAAGCTGAAACCTGCCAGACGGTCGGCGCAAGGTGCTCGAAAGGCAGCGCCGCCGGCAGAGCGGCAATGTTATATTTTGTAAACCACAGCGAGCCATCGCCTTGAGCCGATCCTTCAACCAGCAATTCGACCAGCATGGTGCCTGGCGGCGCAACTTCGCGCACCGGCTCAAGTGGCTGGCCAACTGGCTGCGCGAAAACGACCTGATGGACCAGTCTGTGTCCGACCGCATGCGCGAGCTCGAGGCGCAGATGCGAACGAGCAAGGTCATGGTCGCCTTCGTCGCCGAGTTCTCGCGCGGCAAGTCCGAGCTCATCAACGCCATCTTCTTCGCCGGCTATGGACGCCGCATCATGCCGGCAAGCGCCGGGCGCACGACGATGTGTCCGACCGAACTGGGCTACGACGCCACCTACCTGCCCGGCCTTCGGCTGCTGCCCATCGAGACGCGCCTCGAACCGCATTCGCTGACCCACTGGCGCGACCAGCCCGAGCGCTGGACCGAGGTGCAGGTCGACGTGCAGGACGCCGAGTCGCTGTCCGCCGCCATGCACAAGGTGGCCGAGGTCGACTGGGTGCCCGTCGACCGCGCCCGCGCCCTCGGCTTCTGGAACGACGAGACGCCGCAGGACAATCCCATGGTCGATGCCGAAGGCCAGGTCGAGGTCCCGCGCTGGCGCCATGCGCTGGTCAACATGCCGCATCCGCTGCTGGAGCAGGGCCTGGTCATCCTCGACACCCCGGGGCTCAACGCCATCGGCGCCGAGCCCGAGCTGACGGTGAGTTTGATCCCGCAGGCCCACGCCGTGGTGTTCATCCTGGGAGCCGACACGGGCGTGACGCGCTCCGATCTCGCGATCTGGCGCGAGCACCTCATCACCGAGGGCGACCCGGGCGAGACCCGCATCGTCGTGCTCAACAAGATCGACACGCTCTGGGACACGCTCAGCGCGCCGGGGCAGATCGACGCGCAGATCGAGCGCCAGTGCGCCCTTTCGGCCGACACGCTGGGCGTGCCGCGAGAGCGCGTGCTGCCGGTGTCGGCGCAGAAGGGGCTGCAGGCCAAGATCGCCAAGGACGCCGCGCTGCTGCAGGGCAGCCGCCTGCCGGCACTTGAAGCCGCGCTGGGCGACGGCCTGCTGGGCCGGCGCGAGACCATGCTGCGGCTGGCCGTCGACGCCGGCGTGTCCGCTCTGCGTGCCGAGGCCGCGCGCATCCTCAGTGTGCGCGAGCGCGACCTGTCGGAGCAGGCGCTCGAACTGCAGGGGCTGCGCGGCAAGAACAGCTCCGTGATCCGCCACATGCGCTCGCGCATCGAGCAGGAACAGTCCGAGTTCGAGTCCAGCAACACGCGCATCCTGGCCTTGCGCTCGGTGCAGGGCAAGCTGCTGCGCGAGGTGTACGCCGTGCTCGGGAGCACCGCGCTCAAGTCCGACCTCGCCCGGCTGGCGGCCACGCTCAAGCGCCCCGGCATCAAGCTCAGCGTGCGCAAGGTGTACGGCGCCACCTTCGACCTGCTGCGTGGCAACCTGCGTGAAGTGCAGGCCACCACGAGCGAGATCCAGGCGATGCTGCACGCCACCTTCCGCCAGCTCAATGCCGAGCATGGCTTCTCGTTGCAGGCACCGGCGGAGCCAGACCTTTCCGGTTTCGTCAACGAGCTCGACGGCATCGAGCGCAGCCACCTGCATTACCTGGGCGTGGGCAACCTGCTCAGGCTCGCGCAGAGCGACTTCTGCGACCGGCTGGTCCGCGCGCTCGGCAGCCGGGTGCGCACCGTGAACGAGGCCGCGATGACCGAGGTGGAGCGCTGGAGCAAGGCAGCCGGTGCGCAGCTCGACGCCCAGCTCAAGGAGCGCCGCCGCAATTTCGTGCGCCGCATCGAGTCGGTGGAGCGGATCCAGAACGCAGCCGGCGGCCTGGACGAACGGCTGGGCGAGATCCGGGCCCAGGAGCAGGAACTGCAGGTGCTCAACGAGCGCCTGAAGGAACTCACGGCCTTGCTGACGAGCCAGGATCCGATCCCGCCCGCCGTGCCCGGCGCGCCACGCGGCGAGCTGCGCGCCGCGTGAGCGGCCCGTCCCCGGTGGTGGCGTCGGCGCAGGCGCTGGCCGCCACCTTCGCCCCCCTCCTCGTCGACTGGCAGCGGAGCCACGGCCGCAGCACCCTGCCATGGCAGAACACGCGCGACCCCTACCGCGTATGGCTGTCCGAGGTCATGCTGCAGCAGACGCAGGTGGTCACCGTGCTGGGCTACTACGCCCGCTTCCTGGAGCGCTTTCCCACCGTGGCGGCGCTGGCGGCCGCACCCGAGGACGAGGTGCTCGGTCTGTGGAGCGGGCTGGGCTATTACAGCCGCGCCCGCAACCTGCACCGCTGTGCGCAGGCGGTGGTGGCCCGATTCGGCGGCGCCTTTCCGCGCAGCGCGGCCGAACTTGCCACCTTGCCGGGCATCGGCCGCTCGACGGCAGCGGCCATTGCGGCCTTCTGTTTCGGCGAGCGGGTGGCGATCCTGGACGGCAACGTCAAGCGCGTGCTGGGCCGGGTGCTGGCCTTCGAGGGCGACCTGGCGAGCGCCGCGCAGGAGCGGCTGCTGTGGGATGCCGCTGCCGAACTGCTGCCGCCAGAGGGTGAGCGCGCAACCATCTCCGCCTACACGCAGGGCTTGATGGACCTGGGCGCCACCGTGTGCCTGCCGCGCCAGCCCAACTGCCTGCTGTGCCCGGTGCAATCCCTGTGCCGGGCCCGTGCGCTCGGCGCTACGGACCGCTTCCCGGTCAAGACGCGCAAGCTGCGCCGCACCGCGCAGGCGCTGTGGTTGCTGTTGGCGCGCCGCGAGGACGGCGCCGTCTGGCTGGAGAAGCGACCGGCGCGCGGCATCTGGGCCGGTCTCTATGGCCTGCCGGCCTTCGACAGCCACGCCGAGCTGCTGTCTGCGTGTGGTGCGACCGGTGACGCGGGTTTCGAGGACCTGCCGGCCTTCACCCATGTGCTGACCCACAAGGACCTGCACTTGCACCCCGTCGAACGCCGGACGGCCGGGAACGCGGCGCCCGTATCGGGCGCCGGGCAGTGGGTGGTGGCCGATGCCTGGCGGGCGCTGGGCCTGCCGGCGCCCGTGCGCAAGTTGCTCGAGCAGCGGCTGGGTGCCGCCGGCGTTTGAGTGCCAAATCGGGCTGGAGCGCCCGTCGCGCCTGCGAGGGCAGCTATGAAATTGATAGTATTTCGGTGCCGGACTACTCGGTGTCGAGCTCGCGGTGCCGCTTCAGTGCCGCCCAGCGGTCGCCGAAGGCGCGCGCCAGCTGCTCGACCAGGAACACCGAGCGGTGCTGGCCACCGGTGCAGCCGATGGCCACCGTGACGTAGCTGCGGTGGTCGTCGGCCAGCGCGTCGAGCCAATGCTGCAGGAAGCCCTCGATGTCCGCATACATGCGCGCCACCGCGTCATGCTCGCGCAGCCACTCGGCCACTGGCGCGTCCCGTCCGGTGAGCGGCCGGAGCTCGGCCACGTAGTGCGGGTTGGGCAGCATGCGCACGTCGAACACGAAGTCCGCGTCCAGCGGCAGCCCGCGCTTGAAGGCGAAGGACTGGAACACCAGCGTGAGCTGGCGCTGCGGCGCGCCGATCAGCGCCTTGATGTAAGTGCGCAGCTGCGATGGGCGGATCAGGCTGGTGTCGATCACGTCAGCGCCGTCGCGCAGGTCGGCCAGCAGCTCGCGCTCCAGCTCGATGGCCTGCGCGAGCGCCCGTTCCTGCTCCGGCGCGTCGACCCGGCCGTCCTGCCGCGACAGCGGGTGACGCCGCCGCGTCTCCGAATAGCGGCGCAACAGCGCATCGGTCGTGGCATCGAGAAAGAGCGAGCGCAGCGCGATGCCTTCGCGCCGCAGCGTGCCCAACTGCAGAGGCACCAGCGGCAGGGACACGCCGCTGCGCACGTCGATCGCGACGGCCACGCGCGTGGCGTTCTGCTGCGTCTGCAGCGTGATGAAGGACTCCAGCAGTTCGGGCGGCAGGTTGTCGACGCAGTAGTAGCCGGCGTCTTCCAGCGCGTGCAGCGCCACGGACTTGCCGGAGCCGGACATGCCGGTGATGAGGACCAGGTCCATGTCAGTTTTCCATAGCGCAGCGCGCCACCCGCATCGCATGAAACGCCATACGGCGGGCGAGCGAAGCGAAGCCGTCAGAGCACCCGCGGAACTGGCTTGGCCAGGGCGCTGGGTGCGCCCCCCTCCAAGCCGAAGGCGCCAGAGAGGGGGGAGCCGCGAAGCGGCATGGGGGGTGTTCCATTTCAGGAGGTGGCCCTGGCGCGTGCCTTGCCGCCGGACGGTGGCCGCTCGAGCATCTCGCGCGCATGGGCCAGCGAGGTAGCGGATACGCGTTCGCCGCCCAGCATGCGCGCGATCTCGCGCGTGCGGCCCTCGCCGTCCAGCGGTTGGACGCCGCTCTCGGTGCGCGCGCCGCCGTCCTTGGCGTCTGCCGCCGCGCGCTTGGCCACGAGCAGGTGATGGTCGGCACAGGCTGCCACCTGCGGCAGGTGGGTCACGGCGAGCACCTGGCGGTCACGGCCGAGCTGCTGCATGAGACGGCCGACGGTCTCGGCCACGGCGCCGCCGACGCCCGAGTCGACCTCGTCGAAGATCAGCGTTTGCGCGGTGCCCAGCTCGCTGGTCGTCACCGCGATGGCCAGCGCGATGCGCGACAGCTCGCCGCCGGATGCCACCTTGCCGATGGGGCGCGGCGTGCTGCCGGCATGGCCAGCGACAAGGAAGGTCGCCTCTTCGAGCCCCGCGCGGCCAGGCTGCGCCAGGGACTGCAGGCTGACTTCGAAGCGGCCGCCCTGCATGCCCAGCCCTTGCATGGCCTGGGTGACAGCGGCCGAGAGCTTGGGTGCGGCCTGCTGCCGGGCCTTCGAGACGGCACGTGCTGCCTTCATGAAGGTCTGCTGCGCCGCGTGTTCCTTCGCTTCCAGTGCAGCGAGGTCGCTCTGCGCATCGAGCGTCTGCAGCTCGGCGCGCCATCCGGCCAGCAGGGCCGGCAGCTCGGCCGGCGTGCGCTTGTAGCGCCGCGCGAGCGACATCCACAGCCTCATGCGCTCGTCGAGTTCCGCCAGGCGCTGCGGGTCGACGTCGGCGCGCCGCAGGTAGCTGTGCAGCGAGTGGGCCGCGTCGGCAGCCTGGGCCACGCTGGAGGCCAGCGATTCGCCCAGGGCCTTGAATTCGGGCTCGATGTGCTCGCAGTCCTGCAGAAGCGAAGCGGCGCGCGACAGCGCGGACAGCGCACCGGCCTCGTCGTCCTCCAGCGCCGACGCCGCGCCTTCGGCGGCATCGATCAGGGCCTGTGCATTCGACAGCCGCGAATGCTGGGCCGAGAGTTCGTCCCACTCGTCTTCGCCCGGCGCCAGCTTGTCGACCTCGCCCACCTGCCATTGCAGGCGTTCGCGCTCGCGCTGCAGGGTGTCCTGCGCCTGGCGCGCTGAGTCCAGCGCGCCGAGGGCCTGCCGCCACTGCTGCCAGGCATCGTCCATCGTCGAGGTCTGCACCCCGGCATAGGCGTCGAGGAGGCCGCGCACCGACTCGGGCCGCGTGAGGCTCTGCCAGGCGTGCTGGCCATGGATGTCGAGCAGCCGGTCGCCCAGTTCGCGCAGCTGCGCGGCGGTGGCCGGGCTGCCGTTGATCCAGCCGCGGCTGCGGCCCTGCAGGTCGACCGTGCGGCGCAAGAGCAGCGCTTCGCCGGCCTCGAAGCCGCCCTCGTCCAGCCAGGCGGCGAGGGCGGGGTCGGCGTCGAATTCGGCGCTCACGTCCAGGCGCTCGGCACCTTCGCGCACCGCGCCCGCATCGGCGCGGTTGCCCAGGGCGAGTTGCAGCGCGTCGATGAGGATCGACTTGCCGGCGCCGGTTTCGCCGGTGAGCACGGTGAAGCCGGCGCCGAGGTCGAGCTCGAGCGCGCGGACGATGACGAAATCGCGCAGGGCGATGCGACGCAAGGCCATGCTCAGGAACCTCCTTCGTTCCAGTGGAGTTTCTTGCGCAGGGTGTCGAAATAGCTCCAGCCGCGCGGATGCAGGAAGCGCACGCGGTAGTCCGATCGCCGCACCACGATCTGGTCGCCATGCACCAGCGAGGCGAGTGACTGCATGTCGAAATTGGCGCTGGCGTCGCGTCCGCCGACCACCTCGATCGTGATCTCCTCGGCGTCGGGCAGCAGGATCGGCCGGTTCGACAGCGTATGCGGTGCGATGGGCACCAGCACCCAGCCCGGGATCGAGGGGTGCAGCAGCGGCCCTCCGGCGGACAAGGCGTAGGCCGTGGAGCCGGTGGGGGTGGCGATGATGAGGCCGTCTGCGCGCTGGTTGGCCACGAAGTTGCGGCCTACGGACACCCGCAGCTCGACCATTCCCGAGGTCGCGCCGCGGTTGACCACGACGTCGTTCATCGCCAGGGCATCGAACACGACGGCGCCGTCGCGCACCACCTGCGCGTGCATGAGGCTGCGGTGGTCTTCCTCGTATTCGCCGGCCAGCATGGGGGTGAGCGTGGCCTGGTAGTTGTCCAGCGGGATGTCGGTGATGAAGCCGAGCCGGCCGCGGTTGATGCCGATCAGCGGCACGCCGTAGGGTGCGAGCTGGCGGCCGATGCCGAGCATCGTGCCGTCGCCGCCCACCACCAAGCCCAGGTCGCACTGTTCGCCGATCTCCTCGACGGTCAGCACCGGATGGCGGCAGGTCTTGGCCGGCAACCCGTCTGAATCGCTCTCGGCGCTGCTTCGCTCAAGGACCACCGAACAGCCCTGAGAGCGCAGGAAATCGCCGATGTCGTCCATCACCCGATCCTGCGCGCGCGCCGCCTGTGCCTGGTACTTTCCGATGAGGGCCACGTGGCGAAAGGGCGGGGTCATGGCTACAAATTACAACACTAAAATCTTTCAATGCTGGACGACCGCGCCAAGTTGTTGCTCAAGACTTTGGTCGAGCGATACATCGCCGACGGCACGCCCGTCGGCTCGCGCACGCTCTCCCGTGCGCCCGGGCTGGAACTCTCACCCGCGACCATCCGCAACGTGATGGCCGACCTGGAGGAACTGGGCCTCATCGTCAGCCCGCACACCTCGGCGGGCCGCATCCCGACCGCACGGGGATACCGCCTCTTCGTCGACACGATGCTCACCGCGCAGCGCCCGCAGCTCGCAGCGCCGAGCCTGCCGGCCGACCAGCCACAGAAGGTGATCGCCAATGCGGCGCAGCTGCTGTCAAACCTCTCGCAATTCGTCGGCGTGGTCATGGCACCTCGGCGTACCTCCGCCTTTCGCCACATCGAATTCCTGCGGCTGTCGGACCGCCGGCTGCTGGTCATCATCGTCTCGCCCGATGGGGACGTGCAGAACCGCGTCATCTTCACCGACCGCGAGTACTCGCAGTCCGAGCTGGTCGAGGCGTCGAACTACCTCAACGCGAACTACAGCGGCCTGTCGGTGGAGCAGGTGCGCGACCGCCTCAAGTCCGAGATGGACACGCTGCGCGGCGAGATCGCCTCGCTGATGCAGGCGGCCGTGCAAGCCAGTTCCGAGGCCATGACGCAGGCGCAGGAGGAGGTGGTCGTCGCCGGCGAGCGCAACCTGCTGGCAGTGAGCGATTTCTCCAGCGACATGGGCCAGCTGCGGCGCGCCTTCGATCTGTTCGAGCAGAAGGCACAACTGCTGCGGCTGCTCGACGTGTCGAGCAAGGCGGAGGGCGTGCGCATCTTCATCGGCGGTGAGAGCCACGTCGTGCCTGTCGAGGAGCTTTCAGTCGTGAGCGCGAATTACGAGGTCGACGGTGAGGTGGTGGGCACGCTGGGCGTGATCGGCCCCACGCGCATGCCTTACGACCGCATGATCCAGATCGTGGACATCACCTCCCGCCTGGTGAGCAATGCGCTCAGCCACCACAAATAGGTCCGGTCTCGAGGCCGGCAGCCGCGCGCCTAGAATCCCGCGTCTCGCGGGCCGTTAGCTCAGTTGGTCAGAGCAGGGGACTCATAATCCCTTGGTCGCTGGTTCAAGTCCAGCACGGCCTACCACGCGATCCCCGTATTCATTGGCGATTATGCTATAAAAATAAGAGCATCGATTGTCGAATCGAGTGCTGGTGACAGGTTGGTGACAGTATCTTTGGGGATGCTCCTGCTGCACCGGTAGGCGCAGGACTCGCCTGTGGCGGCAGCGCGACAACATGCGTTGCGGCTGGATGGATAGGGCTTGACTTGGGACGGTCGGATTCATTTCTGTCCAAGTCGTCTATATAGTCCGGCGCCTCATGACCATCAAGACCCTTTCCGAGATTCGGAACCGCCTACAGCAGCGCCAGCTTGTGCAGTACCGGCGCATGCATCTGGAGTGCTTTCGTCGGGAGGTGTTGGACTTGCATCGCAGCGCACGGGCGGCTGGCGATGAGTTGCTGCCAGCTTTTCGTGAGCTTGTAGCCGATGTCATCGACAAGTCGGTCGAGGACAACTGTCTGCCGGCCCGCGATGCCAGCAGGCCGCCGAAGCCGGTGCTCGATGATCCTCAGAAGGCCCGTGCTGTCGAAGAGTATGAGCGACTGGTTCAGGCCGGCATGTCCAAGAGTCAGGCGGCCCTGGACGTGGCGGTCGGCCTTGAGGGCACAACGGGCAAAGCCCGGAGCACGGGCGCGATCAAGGACTGGGTTGCGAAGGCGGGGAAGGAGCGTCGCGAGAAGCGGCGACTCTTACAAAGCCTCGCTTCGAGCGTTCAGCCCAGGAAACTCGCCACCGACCTCGGAATGAATCCGCGCGCGCTGCCTGCGTCTGGGGCTGCGTGGGATGCCTTGGTTTCCGCCGATCCTGCTCGCGGCCAAATCGACCCGTGGGACTTCCTTGTCGTCGTAGAACACGGCCGCGTCGAAGTGGAGCAATGCATGCCGCCAGGCGCCGTCGCGCTACCAGAGGCGACCAACGCCGCTGACAAAGAAGTCTTGTAGTTCTTTGGTTGGAGGATGGTCCTGCTGCCGCAAATGATGGCGGCATGGACATCAATTCCGTCAACCTTATCCGCATGGCCGCGCTGCGCAAGCGCACCGGCTACAGCCACGCAGGCGCCTACCAGCAGATGAAGAAGGGCCTGCTGCCGTCGAGGATCCGCATCGGCGAGAAGCAGGTCGCCTGGATCGAGCACGAGATCGACGCGATCGTGAAGGCTCGCATGCGCGGCTGCTCCGAGGGCGACATCCGCTCGCTCGTGGTGAAACTGGAGGCCGAACGCGCCGCCCTGGCCGAATAAGGGGCGCGCCGTGCTGATCTGGATCGAGCGCGAGGACGCTCAAAAAAATGCCCCGGCCACGGGGTGCGCGGCCGGGGCGAATGCGGCCGGCGAAGCCGCCACCCTTGACGACTCCAATGATCCGCGCGCTCTGCCGGATGCCCAGGCGCCGATTCCCAATTTCAACGCGCACGTGCCGGGCCACGAAAAGCGCATTTCCACGCTCGCCGCCAAGTTCGCGTTGCTCGGCCTGGAACTGAATTGCGTCCGGCGTGAAGGTCGCCAGCACTTCGAGGTCGGCGACTACGCGGGCACCTACGCCGTCACCACCGAGGCCGATCTCAATGCCCTGCTCGTGCGTTTCGGAGGCGCCCCGTGAACTATTGCGAGTTCCATCTCGGCGACTACGCAAAGGCGGCAGGCCACCTCTCCATGCTCGAACACGGTGCTTATTTCGGCTTGCTGCGCAAGTGCTACAGCAGCGAGAAGCCGCTCCCCCCGGACGTGCAGGACGTGCTGCGGCTGGTCGGCGCGCGCAGCGAGGATGAGAAAGCTGCGACGGAAGTCGTGCTCCGCGAATTTTTCGTCTTGCGTGAGGACGGCTTCCACCAACCCCGGTGCGACGAAGAGATCGCCCGCTACCGGGCCAAACAAGAGAAGGCTCGCCGCAGTGCCAATGCACGGTGGAGCGGTTCCAAAACGCACTCCGCTGGCAGTGCGTCGGTTGCCTATTGGCAGAGCGATGGCAATGCGAACGCATCACCAAACGCAATGCGTTCGCATTCCGGTGGCAGTGCTCTCCAGACACCAGACACCAGTAACCAGTCTTCCGTTCCTATCGGAACGGGCACGGCTGGCGCCGTGCCGCCCCCGCTCAATTCTGCTCCGCCCATGACCGAGCGCGAGATCGCCGAGACGCACGTCAAGGTGGCGGCCGGCTTGCCGCAGACGGCGGCCGAGCGCACCCGCGAAGAGAAGGCGGCGCTCTGGCGCGGCGCGAAGGCGTGTCTGTGGCTCGACGCTGGCCTGCCGACCGCGAAGGGCGGCGAAATCATCGGCAAGCACGCACGTGACTACCCCGATGGCGACGTGCTCACGAGCGCGATCGTTGCGCTCTGCCGCGACCGGCCCGCCGGTCCCGTCGCATGGCTCAAGCGCGCGCTGCAACTGCGCGCAGGCGAAGCCTCGAAGACGAACAAGCAAGGGCGCCTCGAAGCCGCGAACGACAAGGTGGGCGAAGGCTTCCTGTCGGGCGACCCGGACGCGCCGATGCACATGACCACCCTCGAAATCGCCAACGACGCCGTAGGCGCCGCATTCCTCGCTGGAGCAAATACCCTATGACCGAGAACGACCGCCCGGCCTTTCTGGCTTTGATGAAGGGCATTCACGCCCTGCACCGCCAACCGCTGTCCGATCCGCTGCTGCTGATCTACTGGAACGCTTGCGCGGAATTCACCATCGAGCAAGTCACGCACGCCTGCAACGTCCTCACGCGAGACGCCGAGCGCGGCAAGTTCATCCCCAAGCCCGGCGACATCACCTTCGTGATCGAGGGCACTTCCACCGACCGCGCGATGATCGCCTGGGGCAAGGTGCTGGAAGGCATGCAGTCGGTCGGCGCCTACCGCGATGTGGTCTTCGACGACGCCGCCATCCATGCGGCCGTGCTCGACATGGGCGGCTGGCCGAAGATGTGCCGAGGCGACATGAAGGACATCAGCTACTTGCAGACGGCCTTCACGAAGGCCCACAAGGCGTACACCGGTCGCGGCACCTTCGACTACCCGCGCAGCCTGCCGGGCGACCGCTCGCCGGACAGCGAGTACATCAAGGCCGGGCTCCCGGTGCCCGAGCCCGTGCTGATCGGCGACCGTGCGGCCTGCCGCGCGGTCTACCTGGGCGGCGGCGCGGCTGGCAAGACCGCGATCACCTTCACGGGCGGCGCGAAGCTGCTGGCCGCGCTGCCGAGGCCGCCGGCCGCGCCCGGCAACGATGCCGACTTCCTGCTGATCGAGGGCTCGAAGTGATCGTCTCGATCATTGATGCCTGCCGCGCCTACGCGGGCGCGCTGAACGACGCGCAGCACACGCAGATCGCCGCGCGTCTGAATCGCGCCCGCGCGTTCCCCTCGGTCACGATCCAGGCGGACGCCGAGATCGCGGCGACGGATGCCGAAATCATGGCCTCGCAGTTCGTCGGCATCGTTGGACGATTCCCGGCCGCGAACGACGACGCCGCCGCACCGACCAATCTCAACGGAGAGAAAGCATGAAAATCGTTTCGACTGAGAACAACAAAGGCGGGCTTGCCGCCCGTCTGCGAGAGCGCGCCGACGCCCTGGAGGCCGCAGCGCCTCAGGAAAAAGTCCAGGCCGCTGCCATGAACGACATCCTGTCGTTCGCCTACAGCGCCTTCCTCGCCGCCCGTCACAGCGCCCGTTGCGATTCGGCGTTCCGCGAGGCGGTGCAGGCCCACAAAGACGCGACCGGCTTCGAAGGCCGCTTCGACAAGGCGAGCGACGAGTATCAAGCGATGTTGATCGCCACCGATCCGGCCTACCGACGCCTGGAACTGGCGCGCCGGCTGGAGAAGCATGTCAAAAGCCGGCTCGCGGAGGCATGGCGCAAAGCCGACCTCAAGATCAACGACTCCGATTTCTGGAGCGTGACGGCACGTATGCCGCTCGACGCCGAGACCTTCCTCCGCGACTACTGCGACGAGAACCGGGCCATCGCCGAGAGCATCCGCGAATCCGAAGCCGATCTCGACGGCGATGAAGACGTGGTCCTGCGCCGCGCCGACGGAAATGCGCGGGCCGCAACCGAACTGCTGGTCGAGGCCGGCATCACGGCATGACCGCGCTCAATCGCCGCATGCCGCCACGCCGTCCCAGCCCATTGACCATCGCCATGCACATCGCCGCCAGCACGCGCGCCCCTGCCGCACCATCCGAGACCGACGCCCACGAAGTGCCCGGTGCACTCTTCGCCGCGCTGGTTGAGCCGGCCGACGACGACATGCCCGACACCGAAAGCCCGCGTGTGCGTCACGCAAAGGCCGAACTGCGTGGCGTGATTGCCGATCGCGTGCTCAAGGCCCGCCTGATGAACGGCTACTCCCAATCGGAGGCCGCCGAGATGCTCCAGTATGGGACGACCGCGCAGCTTTCTCAGTGGGAGCAAGGACGCCGGCCGGTGCCCCTGACGATGCTCGTGCGCGCCAGCGAGGTCTTCGGGGTGAGCATGGACTGGCTGTGTGGCATCAGCGTGGAACCCGACCGCGATCCACGCGCCGCCCGTCGCATTGCTTGCACGCGGGCCGTGCGCGCCACTCTGGCCGCGTCGGTCGAGCGCATCGTTGCCGCCTTCGATGCCGACGAAAAGGTCTTGAGCTTGAACGTGGCGGTTGTCCGGGGCCTTGCCGAGGCTGCCCAGGCCGTCGTTGCGCTGCACGGTGACTTTTCGGTGCGCCACGCGACGCTCCACACCAACGAAATCGCGCGGCTCGCCTGGGCTGTCGGGTGTCTGGAAGACGCAGCCATGAAGGTCGGCATCGCCTTGCGCCGCCACGACGACGAAGACGCCCTGATGCGCCAGCGCTTCGCTGAAGCCGCCGCGAACGAAGCGCACGCCTGATCCTCGATTCCGGAAAAACGGCCCAGGTAGCGCAGGCTTGCGCCACGACGATAGGTCTTCCAACTTTTCTCGCAAATCAGAAATGGACCAATCGATCGAACCGCTGATGGATGAAGAACAAGTCGCCAAGACTCTTTCGGTTTCGCCCGAGACCCTGGCGGCTTGGAGGCACACGGGCCGCGTGCAACTGCCCTGGGTCCGCATTGGCGGCCGGCTCGTGCGCTACAAAAAGTCCGACGTGCTGGCCTTCATCGAGGCCGGGCAGAAGACCGCCGCCTGACATGCGCCGTCTCGCCAACCTCATTGCCCACGCCGTCCGGCCGCAGCCGCGCAACTCGAACACCGCCAACGCAACGCCGGCAGCACCGGCGGCCGAACACGGGAATGCCGTCTCGACCACGGCGAAAAAAACGGAGCCCTCTGACGTGGACCACTATCTCCCCTTCCTCGCCTCCCGCAGCCCCCTCACGCGCACCGAGAACGCGCCCGCCTGGGCCACGCTCGAAGCGATCTACCGCGACCCCACGGTGCAGCGCGCGGCCGGCGAGTGCCAACGCACTCTGCAACGCGCCGTCGAACAGGCCGGTTTCCAGGCTCATATCCACACGATCATCGAGGGCCTGATGCGCAACGGCACGCTGATGACGGCGGCATCGGTTGCCGAGGGCCTGCACCGCCATTTCGAGGAAATCGAAGACACCTTCGAGAAGGTCATCGAGAACCGGGACGCCCATCGTGCCGCTGCCCGCCGGGCGTTCTCCAAGCACGACGGCCTGCGTGTAGCAGTCGGTGCGCTGCTCAATGAACTTGTCGCCGAGCGCGATCAACTGAGCCGCGCCGATGACGCTGAAAAGCGCGCGAACGCATTGGGGCTGCCCACCCGATACCGCACGCTGATCAACGCGGGCATGAGCCACGATCAGGTGCTCGCCACCGAGCCCGATGCGGCGAGCCCGGAGATGGCGGCTGCCAAGCGGCGGCAGCGCCTCTCCGATCTCATGCCGATGATCCAGGCTTGCCGCGCCTTCGGCGAGTCGCCCAACTTCGATGCCGCGTTGGTGGCCGGCCTGAGCGCCGAGATCGACGCCGCCATCGTTGAACGCGACGGGGCTCTTCCCACGGAGGCTGCGTGACGGCGCTCGACAAGACGCTCACCCGCGCGATCGACGCCGACCTCGATGACAAGCGCATCGAGTCGGCCGCGCTCGGTTCGATGATCACCGACCCGGCTCTTGCTGGTGGCATGGTGGCAGCGACCTACGGTGGCCCGATGCTGAGCGCCTGGAAGACCATCAGCGCGAACGACGTGCAGGCCGCGATCGACCTCATGGCTGACGCCGTGAAGGGTGGCGACCTCTCGGACATCGAGTCGATGCTCACGGCGCAGGCGGTCGCCCTGCAATCGATGTTCACGGCGCTGGCTGCTCGGGCTACGCAGGTCCGTGGCATCGCCGAGATCAACGCGATCACCAGCCTTGCGCTACGCGCCCAAGCGCAAAGCCGTGCCACCGTCGATTCGATCGTGAACCTCAAGCACCCCCGCACGACCGTGATCGCTAAGCAAGCCAATATCGCGGCGGCCGGCGGGCAGCAATAGGTCAACAACGGCGTTCCTACCTCGCCCGCGCCTGCGCACGAGACGGCCGCGCCGATCAAACTGGAAGCTCTGGAGATGGGGAATGGCAGCACGCCGCTGGACGCTGGAGCAACGCGCCCGGCAAGCCGAGGTCGCTCGGGCGACGCAACCGTGGTCCAAGTCCACCGGACCGAAAAGCGCGGAGGGCAAGGCCGTGGTCGCCCGTAACGCATACAAGGGCGGGGAGCGTCAGTACCAGCGCGCGCTCGCGAAAGAAGTTGCCTCGCTGATGCGAGCGCAGCGCGCGTTTCTGGGCGATCGCGTCGGAGGCCAGAAGTGACGGGGAGCCGCAACATGACATCGCGACTTCCACGCGTGGGCAACGCCGTCCAAGGCTTGAACGCTCGGCGTCAGGTGGAACTGGAGTCGCGGCGCCAAGCCAAGACGATTCTGCGGCCCGAAGAGGTCAGCGGGCAGTACAGCGCGGCGCGCATGCTGACCACTGCACTCGGCGGCGTCGTGCGCCCGATCACTTCGGACGACCTTGCCACCTTCAAGAAGTCGGTGGCGGCGATGGGTGACAAGGCCCGTCCGGGCATCACTGCGGCGGAAGCGCTCGGCCTGTCCCGCCCTGCCGACGTTCAGCGCGCGCGCGAGCAGATTCGCTACTCGATGATCGCCCGCATGCAGGCCGGAAAGGTGCACTTCGTGACCGACAGCGGTCCGCAGTCGAAGGTCACGCGGCACCACGTCATGGTCGAAGCGGTTCAGTACGCCGCCGCTCTGGCGCAGCCGGGCAAGCCCCTTTCTGCCGCGACGTGGCTGATGAAGCAGAGCGCGCTCAAGTTCGAGTGCGACTGCGAGCACTTCCGGTACTTCTTGAGGTTTGTCGCCACGGCCGGCGGATGGGTGGCGGGACGTGGCGAGCATGGATTCCCGAAGCTGCGCAACCCGCATCTCGACGGCGCATGCTGCAAACACATCGTGCGCGTCTTGACTGACCTCCAGCAGTCAGCCGGCATCCGCCAGCGGCTGGCTCAGATGATCGAGGCCGACCGTGCGCGCATCGATCGCCCTGGCAAGGCTCGTCCGAAGGTGCACACGATCACGCAGCGCGAAGCCGAAGCCATGCTGCCGAAGCGAGCGCGCCGCATCGTGGTGCCCGCCACGCGCGTCGCGAGCATCGCACCGGAGGCCAGCGCCACGGACATCCGAACTGCAATGGCGGCCTACGCCGGCCGCAGCGACTCCAATTCCGCCGCCATCCATCGCGCGCTTGCCGCGCTGCTGGCTGCTCAACCCTGATTAACGTTCAAGAATCAACATGGACCCCATTCAAACCCTGATGGCCGACCCGGCGCCGAGCGCCGAGGCCGAAGCCCTGGCCGGCCAGCTTCTCGACCGCGTGTCGCTAGATGCCAGCGGCGAGCCCTTCAACGACGATGATCCGCAGACCTGGGCTGCAGCGGACGCGGCCGAGCCTGAGCTGGTGTCGCTCGGCCCTGTGCGCTTTCGCGTGATCGACCCGGCGGCCGTGGACCTTGCGATCGCGGTCGGCGCGGTCGAGGCTGGCGACGACGACGCGATCTGCTGGCTGGTCGAGTTCGACGGCGCCCAAGGTGCGCCGGTTCCGGCCATCGGGCAAGCCGTGTTGCTGCCGACCAAGGTGCCCGGCGTCACGCTGCCCTTTGCTGTGTGGGCGACCTATGCCGATTTCAATGACCCGGCGGCCCCAGACCTCGGTCCGGACGCGGATCGCAACCCGGCGCTCGACCTGCTGGAGCCGAATCAGGCCCTGGTGGTGCTGATCAAAGATGCGGAGGATGTGCTGTGAGCGTTTCCATGACTCGCATCGCGATGATGTACGCCTTGCTGGAGCGCTCGCGGGCGACTATGAAGGCCGTCGAGCGGCCGGGCAAGATCGACCTCACCAAGGCACCGGGCGTCCTGCCGCCGAAGCGCGAGGGCGCCTCCAAGCCGCGTCTGGGCATCGTTCAGCGAAACGGGAAGGTCTGACATGACCCACCTCGAACACGACGCCGCCGGCTTCTTGGTCGGCAAGCTGGTCGGCGTCAACAATCAGATTCTCGATGCGCAGCAGGCCAGTTTCGGCACGTTGAAGGGCATCCGGCGCGACGTGTCGGCGATTGCTCGTGCGCTCAACGTCCAAGTCAAGGCGCAGGCGCGGTCTACCACGAGCGGACGGGGCGGCCAGCGTACGCAACGCATCGCTCCCGCCACCACGGCATCGCGAGGCTCGCGGACGGTCGGCGGCAATGCCGTGGGCACGCGGACCGTGGCGCAGGCTGCGGCGAAGGTCACGAAGGCTGTGGCGGCCGTGGCGCTGGCCGGCGCTGGTCGCGATGCGAAGGGGCGCTTCACCAAGGCGGCGACGCGCGGCAGGCAGGGCGCCGACGACAATGGCGAGGCGGACGCCGGCATCCCGAGTGAAAGCACTTCGCGCGGGCTGCTCGGGAAGATCGCGGGCGGGATCGGCCAACTCAATGCGAACCGAGGCGCGGCCGACAACATCGACCCGACCGTGAACGCCATGAAGGAAGTCACCGACGTGGTGTCGCCGTTGGGCCGGGGCCTGTCCTTCATGTTCGGCCGCACCGCCGAGCGGCGCAAAGAGCGTTGGTACATGCGGATCATCAAGGCGATCCAGACGCCGATCACGAAGAAGGGGCAGGAGGCGGTTCCGGTCGGCCGCTCGGGCTCGCCTATCGTGCGCATGCTCGGCACCTTGTTCGGCGGCCCGCTCGGCAAGCTCGGGGCCGTGTTCGCCGCGATCCCGAGCCTGCTGATGGGCGTGCTGTCGCGCATCTTCCTGCCGCTGGCCGCCATTTGGGGCGCGTGGGAACTGGGCAAGTGGATCGGCGAAAAAATCTACGCGTGGTTCGACGACAGCGACTGGAATCAGAAGCTCTTCGACGCCGTGGACTGGCTCCGCGACACGTTCTCGAACGCCTGGAAGGCGGTCGGCGACGGCATCGATACCGTAGTCGGCATGATCGAGGGCGCCTGGAAGACGATCACCGACGGATTCAAGTCCGCGCTCGACGCCTTCATGGAGTGCCCGACGAAGATCGGCGAGTTCTTCTCCGGCCTGGACGAAGCCATGCGCAAGCTCCCGGTCGTCGGCAAGGCTTACGCGGCGGCGGCGGACGCGATCAAGTCCACGGCCGACGACGCGAAGCGCGGCTACGAAGAGGGCAAGTCCGGCGCCACGGACAAGCCCGCGCAGACGGCCACGCAGGCGATCGCGCGGGACGCAGGCAAGGCCGTTGCGGCGGCGCAGGAAGTCGGTTCGCAGGCGCGCGCCGGCCCACCGAGGCGCGCGGCGGGGAGGCCGCTGCCGGCGCCCCGAGCGGCGTCGTGCAGAAGATCGCGCGCGGCGCGGGCTCGGCAACCGGCACGGTCGCGAACTGGATGCTCGGCAAGACGAGCGAGCGCTACGAATCGGGCGGCAAGGGCGCGGGCACGATCTCAACCGGCGTCGGTGATCGCGGCGGCGCGAGCTACGGGACGTATCAGCTCGCCTTGAAGACCGGCACGCTCGCTGAGTTCCTGAAGTCTTCGGGGTATGGGAAGCAGTTCGAGGGCATGGCGCCGGGCTCGGCCCAGTTCAATGCGAAGTGGAAGGAGATCGCGGCGACCGACAAGAGCTTCGGCGCGGCTCAACACCACTTCATCAAGGCCACGCACTACGACGCGGCAATGGCGAGCCTCAAAGCGGCTGGCATCGATCTCACGGGCCGTGGCGCGGCCGTGCAAGATGCACTGTGGAGCACGTCGGTTCAGTTCGGCGCGGGAAGCGTCAAGAAGAGCGACGGTGCAGTTGGCCTATTCCGATGGGCACTCGCCGGCCGGGACGCCTCGAAGATGACCGAGGCCGAAATCGTTACTGCGGTGCAGGACTACAAGGCGACTAACAACTAATGCTTGTTCGCGAGGTCGAGCGCTAAGGTGCGCGCGGGTACGCTGAACCGGGCAGGAGCCTAGAAGGCTGCGCTTCTCAAGCTCGATGCCGCTCAAGCCTCTGGCCTCCCTCAACCGGCGGTCGCGAGTCTGCCGTCCGCGGTCCCCGCCAAGCTTCCCGAGCAGGCGAAGGATGAGGTGCCGCAAAAGCTTAACGTGGGCGCGGCGCCAGGCGCGAAGGTGCAAGTCGCGCTCAACGACAAGACCTCACAGAACATTGGCGATCGCGGGATCGCGCATATCGTGACCGGAGGCATGGGGAACACCCTCTAACTCCGGCGTCCGGCTTCGCCGCGCTGGCAACAGTGACGCGTTCTTTTAGCGATCTAGCGACCGCCTCGCTGTTTGCATATTTGGCTCAAGGCGGGGCTCAGGGATTCGCATTGAGCGAGTGGCGTCGGTCCGGCTGCTCGGATGCATTGCTGGTAAAGCGACGGTGCGATGCCTTCGCAGTCGGCAAGCGTTGCCCGCGACGATTGCGGAACCTCCACCTCGATTGAGCGCGGGCAACTGCTGGCCCTAAATACGCGACTGAATTCCTGCCCGTTGTATTGGTAGCCGCACCTCACGCCCTGCTGTCCCGTAATGGTCGTCACGTTGTCCATTGCGCCATTCCAAGACGCTTGTTGTGCGGTTGCGCACACGCCCGACAGCATCAGCGCTGCGGTCGCCAGACTTCGCCTTGCCATGTTGCTTTCCTCCTGCGCCCCAGTGCGGCGACGATCGTAAATCGGAATGCCGGTGGAGCTATAAATGCCCACGCAGGGCCGCGACTGGTCCGCGTCCGGATCAGTTGAAGAGCCTCGCAAGCGCGGCCCCGGTTAAGAAGGCTCCGGCTATCAGCATAAAGGGGTGCCACGCGCGATGGGGTCGCATCTTGGCCGTCTCGCGGCCGAGCCTGACCGTCTCGGCCATCAGCCTAACGATCTCAGTACGGACGAGCTCATCGGGTAGGGCTTCGTTGGGGCGGTCAATGAGGGCATTTTGGGGATGTCTTCGGCAGAGGTCAAAGATCAGCCGGCGTGTGACATGCACGTGCGCGCTTCAAGGAACTCCGTATTTAAAAAAGCACCACGCGAGCGAAATTAGGCCAGCCACAAACAGAAAGAAAGACAGCCAGCCGGCCACCCAAGCAGCAAATTCCCAGCGATCGGCAACTTCGTCGTCGCGCTCGATCAGCGCCTTCCAAGTGATCTCGCCTGCGTAGTACGCGCGAGTACTCACATCCCAGTTCTTGAGCGCCCGTTGCATATTCGTCAGCACGATGGCCCGTCCCAGCCCTACGAGCAGGAGCGCTACGGCAAAGACCGCTAAGACCAAAAAGGGCCACGCCTTCTTCTGTAACGCGGGCACCGCGCCGATGAAGGCAACGACCGCGGCCGCGCCGCCTCCGCTTACTGCGAGGAGGTACTGCCAAGCGCCCTCGGCCGAGGCGATTACCAAGCTGTTCAATTGCTGAAAGCGCGCAGCGTTGTAGGCGCTGATTTTTTCTTGGACCTCAGGTGGAAGCCCGTTGAACGGCGGCAGGTCGTTCATGTATTTTTGTCGTTGTTAAGACTGAGCAATTCTCTGCTGTACTCGATCACGCGGGAAACATGAGTCGCCTTCAAATTGGAAACTTACCGAGGCTAGCGAACGTAGAAGACGTGAGACTGCGTGCACGTCGAGCGGCTGCATTGGATCGACGCGCGAGAGCCATCACACATGCCAGCCGGGGCCTTCGGGCCGCGTCCGACCTCCCTCTGGACGTAATGCAGACCGGCTGGCAGTTGTGATGGCTTTCGTGCTTTCGTGCTTCCGTGCAGCGATTCGGCGGGTTCCAACCTGCTCGCCACGGAGGTTTCATGAGCACCATCGTCAGCGCCCTCGCGCACTACGTCAGCCGCAGGCCCCTGCTCGCGGCATTCCTGACCGTCGGCGTCGCAGACCTCGCGCAAGCCTTCGTGGCTACCAGCTTCGCGTGACGGATCGTGCTATGCGCACACCACACTCGTCGGCAACCTCGGCCGCAGCGCACCGGTCTCCGATCGCCTCGGAATGCGGACCGCGGACCATTCGCAGTAAAGCACCGTCGCCCGCATCGCGCGGGCAGTGACGCCGTTCGCATTCGACCGCGCCAATCCGTGTGATCGCGACGGCACCCCGCGGTTCGTCGGCAAGGACGTAGCAGAGGCGCTGGGCTACAGCGACCCTACTGCCGCGATCCGGTCGCACTGCCGTGGGGTGCAAGAGCTACACCCCATCGCCGACGGCCTCGGGCGGATGCAAGACTCGCGCGTCTTGGCAGAATCAGACTTGATGCGCCTCATCGTTAGCAGCACGCTTCCGGCGGCCCAGCGCTTCGAGCGGTGGGCGTTCGAGGACGTGCTGCTGACCCTCCGCTGCACCGGTACGTACACGATGTCGTACGCGCAGCCGTCCGTGCCCGCGCTGCCCGGCACCTACATCGACGCCCTGGAGCATCTGTTGGTCGCGAAGAAGGCCGAGCAGGCCACCATCGATCAGCGCGACGAAACCGTGCCAAGGCCATGATCGGCTCGCAACGCGGCGCGACGCGAGGCGAGGCGCAGGCCATGGGCAGCGGCGAGCGCGGCGGCCCCGCGAGGTGAAGAAGATCAAAGCCAAGCTCGGCGAGGTGCAGAACACGCCACTGTCGTCGCCGTCATCCGGGCATTCAGGCTCGACTTGAAGGAGCACACCGCATGGGGGTGCCGCTACGCTGGCCGTGTACGGCGTCATCTCGCCGCGGAGTTCGGCGAAAGAGGTGAGTGATCACTATCATGGCGGCAAACTAAATCGGCGGTGCATCCAGATATGCCGTTTAGTTGCCGACCTGCGAGGCAGAAGGAACATCAAAAGTTCCTAGTGACAACTCCGAATACAAGCGGTGATTGAGCAGCACCTGCATGATGGTGCGAAGACTATCTTCTGTGGCGATGATCCGACCCTGAGGGTCGAACGTGATGCCCCATTGTTTTTGGGCATTAACTTGCCTCAGTCGCTCCATATATTGAGCATCAGCGTAATGCCCTCGTTGCTCAATAACGGCCATGCGCCTGAGATGCATGGTGTTGGTGCCAACGTGCGCCACAAGGGGGGCCATATCGACAAAAATCTGCGAGAACTGTGGGCTTCGCTTTAAGTTCTCGAACGAATTTTGGTATGTCAACCGGTAGCTTAATAAGGTCTCAAAGGCGGGCTTTCTGAGAACTAGAATGCCAGTGCCAGACGCGATGAAATCAAAGCTGTTACTTATTGTGAGTGTCCTGCCCTCGACAACATCCAACTCATTGGCACCTCTGACCACGACGTTGACCACGTTAATGGCCTTTTTTGCAATCCACGCATCGTCAGTCCGTTTCACGCAATAAAGTATTTGGCCATCGGCCCTCAGTCTGACCAGATATCCGACGCTATTGTCCAGTTGCTTCGTGCTCGAAATCAAATGCTCGACTGCGGGCCGATCAACTAGTTCTTTCAATTCATCGAAAGTAGTTTCATCTGACTCGACATGAAGGCAGCTTGTTTCATTGGTTTGAGCGAGAAGGTCATACTCGTCGACCTCCGTGGTCTTAGCTAGTTGGCCGACCACAATGTTGCGCAAAGCATTCTCAAGGGCTGCCGTAACGTTCACCGAGCGTGCGGAGAATTTTCCAGCGCTTTTTTTCAAAACCCAAAGCGAGAGTTGAGCGTCCGCGATCGTAAAGGTTTTCGCGGATTTGAGCGTATCTTCTTTAGCCATTTTTATCGTCGTGAGATAGTACGTAAATCCCTTGAATCAAGCACGATTTAAGGCGTTGCGCAGGGAGGACCGGCCGTTTAGCCAGTGCGCGGAGAGTCCTTTTATGTCCATCCATGTCTGCACGAATTTCATAAAGTTGCCAGCCACTCACCAGCAGAAGTGGATTCATCAGTATCTGACCAGACCTAAATGTGATTACGAACATCCACCCCAGGAATACGAGAAAGCCCCACAGCTTTCCTGAATTCCCAAGCTCCAATCCCATGAAAGATACCAAATAGGGAAACACGTAATTAATCAAATCGTTTGGTATGGTTTTGCATTCTTCGATCACCATTTCATGTTGACCTGTGAATTTGGATAAAACAAGCCAGAAAAAAATCATGCTGCACCCAGTGACTGCCACGAAGGTTGCGGCCAGCGTCGGGTTGGACAGCTTTGGCAGTGTGCAGTCAGCCCAAAACGTCATCGAACTGCATATGGGAGTCGTCCAACTCGCCGGTTCCACATCTTGAATTGCTAGTATTACGGACAGTGGAAAATACGACCCTAAAAATAAAAAAAGAGCCGCGAGTAAGTTGAGCTGCATGTGGTCCTTGGAAGTGCGCGGCGCTTACACATCGTAACGTGCCACTGGCTGGATGGGTAGCCGGTTTGCCCCGCTCCCTCGCTAAAGCAAGGTACTGGATAAAAACACAGTTTAGAGTACCATCGGCGTTCCATTCACGTCGATCCGATGCCTGCCGTCGCTCAGGGCGGTACCTGTACAGTGCGGGCTCGCGATCGAAACACGAGATCATTCGAACTGGACACGAACGATGCCACGGCCTTCTCTCAAACTCGTAGCTGCGCGCAAGGAGCCTGCAACCCGCGAATCGCCACGCGAAGCCCAACCTTCCATAGCCGATCCGCATTTTCTGGAAAGGGTTCTTAAGGCTGGAGTCGTGCAGGGCGACGCCGGGATGGCGCTGATGAAACTTCCTTCCGCCAGTGTTGACCTTTTCTTCACGAGTCCGCCTTACGCGGATGCGCGGGCGTACAGCCGAATCCACCCTGACCGGTATGTTGAGTGGTTTCTTCCGTTCGCTCGTGCTATGTATGAAGCGACTAAGCCGACAGGCAGCCTCGTCATCAACATCAAAAATCGTGTTGCCAAGGACGGCCCATTGAAGGGCCAGCGCCATCCGTACGTCTATGAACTGGTGTTGGCGTTGCAGAACATGGGATGGCGCTGGATTGAGACGTACATTTGGGCGAAGCCAAACGCGGTACCGGGCAAGTTCGGCCCGCGAACCAAGGACAGCTTTGAGTACGTCTATCACTTCGCGCGCGCAGCGAAACCATACTTCGATCTGCAATCGATCCGGGTGCCATATAAAGCCTTACCCGCGGAAATTGCAAGGAGAAAAAATGACACGCTCGGACGCCGCAGCACTGAAGCGGGTTTTGGTCGTGATCGCACGAAGACTTACCTTCTTGGCGGCGCGGACCCAGGTAATGTGGTGAGTGTGTCGCAAACGTACAATCAACATCGCGGCGTTGCGCATACGGCCGCAATGCCAGAGGGCTTGGCTGAATTTTTTATAAAGGCTGCATCTCCAAAAGACGGGGTCGTCATAGACCCGTTTGCCGGGGCTGCGACCAGCGTCGTTGTCGCGCGGCGTTTAGGCCGGAGGGCAGGCGGCTTCGAAATTCATGAGCAGTATGTGAAGGAGGGGCTCCGGCGCATAGCAGAGGACGTAGCAGACGACACGCCGGGTCGATTGGTTAATCCTCTGGCGGGTTGAAACAGTGCCAGCGATTGAAGAGACTATTGGGCGGATCGTCACCGCTACAGATTGGAATCAGCGGATCGCGCAGATTCGATTGATTCCGCAGCACCATGGGACCGGCGAGCACATGGGAATATTCGCGAAGATAGCGCGCGAACTTTATTTGCCGCATCTCGCCCCAGATTTTGCGTACGTTCATGAGGCTCCATTTTACGGGCGAGCGCATTTTCAAGCGGCCTATGACACAGCCAGCAACGCGACCAATGGATTCACGCAAGTTGATGAAGAAACATTAACGCGTGTTCTCGTTGAGGCCCCACGTTCTTTGCTGGTTTTTCGAACCATGCTCGGTCTAACCAAAGATGAGTTCGCCCACTCAACGACGATTGCGGGGGAGCAGGCAGGGCTTGAAGAGTTGTCCGCTGGCAAAATTGACTCGATGGAACGCCGTGGGACCGCAACCAAGCTTAATCAAGCGCGGGTGGCCGCTAGAACGATAGCGTTGGTAATGGGCGGCACACTATTTGGCGAATCGCCCCCAGGTCTGATCAGTAAGCAAAATAAGCCCGACACGGAAAACGGGTGGACGAGTGCAAGTGCATTCGCGCGCGATGGCGTCCCATATTACGTCTTTCTCCATCAACGCCACTACGGCGGCGCCTTTCGTCAAATTCTCGACGCAACTTCAACTCTTCGTGGCGATTTAATCGAAGACGCTGTAGAACTTCTGTTCACGGAGCAACGCATTCCGTTCCTTCGCACCGGGAGTCACAATCAAGCGGAGATCGCGGACAGATTCGAGGTTCGAGTGACACCTGCCCCAGACTTTGTCGTTTTTGATGACGCAGGTTCTCTACGCGCAATGCTCGAATGCAAAGGAACCAACAATGGTGGCACGGCGCGAGACAAAGCCCTCAGATTTGCTCGACTGCGCGATGAATCTGTTCGGCTAGGAGGCGTGCCTCTACTGGCGATCCTCGGCGGCATCGGCTGGGCGCGTATAAACGATGCGCTCGGTCCAGTCGTCCGAGATACAGAGGGACGGGTCTTCACGCTATCCACGCTCAACTCCATGCTCGACGTAGCTCCCTTCCCTTCACTGATCGGGACCGCGCCCGCGCCAGTCACGGAGTAGAAAACCCGCGTTTGGAGAGACTTGCGGGGCAGGCTACCCGGCGAGTACGCTCCCGGGCTGGATTTAGGTTTCCAGGCCGGGACGCCCCATAGGCGTCCTTGATCCCTCAAACATACGTGCTACTGCTCACTGGCTTCGCCGCCAAGCGCCCGCCGGCGTGCATCATCGATCGCACATGAAGCCAGCGCGCGGGCAGCTACTTCTTGCACCGCGTCACCAAAAAGCGTCGCGGCCGTTTCCAGCAACACGAACAGCGCCGAGCCTTCTGCGTACTTAGTGAACATGGGCTCCATGCGCGGGAAGGTATCCTCGGACAGCACGTCTGCGGTGCGGTCGATGATTAGATTCCGCCGTAGTCGTCGGCGAGAAGACCATCGCGAATTTTGCGCCTCAAACTCTCATAGAATGCCGGGGCGTCTCCCGTCAGATGCTCTCCGTTATTCCGACGAATGCCGTCGTGCTCTGGAAATTCGAGATCTTCGGGGTCGATGCCGTGCTGGAAAAGGAACCATTTCACGGCCTCTGTCCCAACACCTTCACGACGGAATTCCTCGTTAAAAGCACGGATGATGCGGGCCACTTCACGTTCTTGCCCATGGCCGAAATCATCGTAGCGGACCTCGAACCCAATTTCCCCGCATTGCTTGTTGCCCTTGATGAGAACATTTGAGCAGGTGCTCTGATACACCAGTGTGGCTTCACGCCCGTCGTCGAGTTCAACGACTAAAGTTTCGTCATCAACTATGCGTCGGCTCTTTATGGGCATTTGGATATCCGAGGAGAGAATGTGAGCAACGCTTCGCTTGCGTTAGGTTCAAGATCATCAGGACGAACCGTCGGAGCTTAACGCCGTCAGGTCGCGTGGATGGCCGAAATATAGCCGCGAATTGGATGGGCAAGCCCCCATACTTTGAACAGCGTCACGCCATAAACATCAAGGTAATGTATAAATTCAGACAACGCCCGTTGACTGGAGTTATACGATGCCCGCCGCACCCCTCTTTGCCTACCTCCGTGTGTCCACCAGCCAGCAGGGCAAGTCCGGCCTGGGGCTGGATGCCCAGCGTGAGGCCATCAAGCGCTTCGCCGACGCGGAAGGGCTCCACGTGGCGGGCTTCTTCGAGGAAGTGGAAACGGGCAAGGGCGCCGACGCGCTGGGCCGGGGGCCAAAACTTGCGGCGGCGCTGGCCGCAGCCAAGCTGGCCGGCGGCGCTGTCTGCGTAGCGAAGCTGGACTGCCTGTCGCGCGACGTGGCCTTCATCGCCGGCCTGATGGCGCAGAAGGTGCCCTTCGTGGTGGCCGAACTGGGCGCCGACGCCGATCCCTTCATGCTGCACCTCTACGCTGCCCTGGCCGAAAAGGAGCGCAGCCTGATCGCCACCCGCACCCGCGATGCACTGCGCGCCGCCCGCGAGCGCGGCGTGGCGCTCGGTGGGTGGCGGGGTGGCCCGGTGGTCGACCAGCGCCTGGGGGCCGATGCTGCCCGCCGGGCGGCCGACGACTTCGCGGCAACGGTGGCGCCGATCGTGGCGCCCATGCGCCGAGCCGGCCAGAGCCTGCGCGCCATTGCGGATGCACTGGAAGGGAAGGGGGTGAAGACCGCGCGCGGCGGGCACCGCTGGACGCCGACCGCCGTCAAGAACGTGCTGGACCGGCTGGCCGAGGCCGACGTCGCGGCAACCAACTGAGGACGCACCCATGGACTGGTTCACCCGCCTCACGGGCTTCGCGGAAGCCTCCTATGCCGACACGCAGGCTCGCCTGGAGGTCAGCGGCAACACCCTGCGCTCCAAGGTCAACGGCAAGGCCTACGGGATCGGCAGCTTCGAAATGGCCTCCCTGGCCGATTTACGGATTCGTGTGGCCGCCGGCAGCGGCCCGGCAGGACGTACCCGCCTGAGCGTCGTGCAGGGCGATGTGCGCCGCATGCACCAAGAGCCGGAGTACGCCGGGGCGCTGTTCCAAGTCGCCAGCCAGTTCAACGCGCTGGAGATGGTCGGCCCGAGCGTCACCCCCGAAGATGGGGTCATGCGATACGAACACGACCGCACGCAGGGCCCGGCCTGTGCGATCGCGGCGGGCGCGGCGACGCTGTACCGCAACTACTTCGCGCCCGTGGGCGACCAACTCGGCCAGACGGCGCGGCGCCAGCTCGACGGCCTCGCCGACCTTGGTGCTGAACTCAGCCGCACCCTCGGTCGGCCCGTCGCCGACCTCTGGGACTGGCGCAACGGCTACGCGCTGTGCACGCGCGAAGGCCTCGATGCGATCGCCGACCATCTGCGCGCTATTGGTCACGCGGGCGCCGACGCGCTGGCCGGGAAGCTGCGGATCGGCCTGCACCTGGACGTGGAAGCGACCGAGGGCGCGTCGCCTGGGCCGCTGGTGTCGCAGGCCTTCTGCAGCGCCTTGCCCGTGGCGTACGGGCGAGTGCCGCAGCAGCACTGGGCCGCGTTCGCGCAGTTGGTGCTGGACGCCGCCTATGAGGCGACGCTGCTGCAGGGCGTGTTCAACGCTAGGCGTGGGGCATCGAACGTCGTGGTGCTGACGTTGCTCGGCGGTGGCGCTTTCGGCAACGCGATGCCGTGGATCTTCGATGCCATCCGCCGGGCAGTGCGGCAGGTTTGCGCCTTCCGCCTCGATGTGCGGATCGTGAGCTTCGGGCCGCCTTCTGATGACCTCTTGGAGGTTGTGAGGATCATCGCCTGACGCCTGACGCCTGACGCCTGACGCCTGACGCGAGCGTTAGCCCTGCGAAATCCTGTGGCAGGATTTTGCCAGCAGCGGGAACTGGCTGCCGCCGCACTTGTGCCGTGGATCGCCCGCGCCGAGCCTCAAATGCAACTGCATGCCATCATCCGCGATTGGGATGGAACGACATTAGCCTCAAGCTCACAACTGTAAAGGCCCCATGAACAAGCACCATACGTCTGCCTTCGCACATCTAGAAATGGTGGATGCGCCGATATCGAATGGTCAGGCAGCTTTTCTCGAAGAGATGGGAAACGACCTGCCTCATCTAAGGCGCAGCGACTTTTACATGCTGACCGCTAGGCCGGCGGCCCGCTTTGAGAATATCGTTTACGACGTTGAGAATTCGACTCTTCACTTCGACATCTGTGTTGGCGCAAATTTGCGTGATAGCGGAGCACTTCGCTATGCGCTTGAGCCGAACTACGATGCCTTCGAGGGATCTCTTGCCTTGAGCGCAAACGCGGACCTTATTAGTGCTACGGACAATGCAACCGGCGAGGCGTTTATGGCTTACACCCCCGACAGCATGCTCTGGTGGAAATCGAGGTCGAGACCTGGCATCAGCGGGTTAACTAGAGCACGAGAACTCTTTAGTTTTGACCTCCTATACGTCGGTATAGCTAAGGAAGGCGACAGTTATTCGAGACTGATCGAGCGTGGTCATAAGCAACGTGCTCAGATCTTGGCAAAGGAGTTGCAACGAGTTGCAGGCGCACGAGTAGCGGATGAAACATACCTGTTTTTCTTTGAGGTAAACCCAACGATTGTTAGGATGTTGGATCCTGCAATCGAGATTAACGACGGCGATCTCGACCAGACAGCGCCACTTAAAAGGTACGTAGCTGACGCGGAGAAAGCATTCGTGACACTTCTCAAGCCCGGCTACAACAAGACCCTATACCAGAACTACCCAAGAGGCAGCGACGGCCTGTACGGCGAAGGGCTCGTCAGATATGGTTACGCTGTGGCCGAAGAAATGATTTTGAACACGCCCAATGGTCAAATCTGTGGTGCCCGAGCTCCATTTTGCGATCTACCTTGGAGCAATCGTGCCGACACGATCTTGATTGAGGGCGACGTGGTGCAACTCTTGAAGGCGGGAGTCGATTTCCCCGATGCGGAGCCCATATAGCCAGATCGCGCTTCCACCGAACCATTTGCGTCATGGGAACGGCCACACGCATCTTGCACGTGACAACATTCGGACATCGAAATAGAGACGTCCACCCACAAAAGCTTAGGCAGCCTATGATTGCATGCGATTTTTTGGAGTTTCATTGGCTGCAATATCCCTCGTCCCCAAGCTGATCCTGCAGGTTCTGCGGCATACATTACGTTAGGCCTCGCAAACATGGGTCGAGCAAGCAAGAAGAAGAGGACGGCCGTCCAGGCAACGCCGATGCCCGCCTCGGCACCGCCTCGGTCGAGGCGTTCGGCGCTCAAGTGGATATTGGGCGCGAGTAGTCTGGTTGTCGGTGCTATAGGCTTGGTCTCGGCACTTTTGTCCTTCCAGCCTAAGCTCACGGTGACAATCGGTGAAACCATAACACCAGACAACGTTGAGACCATGCCGTTCGAGATTGTGAACGACGGCCCGTATTCGGTGGACTGGGTCCGGCACCAATGTGCAATCCATGCCGTGCTCCTCAAAGACGGCACGCGATTAGACGGATTCGTATCTTGGCCCATGGTCCATCGAAAGCAGCGACTGGAACCTGGTCAAGGGCGCACCATTTTCTGTGTCATCACCGGCAAGGATGGCACCAGAGCGGAAGCAGCAGACCTTGGCCTAGTTATTCAGTACAAGCCTTGGTTCTCGCCATTCAAACTCGCTAAGGAATTTCGCTTTGATGTCGCTCCCGATCCCTCCGGGAAGCTCCGCGCTTTGAGAAAGAACTCTAGTGATGAGTTCGAGTTCACTTTCTGAGCAGATTGACTCTCATCATCGGCAGGCGGCCTGTGAGGCCTTACAGGTCGGTCGATCCGGATAAGTTGTGGCAAGAGGCCTGTCACCTTCCCATTTGGCCTTGCAGGCAAGGCATCGGTTCTCGTTGCACACACTAATCATGAACATCACGGCCGACACCCTCATAGCGCTCGTTGCCCTTCTTGTGTCGCTCCTGACCTTTGGCGCATCGATCAGATTCTGGCGACAGCAGTTCCGCCCACTCGTGACGGCTGCAATCCGAACGCACAAGGGAGGGAATCAGGCGATTGCGTACAACTTAGTTCTATTGAACTCCGGTACGATTCCAGCCAAAAGCATTGCTTTGAGTGTTGACGAATCAACTCTAGCAGCGGCGCTCGGGGACGACGCAACAACGGAAAACAAGACAAGGTGGCTGGCGTGCTTCTCAGCCGCTCAAAGGATCAAGATCCTGCACAACGGCGATAAAACGTCCTGCTCTTTCGGAACGACCAAGGCCGGAAACACAGGCTTCTGGAAGAACCGGGCAACGATCTCTATCACCATAAAGTACGACGGCTGGTTCGGAACGAGCTATACACAAGAGCAGATGCTTGAAGTAGTTGATTCAGCGAGTTTCACGGGCTACATGTGGGGCGACGGCGATGCCTAACCATTTAGTGAGGCGGACTTGCCTCCGGCTGGCCGCTTACGAAAAACGTTGAACATCAAAATGTTGGGGCTGGGTTTAACCGCTGCGTTGGGCTTAGAGCTGCCCCGGCCACTGCCCTAAAGCGGTCATTGAGGAGAAGATAACCCGTCGCTTGACGCGATACACACCCTGGCGATTGCACTGAAGTTGCCGCTTTACGCAGTCTTTGCTGACCTTTAGCGCCGGCACGCGCGCACGACGGCGTGGAAACGTGGTCGATCGGCGACGCCGAACTGAGCGCTCGTTGAAGTATCCGGGCCTTAGCTGCTGCATATCGAGGTCGTGATAGCACGATACCCGCATGCATACCTATCACGCACCCCCCACCGGCCCCGCCCTGGCGAAAGCCCTGGCGGCCGTTCGACAGGCCGAGGCCGAAGTCGACACCGCTGCTTGCCGGTGAAGACTCGACCGCCGCGCACATGGCGCTGCATCACGCGAAGGCGGCGCTGCAGGAAGTCCGCTCCACCGAGCGCGCCGCCGCAGAAGCCGCTGCTGCCGAGGCCGCCGCCGCGTGCCAGCAGGCTGAGGCGGAAGCCCTGGCGCGGGCCGAGCAGGAGCACGCCGAAGCCGTCGCCGCCATGGTGCTGCCGGAAGGTGAAGAAGCGCCGGCGGAGGCCCTGCCGCAGGCCGTTGTGTATGTCCTGGCCGGCGTGCAACGTGCCAAGGCCGCATTCGACCGCGCCCGGGCTGCCCAGGCAGAGGCGGCAGCGCCGCGCGATCGCGTGGCCTGCCGGCTGGCGCAAGCACGCGAGGAACTCGACGCCATCGGCGCGCGCCGGGCGACTGGCGACGTGCGCAATGGGGGCGAAGCCCGGATCAAGACCCTCGACCTCGATGCCAAGCACCTCACCGCCGCGCTCGCGCCCCTGGAATCTGCGCTCGCAGTGGTCGCCAAGCCCGTCGCGGCCGCACAGCACGCCCTTCAGGCCGGCGAACACGCCCTGGCCGACGCCCGCAAGAAGGCCGAGGTGGACGCTCTCGTGGCTCGCATGCGCGTGGCCGAGGTGCACCTCGTGGAGCAGGCCCGCGTGCTGCGCGCCGAACTCTTCGCCCGAGGCTACCGCAACGTCGGCAGCCACTACACCCCGTCGCAACAACTCCGCGACGTCGCCGCGGGAAAGTGGATCTGATGACCGCCTCGACCAGCAGGAGCCGCAAGTCCCCGGCCAAGACTCCCGCCCGCTCCACCTCGAAGCTCGAACGCACGCCCGGCCACGGCGCGCTGGAGCAGGAGCGCATGCGCTCGATGCTTCCGCGGTGCCGTGTGGCCCTCGGCCCGCGTGGCGCCGACCTGTCGCCGCGGATCATCAAGATGGCTGCGCATGCGTACGGCAACTACGACCTGGCGATGATCGACCTCGTGAAGCGGGTGATCGCCCTCGCGCTGCCGCATCCCGCCCCGGTGGACGATGACAAGCCGAACGACGCAGAACCCCCGGCAGTCCGAGTGGCCGCGGCTGATGCGGCAGCAGGAAAGCACGGTGGCGCGGAGGCCGAACAGGAGGGGGTGAACAGGGGCCGAAAAGGCTGCTCTTCTCAGGCTCGATGCCGCTCAAACTTCTGGCCTGCCTCAACCGGCGGTGGCGAGCGTGCCAGCCGCCGTCCCGGCGCAGATTTCAGAGCCCGCAAAAAGCGAGGTGCCTGAGAAGCTCAACGCGGGCGCGGCGCCGGGCGCGAAGGTGCAAGTCGCGCGGAATGACAAGACCACGCAGAACATCGGGGATCGCGGGATCGCGCACATCGTGACGGGCGGGATGGGAGCCTGACGCGGTGCGCCACGCCGCGAAGCAAACCGCCGCTTCGCGCCCTAAGCGGTCTTTACGACTTCTCGAAAGCGGTCGCGGGCCGCTTTGACTGCCCTCGGGCATGTCCCTGCCTGCCGACGATGCGCGGCCCGGCAACGTGGATGCGCTGGAGCTATTCCACGACGTGAGCCCGCTTGTGGGAGCGCCATGCGAGCTTCGGCTCCGATGCGGCGGGCGCCTGGAACGACGCCGCCGCTTCGATTCGTCGGGCTTGCCCTCACCCAAGCGCCCGCAATCCGACTAGGCTACGCCTTCCGCCTCGCTGGCCTTGCTCTCTGCTGGTTAATGTGCTATATTTCTCCATGCCGCATATTTTGCGGCGCGTCTTCTGGGTGCGGAACGCTTCGTCCGAAAGGTTCGGGGATTTCTGCCTTTGAAAAAAGCGAGCGAGCTGAAAAGGTACTGATGTCCCATTTTCAGTTTGGTACGATGAGTTAGAGGATCGGCTGGTAATCGATTGCCCCCGTATCTTGGCCGGCGTACCATCAGACTTGGAAGAGTAGTTAAGACATCCTTGGTTTTAGTGAATCGGTTTATCGATATCACTGCATGATGGCCAGCATTCGCTGGCCATTTTTGCGTCTAGACTCTGATGAAATCGCTGGGCGCAATATTGAGGTGCGGCTCGCCAGTGATTTTCTCGTAGTCTCCGTGGCACTGGCAGAAATAGGCCGTAAGTTTCCTCGGTGAGTCTTTCTGGGCGTCGTAGTGAAATGCGGCATTGAAAGGAGCACCGAGCCGACGGAATCCCGACAGGTGACACATCTCAGAGGCATGCCCATCGGCCAGCCAAGGTCTACCATGCATGCGCCTCACGCCCGGCGCCCTGAACTCAATCTCCCGATCATCGTGAAATGAAAGTAGGTGGCCGCCACCTCGCTTTCGGGGGTACCGGGCCTCAAACTCAGTCCGGGCAGCTAACAGAATCGCACCAGCCAATGCCTCGTCCGCCGCACCGGCAATATTGGCCTGCAGTGCCCGAAGCCAATCGCGATAGAAGTCGTCTGACTCAAAATTGCGCACCGGCAGCAGCAACGGTGTCGTGTTTGCCTGTTCGCGCAGCTCGCGATGCAACACTTCCAGGATCATACGAGTCCGCTTGGTCGTGCGGACCAGCAAATGGAACAGTTCCTTCTCTGCAACCCGTTGCTCATCGCGCGTGCCGCCGCCCGGCTGCCAATCGATCGGCACCGGCAAGATGGCTGGAAAGAACATGTTCTCTAAAGCGGCGTCGCGGCCATCGTTGAGGCGCCGATAGATCACTGCGCAACATGTACCCATGAAATTCGACTGTTTGTCGAACTCGGCGGCCAGTCGATTCTTGAAGGCGGCCAGGAACTGTTTGGCGTAATCCGCCGAAAGCCCTTCCTTCCTTGTCATCCCAAAACCAACGAAATCGGAATCCGTGCTCAGCAGCGAGCGCCGCATACCGTTTATATAGTCAAATGCTTCCCCCGCTGGCAAGCCAGCGTACCCGAAGGTAAACCGCATATTACTTCGGAATATTTTGAAGCTTGACAACAATATCGAGCGGCATTTGAATTCGCTTTCGCTCTTGTTCGGAGAGCGCAGCAAGGAGAATATCCCAGAGGCTGCTCCGTCCCTTTGCTGCGCTCCTCGTGGTACTTGGCTGTTCGAGAACAAGTTCCAGCGGCAGCTTGTGCTGATGAAGCCACTGATCAATGCGCTGGTCCAGCCATTCCTGCCATTGGGCTTTGGGCTGCTCAGCCGCAGGCGTAACGATCAGGGAGGTGTCGATTGGCCTGCTGTCGGCAGGCGCCTCTTCGCCAGCCTCCACATCACGAAAATGGAGCGTGCCAGTCAGCACCAAGTAACGCTTGAACCCGGACATGATTGGACGAGTAAAGGCAAGGAAGACCGCATGGGCGTACTTCCGCCGCTTGACCGGCACCTCAGTGACAGTCGTCGCAACCTGGGCAGGCTTCAGAGTCAGCAGCTTGGTCTGCTGCCCTTTCAGATAGACGTATGGAGCTGTCGGATTGCTGGGATTCGGCGGCGCTTCGAGCTGATCGGCCATCTCATGCCTGATGAAATGTCCAACGGGTTGCCGTCCGAGATGTAGGCGTAGGTCGGGTCGCTCGTTACTTAGAGCCCAGCCGACGTTGGACAACAGCAGGTCTTCGCCACTCTGCGCATAGTGCTTGCGCACGTGCTCGAGAATGAACGCTTTTACGGCGTTCAAGTCAGGTTCGTTCTGGGGCGACGGTTCTTTTTCCATGATCTGCCGGTGCTGCCCGAAGGGCGACTTTCAAATATATCCGAGCCTCTGCACCACCCCATTGCATTCACTTGCAATGGTGTCACCCGCACAAGTGCAGGGACGCCGGCGGGAAAGAACGACGCACGTCCAACAGCAGTGTCAGAAGGTCAGACAAAGGCCAGCGGATACGTTGAGCAGACGCTCGTGACCGCGGCTCTTGGCCGGATTCTGCCGCACGCCCGTAAGGCCGGCGTGCCCGCTGCCATCTAAAACCGGGGCGCGTCGATGCTCGCAGCTACTAAGTTTGAGCGGTGGTTTGCCGCACATTTGTCAGATCACTGCGTCTGGGTCAACCAAAAAGCATTCCGAACGCGGCGCCGGCAACCAGGGCGCCGGTCATCAGCACGACGGCATGCCACGCGCGATCGGGTCGCATCTTGGCCGTCTCGGCGCCGAGCCTGACCGTCTGTGCCATCAGCTTGCCTATCTCAACGCGGGTGCACTCTGGCGGCAAGTCAGCTCCGGGAATGTTCATGACGTTCATTGTGCGACCGGTGGGAAAAACGGGCACTCGAAAAATGGGAGCGAACACGAGACTGCGTGCACGTCGAGCCGCTGCATTGGACCGACGCGAGAGCCATCACACATGCCAGCCGGGGTCTTCGGGCCGCGTCCAACCTCCCTCTGGACGTAATGCAGACCGGCTGGCAGTTGAGATGGCTTTCGTTCTTCCGTGCAGCGATTCGGTGGGTTCCAACCTGCTCGCCACGGAGGTATTCCATGAGCACCATCGCCAGCGCCCTCTCGCGCTACCTCGACCGCCGCCCGTTGCTGGTGGCCTTCCTCGCCGTCGGGGCTGCGGACACCGCCCGCGCCCTTGCGGTCGGCAGCCTTGCTTCAGGGGCGGCCATGTCCCAACGCAAAATCATCCTCGTGGGCAATCTCGGCCGCGCCGAAATCTACACAACGGATCAGCCGACGGTAGCTGTTGGTGAAGCGTCCGTCCAAGTCATCGAGTACCTCGGGATGCGCGTCGTGACGCTGGCCCAGGTCGATGCAGTTCACCAGCGCCCCAAGGGCACGGCCCGCCGCACCCTGAGCGCAAACCGCTCGCGCCTGATCGCGGGCGAGGACTTCATCGAAATCACTGCGGACGAAATTCGTGCGCACTCGCTGCGCGCCTTCTTCCCGCCCCGGACCGCGAAGGGCGTGCTGCTCACTGAGTCCGGCTACCTGATGCTGGCGAAGTCCTTCACGGACGATCTCGCGTGGAAGGTGCAGCGCGCGCTCGTCGCGTCGTACTTCCGCAAGCCGGCTCCGGCACGGCGCGTCAAGGTGCCCTACGCGGTCGGCCGCCACGACACGATCGGCCGCGAGCAGGCCGACATGCTGCGCGACACGCTGGACGCCGGTGCGAAGGCGCTGCCGCTGGAAGATCGCGGCGCGTTTCTGCGCGAAGGCTGGTCGCGCCTCAAGAGCCACTTCAAGTGCAGCTACCGCGACATCCCTGCCGCCGAGTTCGATGAGGCCCTGTCGCTCCTGACGCGCCACGTCCTGCGCCACGAGCCGGCGCAGGATCAGCCTGCCATCGGGTACGCGCGACCCGACGCACGCGCGGCGCTGCTGGACGCCACCAACGCGCTCGCGCGGGCGCTGCCGGTCCTGGCCGAACTCGTCAACCGTGGAGATGCCACCAACGACGCGCGGGAGGGCTCGCTGCGCGCATAGGAGGTCTGACTGCGCGCCGTGCGGCCAGTGGTCTACCAAGGCCGCCGGCCGCTGTGCGCCGTCATGGTCCTGCCGATCTCCCGAGCGAGGCTTTCGTCCTGGCACCGGCGCTCGATTTCCGAGCGCTGCCCACCAGCCAGTGGCCGAGGGCGCGGCATGCACCACCACGCCTGCGGGTAGCTCGGGCCGTCTCGCTTGTCATTCCGGCCGGGATAGACCTCGACGCCGGACATCAGCAGGCCGCGCGGCTCGACCTCCAGAAGCCGTACGCGGGTCAACACTGGAGCGAGATAAGTCTGGCCGTCCGGTCCTAGAAGAAGTGCGATGCGCCCCATGCCGCGCCGCCGCACGCGCAGGTCGCCAGCCACGCCGTTCTCGCGGATGGTGGCGGCGTCGAGCTTTTGGCCCTGGAAGCGGCAGCGGTAAACCACGCAAAAGACTGGATAAGTATCCAGTATATGGCTACGATTGAGGGCATGGAACCAGCCGGAAAGGACCTCTGGATCGCCGCGCTGGCGCACCATCTGGCGCGGCGCTGGCGCACGGTTGACCCGCACGTGCTGGAAGGCGTGGCGGCGGACATCGCTCGCATCCTGGGTCTGCGCTCGATGGCGCCGGACGAGGTGCAGCCCATTGGCTAGAGCCAGTAGGTACGACGCGCGGTACAACTTATAAGTTGGCTTCCGCTTTTGACTTGAATCGAAGACCTTGATTCGGGAATCCGAAATCGAGATTGTTTGAGGGGTTGCTGACTTTGCAGCGCAAGCTTGGCAGCTTTTTAGACCCCAATCTACGCAAAGGCGCTGCCATCAGACGGATGAAGCGGAAGGACCGGTTGAGCGGCTCCCCGACGGCATCTCAGCGCTAGTCAGCACTTAAGGTCGAAGAACTGCTTTCGAACTTTGTAGAGGTCCACGTCGGCGCGCGCCCTCGCTTCGCCCTTGGCGGCCTGGGCGTCGGCTTCCAGGGTCGGGAGCAGACCGTCGAGTCGGGCACACTGCTGCTGATCCTTCGCCGGCAGGTAGACCCGCTTGCGCAGGACATTCATGTCTTCGTGCGATCGGCTGGTCAAAGGCCGAATGGCGCCATCGAGTTGCCGGTTGAACTCGTCGCGCTGGACCTCGCGGCCCTTGCGCGACCGGCCGGCCATCTTGTCCATGCCCTGGGTGGGCGTGGCGTCGATGACCTTGGCGCCGACGCAGGGGGAATCCGAGTACGCGACCTTGCCAGCCGTCTCGCAGCGGTAGACAACTGGCTGCGCGATGGCAGCCGTCCCCGAACAGATGGCCAGGATCGCGCCCAGCGCGTGAAGGGCGCCGACGTTCACCAGAATCGCCACCACGGGCGCCGCCGTACGCGTTGGGCCTGCGGCCGGGTGTCGAGGTCGTCGAAGATGCTTGCTGCGGCTCCGAATCGGCTCGACGGGGCGTCGCTATGAGCCGGTGAGCGCGCGGGCGGCTGCGTGCCCGCCACACGCCGCTGATCCGCATCGCGCGGCGCGTCGAGATTCGGAGGGCTGGCAGATTCCGTCATGAGCCGGGATTTTGACGTGATTCGGATCGCGCCCTTTGGGACGGGCCTCGAATCGTTGCGCGCACGAACCGGCCAGGAGCGCAGCGGCTACTCGTCGAAGTTACCGAAGGCGCGGCGCCGGGCGTCGTCGATAGCGCACGAGGCGATGGCCCGTGCGGCGATCTCTTGCACCGCGTCGCCGAAGACCTCGGCGGCCTTCTCCAACAGCGCGAACATGTTGGAGCCCTCGGGGTACTTCGCGAACATGGGCTCCATGCGCGGAAAGGTTTCCTCGGACAGCACGTCTCCGGTGCCGTCGACGATGCGTTCGAGGAAAGCCCGATCCTCGGCCTCTTCGACCACCAGCCGCGCCACGGAGAGACTGCGTGAGACGAACGGGTCATGCCCATATAGCGCGCCCGCCATTGCTAGTCTCGCGTGAAGCCCAGGCTCGCCAGGACCGATCGCACCGCCTGCGACGAGCCCGACGAAAATCTGCGCCCGGCGCAGGTGGCTCATTGCAGCACCCGCAATTCGATATGGTCGCCCGGCCGGCTCGTGTCGCGGAAGGCAAGCGCGGCAGCAGGGTCCGCGCCGAAGCGCTCGGCGGCGCCGATGATGGCTGCGTCCGAATGCTCGCGACGGACGCGCACCGTCGTCGGCCCCTCAAGCATGCTGTCCCAGCACACCCGCCCGCCGCCCAGTACGGAGACGCCAGCCGGGTCGTTTGGGAAGATCGCGGCGACGGCGCCCTGAGTGGTTGTTTGATTCGACATGCGTTCTATTCCTTGGCTTTTGCGGCCGGGCGCGCCCGTGTGCCTCTTAGCCGCTTCGCCCCGCTCGCAACCGGCGCGGGGCATGCCGGTGTTCATGCAGCTTTCGATTTGATGGGGGCAACCTTGCTCGATGGCTTGGCATCAAGCAGGCGTTGCAGTTTTTCCAGCGCCTCCAGCTTCTCTGCCATGTAGTCGTGCCCGTCGTAGTGGCGTGCCTGCACACCAGACACGCCATGCGATTGCAGGCGGCCACGGTGCTCGCTGGATACTCCGGCGCTCGCGAGCAGGGTCTCGACCCCCGAGCGGACGCGCTTGGCCTTGAATCCCTTGATCTGGTCGTCGGCGACGGCCGCTGCCCAGGCGCTGAGCGTGGTCGCAGCAATGTGCGTCAGGCCACCGTCGTTGGAGATGGCGAAGTCGCCTTTGGACTCCGGTCGTTTCTTGGCGCGGCCGTCAACAGTAGCCAGGATGGCGCCCACTTCCTTGCGTGCTTCTTTCGTGAGCGGGATTGCATGCGGGCGCGGCGGCTGACCCGGCCGGCCCTTGCCATCCAGCAGCGTGATTTGGGCGTCGTCGATCTGGTCGCGATGCAGGGACACCAGTTGCTCGATGCGCTGGCCGCCGGTCAGCACGTGCAGCCTCAGAACCGCCCCGCGGAAGCCGGGAACGGCCTTGAGCAGCCGCCAGTATTCCCGCAACTCATCAGCCTTCAAGGGGCTCTTGTCGGGCCTGTTGCTCAGTGTGTCGGGGACTGTTTCGCTGATCGGGTTGTGCCGGATGCCGAAGCCCTTGAAGCTGGCCGGGATGCTGGCGCTGGACTTGGCCTGCTTGGCGCGTTCGAACGCGCTGCGGGCGTAGGAGCGCAGTTTGTTGGCCGTGCGACCTTTGCCGGCGGCGTGCAGCTTGCGCATCACGTCGGCGAACTGCTCTGGCGTCACGTCTCGCGCGGGCATGGCGGCGATCTTCGGGTAGCCCGTGAACAGGTGGAGCGTGAAGATGTTCAGGGCCTCGCGGTGTGATTTGCGGCCCAAGGCTTTCTGGTGATCGCAGTAGTTCGTAAGCAGGGCTTTCAGCGAGTGCTCAGCCGCCTCGGCAGCATCGGCGGCGGCCTGTTCACGAACCTTTCGGCGCTGCTGCTGGATGGCGACATATCCGGCTCCGCCGGCCGCGAGGTTGGCCCTGTGCTCGTGCGCCATGTTTTCGGCGCGTCGGAAGGCAGCACGGACCGAGTAGCCGGCTGGAGTCGATTCAAGCGAGCGGGGCGGGGCCTTGGAGTCGTAGGTGCCAATGGGAACGCGGGTGGTCTTTCCCTCGTGGGTGAAGCGCCAGTACAGGTGCACCGCGCCTTCCGCGAGCCGGCGGGCCTCCAGCGAGCCGTCCGTGGTGCCGATCTTGCCTAGCGCGACGGAAGCGCCAGGCTTGAGGGCGCTGATGATTTTGCCGGGAGTGGTCTGGTCGTTCATGGGCTGTCACCGGGGGGCGGACTGTCACCGATGGCTACCGGTGACAGGCTGGTGACAGTCTATGGCCTGATGAAGTGGATTGGATGGACGATACGAATAAATTCCTTCCACAGAGGGAGAGCGGGCTCCCAGCGAAGGTCAGTTCATGTCGTCAACATTGTCTTTGGGGTGCGGACTCATAATCCCTTGGTCGCTGGTTCAAGTCCAGCACGGCCTACCACGCGAGGCCTTGGGAAGAAATTTTCGCCGGTCCAGGATGCGCCAAAAACGCGTGCTATACTTGCAAGCTTAGCGGCTGTAGCTCAGCTGGATAGAGTACTTGGCTACGAACCAAGGGGTCGTGGGTTCGATTCCTGCCAGCCGCACCACTTCAAAGCCCGCAACGAAAGTTGCGGGCTTTTCTTTTGGTTTTTCGCACCCCGTGCATAAGCTTCCCGCATGAGCAAGGCCTTCACCAAGGAAAGCGACGCCGACGACGAGGATGGCGATGCCGGCGGCCTGCCGCCCTTGCCACCAGGCGGCAAGAACTACATCACGCCCCAGGGGTATGCGCGCCTTCGCGCCGAGTTGCTCGATCTCATGGACAACGAGCGGCCAAAGGTCGTCGAGGCGGTGCACTGGGCCGCGAAGAACGGCGACCGTTCCGAGAACGGCGACTACCTCTACGGCAAGAAGCGCCTGCGCGAAATCGACCGGCGCATCCGCTTCCTGACCAAGCGCCTCGAGATCGCCGAGGTCACCGACCCGTCGGTCCACCATGGCGGCGAGCAGGTCTTCTTCGGCGCGACGGTGACCTATGCCGACGAAGAGGGCGTGGAGCGCACGGTCACCATCCTCGGCATCGACGAAGCGGAGAGTGCACGCCAGCAGGTGAGCTGGATCTCTCCTGTGGCGCGCGCCTTGCTGAAGGCGCGGGTCGGCGATGTGGTGAAGCTGGTGACGCCCGCCGGCACGCAGGAGGTCGAGGTGCTGCGCGTCGAGTACCCGGCCCCAGGCGCACCCGCCTGACCGGGCAGGGCGCTCTCAGGGCGCCGGAACGACGCGCACGGCTGCCAGCACCGAGGGTGTGCGCTTGGCGGCGCGCAGCACGGCATCGAGGTGCGCACGGTCGCGCACGGCGATCACGAAGCGCAGGTCGGTCGAATCCTGGCGCGTTTCTTCCGCCATCTCGACGTGCGTGATGTCGGCTTCGGCATTGGCGAGCGTGGCTGCGACGCGGGCCAGCACGCCTTTGTCGTTGCGGGCGGTGACGACGATGCCCGTCTCGAAGGCGCGCACGGGCTCGTCCGCCCAGTCGACCGCAAAGAAGCGCTCGGCGTCCTTGTGGCGCAGGCGCTGGCCGACGCCGCAGGCCTCGGTGTGCACCACCAGCCCCTCACCATGGCCCAGGTAGCCGACGATCGGATCGCCCGGTATGGGCCGGCAGCACAGCGCGAAGCGCACCGAGGAGTTTTCGCTGCCATCGAGCATGACGGCGCCCTGCGACAGGCTTTCGTGCGCCGTGAATCGCTCGCGGCTGAGCATCAGCGCATCCGGCTTCAGGCCGCGCTCGGCCAGCAGGCCCATCAGGCGCTTGGCCACGATGCTGGCAATGCGCTTGCCCAGGCCGATGTCGGTCATCAGCTCCGAGCGCGTGCGGTTGCCGGTGAATCGCAGCAGCTTTTCCCAGGTGGGCTGGTTCTCGGCGTCGTCGTCGGGCAGCTTGCCCAGGCCTTCGGCGCGCAGAGCCTGGCTCAGCAGCTTTTCGCCCAGGCGCTCGGACTCGGCCTGCGCCAAGGTCTTGAGGTAGTGGCGGATCTTGGAGCGCGCCCGGCCGGTGCGCACGAATCCCAGCCAGGCCGGGTTGGGCGTGGACACCGGTGCTGTGATCACCTCCACCACGTCGCCGTTCTTGAGCTCGGTGCGCAGGGGCACCTGCTCGCCGTTGATGCGCGCCGCCGAGGTGTGGTCGCCGATGCGGGTGTGGATGGCATAGGCGAAGTCCACCACCGTCGCTCCCCGCGGCAGCGCCATGATCTCGCTGCGCGGCGTGAACACGTAGACGGCGTCCGGGAAGAGGTCCACCTTCACGTGGTCCCAGAACTCGGTCGCGTCGCGTGTCTCGTCCTGGATGTCCAGCAGCGACTGCAGCCACTTGGCGCTCAGGCGCTCGCTGTTGTTGCCGGCCGCGTCCGAGGCCTTGTACAGCCAGTGGGCGGCCACGCCCGATTCCGCGACCACGTGCATCGCCTCCGTGCGCAACTGGAACTCCACGCTCACGCCCGAGGGGCCGACCAACGTGGTGTGCAGCGACTGGTAGCCGTTGAGCTTGGCGATCGCGATGTGATCCTTGAATTTGCCCGGCAGCGGCTTGTACATCTGGTGCAGGATGCCCAGGCCGGTGTAGCAGGCGATCACGTTCGGCACGATGAGCCGGAAGCCGTAGATGTCGGTCACCTGGGCAAAGCTCAGGTGCTTCTCCTCCATCTTGCGGTAGATCGAATACAGCGTCTTCTCGCGGCCAGCCATGCGCACGCTCATCTGCGCGTTGGCGAAGGCGGTCTCGACGTCGCGCTGCACCTTATGGATCAGGTCGCGGCGCCGGCTGCGCGCCTTGGCGACGGCCTTGGCCAGGATCGCATAACGCCAGGGCCGCAGGTGCCGGAATGCCAGGTCCTGCAGTTCGCGGTAGGTCTGGTTCAGGCCCAGCCGGTAGGCAATGGGCGAGTAGATGTCCAGCGTCTCGCTGGAGATGCGGGCCCACTTCTCGCGCGGCGCGTCGTCGAGCGTGCGCATGTTGTGGGTGCGATCGGCCAGCTTGATGAGGATGACGCGCACGTCACGCGCCATGGCCAGCAGCATCTTGCGGAAGGACTCGGCCTGCCCCTCCTCGCGGGTGTTGAACTGCAGCTTGTCGAGTTTGGTGAGGCCGTCGACCAGTTCCGCCACCGGGGCGCCGAAGCGTTCGATCAGGTCGGTCTTGGTGACGCCGCAGTCTTCGATCGCGTCGTGCAGCAGGGCCGCCATCAGCGCCTGGGCGTCGAGCTTCCATTCCGCGCACTGCGCGGCGACAGCGATGGGGTGCGTGATGTAGGGCTCGCCGCTGTTGCGCAACTGGCCCAGGTGCGCCTCGTCGGCGAAGCGGTAGGCGCGGCGCACCTGTTCCACATCTTCGGGACTCAGGTAATCCAGCCGGTCCGTCAGGGCCGCGAAGCTGGCGGCGGCCGCGTTCAAGGCCGCCGGATGCGGGGCGCGCGGGCCGGCGGAGCGTGGCGAGGACTGTGGCTGGACGACCGCACTCATTGACGCTACTTTAGCCTGCACGTCGAAACAAGGCGCCCGAGCAGAAAAAAAGCACCGCATGCGGTGCTTTCTTTCGTGGCAGAAAGGCCTAACTTCAGCCCGGCACCTTCTTCAGCATTTCCAGGCCGACCTTGCCTTCGGCGATCTCGCGCAGTGCCGTGACGGCGGGCTTGTTCTTGCTCTCGATCTTGGGTGCGTGCCCCTGGCTCAGCATGCGGGCGCGGTAGGTCGCGGCCAGCACGAGCTGGAAGCGGTTGGGGATCTGTTGCAGGCAGTCTTCGACGGTGATGCGGGCCATGACTTTGTCTTTCGGGTGGGTGGCACAGGCGGCCGGTGTCAGGGAATGTTGAGTGCCGCGAAAGTGTCGGCACGGGCGCGGCGCTGGGCCGAATACCGCAGCCGCTGCGCGTGAACGATCGCCTTGAGGTCAAAAAGCGCGCGTTCAAATAACTCATTGATTATAACGAAGTCGAATTCGCTGGCCCTCGCCATCTCATGCGCGGCATTGCGCAGGCGCAGTTCGATGATCTCGGGCGCATCCTCGCCGCGGCGCTCCAGGCGTGAGCGCAACTCCTCCCAACTGGGCGGCAGGATGAAGATCAAGACCGCGTTGGCGAACACCTGACGGATCTGCAGCGCGCCCTGGAAGTCGATCTCGAGGATCACGTCCGCGCCCATGGCCACCCGGTCCTCCACGGCTTTCTTCGAGGTGCCGTAGCGCTGGCCGTGTACGTGGGCCCATTCGACGAACGCGTCGCCGGCCACCATGGCGTCGAATTCGGCAGGGGATACGAAAAAGTACTCGCGGCCGTGCTTCTCCTGCCCGCGCGGCGGCCGCGTGGTGTGCGACACCGAGGGTTGCACGGCCGAGTCCAGCTCCATCAGCGCCTTGACCAGGCTGGATTTGCCGGCGCCGCTGGGCGCTGCCACCACGAAGAGATTGCCGGGATAGTCCATGGCGGTCATTCGATGTTCTGCACCTGCTCGCGCATCTGTTCGATCAGCACCTTCATGTCGACGCCGATGCGCGTCAGTTCCAGTGCCGCCGACTTGGAGCCGAGGGTGTTGGCTTCACGGTGCAGTTCCTGGATCAGGAAGTCCAGCCGCTTGCCGATTTCACCGCCCTTGTCGAGCAGCCGCTCGATCTCGTCGAGGTGCGCCGCCAGGCGGGTCAGCTCCTCGGCAACGTCGATGCGGATGGCGAAGGCCGTGGCTTCGCTCAGCGCGCGGTCCTGCGCCGCCTCGGGCGTGGTTCCACCCGTCAGGCCCATCGCCTCTTGCCATCGCTCGAGGAAGCGGCTGCGCTGTTGCTCGACCAATTGCGGCACGATCGGGCCGGCCTGCTGCGCCAGTGCGCGCAGGCTGCCGAGCCGGTCGCGGAGCATGGCGGCAAGGCGCTCGCCTTCGCGCGCGCGGGCGGCGATCAGCGCGTCGACCACGCCAGCGACCGTGCCCACGACATCGAATTCGCCCTGCGCGGGCCGGCCTGCCTCGCTGGCCGCCAGCCGCAGCACATCGGCCACGCTCAGGTCGGTCGCTCGCGGCAGCCAGGCCTTCACCGCGTCCTGCAGGCCGTTGAGTCGCTGGAGCAGCCGAGCCGACGGCTCGGCCAGGGCCGCGCCCGCCTGCAGGTCGATGCCTGCGCGCACCTCGACCTTGCCTCGCTTGAGCCGTTGCGTCAGCAGTTCGCGCAATTGAGGTTCGTGCTGCCGCAGCTCTTCCGAGAGCTTGAAACTGAGGTCCAGGAACCGGCTGTTGACTGCGCGGATTTCCACGCCCAGCCGCCCGCCGGAAAGGCCCGCCGCGGGCATGCGCGCCTCGCTGTCCGAGGAGGTGCCGGCCGGGCCGCTCTGGCCACTGGCGTAGCCGGTCATGCTGTAAACTGGCATCGAGCCTCGCTGTTGTTCGTCCGCTGAATCGCCCCGTGTGATCGGCCTGTGCAGGAGGTTCCGGCCCAGCGTTCGCTTGCCGCTCCATCGCCTTCGGGCGAAACTCCCGGATTATGTCAAAGGTCAAACCGTCGCCCCTGTTGCCCGACACGGTCATCGGCGGCTACCGCGTCGTGCGGCGGCTGTCGGCGGGGGGCTTCGGCGTGGTCTACCTGGCCGTCGATTCCTCGGGCCAGCAGGTCGCGATCAAGGAGTATCTGCCCTCGTCGCTGGCCACGCGTGCCATGGGTGAGCTGGCGCCGCAGGTGCCTCCTGAAAAGCTGTCGCTCTACCGCCTGGGCCTCAAGAGCTTCTTCGAGGAAGGGCGGTCCCTGGCGCAGATCTCGCACGCCTCCGTGGTGAGCGTGCTGAACTTCTTCCGCGAGAACGAGACCGTCTACATGGTGATGAACTTCCTCGACGGCGCCACGCTGCAGGACTTCATCGTCACCGCCCGCGACCTGAAGAAGGCCAAGGTCTTCCGCGAATCCACCATCCGTTCGCTCTTCGACGAGATCCTGCGCGGCCTGCGCGTGGTGCACCAGCACAAGATGCTGCATCTGGACATCAAGCCCGCCAACATCTTCGTGACCGAGGACGACCGCGCCGTGATGATCGACTTCGGCGCCGCCCGCGAGGTGCTGTCCAAGGAAGGCAACTTCATCCGCCCCATGTACACCCCCGGTTTCGCCGCGCCGGAGATGTACCGCCGCGATTCGTCGATGGGCCCGTGGACCGACATCTATGCCATCGGCGCGTGCATCTATGCCTGCATGCACGGCTACCCGCCCAGCGATGCACCCCAGCGCATCGAGAAGGACCGCCTTGGCCTGTCGCTGTCCCGTCTGCGCGGCGTGTATTCGGACGACCTGATCGAGGTGGTGGAGTGGTGCATGTCGCTCGATCCGCTGTCGCGCCCGCAGTCGGTCTTCGCCCTGCAGAAGGAGCTCAGCCGCGAGGGCGAGCGCCGTTACACCAAGCTGTCGGTGGGCGAGAAGATGCGCCTGTCGATCGACAACATGCGCTCCTACGAGAAGAAGGCGCTGCCCAAGGCGGTGGCGCCCACCACCCGACCCGCATGAACGCCATCACCCTTTCGCTGCGCACCGTGCGTGCGCCGAGCGCCGCCCGCCGGGCCTACCCCCTGCCGTGAAGTTCTCCGTCTTCCAGGTCAGCCGCAAGGGCGGCCGCGTCAAGAACGAAGACCGCATGGGCTACTGCTACACGCGGGAGTCGGGCCTCTTCCTGCTTGCCGACGGCATGGGCGGCCATCCTGAAGGCGAGGTCGCCGCGCAACTGGCGCTGCAGACCATTGCAGCGCTCTACCAGCGCGAGGCGCGCCCCACGCTGAAGGACGTGAAGACCTTCCTGGCCTCCGCCGTGATGGCTGCGCACCAGCAGATCATGCGGTACGCGAGCAATAAGGCCATGCTCGACACGCCGCGCACCACCGTGGTGGCGGCCGTCCTGCAGGGCAACACCGCCACCTGGATCCACTGCGGCGACTCGCGCCTTTACGTCGTGCGCGACGGGCAGATGCTGATGCGCACGCGCGACCACTCGCATGCCGAACGCCCGCGTCCCAATGGCGGCAACGAGCCCGTCAACCGCAACCTGCTCCTGACCTGCCTGGGATCGCCCAGCACGCCGCTGTTCGAGGTGTCCGCGCCGCTCACGCTGCAGCAGGGCGACCGGCTCATGTTGTGCTCGGACGGGCTGTGGGGCGTGATGGACGACCTGCTGCTCGTGCGTTCCCTGTCCACCGGCAAGGTCTCCGATGCGGCGCCGGAGCTGGTCGAGATGGCGCTGCGCCGTGGCGGCCCCAATGGCGACAACGTGACCCTGATCGCCATCGAGTGGGAAACGCCCGACGTGCTTGGCGCCGATGCGGGCGTGTCGACCGACGGGATCAGCGACGACGTGTTCGCCTCCACCATCCAGGCCGGCATGCCGGCCGACGGCGAGATCGATGACCTGGACGACGACGCCATCGAGCGTTCCATCGCCGAGATCAACGAGGCCATCCGGCGCTCTGCGGCCTCGCGCAAGAGCTGATCGTTTTCTTCTCCCCTTTTTTCTTTCCCGTTCCCGAATGACTGCTTTCACCCGAAGCGGCGGCCGCGCCGCCGACCAACTGCGGCCCGTGCGCATCACCCGCGGCTTCACCGTCCACGCCGAGGGTTCGGTCCTGATCGAGTTCGGCCAGACGCGGGTGCTGTGCACCGCCTCGGTCGAAGAGAAGGTGCCCCCGCACAAGAAGGGCAGCGGCGAGGGCTGGGTGACGGCGGAGTACGGCATGCTGCCGCGCGCCACCCACACCCGCAGCAGCCGCGAGGCGGCCAAGGGCAAGCAGACCGGCCGCACGCAGGAGATCCAGCGGCTCATCGGCCGCTCGATGCGCGCCGTGTTCGACCTCGCCGCACTGGGCGAGCGCACCATCCACCTCGACTGCGACGTGCTGCAAGCCGACGGCGGCACGCGCACTGCGGCCATCACCGGTGCCTTCGTGGCCGCGCAGGATGCGGTGAACAAGCTGATCGCGGCCGGCTCGCTCGCCGCTTCGCCGATCAAGGGGCCGGTCGCCGCCATCTCGGTGGGCATCGTCGGCGGCACGCCGCTGCTCGACCTCGAGTACACCGAAGACTCGGCCTGCGACACCGACATGAACGTCGTCATGACCGGCGCCGGCCACTTCGTCGAGGTGCAGGGCACGGCCGAAGGCGTGGCCTTCACGCGCGACGAGATGAACCAACTGCTGGCCCTGGCCGAGAAGGGCATCGGCGAGCTGGTCGAACTGCAGAAGCAATCGCTATCGAATTGATAGCTGCTGGCGCCCATCCGGCGGGCGCTGCAGCCACTTTTTATTTATGAAACTGGTCCTCGCCTCCAACAACGCCGGCAAGCTCGCCGAGCTGCAGCAGCTCTTCGGCGCACTCGGCGTGCAACTCGTGCGCCAGTCCGAGCTCGGCGTGGGCGAGGCCGACGAACCCTTTCGCACCTTCGTCGAGAACGCCCTGGCCAAGGCCCGCCACGCCAGCGCCGCCACCGGCCTGCCCGCCGTTGCCGACGATGCCGGCCTGTGCGTCGACGCCTTTGGGGGCCTGCCCGGGGTGGACACCGCCTTCTACGCCACGCAGTTCGGCTACCCCAAGGGCGACGCCCACAACGTGCGCGCGCTGCTCGAGCAGATGCAGGGCGTGGCCAACCGGCGCGCGGCGCTGGTCAGCACGCTGGTGGCGCTACGCCGGCACGACGATCCGGAGCCGCTCATCGCTGTCGGCCGCGTGGTCGGCGAGATCACGCGCGAGCCCGTCGGTGACCAGGGCTTCGGCTTCGATCCCGTGATGTTCCTGCCCGTTTTCGGCCGCACCTTCGCGCAGTTGCCGCCCGAGGTGAAGAACGCCCACAGCCACCGCGGCCAGGCGGCGCGGGCGATGGTCGAGCTGATGCGCGATCGCTGGGCGCTGGCGGCCGCCGGCGCCTGAGGCCGTGAACATCCCGATCCGTCCCGCACCTTCCGCCGGCGAGGGCGCGGCGCAGGCCAACGACGTGCTGCACATGATGCGGCCCGGCCCGCTGCAACTGGCCGCGCTGCCGCCGCTCTCGCTGTACATCCACCTGCCATGGTGCCTGCGCAAGTGCCCGTACTGCGACTTCAACTCGCACGAATCCCGGCATAGAGAGCGCGTTCCGGAGCACGCCTACATCGACGCCGTCATCGCCGACCTCGACGCCGCGCTGCCGCTGGTGTGGGGCCGGCCGGTGCACACCATCTTCATCGGCGGCGGCACGCCCAGCCTGTTTTCGCCCGAAGCCATCGACCGCCTGCTGGGCGACGTGCGCGCGCGCCTGAAGGTCGAGCCCGACTGCGAGGTCACGCTCGAAGCGAACCCGGGCACCTTCGAGCGCGACCGCTTCCGCGCCTTTCGCGCTGCGGGCGTCACGCGCCTGTCCGTGGGGGTGCAGAGCTTCGACGACGCGCACCTGAAGGCGATCGGCCGGGTGCACGACCGCGCCCAGGCCATCGCGGCGGTCGAGGAGGCCGCGAGTGCCTTCGACACCTTCAACCTCGACCTCATGTACGCGCTGCCGGGCCAGACCCTGCACGGCTTGGACGCCGACCTCGACCAGGCGCTGGCGCTGCAGCCGCCGCACCTGTCGATCTACCACCTCACCATCGAGCCCAACACCTTCTTCGCCAAGCACCCGCCCGCGCTGCCCGACGACGACATCGCCTACACGATGCTCGACCGCATCACCGAGCGCACGGCGGCGGTCGGCCTGAAGCGCTACGAAGTGTCGGCCTACGCGCGTGCCGGTCATGCCTGTGCACACAACCTCAACTACTGGCAATTCGGCGACTACCTCGGGCTGGGCGCCGGTGCGCACGGCAAGCTGAGCTTCGCGCACCGCATCGTGCGGCAGGTGCGCTTTCGCGATCCGCAGCGTTACATGGCCAACGCGATGGCCGGGCAGGCCGTGGCGCAGAGCGACGAGGTCGCGCTGGCCGATCTGCCCTTCGAGTTCATGCTCAATGCCCTTCGGCTGAAGGACGGCTTCACGCTCATGCAGTTCGCGGAACGCACGGGCCTGGCCATCAGCGCCATCCAGCGCCCGCTCGAAGAGGCTGAGCGTCTTGGCCTGCTGGCGCGCGACCTGCACCGCGCGTGGCCCACGGAGCGCGGCTTCGATTTCCTGAGCGATCTGCAGGAACTCTTCCTGCCTCCCGCTGGCTGAGGAAAGTGCAATCGGCCGCTGGCCCAGGCGGTGCGTGGGCTGTGGCCATCGTCACGTTCGTTACCAATTCGACTTCATCGCCCATCGGCCTAGAATCGGCGGCTCGGAGAGTTGGGTGAGCGGTTTAAACCAGCAGTCTTGAAAACTGCCGACGGGCAACCGTCCGTGAGTTCGAATCTCACACTCTCCGCCACTTGTCGATGTCTCTCATCGACACTCGGTCAGTTCGATATTCCGCCCCATCCGTTTACCCATCCGCCGACAGTGCGACTGGGTGAGATGGCACGGGAGCTGGTGGCAATCTACTTGTATTGGTCGCCAGCCGCAGTGCAGAGTTCGATGCACCGGGCGATCCAAGTGTCGTACCAGTACCAAGCCCCCTCTACCTGGGCGCCGTAGCCCTTCGCTGGGTCCTTAGCGTTTTCTGCCTTCCACATGTCGACGTGTTCCGGTTGCGTGCGGAAGCGCGTGAAGCCCGCCTTCCTTACTTCTACCGCACCCTGCCGACCAAAATCGACAAGGCCGCCTTCGACGCTAACCTCGACCAGATCGAGGCCGTGGTCGCGGAGCAGGCGGAGCCCGTCATCTGGGCGGCGTGGGGGCAGCCGGTGGTCCACCACAGCTACTTCCTGAAGGCGAGGAATCAGCTCTACGAGCGACTGGCGAAGTACGCGCCGAGCTGGCGCCGGTTCGGTGAACTCACGGCTACGGGTCACCCTCGCCACGCGAGCCGCCTCGACTATCGCTGGACCCTGGAGCCCTTCGACATCACGGTATAGGGGGTATTCCGCCGGTGTTCAACGTGATCACCGAGTGCGACCCGCTCTACGACGACTGCGTGGACATGACCCTGCGCATGCGGCAGCAGGGCGTGGAGGTGACGGCCAAGGTCTACAAGGGCACGGTGCACAGCTTCCTGGAGGCGGTGTCGGTGGCCGACGTGGCCGGCGAGGCGTTCGACGATACCGTGCGCTGGCTGCAGCAGCATTGAACGGGGAGGGCACCTGACGATGTACACGCCACCAGCCTATGCCGAGAAGGACGCAGAACTGCTGCGCGCGTGCGTGCGCCAGTGGAGCTCGCCACGCTGGTCACGCACGGCGCGCATGGGGTGCAGGCCACACACCTGCCCTTCCTGGTGGACGAGCCCGCGGACGAAGGCGGCCTGGGCACGCTGGTCACGCACCTGGCCCGGGGCAACGCGCAGTTTGGCGACCTGCAGGCCGGTGCCGAGGCGCTGGTGCTCTTCCAGGGGCCACACGCCTTCATCTCGCCCAGCTGGTACGAGAACCGGCACACCTTCCCGACCTGGAACTACACCGCCGTCCACGCGCGCGGCCAGCCCGAGCTCATCGAGTCGGCCAAGGGCCTGCTGGCAGTGCTCGACCGCGTGGTGGCGCATTACGACACGCCGCTGGGCGGCCCGCGGCAGTTCCGCGCCATGCCGTCCGATTTCGCGGCCACGCGGCTGCGCGCCATCGTCGCACTGCGCATTCCCATTGCCAGCCTGGAGGGCAAGATGAAGATGAACCAGGACAAATCCGTGGCCGACCGGCGCGGTGTGATCGCGGCGCTGGAGAAGCAGGGCGACGCGCAGTCGCTGGCGGTGGCCCGACTGATCCGTGCCCAGCCTGACATGCAGGCGGGCTGAACCCGCACTTCCTCTTTCTGGAGAGTTCCATGACTGCCCCTGCCGCCGCGACCATGACCGAGGCCGAAGCTCGCACGCGGCACGACCTGGCGGCCCTGTACCGCCTGGTCGCGCACTTCCGCATGACGGACCTGATCGACACCCACATCAGCGCCCGCGTTCCCGGCACGCCCGACCATTTCCTCATCAACCGCTACGGCGTGCTGTTCAACGAAATGCGGCCCGAGGATCTGGTGAAGATCGATCCCAGCGGGCAGGTGGTGGAGGCCGGTGCCGCCAGCCAGCCTGTCAACGCCGCGGGCTTCACCATCCATTCGGCGGTGCACATGGCGCGGCACGACCTCGCCTGCGTGATCCACACGCACACCGCCGACGGCATCGCCGTGTCGTGCCAGGAAGAGGGGCTGCTGCCCATCAGCCAGCATGCGCTCAAGTTCTACGGCCACATCGGCTACCACGCCTACGAAGGCATCGCGCTGGAACTGGCGGAGCGCGAGCGCCTGGTGGCCAGCCTGGGCGAGCACCGCGTGATGATCCTGCGCAACCATGGCTTGTTGGCGGGAGGCCGAAGCATCGCCCAGTTCGACCGCGAGGAGAACCACATGCACACTCAACTGGTCTGGCGGCCGGCGCTGCGCCTTCTGGACTGAATGGGCGGGCCGGCGGGAGTTTGCGAACCGCCTCAGCCGCTCGGCGATCCGCTGCGCAGAAGTTCGCGGGCGAACCGGTCCATGTTCAGTGCGCGCTCGGATCGGCCGGTGGCCGGCGTTCGGCTGTGCAGGGCGGCACCGGCCTGCACACATGGTCCACCGCATCGCCGTAGGGCTCCGCAATGGGCCGGCGGCCCCGCTTTCTCACAGGCCCCGAATGGCGTGGTGCATGTCGCGCACAATCGTGCCCATCGCCCCGCCCTCGAGCGTCGGGCGGTACAGCTCGCCGTGGGGGAGGGGATTCCATCGGGCGGACCATCCTTGATGTCCGAACGCCGGGGACCAGGAACGGCGTGCGGTACGCCCACGGCCGCGCCGAGAACTGCCATTCGGCCAGGTCCATCCCGCCGCTGCATCGGCGTCGATTGAGGCGGCAACGGCGATTGCACGCCGGGTTGTATGCGGTGCCCGAGGTGAAGAAAACTGGCCGGAGTACAAGCATCGATCATCTGCGTCGCGCACAGGCGGCTCTGGCCACCTGCGCAGTGGTCGAGCCGGTGCTATAGGGCTTTCTGCGTCAGCAGGTTGGAAATGTTGCGCTGGATGGCGAAGCGGTCCGCCCGATAGAGGAAATGGCCGAAATAGGCCACTTTCTGTTCGGCCGCGAAGAAGATGCGCGTCACCTGCGCCGCCGCGCTGCCAATGGTGGTCTGCAGCAAATTGGCCTCTTCATAGTTGAGCGTTGCCACTTTGATGAGTTCGGTGCCGTCCACCAGCTTGGGGCGCGCGTGATCCCGTACCAGTCGGCTCAACTTGATCTTCCGCTCCGCGTGCGGCGGAAAGCTCTTGTAAATGGGCATAGCGACGAAGTTGTCGGAAATCGCGTAGGGGATGCCGTCATGGCTGTCGACCTTTCGGATTCGCATGTATTCGGCGAACGCGACGCCGGGGCCCTTGAACTGCGCCGGGAGGCCGCCAAAACGTTCGCTGTGGATGATTTCGATGGCGTAGTTCGATCCATCGGAGGTGATGGATCCGGTGGATGAATAAAGCGGGTTGGCGTCGATCGCTGGCATTTCGTAAGTGACGAAAGTCCGGCGGCCCCGTTGGCTCGACAGCAATCCCTCGTCGACGAGCGTCTGGATCGCTTGACGCGCGGTGACACGCGCCACCGAGAACTCTGTCACGAGTTCATCGAGCGTCGGGATGTTGTCGTCCAGTTTCCAGGTGCCGGTGAGGATTCGATCGCGCAGGATGGCCGCGAGTTGGGCGTAGAGGGTCACCGGCCCGGGTTGGAGCCTGGGCGGCTGCGTCTGAACAGCCGTACGCGTGCGCGCGATCGAGGGGCGGGTAGCCGTGGAGGTCATGGGGCGTTTCGGCCGAAGTTTCATAGACAGGTCTTTCATCCTAGCGGCTCGCCCAATCGAGGAAAACCCGCAGAGAAGTACTATTGACAGGTCAACCGGTATACACAAAACTTCGCGGCAATGTGAAGCCAATGGGCGGATCCCGGACTGCCACGGAAGTCGACGGAATCCGCACCAGAACCGGAGACATCGCGTGCGCCGCCCCTTGCCCCCATTTCATCGACCTGTACCAGCGTCAGCGCGCTGAGCCGATATGTCGCAACTGGCACAGATTCTCCTTTCGGGGATCGCAATCGGCGCGGTCTACAGCCTTGCAGCACTGGGCTTCACGATCGTCTTCAACGCGACTCGGGTGACGAACTTCGCCAATGGCGATTTCGTGATGATGGGTGGCCTTGTCGCGGCCACACTCATCGCCCAGGCGCAGTTCAACCAGCTCTTGGCCGTGGCTTTGGCGGTCGTCGCGGTCACGGCGCTTGGGGTGGCACTGGACCAGCTCGGTCTGCAGCAGGCACGCCGCAAGACCATCCTGGGCTACGCGATGATCACGATCGGCTTCAGCGTGCTCTATCGCGGTCTGATGCAGGTGACTGCGGGCCGCGACGTGCTGTTCATGCCCGCATTTGGAGTCATCCCTGACTTCCGGGCATGGGACGTGTATCTGAGTTCGCAGTCGATCTGGATCCTGCTGACGCTGGCCGTCGTGAGTGCCGCCCTCAGCTACCTGTACCTGCGAACGAAGATCGGCAAGGCCATGCGGGCGGCGAGCCAAAACGCCCGGGCTGCCGCACTGTGCGGCATCGAGCCGCGGTTGATGTCGGCGCTCGCATTCGCGATGGCCGCTGCGGTCGGTGCGATAGCCGGGGCCCTGGTGGCGCCTGTGGGGGCCGCGTTCTACGAATACGGGTTGAACTTCGGCCTGAAGGGGTTCGCGGCGGCCGTGCTCGGAGGATTCGGCAGTCCCGTCGGCGCTGTCGTCGGAGGTCTTCTCATCGGCGTGCTGGAAAGCCTGTCTGCCGGCTACCTCTCGTCCGGGTACAAGGACGCCGTCGCGCTCGCTATCCTGCTCGCGCTCCTGCTCGCCTGGCCGAGCGGTCTGCTGGGTCGAGTGGAAGCCAAGCGCGTATGAAGCCCGCATCCGATGTCGTGAGCCTGGGAACGATGAATTCGGTCCGTGCGTCCAAGTCCGAGAGTCCCGTCTCGCGGCGCCGCATGCGTGATCTCGTGGGCATCGGGATTCTGGCCATCGTCGCGACGGTGATTGGCTTGACGGTGACACGCTCCTTCTATCTGACGATGCTCATCTACTCGGGCATCTTCGCCATCGCCGCGCTCGGCATGACGCTGCTGTTCGGGTTCGCGGGACAGATCTCCATTGGCCAGGCGGCGTTCTTCGGTGTCGGAGCCTATGCCAGTGCTTATGTCGTGATGCGCCTGGGGCTGCCCTCCTGGATCGGCAGCCTCGCCGCGATCGCCCTTTCGGGAAGCTTCGGTTGGCTGGTCGCCAGGCCGCTGCTGCGACTCACCACGAACTACCTGGCCTTGGGCACCCTGGCGTTCGGCGTCATCTGCTTCATCCTTTTCGCGCAACTGCGCAGCATCACGGGGGGGCTGGATCCGGGCATCCTGGGCCTCGCCCCCTACAAGGTCGGCCCATGGGTGCTGGACGAACCGTCGCGCTTCTACTGGCTCGTCGCCGTCGTGCTGTGCGCGGTCATGGTCCTCGTGGTGAACCTGGCCCACAGCCGCATCGGCCGCGCCCTCAAGGCATTGAAGGTGTCGGAAGTTGCTGCAGCGGGCACCGGTGTGGATGTCGTTGGCTACAAGGTCGCCGTATTCACGCTGGCAGCGGCACTCACCGGACTTGCCGGGTCGTTGTTCGCACACTTCCAGAGCGCCTTCAACGCCGGCGTCTTCAACGTCGGCCTGTCGATCGAGCTCCTCATCATGATCGTGGTGGGATCGGTCGGAACCGTCTGGGGTGCCCTGTTCGGCGCCCTGCTGGTGACGATCCTGCCGAGCCTGCTGGAGAACTTCGAGCAGTACAAACTGCTGATCTACGGCGCCATCATGACGCTCGTCATGATCTTCATGCCCGATGGTTTCGGCAAGGCGATCGTGGATGGGGTCAAGGCCATGATTCGCCGCGGAGGCTCGAGATGAGCCTGGCTGTTGACGGCCTCTCCAAGCGCTACGGCGGACTGTGTGCCGTCGACGGCGTGGGCTTCACGGCTGCCCCGGGAGAGATCACCGCCCTGATCGGTCCCAACGGCGCCGGCAAGACCACGTTGCTGAATCTCGTGAGCGGCGTGGTTCGTGCGGACCAGGGGCAGTGCAGGCTTTTCGACACGGATGTCTCGGACCGCACGCCCCATGAGCTCGCGTCACTGGGCCTGACGCGAACCTACCAGAGCCCGCAGTTGTTCGACGACATGGATGTCCTTTCCACGGTCATGGTCGGCGCGCACCTGGGGGGATCCAGCGGGTTCGTCGGCTCGATGCTCCGGCTTGGAAGGTCGCGTGCCGACGAGCGACGCATCGAAGAGCGCGCACGCGAGGCGATCACCCGGGTGGGCTTGCCTGACGCCCTTCTGCAGCGGCCGGCCACGGATCTCGCCTACGGCTTGCAGCGCCGCGTGGAGATCGCCCGTGCGCTTGCCATGCAGCCCAAGGTCCTACTTCTGGACGAGCCGGCTGCAGGCTTGAACGCCAGGGAGACGCTTGAACTCGCCGAACTGGTTCATGACTTGGCGCAGGGAGGTTTGATCGTGCTGCTCGTGGAGCACGACATGGACATGGTCATGGGCTATTCGCAGAAGGTGGTCGTGATGAATTTCGGACGCAAGATCGCGGAGGGCACGCCAGAAGATGTGCAGCAGAGCCAGGATGTCATCGATGCCTACCTAGGCACCGAAGCGGTGCTGGAGGGCGGCGATGCTTGAAGTCAGGAACCTGAGCGTGCGCTATGGCGCGATCGAGGCGTTGAAGGATGCCAACCTCGTCGTCGGGCAGAACGAGATCGTCTGCTTGATCGGTGCCAACGGGGCAGGCAAGTCGACGGTCCTCAACGCGATCAGCGGCGTGGTCCCGGCTTGTGCAGGCCATGTGGGGTTCCTCGACGAGCGCATCAGCGGTCGTCGTGCGAGTCGGATCGTGCGTGCGGGGCTGGTCCAGGTGCCGGAGGGCCGCCTTGTCTTCCCCGACATGAGCGTCATGGAGAACCTGGAAATGGGTGCATACAGCCAGACTGGCCGGTACCAGGAGACGCTTGATTCCGTCCTCGCACTCTTTCCGCGACTCAAAGAGCGCAGAACCCAGCTGGCGGGCCTCATGTCGGGCGGCGAGCAGCAGATGCTCGCCATCGGCCGTGCCCTGATGGCCAGGCCACGGCTGCTGTTGCTGGACGAGCCGTCGATGGGCCTGGCGCCGTTGGTAATCGCTGACATCTTCCAGACCCTGCGCAAGCTGAGGGCGACTCTGGGCCTGTCGATCCTGCTGGTCGAGCAGAACGCGCGCGCCGCACTCGCATTGGCTGACCGCGGCTATGTGCTGGCCAATGGCCGCATCACCGCCAGCGGCACCTCCGCTCAACTGCTCGCCGACTCGGCGACTGTCGAAGCATTCCTCGGCCATTCCAAAGCGGCCGGAAACGCACGTGCGCGAGTGCCCGCGCCGACTTGAGCTCACCCAACCTCTGAACGGATCTACGATGAAACTGCTTGCGCATCTCGCGGTCGGCCTGATCGCCCATCTCGGGGCATCTGCCGCGATCGCCCAGGAAACCTTCAACATCGCCGCAGTCATCGCGACGAGCGGACCGGCCTCCATCTACGGGGCGCCTGCCGAGAAGGCCTTGAAAGTGATGGTCGATAACCTGCCCAACAAGTCCATAGGTGGGCGACCGGTCAAGCTCACGGTCTACGACAGCGAAGGAAACTCCACGAAGGCCGCCCAGCTCTTTCGTCGGGCGGCTGAGACCGACCAGGCGCACGTGATCCTCGGTCCCTCGACCAGCGGCGAATCCCTGGCACTCCTCCCCATTGCCAACCAGCTAAGGGTGCCCACGATCAGTCACGGCGGCGCGGAGGCCATCACAAATCCAGTGACGCCTTTCATGTTCGCGCTTCCGCCGACGGATCGGATCATGGTGGAGTCCATCGTCTCGTACATCAAGCAGCGGGGATGGAAGAAGGTCTCGGTCATCTACTCGCTCGACGGCTTCGGGCAGTCCGGCGGGAAGATTGCAGAGGAGCTCGTCCCGAAGATGGGACTGGAACTCGCGGGTGTCGAAACCTTCGCTTCGCAGGACACCAACATGACGCCGCAGCTGCTGCGCATCCGGGAGAGGAATCCCGACGCGATCATCATGTGGTCTGCCAATCCGGGCCCCACCATCGTCGCCAAGAACGCCGCGGAGATGGGTCTCAAGAAGCCGTTCTTCGTGAGCACGGCCAATGCGACTCTCGGCTTCATCCAGCAAACCGGTGCGGCGGCCGAAGGCTTCTACGCGTCCACCTTACCGATCGTGGCGCCTGAGGTACTGCCGGACGAGGATCCGCGCAAGCCCATCTTCCTGAAATTCAACAAGCTCTACAAGGACAAGACCGGGCAGGTGTCCGACCAGGCCTCTGGCCACGGCATGGACGACATCCTGATCCTGGAGGAGGCAGCGAAGAACTTGAAGGGGCCGCTGACGCGGGAGAGCCTCAGGGACGCGCTGGAGAGCGTGAAGATGTGCGGATCGAACGGCTGCCGCCAGATGCGTGCTGATGACCACCGAGGGCTGACCAAGGAAGCAATCGTCATCATGCAGATCAAGTCGGGCAAGTTCGTCCGAGCCGAGTGAGAGAGCGTAGATGATTCGATTCGACAACCGGGTGGCGCTTGTCACCGGAGCAGGTACCGGGCTGGGGCGCGAGTACGCTCTGCTTCTTGCGCAGCGCGGCGCCAGGGTCGTCGTGAACGACCTCGGCAGCAGTGTCGGTGGCGACTCGCCGTCATCGTCGCAGGCAGCCGAGGCGGTGGTGCAGGAGATCCGCGCCCAGGGCGGCACCGCGGTGGCGAACTTCGACAGCGTTGCCGACGCGGACGGCGCCCAGCGCATGGTCGATGCAGCGCTGAACGAGTGGGGTCGACTGGACGTGCTCGTCAACAACGCCGGCATCTTGCGGGAGTCCTTGCTGCAGGATATGCCGCTTGATGCGCTGCGGAAGGTCATAGATGTCCACCTCATGGGCACCCTTTACTGCACGCGGGCGGCGCTGGTGCCGATGCTGGCGCAGAGTTATGGGCGGATCGTGCTGACCAGTTCAGCCAGCGGTCTCATGGGGCACGTCAATCAGGCTGTCTACGGCGCAGCAAAGTCGGCGATGGTGGGACTGATGAACTGCGTGAAGCTCTCGTGCACCGACAAGGACGTGCTCATCAACACGGTGGCGCCCAGCGCCGACACCCGAATGAGCAAGGGGCTCATCCGGGAAGACCTTGCACGGAACATGTCGCCGCAGCTCGTGGCGCCAATGGTCGGCTGGTTCGCCAGCGAGGACTGCAAGATGACCGGGGAGGTCGTGAACGCGTGTGGCGGCTACTTCTTCAAGATCGGCTACTACAAGTCCCAAGGCGTGCAGTTCGACCCGGCTGAGCCGATCGACTTGGACATGGTGGGCGACGCCTACCCACGGATCGCGGACATGTCTCAGCTCGAGCCCTATCGGGGGACGCTTGCCAGCCTGGAGCCCAGCCTGCGACACATCGGGCGCTTGTGATCGAATGGAAATACTCCGATGACTTTCAGCAAGATCTGGGCGGGCGTTGCGCTCCTCGTCGGCTTGGCGTTGCCGGGCCTCGCCGTCGCGCAAAAGGAGCCGATTCGTATCGGCGCGATGATCGCCTTGAGCGGCCCCGCCGCGGTGTTCGGAGGGCCGGCGGAGAAGGCGCTGAGGGTACTGGTCGACAACCTCGGGCCGAATGGCATTGACGGCCACCCCGTGCAGCTCGCGGTCTACGACACCGAGGGCAACACGACGAAGGCGGTGCAGCTGTTTCGGAGGCTGGTGGAGAACGACAATGTTCACATCGTCCTGGGTCCGTCGACCAGCGGCGAGTCGCTGGCGGTGGTCCCGCTAGCCAACCAGATGCGGGTGCCGAACATCACCTTCGGCGGAGCGGAGCCCATCACCAAGCCGACCACGCCCTACGTGTTTGCCACATCGCCCACCGACCGGCTCGTGGTCGAGAACATCCTCAGCGATTTTCGTGATCGAAATATAGGCAAGGTCGCCCTCATCTACTCCCTGGACGCGTTCGGCCAGTCCGGCGGCACCATCGCGCGCGATTTGGCGAACCAGTACGGCATCACGATCGTGAGCGAGGAAACCTTCGGGCCGCAGGACACGAACATGTCGCCCCAGCTGCTGCGGATCCGTTCTGCGCAACCTCAGGCGATGCTCGTCTGGGCGGCCAACCCCGGACCTTCGATCGTGATGCGCAATGCGGCGGAGATCGGGCTGAAGGTTCCCACCTATGCGAGCTATGCGTCCGGATCGCGGCAATTCCTGTCCCAGACCGGCCCGGCAGCCGAAGGCGCCTTCGTTCCCTCCTACCGCATCGTCGCGCCGGAGACCCTGCCGGAGAGCGACCCGCTCAAGCAACCGTTGATCCGTTTCGCCAAGCTGTACAAGGATCGGTGGAGCATCGATCCGGACCAGACTTCCGGGCACTCCTACGACGTCATCCTCATCCTGGAGCAGGCGATCAGGGCCATGAAGGGACCGCTGACGCGTACAAACCTGCGCGACGCGATCGAGACCGCGCAGATCAACGGAGCGAACGGCATCCGCCGCCTGTCGGCGGAAGACCACAGGGGCCTGGACAAGACGACCGTCGTGATGATGCAGGCCAAGGGCGGGCGTTGGCAGGCGGCGCCCAAGCCATGAACCGGCGGATCGTGCTGGCACGCCGCCCGGTCGGCATGCCTCGGCCTGAAGATTTCGCTGTCTCCGAGGCCGAGCTCCCCGAGCCCGGCGACGGGCAGGTGCTTCTACGCCACAGCTGGCTCGGGCTGGCACCGGCAGCAAGGCTGCGCATGGGAGAGGAGGCCTCGTATACGCGCCCGATGGCGATCGGTGATGTCGTCTATGGTCAAGCGGTGGGCACTGTCCTGAAGAGCCGGCATCCTGAATTGAGGGAAGGCGACATGGTCGTCACCATCAGCGGAGGGTGGCAGGAACACTCGGTGGCAGGCGGGAGCGGCCTGAGCCGAATCGATCTGTCGATCGCGCCCGCTGCGGCATGGCTGGGGGCCCTTGGGACCTCGGGCATGACGGCCTATGTGGGCCTGCTCGACCACGGCAGGCCGCGGCCTGGCGACACCGTGCTGGTGAGTGCCGCCTCCGGCGCAGTGGGATGCATGGTGGGACAGCTCGCTCGTCTCAAGGGCTGCCGGGCAATCGGCATCGCGGGCGGGCCGGTCAAGTGTGAACTGGCCCGCGATCTCTACGGCTTTGATGCCTGCGTCGACTACCGCGCTCCTGACTTCGCCGAGCAGCTCGTGGCCGCGTGTCCGGATGGCGTGGACATCCTCTTCGAGAACGTGGGTGGTGCTGGCCGTGATGCCGCCTGGGCACTGCTGAACCAGCGAGCTCGCGTGGTGGTGTGCGGCCTCATCTCGGAGTACAACGGCGAGCACGCCTCGGGTCCGTCGTGGTTCCCGATCCTCTTCAAGCGGCTGTCCCTGAGCGGATTCATTCTTTCCGACCACCTGGATCGTCGTCCCGAGTTCGTGCGCGAAATGGGCGCCTGGTACGCGGCAGGGCAGGTTCGGATGAAGGAAGATGTGCGCCACGGACTGGCCCAGGTCGTGCCGTCCTTCATTGACATGCTTGGCGGCGCAAATGTGGGAAAGACACTCATCTCGCTCTAGCCGCAGGAGTCTGCTGGCTGCGCTGGTGTTCGTGTCCGTGGCCGGCCTGTGTGCGCAGACGCCGGCCGCCGGCAGACCGCCGGGCCTTGTGCGTGTCGTGGTGGGCTACGCGCCGGGTGGCAGCCTCGATACGATCGCACGCTTGGCCGCCGCGGAAATGGCGACGACGCTGGGGTGTACGGTGATCGTGGAAAACCGACCGGGTGCCAACGGCAACATTGCGGCCGAATACGTCGCCCGGGCGGCACCCGATGGCAGCGTGATGCTGGCGACTTTCAACACGCACCCGCTGATTGCCGCGCTCTATCCGAACCTGAAGTTTGATCCCGTGGCCGGCTTCCGGCCGGTCGGGATGATCGCGCAGACACCGTATGTGCTGGTGGCGCGTCCCGATCTTCCGGGCGAGACGCTGCCGCAGGTGATCGCTGCGGCGCGAAGCACTGGCCGGGTGCTGTCGTATGCCACCGTCGGTGCCGGTTCCCCGCAGCACCTGGGCATCGAGCGCCTCAAGGCGTCTTCGCATCTGGCGGTGACGGTCGTCCACTACAAGGGCGGCGCACCGGCGCAGCAGGACGTGCAGGGCGGGAACGTGGACATGATGCTGTCCACCGTGGCGCTTGCATTGCCGCAGGTGCAGGCAGGCAAGCTCAAGGCCCTGGCCGTGAGTTCTTCTCAGCGCCTGACCGCGCTGCCGCAGGTGCCCACCTTGCACGAGTCGGGCAGTGCGGACTTCGTGGGCGATGGCTGGTTCGGCCTGCTGCTGCCTGCGAAGACGCCTGACGCAGTGGCGCAGCACTACAACGAGGCCCTGAACCGTGCCCTGGCGACACCTCACCTGCGGCAGGCCTTGGCGCAGCTGGGGGCGAAGCCGGCCGGCAGCGCCGCGCAGACCATGGAGGCGCGGATGGCGAAGGAGCGGGAGATCTGGACCCGGGTCATCCGGGCCATCGGCATCAAGCCGGAGTAGGGCCGCCCAGCCAGCGAATGTCGTGGCCGGGCTTGCCGCGCGGGCCGCGCGCCGCCGTGATCAACGCGTGACGGCGCCGCCGAAGCCGGGTTCGACGTCCCCGAGCCATGCGGTTGGCACGCGGATCGGGTGGCACAGCATGACCTGGCCGAAGGTTTTGCCCAGCGGGTCGTTGCGCAGCGATGCGGCACCACCGCCGCCGAGGGCAGCGTCAAGCACGTAGTTGTACGCGTGGATACCCGGCACCTCGTAGCGCGTGACCGCACCGTTCGCAAGATGGGCGAACCAGCGCGCGACCTCTGCAGTCCCCAGCTGGGCCCCGATCAGGGCCGCGAATCTCGGCGCGCGCGCGATCACTGCCACGTGCGCGCGGTCTCCCTTGTCACCGCTGCGCGCCACTGCAATTGCCGACAACGGTACGGTCGTCGTCGCGGGCAACTCGTCATCCGTGGGGGCGAAGCGTTGGCCAGCGTTGGCGCGGTCCTCGCGCCCCGCACCGGATACGGGAACGGCGAACCGCTTGTCGTCGATCTCGACCCGCGCCGGCGCATCAGACTTCGGCCAGAGGAAGGAAAAGAGGCGATAGACCGGTTGCGGCTTCTGGCGACCACTGAAACCCGTCGTGCCTGGTGCCCCGGCGATCCCCATCGGCGCCACTTCGCGGGCCAGCAGGTCCAGGGCCCGCGCGTCCTTGTGCTGGACCGCCAGGCGGCCGACGACTTCGCGCGACGCGGGCACGGCCACGGCGCCGAACGAAGGCGCTTCGCTGCCGAGCATCTCGATGTTCACCCGAAGAAAGTCTTCGAATCCGCCGTCGACAAGCAGGCGGCGTGCGCGCGCGACGACGGCCTCGAGCGATCGGCGCCCCATGGCGACGGCATCGGCCCCCACGAAGGTGAGCGTGGTCGTCATGCGATAGCCATCCTGCCAGGTAGCGCTCACCTTGTAGTCCGTCGTCGGCGCCGAGCCCCTTGCACCTGCGAACCGCACGCGGTTCACTTCCGTCTGTTCGATGGTGACAGCCGTGAAATCGCAGCGCACGTCGGGCAGCAGGTAGTTGGCCGGATCCGTCACCTCGTAGAGCATCTGCTCGGCCGCGACCAGTGGCGTGATCAGGCCGCCCGTGCCGTCGGGCTTGCTGAGCTCGAAGCTGCCATCCTCGAGACATTCGGCGATCGGGTAGCCCATGTCCTCCCAGCCTGGCACCTTCCACCAATCCGTGAAGAGGCCGCCGGTGGTTTGCGTGGTGCATTCGAGGATGTGCCCGACCAGGCTGCCACCGGCCAGCCGATCAAAGTCGTCGAAGGACCAGCCGAATCGATGGATCAGGGCAGCGAGCGCCAACGCGCTGTCCACGCAGCGGCCCGTGATCACCACCTGCGCACCCTGACGCAGCGCCTCCACGACGGGGGCGGCGCCGAAGTAGGCGTTGATGCTGTTCATCGACTCGGGCATGGGCGCCCCCGTGGCGAATTCGCGCACCCCGGCAGCCTTCAGCTCGGCTGCTCTGTCGAGCAGGTCATCCCCAAGGACAACGGCGATCTTGAGAGAGACCCCCGCCGCCGCCGCCTCGCGCTTCAATGCTCGCGCACAAGCGTGGGGATTCATCCCCCCGGCGTTGCTCAGCAGCAGCGTGCCCTTGCGCGCCACGTCGACCAGCACGGGTTTGAGCGCCGTCACGAAGTCCGTCGCGTAGCCCAGCTCGGGCTTGCGATCCCGGGCGCTGGCCATGATGGAGAGCGTGAGCTCCGCCAGATAGTCGAACACCAGCACATCGACTTCGCCGCGCCGCACGAGCTGCGTCACTGCGTCGTTGCTGTCGCCCCAGAATGCGCAGGCACCGCCGATGCGGATCGTGTCTTTTCCCATGGTGCGCCTGAGCCTCAGTAGGAACGCGGCAGGCCCAGAACCCGCTCGCCGATGTAGTTCAAGATCATCTCGCGGCTCACGGGCGCGATGTTGGGAATCATGATCTCCCGGAAGTAGCGCTCGACGTCGTATTCGGCCGCGTAGCCCATGCCGCCGTGCGTGCGCACGGCCTGCTCGCATGCATGCAGGGCAGCCTCGGCGCCCAGGAACTTGGCCGCATTGGCCTCGGCGCCGCAGGCTCTGCCTGCATCGTAGAGCTGAGCCGCGCGCCACATCAGCATGTCGGCTGCTTCCAGCTCCATCCAGTTGCGGGCCAGCGGGTGGGCGATCCCCTGGTTCTGTCCAATCGGTCGACCGAAGACTTCCCGTTCGCGCGCGTAGGCCACCGCTTTGCCAAGGGCGCGACGGCCGATGCCGATCGCCTCGGCTGCGACCAGGACCCGTTCCGGATTGATCGCGTCCAGGAGGATGCGGAACCCCTCACCCTCGGCGCCGATGCGGTGCGCTTCGGGCACAGGAAGCCCGTCGATGAAAACTGCGTTCGAATCGACGGCGGCGCGCCCCATCTTCGGGATGGCCCGGACTTCGACATGGCGACGGTCGAGGTCGGTATAGAAGAGCGTCATGCCGTCGGTCCGGCGCGCGCATTGCTCGATCGGCGTGGTGCGGGTCAGCACCATCATCTTGTTGGCCTGCTGCGCCGTCGAGATCCACATCTTGCGGCCATGGATGACGTAGTCGGCGCCCCGCCTGACGGCCCGTGTCGAGATGTTCGTGGTGTCGAGGCCGGCGTCGGGTTCCGTCACCGCGAAGCAGGCGATGTCGTCACCGCGTATGAGCGCAGGGAGCATTGCGCTCTTCTGCTCCTGCGAGCCATGCACGACGATCGCATGCGGCGCAAAGATGTTGATATGGATCGACGAGCAGGCGGCTAGTGCGCCCGCGGAATTGCCCACCGTCTGCATCAGCAGTGCGGCCTCGGTCACCCCGAGGCCAGCGCCGCCGTACTCCGGCGGCATGGTGATGCCGAGCCACCCGGCCTGCGCCATCGCGGCGTGGAACTCGCTTGGGTAGCTGTGCTCCTGGTCCTTGCGACGCCAGTATTCGTCGTCGAAGCGATTGCACAAGGCCGTGACCGCTTCCTGGATCTGCTTGCGCTCGGGACTGATTTCGAGATCGATCATCGGTAGTGGTTTTCCTTGAGATGCGTCCTTGGGATGCGCAAAGTGTGGGAGATGGCGTATAGTCCTGTCAATAGTACTTCTATGTTCATCACCTACCGGCAAAGGGGGACGACGGTGAGCCAGTCCGAACTGCAAACCCATGACCTGCAAATCGTGCGTGAGCCGCATGTGCTGCGACTGACCATTGATCGTCCGGGTCGTCGCAACGCACTCACGGATGCAGTTCTGCTGGGCCTGCGTGATGCCATCGGCATGCACGCGAACGATCCCACCCTGCGGGTCATCGTCATGACCGGCGCAGGGGACAAGGCCTTTTGCGCCGGAGCCGACCTGACGCCCGGTGACACGCCGTTCCAGCCGGACTTCGGCCGACTGATGCTTCCCATGGGCGAGCTGGCGCGGCAGGTCCATGCCTGCCACGTACCGATCATCGGCCGCATCAACGGGACCTGCGTTGCAGGTGGCATGGGCCTGCTAGGTCTATGCGACCTGGCGGTCGCAGCCCGAAGCGCGCGTTTCGGGCTTCCAGAGGTGAGGGTGGGCATCTTCCCGATGCAGATCCTCACTGTGCTGCGTGACCTCATTCCGCCAAGGCTTCTCAATGAACTGTGCCTGACCGGCAAGTTGATCGGCTCGGCCCAGGCGCTGGAAGCCGGCCTGGTCAATCATGTCGTCGACGATGGCGAGCTTGATGCTGCCGTCGACGCCCTCGTGGCCGAGATCGTGGCGGCGTCCCCGATCGCCGTGCGCCGCGGCAAGTACGCGATGCGTGCGGTGGAAGCCATGTCCTTCGACCAGATGATGGCCTTCACCGAATCGATGATCCCGGCCATGATCCAGACACAGGATGCCCGCGAAGGAATGGCGGCGTTCAACGAGCGCCGCGCGCCCGCCTGGACGGGGCGCTAGGTGCCAGCGCAGCCTGCGCCCGCACGATGAGCGGCTTTCGGTACCTGGGGTCGGCGCTGCGCCTGCATCACGGGCGTGATGCGCTTGGCGCATTGCGCCAGGAGATGGACCGTCTGCGACGTTACCGCGCCATGGTGGTCTGTGGGCCAAGCGTCGCCAGGCATCCGGACCTGCTGGCGCTCGTGTCGCAGGCCCTTGGCGACCGCCTGGAGGGCATCTTCGACGGCGTGCTCGCGCATTCGCCAATCCGCGTCGTCGTCGAGGCCGCACGCATGCTGGACGCCCTGAAGGCGGACGCGGTGGTGGCCGTCGGCGGCGGCTAGGCAATCGTGACCGCACGCGCGGCCACCATCGTGCACTCCGAGGGCAGGGGCGTCGCCGAGCTGGCGACGTCACGCAGCCCAGCGGGAGGCCTGACGAGCCCGAAGCTCGATGCACCGAAGGCCGCCCAATTTGTGATTCCGACGACGCCGACGACGGCTTGCGTGAAGGCCGGCAGCGCGGTCCTCGACGAAGCGACAGGCCGTCGAATGGCGCTGTTCGACCCCAAGACGCGAGCCAGCGCGGTGTTCGTCCACCCGCTGTTCCTCGCGAGCGCACCTGCATCGCTGGTGATTGTTGCGGCGATCAACACCCTCGCAATGGCGATCGAGGGCCTGGAAACGCCAGCCGGCAACCCGCTGACGGATTCGGATCTCCTGCAGGCCGTCTATCTCGTCCGCTCGGTGCTTGGCCGGGTCGAGACCATCGACGACGAAGCCGCTAGAAGTGACCTCATGCTGGCCGCAGTGCTCTGCGGCCGCGGCACCGACCACGCGGGCGGCGGAATTTGCTCCGCGCTCAGCCACGCCTGCGGCGCCCGTACCGGGGTCGACAACGGCCTTGTCAACGCCGTGCTTCTGCCCGTCACGGTGGCGTTCAATCTGGAGCATCACGCACACGGCCTGGATCGGCGGGCCTTGCGGACCGGCGCCGCGGGGCCGATAGCGGACGTCCTCCAACCGGCCGCGCTCAGGCGCCTCCTGGAAGCCGCAGGCGCACCCGGCCGACTTCGGGACCTGCGAGTTCGAAAGGATGAGCTGGATGACATCGCGAGAGCCGCCGCACAGGACTGGTTCCTGCAGAAGGGGCCCCGGCCCGTGGAAGTGGGGCAACTGCGGCAATTGTTGGAGCGAGCGTGGTAGTCCACGAGAGAAGGTATGCAATGACGAATCAGAGAGAAGAAGCGGGTGCGGCGTCAGGGCCGCTCTCGGGGGTGAAGGTGATCGACATCACCGCCGTCCTCATGGGACCTTCCGCGACGCAGATGCTGGCGGATCTGGGCGCCGACGTGATCAAGATCGAGCCGCCCGGGGGCGATGCGACCCGCAAGATCGGCCCAGGTGGCGATGAGCGCATGGGTCCGATCTTCCTGGGCGTCAACCGCAACAAGCGCAGCATGGTGCTGAACCTCAAAGAGGCGGCCGGCCGCGAGGTGCTGCTCAGGCTCGTGGCGGATGCAGACGTGCTGACCTACAACGTCCGGCCCGCCGCGATGCAGCGCCTTGGGTTGACCTACGAAGTGCTGAGCGAAATCAATCCTCGACTGGTCTATGTCGGCATGTTCGGGTTCTCGCAGAAAGGCCGCTATGGGCCTTCGCCGGCGTTCGACGACCTCATCCAGGCGGCCACCGCCATGCCCAGCGCGATGGCGGCCAGCGTCGACGGAACGCCGCGGTTCGTGCCCATCAACCTGGTGGACCGTTCTGTCGGGCTGTACGCGTTCGGGGTGATCGCCAGCGCACTCTATGCACGAAGCCGGACAGGGAAGGGCCAGCGCGTCGACGTTCCGATGTTCGAGACCATGGTGCCCTATCTGCTAGGCGACCATCTCTACGGTCAGAAGTTCGTTCCCGGCCGCGGCGAGTACGGCTATCCGAGGTTGTTGTCCTCCGCGCGGCGCCCATTCCGCACGAAGGACGCCTATGTCTGTTGCGTGATCTATCAGGACCACCACTGGAAGGCCTTCCTCGAGATCCTGGGAATGAGCGACATGCTGGTGAACGACCCGCGTCTGAAGTCGATCACGTCGCGCACGAACCATGCCGACGAACTGAACGCGTTCGTGGAAAAGCATCTGGCCCAGAAGACCACCGCAGAGTGGCGGGAACTGCTCAAGTCGGCCGACATTCCCGTGTTCCCGGTCCATACCTTCGAGACCCTCCTGCAAGACGGGCACCTTGAGGACATCGGCTTCTTCAGGCACGAAGAAGTGCCCGGGTTGGGTGCAATCCGCGAAACGGCCGTCCCCAGCGAATGGCACGGCACCCCCCCAACTGGCTACCGCCCACCGCCCCGGATCGGCCAGCATAGCGTGGAGGTACTGCGCGAACTGGGCTACGACGATGCACAGATCGGCACGTTTTTGGCGGCGGGCGTGACGGCGGAAAGTCCGAGTCATGCCGCGGCTGCCGCCGCGACCCCACAGGACGCCGCACCTCTGTAGCCGCACGGTCCACCCAAATCAACTAGGCCTATTGACAGGCTTTTAGCCCTAGCTTCTACTGCCAACCACTCATTCGGAGACGACAACGATGTCCAACATTCCCCTGCGTCACGGCGTATTCCTGGCTCCCTATCACCCCATCGAGGAAGGTCCCACCACCTGGCTGCGGCGGGACATCGAGCTTGCCCAACACCTGGATCGGCTCGGCTTCGACGAGCTCTGGGTCGGCGAACACCACTCCGGCGGCTACGAGATGATCGCGGCGCCGGATCTCCTGATCGCCGCCGCAGCGGAGGTCACGCGTCGCCTGCGCTTCGGCACCGGTGTCATCACGGTGCCCTACCACAACCCGCTGGTGATTGCCAACCGCATGGCCCAGCTCGACCACATGACGATGGGGCGGGTATCCTTCGGTTTCGGGCCGGGCCTGCTCATGACGGACGCCCTGATGCTGGGCCTGGATCCGGACAAAACCCGAGACATGATGCTCGAGGGCATTGATGTCATCGTCCGGTTGCTGCGTGGCGAGACCGTCACGGCAAAGACCGACTGGTTCAACCTCGTCAACGCGCGCGCGCACCTGCTGCCGTTCTCGCAACCGCTGGAGATGGCCGTCGCCAGCGCCGGAACGCCGTCCGGCGGCCGCGCAGCCGGACGCTTCGGGCTGTCGATGCTGTGCGTGGCCGCGTCGCAGGCGGGCGGTTTCGACGTGCTCGCGAGCAACTGGAAGATCGCCAACGAGGTGGCCGCACAACACGGCAACACCATGAATCCCGCCAACTTGCGGCTTGTGGCGCCTGTGCACATTGCCGAAACGCGGGAGAAGGCGCGCGAGAACGTCCGGCATGGCCTGGAGCGCTGGTCGCGTTACTACGACATGGTCGCCCCGAACCCTTTCCCTCGGGACGGAAGGGATCTCGTGGACGTGCTGATCGACTCGAAGCGGGCGGTGATCGGCAGTCCGGAGGACGCCATCGAGATGATCGAGCGCCTTCGCGGCAAGCAGGGGCAGTTCGGCGTCTTCCTCGCGCAGCACGTCGACTGGGCGGACTGGGACCAGTGCATGAAGTCTTACGAGCTCTACGCCCGCTACGTCATGCCCCACTTCAGTGGCGCGAACAAGAACCGGCAGGCCACCTACGACTGGATGCAGGAGCGCAATGCCGACCTGCTGGCCATGCGCCGGGGCGCGGCCCAAATAGCCTTCGACAAGCACGAAGCCGAAGTGGCAAAGGGCCGCTGACGGGGTCAGGCATGTTCCTCAGATGGGATGGCAGCCGGGTTGCCCTGGAGAACCCGGACGACTTCAATTCCTTCAAGGTCGTCGTGTCGGGAAAGCCGCCGGTGAGCGCGGCGCTTCGCACGGCGCTTGCTGATGTCGGCACGTTCGAGTCCGACTTGGTGTTCTGGGTGTCCGCCACCGCGCTGCGCGAATGGCCGTGCCGCGCCGACGAGCCAGGCTGGCAAAGGCAGCTGGAAACCATGATCGCCAAGGCCGCGCAGCATGGATGGATCGACCCGTCCACCGGAGCCATCCGGGCCCATGTCGAGTATGAAGGGTTGCAACCATGACCGAGGTCAACACCGCGCAGTCCCAGTCCGAGGTCGCGGCCGAGATGACCGAGTTCACGTCCATGGACTTTCGGCGTTGCCTCGGGGAATTCGTGACCGGGGTCACCGTGATCACGACGGTCGGTCCGGACGGTACGCTCTACGGGCTGACAGCGAATTCCTTCAGCTCTGTATCGCTCGACCCGCCGCTGATCCTCTGGAGCCTGAGGCTCAATGCCACCAACTTCCCGATCTACAGCACGGCGGAGACCTTCGCGGTGAACATCCTCGCCGAGGACCAGGTCGACATCTCGAACCGGTTCGCCAAGTCCGGGCCCGACCGGTTTGCGGGCGTGTCCATCTCCCGGGGGGGCGGCGGGGTGCCCCTGATCGACGGCGCCGTCGCCCAGCTCGAGTGCCGACGCGAGGCCAGCTACCCGGGGGGCGACCACGTGGTGTTCATCGGGCGCGTGCTGCGGGTGCGCAACTCGGGGCGCCGACCGCTCGCCCTGCGCAGCGGCAGCTACATGACAGTGCATTCGCATGCGCCGCTCCTGCCGTCGGATGCCGACGACAGGAACATCGCTACGCTCAAGGCCGTGCACGCCGCCCGGCCCGTTGTCGAGGATCTGGCCAAGGAAACGGACCACGCCGTCGGGTTGGGCGTCTGGGGCAGCCATGGCCCGACGATCATCTGGTGGACCGAGGCATCCAAGCCATTGCCGACCACGCTGCGGTGCGGGCTGGTGCTCAGCCTGCTGGACTCCGCGACCGGCGGCGTTTTTGCGGCGTTCGCTTCGCCCGACCTCGTGGCACCGCTGGTGGACGCGGAAGTGGAGCAGGCGGTCAAGTCCGGCAAGGCCCCACCCTTTGCAAGTCGACTGGAATTCGACCGGTGGCGCTCGGCAGTACGAGACGAACGCATGGCCTCCAAGGTCGGGATCATGACGCCGGGCATCAACTTCAAGGCCATCACGTCCTTCAGCGTGCCGGTGTTCGACGCGCGTGGCGAGATCGTGCTGGCGCTCACGCTGATGGGCGACGCGGAGGAATTCAACGCGACCGACGACGGAATTCCCAGGCTGCGCGAGGCGGCGGCGCGCCTGTCCGAACGACTTGGCTTTCCTTCAGGTCATCGACCAGCGCGCTGAGCGCATCCAGGGGAACATCGTGGACTTTGAACTCAAGGGGCGGACGCTGCTCGTCACGGGCGGTGCGTCTGGCATCGGACTGGCCGTCGCGCGGCTGGGTGGTTTGCAGGGCATGCCGGTGGCCGTCGTCGATGCGCAGAAGGAGGCGACCGAGGCCGCCGTCCATGCCTTGCGCGCGGAAGGCATCACCTGCGCCGGACAGGTGCTGGACGTGCAGGACTCCCAGGGATGGCAGCGCACGCTCGACGTTCTTGAAGAAGAGCTGGGGCCCGTGCGCGCCATGGTGGGATGTGCCGGGATCTCGCGTCCGGAGCCCGCTGAGTCGATGAGCGACGAAGCCTGGGACAGCGTGATGGGCGTGAACCTCACCGGCCTCTTTCGATCGATCCGGGCAGTGGGAGGCCGGATGGTTGCACGACGCGGTGGATCGATCGTTGCCATCGCATCGACCAACGCGCTCGGAGGCCATGCCGGACGGGCGAACTATTCAGCCACCAAACATGGCGTCGTGGGCCTGACCCGGGCGCTGGCTATCGAATGGGGGCGGCAAGGCGTGCGGGTCAACGCCGTAGCGCCGGGCGTGGTCGACACGCCTCTTCTTCGTCGCAACGTCCCGGCCGATCACATCCAGCACGCGATGGTGGACCGTGTCCCCTTGGGACGGTTCTCTGTCGCGGAGGAGCAGGCCCAGGTATGCCTGTTCCTGCTCTCGGACGCCGCTTCGTACGTGTCGGGTGCGACCATCCCGGTCGACGGTGGTCTCACTGCTGGCTACTTCACACGGTGGAACGGCGCCGATCTCGGCTCGAACGCGCTGCTCGCCCGCGGGGCCTACCAAGCACCTGAGGGTGCGGGCCAGATCTGACGGGCATGATCTCTTCGTTCAAGCCTGCCCTTGAAGGAGCGGCTACGCCGGCCGCCGGTCTGCTAGCGCATCTGGCCGCCGATGGCTGGACAGGCGTGCTGGTCGACGAGCATTGCATTGCCTTGAACCCACCAGGCAACGCGCACGTGGCGACCGATACCACGGCGATCGCCTTGCAACTCCTGCGGGGTGTGCGCAACCCCAGCAGGCATGCGATCGACGGAGAGTACTACGACTTCAGGCACGTCTCGGTCGCGCGGGCCCACGGCGCCGAAGTCGTCGTGCTGGGCATTGACTGGGCTGTCCCGAAGGCATCGAATGACGAAGGCCTGGCGATGGGTGCAGGTCTGCCGTTGCCCGTGGACACTCGACGCGTGCCCATGAGCAGTCTGGCCGACGTGATGGTGAGCCGCTGCGCGGATCGGCTGCTCGTGACCCTGGTCGCGCGGGAATCATATTTTCTGGCAGCACTTCAGCGTGCCATCGGGCAGGCTGCTCGGGCTGGAGAGCTCCTTGACAACCTCGGTATACGCGGGCAATGCGTGGCCGTGCGCGATGCTCCGGGGCTGCGCGCATTGACGCTGGAGTTTGTGCTGGAGACGCCCGACCCGGATCTTGCCGTCTGCCGCGAACAAGCACTTGCCCTGACGATCGCCCTATGACAAGTCCGTACGACGCCCTCTACCGCCAGTCCGTCGAGCAGCCCGAGGCCTTCTGGGCCGAGCAGGCCCGCCTGATCGACTGGCACCAGGCGCCCACGCAGATCCTGGACGCCAGCCGGCCGCCGTTCTGCCGCTGGTTCGTGGGCGGCCAGACCAACCTGTGCCACAACGCGGTCGACCGGCACCTGGCCGAGCGCGGCGAGCAGCCGGCACTCATCGCGATCTCGACCGAGACGGGCAGCGAGCGCAGCTACACCTTCCGCGAACTGCACGCCGAGGTGCAGCGCACGGCGGCGATGCTGCTCGAGCTGGGCGTGCGGCGCGGCGACCGCGTGCTCATCTACATGCCCATGATCGCGGAGGCCGCCTTCGCGATGCTGGCCTGCGCGCGCATCGGCGCCATTCACTGCGTGGTGTTCGGCGGCTTCGCCAGCGGCTCGCTGGCCTCGCGCATCGAGGACGCCGAGCCCAAGGTGGTCGTCAGCGCCGACGCCGGCTCGCGCGGCGGCAAGGTGGTGCCGTACAAGCCGCTGCTGGACGAGGCGATCCGCCTGTCGGCCCACAAGCCGGCAGCGGTGCTGCTGTACGACCGGGGGCTCGCTGCTATGGAATTGATGGCTGGTCGCGACCATCTGGCGGGCGCTGAAGGCCAAAAGCATGCCCAAGCGCGGGTGCCCTGCACCTGGCTGGACGCGACGGACATCAGCTACACCATCTACACCAGCGGCACCACCGGCAGGCCCAAGGGCGTGCAGCGCGACGTCGGCGGCTACGCGGTCGCGCTGGCGGCCAGCATGCAGCACATCTTCGATGGCCGGGCGGGGGAGACGTACTTCTCCACCAGCGACATCGGCTGGGTGGTGGGCCACAGCTACATCGTCTACGGGCCGTTGATCGCGGGCATGGCGACGATCATGTACGAAGGCCTGCCCACCCAGGGCCTGGACCGTCAGCCCGACGGCGGCATCTGGTGGCGCCTGGTCGAGAAGTACAAGGTCACGGTGATGTTCAGCGCGCCCACGGCGGTGCGCGTGCTCAAGAAGCAGGACCCGGCGCTGCTCAGGAAATACGACCTGTCGAGCCTGCGGGCGCTGTTCCTGGCCGGCGAGCCGCTGGACGAACCCACGGCGCGCTGGATCAGCGAGGGCCTGGGCGTGCCGATCATCGACAACTACTGGCAGACCGAATCGGGCTGGCCCATCATCACGCTGCCGGTCGGCGTGGAGCGGCGGCCGGCCAAGTTCGGCAGCCCGGGCATCGCGATGTATGGCTACAAGGTGAAGATCGTGCACGAGAGCACGGGCGAGGAGCTCACCGCGCCCAACGAGAAAGGCGTGGTCGTCATCGAGGGCCCGACGCCGCCGGGCTTCATGCAGACCGTGTGGCGCGACGACCAGCGCTTCGTCGACACCTATTGGAAGAGCATCCCGGGCCAACTGGTGTATTCGACCTTCGACTGGGGCATCCGCGACGAGGACGGCTACTACTACATCCTGGGCCGCACCGACGACGTGATCAACGTGGCCGGCCATCGCCTGGGCACGCGCGAGATCGAGGAGGCCATCTCCGGCCACGCCAACGTGGCCGAAGTCGCGGTGGTGGGCGTGGCCGACGCGCTCAAGGGCCAGGTGGCGATGGCCTTCGTGGTGCCCAGGACCGGAAACGCGGCGACCGACAACGCCGATGCCATGAAGCTCGAGGGCGAGATCATGAAGCGGGTGGCCGACGATCTCGGCGCACTGGCGCGGCCGGCGCGCGTGCGCTTCGTGCCGGGCCTGCCCAAGACGCGCAGCGGCAAGCTGCTGCGCCGTGCGATCCAGGCCGTGTGCGAGCAGCGCGACCCGGGCGACCTCACCACGCTGGACGACCCGGCCACGCTGCAGGCCGTGCGAGCGGCCGTCGCGGCGGGCTGAGCCCGGGCCGGGTCATCCCGGTTGCCGTCCGGATCGACGACCTCGGCATCGGCGAGGCCATCACGGCCACGTCCGGGTTATCGCGGGGCGGCTCTGAAAGCGTGCGGTCTGCTTTACCGGGCCGCAGGACATGCTTGGCGGTCACGACTCTCCTGAGCCACCCAACCTCGAGGTCAGCGTGGCGATGTTGATGTTCGCGCTGCCTGACGACGTGACTCATCAGTTTGACCGGGTGTCCTTGTGGACCGCGTCGAACTGCTGCAGCAGCGCGGTTGCGTTTCGATGGCGCCGTCGAAGGTGGTGCTGCGCTTCAAGCGCGATGACCTGTGTCGCTGCGAATTAGGCCCGCAAAAGTATTGAGCAAAAGGTTAGTGCGAAACCATCGCGCGTCGCCCCTCCTCTCAACGCTCCCCTGCATCCCCTCTGAGGCGCGCTCGTCTGGCATTGGCCTCAATCTCGCCAAACCTGCACAGCCCCGCGAGCCGCCTCAACTGCAAGGAAGCGTTCGTGTGATTCGCCTTCTCGGCATCGTGCAGAATCAATGGTCGCAGCGCTTCGGCTGTAAGCACATCATCGCTTTCATCTGGGACGATGAGGCAAGGACCGAGCAGCGCCCCGAAATGCTGCAGGCCTTGAGGCGCTTGCGTGGTGTCGACGACGCTAGCTTCGTCGTCCTTTTCCTGGATGCCCCAAAGCCGCGTGAAAAGGGTGGAAGTGACGCGTGGGAAAGAGGGCGACCCGGCCCGACGAGCCCCAGGACTCGAACCGTCGGCGCCGACGATGCAACATGGTGCCGAACATGAGGTCGCATGGTCCGGGCGAAGGGTTTGCGGGTCCGACGCCGCGCGGGCGTCAGGGGGTTGTGGCCTTGAGCCGACCCAGTTCTCGGCGCAACGCGATCAGATTGCGCTCGTGGCTCACGACTTCATCCTGCAGGCGGCTTCGCATTGCAGTCGCCAGTGGGTCCGCCGCAGAGGGCGTTGGCAAGCTGAGCAGGCGTCGCTTGCTCTCGAGTTCCTTGATTTCCTTGCCGAGTTCCCGTTCGAGGATCCAGAGTCGATCACTCTCGCGCTCCCGTGCCCCGACGTCCTCGGTGGCGCGCGACGGAGCGGCGCCGCCCGATGCCGAGCGGGCGCTGCCAGCAGACGACGGCATCACGGCGTCAGCACGGGCGGCACGTACCAACAGGCTCGCTGACCATTCGCAGAGGAGCAGCCGATCCCGAAGCGCCTATGGAGAGATGCGTCTTACGCGCGCTCGCTGCCGTCGAGATCGCCGCAGAAGTGCGCCTTTCCAGACCGCCTGTCGTTTACCGCAGGGCGAAGCAGGGGAGCGGGGCGCGTCGCGAGCTCACCGTTCCGAGCGGCGGTAGCGGCTATCTTCCTCTCTTTGCAATCGTGGGGCAGCCAAGGCGGTGGTGCTCACCGTGCAGCGCCAAGTGGAGCAGGACGAGCACTGAGGGATCCCCTGCACGTGGTCCGAGCTATCGCAGCCAACTGCACCATTGCAGCTCACCAGGGCAAGAGCTGGCTCCCCGACCCGGCAGAGACCGTTTTGCTTCTCCGCTTCCGAGCTTGCGGCCCCTTCTCTTGCCTCAATCTGCCGCACCGTCCATAAGGAGCCACCAACAGGTAGAAGCAAAGAGGGATGGCAGATCGGCGTGCAGGTGAGGCACCAGCGCCGGAATCCTGCAGACACCTTCCGTGTCTCTCGTTCCATGCTTTCTTGCATCGAGAACGGCCTCCCGCGCCCAGCCTTCCTGAGGCGGCGCACGGCGCCAAGCAGGCTGCTGCAGATGAAGGCGTTTTGTCGCGTCGCGCTTCGCGTCCCTGCGGTGACGCAACGCAGTGCATTTGCAGCCGCGGGCGGCGTTTTTCAGATGCTGAATGTTTAGGTGAATCGGCATGCGCGTGGGTTGGCTCTCGCGACGCACTGGCTCTGTCCGCGATCGCGGTCCGCTTTGAGCCGGTCAGTCCATGCCATCTCGCCTGCGGCCTCGTGGCGGGGTGAAAGACAGTGAAGGGCGGGGGAGGGCTTGCCTGTGAGCCCTGACGCTACCCCATCGTTCTCGAGTTCAAGGCCCTGCGTTGATGTCGGTACGTGTCGCCGCGTGTCATTGCTGCGCCATGCACTGCGCAATGGCGGCGCTAGGGGTTTGTCCCAACCGCACCGCCGTGTCTCGTTGTCAAAATTTATACTAACAACAAATGTTCGCATTCCGATCAATTTTAACTTGGAGTTCACAGCTTGGCTGAGGGCGACTTTCATGAATCCATCGTCGTAGTGACCGGCGGCGCTGCGGGCATCGGTCGTGCCGTGGCACAAGCGTTCGTCGCCCAGGGCGCGACGGTTGGAGTTATTGACCGGGCCGCTGCGCCTTCGCCAGGTACCTTTGCCCTGATTGCCGACGTCCGAGACGATGCCGAAATTGCGGCCTGCATCGATCGCTTTGCAACTATGCACGGGCGGCTTGATGTACTGGTTGCGAATGCTGGCGTGAGTTATCCCGCCACGGTCGAGGACGGTCCGCTGGAGGACTGGAAGAACATTCTCGACATCAATGTCCTGGGCTACGTACGCGCAATCCGCGCCGCGCTGCCGCATCTGCGTCGCTCGTCTCACGCGTCGATCGTCAACATGTCGTCCTGCACGGCGGGTACCGGACTGAGGCGGCGCGTGCTGTATTCCGCAACCAAGGGTGCCATCGAGGCGATGACGCGTGCCCTGGCCGCGGATCTGGTGCATGAAGGCATCCGGGTCAACTGCGTGAGTCCGGGCACTGTCGACACGCCGCTGATCGCGAAGCTTGTCGCCGAGGCCCCGGACCCCGAGCACCAGCGGAAGGTCTACATGGACCGTCAGCCCACGGGCTTCATGGTCGAGCCCGAAGAAGTAGCACGCGCCGTGCTGTACCTCGCACACCCGCTCGCCCGCTCGACCGTCGGATCGGTGCTCACGGTGGACGGTGGGATGGCATCCTTGAGGCTCTTCAACTCATGAACGGGTCCTTCATGTCGGAAACCGGCGCCCCGGAGCGCGGCGGACGTGCGCCTGGTGAAAAGGCGACCCACGCGGACAACCCGAAGAACGTCGTCAATTCGGTGGTCAAGGCATTCGGCGTCTTGCAAGCGTTCTCCGCAGCGCGTCCGGCGCTCACGATCACCGAGATCTCCGAGGCCGCCGGCATCGACCGGGGAACCGGCTTCCGGTTGATCCACACCCTGGTTGCCCTGGGTTATCTCCGTCCGGTTCATCCCAAGCGCTTCAGGCTGACGGTCAAATGCATGGAACTGGGATTCGTCGCCCTGAGTTCCCAGGAGACCTACGCGGAAGCGCATCCCCTGCTGTCTGCCTGCGTGCCGGAGCTGTGCGACGCAGCGTCCTTGGGCAGCCTGGAAGGTGCAGATGTCGTCTATATCGCGCGCGCCGAACAGGGTCTGGATCGCTACAACATCGACCGCCGCCCCGGCCGCCGGGTTCGCGCCTACGGTGCCGCCCTTGGCCACGTCATCTTGGCCTACTTGCCGCGCGCGCAGCAGATCGAGGTGCTGGAGAGCGCGGAGCGCGTCAAGCTTTCCGAGCGGACGTTGACGGACATCGACGCCTTGCTCGCCAGGTTCGACACCGTCCGGCAGCAGGGGTACGCGGTGTCGGATGGCGAGAACGCTTTCGGACTGCGAACGCTTGCCGTACCTATCCTCGACGACAACGGTGATCCATTGGCCGGCATCAGTTTCACCGTCCAGGCGCAGCGCATGTCGGTCGACTCGATGGTCGCCTCGATCCTTCCGCGCGCCACGCAGATCGCAGCCGAAATCAGGCAGGCCGCCAGCATCCGCGCCCGCACCCGCTCACAACCCCCAGGACCACGATGATCGCGAAGCAGAACGTTTTCAAACATGCACTCAAGGAGCGCCAGCAGATCGGCATGTTCTCCACCTTGGGCAGCACGACCCTTCTCGAACTGCTGGCCGGATGTGGCTTCGACTGGATCCTGATCGATACCGAGCATTCTGCGAACGATCTCCCCGAGGTGGTCGCTCAGCTCCAGGTCCTGCGCGGAACAACCGTGAGTCCCATCGTGCGGCCGGCGTGGTCCGACATGATTGCCGTCAAGCGAATTCTGGACGCCGGGGCACAGACGCTGCTCTTCCCCTCCATCAGCAATGCCGAAGAAGCGCGGCACGCGGTCAGCTTCACGCGTTATCCGCCGCACGGCGTTCGAGGCGTGTCCGGCAGTTCGCGCGCGGCTTCCTATGGGCAGCATCCGGACTACCTGCGTACCGCCCAGGATGAACTCTGCGTCATCGTCCAGATTGAAACCGTGGAGGGCCTGGAGAACATCGAAAACATTGCCGCCGTCGAAGGGGTCGATGCGGTGTTCATCGGCCCGGCGGATCTCTCCGCGGCCATGGGCCACCTCGGCAACGGGCAGCACCCGGATGTGCAGGCCGCTGTCGACCAGGGCTTTGCCCGTCTTCGAAAGTTGGGCAAGCCTGCAGGCTATCTCACCCTGAACGAGGCCGAGGCCGCCCGCCGCATTGCCGAAGGGGTCGAGTTCGTGGGCGTGGCGACGGACACATCGGTGATCAACCGCGGCGCGAAGTCGCTGCTTCAGGGTCTGCTCAAGCGCTGACCCACGACGGAGACAAAGTGATGTGGCAGCCCTGCGCACGCTATCCGGATCCGGCTGTCGAGGTCCTCGATGCCCGGTTCGAGCGATACCGGATCTTGCTCGCCGGTGTCGAGCGCCTGGCAACAGGCTTTCGGTGGACGGAGGGACCGGCCTGGTTCGGCGATGCCCGGCAACTGATCTTCAGCGACATTCCCAACAACCGGATCATGCGCTGGGATGAAGAGACGGGCGCCGTTTCGGTGTTCAGGAAGCCCTCGAACAATGCCAATGGGAACACGCGTGACCGACAGGGGCGCCTTGTCAGCTGCGAGCACGCCACGCGGCGCGTCACGCGCACCGAATACGACGGCCGCATCACGGTGCTGGCCGACAGCTTCGAAGGCCAGCGACTGAACTCCCCCAACGACGTGGTCGTCAAGTCGGATGGCAGCGTGTGGTTCACCGACCCCGCATTCGGATTGAACGACTACGAGGGATTCCGTGACTCGCCCGGCCTGCCGACGCATCTCTACCGCATCGACGGAGAGACCGGAGCACTGACGGTGGCGGCGGCCGACATCCGGTCGCCCAACGGGCTGGCCTTTTCGCCGGACGAGTCGTACCTGTATGTCGTGCAGAGCAGGGCGACTCCCCATCGCAACATCGTTCGCTTCGACCTTTCGCCGGACGGCAAGGTCCTCGGGCCGAGTCGGGTGCTCATCGACTGCGGTCCAGGAATCCCCGACGGCATCCGGTGCGATGAAGACGGAAACCTCTGGTGTGGCTGGGGCATGACGCCCGAGTTGGACGGTGTCAGGGTCTTCGACCCGGAGGGCATCGCCCTCGGACACATCCACTTGCCCGAGCGCTGCGCCAACCTCTGTTTCGGAGGTGCGAACAGGAACCGGCTCTTCATGGCCGGCAGCCAGTCGCTCTACGCGTTGTACGTCAATACCCGCGGCGCACTTTAGGCGCCGCAAACTTCAGGAGATCGCGCATGGGTGCGAGGATTGCGTTCGTTCATACGGTCGGCTTCCTGGCCGACGAGTTCCGCAAGCTGATGGGTGAGCAGATGCCCGATGCGGACCCGTTTCACGTCCTCAACGAGAGCCTGCTGCAGGACCTGCTGCGTGGCGCCGAGCCGGCGAATGTCTACCGCCGTGTCGTCGATCAGGTGCTGCTTGCGGCCGATGCTGGGGCCGACATCGTCGTCATGACGTGCTCGTCCACCTCCCCCGGCGTGGACATCGCAAGAAAGATGACCTCCAAGCCGATCCTCAAGATCGACGACCCCATGATGGCGCGGGCTGTCGTGCAAGGCTCGCGGATCGGGCTGCTGTGCACCGCGACGAGCACGTTGGCCCCCAGCACGGCGCTCTTGCAAGCCCACGCGGCCATGCAGGGACGAGAGATCTCCGTCGTGCCAGCGGTCAACGCAGATGCCTACCAGGCCCTCATGGCGGGCGATCGCCAGACGCACGACCGCCTGGTGCTGGAGTCTGCCATCGCACTCGGCGCACAGGTCGACGTGCTGGTGCTGGCGCAGGCCTCCCTGGCGCATCTGCAGACACCCATCTCGGGCCGCGTCTCCGTACCGGTGCTTGCGAGTCCTTCCTTGCTGATGGAGGAATTGAAGCATCGAGCCCAGACCCCTTGATTCATCGCCTTCCGACACAGCAAACCACCCATCGAACTACCAGGAGACAACCATGCAATATCAATCCAGAAGGTCCTTCATCGCCAACGCCGCAATGGCCCTCGTTGCAGGCGCTGGCGCAGCTTCCACCCATCCGGTCTTTGCACAGAATGCGACGCACCTGCCGGAAGGCGTGGTGAACTTCATCCTTCCGGTGGCGCCCGGCGGGGGCACGGATCTGACCTTCCGCGCCCTCACCGAAGCGACCAAGGGCCACCTGAACCGCACCATCATCGTCCTGAACCAGCCGGGTGCAGGCAATGCGGTGGGCCTGACCAGCGCCGCCTCGAAGCCCGCGAACGGTCTGTGGCTGGTGTCTTACACATCCGAAATCTTCACGCTGCCCATCTTCCAGCCCGTCAAGTTCTCGGCCAAGGATTTCAAGCCGGTCATTCTGGTCAATGAGGATCCTGCGTGCCTCATCGTGCCGGCGGATTCCAAGCTGAACACGATCGAGGCCTTCGTCGCCGCCGCCAAGGCCAAGCCCGGTGCCCTCACCGTCGGGAACTCGGGCTTCGGCAACATCTGGCACATCTCGGCGGCGGCCTTTGCCGACAAGGCGGGCATCTCCGTTCTCCAGGTCCCGTACAGCGGCGCAGCGCCGACCGTTCAAGCCATCTTGAGCTCTCAGATCGACGCGATGGTGGCAAGCCCTCCGGAAGTCGCTTCGTACGTCGAGGGCGGCAAGATGAAGATTCTGGCTGTCATGGCCGACAAGCGCAGCGCGGCCTTTCCCAATGTGCCCACCCTCAAGGAGAAGGGCATCGACGTGGTCATCGGAACGTGGCGCGGCATCGGCGTGCCGGCCGGAACGCCCGATGCGGCGGTGAAGGAGTTGCATGACGCCTTCGCGAAGGGCATGCAGGAGCGTTCGTTCATCGATTTCATGAACAGCCGGGGGCTTGCCATCCACTACATGCCCACGCAACAGTTCGCAGACTTTGCCGCGCGTGAGAAGCCTGGCTTCGAAGCGCTCGCCACGCAGATCCAGAAGACCAAGCAATAGCCCGAGCGCCAGGCGATTCCGATGTCCCTTCTTGCGGATGTCTGCCCGGTGGCTTCTGGCGGCCCTTCACACCATCTTGTATGACGCTTGCTGTACCCGTGTCCGGCCGTGCTGATCAAACGGCATCGCGCATCGTCCTTGGCTGCATAGCCGACGATTTCACCGGCGCCACCGATCTCGCCAGCAACCTGGTGCGCGAGGGAATGCGTGTCGTGCAGACCATCGGCGTGCCCACGGAGCCCCTGACGCTCGACGTCGACGCGGTGGTGGTCGCGCTGAAGTCTCGAACCATTCCGGCCGCCGAGGCCGTGGCCCAGTCGGTCGCCGCCGCGCGTTGGCTCAAGGCGCAGGGCGCTCGGCAGTTCTACTTCAAGTACTGCTCTACCTTCGATTCGACGCCAGCGGGCAACATCGGGCCCGTGACGGATGCGTTGATGACAGAGCTCGATGCACGCTTCACCATCGCCTGCCCGGCGTTCCCGGAGAATGGGCGTGCGGTATTCAAGGGCCACCTTTTCGTCGGCGATGCGCTGCTGCAGGACTCCGGCATGCGCGATCATCCGCTGACGCCGATGACGGATTCCAATCTGGTTCGGGTCCTGCAAGCGCAAACCCGGCGCAGGGTGGGTTTGATCGACCACACGGCGGTTTCCCGGGGCGCCACTGCCATCATGGCTCGGAGGGACAGCCTGATGGCCAGCGGCGTCTCGATCGCTGTGGTCGACGCCACCACCAATGAGGACCTGCGTCGGATCGGGCCTGCGTTGAAGGACCTGGACTTGATCACTGCGGGCTCGGGCATCGCCATCGGGCTGCCGAGCAACTTCGGGATCGCACCGCGCGACGTGGCGGGGCGGCTGCCGGCACCGCGGGGAGGGCGGGCGATCGTGTCCGGCAGCTGTTCGCTGGCGACGAACGCGCAGGTGGCCGATTTCCAGGCGCGCGGCGGTGCGTCCTATGCGATCGATCCCTTCAAGCTCGAGGAAGACGCCGAGAGTGTTGGTGCTGCCCTCCAGTGGGCCACCGCCGCCCTGCAGGCACTGGGTGCTGGGCCAGTGCTGGTCTATGCCACCGCGCAGCCCGAAGCGGTCAAGGCCGTGCAGGCGCGACTGGGAGCCGCACAGGCGGGGGAACTGGTGGAGCGTGCACTGTCGCGCATTGCCGTCGGTTTGGTGGAGCGCGGCGTGGGCCAACTCATCGTGGCCGGCGGGGAGACCTCCGGCGCATGCGTGCAGGCCCTGGGCATCCGGCAGATGCGCATCGGCCCGCAGATCGCTCCCGGCGTGCCCTGGTGCCATGCCCAGTCGCCGCATGCGGGCGGCGAGGGCTTGCACATCGCCCTGAAGTCCGGCAACTTCGGCGCCGCCGACTTCTTCACCTCGGCCTTCGACCTGATGGACGGCGAGGCATGATGCGGGAGTCGACCGCGCGCGAGGAGATCTGCCGCATCGGCGCGAGCCTGTATGCGCGGGGCTATGTGCATGCCACCGCAGGCAACATCAGCGTGCGGCTGGCCGCCGAGGACGGCGGCGGCTTCCTCATCACCCCGACCGATGCGTGCCTGGGTCTGCTGGATCCATCCAGGCTGGCGAAACTCGATGCCCAGGGCCAGCAGGTCAGCGGTGACCGTGCGAGCAAGACCATCCAGTTGCACCAGCGCATCTATCGTGCGACCGAGGCGGCCGGTTTTGCGGCCGGCTGCGTGCTGCACACGCACAGCACCCATTGCGTGCTTGCGACCGTGGCGCACGTGGGGCGGACGGGCCAGGGGCTGCGGGGCGATCTGTTGCCGCCCGTCACGCCCTACTTCGTGATGAAGGTGGGACACGTACCGGTCATCGGATACCACCGGCCGGGAGCGGCTGAAGCCGCCGCCGAGGTGGAGGCCACCATCGCGGACTTCGGCAAGCGGGGGCTGACGCTGCGGGCGGTGATGCTGGACCGGCTTGGCCCGACGGTGTGGCACCGCACGCCCGGCGAGACCATGGCGGTGCTCGAGGAATTGGAGGAAACGGCCAGGCTGGTGCACCTGGCCGGCGGGCGGGTGACGCCTCTGACAGACGCACAGATGGCGGAATTGCGTACCGCTTTTGGCGCGAGTTGGTGAGGATGGCGACGGCCACGCCGCGATTTGCTGAACAGTTCCGAATGACGATCGTCGGACTTCGAGGGAGAGCCGACGGGACAATCGCCCACGGAAGCGGAACTTGTTGTGCCAGCAGTTGGATGTGACATTCGGCACTGCGTGAAAGAAGCTACCGGAAGCACCTCCGGCAAGCCGACCTGAGAAGCGCACGGGGGCCGGGGAGATCGGCTGGCGCCATCCGGTCGCTCGGCCGACCCGCAAGTTCCGTCCGCTGAGCACGCAGCCGTGTCAAGGACGAAGCCGGGGTCGCTTCAGCGGTCAACCCACGTGAGCACTTCTTCCAGGCCCGCACGCGTGGTGCGGAAGCTGTTGGCCGGGTGGGCCGTGTCGGCATAGCCGAAAGAGACGCCGCAGACCACGCGTCGGCTTTCGGCCAATCCCAAGTGTCGGCGCAGCACGTCGGCACGGGAGGCAAGGGCCGCCTGCGGCACGGTGGCCACGCCCAGGCTGCTGGCGGCGAGCATGAAGTTGGACACGTACGCGCCGCAGTCCACGGCGCCGTACACGCCCAGGGCCTCGTCGGAGCTGACGATGGCCACGTGGGGGGCACCGAAGAAGCGGAAGTTCTCCATCGCCTGCCGGGCAGAGGCCTCGCGGTCGCCCTTGGCGACGCCGACGGCGTCATACAGGGCCAGCCCGCATTCGCGGCGCCGCGCCTGGTAGATGCCGTGGTACTCACGCGGCCAGGGGAAGTCGGATTGCGGCGGCTGGCCCTGGGCCGCCCGCAGCGCCTCGCGCAGGCGCTCGGTGGCCGCACCGCGGGTCACGACCACTTGCCAGGGCTGCGCATTGCACCATGAGGCGGTGCGCTGCGCCAGTTGCAGGATGCGTTCGATGGTAGCGCGCGGTACTTCCTGCGGCAGGAAGCCGCGGCAGCTGTAGCGTTGTTCGAGCAGGGTCTGGAGCGCGTCGGCCGCATCGGTGTCCTGGTGCGAAGGTCCGCCCGTGGCGGCATTGGGGTCGAGGGGCATGGCGAGGTGTCCGATGGAAGAGGTGCGAGCCGCAGGCTAACCGTCGCACGGCTGCCAGTGGAGCAGCGAAAACGCGGGTTGCGCCTGGGGATGGTGCGCGAAGACCCCCTGCACGGCAGTGCCGATGGCGACATCCTGCATCGGATCGCCCAGCAGGTTGCCCACCATGCGCACACCGCCCGCCTGCGGCAGCGCGACGAGCACGACGCGGTAGGGCCCATGGCCACGCAGGGCCGCATGGGCCGGATGCCACACCCGGGTCCAGCTGTGGATCACGCCCTGCGGCGTCACCTCGGTCCATGCCGGGTCGAAGGCATGGCAGTGGTGGCAGATCCACTCGGGCCCGAACTGCCAAGTGCCGCAACGTTCGCAGCGCTGCACGTGCAGGCGTTCCTCGCGCAGGCCCTGCCAGTACGGAGCCGAAAGGCCATCCGGCTCCGACACGGGAATCGGCAGGCCGGCGGGCAGGGGATGAATGAACGTATCGCTCACAGGGTGGCCTCCGAGCCGAGCAGCAGGTTGCTCACGGGCGAGACCATCGGCGCGCCGATGACCAGTGCGGCGTCGCGCCTCAGCGCCTGGCTGGTCGAGGTGCCGCGCACCTGGCGCACCGCCTCCAGCACGAGTTCGAGGCCGTGCATGTAGCACTCCGCCAGGTTGCCGCCGCTGGTGTTGAGGGGCAGCCGGCCGTGCGGGCTGACGAGGTTGTCGACGGTGAGGAAGTCGTTGGCCTCCTCGGGCCGGAAGAAGCCATGCTCCGCCAGCGCCATCACCACGCCGCCCGTGAAGTTCTCGTAGCTCTGCACCGAGCCCACGTCCGACGGTCCCAGGCCCGCCATGCGCCACAGGTCCTGGGCCACGGCTGCGTAGCCGGCGCTGCCGTAGTCGGGGGCGTTGTGGGCCGTGGCGGCGGCGCGGTGCGGCGAGCCGGCCGCGGCGCCGAGCAGGTAGACCGGCTCGGCCGCGAAGTCGCGCGCGCGCTCCGCCGCGACCAGCACCAGCGCCGCGGCGCCGTCGTTCTCCATGCAGCAGTCGAAGAGATGGAAGGGTTCGGTGATCCAGCGCGAGGCGTCGTACCTGGCCGCATCCAGCGGCCGTCCATGCATCAGGGCGCGGGGATTGGCCTGGGCATGGTGGTAGCAGGCCAGGGCGATGGCGCGCAGGGCCTCCTGCCGCACGCCATGCTCGTGCATGAAGCGCTGCACCCGCATCGCAAAGCGTTGCGGCGGGGCCAGTACGCCGTAGGGCATGAGGTAGGCCTTCTCGCCCGAGATCGTGGACGCGCCCGAGACCTGGCCGAAGCGCCCGTGCTCGCCCTGCGCCAGTGCCCGGAAGACCACCACGCAGTCCGCCATGCCCGCTGCGATGGCCGCCGCGCCGTTGGCCACCGCCGCGCAGCAGCCGCCTCCGCCGCCGCCCCATTGCATCGTGGCCGAGCGCAGGCGGTGGATGCCCAGTGCCGCCGCCAGACGCGAAGCATCGTTGCGGTCGTCGCCGTAGGAAGCAAAGCCATCGATCTCCCGCGGGTCCAGCCCGGCGTCCTGGCAGGCCGCGAGGATGGCCTTGAGGGCCAGCTTGAACTCCGGATCGGGCGACTGGCCATGGCGCCAGTAGCCGCCCTCGCCGAGGCCGACGACGGCCACCTGCCCGCGCAGCGAACGCCGGGCCGCTCCCGCGGCCGTGGCGGCCGAAAGGGGCGCACGCATTCCCATGGCGGCGGCGGTCACATCTGGATGTTGGCCTTGCGCACCACCGGGCCCCATTGCGCCATCTCCTTGCGGATCAGCTGCTCGAGCTGTTCGGGCGTGCTGCTGCGCGCCTCCACCTTGCGTTCGGCGAAGAAGCGTCGCACCTCGGGCCGCTCCACCGCGGCGCGCACCGCCGCATTGAGACGCGCCGCCACCTCGTCGGGCATGTTGCGGGGCGCCAGCACGCCGAACCAGGCCACGCTCTCGAAGCCGGGCACCGCCTCGGCGATGGGCTGCAGCTCGGGCACGGCCTCGCTGCGCTGCGAGGTGCCCACGGCGAGGTAGCGCACGCGGCCCGAGGCGAGCAGCGTGGCGCCATCCAGTCCGGTGACGAAGGCCGCCTGGATCTGGCCGCCGACGAAGGCGGTGGTCATGGGCGCGCCGCCGTTGTAGGGCACGTGCTGCATCTGCGTGCCGGCCAGATCGTTGAAGTAGGCGCCGGTGAGGTGCGACAGCGACCCGTTGCCCACCGAGCCGAAGTTGAGCGCCGCTCCCTGCTGGCGGGCGTAGGCGATGAAGTCCTTCAGCGTGCGCGCGGGGCTGTCGGTGGGCACGGCCAGGATCATGGGTGTGATCGCGACCGTGGAGATCGGCCGCAGGTCCTTGAGCTCGTCGTAGGGCACCCTGCGCATCAGCGAGACGATGGCGTTGGGGCCGCTGTTGCCGAAGACCAGCGTGTAGCCGTCCGGCGCGGCCTTGGCGACGTTGTCGACGCCGATGGTGCCGCCAGCGCCGGGCTTGTTGTCCACGATCACGGGCTGGCCCAGGAACTCGCTCATGGGCTGCTGGATGGCCCGGGCCAGCTGGTCGGTGCTCCCGCCGGCGGCATAGGGCACGACGATGCGGATCGGCTTGCTGGGGTAGCCCTGCGCGAAGGCCATGCCGACGGCAAGCAGGCTGCCGACGGCAAGGGCTGCGCGGCGGGTGAGGCGGCTGGAAGGGGTGAGGGTCATGGGGTGTCTCCGGAGTGTTCTTGGGATGGATGGGCCGGTGCCGCATCGGTCAGGCGGTCCGTCCAGTAGCGGCGGGCGCGCTGCATGTGGCGCAGGATCAGGCCCTGCGCCTCGGGGGCGCTGCCGGCGCGCAGGCAGGCCACCATCTGGCGGTGGTCCTGCTCCGAGGCATGGCCCTGTGCCAGGTCATGGAACAGGGATTCGCGGCGCAGTGCCGTGAAACGGTAGAAGGCATTGAGCACGCGCACGAGCACCGAGTTGTGCGTGGCTTCCACCAGGGCGAGATGGAACTCGCTGTCGGCCTGGGCAATATTGCCGCCTTCGGCCAGGATGCCGCGGGTGCGAGCGAGGATGCCGTCCAGCCGCCGCAAGTCTTCTTCGGTGCGGCGCTCGCAGGCCAGGCCGGCGGCCAGCAGTTCGAGATGGGCGCGCACCTCCATCGTCTCGGCCACCTCGGTTGGCGTGGGCGTGGCGCCCATGTCGGCCAGCATCACCAGCGCCTCGAAGCTGCTGTCGCGGCCCATGTGCCGCAGGTAGACGCCCGAGTTGGGCCGGCAGTCCACCACCCGCAGCGTGCTGAGGATGGCCAGCGCCTCGCGCACCGCATTGCGCCCCACGGCCAGGCTGTCCGCCAGGTCGCGCTCCGAGGGCAGGCGGTCGCCCGGCTGCAGCCTGCGCTCGCGCAGGAAGGCCAGCAGGCCGGAGATCACCGTGCCGATCTGGCCGCTGCTCTCGCGCGGGCGAGCTGGCGGCTGGACGAAACCCGCGCTCATGTCGACGGCAGCGGTGCTGAGATGCGGCACGAGGACGCCTCAGGGTGCGTAGCCGAAGTCTTTGCCCAGCTCGGCGCGCATGTGCTCGCCTCCCAGTTCCATCCAGTCGCCGCCGCTCGGGATGGTGATGGACACGGCCCGCTTCATGAAGAGCTCGGGCTTGGACGCCGACACCGGCGGCGTGCCGGCCTTCAGCTGGCGCACAGCCTCCAGCAGCACGCGCCGCGTGCGCGCGATGCCGCTGTCGCTGGTGCCCAGGTGCTCCTGGGTGCGGTCGTAGATGGGCTGCACCCCGGACTGGCAGGCCGCGTCCTGGATCCACAGGCCGGGCATGCCCGAGTTGTACTTGCTGACCTGCTGCGCGTAGTCGAAGTGGTAGGCGTTGCTGCGGTTGAAGCGGCTCCAGTAGGTGTGGTACGGCTCCGTCACCGCACGCTTCTCGTAGGCGCTGTCGGAGTGATGGCCGGTCTCGCGGCCCGCGTGGCCATTCTTGAAGACTTGGCGCGTCTTCTCGTAGAAGGGCTGGGCGGGGGTGTACGAGAACATCACGCACAGCGTGTGCTCGTCGTCGATGGGGACCCAGGCATGGCCGCTCAGGTCCGGGAACTGCGCCTGCGGCGGGACGAGCGTCCAGAAGGGCAGCATGAACTGGTTGACGCGCACATAGTTCTGGCCGTCCGGCGTCTTGCGGCGTGCGGCAATGCTCACGCCGGCATCGTGCTGCACGCATTCGAAGGTGGGCGTGAGGTCGGCGCCCTGCTTCCACTGGTTGATCGTGCCGCCGACATCGACGCGGCCATGGAGGATGGCGGCGTGCGCCGAATCGATCTCGCCTTCGAGGGCCTGCAGCCAGTTGCACTCCTGGATGCGCATGGAAATGGCCACCTGCGTCTCGGGCACGAGGTTCCATTCCACCGCGGGCAGCTCGGGCAGACTTTCCTGGTCGGGGCCCAGGTAGGCCCACAGCACGCCATTGCGTTCGCGCACCGCGTAGGCGGTCACGCGCATGCGCTTGCACATGGGGCTGCCAGCCCGTTCGACGGGAATGTCCAGGCAGCGGCCGTCCACGCCGAACTTCCAACCGTGGTAGACGCAGCGCAGCCCGTCGGCCTCGTTGCGGCCAAAGACCAGCGGCGCGCCGCGGTGCGGGCAGGCCTGCGCCACGAGGCCCACGCGGCCGCTGCTGTCGCGGAAGGCGACGAGGTCCTCGCCCAGCAGCCGCACCCGGTACGGCTGGCCGTCCGGCGCGACGTCCGAGGACTTGAGGAAAGGAATCCAGTACAGCCGCATGAACTGCCCCATGGGCGTCTGGGGGCCGACACGGACGAGGGTTTCGTTGTCTTCTCGGGAAAGCATGGGATTCGCGGGCCGGCGGGGTGCGGCCAGTTGATTGGTTGAGCCAAATTGGTAGAACCAATTCTACGAAGCTCGCAGATCACGTCAAGCACCACGGCATGGGGTGCGCGCAGGAAGACGAGCGCCACGCACCGCCGTTGCCGGGCGCGGATCCCGGATCAGGGGATGCCGCCGCGAGCCACTGCGCTTGCATGCAGCGCGATGCGGTAGGCCTGCGCCATGCCGGGGCCGAGCGTCGTGCCGGGCCCGGGATAGTGGCCCCGCATCAATGAGGCCGCATCGTTGCCACAGGCATAGAGCCCCTCGATGGGGCGGCCATGGGCGTCGAGCACGCAGCCCTGGGCGTCGGTGGCCAGTCCGGCACTCGATGCTGCGTCCCCGGGCCAGACCGCCATGGCGGCGTAGGGGCCCGGGCCGACAGGCCCGACGCAGGGGTTCGGCGCATGGCCGGGGGCGCCGTTGAAGCGGTCGAACACCGAATCGCCCTTGTGGAAATCCGGATCCTTGCCGAGGCGGGCCCAATGGTCGTAGCGCTGCACGGTGTCGGCCAGCGCGGCGGCCGGCAGTTCCAGCGATCGCGCGAGGTCGTCGAGTGTCCGAGCCACCACCAGCGCGCGGCGCTCCACCCAGGGCCGCAGGTCGCGCGTGCCCGGCGCAATGGCGCCCAGCCCGTGACGCCGGATGAAGGCGGTACTGCACACCAGCCAGGCCGGCACGGCGCCAGCGCGCACCATGCCCTCGACGAAATGGTGGTACGAGGCCGCCTCGTCCACGAAGCGACGGCCCTGCCGGTCCAGGGCGATCAGGCCGGGCTTGGCGCGATCCAGGAACAGGTGAGGAAAGAGCCCGGTCGATCCGTCCTTGCGATGCACCACCGATGACGGCTGCCAGAGGAAGGGCCGCTCCAGGCCCGCCAGCGCAGCGCCTGCCGCGCGGGCAGCGCCCAGGCCATCGCCACGCACCGCCTCGGCGGCCAGCGCGAGCATGGTCGGCCCGTGCGGGGCGAGGAAATGCCGCAGCGCCGCGTCGTGGCCCACGCCGCCCGTGGCCAGCACCACGCCCAGACGTGCGCGAAGCACCTGGGTCCGACCCAGCGCCTCCACGCTCGCACCCATCACGCGCCCATCTTCGACCTCGAGGCCGCGCAGCCGCGCGCCGAAGCGCAACTCGACGCCGGCCAGACGCAGGCTGTGGAGCAGGCGCCCCACGAGCGCGTTGCCCATCACCCATCGGGCTCCGCGCGGATGGCGGACGCGCTCGCGGGCGTGGCGCAGCACCAGCCGTGCGCTGTGGACGAATGCCTGCCACGAGCGATAGCGGCCGACCAGCGCCGCGATGTCGGCCTTGCCGACCATCATGCCGCCCAACACCATGAACTCGGCCAGGGGTGGGCGCACGCGGCCGAAGTCGGCGCCCAGCAGCCGCCCATCGAAGGGCAGGGGAGAGACTGCCCGGCCCCGCACCGCGGCGCCGGGCAGGTGTGGGAGGTAGTCCGGATGCATGCCGGCACTGGCGAACCTGACCGCCGTGCGCGCCTCGAGGTACGCCAGCATCGCTGGCCCGCCCGAGAGAAAGGCCTCGCGCCGGCCATCGTGGTCGGTCTCGCCGATCAGTGCGTCGAGGTAGGTGCGTGCGGCGTCCACCGTGTCGCCATGGCCCGCGGCGACGCCGTGCGGATTGCCCGGGATCCACAGCGTGCCGGCCGAGGTGGCGGTGGTGCCGCCCACCTGCTGCGTGGCCTCGCACAGCACCACGCGCAAGCCCTCCAGTGCAGCCACGAGCGCGGCCGTCATGCCTGCGGCACCGGCGCCGATCACCAGCAGGTCCGCGTCCGTCTCAGGGATGTCCAGGGTCATTTGCCGCTTGCCTCGCGTTGACGTTGTGCAAGAATGGTAGAACCATAGACATTTTCGAGGACGGACAGTGTTCGATCAAGCAAGAATCAACGCCTTGCCCGAGCAGCCGGTGCCCGCATCGCGCACGCCGCAGGCGCTCGAGGGCATCCGGGTGGTGGACTTCACGCACTTCGTGGCCGGGCCGCTGGCCACCATGACGCTCGCCGACTTCGGTGCCGACGTCATCAAGATCGAGGCGCCGGTCAAGGGCGAGGACTTCCGCTACTACCCGCCCATGGATCCGGAGCTGCCAGCCCAGGGCGCGCCCTACATCTGGACCAACCGCAACAAGCGCAGCATCGGCGTGGACCTCAAGTCGGAGGCCGGCCGCGAGGTCGTACGCGCGCTCATCGAGACCGCGGATGTGCTGGTGGAGAACTTCTCCACTGGCGTGATGGAGCGCTTCGGCTTCGACTACGAGCGCTGCGCGCAGATGAACCCGAAGCTCATCTATTGCTCGGTGTCGGCCTATGGCCGCTCCGGTCCCCATGCGGACCGGCTGGGCTTCGACCCCATCGCGCAGGCCGAGAGCGGCTTCATCTCGATGAACGGCTACGCCGACCGCCAGGGCGTGCGCAGCGGCGCCGCGGTGATGGACGTGGCCACCGCCATGTCCGCGACCAACGCGATCCTGCTGGCGCTGATGGCGCGCACCCGCGACGGCAAGGGCCAGTTCGTGGAGGTCGCTCTGTTCGATACGGCCGTGCTGATGACCGGCTTCGGCGCCATGCAGCACCTGACCACCGGCTACGAGCCGCAGCGCAACGGCAACACCAGTCCGGACACCTGCCCGTCGGGCGTCTTCCAGTGCCAGGACATGCCCTTCTACATCAACTGTGGCAACGACGGCATATTCGTGCGGCTGTTCGAGCAGGTGCTGGAGCGGCCCGACATCGCCCACGACCCTGTACTGTCCAAGCGCGCCAATCGGCTGCAGCAGCGCGAGTACCTGTTCGACATCATGCAGGCGGAATTCGGCAAGCATCCCTGGCGCCACTGGCAACCGCGCCTGCGCGCCGCCGGCGTGCCTTCGGGCGAAGTGCGCACCCTGGCGCAGGCACTGGCCTCGGAGGAGGCACGCGACCGCCAGCTGGTCACGCGCATCCCGCATCCGGTGAAGGGTTGGGTGCCCAACGTCGCGACGCCGTTGCGACTGTCGCGCACACCCGCCGTGGTGGAGCGGGCGGCGCCGGCCGTGGGCGCCGACACCGAGGCCGTGCTCGCGGACGCGCTGGGCATGGACGAACAGCGCATCGAGGCGCTGCGCATGGCCGGCGCCTTCGGCGCACCTGCCCTGGTGGCCCAGCCATGAGCGCGCCGGGCCGCTCCCGGGCGCGAATGCCCGACCGCCTTGCGCGGAGGGTAGTCCCGTGAGTCGCGCCGTCGCCATCGTCGGCGCGAGCGCCATTCCCGTCGGCCGTCACCAGACTGCCGACGACGCGGCGCTGCAGACGCTGGAGCACGAGATCATGACCCGCCTGGTGGTCGAGGCCGTGCGCGACGCCGGCGTCGACAAGCGGGACATCCATAGCCTCGTCTTCACGCTGCCGCGGCCCTACACGCGGCAGAAGTACTTCCACACCTTCCTGATGGGCCAGCTGCGGCTGGCCTGCCGTGGCAACGTGATGGAGGTGATGGGCAACGGCATGACCGCGGCGCTGGCCTTCGACCAGGCCTGCAACGACATCCTGCTGGGCCGGGCCGACGTGGCGCTGGCGCTGGGCATCAACATGGAAAGCGCGGTGTCCGCCACCGAGCACATGATGAGCAGCATGCGCACCACCGGCGATGTGGACTTCCACACCTCGGCCGGCTTCACGCCCATCGCCTGGTACGCCATGGACGCCATGCGCTACATGCACGAGCATGGTGCGACGCGCGAGCAGATCGCGGCGGTGGCGGTCAAGAACCGGCACCATGCCTCGCTCAATCCGCTGGCCCAGTTCCGCAAGCCGATCACGCTGGACGAGGTGGTCGCGCAGCGGCCCATCGTCGAGCCGCTGGGGCTGTACGAGGTGCCGCCGCGCGGTGACGGGGCGGCCTGTCTGGTGCTGGCCAGCGAGGAAGTGGCCAAGTCGCTGGGCCGACCCTACGTGCTCGTGCGCGGCCGCGGCTTCTGCCACGACGGATCGCACCAGATCAGCGATGTGCCCAACGACATGATCGGCTTCACGGCTGCGCGCCAGGCCGCGCAGGATGCGTACCGGCAGGCGGGCATCGGCCCGGAGCAACTCGATCTGGCCGAGCTCTATGCCCCCTGCACGATCGTGGAGGTGCTGGTGAGCGAGGCCATCGGCCTGCTGCCGCGCGGGCAGGGCGCGCACGCGGCAGCCGAAGGCCAGACGCGGCTCGGCGGGCGCATTCCCATCTCGACTTCAGGCGGCCTCACCTCCCGCGGGCATCCGGCCTATGTGACCTCGCTCTACAACTATGTCGAACTGGCCGAGCAGCTGCGCGGCCGGGCCGGCGAGCGGCAGGTGAAGAACGCGCGCTTCGGCCTGGCCACGGGCGAACTGGGCAACTACAACGCCGCCCTCATCCATGTCATGGAGGCCGTGCAATGACGCAGCCGCTGCCCCAGCTCTCCGTTGCCGAGGACCGGGCCTATCCGCCACGGGAATCCGAGTTCACGACCACGTTCTGGCAGGCGCTGCGCGACGGCCGCTGGATGAGCACGCGCTGCAACGCCTGCGCGCGCCAGACCTTTCCGCCCAAGCCGGTGTGCCCGCATTGCTGGTCCACCGACGTGGCGTGGGCGCCGCTGGGGCGCACCGGCACGCTCTATTCCTGGACGCGCATCCACGCCGCGCCCGCGGTGTTCGCGCCCGAAGCGCCCTATGCCTGCGGCATCGTCGACCTCGACGACGGCCTGCGCCTGGCCTGCCGCCTGGTCGAGGACCCGCTGCGACCGCTGGCCATCGGCCAGGCCATGGAAATGGTGGTGCTGCAGTACCGGGACGGTCCGCTGTTCGCAGCGCGTCCGGCCGGCTGAGCACGGCCGTCATCTTCACCACCATCCCGTACACAGGAGAAAGAAAGCCATGAGCTTGTTCAACACCACCGGCCTCACCGACGACCAGCGCATGATGCGCGAGGGCGTGCTCGACCTGCTGGGCCGCCACTTGCCCTGGGAGAAGATCCGGAAGATGGACGAGGCCCGCGAGTTTCCGCTCGAGGCCTACGAAGCGCTGGCCGACGCCGGCTACATCGGCTTGTTCTATCCCGAAGAGCTGGGTGGCAGCGGCGGCTCCTACCGCGACATCGCCATCTTCCTGGAGGCCATGGGCTACCACTACACCGGCATCGCCCAGGCCATCACCACCTCGGCGGTGTACGCGGGCATGCACATCGCCAAGTTCGGCTCGCCGGAGATGAAGAAGGACCTGGTACCGCGCATCATCGCGGGCAAGGCCAAGTTGGCCCTGTGCATGTCGGAGCCAGGCACCGGTTCGGACGTGGCCGGCGTCAAGACTTTCGCCGAGCGCAGGGGCGACGACTACATCCTCAACGGCAACAAGGTGTGGATCACCTGCGGCCATGTGGCGGACTACTTCGTCGTCATCACCCGCACCGACCGCGACGGCGCCAACCGCCACCAGGGCATCAGCACGCTGCTGGTCGATGCCAAGACGCCTGGCGTGACGGTGCGGCCGCTGCAGATGCTGGGCCGCCGCACTTCGCACGCCAACGAGGTGTTCTTCGAGAACGTGCGCGTGCCGGCGCAGAACCTCTTCGGCGGGGAAGGCCGTGCCTGGAAGAACATCATGAGCTGCCTGGGCCTGGAGCGGCTGGGGCTGGCCGCCATCTCGGCCGGCCACTGCTTCAAGATCACCGAGTACGCCCGCGACTACGCCAAGGACCGCGTGCAGTTCGGCCAGCCGATCTCGCAGTTCCAGGTGATCCAGCACAAACTGGCCGACATGCTGATCCTGTCGGAGACGGCGCGCCAGATGGTCTACCGCGCGGCCGACGTGCTGGACTCGGGGACACCCGCGGTGACGGAGGCCTCGATTGCCAAGATCGTCGCCACCGACAACAACTTCAAGTGCGCCGACATCGGCATGCAGATCATGGGTGGCGCGGGTTATTCGATGGAATACGACATGCAGATGTTCTTCCGCGACTCGCGCGTGGGACCCATCGGCGGCGGCACCAACGAGATCCAGCGCAACATCCTGGCCAAGCAGATGGACCTGGGCTGAGCGGACCCGACCGACTCTGGCACGAGGGGCGCAAGCCCCCTTTTTTTTATGGAGTCGACCCGGCTTCGCCTTGGGACTTCCCCTGACTGGGTTGCTCATGTTGGGAGTGCTAGGATCTCATTGGTTGAACCATAATTGTGGTTGCATCATCCGGGGTCGAAGCTGCCGACGCTGCGCAGCCCCCGCCGCCCGATCCTCATCGCGGCCTGCTTCGACACCGCACTTCCTGCGAGATCCGACATGACCCATCCCCGACTAGCCGCGAGCCGTCATCCGGACAAGGCGGCCGTCATCATGGCCGGCACCGGTGCCGTGCTCAGCTATCGTGCGCTGGCCGCGCGTGCCAACCAGGGGGCGCACCTGCTGCGGGCCCTCGGACTTCGGCCGGGCGATCACATCGCCGTGCTGATGGAGAACAACATTCGCTTCTACGAGGTCTACTGGGCCGCGATGAGTGCGGGGCTGTACTTCACGCCCATCAGCACGCACCTGAGTCCGGCCGAGGCGGCCTACATCGTCAACGACTGCGGGGCGACGGCTCTGGTGTCCTCGGCCGCCATGCGGGCGGTGGCGCAGCAGCTGCCCGCGCTGTGTCCGGGTGTGGCGCATTGCCTGGCGGTGGACGCCCCCTTCGGCGGCTTCGCGCTTTGGGAGGAGGCGGCAGGCACGCATCCCGACACGCCTATCCCGGACGAGGTGGGCGGGCACAACATGCTGTATTCCTCGGGCACCACGGGGCAGCCCAAGGGCATCAAGGTGCCCTTCGCCAACAATCCGATCGAGGCCATGGTGCCGATCATGGCGACGTTCGCGCGCAGGATGGGCTTCGACGGCGACACGATCTACCTGTCGCCGGCACCGCTCTACCACGCCGCCCCGCTGGGCTTCAGCGCGACGGTGCAGCGCATGGGCGGCACCGTGGTGGTGATGGAGAAGTTCGATCCCGAGGGCTTTCTTGCCGCCGTGCAGCGCTTTCGCGTGACGCACACGCAGGTGGTGCCGACCATGTTCGTGCGCATGCTCAAGCTGCCGGCCGAGGTTCGGGCGTCGTACGACGTGTCGTCGCTGCGCTGCGCCCTGCATGCGGCGGCGCCGTGCCCGGTGGACGTCAAGCAGCAGATGATCGACTGGTGGGGGCCCTGCATCGTCGAGCAGTACAGCGGCTCGGAAGGCTCGGGCTGCACCTTCATCACGTCCGAGGAATGGCTGTCGCACCGCGGCTCGGTCGGCAGGTCGCTGCTCAACACCATCCGCATCGTGGATGACGATGGCCGGCTGCTGCCCCCGGGTGAGCCCGGCACCGTTTACTTCGAAGGCAGCCGCCGCTTCGTCTACCACAACGACCCGGGCAAGACCGAGGGCGTGTTCAACGCGCAGGGATGGTCCACCCTGGGTGATGTGGGCTACCTGGACGAAGACGGCTACCTTTACCTCACGGACCGCAAGGCCTACATGATCATCTCGGGCGGGGTGAACATCTATCCGCAGGAGGCCGAGGGCGTGTTGACGATGCACCCCAAGGTGGTGGACGTGGCCGTGTTCGGCGTGCCCAATGCCGACTTCGGCGAGGAGGTGAAGGCCGTGGTGCAGCCGGTGGACATGGACCAGGCGGGTCCCGAGCTGGAGGCGGAGCTGCTGGCCTACTGCCGCTCGCGCCTGGCCGCGCTCAAGTGTCCGCGCAGCATCGACTTCGAGGCCCAGATGCCGCGCCAGGACAACGGCAAGCTCTACAAGCGTCTCCTGCGAGACCGCTACTGGGCCGGCCGCAGCAGCCGCATCGTCTGAGGCTGGCATGGGCGCATGGACGAGGCGATGACCAACCGCCGCATCGTGGTGAGGGCCAAACCGCAAGACCGCCTCACCCCCGCGCAGTTCTCGGCGGAAGACGTGGCCGTGCCGCGCCTGGCTGAGGGCGAGTTGGGCGGTTGCAAGTTCTGGCCAGCGTGATCGCGTTTGCCGTCGCACTCGCCGGGCGGCGCGGTGCCTTGCGCAGCCGTCGGACCGTGCCCCGCTCCTTGCGCAGCGCAACGCCTTCGGATCCATCGCCATTGCCACCAAAAATTGGTTGAACCATAATTTTCTACAGGCCGCTCCTCCGAGCTGGCCCCATCGAGAGGATCGGATGGATCTGGAGTTCACACCGGCGCAGCGCGCCTTCCGTGCCGAGGTACGGGCCTTCATCGACGAGCGGCTGCCGGCGGACATCCGCGCGCGCCTGCGCGCCGGCCACCCGCCGCGCAAGCAGGACACCGTGACCTGGCAGCGCATACTGAACGAACGCGGCTGGGCCGCGCCGCACTGGCCCGCGCGGTATGGTGGGGCCGAGCTGGGGCAGATGGAGCGCCTGATCCTCATGGACGAGCTCTATCGCGCACCGGCACCGCTGCCGCAGGTGTTCAACCTCACCATGCTTGGGCCGGTGCTGATGAAGTTCGGTACGCCGGCGCAGTGCGACCATTTCCTGCCGCGGCTCGCCAACCTCGACCTGTGGTTCTGCCAGGGCTTCTCGGAGCCGGGTGCCGGCTCGGACCTGGCTTCGCTGCGCACCCGGGCCGAACGGCGGGGCGATCACTACGTGGTCAACGGACAGAAGATCTGGACCACCACCGCGCACCTCGCCGACTGGGTCTTCGCGCTGGTGCGCACCGATCCCGAGGCCCGCAAGCAGGCCGGCATCTCCTTCCTGCTGATCGACCTGAAGTCGCCCGGCATCACCATCCGCCCCATCCGCTCGATCGACGGTGGCCATCATCTCAACGAAGTCTTCTTCGACGACGTGCAGGTGCCCGTGGCCAACCTGGTCGGCGAGGAGAACAGGGGCTGGGAATGCGCCAAGTTCCTCCTCGGCAACGAGCGCACCGGCATCGCGAACGTGGGGCTGTGCCGCGAGCGGCTGGATCTGGCACGCGAGATCGCGGGCCGTGTGCTGCCGCAGGGCGGCCGGCTGATCGACGATGCCGGACTGCGTGCGGAAATGGCGGTGCTGGACGCGGAGATCCGCGCGCTCGAGCTGACCAACTACCGCTTCCTGCTCACTCCGTCCGAGCAGCATGCGCTGCCGGCCTTCGCCTCGGTGCTCAAGCTCAAGGGCGTGGCGCTGCAGCAGGCGGTGAGCGCGCTGCTGGCGCGACTCGCGGGCCCGGCCGGCCTGGAGCGGCGCGACGGCGACGACGAGCTCGTGCACGGCCCGCTGGTGCCGCGCTACTTCTACTCGCGTGCCGCCAGCATCTATGGCGGCACCAGCGAGGTGCAGAAGGACATTCTGGCCAAGGCCATCCTGGGATGAGGCAGGGAATCCGATGAACTTCGAACTCGACGATGAACAGCGCGCGCTGCAGGACAGCCTGACGCGCCTGATGGCCGAGCGCTACGGCTTCGAGCAGCGTCGCGCCCATGCCGCCAGCGAGGGCGGGCAGGACCCGCAGACCTGGCAGCACCTGGCCGAGCTGGGCGTCACCGCGCTGTCCGTGCCGTCTGCACACGGCGGCTTCGATGGCGGCGCCCGCGCAATGCTGCCGGTGATGCAGGCCCTCGGCGGCGCCCTGTGCCTGGAGCCGCTGCTGCCCCAGGTGCTGGCCGCGACAGCGCTGCGTCTGGGCGCCGACGAGGCGCTGTGCGCCGAGAGGCTGCCAGGCCTGGCCGATGGCAGCGCGCGCATCGCGTGGGCCCACGACGAAAGTGCAGGCCGCCACGCGCCGTGCTGGGTCGAGACCCGCGCCTCGCGACGCGGCCGGGACTGGGTGCTCGAGGGCGCCAAGGCCCATGTGCTCGGGGCGGGCCTGGCCGGCCACGTCGTGGTCAGCGCACGCACCGGCGGCGGCCCGGACAGCCCGGCTGGCCGCGCGCTCTTCCTCGTCGATGCCGGCGCGCCGGGTCTCCAGTGGCGGTCCTACCGCCTGGTGGACGACACGCCCGCCGCCGAGCTGCATCTGTCGGGCGTACGGGCCCGGCCCCTGGCCGATCCGGTCGATGGCGTCGCCAGCGGCCGTGCGATCGATGGCGCGGTCGCCATGGGCGCGGCCCTGGCCTGCGCCGACATGCTGGGCGCGGCCGAGACGGCCAACCGGCTGGCGGTCGATTACCTCCACACCCGCAAGCAGTTCGGCAGGCCCATTGGCGAGAACCAGGCGCTGCGCCATCGCGTGGCGGAGATGCGCGTGGACCTCGAGATGGCCCGCAGCATGGCCATGGCCGCCGCGGTCGCAGTCGACCTGCCCGGTGGCGACGAGGCGGGCCTCGACCTGCATCGCGCCAAGCTGTGCGTCGGCCGTCATGCGCGCGAGGTGGCGCTTGGTGCCATCCAGTTGCACGGAGGCATCGGCATGACCGAGGAATACGCCGTCGGTCATTGCCTGCGACGCATCCATGTGATGGACCAGCTGTTCGGCGACAGCGGCGCCCATGCGGCCCGGCTGGCAGCATTGCTGGCCCCCGCGTGACGGGCACCGATTCTCCAAGCAGCGTCAGACAACGAGAGACAACGAGCGGACGAGACAGCCATGAATGAGGCCATGATCTATCTGGACGACCAGGGCCGGCCCCGGTCGCAGGTGCAATTGCAGGCCCGGCGCGCGGCCACCGGCCTGGCCGAACTGGGCGTGGTCGAGGGGGACTGCGTGGCGCTGCTGCTGCGCAACGACTTCGCCTTCTTCGAGGTGCAGCAGGCGGCGGCCGCCATCGGTGCCTATGCGGTGCCGCTGAACTGGCACGGCAAGGCGGAGGAGCTGCTCTACATCCTGGAGGACGCCCACCCCAAGGTGCTGGTGGCCCATGCCGACCTGCTGGCGCCGCTGCGAGGCCGGCTGCCGGCGGGGCTGAAGGTGCTGGTGGCGCCCACGCCGCCGCAGGTCCTGGCGCGCTACGGCGTCGACGCCGGGCAGGCCCGGCCCGCGCCGGACGACGTGCTCTGGCCGCAGTGGTGCGAGCGCTTCGCGCCCTGGGATGCGCCGCCCAGGCCGAGCCGCGCGACCATGATCTACACCTCGGGCACCACCGGGCATCCCAAGGGCGTGCGGCGCCATCCCTCCACGCCCGAGCAGGCCCAGGCCTACCGGGAGATCATCGAGCGGGTGTACGGCCTCGTGCCCGGCGTGCGCGCGCTGATCACCGGGCCGCTGTACCACGCCTCGCCCAATGCCTACGGCCGCCAGGCCTTCGGCGCGGCCGAGGTGCTGGTGATGCAGTCCAAGTTCGACGCCGAAGAGACCCTGGCGCTGATCGCCAGGCACCGCATCACCCATGCGGTGATGGTGCCCACCATGTTCGTGCGCCTGCTCAAGCTGCCGGCCGAGGTGCGCGCGCGCTACGACGTGAGTTCGCTGCAGTGGGTCACGCACACCGGCGCACCTTGTCCGCGTGAGGTCAAACAGGCCTTGATGGAATGGTGGGGCCCGGTGGTCTACGAGACCTACGGCGGCACCGAGGTCGGCACGGCCACGTTGTCCACCCCGCAGGACTGGCTGGCGCATCCCGGCTCGGTCGGCACGCCCACGCCGGGTACGCGGGTGGCCTTCTACGGGGAGGACGGCCGCCCGGTGCCCGAGGGCGAGATCGGCGAGATCTACATGCGCGTGTCCGCCTACCCCGACTTCACCTACCTCAACAACGACGCCAAGCGTCGCGGCGTGGAACGCGACGGCCTGATCAGCGTGGGCGATGTCGGCTACCTCAAGGACGGCCGGCTGTACCTGTGCGATCGCCGCTCCGACATGGTGATCTTCGGCGGCACGAACGTGTATCCCGCGGAGATCGAGATGGTGCTGGCGCAATGCCCGGGCGTGCGCGACTGCGCCGTCTTCGGCATACCGGACGAGGACTTCGGCGAATCACTGGCCGCGGCCGTGGAGCGCGAGCCCGGCGCGCAGCTCTCGGAGGCGGACATCCGCCACTACCTGGAAGCCCGCCTGGCCCGCTACAAGGTGCCGCGGCGCATCGACTTCCATGCCGCCCTGCCACGCGAGGACAGCGGCAAGATCTTCAAGCGCCGGCTGCGCGATCCCTTCTGGCAGAACACGGGCCGGCAGATCTGATGGTCGCGTCGTCGAGCGACGAAATCACGGCCGGCCTCGGCCGCGTGATGGCGCGCCGCTTCGGCTCGCCCGGCGAAGTGCGCGGCCTGCAGCGCCTGACGGCCGGCGGCACCAAGGCCACCTGGTCCTTCGACTGGGTCGCGCCGGGCCAGGGGCCTCAGCCGCTGATCCTGCAGCAGACACCCGCGCGTTGCGCTGCTGCTGGTTCCGTGCCCAAACTGAGCGGTGCACAGGAGGCTGCATTGATGCAGACCGCCCGCGCCGCCGGAACGCCTGCCCCCGTGGTGGAGGCGGTGCTCACGCCGGAGGACGGCCTGGGCGAGGGCTACGTCACCGGCCGGGTGGCCGGCGAGACGCTGGGCCGCCGCATCCTGCGCGACGAAGCCTTCGCCGAAGCCCGCGCCCGCATGGCCGGCCAGTGCGGCGACATCCTCGCCACGATCCACCGCACTCCGACCGCGGAGCTGTCCTTCCTGCAGACCTTCACGCCTGCAGAAGAACTGGCGGCCTACCGCGCGCTGCTCGACGGATGCGGCGTGCGTCATGCCGCACTCGATCACGCGGTGGCCTGGATCGGGCGCCATCTGCCGCCACCGGTGCCGCCCGCGCTGGTGCATGCCGACTTCCGCACCGGCAACCTCGTCGTCGGCCCCGAGGGCGTGCGCTGCGTGCTGGACTGGGAGATCGCCCGCATCGGGGATCCCATGCAGGACCTGGGCGTGCTGTGCATGCGCACGTGGCGCTTCGGCGGCCCCGGCGAGGTGGGCGGCTTCGGCGCGCGCGATGGGCTCTATGCCGCCTACGAGTCGGCCTCCGGGCGGCGTGTCGATCCGCAGCGGGTGCGCTTCTGGGAGGCGTTCGCCAACCTCAAGTGGGCCATCGCCTGTGCCCGCCGCGGCAGCCAGAAGCGGCCCAATGGCCGTGCCGCCAGCCTGGAACTCGCCGCCATCGGCCGCCGCATGGAGGAGCCGCTGTGGGACTTCCTGAACCTGGTCGCGCCGCCGCAGTCGGCGCCGGAGGTTGCGCTTTGAGCGCTCCCGCCGCAGGCGAGGCCGAAGGCCACCCGGCGCCCGCACGGGTGCCGCCGGCCGAGGTGCTGCTGGACGCCGCAGCCGATTACCTCGACCAGGAACTGCGACCTTCGCTGGAGGGCTATCACGCCTTCCAGCTGCGGGTGTGCGTCAACGTGCTGCGGCTCGTGGCCCGCGAACTGCGCCTGGGGCCGGCGGCCGATGCGCGGGCGCTTGCCAGCCTGGCCGTGCTGCTGGGCAGGGGCGCGGAGGCCGGCGTGCAGGCGAATGCCCCCGCGCTGGACGAGGCCTTGCGCGCGGCAATCGCTTCCGGGGCATTGCCGCTCGATTCGCCGGCGCTGCTGGCGCATCTGCGCTGCAGCCTGCGGGATGCGCTCGCGATCAACAACCCACGGTGGGTGCAGCCGGCCGCCGACAACGGCGCTTAGGCCTCGGCGCCGCTGCAGCGCCCGGGATGCCTCCGCGTAATTCCCGAGCGTCCGTGGCTGACTTGCTGATAACTTGTATGGTTCAACCAATTAGAGAGACAAATATGGATATTTCTCGGCGACAGGTGCTGGCGGCCGGCCTGGCCACCCTGGGCGGCGGCGCTGCCACGGCGGCCCGCGCCCAGGGCTACCCCAACAACGTCATCCGCTTCATCATTCCGACACCGCCGGGTGGCGGCCATGACGTCATGATGCGGCTGGTCGGCCAGAAGCTCACCGAGCGGCTGGGGCAGCCGGTGATTGTGGAGTCCAAGCCCGGCGCCACCGGTGCCATCGCCGCCCAAGCGGTGGCCCGGGCCGCCCCCGACGGCTACACCCTGCTGCTGGCCTACAGCGCCTTTCTCACCAACCTGCTGCTGCTGTCCAAGCCGGGCTACCGGCTGGAGGACTTCAGCACCGTGGGCATGCTTGCCATCACGCCGATCGCCCTGGGCATCAGCGAGAACCTGGCGGCCTCCACGCTGCGGCAGTACGTCGCCGTGGCCAAGACGCGGCCGGGGCAGATCGCCTATGCCTCCTACGGCCAGGGGTCGGGCGGGCACTTCGTGGGCGAGCTGTTCAACATGGCCGCCGGCATCGAGACCATCCATGTGCCCTACAAGGGCGAGGCGCCCGCGCTGCAGGACGTGATCGGCGGCCAGGTGCAGGCCGTGTGCGCCTCCATCGGCGGCACCAAGCGCTATCCGGGCCGCATCCGCACGCTGGCCGTGGCTTCGGCCGAGCGCTCGCCCAGCTATCCCGATGTGCCCACCTTCGCCGAGCTTGGCTATCCCGGCGTGGACATGCCGGGCTGGGCAGCGCTGATGGCGCCGGCCGGCACGCCCAAGGCCGTCGTGGACCTGCTCACGAAGGAGGTCAACGACATCGTGCTGCTGCCCGACGTCAAGGCCAAGCTCGCCGAGCTGGGCTTCGATTCGGTCGGCTGGGCGCCCGATCGCACGCAGGCCTTCTTCAAGGCGCAGACGGCGAGCTCGGAAAAGCTGGTTCGCTCGGGGCGCGTGAAGCTCTGACGCACGAGGGCGGGGTGCCGATGCGCGCCCGCGTCCTCACCAGCTGGGGCCGTACCGTGCCTTCGCCGAAGGATTCGGCGCGCCGATGCGCAGCAGCCTTGAAGCCATGGCTGCCACGCCGGCGTCGAATTCGCGCTTGGCCCGGCTCAGTTGCGCGCGGCTGTCCATCTCGGCGGCCAGGCTGGCGCTCGCGAGTTCCAGCGCGATGTTGACGATGCGCTTGTTGGTGGACGCCGCCGACCACATCGCCGCTCAGCGGCAGACGCTTGGCCCATTGGGGTCTCACGTTCTAGACATGTGATTGGGCGCAGAGCCCACGGCGCGCGTGGCTGGGAAGCCGATGCGGGCGTTGTCCGCAGCGGCCACCATGTCGCAGTACAGCGCCAGGTCGGTGCCGTCGGCCACGCAATGGCCATGCACCTTGGCAATCACCGGCTTGTGCAGCGTGAAGGGCGTGCGCAGCAGCTCCTGGAAGCGACCCCGGCATCGACCGTCAGGCCGACAAAGCGCGATTCGCCTCGCCACTTGCCCATCAGGCCACCTGCCGCGGCCGGGCCGCCGGGGCCCTGGGCGTGGGTCCCGCGCCCGCGGCCGGTGCCGTGTGCCGGGCCTCGTCGGCAATGTGGTTGGCCGTGAGGTAGGCGAAGGCCATGTTGGGCCCGTGCGTGATGCCGGCCGCGGGGTAATTGCCGCCCATCACGCTGGCGCGGTCGTTGCCGGCGGCATAGAGGCCGGGAATGGCGCTGCCGTCGCGGCGCAGAACTTCGCCAGTGACGGCGGTCGTCAGGCCGTCGAAGGTGCCCAGGTCGCCCATCAGCAGCTTGATGGCATAGAAGGGCCCCTGGGTCAGGGGCGCCACGCAAGGGTTGGGCACATGGTCGGGGTCGGCCAGGTAGCGATTGAAGCTGGTGCTTCCACGCTGGAAGGCCGGGTCCTCGCCACGCACCGCGTGCAGGTTGTAGTCGGCCACGGTGCGGGCCAGGCCTTCGGGATCGATGCCTGCGTTGCGGGCCAGCTCCTCCAGGGTGCGGCCCCGCAGGAGGTAGCCGTTGCGCAGCAGCGCCCCGTGTGGAATGGGGGCCGGCTTGACGTAGCCCAGCCCGTACTTGTTCAGCGCCGCCTGGTCGCAGACCAGCCACATCGCGGTTTCGGGCATGCCCTCGCAGGCCAGGTGCAGGGCGGCGCCCACGTCATGGTACGAATTGGATTCGTTGGTGAAGCGCTGTCCGTCCGCCAGCACGCCGATCACGCCGGGCTTGTAGCGGTCCAGCAGGTGCGGGAACACGCCCGTCTGGCCGCCGCCGAAGTCCACGTGGGTGACGGGCATCCAGGCTGCGGGCTCCTGAAAGCGGATCTCCACCACGCCGCCGGCCTCCTCGGCCATGGCGCAGCCGTCGCCGGTGTTGCTCTCCGGCGTGGGCGACAGGTGCCGGTGGCCGCGCCGCAGGTGGGGATAGGCCTGCGCGATGCGGCGGGCGTCGTGCGGGAAGCCGCCGCAGGCGAGGATCACGCCATGCCGCGCGCGCAGCGTGCGCCCGGCCCCGTCCGGTCCGGCCACCACGCCGACGACGCGCCCGTGCTCCACCAGCAGCCGCCGCGCCGGCATGCCGGTGAGGATGGGGATGCCCAAATCAAGGGCCGACTGGGCCAGCCGTGCCGCGAGCGCATTGCCGCTGGTGACCTGCACGGCACGGCGGTAGAGCAGCAGCTCCTTGAGATGATTGGCCAGGCGCCGCGCCACGTAGAAAAAGGAAGTGAGCGACTTCGTGGCCCGGAAGAAGTGCTTCAGGTCCGCGTTGGACGAGTTGAACATCATCCCCATGAAGGTGATGCTTCGCAGTGGCGGCTTGAGCCGTGGCATGTCCTTGCCCAGGCCGCGGATGTCGTAGGGCTTGGCCAGGATCGAGCGGCCCACGTCGGCGCCACCGGGCGCGGTGGGGTGGTAGTCGGGATAGAGCGTGGGCACGAACTGCATGGCCGTCTCGCGCTCCAGGAAATCCACCATGCGCGGACCGTTCTCGATGAAGGCCTCCACGGCGGCGGCGTCGTAGAACTGCCCGGTCTCGGCCTGCATGAAGGTGCGCACCTGCTCGGCGGTGTCGGACGGGTTCTGCCGGAGGCCGTGGTGGGTCAGGGGTATCCACAGCACGCCGCCCGACAGCGCCGTGGTGCCGCCGAAGACGGGCTCCTTCTCGAGCACCACCACGTCCAGCCCGCGCTTGCGGGCGGTGATGGCGGCGGTGAGGCCGGCCGCGCCGGAGCCGACGACCACCAGGTCGTGCTCGGCAGCCTCTATGGCAAGGGTGTTCATTCCGCCTTGATGTTGAACTGGGTGACGATGTCGCGCAGCTGATCGGACTCGGTCTTCATTATCTGGGCGAACTCGGCCGGACTGGTGGTGCGGGCCACGGCGCCGGTCGCCAGCAGCCGGGTCTTGAGCCCGTCGTCGGCCATGACCTTGCGGAAGGCGGCATTGAGCCGTTCGACCACCGCGTCGGGCGTTCCTGCAGGCGCCATGACGCCGAACCAGGCCTGGGCCTCGTAGCCGGGCACGGCGCGGTTCAGGGGGGGCGTGCCCGGTACCACGCTGGAGGGCTCCCTGGTGCCGACGCCGAGCAGCTTCAGGTTGCCCTGCTGCACCTGGCCCAGCATGGCCGAGGAGGGCGTGGTCACCAGCATCTGCACCTCGCCCGTGCGCGCCGCGAGGGTGGAGGCCGCCTCGCCCTTGTAGGGAATGTGTTCGGCCTTGATGCCCGACAGCTGGATGAGCCGGGCCGTGGACAGGTGGCCGTAGGAGGCCGTGCCGGCCGAGGCGTACATCACGCCCTTGGGTTGCTTGCGCGCCCAGTCGAAGAAGCTCTTGGCGTCGTCCGCCGGCACCGCCTTGTTGACCACCAGCACCATGGGCACCACCGAGGTCAGGGTCACCGGCCGCAGGTCCTTGAAGGCGTCGTAGCCGGCCTTGTCGTTGAGCAGCGGCGTGGTCAGCACGCCGTTGTTGGGGTAGAGCAGGGTGTAGCCGTCGGGTCGGGCGCGCGCCACCATCTGGGCAGCGATGGCGCCCGAGGCGCCGGGGCGGTTGTCCACCACGATGGGCTGGCCCAGTTCCTTGCCCAGCGCGTCCTGGAACATGCGCACCTGGCCGTCGCTGGTGCCGCCGGCCGCATAGGGCACGACGATGGTGATGGGTCGGCTCGGATAGGGCTCCTGGGCGGCGGCAAGTGCCGGCGCCGTGGCGGCGAGCGCGAGGCAGAAGATTCGGGCGGCGGTCCGGCGGTGCATGCGTTGTCTCTCTTTATCGGGGCGTCGTGGTTTTCAATGGTTGGTCCATTGGAATTTTGGCCCGTCCCCGATGGCCGGCCAAGTAGGGGTTGACCGGAGTCGGCCCCGACAGCGGCCCGTGCCGGCCTCCTATTCCGTCAGCCGGCCGTCGGGCGGCAGCGGTACATGTTGCCGATCAACATCGTGTGCACCGTCTCGCCGCGTTGGTTCTTGACGATGCGTTCGCAAGTCACGATCCCCTTCGTCCCGCTGCTGGTGAGTTTCTTCTCCACCGGCGTGATCAACGCATGGATGGTGTCGCCGGCCTTCACCGGCAGGTGCATGCGCCACTGGTCCAGGCCCGTCATGGCGATGATGGTGCCGTCGTTGATGCCGGTCAGGCACTGCAGCCCGCCCACGATGGCCAGTACCAGGGGGCCATGCGCGATGGGCTCGCCATAGGACTGGGTCTTGCAGAACTCGTGGTCGATATGTGGCGCGTTGTGGTCGCCCGACAGGCAGGCAAAGTTGACGATATCGGTCAGCGTGACCGTGCGGCGCGAGGTGACGATGGTCTCGCCGATCTCGAAATCCTCGAAATACATCCCGCGCGGTGTGCGCTCGTAGGCGTAGGACATGGTGGTGGCCGCACGGCTGAATGCCGTGCTGATGTCAATGGTAGAGCCATTCTAGGCCCGACACACACGGGCGCGCAACGCGGCCGCGCGGGCGAGCGGCCTAGGGCGTCCGCCGCAGGAAGGCGGTGAAGCAATAAAAGGAAAAGGGAAGCGGGGCACAGGCCCGCGCGGCGCTCAGCGCTTCTTCGCAGGCGCGCGACTGCGGGGCAGTGGCGCAGCCGCGGCGTCATCCATTGCCAGGTGGGAGAGGTAGCCCTTCTGCAGTCGCTTGAGGCTGGCCTCCATCTCGGCCACGGCAGCGGCGACGTCGCGCGCCTCCAGGTGCTTGAGGAAGCGCTTGCGCGAGGGCAGCACGAAGGCATTCTCGTACTCGCCCAGGGTCTGGATGAATCGGCTGAGCACAGCCATCAGGCTGTCCATCATCAGCACCATGAGCGGATTGCCGGTCATGCGCGCCAGGATGCGGTGGAAGTCCAGGTGCATCTCGGCGCGGCGCTGGAAGTCGCCGTCCTTCATGGCTTGGGCGGCGGCGTCGACGTTCTTGCGCAGCGCCTCCAGGTCCGCGGGCGTGGCCCGGCTGCAGGCCTCCCGAACGATCACCGATTCGAGCCAGATGCGCGCCTCGGTGAGGTGGGCGGGGGTGATGGTGCCGATGTGGTAGAGGTCCATCAGGCTGGTGGTGATGGCCAGGCCCGAGCCTTCGCTGATGAAGGCGCCGCCGCTGGCGCCCTTCTGCAGCCGCACAAGTCCGGCATGCTCCAGCGAGCGCAAGGCCTCGCGCAGGGTGTTGCGCGAGACCCCGAACTGCACCGCCAGCGCCCGTTCGGCGGGCAGGCGGCTGCCGACCTTCAGTCGTCCCTCGGCCAGCTCCGTACGGATCTGATCGGCGATCTCCTCGAAGGCGCGGGCCGAGCGCACGGCCTGGAAGCGCACCGCGGGCGCTGCCGCGCCGGCCGGTGACGTGGCGGATCGGACGGGAGGGGATGAAGTCTTGGTTGCCATGGGTCTGGAGATGGGGATCAAGCGGCCCGGCGGGCGGCCGTGCGCCGGGCCGCCTTCTTGCTTTCGCTTTCGAGGTAGTCGTTGATGAGCTTGAGGTGCGCCGTCATGGCTGCCGCCGCCGCCGTCGCATCGCGCGCGCGCAGGTGCGTGAGCACCTTGCGACGAACCTGCATGAAGTCCTTGCGCGGCCTCGGGTCCACCTGGGCCAGCAGGCCGCGGATGATCTCCGACAGCGCATCGACCATGGCGGCGAACACCTCGTTGTGGGTGGCCTGGGCGATGAGCTGGTAGAAGCGGATCACCGAACGGGTGTTGCGAGAGCCGTGGCCCTGCAGGAACAGGTCCGTGTGGTAGTCGATGTCGGCCTCGATCGCGTCGATCTCCTCTTCGGTCGCCCGTTCGCAGGCCAGGCGGATGGCCACCGCCATCAGTTCGATGCGCGCTTCGGTGACGTGGGCGATCGATACCTGCTGCAGCGACACCATGTCGCGCACGGTCTGGGTCAGGCCGGTGGGCCTTCCGTTGCGGATGAAGAAACCGCCGTTCAGGCCGGTGACGGCCTCCACCACGCCGGCCGATTCCAGGCTGCGCAGCGCCTCGCGCACGGCGCTGCGGCTGACGTCGAACTGCTCTGCCAGATCCTTCTCGGCAGGCAGCCGGTCGCCGGGGCGCAGCTCGCCGCGGGCGAGCTGTTCGCGGATCTGGTTGCAGACCTCTTCGAAGGTGCGGCGGGTGCGCACCGGCTGGAACAGCGGGGTGACGGCTGGCTCGGCGACGGCGGCCGTGGGCCCGGGGCCGGCTTTGGCGCGCTGTGCGGACTGGGAGATGCGCTTCGTCGGCATTGGATGAACCTCTTTGGGCAATCGTAATACAGCGACGATGCGCTCCCGACCCGGGAGCCGGCCCCACAGCGGGTCGCGCTCAGGCGACCGGCGGAAAGCCGCGGTACGGGGGCGGTCGGCGCGCCAGCATGGCCTCGATGGCCTCGCGCGGCTCGGGTGCGGCGAAGGCGGCGGCCTGGCCCGCCGCCTCCATGCTGAACAGGGTCTGCTGGTCCGCGTCGAGCGAGGCGTTGAGCGCCGCCTTGGTCAATGCCAGGGCCGTGGGCGCCGCCTGCGTGAGGCTGCGGGCAATGGCGGCGGCGCGGGCCTCCAGCGCCTCACTGGGATGCACTTCCATCGCGATGCCCAGGCGCTGTGCCTCGTGCCCATCGATGTCGCGGGTGGAGAAGATCAGCTCCTTGGCCCGCTGCACGCCCACCGCACGCGGCAGCAGGTACATCGCGCCCAGGTCGGGCACCAGCCCCAGGCGCAGGTAGGCCATGCAGAAGCGCGCACGCTCGGAGGCCAGCACGATGTCGGCCGTCAGGGCCAGCGCAAAGCCTGCGCCCACCGCGGGGCCGTCCACGGCGGCGATGACCGGCCGCCCCAGGTTGAGCATGTCCTGGATGAATCGCAGCCCCCCGCGTATGCGCTGCTGCCAGTAGGCCGGCCCAGCATCCAGGTGGGCCTTGAGCAGATGCAGGTTGCCGCCGGCACAGAAGGTGCCGGGCGTGGCGGTGAGCACCAGCACGCGGACGCCCGGGTCGTCGCGCACCTGTTCCAGCACGGCCATCAGGTCGGCGCGCAGCTCGGCGTCGAAGGGGTTGTGGATGGCGGGGCGCGACAGGCGGACCCAGCCGACCTGATCGCGGACCTCGAACTGCAGGGTGTCCATGGCGGCGCCTCTCAGTCCGGCGTGAACATGGGCACCAGCGTGCCGTCCTCGGCAGGCTTGAAGCACACGTGCACGCGCTGGCCGATGTGCAGCGAATCGAGGTCGCAGTCCACGATGTTGGTCAGCATGGTGATGCCCTCGTCCAGTGCCACATAGGCAATGGCATAGGCAACCGGGCCCGCGCGGCGCGTCACGCTGACGCTGTAGATCGCGCCCTTGCCCGACAGGCTGCGCCATTCGGTGTCACCCTGGCAGAAGGGGCAGACCGGCCGGGGGTACCAGTGAGGCTTGTGGCAGCTCGTGCACTGGCGCGTCAGCAGCAGGTGGTCGGCGGTGCTGGCCCAGAAGCGCTCGGTGGCGGCGTCGTGGGGCAGCGTGGTGAGGGGGCGGTCGGTGGACGGAGTCGCCATGATGTCATTCCCTTTCCATGATGAGCGTGGCGCTGCCGTGGCGCGAGCCGAGCAGCCCGCCGGTGCCCTGCGCCAGCGCCAGGCGGCAGTCGGGCACCTGCACCCGGGGATGGGCCTCGCCGCGCAACTGGCGCACCGCTTCGATCACCTTGGTGATGCCGCCCCGGTTGGCCGGGTGGTTGTTGCACAGTCCGCCGCCGTCGGTGTTGAAGGGCAGCCTGCCCACGCCGGAGATCAGGTTGCCGTCGGCCACGAAGCGGCCGCCCTGGCCTTTCGGACAGAAGCCCAGGTCCTCGAGCTGCATCAGCACCGTGATGGTGAAGCTGTCGTAGATCGAGGCGTACTGGATGTCGGCCGGCTTCAAGCCCGCCTCGGCGAAGGCGGCGGGGCCTGAAACTGCGGCGCCCGACCAGGTGAGGTCCACCGCGCCGCCGAGCTGGCCCTTGATGGTCTCGCCGGCACCCAGGACGCGCACCACGGGCCGCTTCAGCCGGCGGGCGATCTCCGGCCGCACCACCACCAATGCGCCGCCGCCGTCGCTCACCACGCAGCAGTCGAGCTTGTGCAGCGGGTCGGAGATCAGCGGCGACGCCAGCACTTCCTCCACCTTCACCGGCTCGCGCAGCATGGCATGCGGGTTGTGCTGGGCATGCTGTGAAGCGGCGACCTTGATCCAGGCCAGCTGCTCGCTGGTGGTGCCGTACTCGTGCATGTGGCGCGCGGCGGCCAGCGCGTACATGTTGACCGTCACGGGCGAATACGGCATCTCCCACGCCGCATCGGGAGTGGCGGCGGTCACCAGCCGAGCGCCCACGCCGACGCCGCTGCCGCCCTCGGTACGCGGCCGCCCGGCCAGGGTGATCAGGGCCACATCGCACTTGCCTGCTGCGATGGCCTGGGCGGCATGCGACACGTGGATCAGGTAGGCCGAGCCGCCGGTGTCCGTGTTGTCGATGTGGCGCAGGCGGGTCAGGCCCAGGTAGTCCGCCATGCTGTTCGCACCCAGCCCTGGCGCGTCGCCGGCGCAGAAGTAGCCGTCCACGTCCTGCAGCGTGAGGCCGGCATCGGCCAGCGCGCCGCGCGCGCATTCGGCGTGCAGCTGGGCCACGGTCTTGTCCGGCGCCTTGCGCGTCGGATGCTCGAAGGCCCCTGCGATGCAGGCCTTGCCTTTGATGGTCATCGTTTCTCCTGTGAGCCTTTAGATAGTGCTCGCAATCATAATATTGGTTCAACCATAAACGCGAAAGACGCCGACGCGACAGCTGCACGGACCGTCCCCACGACGCGACCGTTGACGCCGGGATCGACCCGCAAATAATATTGGTTCAACCAAATAGAACGGAACGCCGACCTATGAATCCTCTCGTCACTCTCCAGAACCGCACGGTGGTCGTCACCGGTGCCGGACAGGGCATCGGCAAGGCGCTGGCCGAGCTGGTCGTGCAGCTCGATGGGCGCGTGGTGGCCGTGGACATGAACGGCGACACCCTCCGGGCCGCCATGGCCGAGCTGCCCGCCGAACGGGTGATGACGGTGGTGGGCAGCGTCACCGACGCCGCGCTCGCCACCCGTGCCGTGGACGAGGCGGTGGAGCGCTTCGGCGCGCTGCACGGCCTGGTCAACAACGCCGGCATCACCCGCCCCGCCATGATCGAGAAGATGACTGACCAGCAATGGAAGGACGTGATCGACGTGCACCTCACCGGCAGTTTCTACTGGCTGCAGGCCGTGGGCCGGCACATGGTGGCGCGGTCACGCGGCGGCGACACCAGCGGCGGATCGATCATCAACATCTCTTCCGATGCCGGCCGAAAGGGCTCGATCGGCCAGATCAACTATGCCGCCGCCAAGGCCGGCCTGCTGGGCATGACGATGACGGCCGCGCGGGAATGGGGCCGCTACAACGTCCGAACCAACTCCATCTGCTTCGGCGTGGTGGAAACGCCCATGACCGAGGTGGTGCGCGGCGAGAAGTTCAAGGACGGCATGCTGGCGCAGATTCCCCTGGGCCGCTGGTCCACCGCCGAGGAGGCGGTGCGCATGCTGGCCTTCCTGCTGTCCGATGCGGGCAGCTACATGACCGGCCAGCACATCGGCGTCAACGGCGGCTTCCACATCAGCCTCTGAGCCGCGTCGACGTCGCGCGGCGTGCGGCCGGCCCATGGCGGCCGCCGGACGCGATCCTCCACAACCCGATCGGCCGGCCGGAGCCGGCCCGTTCCCAGCCCGCTGCCCACCGATCGAAGGCCAGGACATCCCATGTACATGCCGCCCGACACCCGTCTGCGCCTCGACCCCAGTGACGAGTACACCCACACGCCCGAAGCCGCAGCCAACTACAACGAGAGCATGTATTTCAATGCCTTCGAGACGGCCGCCGGCATCGGCGCGTGGTTCCGGCTGGGCAACCGACCCAACGAAGGCCATGCCGAGATGACCTGCTGCATCTACCTGCCCGACGGGCGGGTCGCCTTCATGTTCGGACGGCCGGCCATCGACAGCAACGACGCCATGGATGCGGGCGGCATGCGCTTCGAGGTGATCGAGCCCTTCCGGCACCTGCGCTGCAGCTACGAAGGCGAACTGCTCGTCATGGACGATCCCTTGGCCATGGCCGATCCCAGCCGCGCCTTCAAGACCTATCCGAAGAAGCCCGGTGCCTTCGTGCTGGACTTCGAGGGCATCTCGCCCATGCACGGCGGCGAGATCGTCACGATGGACGGCCGGCCCATCGAGATGGACCCGGAACTGTCGGTCTACCGCGGCCACACCGAGCAGAACCTGGCCGTCACGGGCCACATCACCGTGGATGGGCGGCGCTACGACTTCGTGCGCGGCACGGGCTATCGCGACAAGTCCTGGGGGCCGAGGCACTGGCACAGCTTCTTTTGGTACAAGTGGATCCCGGTCACCTTCGACCGCGACTTCGGTGTGCTGCTGTCGATCAAGGGCCGGCCCGAAGGTGGGCCGAACCGCATCAGCGGCAACGTGCTGCGCGATGGCGTCTACGAGCCGGTGATCGACGGCCGCATCCAGGCCGACTACGACGATGCGTGGTATCCGCGGGCGGTGACCGCCACCGTGACCACTGCCCAGGGTGTCTACTTGCTCGAGGGCCGGGTGCTGCGCACCGTGCCGCTGCGCCACAGGCGTCACGGCAGCAGCGACTGGCGCAGCTACACCCGGATCACGGAGAGCCTGACCGAGTGGCGATGCGGCACGCGCACGGTGCTGGGCATGACCGAGTTCTGCGACTTGATGGAGGACGGCGTGCCGGCCTCCGAGGCCGGTCGCGCAGTTGAGTCCGCAACGATGCCGAAGGTCGTCGGATGAGCGGCCTGGACGGCCTGCATGTCGGCCGCGAGGCCGCCGTCGCCGTGCTCACCCTCGACCGGCCCGGCAGCCGCAATGCACTGTCCCCGGCCCTGGCAGAGGCGCTCACCGCCGCGCTGCGCGATGCGCAGCAGGACGAGGCGGTGCGCGCCATCGTGCTGGCCGGCGCTGGCGGCGACTTCTGCGCGGGTGGCGACCTCAAGGCCATGGCCGGGTCCGGCTCGCGCACGGCCGAGAAGCGCCTGGCCGGCATGCAGCGCTACCGCACGCTCACCGAGACCCTGCTCGGCCTGGACAAGCCGCTCGTCGCTGCGGTCGACGGCGTGGCCTTCGGCGCGGGGCTGAGCCTGGCCCTCGCGGCCGACATCGTGCTCGTCAGTCGCCGCGCGCGGCTGGCCATGGCCTTCCACCGCGTGGGCATGGTGCCGGACCTGGGCGCCTGGTACACGCTGCCGCGCGTGGTCGGCCTGCAGCGGGCCAAGGAGCTGGTCTTCTCGGCCCGCGAGTTCGGCGCCGACGAGGCGCGGCAGATGGGCCTGGCGCTGGAAGTGCTCGCCGCCCCCGAGTTGCTGCCGCGCGCCCTGGCCATCGCGCACAGCTTCGGCGGTGCGTCGCCCGTGGCGGTGCGGTTGAGCAAGCGGGCGCTGCAGGCCTCGCTGCAGAGCGGACTCGGCACCATGCTCGACCTGGAGATGCTCTCCAGTCCCGTGGCCGCCACCAGCGACTACGTGGCCGAGGCGGTGCGCCGCTTCGCCGACAAGGAGCCGGCCCAGTTCCAGTGGCCGGCACCCCCTTCCTCCCACGACGCCTGAAGCGGCGCACCTTCCATGATCGATCCCGACAAGACCCGTGCCTGGCACTCCGGCGACGTGCGCCAGCACTACACCAACAAGGACTGCATCCTCTACGCCCTCGGTCTCGGCGCAGGTTCCGACCCGCTCGATCCGCAGCAGCTGCGATTCGTCTACGAGAAGGAACTGGCCGCGCTGCCCACCATGGCGGCGGTGCTGGCCTCGCCGGGTTCGTGGATGCGCGAGCGCGTCGAACTGGGCATCGACTTCCTGAAGCTGGTGCACGGCGAGCAGGCCGTCACGCTGCATGCGCCGCTGCCCCCGGCGGCCGCGCTGATCGGCCGCAGCCGTGTCACCCGCCTGGTCGACAAGGGGGAGGGCAAGGGCGCCGTGATGCATGTCGAGAAGGTGCTGGTCGACGAGACCACCGGCGAGCGGCTGGCCACCTGCGAGCAGGTGCTGTTCCTGCGCGGCAACGGGGGCTTTCCGGCGGGCACGGCCAGCGACGCGCCGGCACCCGCACCGGCCGCCGTGCCCGACACGGGGCCCGACCTCAGCGTGGAGCTGGCGACGCGGCCCGATGCGGCCGTGCTCTATCGCCTGTCCGGCGACCTGAATCCGCTGCACATCGACCCCGGTGTCGCCACGCGCTCGGGCTTTCCGCGGCCCATCCTGCACGGCCTGGCGACCTGGGGCATGGCCGGCCTCGCCGCCGTGCAGCACTTCTGCGACGGCAATCCGGCGCGGCTCACGAGCCTGCGGGCGAGACTGTCCTCGCCTGTGTTTCCGGGCGAGACGCTGGTCTTCGACTTCTGGGACCTGGGCGCAGGCGAACTGGCCTTGCGCGCCCGCGTGCCGGCGCGCGAGGTCGTGGTGCTGAACCACGGGCGCGCCACCGTCCGGCCATGAGCGCTCGCACCGTGGGCGAGGTCGAGCGCGATGCGGTGACGCGCGGCGCGTCCGCGCCCCTGCCTGCCACCATGCGTGCCTGGCGCGTGGAGGCCTTGAGCGAGGCCGGCACGATGCAGCGGCGCGACATCCCGCTGCCGCAGGCAGGTGCCGGCAGCTACCTGGTCCGCGTCGAGGCTGCAGGCCTGGCCTTCGGCGACACGCTGCTGGTGCGTGGGCGCTACCAGATCCAACCTGCGCTGCCCTTCACGCCCGGCTCGGAGATCGTGGGCACCATCGTGGGCGGCGAGGGCCCGCTTCGGGTGGGCACGCGCATCGCCTCCTCCTGCCAGCAGGGCGGCTTTGCCGACTACGCGCTCGCGCCGCAGGCCGCGGTCTGGCCCATCGGCGATGCGCTGGCGGCGGGTGCAGCCCTGGCGTTGCGCAGCAATTTCCCCACATCGCTCTACGCCTTGCGCCATGCGGGCCGGCTGCAGCCGGGCGAGACGCTGCTGGTGCATGCCGGTGCCGGTGGCGTGGGCAGCGCGGCGGTGAGCCTGGGCAAGCGCATGGGCGCGCGCGTGATTGCCACCGCCGGTGGCGCGGCCAAGCTGCAGGCCTGCCGCGAGGCCGGCGCCGATCTGGCGCTCGATGCGGGCGGGGACTGGCTGGCCGCCGTGCGCGACCAAGTGCCCGGCGGCGTCGACGTGGTCTACGACCCCGTGGGAGGCGAGACCGGCGTGCAGAGCCTGCGCTGCCTGGCCCATGGCGCGCGTTACCTGGTGATCGGCTTTGCCGGCGGCAGCCTCACCACGCTGCCTGCCAACCGCCTGCTGTTGAACAACGCCAGCGCCGTGGGGGTGCTGTGGGGCGAGGTGCGCCGGCGCGACCCGCAACTGGCGGCCACGCTCACGCGGGAGGTCTACGACTGGCATGCCGAAGGCCGCCTGGCCCTGCTGCCTGGGCGCGGCTGGGATTTCGAGCAGGCACCGCAGGCGTTGGCGGCACTCGCCGGCCGGGCCAGCGTCGGCAAGCAGTGGCTCACGCTGGCGCATCAGGGAACGCTGCATGAATGAGGCAGCCGGGATCCGGCCCGGGACGCCGTCCCGTCCGAAAGAACACGCGGCGCCCCGGACCGCCGCGCAGGTGTGCCGATGAGCACCGCGATCCCGCTCGTGCTGCGCGCCGACGCCGACGGCGTCTGCACGCTGACGCTGAACCGGCCCGACAAGCGCAATGCCGTCAACCCGCCGCTGTTCGAGGCGCTGCGCGCCCATCTCGACGAGCTGGCCGCGCAAGGCGGCGATCTGGGCGTGGTCGTGCTGCGCGGCGCCGGTTCGAGCTTCTGCGCCGGCCATGACCTGAGCGAGATCGGTGCCATGGACCTGGCCTGGCTGCGCCACGAATCCCGCACGCTGGAGATGTTCTCGCAGCTGCCGCAGATCGTCGTCGCGGCCGTGCACGGGGCCTGCATCACCGGCGGGCTGGAGCTGGCACTGGCGGCGGACTGGATCGTGGCGGCCGAATCGGCGCGCTTTGCCGACACCCACGGCCGCCACGGTCTGGTGCCGATGTGGGGCATGAGCCAGCGCCTGCCCCGGCGCGTGGGCACGGCCCGTGCGCTGGAGCTGATGGCCACGGCTCGCCGCGTCGACGGCTGCGAGGCCGAGCGCATCGGCCTGGCCAACACCTGCTTTCCCGACGCCGACTTCGATGCCGGCGTGGCGGAGCTGGCCCGTGCCATCCTGGCGAATTCGCGCCACAGCAATGCGGCCAACAAGCGGCTGGTCTATGAGACCGATGGTCTCAGCCTGGTCCAGGGCATGGCGCACGAGCAGTTCCGCTCGCCGGGCTCGCGCAAGCGTCAGCCGCCGCCCGCTCCCTGAGCCGCGCAGCGGGCCGTCCTCCGGGGGCGGCCGGCCGGGGCGGCGCCGGGCGCTGCCATCTCTCAGGGAATGAGCACCGCCTTCACGCACCGCCCCGCATGCTGGTCGGCCAGCGCCTCGTCGATGTGGGCCAGCGGATAGGTCTGCACCAGCCGGTCGAAGGGCAGACGGCCCGCCAGGTGCAGGCGCATCAGCTCGGGCAGGAAGGTGTCGATGTCGCTGTCGCCCTCGGTGATGCCGCGGAAGCTGAGGCCGGCGGCGATGGCCGGCACGATCTGCCCGGGCAGCGTGGCGTCCATGCGCGGCGGAATGGCGAGAAAGCCGAAACGGCCGCGCGGCGCAAGGGCCTGGATGCCGGCCTCCATCGTCTCGGCCCGCCCCGTGGTGTCGAGCGCGCAGTCCGCCCCCCCGGGCAGGATGGCGCGCACGGCTGCCGCCAGCGGGCCTGCCGCGGCCGGGTCGATCGCATGGGTGGCGCCCAGCGACAGCGCGAGCGTGCGCCGGCTGGCCTGCGGCTCCACGACGACGATGGTGCGGCAGCCCTGCACCACGCCGCCCATGACGGCGCTCAGGCCCACCGAGCCGCCGCCCAGCACCACCAGCGACGACCCGGCGGGTGCGGCCAGCGAGCGCATGACGGCGCCCGCGCCGGTCTGCACGCCGCAGCCCAGCGCCCCCGAGATGGACAGCGGCATGCCCGCCAGCAGCGGCACGATGTTGCGCTCGTAGGCGAGCGCATGGCTGGCGAAGGCGGACTGGCCGAAGAAATGCCCGCCCACCGGCGCGCCCACCCGGCGCAGCGTGACCGAGCCGTCGGCGCGCGTGCCGCCGAAGTTCAGGGGCCGCATGCGGTGGCAGTAGGCCGGTGCCGACGCGCTGCACGACGGACACTGGCCGCAGGACATGAAGGTCATCAGCACCGCGTCGCCGGGTCGCACCTTGGTGACGCGGGCGCCGACGCGTTCCACGATGCCCGCTCCCTCGTGACCGAACACCGCCGGCAGCTTGAGGCTGAGCAGACCCTGGTGCCCCACCACGTCGGTGTGGCACAGGCCGACGCCCTCGATGCGGACGACGACCTCGTCGTCGCGTGGATCGTCCAGCTCCAGCTCGGTCATCTGGAAGGCCTGGCCGGGGGCGGTGCTGAGGGCGGCGGTGATGCGCATCGGTGTCTCCTTGTGATGCGCTGCAGTGTTGCGGCGGCGGCCGCGCCGCTCAATGGCTGCGGTGGCCTTGCGTGCTGGCCGAGCCGGCCAGGCCGGACTGCGGGCCCTGTGCGCCCAGGCCGGATGGCAATGGGGCCGAATGCTCCTGGCGGCGCCGCCGGAACTCGCCCGGCGGCTCTCCCGTCCAGCGCTTGAAGGCGCGGTGGAAGGTGCTGACGTCGGCAAAGCCCAGCCGCTCGCCGATCTCGCCCAGGCTCAGGTCGGTGCGTCCCACCCAGTCCAGGGCCTGCTCGCGGCGCATGGCGTCCTTCAGGTCGTGCCAACTGCAGCCTTCCTGCTGGAGCCGGCGGCGCAGGGAGCGTGGGCTCAGGCCCAGCCTGCCCGCCACCGATTGCAGCGTGCCGGCAAAGCCCTCCACGGCGTGCAGCTGCAGCTGGCTGCACACCTGCTCGGCCGCGGCAGGCGGCGCGGCGCTGGCGCGCATCAGGGGCGCGGGGAGGGCCGCCAGGAAGGGCGCAAGGCTGCGGGCCGCGCGCGCCAGCGGCCGGTGCAGCCAGGCTGCGTCGAAGGCGATGCCGGTACTCGCGCAGCCGTAGCGCGCCGGCACCTCGAAGAAAGGCTGCCGCTCGCGGTAGCGCGAATCCTGCGCGGGCGAGCGCATCCAGGCGCTGTGCACGGGGATCGGACGGTCGACGAGCCAGCGCGCCAGGGCCAGCGTCCAGTAGACGGCGGCGGCGTCCAGCGCCACGTCGGTGTCCGGCGGCTGCGGCCGCATCTCCAGCCTGGCCAGGCCCTGCACCACATGCAGCCGCAGCGGAAAGCCGGGTGCGATCAGGCGGTACAGCCGCAGCGCGAGCTGCAGCGCCTGGCCCAGCGTGGCGCAGTGCAGCAACTGGCGCGCCACGCTGGAGAAGCTGCCGAAAGGAACAGGCCGGACCCACAGACCGACCAGCTCGTCGTCCATGCGCCGTGCCAGGCGACGCAGCAGGGTGCCGAAGTCGGACACCGGTACCGGCCAGTGCGGGTCATCCTGACGGGCCGGGGGCACCCGCATGTGCCGCAACAGCGCCTCGCCTGCGAAGCCATGCTGCAGGGCGCCGCCCAGCAGCCGCAGGGTGCACCACAGGGGCAAGGTGTACTCCGTGCCTGCATCCTGGGTCGTCGCTGCGCCGGCCGTGTCACGGAACGAAGGAAGGGATACGGCAGCATACGATGGTAGAACCATTCGGATAGGTTAGCCGTACCCTCCCGCCGGGCAGCGAGGGTTTTCCAGGGGCGTCGCCCGGCAGCCAGGCAGGCGCCGGTCAGGTGGCCGCCATCGTGTAGCGCAGCGGCAGGTGCTTGGGACCGGACACCTGGTTGCTGGCGACCAGCGTCACCGGGCCATCGATGCGCACGTCCTGCACGCGTGCCAGGAATTCCGCAAGGAAGGCCTTGAGCTCCATGCGCGCCAGATGCTGCCCCAGGCAGGCATGCACGCCGAAGCCGAAGGCCAGCTGCCGGTTGGGCGTGCGGTCGATGCGAAAGAGGTGGCCGTCGGGAAACACCTCCTCGTCGAAGCTGGCGGAGGGATAGCACATCATCAGGTAGTCGCCCTTGCGGATCTGCCGGCCGCGCAGCAGGCAGTCCTCCTGCGCGGTGCGCATGAAGTGGCGCACCGGCGAGGTCCAGCGCAGGATCTCCTCCACCGCGCTGCCCAGCAGCTGCGGCTCGCGGCGCAGGCGGGCGAGCTGCTCGGGATGCTGCAGCAGCGCGAGCAGGCCGCCGGCGAGGGAGGATGCGGTGGTGTCGTGGCCGGCCGTCGAGACGATCAGGAAGTAGCCCAGCAGCTCCATGGGGCCGAGCGGCCGGCCGTCGACCTCGGCCTGCACCAGCAGCGTCGCCAGGTCGTCGCGGGGCTCGGCTCGCCGTTCGGCGATCAGCGCGTGGAAATGCGCGGCGAACTCGCCGAAGAGCTTCTTCTTTGTGCGCTCCAGGTCGGCGGAATCGCCTTGCGGCTGATCCTCCCGTGGGGCGAGCAGTTGCTGCGTCAGGCGCAGCAGGTCGGGGTGGCGTTCCTCGGGCATGCCCAGCAGCGACATCACCACCCGCAGCGGATACCAGGGCGCGATGGCCTGGGCGAAGTCGCACTGTCCGGTGAGGGCCATCAGGTCCAGCATCTCGGTGGCGCGCGATCGCACCAACTCATCCAGCCGCTTGAGGTTGTGCGGCATGAACCAGGCCTGGGTCAGCCCGCGCATCGCGCGGTGCTCGGCCCCGTCCATGTTGACCAGCGTGCGCAGGTACTGGCCGGTGCCGTTGGTGTCCTTCATGCGCTGGGCGTATTCCTCGCTGTCCAGCAGGAAGACCAGCGGGGCGTTGAGGAAGCGCTCGTTCTGCCGCTCCACCTCGGTCACGTCCGCCAGCTTGGTCACGGCCCAGAAGGGGGGATAGCCCTTGGCCTGGGTGAGGTGCACCGGGTCTTCGGCGCGCAGCCGGGCGAAGACCGCGCGGGCGCGGGTCTCGTCGGCGAACAGACGGTGGCTGACGATCTCGTCGTCGAGTTCAGCGAGCAGCATGGGGAGTCTCCTTCTTGTTGCGGGAAGTGGCGGGGCCCGGCCAACCGGCCGCGTGGCGTGCCGGGGTTGCGCCTCAGCTGGCGCGCTTCATGGAGATCGTCTGCGGCAGCGTGTATTCGCGCAGGCCTTCCTCGCCGTTCTCCACGCCGAGGCCGGACTGCTTGTGGCCGGCCATGGGCTTGTGGGGCGAGGCGGTCTGGATCTCGCTGATCCACACGGTGCCGGTCTGCAACCGCGCCGCGATGGACAACGCGAGCCGCTCGTCGCGGCACCACACCGATCCGGCCAGACCGTAGTCGCTGGCGTTGGCCCGGGCCACGGCCTCGTCCACGTCGCGGAATCGGATCAGCGCCCGCAGCGGGCCGAAGGCCTCTTCCTGCAGTACCGGCGCGTCTGCCGGCGGATCGTCCAGCAGCGTGAGCGGAAAGAACAGGCCCGGACCCGGCGGCAGCTCGCCGCCGGCCAGGAAGCGGTGGCCGCGGCGCTTGCAGTCCGCCAGCAGCGCCACGAGGCGCTCGTACTGCGGCCGGTTCTGCACCGGCCCGAAGTCCACGCCTTCCTGGTCGCCCGGGCCCAGGCGCGCTGCCTTCGCGAGCGCGGCGAAGACGGCGGCAAAGCGATCGTAGATGGCGTCGTGCACGAACATCCGCTTGGCCGCGATGCAGATCTGGCCGCTGTTGGCGAAGGCGCCGGCAAAGAGTTCGCGGGCGACAGCCTCGACATCCACGTCCGGCATCACGATGGCGGCGTCGTTGCCGCCCAGCTCCAGGGTGAGGCGTTTCAAGTTGGCCGAGGCGCTCTGCATCACGCGGCGGCCGGTGGCGGTGGAGCCGGTGAAGGCCACCTTGTCGATGCCCGGATGCGCGGTCATCCACGGGCCGAGTGCGTCGTCGCCGCTCAGCACGTTGAGCACGCCGGGCGGCAGCAGCGGCTGCATCAGCGCTCCCAGTCGCAGCGTGGTGAGGGGCGTGAAAGGCGAAGGCTTGAGCACCAGCGTGTTGCCCGCGAGCAGGGCCGGCGCGATCTTCCAGGCCGCCAGAACGATGGGAAAGTTCCAAGGCACGATGGCGCCGACCACCCCCACGGGCACGCGGCGCACCTCGACCAGCGCGGCCGGCGTGTCCTGCAGCACCTGCGGCGCCAGGCTCATGCGGGCGTACTCGCCGTACCACCAGGCGGCCGCCGCGATCTCGGAGCGTGCCTTGGGCAGCGGCCGGCCCTGCTCGCGGGTGAGCAGCCGCGCCAGTTCCTCCTGGTGCGTGAGGTGCAACTGGGCCAGCGCGCCCAGCACCGCCTGGCGTTCGGCCCAGGGCCGTGCGGCCCAGGCGGGCTGCGCGGCGCGGGCCGCGGCCACGGCTGCATCGAGCTGCGCGGGCGTGGCCAGGGGCGCCTGAGCGAACACGGCCTCGGTGGCGGGGTCGACCACGCCGCACGTGGCGGCGGCGGGCACGAGCGCGCCGCCGATGGTCATGGGGAAGGCCTCGTCGTCCAACGTGGAGTAAGCAGTCATGGCGGTGTCTTCGAGGTCTAGATTTCGATCACCAGCCGCGGCGTGCGTGACCGGGAGCAGCAGGGCGTGAAGCAGTCGTTGCGCGCCCGGTCGGCTTCGGTGAGGTACTCGTCGCGGTGGTCGGGCTCGCCATCGACGACGCCCGTCACGCAGGCGCCGCACACGCCCTGTTCGCAGGAGAACATCACGTCGATGCCGGCACGGGCTAGCGCATGCAGCGCCGTCTCGCCAGCCGGCACGAGCACGGTAATGCCGCGGTTGGCGACCACGATCTCAAAGGGCTGGTCGCCGGGCGACGCCTCGACGGTCGCCTGGAACACCTCCTGGTGCAGTTGCAAGGCCGGCCACCCCAACTGGCCGGCGGTCTTCATCACATGGCCCAGGAAGCCGGCCGGCCCGCAGGCATAGAGGTGGTCGTGCGGCCCGCACCCGCCGATGGCTCGGGCGGCATCGAAGGCGGTCCCGGCCGGGCCGTCGTCGTGATGGAGGTGCACCGACCCGGCGAACGGCGCTCGCCGCAGCCGATCGGCGAAAGCCATGCGCGCCGCCGTTCTGGTGCAGTAGTGCAGGGCAAAAGGGCGACCCTGCGCATGCAGGTGCTCAGCCATGGCAAGCAGGGGCGTGATCCCGATGCCGCCGGCCAGCAATAGCACCCGGCCCGGGCCCTCCAGCAGCGGGAAGTGATTGCGCGGCAGCGAGGCGCGCACCGTCCGGCCCACCGTCCAATCCCCGTGCACTGCGGCCGAGCCGCCGCGCGAAGCCGGCTCGCGCAGCACGCCAAGCACGTAGCGGTGGCGTTCGGCCGGCGCGTTGCACAGCGAGTACGCACGCACCACGCCGGGAGCGCATTCCACCAGCAGATGGCTGCCAGGCGTGAAGGGCGGCAGTGGCGCGCCGGCGGGGTCAACTAGGACGAGCGAGACGACGCCTTCGGCCTCTTCGCTACGCGTCTCGAGGCGCAGGGCCAAGGTGAGGGTGGCCAATGGGCCGTCGCCGGTCGGACCGGAAAAAGAAGGGTGATCGGACATTGGGCTTGCTCCGGATGGCGGCGGGGCGCCTGCGATAGGACCGGACTCTAGGTTCGGCTGCCGCGCAACACCATGGCCGCGGTGGCCAGAGCGCTTGGCAATTCGGTCCAGCCACGCTGACAATGATTTAAAAAGGTTCTACCATTGATATGGTAGCCGATTCCGCTGCCGGTCCGCACCATGCCCAGCGGCTACGCCCTGGCGGACTCGCGCGCCGGGCAGGCCTCCTCGATCCTGGACAAACTCCATGACTAGGCCGACTGCGCAGGCGAACCCGAATGCGAGTTCGGCCGCGACGAATTTCCGAACAACGTGACGTTGTGCTGGCGCGGCCCGGCCACTCGACAATGCGCACCATCGTTGTCATAATGGTTGAACCAAAAGAGACAGCACATCGCAAGACCGGAACGCCCCCATGAAGACACGCGTCGCCACCGCCCTGGGCATCCGGCTGCCGATCGTGCAGGGCGGCATGCAATGGGTCGGAACGGCCGAGATGGCCTCGGCCGTCAGCAATGCCGGCGGCCTGGGCACCCTCAGCGCCCTGACGCAGTCCACGCCCGAGGACCTGGGCCGCGAGATCGACCGCTGCCGCGGCATGACGGACAAGCCCTTCGGCGTCAACGTGACCATGCTGCGCACCACGAATCCGCCGCCCTACGAGCGCATCTTCGACGTGATCGTGGAGCGCGGGGTGCGCGTCGTGGAGACCGCAGGCAATGTGCCCGCTGAGGTGTTCGAGCGGCTGAAGAAGGCCGGCGTCACGCTCATCCACAAGTGCACGTCGGTGCGACATGCCCAGGCCGCAGAGAGGCGCGGCGTGGACCTGGTGAGCATCGACGGCTTCGAATGCGCCGGACATCCGGGCGAGGACGACGTGCCCGGCCTGGTGCTCATTCCGGCTGCGGTGCGGGCGCTGCGTGCACCGGTGATCGCTTCCGGCGGCATCGCGACGGGCGCCGGCATGGCGGCCGCCCTGGCGCTGGGCGCCGAGGGCATCAACATGGGCACCCGCTTCGTCGCCACCGAGGAAGCGCCGGTGCACGCCCACATCAAGCAGGCCCTGCTCGCCGCGCGCGAGACCGATACGCGGCTCATGTTCCGCACACTGCGCAACACCGCCCGGGTGCTGCGCAACGCCATCAGCGAAGAGGTGTTGGCACTGGAAGCGCGGCCCGGCGGCTGCAGCTTCGACGACCTGCGTCCGCTGGTCGCCGGTGCCCGCGGACGTACCACGCTGCACTCCGGCGCCATCGACGACGGCGTGGTGTGGGTCGGCCAGGTGGTCGGCCTGGTCGACGACATCCCCTCATGCGCCGACCTGCTGGCGCGCATGGTCCGCGAGTGCCGCGAGCGCCTGTCGGCGGCGGCGGCACTGGCGGCCTGAGAAGGCGAGAGCGTCGTGGCCATGCGCGCCCCTGTTGCCGGACCCATCCACGCCTTCCGAATGCGGCGCTTCGCCCGGCGCGCCTCTCCCTTCATCCAGCCCCTACGAGGATTCCCATGAACGAAGCAATGATCTTCGACGCCATCCGCACGCCGCGCGGGCGCGGCCGCACCGATGGCAGCCTGTACGAGGTCAACCCGGTCGACCTGCTGGCCGGACTGATGCAGGCGCTGCAGCAGCGCAATGACCTGGACACCGCCGCCGTCGAGGACGCGCTCATCGGCTGTGTGATGCCCTATGGCGAGCAGAGCGGCTGCATCGCCAAGACCGCCGCCCTGCGCGCCGGCTGGGACCTGCAGGTGCCCGGGGTGCAGCTCGATCGCTACTGCGGCTCGGGCCTGGAGGCCATCAACATCGCCGCCGCCAAGGTTCGCTCGGGCTGGGAGTCGCTGATCGTGGCTGGCGGCGTGGAGTCGATGTCGCGCATCTCCATGGGTGGCGCACCCGGCCCGCGCGACACCAAGCCCGACATGGTGTTCCAGCTCAAGCCCGTTCCCACGGGGGTGGCGGCGGACCTGCTGGCCACGCTGGATGGCCGCGGCCGGGAAGACGTGGACCGCTATGCCCTGAGCTCTCACCAGCGCGCGGCGCAGGCGCGCGCCGAGGGTCGCTTCGCGCGCTCCCTCGTGCTGGTGAAGGACGCCAATGGCCTGACCATCCTGGCCGAGGACGAGGCCATCCGTCCCGACACCACGCTGGAGCGGCTGGGTGCACTCAAGCCTTCGTTCCAGGCCATGGGCGAGCAGGGCGGCTTCGACGCGCTGGCGCTCATGAAGTACCCGCAGCTCGCGCGCATCGACCATGTGCACACGGGCGGCAACTCATCCGGCATCGTCGATGGCGCTGCACTGATGCTGGTCGGCAGCGAAGACCGTGGCCGCGCCCTGGGCCTGGTGCCGCGCGCGCGCATCGTGTCGGTGGCCGCGCTCGGCACCGAGCCCACGCTCATGCTGGCCGGGCCTGCGCCAGCCACGCGCCTGGCCCTGCGCAAGGCGGGCCTGTCCATGGGCGACATCGACCTGATCGAGGTCAACGAGGCTTTCTCGTCGGTGGTGCTGCGCTTCCTGGACGAGATGGATGTGGACCCGGCGCGTGTCAACGTCAACGGCGGCGCCATCGCGATGGGCCATCCGCTGGGCGCCACCGGCTGCATGCTGATGGGCACGCTGCTGGACGAGCTGGAGCGCCGCCAACTGCGGCGCGGCCTGGTCACCGCCTGCGTCGCCGGCGGCATGGGCATCGCCACCATCATCGAACGCGCCTGAGGAGATCGCCGTGAGCCAGGACTACATCCAGGAAGCCATCCGCTGGGACAAGGACGCCGACGGCGTCGTCACCCTGACCTTCGACATGGCCGGCCAGTCGGCCAACACCATGAACACGACGTTCCGCAGCGCCTATGCGGCGGCCGTGGACCGCATCGCCGCGGAGATCGACAGCGTCACCGGCGTCATCCTCAGTTCGGCCAAGAAGACCTTCTTCGCCGGCGGCGACCTGAACAGCCTGCTGGCCGTGGGGCCGGACGAAAAGGCCGCGCTGTACGAGCGCTCGCAGGCCATGAAGGCGGTGCTGCGTCGGCTGGAGACGCTGGGTCGGCCTGTGGTGGCCGCCATCAACGGCACGGCGCTCGGTGGCGGCTTCGAGCTCTGCCTGGCCTGCCATGCGCGCTTCGCGCTCGACGATGCGGGGCTGGCGCTGGGCCTGCCGGAATCGGGACTGGGCCTGCTCCCCGGCGGCGGCGGCGTGGTGCGGCTGGTGCGCATGCTCGGCCTCGAGGCGGCGATGCCGCTGCTCGTCGACGGCAGCACCTTCGACCCGGCTCGCGCGCAGGCGCTGCAACTGATCGACGGCGTGGCGGCCGATGCCGACGGGCTGATGGCGCTGGCACGGCAGTGGATCGCGGCCAACCCTGCGCCGGTGCAGCCCTGGGACCGCAAGGGCTGGCGCCTGCCCGGCGCCACGGCCAGCGCGCCCGCGTCGCTGACCTTCCTGCGGACGGCGCCCGTGTTGCTGATGAAGAAGACGCGCGGCCGCTATCCGGCGCCGCTGGCCATCATGTCGGCCGCGGTCGAAGGCGCGGTGGTGGACTTCGACGCTGCCACGCGCATCGAGAGCCGGTACTTCGTCGGCCTGGCCACCGGCGCGGTCGCCAAGAACCTGATCACCACCTTCTTCTTCCAGATGAACGAGGTGAAGTCGGGCAAGGGCCGGCCCGCCGGCGTGCCGCCCGGCACCGTCGGCCGCATCGGCATCCTGGGCGCCGGGCTGATGGGCTCGGGCATCGCCCAGGTGTGCGCCGGGCGCGGCATCGCCGCCGTGCTCAAGGACGCCACGGCCGAGCAGGCGCGCAAGGGCCTGGAGCGCGTCGCGGCCAACCTCGACAAGCGCGTCGCCAAGGGCACCCTGGCCGCCGCCAAGCGCGACGCGCAACTCGCCCGCATCACGCCCACGGCCGACGCGACCGACCTGGCGGGCTGCGAGCTGATCGTGGAGGCCGTGTTCGAGAACCGGCCGCTCAAGGCGCAGGTGACGCGCGAGGCCGAGCCCATGCTCGCGCCCGGCGGCATCTTCGCGTCGAACACGTCCACGCTGCCCATCAGCGGCCTGGCCGAGGCCTCCGAAAGGCCGGAGAGCTTCGTCGGCCTGCACTTCTTCTCGCCGGTGGACCGCATGCCGCTGGTCGAGGTCATCAAGGGCCGCAAGACCTCGGCCGAGACGCTGGCGCGGGCGCTGGACTTCGTGCAGCAGATCGGCAAGACGCCCATCGTGGTCAACGATGCGCGCGGCTTCTTCACCAGCCGCGTTTTCGGCATGTTCACCAAGGAGGGCGCCGCGATGCTGGCCGAGGGCGTGCCGGCCGAGCGCATCGAGAACGCGGCGCTTGCCGCAGGCATGCCGGTCGGGCCGCTGGCGGTGATGGACGAGACCTCGATGGCGCTGGCGATGTCCATGCGCCGCCAGACCGCCGCCGACCTGGCGGCCGAAGGCCAGCCCCTGCCGCAGCATCCGGCCTGGGCGCTGATCGAGCGCATGGTCGACGGCCTGAAGCGGCCGGGCCGCGCCGGCGGTGGCGGCTTCTACGACTATCCCGCGGACGCGCCCAAGCGGCTGTGGCCGGGGCTGAAGGCCGAATTCGGCAAGCCCGGCGCCGAGCTGCCCATGGAGGACCTGCAGGACCGCCTGCTGTATGCGCAGGCGATCGAGTCGATCCGCGCCATGCAGGAGGGCGTGGTCGAGACGGCGCGCGACGCCAACATCGGCTCCATCCTGGGCATCGGCTTTCCCCGGTGGACGGGCGGCACGCTGCAGTTCGTCAACATGGTTGGCACCCGGGCTTTCGCCGAGCGGGCCATGGAACTCGCGCAGAAGTACGGCGAGCGCTTCGAACCGCCGGCGCTGCTGCTGAGCAAGGCCGAGCGCGGCGAGCGTTTCGAGTGAGCGGCCAGTCTTCGCGAGAAATGGCGTGAAGCCTTCATCGGCACGGCCTGGTCTTGCGGGCCTTCGATTCGACGACAGGCGCGTGCTCGTCGTGGGCGGAACCAGCGGCATCGGCAACGGCATCGCGCAGGCCTTTCGCGCGGCGGGTGCACAGGTGCATGTGTGGGGTACCCGTGCCAGCGCCGACGATTACCGGCCCGAGGAGGGCAGCGATCTGCAGGGCCTGCACTTCTCGCAGGTGGACGTGGCCGACGCGCGGGCCATCAGCGCCTGGACGCCGCCCTTCGACCGGCTCGACGTGCTGGTGCTGTCGCAGGGCATCGTCGATTACGGCCGGGCCGAGTTCAACGGGGACACCTTCCGCCGCGTGGTCGAAGTCAACCTCCACAGCGTGATGGGCTGCAGCATGCATCTGCGCGAGCCACTCAAGGCTGCGGGCGGCGCCGTGGTCGTCGTCAGCTCGGTGTCGGGCTACAAGTCCGCCATCGGCAACCCGGCCTATGCCGCCTCCAAGGCGGCGGCGATCAATCTCACCCGCACGCTGGGCGTGGCCCTGGCGGCCGACGGCATCCGCGTGAACGGCATCGCGCCTGGCCTGGTGGACACCAAGCTCACGCGCGTGACCACCCGCAATCCACAGCGCCTGCAGGCCACCCTGCAGCGCATTCCCGCCGCACGCATCGGCACGCCGCAGGACATCGCCGCCGTGGCGATGTTCCTGGCGTCACCGCTCGCGGCCTATGTCGTGGGCCACACCATTCCGGTGGACGGAGGCCTGACGGCCTGACAGCAGCAAGAGAGAGGACGCCATGGCCTGGGATTTCGAGACCGATACCGACTTCCAGCAGCAGCTGGACTGGGTGGACCGATTCGTGCGCGAAGAGGTCGAACCGCTCGAGCATGTGCTCGTCAGCCCCTATGCGGTTCAGGACCCCCTGCGCAACCGCCTCGTGCGGCCGCTGCAGGCGCGGGTCAAGGCCCGTGGCCTGTGGGCCTGCCACCTGGGGCCGGCCCTGGGTGGGCCGGGTTATGGGCAGGTCAAGCTGGCGCTGCTCAACGAGATCCTCGGCCGCTCGGCCTATGCGCCCACGGTCTTCGGCTGCCAGGCGCCGGACACCGGCAATGCGGAAATCCTGGCGCATTACGGCACGGACGAGCAGAAGCGCCGCTGGCTTGCGCCGTTGCTGGACAACGAGATCGTCTCCAGCTTCGCCATGACCGAGCCGCACGGCGGCGCCGACCCGACACTGATCCGCACCACCGCCCGGCGCGAGGGTGGCGACTGGGTGCTGAACGGCCAGAAGTGGTTTGCCTCCACCTCCAACTACGCCGCCTTCTTCATCACGCTGGCCGTCACCGATCCGGACGCCAAACCGCACCGGCGGCTGTCGGCCTTCATCGTGCCGGCCGATGCGCCGGGCCTGCGCCAAGTGCGCGACGTGCACCTGGCCGGCCGCAAGCCGCAGGGCCATGCCCACGGCTACCTCGCCTTCGAAGACCTGCGCGTGCCGGCGGACCACATGCTGGGCGGGCAGGGCGATGCCTTCCTGGTGGCGCAGACACGGCTGGGCGGCGGCCGCATCCACCACGCCATGCGCACCATCGGCGAGGCCCGCAAGGCACTGGACATGATGTGCGAGCGGGCGGTCTCGCGTCCAGCGCGGCGCGGCACCCTGGCCGACAAGCAGTTGGTGCAGGCCATGGTGGCAGATTCGTGGATCCAGCTGGAACAGTTCCGCCTGCTGGTGCTGCGCACTGCATGGCTGATCGACAAGCACGACGACTACAAGAAGGTGCGCAAGGACATCTCGGCCGTCAAGGCCGCCATGCCCCGGGTGCTGCACGACATCGTGTCGCGGGCCATCCAGGTGCACGGTTCGCTGGGCGTGAGCAACGAGATGCCCTTCTTCGACCAACTGCTCGCCTCCTACGTCATGGGGCTGGCCGACGGCCCGACCGAGGTGCACCAGATCACCCTGGCCAAGGAACTGCTTGCGCAGGTCCGGCCGGGCGACGAGCTGTTCCCGAGCCAGCACCTGCCCACGCTGGCACAGAAGGCGCGCGAGCGCTTTCGCGAGGTGCTCTGAGCATGGCTGGCGGCATCGCTGCGGACGCCGCAGCAGACCTTCCGGTCGCGCTGGACCGCCTCCAGGACTGGCTCGATGGGCAGGGCGTCGGCCGAGGCGCACTGGAGGGCGCCCGGCTGCTGACCGGCGGCACGCAGAACATCCTCATGCGCTTCGAGCGCGACGGCGAGGCCTACGTGCTGCGCCGGCCGCCCGCGCATCCGCGGCCCGAGAGCGACCAGGCCATGCTGCGGGAGGCCCGCGTGCTCGGCGCGCTGGCGGGCAGCGGCGTACCGCATCCCATGCTCGTGGCCGCCTGCGACGACCCGCAGGTGCTGGGCACGGCCTTCTTCGTCATGCGCGCGGTCGAAGGCTTCAATGCCGGCACCGGCGGCCTGCCGCCGCTGCATGCCGCGCGTCCCGATCTGCGTCGGCGCATGGGCCTGGCCATGGCCGAGGCCATCGCGCTTCTGGGCAACCTCGATCCCGCGGCGCTGGGACTCCAGGACTTCGGACGGCCCCAGGGATTTCTGGCGCGGCAGGTCCAGCGCTGGGGCCGCCAGCTCGAAGGCTATGCGGCCCATGCCGGCTGGCCGGGGCCGGGCGCCCTGCCCGATGTCGCGCCTGTCGCGCAATGGCTTGAGGCCAACCAGCCGGCGGACGCGGCGCCCGGATTGCTGCACGGCGACTTCCACCTGTCCAACGTCATGTTCCGCCATGACAGCGGCGAGCTGGCTGCCGTGGTGGACTGGGAGATGTCCACCGTGGGCGATCCGCTGCTGGACCTGGGTTGGCTGCTGGCCACCTGGCCGCGGCCCGATGGCTCGCACCACCTCAGCCTCAACATCGCCCCGTGGGACGGGTTCGTGCGCGACGAGGAACTGGTGGCGCACTATGCACGCTTCAGCAGGCGCGACATCACGGCCTTCCGCTGGTATGCGGTGCTGGCCTGCTACAAGCTGGCGATCGTGCTGGAGGGCACGCATGCCCGTGCCTGCGCCGGCCTCGCACCGGCGGCCACGGGCGAGCGGCTGCACCAGGCGGCGCGCGGCCTGCTGCTGCGCGCCGCCGAGTGGATCGGGCACTGAGGCGGGTGAAAGAACCCGGCAGGCCCGCTCGGCCACGCCGGATTCAATCACGCCTTCCGGGCGGCCAGTGCCTGTTCAGGCGACGCCGGTGCTGCGCAGGGCCGCGATCTGCATGTCTCCGTAGCCGAGTTCGCGCAGGATCGCCTCGGTGTCCGCGCCTGCGGCCACGGGCGCGCGCGGCCGCTCGGGCGTCGAACGACTGAAGCGCGGGGCGGGTGTCGGCTGCGTCAGGCCGTCCTGCGTGTAGAAGGCGCCGCGGGCCATCTGGTGCGGATGGGCGGGCACCTCGTCCAGGGCCAGCACGGGCGCGAAGCACACGTCCGTTCCTTCGAGCAGTGCGCACCATTCGTCGCGCGTCTTCAGCGCGAATCGGCGTGCCAGCTCGGTCTTGAGCGCCGGCCAGCGGCTGGCGTCGTGCTGCGGCCAGGCCGCAGCGTCCTCGATGCCCAGCTTCTCGAGCAGCAGGGCGTAGAACTGCGGCTCGATGCTCCCCAGCGAGATCCATCCGCCGTCGGCGCAGCGGTAGCTGCCGTAGAAGTGGCTGCCGCCGTCCAGCACGCCGGTGCCGCGCGGTTTGGTGCGGCCGGCGGCCTGCGTGCTGTGGAACAGCGTCATGAGCAGCGACACGCCGTCGACCATGGCCGCGTCGACCACCTGGCCCTTGCCGCTGGCGCGGGCCTCGAACAGCGCGCAGGCGATGCCGAAGGCCAGCAGCATGGTGCCGCCGCCGTAGTCGCCCACCAGGTTGAGCGGCGTCACCGGTGCCTCGGGCGTTCCGATCATGCCCAGCGCGCCGGCGAGGGCGATGTAGTTGATGTCGTGGCCCGCCGCCGCGGCGAGCGGCCCCTGCTGGCCCCAGCCGGTCATGCGGCCGTAGACCAGCCGCGCATTGCGCGCCAGGCAGGTGTCGGGTCCCAGACCCAGCCGCTCCATCACTCCCGGGCGGAAACCCTCCACGAGCACGTCGGCGCCATCGATCAGCCGCAGCAGCACCTCGTGCGCGGCGTCCTGCTTGATGTCCAGCGCGATGGAGCGCCGGCCGCGGCGCGAGATGTCCCGCTGCGGCGGCACCATCCCGCCGACGCCCGCGCCGGGCCGCTCGATGCGGATCACCTCCGCGCCCATGTCGGCCAGCAGCATGGCGGCCAGCGGTCCGGGGCCGATCGAGGCGATCTCGATCACGCGTACGCCGTGAAGCGGGCCGGCCATCAGCGGGGCGCTCCGGCGGTGGGGGTGGGTGTGCGGATGGGCATGGGTTCTCCTGGACGATGGATGTGCTTTAATCAATGGTTGTACCAATGAAATCTAGCATGCTTGCCGCCGGCTTGTCGACGATGCCGTGTGCAAGCAATCGTCGGCCCCTTGAACAAACCGCCCCGGTGGCGCTCTCGCGGTCCACCGCAGCCCTGGGCCGCTCAGCGGCCCCGCCAGACCGGCGGCCGCTTCTCGAAGAAGGCGCGCAGGCCTTCGGCCAGGTCCTCGCTGCCGCGGATGCGCGCCAGCGCCGCTTCGGTCGCCTGCCAGCCTGCTGCGTCGGCGGCAGCCAGCAGGCCGTTCATGGCTTCCAGGCAGGCTTGCACCGAAAGTGGCGCATTGATGGCGATCTGCGCGGCCAGAGCGCGTGCATCGGTTTGCGCCTGGCCTGGCTCGCTCAGCCGGTTCACCAGGCCCAGCGCGTGGGCGCGGGTCGCGTCGATGGGCTGGCCGGTCAGCACCAGCTCGCGGGCGATGGCGGGCGGCAGCGCCTGCAGCATGCGGAACAGCGCACCGCAGGTCGGCAGGACCCCGCGCTGCACCTCGGGCAGGCCAAGGCGCGCATCGCGGGCCGCGACCACCATGTCGCAGGCCAGCGCGATCTCCAGCCCCCCGCCGAGCGCCAGCCCCTCGATGGCGGCGATCAGGGGCTTGCGCCGCCGCCGACGGATGAGGCCGTATTCACCGCCGCGGGTCGTCACGTAGTCGCCCTTCGCCGCCAGGTCGCTGCCTGCGCAGAACACCGACGGGCCGCCGTCGAGCACGCCCGCCCGCAGCGCGGGGTCGTCGTCCAGCATGTTCAGGGCCGCGTCCAGGGCATCGGCCATGGCACGGTCTACGGCATTGCGTTTGGCTGAACGGTCGAGCGTGATGCAGAGCACCGCGTCATCGCGGGCCACGCGGACGCCGCCGCGGCGGTCGGGTACGGCCATGGGGCGAGCCTCAGAAGGTGATGACGACGCGGCCCACGCCCTCGCGCTCCTGCGCGAGCGCGGCCGCCTCATCGAAGCGCTCGACCGGCAGCACCTGTCGCACCAGGGGCCGCACCCGCCCTTCTGCGAACCAGCCGACGCATTCGCGCAGCAGGGCCGCCGCACGCGCGGGCTCGCGCTCGCCGAACTGACGTACGTCCACCCCCACGAGGGCGGCGCCCTTGACGATGGCCAGGTTGGTCTTGAGGGCGCCGATCTCGCCGCCCGCAAAGCCCACCATCAGGTGCCGGCCGCCCCAGCCCAGGGTGCGGAAGGCCGCATCGGTGGCCGGCCCGCCCACGGGGTCGAACACGACGTCGACGCCGCCCGGACCGGCCAGGCGCTTGACCTGCTCCTTCCAGTCGCCGCCGCCGTCGATCACCGCATCGGCGCCGGCGTCGCGCGCTGCCGCGCGCTTGGCTTCGCTCGAGGCCAGGGCCAGCACGCGCGCACCGAGCGCCCGGCCGATCTGCACCGCCGCATGCCCGACGGCACCGGCGGCGCCCAGCACGAGCAGGGTGTCGCCGGCCTTCAGTGCACCGCGTTCGCGCAGGCCGTACAGGGCGGTATAGGCCGAGGCGCTCGCGACGGCAGCCAGCGCCGGATCGATGCCGGCGGGCAGGGCCTGCACGCGCGCGGCCGGCACGCAGATGTACTCGGCCCAGGCGCCCTGGCGCGTGCCGCACACCGGGTCGCCCGGCGCCAGCCGGGTGTCCGTGCCCGTGCCGACGGCATCGACAACACCGCTGTACTCGCTGCCGGGCACGAAGGGCGGCGGCGGGCGCACCTGGTAGGCCCCGCGCGCGAGCAGCAGGTCGACGTAGGAGATACCGCAGGCCTGCACCCGAATCCGCACCTCGCCCGGCGCAGGTTCGGGGCGGGGCAGGGTCTGGAGGGTGATGTGGTCGTCGGGGCCGTAGCCGGGAACCTGCAGGGCTCTCATAAGGCGATGTCTCCGTGGAGGCACAGTGGCTGCCGATCAGCTCGGTGTCTGGCGGTCGTGGAATGCTAGCCGAGCGATTCTATGGTTGAACCTATTGACCTGAGGCGCCACTTTTGAAACATTGGCCGGCGCGGCACACCGGCCGCGTTCCATCCCCGACGGAGACATCCATGCCCATTTCGCGCCGCCAGACCCTGGCCCTGCTCGGCACCGCCCCTTTCGCCGCAGGTGTGCGGGCCGAGGGGAAGTTCCCCGACCGCCCCATCAAGCTGATCGTTCCCTACCCACCCGGCGGGCAGACCGATGCCGTCGCGCGGATGTTTGCGCAGAAGGCGGAGGGACTGCTGGGCCAGCCCATGGTGGTCGACAACCGGCCTGGTGCGAATTCGATGATCGGCAGCGAGGCCGTGGCCCGTTCGCCCGCCGACGGCTACACGCTGCTGTTCAACATGACGGCGCTGGTGACCAATCCGCTGCTGCTGCCGCAGGTGAACTACGACCCTTTCCGCGACTTCGTGCCGGTGGCGCGCTGCTACGAGATCACCGGCATCTGGGCCGTGCCTCCACAGGGAGCGCGCACATTGGCCGAGTTCATGCAACGCGCGCGGGAGGCTCCCAAGCCGCTGAGCTTCGGCACCACCGGCCATGCCTCGACCTCGCACTACTTCGGCGAGATCATCTCGCGTGCCGGCGGCTTCAGCCTGAACCATGTGCCGTACAAGGGCGAGGCGCCGATCCTGCCCGACCTGATGTCCGGGCGTCTGGATGCTGCCGTGGTGTCAGGCTACTCGGCCATGCAGTTCGCCGCCGACGGGCGCATCCGCGTGCTGGCCACGACCGGGTCGCAGCGCATTCCCTCGCTGCCGCAACTGCCCACCTTCCAGGAACTGGGCATCGGCGGGCTGACGGCCGAATCCTTCGCCGGCGTGTTTGCGCCCGCGAAGACGCCGCAGCCGGTGGTCGAGCGCATCGCCGATGCCTTCACCCGTGTCGGTGCAATGCCTGACGTGCGTGAGCGCATCGCGGGCTTCGGCCTGCAGCCGCCGACGCCCATCACGCCGACGCAGTTCGCCGCCGTGATGCGCAAGGCCTACGACGAGTGGGCGGCGATCAAGAGCAGCAGCGCGATCAGGCTGGAATAGCGCCGGGCCGGGCCCGGGCCGGCCCCGGCGCAGGACGCATGGCCTCAGACCACGCGCTGGGCCATGTCGCGGGCGATCAGTTCCTTCATGATCTCGTTGGTGCCGGCCAGGATGCGATGCACCCGCACGTTCTGGTAGAGACGCGCAATGGGGTACTCGGTCATGTAGCCGGCGCCGCCATGCAGCTGCAGGCATTCGTCCACCACCTTGCCGCAGGCGTCGGTGACCCACCACTTGGCCATGGCGGCAGTCGCGGGCGACAGCGTGCCGGCCAGGAGCCGGTGGGCACAGTCGTCAATGAAGGCGCCCGCCAGATGGGCCTGGGTCTCGCATTCCGCCAGCCTGAAGCGGGTGTTCTGCATTTCCAGCAGCGGCTGGCCGAACACCCGCCGGCCGGCGGTGAAGCGCAGCGTCTCCTCGATGGCGCGCTCCATGCAGGCCAGGGACATCAGGGCGGTGATCAGCCGCTCCCGGGCCAGTTCCTTCATCAGCTGGCGAAAGCCCTGGCCTTCCTCGGGCCCCAGCAGGTTCTCGCAGGGCACGCGCATGCCGTCGAAGAACAGTTCGCAGGTGTCCTGCGAATGCATGCCGATCTTGTGCAGCGGCTGGCCGCGGCGCAGGCCGGTCACCTGTGCGGCCTCGACCACCAGAATCGAGACGCCGCGTGCGCCCTGCGACGGGTCGGTCTTGGCGACCACGCAGATCAGGTCGGCACTGGTGCCGTTGGTGATGTAGGTCTTGGCACCATCGACGACGTAGTGGTCGCCATCGCGCAGCGCCCGGGTACGGATGGACTGCAGGTCGCTGCCGGTGCCCGGCTCGGTCATGGCCAGCGCGCCGACCAGTTCGCCGGTCGCCATCTTCGGCAGCCAGCGGCGCTTCTGCGCTTCGCTGGCGAAGTTCTCGATGTAGTGCGCCACGATGCCGCTGTGCAGCGAGTTGCCCAAGCCGCCGGCGATGGCGCGGGACTGCTCGGCAAAGATCACCGCCTCGTGCAGGAAGTTGCCGCCCCCGCCGCCGTACTGCTCGGCGATGCCGGGGCACAGGAGGCCGGCGGCGCCGGCCGTGTACCAGACCTCGCGGTCCACGTGCTGCTGGGCGCACCAGCGCGGCTCGTGGGGAACGAGTTCGGTGTCGTAGAAGCGGCGGGCGGCATCGCGCAGGGACTCGAGTTCCGCGTTCATCCATTGAGGTTGGTGCATTGCAGTTCTCGGGAGGAAAAGGCATGGGTAGACAGGGCGGCCGCGCGGTCCATGGCAGATGGAGTAGCACGGTTCCGGATTGCATGGATCACATCGTCACGCCAGAAAAATCCAATGGTTGATCCAATTATTTCGACTCGAGTGTAGTCGAAGCTGTACAGCCGGTGGCGGCCGTCGGGTTCACTTGTAGTCAGTCGGCCAACGGCGTCGCCAGCCGCCCGATCCCTCTTCCCATCCTCTCACCTGGCCACCCGCAGCGTATTCGGGTGAGGCGGGCCGGCCGGCTTCTCCTGTGGCGGTTCGTCTGCGCCCCTGGCGCCGGGCTACGCGTCCGAGCCGCTGTCGAATGCGCCGGCTCCCCCCCGCGCGTGCTCAAGCCAGCGATCGACGATCATCAGCAGATCATCGGGCGACACCGGCTTTGTTACATGGGCGTCGAAGCCGCTGGCTGCCGTGCGCTGCCGGTCCCGGTCCGAACCCCATCCGGTCAACGCGACGATCCGAGGCTGGGGGATGCCGGCGTCGGACCGAAGGCGCTCGGCGATCTCGAAGCCGTCCATGGCCGGCAAGCCGAGATCGAGCAGCACGACCTCGGGATGCATGCTCCGGGCGGCCTCCAGGGCGCCGGGACCATCGCCCGCGCCGAAGACCTGATGCCCCTGCGCGCTGAGCAGTTCCACCAGCGTGCTTCGGCCGTCCGGGTTGTCTTCCACCACGAGCACGCGGCCGCGGTGTGTGTGCACCTCCTGCTCCCTGGATGGGGCGGAGGGCTCCATGGAAACAGCCTCGAGCGGCAGGGAGACCCGGAAGGTGCTGCCCTGATGGAGGCCGGCGCTCCTGACCTCCACGGCGCCTCCGTGCATTTCCACGAGGCTCTTGACGATGGACAACCCGATCCCGAGTCCACCATGCGCCTTGGCGCCCGTATGGGGCAGTTGGGTGAAGAGGTCGAAGAGCCTGGACTGATCCGGCGCCGGGATGCCCAATCCGTTGTCCGAGACCTCGATCACCAAGCGGCTCGCATCGACCTTGCACGAGAGCGAAAGCTCGCCTCCGTCAGGGGTGTATTTGACTGCGTTGTTGAGGAGGTTGGTGACGATCTGCACGATGCGCGACGGATCCGCAAGGACGGGCGCCGGCACCTCGGGAAGGCTGAGCTTCAAGCTGTGGCGCGCGGCGTTCACGCCCGGCTGAGCGGCTTCGACGGCTTGCACGAGCAGCGTGGAGATGTCCAGCACCTCGCGCTTGAGTTCGACCACGCCGCGACTGATGCGCGACACGTCGAGCAGGTCGTCGACGAGCCGGACCAGGTGGCTCGTCTGGCGTTCAATGACCTCTGTGCGACTCAGCAGTCGCGCAGGGTCCTTTTCACGCTTCATCAGTGCGATCGCGTACAGCATCGGCGCGATCGGATTGCGGAGTTCGTGCGCCAGCGTCGCGAGAAACTCGTCCTTGCGCCGATCCTGCAGGCGCAGCGCCGCCGCGTCACGCACACGTTCGATGTGCGCCCAGCACCGATCCACCACCTCGGTGATGATCTCCAGGTCCTCGGCATTCCACTGGCGAGGCTCTGCCTGATGAACCGCCATCATTGCCACCAGGAGGCCGCGCTTGACCAGACCGGCGCAGACGATGGCCTTGATGCCGATCGCGTTGAACATCCGCGCGCCGCCCTCGTCACCGAGATCGCGGTCGACGTCGTCGACCACGAGATGGCGCCCCATGCGGAGGTTGGACGTCGCCAGTGACCCGAAGAGCTCCAGAGAATAGACGCCGACGCTGGAAGGTGCGTTGGGCGACCAGTCCGCACGAATCGTGAATCGGTTGTTGTCCGGCTCGACGTCCGCATAGGCGCAGCGCGTTGCCTCGAGATGTTCGCCCAGCAGCCGGGTGGTCACCTCCATCACGTCCTGCGCGCTGTTCAGGGGGCGGGTGGCATGCTCGATGCGGTTGAGCAGCTCCAGCCGCCTGCGGCCGCGCTCTGCCGCGGCCTCGGACTGCTTTCTTGCCGTGATGTCGATCGCCGTACCGATCGCTCGGACGCATTCGCCCTGGTCGTTGAAAAGACCCCGGCCCTTCGCGGCCACCCACCGGAGCACTCCGTCTTCCTTGCCGATGGTTCGGTATTCGACGTCGTACACCGTTCGCAGCGCCGGATCCTGGCAGTCCGCGTAGGCTCTCAGCACGTGCTCGGCGTCTTGAGGATGCAGGCAGGCCACGAAGTCGTCGAGCGTGGCGGTGGCATCGGGAGAGATGCCGAACATCGCCTTCACGCGCGCCGGCCAGTACAGCGCGTTGGTGGCCACGTCGACATCCCAAAGCCCGACCTCGGCCGCGTCGATGGCAAGCCGCAATTGCTCCTCGCGCTGGCCCAGAGTGAGTGTGGCGATGCTCGCGCCATGTGCTGTCTGGCTCATTTCGCCATTGTCTTCGACTCGATCGGCAAAACGGCTGGGCCGAACGGTCCAAGCGTCGCCACGCGCAGCACGCAACACCCGCGTCGCAGGGCCATCCTGGCGCCCGCCGACGGCAGAGCGCCGATGGCGCGCTTCCTGTCCGACACCCGCAAGGTCAGTTCGCCGGCCCGGCGCTGACGGGCACCAACTTAGGTTGTGCTTTCCTTCAACGCAGCAGGCACTCCATGAAAGACGGCGAAGAGAGGCCAACCGCATCGTGGTCGGCAATGCAGCCCGCCATTCCCCGACTCCTGAAATCGATATCGGGCGATGGTCATGCGTGAGGTCATCGGCCTCATCCAGTGGCCGGCGTTTGCCGCCTCGCTCATTGCAGCCTGGCTCGTCGGATCGAACAGCAGCAGGCGCCGCAACTATGGTTTCTGGGTTTTCTTGGCATCCAACGTGCTGTGGATCGTATGGGGGCTCAGCACCTCCGCGTGGGCCCTGATTGCGCTACAGGTCGGACTGGCTGCCCTCAACCTCAGGGGACTCTTCAAGACCGAAGAGAAGCGCGAGGATCCGGCCTAGGAGTGCTGCTGGTCGGGCAGCGGCGTGCCTTTGCGAGCGCGCAGATCGGCCAGCAAGGTGCTAATCGCCCAGCCGGTTGCCTTCGCGATCTGCTCGCCGCTGAGGTCCCAGTGATCGCGCATCTCCAGCCAGGGTGTGGTGTGCAGCACCTGCAGCATGGCCGTGGCGAGCAGCTGATCGTCCTTCGGCAGGTCCTTCACGGCATTTGCCGCTACCTTGGTATAGCTCTCCTGTCGCTCCTTTTTCTGGGCCAGGCGCATGGCGCGGCCCTGGGGTGTGGAGCGAATGAGGGTGACGATCGGCGCGATGCGATCCAGGCCGAGGTAGATGGACTGCGTATCCAGGAGGTCGCTTTCGCTCGTCGGGAAGGTCACGCGACTGCCTGCCAACTCGCGAACCCGAGCGCTCGCGGCCCCAAGCAGGGCTTCGCGATCGACGAAGTACCGGTAGATCGTGCGGCGGCTGATTCCGGTGCGTTCTGCCACTGCGTCATGACTGAGATCGGGGCTCCCATCCGCCATCAGTTCGATCACGGCATCCAGAATGCGCGTGCGTGCCGCTTCCTTGTTGCGCTGGCGCTGGCCCACCGATTCGTCCATGCTGAAATCTCTCGGGTTGTCAATATGGCACAAGAAGTGCCAAAAGATATTGACACTTATTGTGTCACAACCGACGATTCGGGCTCCCAACACCACTACGACCTGTGAGCTTCCCGTGATCTACCATTTTTCAATTGCGGCCCACCGTCCCCGCCATGTCGCCGGGGTCATCGCAGAACTATGGGGCGGCGATGCCCTGCTGTTCCCACCGGTGTCAAAGGACGGCTGGATCGTCCTTGCAGGCGATGAGCGACGCAGCGCCATTGAGGTCTACCCCATCGATACCGTCCTGCGCGAAGCCGAGGGCGACGCGGATGCTTATGGGGAATCCACGGGCCATGCAGGTTACACGGCGACGCACGCTGCCATCGCCACATCGTTGACACAAGAGCAGGTGATGGCCGTTGCGGCCCGCGAAGGCTGGCCGGCGAAGTACCGCATGCGCGGCGGCATGTTCGGTGTGGTGGAGTTGTGGATCGAAGGTCGACAGATGATGGAACTCATGACGCCCGAGATGCAGGCCGAGTACGTCGCGTCCATGACGACTGCCAACTGGCGCGCCATGCTTGACGCGTTCCGCGCACCCGCAACGACTTGAGGCTTTGCGGTCGACAGGCGTGCGTTCGCCGACCACGAATCCGACCAGGTCCTTGCCTGCCTCCTGTACGCGGGAGCCCAGTGTCCGCAGCAGCGGAGGGCCATGGTGACTCGATTTTGGGTGACTCCCGCCTCGATCACAGGCGCTGGTCGATCAGCAGCCATGGTCGCTCATTCACTTGGGCAAGCAGGCGCCAGGAAATTCCCGGGCAGTCCCGTGGGTGGCGTGGCAGCCGTTTGTCTTCGCGCGACTGCAGGTGCTTGGTTGCGAGGCAAACGATCTCGAAGCCGCAAGCCGTGCACTGATAGATGCCTGTGACAGGTGCAAACTGGCCCGGCCGATATCGTGCCTCGAACTGCGGCGCACGTGACAGCTTCAAGCCAGGGCCAAATGTGAGAAAGGCCATTGCTGACCAAGCACAAGCTGCTGCTCAGTGGCGAGGCGCTGCGTGTCGATGCCAAGCGGTCGCCGCTTGTGAGAGCTCGCGAACCCGTCTGGCCACCCCGGCAAGGCCTTCGCGGTCGGGCAATTCCTCCTTCGCCGCGGAGGCATGCGCTATTCGCGCTTCGTAGTCGTCAGTCAATTCGACCCAGCGGGCGAAGTCGTCGCCCAACGGATGAGAGCGTTCCAATTTCGTTCTCCGTCTAGGTGCGTCCACAGTTGAAAAATCGCTCAAGGTGCCGAATCGCGCTGTAGGACAAGGGCGCAATCTGAAACATTGTGCGCAAAGTAGTAATTTTTTCGCACGCGTTGGAAACAGTCTTGATCCGGCTCAACTGCTAACGGCGATTCGTGCAACTTTTCCTCAATGAACAAGGGGAGGCTACCGAAAATGGAGTCATGAACGCTGCGCCCACCACTTGTTTCTACAGCTCTGCAGAGGGTGCATGAGCGGGTACGTCGTCACCGGCATCGCGGTGCACGCCCTGGGAACGGACGAGTATTGCTGGGTGTACCTGGCAAGCAGCGATGAACTGGGCCGTTACGCCGAGCTGCCGGGCGATGACGAGTGCTACCCGTCCAGAGACGCGGCGCTGATTGCTGCGTACTTGGCCTTTCGAAAGCGACTGCGCGCCACGGCCGGTGGCGGCGGGCAGGATTCGATCAGCAGGGGATAGCCCGACTCTATGGGCGGCGCCGGCACTCGCTCGGCTTGCGCAGACGTCGAAGGATCATGACGCTGGTCGTGCCTCTTTCAGTAGCCCCGACTCGCGTCGATCCGATTTTCGGGCTCCAGTCCAGCGGCCACACGTCGGATGTTGGCTGCGATCTGGCGCGATGACGACTCGGGAATGGCGACGGACGCAAGGTGAGGTGTGATGAGCACGTTCGGCATGCGCCACAGTGGATCGTCGGCCGGCAGAGGTTCGCGCTCGAACACATCCAGCGTGGCACTGCCGATGTGCCCGCTCTCGAGCAATGCCGTCAGCGCGGGCTGGTCGACCAGCGCACCACGGGCCACGTTCACGAAGGACGCGCCGGGCTTGAAGCGCTCAAGCCGAGCTCGGTCGAACAGGCCGAGGGTCTGCGGGGTCAGCGGCAGCATCAGCACCACGATGTCGGCCTGGCCGAGCACATCGTCCAGCGTCTGCTCGCCCGCAAAGCATTCCACACCTTCGATCTGACGCGGGCTGCGCGACCAGCCCAGCGTCCGGAAGCCTTGGCGCTGCAGTTCGCAGGCGGCCGTGGCGCCGAGCTGGCCCAGGCCCAGCACCGCGACCGTGATCTCTTGCGGCGCGCGAGGATGGCGGTAGGCCCATTCGCCCCGGCGCTGCGCCTGCTCGAAGTACGGGATGTCGCGTGCGTGGCGCAGCACGGCGAACAGCACGTAGCCGGCCATCATGCGTGCCATTTGCGGATCGGTGATCCGCGTGATGGGGATGCCGGACGGCAGATCGTCGCGAGCGACAAGCGCGTCGACGCCGGCGCCCAGGTTGATGATCAGCCGCAGGTTGGGCATCCGCTGAAAGAAGCCCGCGGGTGGTTTCCAGGCCATGGCGTAGTGCACGTCTTGCGGCCGCTCGACGGCGCTGGAATGCACCACCGGCAGCCCCGGCAACTGCGCCTGCAGCGCGTGCTTCCAGGTTTCGAAGTCGTCGAAGTCGCTGTAGAAGACCAGGGTGCCGAGGGCTGCTGCCATCGTCAAGCGTCCTGACGGCTCTTGCGCACGAGGCGCGCCACGGCCTCGATGGCGAATTCATAGCCATCGCCGCCCAGGCCCGCGATCACGCCGTCCGCGGCCTTCGAGATGAAGGATTTGTGGCGAAACGGCTCGCGCTTCCAGATGTTGCTCATATGGGCCTCGATGATCTTGCCCGGAAAGGCCAGCAGCGCGTCGAGGATGGCGACGGACGTGTACGTCAGCCCGGCGGCGTTGATGACGATACCGTCGGCCGTGCCGCGCGCCTCCTGAATCCAGTCGATCAACTGTCCTTCGTGGTTGGACTGCAGGAAGCGCAGTTGCACACCAAGCGAAGCGGCCTTTTGCTCGCAGCGCGACTGCAGCACCGGAAAGCTGTCGCTTCCGTAGGTCTTGTTGGCGTCCAGGCCGTAGAGGTTGGCGTTGGGTCCGTTCAGGAACCAGACGGTGAGGGGGGGCGTGGCGGAATTGGGCATGGCGACTCTCAAGCGTCGTGGGGAAGGGTGGCCTGCATGGCGGGTAACTGCGCGAAGGTGCCATACCAGCGCGCCGCGGCGGGATGGTTGTACCGCCAGTCGAGTTCGGGGAAACGGAAATTCAGGTAACCCAGGGCGCAGCCCAAGGTGATCTCGCCGATCGTCGGGGCGGACGTGGCCAAGCCCGGCCCAATGGCTTCGACGGCGTCCAGGCAGGCCGCGACCTTGGTCAGCAGCGCTTCGCGCCAGACCGGCCATTGCACCTCGGGCGGCCGTGCCGTCAGCTCATAGCGGGCGAGCAGCGCGGCGTCGAGCAGGCCATCGCCCAGGGCCTGTCGGGTCAACGCCGTCCAGCGTGCGGGACCAGCGACCGGGAAAATCCCGGCGCTGCCCAGGCTGTCGACGTACTCGCAGATCACTCTGCTGTCGTAGAGCGACTGGCCATCGTCGAGGATGAGCGTCGGCACCTTGGCCAGCGGGTTGTGTGCCGCAATGCGGTCGTCGCGGCGCACCGGGTGGGCGGCGCTGTCCAGCCACTGGATGCGTTCGGCCTGGCCGCTCAGGTGGGCGCAGACCACGACCTTGCGCACGAAGGGCGAGGTGGGGGCGTAGAGCAATCGCATGATGTTCAAGGCACCAGGACGAGTTTTCCGAACACCTGGCCGCTCTCCAGCAGTGCATGGGCTTGCGCGGCTTGAGGCAGCGGCAGGCAGGCATGGACGCGGGGCGCGATACGCCCGCTGGCGAGCAGCGGCAGAACATGACGGGTGAGCGCTTGCGCCATGCGCGCCTTCTCGGCATGCGTCTGCGGCCGCATGGTGGATGAATGCAGGCTCAGCTGGCGCTGCATCAGCGTGAGCAACTCGACCGTGACGGCCGAGCCCTGCATGAAGGACAGGCTCACATGTCGGCCGCCGAAGGCCATGGCCTGCAGGTTGCGGCGCACGTAGTCGCCACCCACGATGTCCAGCACCACGTCCACGCCGCGGCCTTCGGTGAAGTCCAGGCAGGCCTGGACGAAGTCGGTGCTGCGCCAGCAGACCCCCAAGTCCGCACCCAGGGCCTTGATTTCGCCCGCGCGGGCCTCATTGCCTGCGGTGGCCACCACGGTGCAGCCGGCCGCGTGCGCGATCTGCACGGCGAGCGTGCCGATGCCGCCTGCGGCGCCGTGGATCAGCACGGTCTCGCCCATGCGCAGGCGGCCCAGCTCGAACAGGTTGTGCCACACCGTGAACAGGCCTTCGGGCAGCGCGGCGGCTTCGGCGTCGGTGAGCCGCTCGGGCACCGCAAACGAGTGGTCGACCGCCGCCACGCACCACGGTGCATAGCCGCCGCCAGGCACGAGCGCCATGCGCCGCTGGCCCAGCAGCGTCGGGGCGACACCGGGACCGCACGCGACGACTTCGCCGCAGACCTCCAGACCCAGCACATCGGTGATGCCGGGCGCGGGCTTGGCGATGCCCTGGCGCTGCATGATGTCGGGCCGGTTGATGCCGGCGCCCAGCACGCGCAGCAGCACTTCGCCGGCGCCCGGACGCGGCACGGGGCGTTCGACCAGTGTCAGCACGCTGGCATCGCCGGGTTGTCGGGCGACGATGGCCTGCATGGAGGCGGGCAGGGATGGCACTGCTGCATTCATGGCCGGGGAGCGAAGACGCTCACGCCTTCGTCGGCCAGTGCCAGGCCCGCGACGGACCCCACGGGCCATTGCTGCATGGCTGAAAGGCCCGGGCTGCGCACGGTGATGATCTGGCGTGCCGTCATCGGCAGGTCCACGTCGACGAAGGTATTGATGTGGTCGCCTTGGAACACGTGGTTGATCACCGTGCCGCTGAGCACCGACGAGGCATGCAGGTGTTCCAGCCGCATGTGCTCGGGCCTCACGTAGACGTCCAGCCGCGCCCCTTCGTGCGATCCATGCACGACCCGGTCCTGCGGGAGGCTGATCAGCCCCGAGCCCAGGCGCAGTTGCACATCGCCTGCCATCTTGCCGTGGTAGTGCGCGGGCAGGATGTTCACATCGCCGACGAACGAGGCGACGAAAGGGTCCTGCGGATTTCTGTAGAGCTCTGCCGGCGGCGCGATCTGGCAGATCACGCCGGCCGACATCACCGCAATCCGATCGGACATGGCCAGCGCCTCGCCCTGGTCGTGCGTGACGAAGACCGTGGTCAGGCCCAGCCGCCGCTGGATCTCGCGGATCTCCACCTGCATGGAGCCGCGCAGGCTCTTGTCCAGGGCCGAGAAGGGCTCGTCGAGCAGCAGCACCTTGGGCTGGATCACGAGCGCACGGGCCAGCGCCACGCGCTGTTGCTGACCGCCCGAGAGCTCGCGCGGCTTGCGGTGCCCCAGTCCTTCGAGCTTGACCAAGGCCATGGCCTCGCCGACGCGCCGGGATGCCTCCTCCTTGGCCACGCCCTGCATGCGCAGGCCGTAACCGATGTTGCGCTCCACCGTCATGTGCGGGAACAGCGCGTAGTTCTGGAACACCAGGCCGATCTGGCGCCTGTGAGGAGGCTCGCTGGTAACGGGTTGACCATCGATGAAGACCTCGCCGCGATCAGCCTCGGCGAAGCCGGCGATCAGGTTCAGCAGCGTGGTCTTGCCGCAGCCCGATGGGCCGAGCAGCGTCAGAAACTCGCCGCGCCGGATCTTCAGCGAGACCTCGCGCAGCACGGTCTGCTCGCCGTACTTCTTGACGACGCCTTCGATGCTGACGGCCGTGTCGGTCGGTGCAAGGTCGAGCTCGGAAGGGACAGGATTCATGCCGGGGACGATAAGTCAATCGGCCGTCGGAGGGCATTTGCGGAAATTGAGGCTGCCCCTCGGAAAAAACGAAACGAGCGTCGGAGCCGGCGATCGCCGTGCGCGTCGGCCGCGAATGCGGCGCTTCATATTTTCCTAAGCCTTGCGTCCGAAAAACGTGATTCTCAAAGGCTGCACCCTTCATCAGACTCGGCCCCCATCGGTGTCTGGCACCGCCGGATTGCCCGGCCGAAACACCAGCGGCGACTGTTCTGAGGAATACCAAATGTCAGTGGAAAAGATCAACACCCTGGTGGTCGGCGCAGGCCAGGCCGGCATCGCGATGAGCGAGCATCTGGCAGCCATGGGGGTGCCGCACATCGTGCTGGAGCGCAAGCGCATCGCCGAGCGGTGGCGCTCGGAGCGCTGGGATTCATTGGTGGCCAACGGTCCTGCCTGGCACGACCGCTTCCCGGGGCTTCGATTCGAGGGGGTCTCGCCCGAGGCTTTTCCTCCCAAGGAACGCATGGCTCAGTATTTCGAGGACTACGCCGCCATGCTGAAGGCGCCCGTGCGCACGGGGGTGGAGGTGATCCAGGTCGAACGCCACAGCGGCCGGCCTGGTTTCAAGGTGACGACCTCCGACGGCGTGATCGAGGCGATGAACGTGGTGGCCGCAACCGGCCCTTTCCAGGTCCCCTCCTACCCCGCCATCGTCCCGGCCGACGCGCCAGTGGCCCAGCTGCATTCCTCCGCGTACAAGAATCCTGGCCAGCTGCCCGACGGCGCGGTGCTGGTCGTGGGCGCCGGCGCTTCAGGGTCGCAGATCGCAGAGGAACTGCGTCAGGCCGGCCGCAAGGTGTACCTGTCGGTCGGTGAGCATTACCGTCCGCCGCGCTCCTACCGGGGCCGCGACTACTGCTGGTGGCTGGGCGCACTGGGTCTTTGGGACGAGGTGCGCATCAAGCCGAAGAAGAAGCATGTCGCTTTTGCCGTGAGCGGCTACGAGGGTGGCAGGACGGTGGACTTCCGGCGCTTGGCGCACGCCGGCATCGAGCTGGTGGGTGTGACCCAGTCCTACGAGAACGGCGTGATGCGTTTCGCCGAAGGACTGGCGAGAAACGTGGCCGAGGGCGACCAGGCGTACTTCGACGTGCTGCGCGACGCCGATGCCTACATCGAGCAGAACGGTCTGCCGTTCCCGCCGGAGCCGGACGCCTGGGAGCTGCTTCCCGACCCCGCGTGTCTGACCGAACCCATCCTGAGCCTGGACCTGCAACAGGCTGGCGTCAGCACGGTGCTCTGGGCCACGGGCTTCCAGTTCGATTTCAGCTGGCTCAAGGTCAATGCCTTCCATGAGAACGGCGAGCCTTATCACAAGCGCGGCATCTCGGCCGAAAGCGGAATCTACTTCCTGGGCCTGCCCAATCTCGTGAACCGCGCCTCGTCATTCATCTACGGCGTATGGCATGACGCGAAGTACATCGCCGACCACATTCTTCTGCAACAGGGCTACATGTCCTACGAAAAGAGCTGATCGCGCGCACGGCATGAGTCGAGTGCCCGCTGGATTCCTGCGATCCGGCGGTCTCCGTCGAGCTGGACGGCCGCGACCGAACTGATCCCGGGATCAGCCGCAGAGGAAGTCGACGAGCCCCGCCAGCATTCGGTCGCAGGCGTCAAGCTGGGACAGCTCGACGTACTCGTCGGCCTTGTGCGCCACCGTGATGCTGCCCGGGCCGCAGACCAGCACGGGCGTCTGCTCCCAGCTCTGGCGGAACAGCCCGCCCTCTGAGCCGTAGTCCACCTTGGTGGTGGGTGTTCCCTCGGGCAGGAGCGTGCGCAGCAGTCCGACCGCGTGCGCGTCCTCCGGCGTGGACAGGCTGGGGTAGCTGTTGCGCAGGGTGATCTGGGGCAGCGGTGCGTCGGCATGCTGCGCCTCGTGCTGCACGCGCGCGGCCAGGTTCTGCAGGATGCGCTCCAGGATCTGCGCGGGCTGATCCTGTGCCACGTTGCGGATCTCGAAGCTGATCTCGCATTCGCCGGGCACGATGTTGAGCGCGCGGCCGCCTTGGATGGTGCCCACGTGCACGGTGGAGTAGGGCACGCCGTACCCTTCTTCGCGTGGACCGTGCTCGGCCAGCTCGCGCTGAACGGCACGAGCCGAAGCCACGAGATCGGAGGCCATGTGGATGGCGTTGACGAAGTGCGGCGCCAGGCCTGAATGGCCAGCCTGGCCGCAGCAGACTGCGCGGTAGGCGGCCTTGCCCTTGTGGCCGGTGCCGATGCGCATCAGCGTGGGTTCGCCGACGATGCACAGGTACGGCGGCGGCAGATGGTCCTCGAGCCTGCGCAGGAGGTGGCGCACGCCGACGCAGCCGATCTCCTCGTCGAACGACAGTGCCAGCTGCAGCGGCCGCTGCAGAGGTCGGCCGGCTGCCGCCACCATGGCCGTGACCGCGCAGGCGACGAAGCCTTTCATGTCGGCCGTGCCCCGCCCGTAGATGCGGCCGTCCCGGTGCGTGGCCTCGAAGGGCGGCGAGGTCCAGGGCTGCCCTTCCACCGGGACCACGTCGGTGTGCCCGGACAGGAGTACCCCCGGCACGCCCTCGGGGCCCACCGAGGCGAACAGGTTCGTGCGGCTCGGGTCCTCGGGATGCGGCGCGCGTGTGGAAGCGATGCCGGCCCGGGCCAGGATGTCCTGTACCGCGGCAATCAGTCCATCGTTCGGTTGCAGCGAAACGGAAGGAAAGGCGATCAGCGTTTCCAGCAGGGCGACGCTGGCGGAGCGGGCAGGGTTCATGACGGGTCGGCTGGTGGCACTTCTGGCACCACGAGATGGGGGTCGAAGAAGCTGGCTGCGCTCATGCCCGGGATGTATTGCTCGGAGATGTAGGCACGGCAGCGGTCCATGAAGGCCCGAGCCAGCCGGGACTGCTTCACGGGCTTGTAGGTCGCCAGGCCCAGCAGCATGGGCCGGTGCTTGCCGGCAAGGCGAACGCGCACGAGGCGCTTGCCGTCCAACGACAGGTTGGACTTGGGTCGCACATTGAAGAGCGCATACCCGATGCCGTTCGCGGCCATGGAACGCACCACCTCTTCCGAGCGGGAGCGCGCCACGATGTTGGGCGTAACCCCCGCGCTGGCGAACAGCGAGGTGAAGTACTCCCGGCTCATGGGCAGGTCCAGCAGCACGAAGGGCTGTGGCGCGAGCTCCTCGAAGGTGACGGCCTTCTGCTGCGCCAGCGGGTGCAGCTCGCTCACGAGCACGTAGGGCGGCAGCGTGGCCAGGCTCTCGAAGTCGATGTCTTCGTCCAGACGCAGGTCGTAGGTCAGGGCCAGGTCGATCTCGAGCGAACGCAGCTTGTTCATGAGAACCTCCTGGTCGCCCTCCACCATCTGCATCTCCACCCGCTCGAACGCCCGTGCGAAGCCGTAGATCACCTCCGGCGCGATCATGGCCGTCAGCGACTGGAAGCTGCCAACGCGCAGTGGCCCCTGCATCACGTCGCCGGCATCCGACGCGATCTCGTACAGGCGTGAGGAGCGGTCGAGCACGTCTTCGCACTGGTTCAGCACGAGCGTGCCGATGGCCGTCAGCCCCAGCCCCTTGGAGGGATGGCGCACGAACAGCTGCACGTTGAGCTCGCTCTCGATATGGGCGATGGCCGCGGAGATCGATGGGGAGGAGATGTGGATCTGCGCAGAGGCCGCGGCAATGCTGCCATGCTTGGCCGTCGCGACGAAGTACTCCATCTGGCGCAGGGATACGCGGTTGAGCATGTCGGTACTGGAGGGCGCGCGGGCATGCCGCGAAGAGGCAACGGGCCAGTGTAGCGACGTGCCCCTCAGAGATCCCCCGGCACGCCGAAGCTGGGCGCCGCCCTCGGGTCCAGCGCGCGCGTGACGTAGGCCGGCAGCTGCGGCTCGTAGATCTTCCAGGTCGCGTACAGCGCCTGCACCGGATCGGACTCGACCCAGTCCAGCCGCAGGTCCACGATGGGCCAATTCTGTGTACCGTAGACCAGCAGGCCGGCCGAATGCACGGGCCCTTCCTCGCCTCCGGCCGCCTGGCCGGCCAGCATGGCCTGCATCAGGCGCTCGGCCAGCGTGCCCTCGGCCCGCTCGAAGGTCGCCAGCATGACGGCCGGCACACCCTGGTCGTGCAGCATGTTTCCGGCGCAGGCTGCGTGCGTGCCCACCGCGCTTGCCAGCGTGCCCAGCGCATTGGCGCCCGTGAACACCACCGGCGGATTGTGCGCATCGATGGCCATCAGCTGCCGGTAGTCGATGAAGGGGCGTTGCTGCAGTTCGGCCACCGCCTGCTCGGGCGTCCTGCCGGCAGCCATCAGATCGAGCAGCAGGGGCCCCAGGTCGGGGTCGGTGATGTTCTGGCTGGCGGCAGCGCCCACGCCCTTGCGGCCGCGCACGCAGCGCGCCGCCACGGCCGGGGAGGACGACGCCACGGCGGCACCAAACTGGCCGGTCGCGGGGCAGCGCGCAACGATGGAGAAAGTCATGGCGCTCAGTCAGGAATGACGGCGGTGGCGTCGATCTCCACCAGCCACTCGGGACGGGCCAGGGCCGAGACCACGATGCCGGTGGACACCGGAAATACGCCTTTCAACCAGCGGCCGACCACGAGATAAACCGCCTCCCGGTAGCGCGGGTCGATGATGTAGATGGTGATCTTGCAGATGTCCTGCAGTTCACCGCCAGCCTCCTCGAGCAGCATGGCGATGTTCGCCATGGCTTGTTCAGCCTGACCGGCGACGTCGCCGATGCACACGCTTTCGGAGGTGTCCAGGTTCTGACCGATCTGCCCCCTCAGGAATACCGTGCGGCCGCGCGCGACGACGGCCTGGCAGAGGTCGTTGTCCAGCTTCTGTTCCGGGTAGGTGGCCTTTGTGTTGAAAGGGCGGATGCGGGTGTGCTTCATGGTCGGTGCGGACTGATGGCGGGAGACGCGAACGCGTCAGGGATCGCCATGGTCAGCTGCGCCGACCGCCGGAGCCATTTGTTTTTTCCGGGCGACCGTTTAGGAATTTCCGAGTGGCGCGCGCTGGCCGGCCCCCTCGGAAAATTTGAGGCACCTCTACGTAAAAGGCGACTTGGCCTCGCGGGCCCGCCTTCCCATGATCCGGTCCGTGATGCGGGGTGCCGCTGGGGCACCCAGGCGTTTCCAGCATCGGCAGATCTTCCACTTTTACGATTGAGGTCAATCAATGATTCGCAAGCTTCTGACTCTGTGCGCCATCTCGGTCACGCTGGGCGGCGCTCCCGCCTGGGCACAGGACAACGCGCTCGTGGTGAGCACCTGGGGTGGCAGCTTCCGCGACCTCATCGACGAGAACATCGGCAAGGAATTCACGAAGCAGACCGGCGTGCCGGTGAAGTACGTGACGGGCGGCACGATCGACCGCCTGAACAAGGCCAAGCTCGCCACCAAGCCGGAAAGCGACATCACCTTCACGACCTCGCATGTGGGCTGGCTGTACGTGAGCAGCAACCTGTTCGAGCAGATCGACACCGCCAAGATCCCGAACTACACGCACCTGGTCGACCGCGCCAAGATCAGCCCGTACCACATCGGCAGCTGGGCCTATGTGTATTCCATCGGCTACCGCCCGGACCTGGTGCCCGCCAGCATCAAGCTGGAGAGCTGGAACGACCTGTGGAACCCCGCGCTCAAGGGGAAGATCAGCGCCCCTGACTTCGACCCGAGCCACATCATCGCGGTATCGGCCCTGCTGTCCGGTGGCGATGCCGCCAGCTGGGAGAAAGGCCAGGACAAGCTCAAGGCGCTCAAGCCCAACTTCAAGGCCTTCTATACCAACGACGCCAACGCGCAGCAGCTGATCGCCACGGGAGAGACGCCCGTGGAGGTGATCCTGTCGATGAACGCGTACCACATGGCCAGCCAGGGCGTGCCCATCAAGGTGGTGATGCCCAAGGAAGGGGCTGTGCTGGGCGTGGACACCATGGCCATCATGAAGGGAACGACCAAGGCAGACCTGGCCTACAAGTTCCTGAATATCGCGCTGTCGGCCGACGTGCAGTCCAAGATCGTCGCATCGAAGAAGGCCAGCCCGGTGGTCGACAACGCCCAGGTCTCGGCCGAGGACGCGAAGCTGCCTGGCGTGTTCACGACCAAGGCGCAGTGGGACACGCAGACCATCGTGATCGACAACAAGCTGCGCGCCGAGAAGACGGCTGAATGGCGGAAGTGGTTCACCGAGAACATCATGAACTGATCCCCTCGCGGGACTGCACAGGGCGGGGAGACCGGCGCGATCCATGGCCGCGCGGTCTCCCCGAGACGATCGAGCATCTGGAACTTCGGGAAGGGTGGGAATGCGTTCCGATCTGCGGGCCTGGCTGGTATCGCCAGCTGTCATTGTTGCGGCGTGCATTGCCGTGTCGCTGCTGGCGGTGCTGCAGTTCAGCTTCCGGGCGTTCGTGCCGGGCTCACTGGACGTGGGCGGCTTCACGCTGGAGAACTTCCGCGGGCTGACCAAGTCGATCTACCTCAGCGCCTTCGCCAACACCTTGCTGCTGAGCGTGGAGACGACGGTCTGCTCGCTGCTGGTGGCCTACCCGCTGGCTTACGCGTTGGTGCGCGTGCGAAACCGCGCCCTCAAGTCCTTCATTCTCGTGGTGTCCATCACGCCGCTGTTCCTGGGCGAGATCGTGCGCACGTACTCGTGGATCGCGGTGCTGGGCAGCAATGGCTTCATCAACGGGGTGCTGCGCCGGCTCGGCCTCATCGAGTGGCCACTGGAGCTGATGTTCACGCACCTGGGCGTGCTCGTGGCGCTCGTGCACGTGACCATTCCGGTGGTGGTGCTGATGCTGGCCACGGCGATCTCGCACATCAACCGCGACTACGAAAAGGCTGCGCAAAGCCTGGGCGCCGGCCCCATCAAGACTTTCCTCACGGTCACGCTGCCGCTGTCGATGCCCGGCATCCTGGCCAGCATCACGACCGCCTTCGCCTGGACTTTCAGCGCCTTCGCCACGCCGCAGATGATCGGCGGCGGTCGCGTGCCGACCGTATCCACGCTGGTCTACCAGCTCGGCTTCTCATCCATGAACTTTCCGCTGGCTGCCAGCCTCAGCGTGGTCGGCCTGCTGCTGACCGTCGCTGCACTGCTGGCGCTGGGGCAGCTGACCCGGCGCCTCAAGGCGGTCGGAGGGCACTGACACCATGAAGATCCGAAGCGCCCTGCCGCTGCCGTTGCGCCTGGCCGGTCCTGTCCTGGTCGCCGTCCTGCTGGCTTTCCTGCTCCTGCCCGTGGTGGTGGTCACCATCGCCGCCTTCAACGAGAAGGCCATCCTCGCGTTCCCGCCCGAGTCGTACTCGCTCGTGTGGTTCGCGCGGGTGTTCAGCTATCCGGACTTCCAGCATGGCTTCAAGTCCAGTCTGGTCGTCACGGGCTGGTCGTCGGCGCTGGCGCTGGTGATCGGTACCCTGTTGTCGATCGCCGTGAAGCGGCTGGAGTTCAAGGGCAAGCAAACCCTCCTGGCCATCCTGCATTCGCCGCTGGTGGTACCCCACTTCACGTTGGGGCTGGGATTGTTGATCCTGGTCTCGCAGGCGTCGGTGCAGCGTGGCTACGGCATCGCCATCCTCTGCCACGTGATGCTGGTGCTGCCGTTCGTGATGCGCAGCGTCTACGTGTCGATGGAGAACCTGGACGAGCGCCTGGAGCAGGCCGCGGCCAGCCTGGGTGCATCGCCGCGCAAGGTGTTGCTGACCGTGACGGTGCCGCTGCTGGCTCCCGGGCTCTTCGGCGGCTGGCTGTTCGCGGCCATCATGTCGTTCAGCGAGTTCACGGCTTCGCTGTTCGTGACCACGCAGGACACGCAGACGCTGCCGGTCGCCATGTACAACTACGTGCGTGAATTCGCCGACCCGACGCTGGCGGCGCTGTCCGTGGTCTACATCGCGGTGACCGCCACGGTGCTGGCCCTGGCCAACTATTTCCTGGGGCTGGGGAAGATCCTGAACATCGAGGAGCACTGAGCCGTAGACGAGGGGTGATCAGTGCGACCCCTGCGTCCGCCGCGGGGCTGGAGGATTGATATCCTCTGGCCCCCATGACACGCTTGGCGCCCGAGTTCGACCGTCTCTACGCAGCCGTGCCGAACGGCGGCACGTCCGATGCCGCGCTGACCGGTCCGGCAGGCGAGGTCCGGGCGTTGGTGCTGGAGCTCACCGCACCACCTGCCTGGGACAGCCTCGGCCAGGTCTGGCGGGGTGTTCAGGTCGACCTGGGCTTTCCAGCTCCGGGCATCGCCGTCTCCGGAGTCGATGGGCTTCAGTTGTGGTTTTCCCTCGCGCAGGCCGTGACCGCACCGGAGGGCCATGCCTTCCTCCATGCATTGAGCCGCCGTTTTCTTCCCGATGTGCCGGTCCGACGTGTGCGGCTGTTTCCGAATCCCGTGTCCGGGCATGCGCGGCCGGTACCGGAATGCCGGACGGCGAGCGGCGATTGGTCCGCGTTCGTGGCGCCCGACCTGGCGCCGGTGTTCGGTGACACGCCCTGGCTGGACATTCCCCCCGGCGACGAGGGCCAGGCGGCTTTGCTGGCCGGCCTCACATCCATCCCGCCAGCGGCGTTCGACGCGGCCGTGGCGCTGTTGGGCGAGGAAGGCTCTGTACCCGCGGTGGCGACCATCTCCGACCCGGCGGAGCACGACGCCGCAGCGGCTGCGGCACTGCGGGTCGACCCGACCGACGATCCGCTCCTTTTTCTTCAGCAGGTGATGAGCAACGAGCGCGTGCCGCTGGCCCTGCGCGTCGAGGCGGCCAAGGCCCTCCTGGCTCACCGTGGAGGCGGGGGTCGATGAGGGGCAGAACATTCAGTCAGCCGTCACGGAATGGGGCGGCGGCATGGCCGCAAGCGTCGAGGCCGGCTTGGACCAAGCCTCGCTTCGCATCCAGGGGCCCGGCGTGCGCGGTGCTGGTTGCAGCGCTTTGTGCGGGCGCGGCGGTGCAGTCGCATGCCCAGGCGCTTCCGCCCGGTGCGCGCATCGGCATGGATGCCGATCAATTGGCGGTGGCCGTGCCGGGCCTGAAGCGAGTCGCGCGACCGGCGCGGCTGGCCGGTGGGCTCGCCGGCCTGTGGCGTGGCAACGCCGTGGACGTGGCCGGCCAGCACTTCGAGCCCACCTTCTTCGTGGCGGGCGGCCAACTGCGCCGGGTGGAGTACGCAGCGGTGACGACCGCTGCCGACGACCACGGCACTGCCGCCTTCGCCGCCTTGCTGGACTGGGGCCGGCGTGCGTGGGGCCGCGAACGCCTTGCACGAGACGTGGGCAGCCTGCAAACCAGCGAAATCGCGTCGTGGACCGTCGCAGACGACCTCGACGTGTACCTGCAGCGTGCGCAGACGCCGCGCGAGGCGTCCGTGCGGCTGGTCTACAAGCTGCGCCAGCTCAAGGACGGGAGCGAACTCTGAGCAGCCGGCACCGCCGCGGGATCAGGAGGCGCGCAGCATGCCCCGCTCCTCGATGAAGCGAACCACCTGCGCCACGCCGTCCTGCGTCTTGAGGTTGGTCATCACGTAGGGCTTGGCCTTGCGCATGCGCTGCGTGTCCTGCTCCATCACGCCCAGGTCGGCGCCCACGTAGGGTGCCAGGTCGGTCTTGTTGATGACGAAGAGGTCGCTCTTGGTGATGCCGGGGCCGCCCTTGCGCGGGATCTTCTCGCCGGCGGCGACGTCGATCACGTAGATCGTGAGGTCCGACAGCTCGGGACTGAAGGTGGCGGCCAGGTTGTCGCCGCCGCTCTCGACGAAGACCACGTCCGCGTCCGGAAAGTCCTCCAGCATGCGGTCGATGGCCTCGAGGTTGATCGACGCGTCCTCGCGAATCGCCGTGTGCGGGCAGCCGCCCGTCTCCACGCCCATGATGCGTTCGGCCGGCAGGGCCCCGGCCACGGTGAGCAGGCGCTGGTCTTCCTTGGTGTAGATGTCGTTGGTGATGGCGACCAGGTCGTACTGCTCGCGCATCGTCTTGCACAGCATCTCCAGCAGCGTGGTCTTGCCGGAGCCGACAGGCCCGCCGATGCCCACGCGCAGGGGCGGGAGTTTCTTGGTGCGGTTCGGGATGTGGTGCAGGGCGCTCATGGTGCTTGGCTCAGCTTCGGAAGAGACGGGAGTATTGGGCTTCATGCCGTGCGGACAGCACCGCCAGCATGGGGGAAAAGGCCTGGCGGCGGTCGTCGTCCAGTTGCATCGCCGCGTCGACGGCGGCCGGCATCTCGCGCGCCAGGCGTGCCAGCATGCGCTGGCCTGCGCTCTGGCCCAGGGGCACGGCCTTGACGGCGGCGGCGGTCATGTTCTCGGCCCAGCCGAAGGCGTAGGCCAGGCAGCCGTCGCGCACCGAGGCGCCGCTGCGCGCTGCGGCGAAGGCGAAGGCCACCGGGTAGGTCGCGGGCAGGGCATCGAAGGCCGCGGCCGCGTCGTCGTGGTGCAGCTTCAGCCATTCCAGGAACGAGCGGCCCATCTGTTCGGTCTGCAGCTGGAACTCGGCCGATTCGCGCGTGGCCAGCACCCAGGCATTCAACGCCTGCACGCGTGCCATGTCGCCGCCGCTCCACGCCTCGATGGCCGAGGCGACCACGGACAGGTCGCCGCGCGCCAGGGCAAGGTGCAGCTGATCGGCCAGCCAATCCGCTGCCGTGGCCTCGTCCTTCACGCCGGCCCACTCCACTGCGGCCTCCAGCCCTTCGGAATAAGAGAAGCCGCCCACCGGCAGTGCGGGCGAGGCCAGCCAGATCAGCTGCAACAGGCTGCTCGCCTCGATGGCACCGTGGGACGCGGACGCGTGCATGTGTGGCAGGCGCTTCAGTGCGAATGGCTGCAGCCCGGGCCGTGGACATGGCCATGGTCATCGTGCTGATGCTCGGGCGCGAGGATCAGCGGCGGCTGCCCGTGGGCGTGGTCGTGGGAGTGGCCGTGGTCGTGACCATGGCCGCCGTGTCCGCCATAGGCACCGCCCTCCGGCTCGAAGGCATCGTCCATCGCCACCACGATCAGGTGCATGGCGCGCAGCATGTCGGCCAGCACGTGGTCGGGTTCGATCTTCAGGTGGTCGGGTTGCAACTCGATCGGCACATGCCGGTTGCCCAGGTGGTAGGCCGCGCGCGTGAGATCGAAAGGCGTGCCGTGCGTCGTGCAGTGCGTGATGCGCAGCACCGGCTGCTTCGCTGCGACCACGCGCAGCAGCGAGCCGTCTTCGAGCACCAGGACGTCGCCGCCACGCACGGCCGTGCCGCGCGGCAGGAAGACGCCCACCTGGCGTCCGAGCGAATCGGTGGCGTCGAAGCGGCTCTTCTGCCGCACGTCCCAGTCGAGTTCGACGGCGGCGGCGCGCTTGAGCAGCACGGGCGCGAGGCCGCGGCCCTGGGGCATGAGTTTGTTGGCGGTGAGCATGGTGTATGGGCGTCTGTGGGCGGTCGACGGGGGTGGGCAGGACGCTATTGTCCGGCGGCACGGCCGGGCTGGCGGGCATGGCCCCGGGGGCCACGTGTTCTACAGCGTCCGCGTCATGAAGTGGCTGGCCGGATCGTTCGTGTAGTCGGAGAACGGCGCGCACGCTTCGAACCCGTTCCGGGCATAGAGAGCCCGTGCCGGCGCGAAGAAGGGCTGGCTTCCGGTTTCCAGGCTCATCCGGGTGTGTCCTGTGGCCCGGGCCTCGGCCAGCGCATGCGCCAGCAGTTGCGCGGCGATGCCCTGGCCGCGCAGGCGCGCGGCGGTGCGCATGGATTTGAGTTCCGCATGGCCGTCGTCCAACCGTTTCAGCGCCACGGTGCCAGCCAGCGCCTCGCCGGTCGAATCGGCCGTCCAGGCGCTCCAGAAGCGGATCCCGGGCCGGCGCAGGCCCTCCAGGTCCAGTGCATGCACGCTCTCGGGCGGCGAGACGCGGCGCATGTCCGCCAGGTGATCTTCCAGGAAGGCGGCGATGCGCGGATCGCGCAGGTCGTCCAGGCGAATGCGCAACGCCACCGCCATTGGTCAGAAGAGGAAATACCGCTGCGTCATCGGCAGCACCTTGGCCGGCTCGCAGGTGAGCAGGACACCATCGGCGCGCACGGCGTAGGTCTGGTGGTCGATCTCCATCTTCGGGGCGTAGCCGTTGTGGATCAGGTGCTGCTTGCGCACGCCGCGGATGTTCTTCACCGCGCTCACGGTCTTGGCGAGGCCGTAGCGCTCCTTCACGCCGGCCGCGAGGCCCGCCTGCGACACGAAGGTCAGCGAGCCCTTCGCCAGCGAGCCGCCAAAGGCGCCGAACATCGGCCGGTAGTGCACCGGCTGCGGGGTGGGGATGCTGGCGTTGGGGTCGCCCATGGCGGCCATCGCGATGCTCCCGCCCTTGAGGATGCAGAAGGGCTTGACGCCGAAAAAGGCGGGCTTCCACACCACGATGTCGGCCCACTTGCCCACTTCGAGGCTGCCCACCTCGTGGGCGATGCCGTGCGAGATGGCGGGGTTGATCGTGTACTTCGCGACGTAGCGCCTGGCGCGGAAATTGTCGGCGCGCTCGCTGTCCTCGGGCAACGCACCGCGCTGCGCCTTCATCTTGCTCGCCGTCTGCCAGGTGCGGATGATGACCTCGCCCACGCGGCCCATGGCCTGCGAGTCGCTGCTCATCATGCTGATGGCACCCAGGTCGTGCAGGATGTCCTCGGCCGCGATGGTCTCCTTGCGGATGCGCGATTCGGCGAAAGCCAGGTCTTCGGCGATGGCGGCGTCGAGGTGGTGGCACACCATCAGCATGTCGACATGCTCGTCGAGCGTGTTCACGGTGTAGGGCATCGTCGGGTTGGTCGACGAGGGCAGGAAGTTCGCCTCGCCCACCACGCGCAGGATGTCGGGCGCATGGCCACCGCCCGCGCCCTCGGTGTGGAAGGCGCACAGCGACCGGCCCCGGGTGGCGGCGATGGTGTCCTCGACGAAGCCCGATTCGTTCAGGGTGTCGGAATGGATCGCCACCTGCGTGTCGGTGGCCTCGGCCACATCCAGGCAGTGGTCGATGGCCGAGGGCGTGGTGCCCCAGTCCTCGTGCAGCTTCAGGCCGATCACGCCGGCCTCGATCTGCTCGTGCAGCGCCTCGGGCCGGCTCGCGTTGCCCTTGCCCAGGAAGCCGAGGTTCATCGGGAAGGCGTCGGCCGCCTGCAGCATGCGCTCGATGTGCCAGGGGCCGGGCGTGCAGGTGGTGGCGAAGGTGCCCGTGGCGGGGCCGGTGCCGCCGCCGAGCATGGTGGTCACGCCCGACGCCAGCGCCTCCTCGATCTGCTGCGGGCAGATGAAGTGGATGTGGCTGTCGATGCCGCCGGCCGTGACGATGTTGCCCTCGCAGCTGATGACTTCGGTGCCGGGGCCGATCACGATGTCCACGCCCGGCTGCGTGTCGGGGTTGCCGGCCTTGCCGATGGCGGCGATGCGGCCGTCCTTCAGGCCGATGTCGGCCTTGACGATGCCCCAGTGGTCGAGGATCAGGGCGTTGGTGAGGACCGTGTCGACGGCGCCCGCCGCGCGCGTGCGCTGGCTCTGCGCCATGCCGTCGCGGATCGTCTTGCCGCCGCCGAACTTCACCTCTTCGCCGTAGCCGCCGGCGCGCAGGGTGTAGTCCTCCTCGACCTCGATCACCAGGCCCGTATCCGCCAGGCGCACGCGGTCGCCGACGGTGGGGCCGAAAATTTCTGCATAGGCGCGGCGGGAGATGGTGGCCACAGCGTTGTCCTGAGTGGGGGATTCAAGAAGGCGGACCGCCGAACGCAGAGGGCGCAGAGGTGAAGCAGAGGGCGCAGAAGGAACACCAGAATGGGTTTTGACGTCTCTGCGTGTTCTGCGAAATCTCTGCGCCCTCTGCGTTCGGCTGTCCGCATTGGGTTTTCAGAGCGGCCCTTGCACCAGTCCGCGAAAGCCGTACACGGTGCGCGCCCCGGCGTAGTCGACCAGCTCCACGGTGCGCTGCTGCCCGGGCTCGAAGCGCACGGCCGTGCCCGAGGCGATGTTCAGACGCATGCCGCGCGCCGCATCGCGGTCGAAGTCCAGTGCGCCGTTGGTCTCGGCGAAATGGTAGTGCGAGCCGACCTGGATCGGCCGGTCGGCGGTGTTCTTCACCACCACCGTCAGCGTGCGGCGGCCAGGGTTGAGGTCGTGGTCGCCCGCGTCGATCAGCAGCTCACCGGGAATCGTCATCGCGGTGCTCCGATCAGGCCAGGCCGCCGAGCAGCGCCGCGCCCAGCAGGGCCACGGCCGCGCCGGCGATGCGTGGCACCCAGCGGTTGGCATGTCGCAGCGCATAGCCCAGGCCGATGCCGGCGACATGCAGCAGCGCCGTGGCCGCCACCATGCCGGCCAGCGTGAGCGCGGCGTCCGGCTCGCCCGCCAGTTCGTGGCCGTGCGCGATGCCGTGGAAGACGGCGAACACGCCGACCAGCGCGGCGGAGGCCAACGCCGGCAGGCGCTTTTGCGTGAGCACCAGCAGGCCGAGCACGAGCAGCGAGGCCGCGATCATCGGTTCCACCGCCGGCAACTGGACACCGGCCAGCCCCATCAGTGCGCCGACCAGCAGCATGGCCACGAAGCCCAGCGGAGCCCACAGCAGATCGGCACCGCGGCGCGCCACCAGGGCGCTCCACAGGCCCACCGCCACCATGGCGGCCAGGTGGTCGAGACCGGTCAGCGGGTGCATGAAGCCGGCGGCCAGGCCATGGTGCAGGCCGGCGTCGGCGCCCGTGTGGGCGAGGGCAGGCAGGGTGATCAGGCTGGCGAACGCGACGGTGGTGGCGGCGGCGACGCGGGCAGGGCGAGTGAAGGACATGAATCGGTCTCCGGGGAAATCAGGCAATCGGCTGGTGCACGGTCACGAGTTTCGTGCCGTCGGGGAAGGTCGCTTCGACCTGGATGTCGGGGATCATCTCCGGCACCCCTTCCATCACGTCGTCGCGCGTCAGGACGGCGCGGCCCTCGCTCATCAACGCGGCGACCGTCTTGCCGTCGCGCGCACCTTCCATCACGGCCGCCGAGATCAGCGCAACCGCCTCGGGGTAGTTCAGCTTCAGGCCGCGGGCCTTGCGCCGCTCCGCCAGCAGGGCCGCGGTGAAGATCAGGAGTTTGTCTTTCTCTCTGGGAGTCAATTCCATATCGCTGGGCTCGATGTTGCGTCGTCGTGATCGCGAGGCATTATGGGCAACGACGCGTCCTTGCAACAGTCGTGCCGCGCGCCGCCTTCGGCATGAAATGTGCACCGCAATGGTGTGCCCTCCGAGTCCGCCCCTGCCATCGATCCGCGCGACACCGCCCGCGAGGACGCGCCCCAGCGCATCGTCAAGGTCCGGCGCGACTACAACAGCTGGGTCGGCAGCGAGACGCTGGAGGACTACGCGCTGCGCTTCACGCCGCAGCGCTTCCGCAAGTGGTCCGAATGGCGGGTGGCCAACACCGCCTTCGGCGCAGCCTCCTTCCTGATCCTGGAGGCCGTGGGCGCCACGCTGCTGGTGCAGTACGGCTTCGCCAACGCCTTCTGGGCCATCCTCGCGACGGGGCTCATCATCTTCCTGGCCGGCTGGCCGATCAGCGTGTACGCGGCGCGATACGGCGTCGACATGGACCTGCTCACGCGCGGCGCGGGCTTCGGGTACATCGGCTCGACCATCACCTCGCTGATCTACGCCAGCTTCACCTTCATCTTCTTCGCGCTCGAGGCGGCCGTGATGGCCTATGCGCTCGAACTCGCACTGGGCATCCCGCCGGCCTGGGGCTACCTGGTGTGCGCGCTGGTCGTCATCCCGCTGGTCACGCACGGCGTCTCGGCCATCAGCCGGCTGCAACTGTGGACGCAGCCGATCTGGCTGCTCATGCTGGTGGTGCCCTTTGGCTTCGTGCTGATGCGCGATGCCGGTGCATTCGCGGGCATCACGCACTACGTCGGGGATCGGCGGGGGTCTGCCGGCTTCAATTTGCACCTGTTCGGTGCGGCACTGACGGTCGGCATTGCGCTCATCACGCAGATGGGCGAGCAGGCCGACTACCTGCGCTTCATGCCCGCGCGCACCCGCGCCAACCGGGGCCGCTGGTGGCTGGGCGTGATGGCCGGCGGGCCGGGCTGGGTGGTGCTGGGCGTGGTCAAGATGCTCGGTGGGGCGCTGCTGGCCTACCTGGCGATTACCCACATGGTGCCGACCGAGCGCGCCGTGGACCCGAACCAGATGTACCTCGCCGCCTACGAATACGTCTTTCCGAACTACGGCTGGGCGGTGGCGGCCACCGCGCTGTTCGTGGTGATCTCGCAGCTGAAGATCAACGTCACCAACGCCTATGCGGGCTCCCTGGCCTGGAGCAATTTCTTCTCGCGCGTCACGCACAGCCACCCGGGGCGCGTGGTGTGGGTGGTGTTCAACGCGCTCATCGCCTTCATGCTGATGGAGATGAACGTGTTCGAGGCCCTGGGCGACGTGCTGGGCCTGTACGCCAACATTGCCATCGCCTGGATGATGGCGGTGGTGGCCGACCTCGTGGTCAACAAGCCGCTGGGCCTGTCGCCGCCGGGCATCGAATTCAAGCGCGCGCACCTGTGGGACATCAACCCGGTGGGCGTGGGCGCGATGGTGCTGGCCTCGGCGCTGTCGATCACCGCGCACCTGGGCGTGTTCGGACCGCTCGCGCAGTCCTTCTCGGCCGTGATCGCGCTGGGCACCGCCTTCGTGACGGCGCCGCTGATCGCGTGGGCGACCCGTGGCAAGTATTACCTGGCACGGGGCGACGCGCTCTTGCCCTCGCTCCCGCAGGCGGGAGAGGGTCGGGGTGAGGGTGGCGATGGTGCCCAAGCCGCACGCGGCCACCCCCTCACCCCAGCCCTCTCCCCGGCGGGGCGAGGGAGCAGCGCGCATACGGGGCCAGGAATGGACCGAGTCACGCGCTGGGCACGCGTCGAGGGCACGGCTTCGGTGGCGCTGGTGACGCAGCGCTGCGTCATCTGCGAGCGCGAGTACGAAGGCCCCGACATGGCGCATTGCCCCGCGTACCAGGGCGCCATCTGCTCGCTGTGCTGCACCCTCGATGCCCGCTGCGGCGACCTGTGCAAGCCGCAGGCGTCGCTGTCCGCGCAATGGTCGGCCACGCTGCGATGGCTGCTGCCGCGGCGCGTGTGGCCCTACCTCGACACCGGCCTGGGCCACTTCATCATGCTCATGCTGATCGTCGTGCCACTGCTGGCCGCGGTCTTCGGCGTGCTCTACCAGCAGGAGCTGCGCGGCGTCGGCGAATGGGTGCAGGCCGGCGCGGCCGCTGCGCCGGGCGTGGGCAAGGCGGTGAGCGCGGAAGTGGGCAGCGCGCTGCGCGGCGGCTTCTTCAAGGCCTACATGGCGCTGCTGCTCATTGCCGGCATCGTCGCCTGGTGGCTGGTGCTGGCGCACCAGAGCCGCAAGGTGGCCCAGGAGGAGTCGAACCGGCAGACCCGCCTGCTCATGCGCGAGATCGAGTTGCATCGCGAGACCGACCGTGCCCTGCAGGAGGCCAAGCAGACGGCCGACGCCGCCAACCAAGCCAAGAGCCGCTACATCAGCGCCATCAGCCACGAGCTGCGCACGCCGCTCAATTCGATCCTCGGCTACGCCCAGCTCATGGGCGAGGACGCCTCGGTGCCGCCACACCGCCAGCAGGCCGTGGCCGTCATCAAGCGCGGCGGCGAACACCTGCTCTCTCTCATCGAGGGCACGCTGGACCTGGCCCACATCGAGTCGGGCAAGCTCACCCTTCAGGCGCGGCCGCTGCGCTTCGTCGACATGCTGCGCGAACTGGCCGAGATGTTCGAGCCGCAGGCGGCCGACAAGGGCCTGCACTTTCGCTTCGAACCCGCCGGGAACCTGCCCGAGGTGGTGCGCGCCGACGAGAAGCGCGTGCGCCAGATCCTCATCAACCTGCTGGGCAATGCCATCAAGTTCACCGCCCGCGGCGAGGTGGGCCTGCGCGTGGCCTATGCGCGCGAATTCGCCACCCTCGAGATCGAGGACACCGGCCCCGGGATGGACGCGCAGGCGCTGGCGCGCATCTTCGAGCCCTTCGTGCGCGTCGAGTCGCCCGGCACGGCTGCCACGCCGGGTGCCGGCCTGGGCCTGACCATGGCCAAGATGCTCACCGACCTGATGGGCGGCGAAATGAAGGTACAGAGCGTGCCGGGGCAGGGCTCGGTGTTCCGCGTGCGCCTTTTCCTGCCGCGGGTGCACGAGGCGCCTGCGCGTGGCACGAACGTGGCGCCACCGCCCGCCGTGGCGGCACGCCCCCGGCGCGGCTACGAAGGCGAGCGCCGCCGCCTGCTGGTGGTCGACAACGAGGAGACCGACCGCGAACTGCTCGTGCACCTGCTGGCGCCCCTGGGCTTCGAGTTGCGCACCGCCGCCAGCGGCCACGACGCGCTGGACCTGCTGGCCGCCGGCTTCCGGCCGCACGCCATGTTCGTGGACCTTGCGATGCCGGGCATCGACGGCTGGGAGACGCTGCGCCGGGCGCGCGCCTTCTGGGAGGCAGGCGAGGTCGGGGGCCGGCCGGCGACGGGCCGTCCCAAGTTGGACGCGGCCCCCTCGGGGGGCAGCGAGGACATGCAGTGCCGAGCGTGGGGGCCGGCGACTGCCATCGTCTCGGCCAACGCCTTCGACAAGCGGCTGGAGAACGACGTCGGCATCACGCCCGAGGACTTCTTCGTCAAGCCGGTGCGCCACAGCGAGCTGCTGGACTGGCTGGAGCGCCGCCTGCAACTGCGCTGGACCGACGCGCCTGCGTCGCCGGCGCCCCAGCCGCCCGCGGCGGACGCTCCCGTGGCGCCGTCGCCGGATCGCCTGCGCGCCCTGGAGGAGGCCGTCCAGCTCGGTTACCTTCGCGGGATCATGAAACAGCTCGACGAGATCGACGCGGCACAGCCCGCCTGCGCCGCCTGGACCGCGCAGCAGCGCACGCGCGCGCGGCAGTTCCAGTTCGAGGCGGTGGCCGAGGCCATCCGACGAGCGGGCGCTGCGCCGGAGTCCGTGGCATGAAGCCCCCGCCGTCGCCCCTGGCGGCCAGCCTGCGCGAAGAGACCGCGCGCGGCGACCTGGTGCTCGTCGTCGACGACGTGCCCGACAACCTCGCCATGCTGCACGACGCGCTGGACGAGTCGGGCTACACGGTGCTGGTGGCCACCAGCGGCGAGGCGGCGCTGGCCCGCGCCGCGCAGGCGCAGCCCGACATCGTGCTGCTCGACGCCATGATGCCGGGCATGGACGGCTTCGAGGTCGCGCGCCGGCTCAAGGCCGACGTGGCCACCTCCCACATCCCCATCGTCTTCATGACGGGACTGACCGAGACCGAGCACCTGGTGGCTGCGCTGGACGCCGGCGGCGTGGACTACGTGACCAAGCCGATCAAGCCCAAGGAAGTGCTCGCGCGCATGAACGTGCACCTGCAGGGCGCCCGCGCGGCGCGCCAGCAGGCCCAGCAGGCCGGGCAGGCGCGCAATGCCCTCGATGCCTTCGGCTACGCCAGCATCACGGTGCGCATGCCCGAGGGCCGGCTGATCTGGCAGACCTCGCTGGCGCGCGACCTGCTGCTGCGCTACTGCGGCACCACCGCGCCGCAGACGCCCACGGCCGTGCTCGACTGGCTGCACCAGCACCTGCCGGCCACGGCGGACGGTGTCGAGCCGCCACCGCTGACCATCGAGCAGGGCGCACGCCACCTGCAGCTGCGGGTGCACCAGCAGACCGGCGACCGCGACGAGCCCGGACTGAACCTGCCGGGCTGGGCCGGCGACTGGCTGCTCATCATCCGCGAGGTGTCCGACGCCAGCGTGATCGAGGCCATGAGCCTGGCGCTCAAGCTCACGGCGCGCGAGGCCGAGGTGCTGTACTGGGTGGTCAAGGGCAAGACCAACAAGGACATCGGCGACATCCTTGGCAGCAGCCCGGCCACCGCCAAGAAGCACCTCGAGCGCGTGTTCGTCAAGCTCGGCGTGGAGACGCGCACCGCGGCCGCGGGCGTGGCGATCAAGCGCATCCGCATGATCCAGCCGCACTTCGAGGTGTAGCAAAGGCGCCATGCGCTGCGGCTATGCTGCGCGCCCATGCCGCTTCGCCTCCGAATTCCGCACCTCCTGCCGCAAGCTGCCCTGGCACTGGCGGCGGGCAGCGCGGGCGCGGGGGGCCACTTCGACGTCGACGATGCCGACACGCTGGCGCCCGGACGCTGCCAGGTCGAGTCCTGGGCCGGGCGGGCGGACGCCACCGCCACCGGCTTCCAGCACATCGGGCCGGCCTGCCGCATCGGCCCGGTCGAACTGGGCCTGAATCTCGACCGCTCGTCCTCGCCGGATGCGCGCAGCCGGACGGTGGGGCCGGCCGTCAAGTGGACCTGGTACGGCCGGCCCGACGATCCGTTGCGCGCCGCCGTCGAGTTCGCCGCGTCCTGGGACCTGCGCAACCATGGCAGGCCCAGCCGCCAGTGGCTGCTGCCGGTGACCTGGCAGCCGCTGCCGAGCCTGCAGCTGCATGCCAACCTCGGCGCCGACTGGGCCGCCGGCAGCGGCACGCGCACGGGCCGTGTCGGCGCGGCCGCGGAGTGGGCGGTGGACGAGAAGGTCTCGTTCATCCTCGAGCGCAACCGCGCCCAGGGCGCATGGACCACGCGCGGCGGGCTGCGCTTCGGGCTGACGCCGATGCTGACGCTGGACCTCAGCGCCGCCAAGGTGCGGCCCGGCGGCGCGGTCTACACCGTGGGGCTGAGCCACGAGTTCGGGCGCTGAGGTTGAGCCGTCCGCGGTTTCAAGCCAAATCTGGCTCCAGCGCCCGCCCCGCCTGCGCGAGCAGCTATGGATTCGATAGCAAGGAAGGCGCTGCGGCCACCGGGCCCGCCACGGTCTGCGGGCCATCCCGCGTGACGATGGCGGCCGGTGGCGCGGGCGGCAGCTGCGCCAGCGCTGCGCGCAGCCGTTCGATCGCGGCGTCGCGGATGCCCAGGCGCTCCAGCGCCGCGACGGTCTGGTCGAAATACGCGCGGCAGGAGCCGAGGCTGCCGGCGGCGGTGGCGATGTGGCGCATGGCCTCCTCGGGCTGCAGGGCGCCGGCGTAGCGCGGGTGGCGCCGGTTCGCCACGAAGGTGAGGGCGCGGCTGCGCTGGCCGCCGATGTCGGCCTGCACCCAGCGCGCGTCGTAGGTGCCGCCCAGCATCTCGCGGCGCCACAGCAGCGTCAGCTCGGTGCGCACCTGCTCGGCCGCGATGCGAAAGCCGATGCCGCGGCAGCCGCCGCCGCGGTCCAGCGCCAGCATCAGGCCCGGCACTTCGGGCGTGCCTCGGGCGGTGTAGAGCCACAGGCAGAAGCGGCGCGACCAGCCGCGCACGGTGGCGGGCAGGGCGTCGAGGTAGTGGATCGCCGGGTTCCACATCAGCGAGCCGTAGCCGAAGAGCCACAACGGTTCGTCGGCGGGGTGCGTCGCGAGCGTCTCGTCCAGCGAGGCCGCCAGTTCCTCGTCGCTGCGCAGCACCATGCCCGGGGGCGCGCTCGCGCGCAGCGCGGCCAGCAGGCTGCCGTCGTGCAGGCGCTCCCGCGTCAGCGGGCCGTCCACGGCGGGAAAGAGGAGCTTGGGCGTCGGCATGGGCGGGCGGCAGGAAGCCTGGGTGCGATGGAGCAAGGATAGGACCCGCACGCGCGAGTTCCGCCACCGGGGTCGCTCGCGGGGCAAAAAAAGAACGGCGCCCGAAGGCGCCGTCGCAGATCCGGCCGCGCGGGCCCGTCACTCCTCGACGAAGGCTTCCTCGCGCTTGGCCTTCACGGCCGGCAGCAGCACGATCACCAGCAGTGCCGCCGCCGCGACCAGCAGGCCGGCCGAGATCGGCCGAGTGACCAGCACCGACCAGTCGCCGCGCGAGAGCAGCAGCGCCCGGCGCAGGTTCTCCTCCATCATCGGCCCCAGGATGAAGCCCAGCAGCAGCGGCGCCGGCTCGCACTTGAGCTTGAGGAAGGCATAGCCCACGATGCCGAAGATCGCCACCATCCACACGTCGAAGGTGTTGTTGTTCTCCGAATAGACGCCCACGGCGCAGAACAGCACGATGGCGGGGAAGAGCCACTTGTAGGGGATGGTCAGCAGCTTGATCCAGATGCCGATCATCGGCAGGTTCAGGATGATGAGCATCAGGTTGCCGATCCACATCGAGGCGATCAGGCCCCAGAACAGCTCGGGGTTGCTGGTCATCACCTGCGGGCCGGGCTGGATGTTGTGGATGGTCATCGCGCCGACCATCAGCGCCATCACGGGGTTGGGCGGAATGCCCAGCGTCAGCAGCGGGATGAAGGACGTCTGCGCACCGGCGTTGTTGGCCGACTCCGGCCCCGCCACGCCGCGGATGTTGCCCTTGCCGAAAGCCTCTTCGCCGGGCTTGCGCTTGATCTTCTTCTCGATCGTGTACGACGCGAAGGACGACAGCAGCGCGCCGCCGCCGGGCAGGATGCCCAGGGCCGAGCCCAGCGCCGTGCCGCGCAGCACCGCGGGTGCCATGCGCTTGAAGTCTTCCCTGGTCGGCATCAGGCCCTTGACCTTCGAGGTGAAGACCTCGCGCTGTTCCTCGGGCTGCGAGAGGTTGCCGATGATCTCGCCGTAGCCGAACACGCCCATGGCGATGGCGATGAAGCCGATGCCGTCGGTCAGCTCGGGAATGTCGAAGGAGTAGCGCGCCACGCCCGAGTTCACGTCGGTGCCCACCAGCCCCAGCGCGAGGCCCAGCAGGATCATCGTGATCGCCTTGAGCAGCGAACCCGAGGCCAGCACCACGGCGCCGATCAGGCCCAGGATCATGAGCGAGAAGTACTCGGCCGGGCCGAACTTGAAGGCCAGCTCCGTGAGCGGCGGCGCGAAGGCGGCCAGGATGATCGTGCCCACGCAGCCGGCGAAGAAGGAGCCCAGCCCCGCCGCGGCGAGCGCGGGTCCGGCGCGGCCCTTGCGCGCCATCTGGTAGCCGTCGATCACCGTGACCACGGAGGACGATTCGCCCGGCAGGTTGACCAGGATGGCGGTGGTCGATCCGCCGTATTGCGCACCGTAGTAGATGCCCGCCAGCATGATGAGCGCCGACACCGGCGGCAGCGCATAGGTGGCCGGCAGCAGCATCGCGATGGTGGCGACCGGGCCGATGCCCGGCAGCACGCCGATCAGGGTGCCCAGCAGGCAGCCGACGAAGGCGTAGACGAGGTTCTGGAAAGTGAAGGCGACGCCGAAGCCAATCGCCAGGTTGTCGAAGAGTTCCATGGGGCCGGAGCGGATGTCTCGTTGTAGGTGGGTGTCAGGCGACGAAGGTGGGCCACACGGGGAACTGCAGCTTGAGCGCGACGACGAAGGCCAGGTAGCTGCCGATGGCGAGGATGGTCGCCAGCACGGCCGAGGCCTTGAAGCTGAACTTGTCGCCCGCCAGGCCGGCGATGAAGGTGAGCGCGTAGATGGCGACGATCAGCCCCATCGGCGGCAGCCCGATGCTCGGCAGGCCGCCGAGCAGCACGCCGAACATGAGGTTGGCGCTGATGATGAAGACCAGCGGCTTCCAGGCGATGCGGCCCACGGGCTCGCCGTCCTCGGTGTCGACGACCATCGACTTGGCGGTGATGAGCGCGCCCATGATCGCGATCAGCACGCCGACGATCAGCGGGAAGTAGCCGGGCCCCATGCGGGCGCCGGTGCCGACGTTGTAGGTGGTGGCGCCCCAGGCGAAGGCCACGCCGAAGGCGCAGAACAGCGCGCCGGAAAAGAAGTCTCTCTGACTCTTGATCTTCACCCTGGAAGTCTCCTTGTATCGATGCGGAACGTGCGGGCAGCAGGGCCCGCCGTGCGGGACACGGAACGTGCAGCGGCGATCGTAGGAAGGCATCGGCCGGGCGTGCATGACCGAAACATTGCCGTTCGGCAATGTGGGCCGGCCGGGGCCTGCCGCGCCGAAGCCGCCTCAGCCGCGCGCCGGGAACTCGAGGCGAACGATCAGGCCCGGGCCGGCATCGGCGTAGCCGATCCGCCCGCCGTGCAGCGCGACCACCGCGCGCACGCTCGCCAGGCCCAGGCCCTGGCCGGGCAGCTCGGGCACGAGGCGCAGGAAGCGCGTGCCGATGCGCTCGCGCTCGGCCGCGGGCACGCCCGGGCCGTCGTCGCGCACGGTCAGCACCGCGCGGCCGTCGTCCCAGCGGGCGCCCACGACGACGGTGCAGCCGGCGCCGCCGTACTTCAGGGCGTTGTCCACCAGGTTGGCAACCACGCCGGCCAGCAGGTCGCGGTCGCCGGGCACCACCACCTCCTCGTCGCCCGCCTCGCGCTGCAGCGTGGCGCCCTGCGCCTCGGCCACGGCGTCGTACAGCTCCAGCACGTCGCCGACGATGGTGTGCAGCGCCACGGGACCGAAGTCGCGGCGGCGCGCACCGGCTTCAGCCTCGGCGATCTGCAGCAGCTTCTCGAACACCGTGCCGAGCTCCTCGAGCTCGCCGATGGCGGTGGCGACGGCACGCTGGCGCTCCGCCGCCGGCACACCCTCGGCCTGGGCCGCGCGCAGGCCCAGCAGCACGCGCGTGAGCGGGGTGCGCAGGTTGTGGGCGATGGTGTCGGACACGTGCCGCACGCCGGCCATCAACGACTCGATGCGGTCGAGCATCGCGTTGATGTCCTGTCCGAGGCGGGCGAACTCGTCGTCCTGTGCGTCGACCACCACGCGCTCGCGCAGGTCGCCGTCGGCGATGCGCGTGGCGGTGCGGCGCACGGCGCCCACCGCGCGGTCCAGCTCCTGGCGGAACACGAAGACCCCGCCCACGAGCAGCAGCAGCGCCACCACGCCGGCCGCGGCGCTGGCGCTGACGACCAGCGACTCCAGCGCCTCCTGGTCGCGCAGGTCGTGGCCCGCCACCAGCACGTGGCCGTCGGCCAGCCGCCGCTGCGCCAGGTAGCCGGTGACCACCTCGCCGCGGCGCAGCGCGCGGCGCTGGCCGTCGCTGTCGCCGATGCCCTCGGGCAGCGCATCGAGGTTGCCGGCCAGGCGCCGGCCGTCGGGGGCGGCCAGGAAGTACATCTCCTCGTCGGACTGGCGGCCGTCGGCCAGCGCTGCGTCGATCGCCTGCGCGACCCCGGCGGCGCCCTCGCCGTCGAAGCGCGCGACGAGCTGCTGCACGGTGGCGCCCACCTGGCGCGCGATGCGCTGGTGCAGCACGCCCACCGTCTGCAGGTAGACGATGGCCAGCGCCGCCATCATCGTGATGGCCACCAGCACCGCGTACTGGAAGGCAAGCCGGAAGCCCGCCGAGGCCCACAGGCGGCGCAGCGTGCCCATCAGGCCGGCGGCGCGTCGGGGGCGGCCAGGCGGTAGCCCACGCCCCGCTCGGTGTGGATGAGCGAGGGGCCGCCGGCCGCGTCGAGCTTGGTGCGCAGGCGGCTGATCTGCACGTCGATCACGTTGGTCTGGGGGTCGAACTGGTAGTCCCACACGGCCTCGAGCAGCATGGTGCGCGTCATCACCTGTCCGGCGTTGAGCATCAGGCAGGCCAGCAGGCGGAATTCGCGCGGCTGCAGCGCGATGGCGCGTCCTGCGCGCTCGACCTTGCGACTGCCCAGGTCCAGCCGCAGGTCGGCCACCTGCAGCACGCGCAGCTCGGGGCCCGGGCGCGAACGGCGCACCAGTGCCTCGGCGCGGGCGGCCAGTTCGGAGAAGGCGAAGGGCTTGGCCAGGTAGTCGTCGCCGCCGGCTTTCAGGCCGCGTACGCGCTCGTCGAGCGCGCTCAGGGCGCTGAGCACCAGCACGGGAGTGCGCAGGCCCAGGTTGCGCAGCGTCGACAGGATCGAGAGGCCATCCACGCCGTTGGGCAGCATGCGGTCGAGGATGACCAGGTCCCAGGCCTCGCCGGTGGCGCGCGCCAGCGCGTCGGCCCCGTCGCGGCACACGACCGCCACATGGCCCATGGCGCGGAAGCCGTCGGCGATGTAGCGGGCGTTGGCCTCGTCGTCCTCGATCACCAGGCAGCGCCACATGGCGCTGGGCGGTGCGCTCAAGATCTCGTCTCCATGCCTTCCACCATGAGCCGCAGTCGGCGCGTGCCTTGCCACTCGTCGGCATCAAGCCGGAAGGCCAGCTTCACGCGCGCGGGCAACGGGTCGGTGTGGCCGAACCAGATGCCGTCGATCGGCTGGCCCTGCAGCCGCAGCTTGAGCGCCAGGTGCTTCTCGCCGACCAGGCGCTGCGAGACGACCTCGACCTCGTCGCTGAAGGTCGGGGGCGCGAAGCCCTGGCCCCAGACCTCGCGGTGCAGCGTGTCGACCAGGTCGATGCGCAGGTACTCGCGCGCCAGCGGACCGTCGGTGTCGAGCCGGCGCGTGAGCGTGGCGGCGTCCAGCCATTCGTGCGCGACCTGGGCGAAGGCGCGCTCGAAGGTCTTGAACTGGTCGCGCGCCACGGTGCAGCCGGCCGCCATCGCATGGCCGCCGAAGCGCAGCAGCACACCGGGATGGCGCTTGGCGACCAGGTCGAGCGCGTCGCGCAGGTGGAAGCCGGGGATCGAGCGGCCCGAGCCCTTGAGCTCGTGCGACTTGCCGTCGGCAGTGCTGGCGGCGAAGACGAAGGTCGGGCGGTGGTGCAGGTCCTTGATGCGGGAGGCGACGATGCCGACCACGCCCTCGTGGAAGTCCACGTCGAACACGCTGATTGCAGAGGGTGGTGTGAATGCAGCCCCCACGCTCCCCGCTGCGCGAGGTTCGCTGCCCCCCGAGGGGGCGCTCGCCGCCTCGGGGCGGCCCAGCGGCGGCTCGGCTCTCGCGAACAGCGACTCGGCCAGCAGCAGCGCCTGCTCGCGCATGCCGCCCTCGATGTCGCGCCGCTCGCGGTTGATGCCGTCGAGCGTGCGCGCCAACTCGGCGCAGCGCCCGGCGTCGTCGCTGAGCAGGCACTCGATGCCCAGCGTCATGTCGGCCAGGCGGCCGGCGGCGTTGATGCGCGGCCCGAGCGCGAAGCCGAAGTCGAAGGTGGTCGCCGCCTCGGCCTTGCGGCCCGCAGCCTGGAAGAGGGCCGCCACGCCGTGCGGCAGCGCACCGGCACGGATGCGCTTCAGGCCCTGGGCCACCAGTCGGCGGTTGTTGGCGTCGAGCTTCACCACGTCGGCGACGGTGCCCAGCGCCACCAGCGGCAGCAGCGGGTCGAGCTTGGGCTGCACGCCGTTCTGGAACGCCTCGCGTGCCCGCAGTTCCGCCCGCAGCGCGAGCAGCACATAGAACATCACGCCCACCCCGGCGATGCTCTTGCTCTCGAACTCGCAGCCCGGCTGGTTGGGGTTCACCAGCACGTCGGCCTCGGGAAGCACGGGCCCCGGCAGATGGTGGTCGGTGACCAGCACCGTGAGCCCGAGTCCCTTGGCCCTGGCCACCCCCTCGACGCTGGCAATGCCGTTGTCCACGGTGATGAGCACGTCGGCGCCAGTGGCGGCCACCCGCTCGGCGATCGGCGGCGTGAGGCCGTAGCCGTCGACCACGCGGTCGGGCACCAGGTAGCTCACGTGCCGCGCGCCCAGCAGGCGCAGGCCGCGCACCGCGACCGCACAGGCGGTGGCGCCGTCGCAGTCGTAGTCGGCCACCACGCACAGGCGGCGGTCCTCGCGGATCGCGTCGGCCAACAGCACGGCGGCCTCGCGCGTGCCCTTCATCGTGTCGGGCGGCAGCAGGCGCGCCAGGCCGTCGTCGAGGTCGGCGGCCGACAGCACGCCGCGGGCCGCATACAGGCGCGCCAGCAGGGGATGCACGCCGGCCTGCTCCAGCGCCCAGGCGCTGCGGGGCGGGATCTCTCTTGCTACTATTTTCATAGCTGCTCAAGCACGCTGGACGGGCGCTGGCGGCCGAAACGGCTCAGCAAACGCTGCACCAGCCCGCGTCGCACGGGCGCCCAGCGCTGTGCGACGCGGTCGCCGCAGAGCGTGAGGACGACGGCCTCGCCGCGCCGGCTGCGCGCCAGCAGCTCGGCGATGGGGCCGGCATCGAGCGCCTGCCAGGCCTTCGCCCAGGCCTCACCGTCGTCCTGCAGCGCGGCATCGCGCAGCGATTGGTCGAGCGTCGGCGGCACGGCGGTGGCCGGCGGCGTGGACGGCAGCCGGCCGGTGCCGCTCAGCCAGAAGGAATTGATCGGCAGCAGGCCCCGTGCGGTCCGCTCGTCGTTCACGCGCGTGGTGTACAGCAGCATCTGCATCTCGTTCTGCAAACGCCGCAGTGGCCGTGCCGCATCGGACATGGGCAGCCACTGCGCCAGGGGCTGGCCGATGGCGCGGTCCGCCGAGGCGGTGGCCAGCCCGTCGAACAGGGCGCTGCGCGCCAGCCAGCGGCCGGGCCGCGCGGTGGCGAAGAGCGCGATGCCGTCCTCCTCGAAGAAGGGGCGGGCGGCGGCCAGCAGGGTGTCGGCTTCCGACGGTTCGATCGCCATGCGCGCGGGATCGCCCAGCACCACCTCGCTCATGCCGACCTGCCAGTGGCACAGCGTGACCAGGCCCCAGGCCGCGTCCCGCGCGCCGGGCAGGTCGGCCTGCTGCGCCTCCAGCGCGGCCCAGGGCAGCATGCCGTCGCCGCCGCGCAATCCCATTGCGCGCCCCAATGCGCGCTCGTGCGGGGGGGAGAGGGTGTCATCGTCCTGCGCGTCCTCGTCCTGCACGGCCAGGCGGGCCAGCAGGGCTTCGAGCTGCGGCAGCTGCAGCGTGGGCAGCGCGGCGCGGCAGGCCACCGTCAGGCGGCCGGCGAAGGGGAGGATCAGGGCGTGGGGCGGGCTCGCGTCACCGGGGGAAAGGGACATGCCCCTATTGTCGCGCCCGCCATGGGGGCACCCGGGGGCGATGCCACAATCCCCGCCACCTCCACTGCGGTGGCCGGCGGGCGTTGTGGCCCGGCCGGGTGCCAACGACATGAATATGCCCCCACGCTCATCGCTGCGCGTATCGCTTCCCCCCGAGGGGGCGCGTCAGTGCCTGCTGGCGGCCGGGCATCACTGACATGCAACTCCCCTACGAACTCCAGCTCGGCTGGCGCTACACCCGGGCCGGCCGGGCGACGCGGCGCAACGGCTTCATCTCCTTCATCTCGGGCGTGTCGATGCTGGGCATCGCGCTCGGGGTGGCAGCGCTCATCATCGTGCTGTCGGTCATGAACGGCTTCCAGAAGGAAGTGCGCGACCGCATGCTGGGCGTGGTCTCGCACATCGAGATCTTCTCGCGCGACGGCCAGGCCCTGCAGGACCTGGACGCCATCATGGCCGCCGCGCGCAAGAACCCCGAGGTGGTCGGCGCCGCGCCCTACATCGCCTCGCAGGCCCTGGTGGCGCGCGGAGAGGACATGAAGGGCGTGCTGGCGCGCGGCATCGAGCCCAAGCTCGAGCCCGAGGTCACCGAGTTCAGCAACTCGGCCACCAACGGCGCCCTCGACAAGCTGGTGCCGGGCGAGTTCGGCATCGTGCTGGGCGGCGAGCTGGCGCGCTCGCTCTTCGTGCGCACGGGCGACCAGGTGACGCTGATCGCGCCGGGCGGCCAGGTCACGCCGGCCGGCGTGGTGCCGCGGCTGAAGCAGTTCACCGTGGTGGGCACCTTCGAATCGGGCCACTACGAGTACGACTCGGCGCTGGCGATGATCCACGAGCAGGACGCGGCCAAGGTGTTCCGGCTCGAGGGGCCGACCGGCATCCGCCTCAAGCTCAAGGACCTGAACATCGCCCGCGAGGTGGCGGACCAGCTCGCGACCACGCTGCCGGGTTCCTTCCTCATCCGCGACTGGACGCGCCAGAACAAGACCTGGTTCGCGGCCGTGCAGGTCGAGAAGCGGATGATGTTCATCATCCTCACGCTGATCGTCGCCGTGGCGGCCTTCAACCTGGTGTCGACGCTGGTGATGACGGTGACCGACAAGCGCGCCGACATCGCCATCCTGCGCACCCTGGGCGCGAGCCCGAAGAGCATCATGGGCGTGTTCGTGGTGCAGGGCGCGATGGTGGGCGTGATCGGCACGCTGGGCGGGCTCGCGCTGGGGCTGCTGGTGGCCTTCAACATCGATGTCATCGTGCCCTTCATCGAGCGGCTGCTGCACACCAGCTTCCTGCCGCAGGACATCTACCTCATCAGCCGCATGCCCAGCGACCCGCAGCGCGGCGACATCATGCCCATCACCATCATCTCGCTCGTGCTCGCCTTCGCGGCCACGCTGTACCCGAGCTGGCGCGCCAGCCGGGTGAATCCGGCGGAGGCCCTGCGCTATGAGTGATCCACGGAAGGTCGTCCTCGAAGCCAGTGGCCTCACCAAGCGATTCCACGAAGGCCGCATCGACCTCACGGTGCTGCACGGCATCGACCTGGACGTGCGCGCCGGCGAGACGCTGGCCATCGTCGGCGCCTCGGGCTCGGGCAAGAGCACGCTGCTGCACCTCATGGGCGGATTGGACGCGCCCACGGCCGGCACCCTCACGCTGATGGGGCAGGCCTTCGCTCGGCTCGACCCGGCCGCGCAGGGCCGGTTGCGCAACCAGCACCTGGGCTTCGTCTACCAGTTCCACCACCTGCTGCCGGAGTTCAGCGCGCTCGACAACGTCGCGATGCCGCTGCGCATCCGCCGCCAGACCGCGTACGAGGCGCACGAGGCCGCCCGCGCCATCCTGGCCGCCGTGGGCCTGGGCCAGCGCGTGCAGCACCGCCCGGCCGAGCTGTCGGGCGGCGAGCGCCAGCGGGTGGCCATCGCGCGCGCGCTGGTCACGCAGCCGGCCTGCGTGCTGGCCGACGAGCCCACCGGCAACCTGGACCGCGCGACGGCCGACGGCGTCTTCGCGCTGATGCTGCAGCTGGCCCGCGAGCGCGGCACCGCCTTCGTGATGGTCACGCACGACGATGCGCTGGCGGCGCGCTGCGACCGGCAACTGCGGCTGGTCGAGGGGCGGCTGGCCGGCTGACGGGCGGAGCGCGCCGCTTCGAGAAGGCATCGCGTCGATCGTCACGAATGTGACGAATTTCGCCGCAGCCCAATGTGGGCGGGCGCTGGCGGCCGATTGCACTTCGGGATTGATGGCACGTTCGGGCCGCTCCGGCGCCCGGCGGCACTACGATGGCGTGATGCCCGAACCGACCCACGTGCCCGCGACGCAACCGGCCGGCCCGCCATCGACAAGTCGGTCGGCGTCCGCCGGACCGCCCACGACCTCGCACGCGGCTTTCCTGCCGCTGCGCCTGCCGCCCGGCGTCGACCTGCGTCGCGCGCTGGAGGCAGCTGCCGCCGGCTTCGCGCCCGAGGGTTGTTTCGTGGTGAGCGGCATCGGCAGCCTGCAGGATGCACAGCTGCGGCTGGCCGCCCACGACGAGGCCACCTGCTTCGACGGGCCGTGGGAGATCCTGAGCCTGGCCGGCACGCTCACGCGCGACGGGGCGCACCTGCACATCGCGCTGTCCGGCGGGCGGGGGCAGGTGGTGGGCGGCCACCTCGTGCACGGCAACCGGGTGCGCACGACGGCCGAGGTGCTGCTGTGCCGCCCGGCGGGCTGGGTGCTGGGGCGCGGCCGCGATGCCGCAACCGGCTACGACGAGTTGCAGGTCCGCCGCTCGCCGTGAGGCGGGCATCGGATCCGCTATCGAATTCGTAGCAAGCACCGCAGGCTGGACGGGCATCGGCGGCCGATCCGGTTCCGAAACTGCGCGCCTGGGCTATTGCGCCTTGGGATCGCCGAAGAGGCTGTCTTCCGGCGGGGCCTCGGTCGGCATGCGGAACTGTTCGCTGGCCCAGGCGCCCAGGTCGATGCCCTTGCAGCGCGCGCTGCAGAACGGGCGGTAGGGGTTGTCGGCGGCGTAGCGGGCGTCTTGGCCGCACGCGGGGCAGGGGACGGTGCGCACGGCACCGGCCTTGGAGTTCATTGGACGACCCTCCGGAGCGCCCGAGCGGGGCTCAGGCGCACAGCGTCAGCTCGAACGGTGCATCCTCCGTGCTGGGATGCAGTTTGTCGTCGGCCTCGTGGCGCATCAGGCGCACCGACACCATGAGGCGGTTGCCGCTGATCTCGGGCACCAGGCCGAGGGCCGGGTCGATGCGCAGGCGCAGCAGCTGGAAGCTGCGGCCCTGCGGCAGGGTCTGCTGGAACTGGCCGCCGGCCGCCATGACCTTGTAGGGCACGTCGGCGTCGCGCAGCAGCTTGAGCAGGAGGAAGACCGCTTCGGCCAGGGGCGCCAGCGTGGATGCCCAGCGTTCCAGGTCCTGGCGGCGGCTGGCGCTGCTGCGGTGCTGCCAGGCGTAGTACGCCGGCAGGTCGAATTCGCAGGTGCCGGCGGGAATGCCGACGCGGCTGCGAACGCCCATGAGCCATTCGTTCTCGGTGAGCGCCTGCCCGGCCTTGCCCGGCATCGCGTTGAGGGTGGCGAAGTTGCGTTCGAGCTGGCCGATGACCTGGTCGAGCACCGACTCCTGGATGGCCGGGTTGCCGCGGTAGCCGTTGAACACGGCCTTGTGCTTGTCGAGGTCGCGCAGGACGTCGGCCTTGAGGTCGGCGCGCGCTGCGACGTCCATGATCTCGAAGATGGTGACCACCGCGTAGTGGTGGCTCAGCGCCGAGTCGGCCGCCACCAGCTCGCCGAGCCGGCGAAAGAGGTGCTCCAGCCGCAGATAGGTCCGGATGCGCTCGTTGAAGGGGTACTCGTAGAGGATCACGCGTGAACCGGAGAAGCCGGTACAACCATCATAGCGTCAAGGCCCCTTGGGTCGAGGTTCGGGCAGCCGCTTGCGCACCTCGCCCAGCATCAGGTCCCCGAGCGCCAGCTGCCCATGCATCGACAGGTGCGTGTCATTGGGGAAATAGAAGTCCATGATGCGGCCTTTTTCCCGCGCCGCGAACGCGAAGAGATCGGGTCCCAGGCCACTTCCGTTGAAGGCGGACACGAAGTCGGCGGAGTGCGCCGGGTCGATGTAGACCGTGGTCTTGTTGGGAATCACCATCCACAGCAGCGGGACTTTCCCGTGCTGCCGGTCGAAGCTCGCCATGCGTTCCGCGTCGACGCGTGCGAGGGGGCCGTTGTCATCGTCCTCTCCGAAGAAGAGCGCCTTTTCGCACAGCCGATGGCTGAAGTACTGGCATCCGTCCTTCACCGGGCGCGCGATGGTGCGGAAATCGGCGGTGACCGCATCGGGCGCCCGCTTGATCTTCTGCGTGTTGCGAAAGGTGGCGAAACCGGTCGTGAGCGGCACGCCGGTGTTCCATTCGAACGTCGGCAGGTGCTCGAGCGGGGGCAGGAAGGGCTGGTTGTGCGCTTCCAGCTTGCCGGCGGTCAACTGGCACTCCGAGGATTTCTTCATGCGCTCGGACAGCAGGCGCTCGACGCTCTCGATGATCACCAGGCGGCCGCGAAAGCCGGCTCGCTGCAGCCATGCATCGAAATCGGCGCACAGCGCGTCGTTGTACTGGCCCCAGAACGTGGTGGCGACGGTGTAGCCGTTGCGGATCAGCGCGGACTGCCAGCGGTGCGTCATCGAGAAGCTGTCGCCGATCACCAGGATGTCGGCCTGGTCGATCGGAGTGCCCTGGAGTTGCTCGGGCGGCACTTTCGGCGGCGGCTTCCTCCATCCGAACTCGGCTTCGGACACGTGGCCCAGGCGCGAGAGGTCGCCATAGGGCCGCTGTGTGAAGAGGGTGAGCAGCAGCATGCCGCAGACGACGACGAAGCCGGCGAAGTAGGTGATGAGCCAGGCAGAGGCAGGACTTGTGCGGGACGACATCTCGGCTCAGAACTGGAAGTACAGGAAGGGGCTGAAATTGCCCAGCTTGGAGACGCTGAAACCGAACAGCAGCACGGCGACCAGCGCCATCACTACGGTGAAGATGCGCGACAGCATGGGACGGCCCTTGAGGGCTTCTGCCTCGGGCACCCAACGGATCAGCGAAATCGTGGGCGGCAATGCCAGGGCGATGAAAAGGCCTGCGATGAGGGTGTGGAAGAAGTCGTTCTTGCGCAGCGTCGGCATCGTCGCGTATTCCTTGAACGTGGTGAGCGCAGTGCCATTCATGCCAAGCATGCCTTCGTAGATCCGCATTGCCGCACCTGTGCTTTCGGCCCGGAAGACCACCCACGCCACCATGACGCAGACGAAGGTGAGCAGCCAGCCCAGCAGCTTGCCGAGATGCCCTGGCTTGGCGCTGCTGCCGCGCCTCACCAATGAATTCCAGAAATGGTTGACGATGAGGAAGGCGCCGTGCAGCGCACCCCAGATGACGAATGTCCATGCCGCGCCGTGCCAGAGGCCGCCCAGCAGCATCGTGAGGAACAGGTTGATGTGGCGGCGAGCAGGTCCCTTGCGGTTTCCCCCGAGCGGGATGTAGAGGTAATCGCGCAGGAAGGTGGACAGGGAGATGTGCCAGCGCCGCCAGAATTCGATGATGTTGATCGACTTGTACGGCGAGTTGAAGTTCAACGGCAACCGGATGCCAAAGCACAGCGACAGCCCGATCGCCATGTCCGAATAGCCCGAGAAGTCGAAATAGATCTGCAGCGTGTAGGCAAGCACACCGAACCACGCGGTGTAGAGCCCCGGTGCAATGCCCTGATGGGCACCATGGAAGACCAGGTCTGCATACTGGCCGATCGGATCGGCGATGAGCAGTTTCTTGGCAAGGCCGAAGCTGAAGATGGCCAGGCCCTGCGCCAGGTGGTTGCCGTTGATCCGGTACGTCGCGTTGTTGGCGAACTGCGGCATCATCTGCGCGTGATGCAGCACCGGCCCCGCGATCAGGTGCGGGAAGTAGGTGACGAACAGCACGTAGTGGACAAAGCTGCGCTCCCGGACCTTGCCCTGCCAGCAGTCGACCAGGAACGCGATCTGCGTGAAGGTGTAGAAGGAAATGCCAATGGGCAGCACCACATGCAGGAGAGGCAGTGGCTTGATGCCGGCCGCGGACAGGCCTTCATTGATATTGCCGATGAAGAAGTCGGCGTACTTGAAGACGCCCAGCACCACGAGGTTGATGGTCAGGGCAATGATCAGCATCCGCTTTCGACCCGCGTCCGAGCGTTCTGGCTGCGGCGTAAGACGAAGGCCGAACCAGTAGTTCATGCAGATCGACGCCAGCAAGAGCGGCAAGGCCTCGACGCTCCACCATCCGTAGAAGAACAGGGAGGCAAGTGCGAGAAAGCCTGCTGCTGCCCTTGTGTTGCGCCATCCGATCAGGAAGAAGCCGACCAGGACGATCGGAAAGTAGGCGAAGATGAACGCGTAGGAGTTGAACAGCATCTTGGGAAGCGCGAGTCGCGGGATCTGCGTGCCTGCGCTGTCTTCTTGTTGGCGGGGTCCGCCAGAGGTGGCGGTGCGCGTGCGGCGAACGCGCGATTATCGCAAGGCGGCGCCCAGCCACCTGTCCCAAAGACTCTGCACCTGTCCGGCGAGTTCCTGCACCGTGACGCCGTCGTTGAAGAGAACGGCGTCGGCGGCGGCGCGGCGCGCGGCGCGCGTGGCCTGCTGTGCGATGACAGCCCGGATCGCATCGTCGCTCCATCCGGAGCGGGCCGTCACGCGTTCACGCTGCGTCTGGGTGCTGGCGTCGACGACCAGCACCTTGTCGACGAGGCGCCGCCAACGCCCGGACTCGACCAGCAGCGGGACGTCGAAGACGACCGCTGGAGCTTCGGCCAGGCCGGCCTGGCGTTCGCACTCGGCGCCGATGAGCGGGTGAAGGATGCTTTCGAGCACCCGTTTGGCTGCGGCATCGGCAAAGACCCGCTCTCTCATGCGGACCCGGTCGAGAGCCCCGGTCGCGTCGGCCATGTCAGGACCGAAGGCCTGAACCAGCGCCGGCATGGCCGGGCCGCCCGCCACCGTCAGCGATCGTGCGATGGCGTCGGTGTCGACGATGGCTGCGCCCAGTGCCTGCAACAGGGCAGACACGGTGCTCTTTCCGCTCCCGATGCCTCCGGTCAGGCCGATGCGCCGCATGCCGCGTCCCGTCAGCCGATCAGCGCGTTGAACGGGAAGGCGAAAGGCGCCCAGGCCCGGACGGTGTCGGGACCGATGGCCAGGCAGACCAGGCCGGCTCCGGCGAGGAAGGGGCCGAAGGAGATCGGGATGTCCTTGTGGGCGAGCCGCCCGGCCATGAGCAGCAGGCCGCCCAGCACGGCACCCACCAGCGACGAGACCAGGACGATCGCGATCAGGTAGTCCGCACCGAGCCATGCGCCCAGGGCTGCCAGGAGCTTGAAATCGCCGAATCCCATCCCTTCCTTGCCGGTCGCCAGCCGGTAGAGATGGAAGATCAGCCACAGGCCGAGGTAGCCTGCCACGGCACCCCAGACGGCGCTGGCCAGCGGGACGCCCGTGAGGCCGCTGGCAGAGGCGACCAGCCCGAGCCAGAGAAGAAGGTAGTTGAGCGAGTCGGGCAGCAACTGCGTGTCGAGGTCGATCATGAACTGGCACACGAGCAGGGCGCAGAACGCTGCCCAAGCGGCCCCGGTGAGGGTGAGCCCGAAGCGCCACGCGCACAGGGCGAACAGGGCGCCGGTCACGAGTTCGACCGCCGGGTAGCGCCAGCCGATCGGCGTGCCGCAGGCCGAGCAGCGGGCGCGCAGCACCAGGAAGCTCAGAACCGGGATGTTCTCGTACCAGCGGATGCCATGGCCGCAGTGCCCGCAGCGCGAAGCCGGTCGCGCCAGGCCCAATGGCGGCAACGCATCGACCTGCTGGAGTGCCTCGTCGGCATGGGCCACCAGGGGGGGCGGTGCCGCCGACGCCGTACCGAACACCAGTTGCCAGAGGCTCGGCACCTGCTGACTCGAGGAGAGGTTGGCCATCGCATCGGTGAGCCAGCCCCGGTAGAGCATCTTCGGCAGGCGGTGGATGACGACGTTGAGGAAGCTGCCGATGAGCAGGCCCAGGACGCCGCCGACGGCAGCGTCGAGCAGCAGGGCGTCCCGCATCAGACGACTTGGCCGAGCTTGAAGATGGGCAGGTACATCGACACGACGATCCCGCCGATCACCGTGCCGAGGATCACGATGATGATCGGCTCCATCAGGCTCGAGAGCCCGGCGACCATGTCGTCGACTTCCTGTTCGTAGAAGTCGGCCGCCTTGCCCAGCATGTGGTCGATCGAGCCCGACTCCTCGCCGATGGCAGTCATCTGCAACACCATCGAGGGAAAGAGATTGGCGTTGGTCATCGCCGCGGTCAGGCTGGTGCCGGTCGAGACCTCCTGCTGGATCTTGACCGTGGCGTCGCCGTACACGGTGTTGCCCGAAGCGCCACCGACGGAATCGAGGGCCTCGACCAGCGGCACGCCGGCCGCGAACATGGTGGCGAGCGTGCGGGTCCAGCGCGCCACGCAGGACTTGTCGATCAGCGCGCCGAAGATCGGCAGCTTGAGCAGCAGCCGGTCCATGAATCGCTGCACGCGCTCGTTGCGCTTCCAGGCCTGGATGAAGAAGTAGAGGCCGCCGCCGATGACGCCGAAGATGAGCCACCAGTAGGCAACGAAGAATTCGCTCACGGCTATCACGAACAGGGTGGGCGCGGGCAGGTCGGCTCCGAAGGAGGTGAACACCTGCTTGAAGGCCGGGATCACGAAGAGCATGATGATGGCCACGACCACGAAGGCCACCACGATCACGGCGGTCGGGTACATCAGGGCCGACTTGATCTTCGACTTGATGGCTTCCGTCTTCTCCATGTAGGTGGCGAGACGGTCCAGCAGGTCTTCCAGGATACCGGCCGCCTCGCCGGCTTCGACCAGGTTGCAGTACAGGTTGTCGAAGTACTTCGGGAACTTGCGGAAGGCCGACGACAGCGAGGTGCCGGTCTCGACGTCCGTGCGGATGTCGTTGAGCAGCCGGGTGACGTTGGCGTTGGCATTGCCGCGCCCGACGATGTCGAAGGCCTGCAGCAACGGCACGCCGGCCTTCATCATGGTGGCGAGCTGGCGGGTGAAGATGGCGATGTCCTTGGGCTTGATGGCCTTGCCCGAGCGCATGCGGCGCTTCTTGATCTTCGATGCCAGCACACCCTGGCGGCGCAGGCTGGCCTGCACCTGGTTCTCGCCAGAGGCGCGCATTTCGCCGCGCACCACCTTGCCGTTGCGATCCCGCCCTTCCCACTCGTAGATGGTTTCCTTGGCGTTTCTACTGGTTTGAACGGCGGTTGCCATGCGAATCTCCAATGTCGCGTCACTCGTTGGTGACGCCGACCACTTCCTCGAGCGAGGTCAGCCCCTGCATGACCTTCTGCAGGCCAGAGCGGCGCAGGGAGCGCACGCCTTCGCGTTCCGCCTGGGCGGCGATGTCCAGCGCACTGCCGTCGCGCAGGATGATCTTCTGAATCTCTTCGCTGATCGGCATCACCTGGTAGATGCCGACCCGCCCCTTGTAGCCGCCGTTGCAGGCAGAGCAGCCGACCGGTTTGTAGGGTTTCCAGGACCCGTCGAGCTCGGCCTCCTTGAAGCCCGCGTCGAGCAACGCCTGCCGCGGGATCTCGGGGGCCGGCGCCTTGCAGTTCCCGCACAGGCGCCGCGCCAGGCGCTGCGCGGTGATCAGGATCACGCTGGAGGCAATGTTGAAGGGCGCGATGCCCATGTTGCGCATCCGCGTGAGCGTGGTCGGCGCGTCGTTGGTGTGCAGCGTCGACAGCACCAGGTGACCGGTCTGCGCAGCCTTGATGGAGATGTCGGCGGTCTCGAGGTCGCGGATTTCGCCGACCATGATGATGTCGGGATCCTGGCGCAGGAAGGCGCGCAGCGCGGCCGCGAAGGTGAGGCCGGCGCGTTCGTTGACGTTGACCTGGTTGACGCCCGGCAGGTTGATTTCCGACGGGTCCTCGGCCGTGGCGATGTTGACACCCGGCTTGTTGAGCAGGTTGAGGCAGGTGTACAGCGAAACCGTCTTGCCCGACCCGGTGGGGCCGGTCACCAGGATCATGCCGTAAGGACGGCCGATGGCGTCCAGCAGCCGCTGCTTTTCCTCGGGGTCGTAGCCGAGCGCGTCGATGCCAAGGCGTGCGCTGCTCGGGTCGAGGATACGGATCACGATCTTCTCGCCGAACAGGGTCGGCAAGGTGCTGACGCGGAAGTCGATGACCCGGTCCGGCCCAACCTTGAGCTTCATGCGGCCGTCCTGCGGCACGCGCTTTTCGGAGATGTCGAGCTTCGAGATGACCTTGATGCGGGAGGACAGCTTGTCCTTGATCACCACCGGCGGGCTCGCGACCTCGCGCAGTTCCCCGTCGACGCGAAAGCGCACGCGGTAGTTGTGCTCGTAGGGCTCGAAATGGATGTCTGACGCCCGCATGCTGAATGCGTCCAGCAGCATCTTGTGCAGGAAGCGCACGACCGGCGCGTCCTCGACTTCGGCAGCGGCCTGGTCCGGCGCGTCCGAGGCCTCGGACGACGCCTCGTCGAACTCGAACTCGCCGCCGATGATGTTGTCGATGGTCTCGGCCGCACTCACGGCGGCGGCTTCCACCATGCGCGACAACTTGTCGTATTCGGCGATGACCCAGTCCACCCCCATCTGGGAGGCGAACTTGATCTTCTCCACCGCCTGCTGGTCCGATGGGTCGGCCGTGGCGACGATGAGGCGGTTGTTCCGCTTGCCAAGGACGACGATGCGGTAGGACTGGCACAACTTGCTGTCCAGCAGATCCTTGGGCAGCCGCTGGGGGTCGATGGCGTCGAGGTCCAGCAATGGCGCGCCGAAAGCGCTGGACAGGGTGTGTGCGAGATCGGATGCCGAAACGGCGCCGCTGCCGGTCAGTTCGGCGATGAAGCTGCTGCGTGAGGTGCGCGACTTCTGATAAATCTCTTCAGCCGCCTTGGCCTGCAGCTTGCCAGCCGAAATCAGTGCACGGGCCAGCCCCGGCAGGGCGACGGAAGCACTTTCTTTGGCAAGGGGGTCGGCAGCAGCCATTCAGCAGATGTAAAAGACGTGAAAAAGTGATTCACGATCATCGCTGATCGACTTGGCGCTGTAAATCGCAAGGCCGCAACAGTTTTGCGCAGCATTCCGCATTACATGACCAAGACTGGTCGGGGTGAGAGGATTCGAACCTCCGGCCTCTACGTCCCGAACGTAGCGCTCTACCAGGCTAAGCTACACCCCGATGTGCCAGATTTGAAACTCGACCTTCGCTGGTGACTTAGGCTCGGCGTTCAAGCAACTGAGCCGCCAATTGTAGCAAACCTTCGGTGAAGGAATTGGCCGGCAGCATCGCCAACGCGTCGATCGCGCGTTGCGCTTCGGCTGCCGCCGCGACGCGCGTGGCGTCGAGCGCGCCGGTTTCCTTCACCACGGCAATGAGCTGGGGCAACCGGCTGACGTCGCCTTGCTGGATCGCGCTGCGGACCAGTTCTGCCTGCTCGGGACGGCCGCGCTGCATGGCAAGAATGAGAGGCAGCGTTGTCTTGCCTTCGCGCAGGTCATCGCCCACGTTCTTGCCTGTCTCGGCGGCGTCGCCCGCGTAGTCGAGAACGTCGTCGACCACCTGGAATGCCGTCCCCAGCGCCTGCCCATATCGAGCGCAGGCGGCCTCCATGTCGGGTGGGACGCCCGCCAGAACGGCGGCGAGCTGGGTGCTGGCTTCGAAAAGCTTGGCGGTCTTGGAGCGGATGACGTGCAGGTAGGCCGTCTCGTCCAGCGATGCGTCCCCCATGTTCATCAGCTGGAGCACCTCGCCTTCGGCGATCACGTTGGTCGCGTCGGCCAGGATTTCCATCACGCGCATGTCGCGCGAGTCCAGCATCATCTGGAAAGCGCGCGAGTACAGGAAATCGCCCACCAGCACGCTTGCGGCATTGCCGAAGAACTCGTTGGCCGTGGGGCGCCCGCGCCGCATCGTGGATTCGTCGACGACGTCGTCGTGCAGCAGGGTGGCGGTATGGATGAATTCCACCACCGCGGCCAGGTTGAAGCGTTGCTCGCCGGTATAGCCCAGGGCGCCGCACATCAGCAGCAGCAGCGCGGGCCGCAGGCGCTTCCCCCCGGCGGCGATGATGTACCTGGATACTTGGCTCACCAGGGGCACCCCGGTGTCCAGGCGAGCCGAGATTACCTTGTCCACCTCGGCCATGTCGCCGGCGATGAGGTCCAGGGCGGCGGAACTGGCGGAGCGGGTAGGGGCGGACAAGGGCAGCGGCGCCGAGGGCGCGAGGGATCGGGAAAGGCGTGGATTATAGGGAGCGGGCCCGGGCGGCCCGGCGAAGAGCGCGCGCAGCTGGCGGATGCGCCCTCGGCATGGTATAGTGGAAGGCTTCGCAGAATTCGCTGCGGAGCCATCTTCCAGGAACCCTGTTCCTGGAATACCAAGAAGGGTCCCTATGTACGCGGTCATAAAAACCGGTGGCAAGCAGTATCGCGTTGCTTCCGGCGAAAAAATCAAAGTAGAACAGATTGCTGCGGACGTTGGCCAGGAAATCGTGATCGACCAGGTTCTGGCCGTCGGCAACGGCGCTGAAATCAAGGTCGGCACCCCCCTGGTGTCCGGCGCAACCGTCACGGCCACGGTCGTGGCGCATGGCAAGCACGACAAGGTTCGCATCTTCAAGATGCGCCGTCGCAAGCACTATCAGAAACGCCAAGGCCATCGCCAGCAGTTCACCGAACTGCAAATCGGCGCGATTGCCGGCTAATCGGAGCAGGACACCATGGCACAGAAAAAAGGCGGCGGCTCTACGCGAAACGGGCGCGATTCCAAGCCCAAGATGCTCGGCGTGAAGGCATTCGGCGGCCAGGTCGTCAGCGCCGGTTCGATCATCGTGCGCCAGCGCGGCACCCGCATGCACGCCGGCGTGAACGTCGGCGTCGGCAAGGACCACACCCTGTTCGCACTGGTCGACGGTCGCATCTCCTTCGGCACCAAGGGTGCGCTGAACAAGCACACGGTCAGCCTGACCCCGGTCTGAGCTTCCTCGGAAGTCCAGCCCACCTCCGAAGCCCCGCCCTGTCGGGGCTTCGTCATTTCCGGGTCCTGCATGGCGCGACCCATCCTTTGCCCGAGCCGCGCCGACTGCGCCGCGTTTGTAAACTCCACCTCCCATGAAGTTCGTCGACGAAGCCTTCATCGATGTCGCCGCTGGCGACGGCGGCAATGGCTGCGTGTCGTTCCGCCATGAAAAGTACAAGGAGTTCGGCGGTCCCGACGGCGGCGACGGCGGACGCGGCGGCCATGTGCTGGCCGTGGCCGACGTCAACCTGAACACCCTGGTCGACTTCCGCTTTTCGCGCCGCCACGAGGCCAAGCGCGGCCAGCACGGCATGGGTTCCGACATGTTCGGTGCCGCCGGGCAGGACGTGACCCTGCGCATGCCGGTCGGCACGATCATCAGCGACGCGGAGACGGGCGAGGTGCTGCACGAGTTGCTGGCGCCCGGCGAGGTCATCACCATCGCCAAGGGCGGCGACGGCGGTTTCGGCAACCTGCGCTTCAAGTCGTCCATCAACCGCGCCCCGCGCCAGAAGACGCCCGGCTGGCCTGGCGAACGCAAGAGCCTCAAGCTCGAGCTCAAGGTGCTCGCCGACGTCGGCCTGCTGGGCATGCCCAACGCCGGCAAGTCGACGCTCATCAGCGCCATCTCCAACGCGCGGCCCCGGATCGCCGACTACCCCTTCACCACCTTGCACCCCAACCTCGGCGTGGTGCGCGTCGGCCCGGAGCAGAGTTTCGTCGTCGCCGACCTGCCGGGTCTGATCGAGGGCGCCTCCGAGGGCGCAGGCCTGGGTCATCTGTTCCTGCGCCACCTGCAGCGCACACGCCTGCTGCTGCATGTCATCGATCTGGCGCCCTTCGACGACAGCATCGACCCCGTGGCGCAGGCCAAGGCGATCGTGGGCGAACTGAAGAAGTACGACGAAGGCCTGTACAAGAAGCCGCGCTGGCTGGTGCTCAACAAGCTGGACATGGTGCCGGCCGAGGAGCGCGAGGCGCGCGTCAAGGACTTCGTGAAGCGCCTGCGTTTCAAGGGCCCGGTGTTCGAGATATCGGCCTTGACGCGAGAAGGCTGCGAGCCGCTGGTGCAGGCCGTCTACCAACAGGTGCGCACGCAGCAGCAGGCCGAGCAGCCGCCCGCCGAGGTCGATCCGCGCTTCCCGCCTTCGGCCGAGTAGCCGATCCAGTTGCTATCGAATCGATAGCATTCTGTTCAATACCCACGCTCGCTCTCGGCTTGTATGACTTCGAATTCCTTCACTTCCACCGTTCTGCGCGATGCACGTCGCATCGTGGTCAAGGTGGGCTCCAGCCTGGTCACCAACGAGGGGCGCGGACTCGACGAGCAGGCCATCGGTGAGTGGTGCCGACAATTGGCGGCGCTGGTGCGCGACGGCCGCGAGGTGGTGATGGTGTCCAGCGGCGCCGTCGCCGAAGGCATGAAGCGCCTGGGCTGGACCAGCCGGCCCAAGGAGGTCAACGAACTCCAGGCCGCTGCCGCGGTGGGCCAGATGGGCCTGGCGCAGATCTACGAGACCAAGCTGCGCGAGAACGGCCTGGGCAGTGCCCAGGTGCTGCTGACCCATGCCGACCTGGCGGACCGCGAGCGCTACCTCAATGGCCGCTCGACCCTGCTCACCTTGCTGGGCCTGGGGGTGGTGCCGGTGATCAACGAGAACGACACGGTCGTCAACGACGAGATCAAGTTCGGCGACAACGACACGCTCGGCGCGCTGGTGGCCAACCTCGTGGAGGCCGATGCGCTGGTGATCCTCACGGACCAGAAGGGCCTGTACACCGCCGATCCGCGCAGAGACCCGGCGGCCACCTTCGTTCACGAGGCCCAGGCCGGCGATCCCGCGCTCGAAGCGATGGCCGGCGGCGCCGGCTCGAGCATCGGTCGCGGCGGCATGATCACGAAGATCCTTGCCGCCAAGCGGGCGGCCGCCTCCGGCGCGTCGACCGTCATCGCCTGGGGCCGCGAGCCGGACGCGCTGCTGCGCCTCGCCGCGGGCGAATCCATCGGCACCCTGCTGGTCGCGCAGACCGCCAAGCACCAGGCGCGCAAGCGGTGGATGGCCGACCACCTGCAGATGCGCGGCTCGGTCACGGTCGATGCGGGCGCCGCCGCCAAAGTGCGCGGCGAGGGCAAGAGCCTGCTGCCGATTGGCATGACGGCGGTGGAGGGCGATTTCTCGCGCGGGGACGTGATTGCCATCCGCGACCCGCAGGGCATCGAACTGGCACGCGGCCTGGCCAACTACTCGAGCGCCGAGGCGCGGCTGCTGTGCCGCAGGCCCTCGTCCGACTTCGAGCGCCTGCTGGGCTACGCGGCGGAGCCCGAGATGGTCCACCGCGACAACATGGTGCTCATGCCCGCAGCGACCTGAGAGCGGCCCCTTATCGCATCAGGATCTCGGGCCGCTTGAGCTCCCGCACCATGTCGCTGACCGACACGCGCGGCGCGTTGCCGCGGCACAGCGACTGCTTGGCCAGTTCCGACGTGTAGATCGAATTGCGGTCGTCGATCTTCTTCCACTCTGCGTCCGGGACCGGCGACCAGCCGTCGCCGCCGTAGCGCGCGTAGGTCTTGTACTCGTCGGTCGAGCAGCGCACGGCCTCGTAGAAGGCATTGGTCGCATTGCCCGCCTCCCGGTAGGCCACGATGACATAGCGGACCACCCCGTCGGGCGTGAGCTGCATCGTCTGCGGATCGACGCCGAACTTGAGGCTCATGTATGGCGGCATGGACAGGGGGACGAGGCGCTTGAGGTCGAATGCCGGTGGTGGCGGTGCCTCCGTCTCCTTCCACTCGCCGCGTTCCACGCCCTTGTGGTTCAGGTCTTCGCCGCGCTCGAGCTTGCGGTAAGGGTCCTCCGCAAACGCGGCGCCCGAAACGAGCGCCAGCACGGCAACGAGCGCCAGGCTAGCGAGGCGCATGCACCCCATCGGGTGCGGAAGGCGGGGAAGCGGCGGAAGGCGGTGCAGCATGGGAAGAGGACGAGGCGTTGGGATCGGGGTCGAAGGTTGCCCCCGGTGGAAGTTCGAAGGCCGGCTCGGCGCCGGCCATGGATGGGATATGGCGCTCGGCCTCGCGGCCCCGCATGCCGCTGCGCAGGAAACGGTTGCGCGTGTCCAGGCGAGGCAGGAAGCGCGCCAGCTCGGTCAGGGCCATCTCGTAGACGCCGCGCTTGAATTCGACCACCACGTCCAGCGGGACCCAGTAGTCGTGCCATCGCCAGGCGTCGAATTCGGGATGGTCGGTGGCGCGCAGGTTCAGGTCCCAGTCGTGGCCCACCAATTGCAGCAGGTACCAGATCTGCTTCTGGCCCTTGTAGTGGCCGCGGGCGTCGCGGCGGATGAAGCGATCGGGCACCTCGTAGCGCAACCAGTCGCGCGTGCGGGCGACGATGCGGACATGCTCGGGCAGGAGGCCGACCTCCTCGTGCAGTTCCCTGAACATGGCCTGTTCGGGTGTCTCGCCCCGATCGATCCCGCCCTGCGGAAATTGCCAGGAATGGGTGCGGATGCGCTTGCCCCAAAAAACCTGGTTCTTCTGGTTGAGCAGGACGATGCCGACGTTGGGCCTGAAGCCGTCCCGGTCAAGCATAATCAAACCCCAATTTTTGAACTGGTTCGATTATGCATAGATGCATGAGGGGGCGCACCCCGCGTCGACCAGCCAGGGCCGTGCATGCGGCCCTTTGTTTTTCAGCCTGCCTGACCGCTCCCCGACGCGACCGATGAAAGCCTCCAGATTCCTCGTTTCCACCCTCAAGGAAGCCCCGGCGGATGCCGAGGTGGCCAGCCATCGGCTGATGACACGGGCCGGCATGATCAAGAAGCTCGGCGCGGGCATCTACACCTACATGCCCATGGGGCTGCGCGTGATCCGCAAGGTGGAGGCCATCGTGCGCGAGGAGATGGACCGGGCGGGTGCGGTGGAGCTGACCATGCCCGTCGTGCAGCCCGCCGAACTGTGGCAGGAGAGCGGCCGCTTCGACAAGATGGGCCCCGAGCTGTTGCGCATCAAGGACCGCCACGAGCGCGACTTCGTCGTGCAGCCCACCAGCGAGGAGGTGGTGACCGACATCGCGCGCCAGGAGATCCGCAGCTACAAGCAACTGCCGCGCAACTTCTACCAGATCCAGACCAAGTTCCGCGACGAGCGGCGCCCACGCTTCGGCCTCATGCGCGGGCGCGAGTTCATCATGAAGGACGCCTACAGCTTCGACCGCGACCTGGACGGCGCCAAGGCCAGCTACCGCGCGATGGCCGACGCCTACCGCCGCATCTTCGACCGCTTCGGCCTGCGCTACCGGGCCGTGGCGGCCGACAGCGGCGCCATCGGCGGGGACCTGTCGGAAGAGTTCCAGGTCATCGCCGCCACCGGCGAGGACGCGATCGTCTATTGCCCCGAGAGCGACTACGCCGCCAACATGGAGAAGGCCGAGGCGCTGGCGCCCGCCGGCCCGCGCCCGGCCGCCGCCAAGCCGCTGACCAAGACGCCCACGCCCGGCAAGGCCACCTGCGCCGAGGTCGCCGAACTGCTGGGCGTGCCGCTGGCCACCACCGTCAAGTCGCTGGTGCTGGCCACCGAAGTGGTCGACGAGGCTGGCCATGTGAAAGGCGCCCAGGTCTGGCTGCTGCTGCTGCGCGGCGACCACGACATGAACGAGATCAAGGTGAGCAAGCTGCCGGGCCTCAACGCGGGCTTCCGCTTCGCCACGCTGGCCGAGATCGAGGCCCACTTCGGCTGCAAGCCCGGCTACCTCGGTCCGCTGGACCTGAAGCGGCCGGTGAAGGTGGTGGCCGACCGCGAGGTCGCCGTCATGGCCGACTGGATCTGCGGCGCGAACGAGGTCGACTTCCACATGACCGGCGTCAACTGGGGCCGAGACCTGCCCGAACCCGACCTGGTGGCCGACCTGCGCAACGTGGTCGCCGGCGATCCCTCGCCCGACGGCAAGGGCGCCCTCGCCATCGAACGGGGCATCGAGGTGGGCCATGTCTTCGTGCTCGGCACCAAGTACAGCCAGGCCATGAACGCCACCTTCCTCGAGGAGGACGGCAAGCCGCGCTTCCTGGAGATGGGTTGCTACGGCATCGGCATCACGCGGCTGCCGGCCGCCGCCATCGAGCAGAACCACGACGAGCGCGGGATCATCTGGCCCGACGCCATCGCGCCGTTCACGGTGGTGCTGTGCCCGATCGGCATGGGCCGCAGCGAGGCCGTCAAGGCCGAGGCCGAGCGCCTGTATGCCGAATTGATGGCCGCCGGCGTGGACGTGATCCTTGACGACCGCAATGAGCGCCCCGGTGCCATGTTCGCCGACTGGGAACTGATCGGCGTGCCGCACCGCCTCACGATCGGCGACAAGGGCCTGAAGGACGGCATGGTCGAGTACCAGCACCGCCGCGACGCCGCGGCGACGAAGGTGCCGGTGACCGAGGCCTTCGCCTTCCTGAAAGGCCGTCTGGTGGCATGAGCCCCCGCCCGGCCGCTCCGAAGGGGCTCGCACCGCAGGCGAAGCCGAAGGTACTCCAATGAGCCTGACGCCGGGCCTGTCGCGCCGGGGCCTGCTGCTGGCCGCGGCCGGCGCGCCCGCCGTGCTGACCTGGCCCGGCGCTGCCTGGGCCGGCGCGCAGATCGAGGAGCCGCTGATCGACTCGGCGCGTACCGCGCTCTCGGCCGCGATCCACAACACCGCGCCGCCGGTGCCCGAGTTCAGCGACACCGAATCGCGCCTGCGCTACCTGCGGTGGCTGGGCGCCATGGGCGACCGCATCCGCCGCAAGGTGCCCGATCGGCAGGAGCGCATCGAACTGCTGCAGACCATCTGGTACGAGGCACGGCGCTCCGGCCTGGAGGTGAGCATGGTGCTGGGCCTGATCCAGGTCGAGAGCAACTTCCGCAAGTTCGCCGTCTCCAGCGCCGGCGCGCGCGGCCTGATGCAGGTGATGCCCTTCTGGACGCGCGTGATCGGCGACGGCGACCCCGGCAAGCTGTTCCACATGCAGACCAACCTGCGCTTCGGCTGCGTGATCCTGCGCCACTATCTGGACCGCGAGCGTGGCGACCTGTTCATGACGCTCGGCCGCTACAACGGCAGCCGCGGCCGGGCACCGTATCCCGATGCGGTGTTCGCCAACCAGCGCAACTACGTCTTCGACGACCGGGCGCCGACGGCGGTCGCGCCGGGCTGATCTGCTCCTGAATTGATAGCTGCCGGCGCCCGTCCCGCGGGCGCTGCAGGCCCAAAACGTTCAAAAAATCAGGGTGTGGCCTTGGCCGTTGCTGGGCCGCCGCGCGTGACCATCACCTGGTCGATGCGGTGGCTGTCCACGTCCATCACCTCGAAGGTGAAGCCGCCCCAGCTGACGCAGTCGGTGCGCTTGGGCACGCGTCGCAGCATCACCATCAGGAAGCCGGCCAGCGTCTCGTACTCGTCGGCATGCGGCAGTTCGTCGACGCCGAGCGCGCGCTGCACGTCCTGGATCGGCGTCACGCCGTCGATCAGCCAGGAGTTCTCGTCGCGCCGCACGATCTGCGGCTCGTCGTCCGACGGCGGCACCAGGTCGCCCATCACCGTGCTCATCACGTCGTTGAGCGTGATGACGCCCACCACCAGGCTGTACTCGTTCACCACGATGGCGAAATCCTCGCCGGCCTGGCGGAACTGCTCCAGCACCTCGGTCAGCGTCAGCCGGTCGGGGATCACCAGCGCCTTGTGCAGCGGCAGGCCCTTGTCGAAGTGCAGCGGCTGGCCCGACAGCACGCGGTGGAACATGTCCTTGGCGTCGACGTAGCCCAGCACGTGGTCGATGTCGCCCTCGCACACCGGGTAGGCCGAGAAGGGCTCGGCCACGATGCGCGCGCGCAGCACGGTCTCGGTGTCGTCCTTGTGCAGCCACACGATGCGGTCGCGGCTGGTCATCACGCTGCTGACCAGGCGGGTGTCGAGCTCGAACACGTTGGCGATCACCTGCTGCTCGCGCACGGCGAGCACGCCGGCCTGCGCGCCGGCCTCGGTCATGGCCAGGATGTCGGCCGAGGTGATCTTGTCGTCGCGCTGGCTGGGCAGGCCCAGCAGCTTGAACAGCAGGTCGGTGCAGCGCATGAAGAGCCACACCACCGGGCCCAGCAGCGTGATGAAGAACTGCATCGCCGGCGCCAGCCGGATCGCGAGGCGCTCGGGGTCGTTCATGCCCAGTCGCTTGGGGAACAGGTCGGCGAACACCAGGAAGATGGCGATGATGCTCACGAAGGATGCCGCGAAGGCCAGGCGCTGCGCCGTGTCCACGCTGAAGGCCAGTTCGAAGGCCTGTGCGAAGTACGGCGTGAGTGCTCCTTCGCCCACCACGCCGCCCAGGATGGCCACGGCGTTCAGGCCGATCTGCACGACGGTGAAGTAGCGGCCCGGCTGTTCCTGGAAGCGCAGCACCTTCTCGGCGCGTGCATCGCCCTCGTCCGCCATCTGGCGCAGCCGCAAGCGGCGCGAGGCGGCGAGGGAGATCTCGGCCAGCGAGAAGAAGGCGCTGGTCGCGATCAGCACGACGATGATCAGCAGGCTTTGGGTCAGGGGCATCGGTTCGGACGGCGCGGCCCGATCGGCCGCGTGCGCCCGGAAGGATAGCCCCTCTACTGCACGAAGCCGATGCGACTGCGCGCGCCGGCCGTGCTGCGCGGCAGGTCCTCGATGCGGACGGTGTCGCGCCTGGCCAGCCGGGCGTTGCCGAAGCCGGTCATCAGTGCGCGGCGCATGTCGCGCGGCGCGAGGGCCGCCAGCGCGTCGAGCACGTCGTCGGCCGCTTCCGGCGCCAGGTGGCGGCCCCAGTCGTGTTCGCCGCGGATGGAGCGGTACAGCTTGCCCGCGATGCGCCGTGCCTGATCGGGCGAGGGGGCATCGATCTCGAACACGTTCATGCGATTGAGGATGGGTTCGGGCACGGAGCGCTCGTCGTTGGCCGTGCTCACCCAGATCACCTGGCTGGCGTCGATGGCCACCTCGGCGAACTCGTCCACGAAGCTGTGCGCCGTGTCGTGCTCGAGCAGCGAATAGAGCGCGCCCAGGGGGTCGTACTGCGCGTCGGCGCTGGCCTTGTCGATCTCGTCGACGACGATCACCGGGTTGGCATACTGGCCGTCCACCAGGGCCTCGAAGACCTTGCCCGGCCTGGAGCCCTTCCATTGCGAGGAGGCGCCCGAAAGCAGCCACCCCGCCGTCATCGAACTCATCGGCACCAGCGACATGCCGGTGCCCAGCAGGTCCGCCAGACGGCGCGCGAAGTGCGTCTTGCCGATGCCCGGCGGGCCCAGCAGCAGCATGGGCGTCACCTCCAGGCCGTCGCGGCAGTCCTGGGCCAGAGCGACGTGGCGGCGCACGTCGTCCAGCGCATCGGTGAAATTGGGAAGCTCGTCGTACAGCGAAGCCATGTCGGGCACGCCGCTGGGCTTGACCTGGAAGCGTTCGGGGCCCCGTTCGAGCATGCGCTCGTAGGTGGTGCGCAGGTGCTCGTGTTCGCGCTCGGGCAGCTTGGCCAGCTTGCGCTCCACCTCGTGGGTCTGGTAGACGCTGCGCAACTGCGCGACGGGCAGCTGGAAGGCAACATCGGCCGGAACGAGACTGCGGGAATCCATGGACACCTCCGAATCGAACACCGAACGATCACAGCATAAGCCGTGCCGGGTGGTCAATCGGTGGGAGCCGCCTCAGGGCGCGGCGGGGCGGACCGCCTTGTGCATCAGACGCCGCCGGTGGGATGCGTGGGATCGACCCACAGCACCGTCTCGGGCTTCTCGACCGGCTCGATGTCGATGTTCACCGCCACCGCCTCGCCGTCGCTGCGACACAGCACGCATTCGAGCGGCTCGGTGGCGCTGGCATTGATCTCCTGGTGCGGCACGTAGGGCGGCACGTAGATGAAGTCGCCCGGGCCGGCCTCGGCCGTGAACTCGAGCTGCTCGCCCCAGCGCATGCGGGCCTTGCCGCGCACCACGTAGATCACCGACTCCAGGTGCCCATGGTGGTGGGCGCCGGTCTTGGCGTTGGCATGGATGGTCACGGTGCCTGCCCAGAGCTTCTGGGCGCCCACGCGGGCGAAGTTGATGGCCGCAGCCCGGTTCATGCCGGGCGTCTGGGCCGTGTTCGTGTCGAGCTGGTTGCCGGGGATGACCCGGACGCCGTCGTGTTTCCACGCCGGCTCGGCATGGTCGTCGTGATCGTGGGGGTGATCGTGCGCCATGCCCGGTGCGGCCTCACGCGGGTTGCGCGAGCACCTGCTGCAGCTCGCCCGACTCGTACATCTCCATCATGATGTCCGAGCCGCCGATGAACTCGCCCTTGACGTACAGCTGCGGAATCGTGGGCCACTGGCTGTAGTCCTTGATGCCGGCGCGGATCTCGGGGTCCTCGAGCACGTTCACGGTCTTCACGGCCTTGGGGTCGACGCCGCAGGCCTTGAGGATCTGGATCGCGCGGCCCGAGAAGCCGCACATCGGGAAGCTGGCCGTGCCCTTCATGAAGAGCAGGACTTCGTTGGTCTTGACGAGGTCGTCGATGCGTTGCTGAACGTCGCTCATGGTGGGTTCCTTCGTCGTGGAGGTGGGGCTGGAATGGCGGGATGGAAGACTGGGGCGGATTATTTCACCGTGCGCCAGACCCCGCCGGAACAGCGGGCGATGCCGGCCAGGTCGTCGCGGCCTTGCACCTCGGCGAAGCCCCGTTCGGCCAGCAGGGCGCGCACGGCCGGCGCCTGGTCGTGGCCGTGCTCCAGCAGCAGCCAGCCGCCCTCGGCGAGGTGCGCGGGGGCGTCGGCCACGATGCGGCGGATGTCCCGCAGCCCGTCGGGGCCGCTGACCAGGGCGCCGGTGGGCTCGTGGCGCAGGCCGGGCAGGTGGGCGTCGCCCTCGGCGATGTAGGGCGGGTTGCTGGCGATGAGCGAGTAGCCTGCGGGCCGCGCGGCCGCGGCGCCGTCCAGCCAGTCGGCCTGCCGAAAGCGCACCGGCAGGCCCAGCCGCTGCGCATTCGCGCGTGCCACGGCCAGCGCGTCGGCGCTGGCATCCACGGCGTCGACCTGCGCGTCGGGCCGCGCATGCTGCAGCGCCAGGGCGATGGCGCCGCTGCCGGTGCCCAGGTCCAGCACGGCGGGTGCCGGTCGGCCGGCCAGACAGGCCAGCGCCCAGTCGACCAGGGTTTCGGTGTCGGGCCGCGGCACCAGCACGCGGGCGTCGACGGCCAGGGGCAGGCCGTGGAATTCCTTCTCGCCCAGCAGGTAGGCCACCGGGTCGCCGGCCGCGCGGCGTCGGCACAGCGTGGCGAAGGCCGCTGCGGCGCCGGTGGGCAACAGGTCGGTGTCGTGCGCCAGCAGCCAGGCGCGCTCGTGCGCCGGGCGGCCCAGCGCGTGCAGCAGCAGGATCTGGGCGTCGAGCCGGTCCAGGCCGCGTGCGGCGGCATCGCGCAGGGCCTGGTGCAGCGTCGTGCTGATGCTATCGTTTTCATAGCTGCTCGCGCCCGTCCCATGGGCGCTGGAGGCCGATCTGGCGTGAAAGTCCGGCGAATCCGCCATCAGGCCGTCGCCTCTTCCAGCTCTGCCAGCTGCTCGGCCTCTCGCGCGGCGCGCAGCGCGGCCAGCACCTCCGTGAGGTCGCCTTCCATGATGGCGGCCAGCTTGTAGAGGGTGAGGTTGATGCGGTGGTCGGTGAGCCGCCCCTGCGGGAAGTTGTAGGTGCGGATGCGGTCGCTGCGGTCGCCGCTGCCGATCAGGCCCTTGCGCGTGGCGGCTTCCCTGGCGGCGCGCTCGCTGCGCTCCTTGTCCTGCAGCCGGGCCTGCAGCACGCGCAGCGCCTGGGCCTTGTTGGCGTGTTGGCTGCGTCCGTCCTGGCATTCGGCCACGATGCCGGTGGGCAGGTGCACCACGCGCACGGCCGAGTCCGTCTTGTTGATGTGCTGGCCGCCGGCGCCGCTGGCGCGGAAGGTGTCGATGCGCAGGTCGGCCGGGTTCAGGGTGATGGCCTGCGCCTCGTCGGGCTCGGGCATCACGGCCACGGTGCAGGCGCTGGTGTGGATGCGGCCCTGCGTCTCGGTGGCCGGCACGCGCTGCACGCGGTGGCCGCCCGACTCGAAGCGCAGGGCGCCGTACACGTCGTCGCCCTCGACGCGCAGCACGATCTCCTTGTAGCCGCCGATCTCGTTGGGCGATTCGCTCATGACCTCGACCTTCCAGCCCTGGTTGGCGGCGTGGCGGGTGTACATGCGGGTGAGGTCGCCAGCGAAGAGGGCGGATTCGTCGCCGCCCGTGCCGGCGCGGATCTCGACGAAGGCGTTGCGTGCGTCGTCCGGGTCCTTGGGCAGCAGCAGGCGCTGCAGTTCGTCCTCCAGCTGCAGCAGCTCGGCCTCGGCGGCGGCGATCTCCTCGCGCGCCATCTCGGCCATGTCGGCGTCCTCCAGCATCTCGCGCGCCCCGGCCAGGTCGGCCTCGCGCTGCTGGTAGCGCGCCCAGCGGCCGGCCACGGCCGTGACTTCCGCATGCTCCTTGGCCAGCGGCCGGTACTTGGCCATGTCGCCCATCACGTCCTCGCGCGAGAGCAGGAAGTCGAGCTCCTCGAGGCGCTGGGCGTGGCGGGCGAGCTGGTGGCGGAGGAAGGGTTTCACTGAGGTCCTGAAAACGGGAACCTTTGAACGCAGAGGGCGCAAAGGTGTCGCAAAGGGCGCAGATGGGAAACCAGAATCTTTTTTGGGAGGCCTTTCTGCGACCTCTGCGTGATCTCTGCGCCCTCTGCGTTCGGCTGTCCGTGCCCGCGTCGCTAACGCTCTTTGCGCAGGAACAGGCGCGACACGGCCTGCGCGGTCTGCTGACGCGCCTCGGCGTCGCCGGCATGCAGCTCGGCCAGGGTGCCGTGCAGCATCTTCTGCGTGAGGCCGCGCGCCAGGGCCTCGAGCACGGCATCGACGGATTCGCCCCGGGCCAGCAGGCGGCGGGCACGGGCGAGCTCGGCGTTGCGCCAGTCCTCGGCCTGCGCGTTGAGCTGCTGGATCAGCGGCACGGTGCCGCGCTGGTCCAGCCAGTGCATGAAGCCCTGCACGCCGGCGTCGATGATGGTCTCGGCCTGCGCCACGGCCGCCTGGCGGCTGGCCTCGCCCTGGCGCACCACGTGGGCCAGGTCGTCGACGGTGTAGAGGTACACGTCCTCCAGCGCCTTGACCTCGGGCTCGATGTCGCGCGGCACGGCCAGGTCGACCATGAACATCGGGCGGTGCTTGCGCGCCTTGAGCGCGCGTTCGACGGCACCCAGGCCGATCAGCGGCAGCGTGCTGGCGGTGCAGCTCACGACGATGTCGAACTCCGCCAGCCGCGCGGGCAGGTCGGCCAGGCGCATGGCCTCGGCACCGAAGCGCGTGGCCAGCTTCTCGCCGCGCTCGAGCGTGCGGTTGGCGATGACGATCCTGCTTGGCTGCCGGGCGGCGAAGTGCGTGGCGGCCAGGTCGATCATCTCGCCGGCGCCGACGAAGAGGATGCGCGTGGTCTTGAGGTCCTCGAAGAGCTGGCTGGCCAGGCGCACCGCCGCCGCGGCCATGCTGATGGAATGCGCACCGATCTCGGTGGCGGTGCGCACTTCCTTGGCCACCGCGAAGGAGCGCTGGAACAGCTGGTTGAGCGTGCTGCCCAGCGCGCCGGCGGTTTCGGCGGCACGCACCGCGTCCTTCATCTGGCCGAGGATCTGCGCCTCGCCCAGCACCATCGAGTCGAGCCCGCTGGCCACGCGGAAGGCATGGCGCGCCGCCTGGTCGCCGGTGAGCGTGTAGGCATGCGAGCGCAGCAGCGCGGGCGAGACGCCGCCGCTCTCGGCCAGCCAGCCCACGGTGTGGTCCAGCGCGGCGTGCTCGGCGGCGCAGTAGATCTCGGTGCGGTTGCAGGTGGAGAGGATGGCCGCTTCCACCTCGGGGTGGTGCGGCGCGCCGACCGAGCGGCGCAGGCTTTGCAGCGTCGGGGCGATCTGGTCGAGGGCGAACGCGAAACGACCGCGCAGATCGAGCGGCGCGGTCGTGTGGTTCAAGCCGAGGGCCCAGACTGCCATAGACCGCGATTATAAAATTCGCCGCCGCGATTGGCCTGTGCGCCGCAGCATGACCCCGGGGCGGCGCTGCGCCCCAGGCGCGGTGGGCCCTTGCACCATGTCCGCCTTCCAACTCCTGAACCACCTCTTCAACTTCGTCCTGCCAGCGCTGGCGGTGGCGGTGATGCTCGCGCTCGGGGCTCGGGTCCTGATGAAGAAAGGGGAGGGAGCGCCCGGCCTGTGGGCGCAGGTAGCTATCAATTTCGTAGCGGGGGTGGTCGTGCTGCTGGCGGGGTTGGTGGTCACGGGGCGCGATGGGCGGGTGATGACCTATGCGGCGCTGGTGGTGGTGTGTGGGACGGTGCAGTGG
>SCOE01000070.1 GCA_005503065.1 Comamonadaceae bacterium ALPHA2B
GGCTACCGCCGGATCTTCTCTCGGTTTGAAAAGCTTGACGTGATGTTCCTCGGCTTCCTCAGCTTTGTGCTGGTGGCTGATGGCCTCCGCGGTTTGTGTTAACACGCCCTAGTTCGCCCCGCCCGGACGCCCGCCCGTTTAGGGCCTGGACCCGAACTCCGTTAAGGTCGGGACCCCTTTCCTCGCACGAGCCCTCATGACCCTTCGCCCGCCTATCCAGATCGAGACCGGCCCCGGCCCGCAAGCCGCCGTGCTGCTGATGCATGGCCTGGGCGACGAAGGCCGCAGCTTCGTGCCCCTCGTGCAGGAACTGGCGCCGGCCCTTCAGGCGGTGGGTGCCGTGCGCTTCGTGTTCCCCAACGCGCCCGAGATGCCCGTCACGATCAACGGCGGCTACCGCATGCCGGCGTGGTACGACATCCTCGGCCCCGGCGCCCCGGAAGACGAAGCGGGCCTGCGCCGCTCGCAGGCGGCCATCGAATCGCTGATCGCCGCCGAGGCGGCACGCGGCATCCCGGCGTCGCGCATCGTGCTTGCAGGGTTCTCGCAGGGCTGCGCCATGGCGTTGCTCACCGGCCTGCGGCACCGCGAGCGGCTGGCGGGCATCGCGGGCCTGTCGGGCTACCTGCCCCTGGCGTCGCTGACGGCAGCCGAGGCCGACCCGGCGAACCGCGCCACGCCCATCTTCCTGGCCCACGGCACGCAGGACGACATCGTCCCGCTGGCGCGCGCCGAAGCCTCGCGCGACGCCCTGCAGGCGCTGGGCTGCGACGTGCAGTGGCACAGCTACCCGATGGCGCACAGCCTGTGCATGGAGGAGGTCGGCGCGCTCGGTGCCTTCCTCGCCCACGTGCTGGCACCCTGAGCGGCGGCCGCTGCCATAGGGTCTTTAGGGGTCGAATCGGCCCGCGGCGCCCGCGCAGCGGGCGCTGGCAGCTATGAAAAGGATAGCAAGAGGGCCGCGGCCCGGGCACGGCATGGCCCGTCCGACGCGAAGCCGCGGGCGGTGTTACCGTCCGGCCCAATCCAAGATTCATGAGACACCCGCACATGAGCAAACTGCAACAGCGGCTGGGAGCGATACCGCTGGCGAGGCTGAAAGGCATTCGCCGGGGCATCGAGAAGGAAAGCCTGCGTTCGCAGCCCGATGGCAAGCTGGCCCTGACGCCGCATCCGGCGGCACTGGGCAGCGCCCTGACGCACCCGCACATCACGACCGACTTCAGCGAGTCGCAGCTCGAACTCATCACCGGCGTGCACGCCGACGTGGAGGCCTGCCTGGCCGAGCTCACCGAGGTGCACCAGTTCGCCTACCGTGCGCTGCAGGGCGCAGCGGGGGAGCCGGGCGAGATGATGTGGGTGTCGAGCATGCCCTGCGGCTTGCCGTCGGACGAGAACATCCCGCTCGGGCGCTACGGCACCTCGAACGTCGGGCGCGCCAAGAGCGTCTACCGCATGGGCCTGGCGCATCGCTACGGCCGGCGCATGCAGACCATCTCGGGCATCCACTACAACTGGTCGCTGCCCGAGGTGAAGAGCGACGAGTACTTCGCGCTCATTCGCAATTTCCGCCGCCACGCCTTCCTGCTGCTGTACCTGTTCGGCGCGTCGCCGGCGGTGTGCGCGAGTTTCGTCGAGGGCCGTCCGCACGAGTTGCAGCCGCTGGGCGAGTACACCATGTACATGCCCCACGGCACCTCGCTGCGCATGGGCCGGCTGGGCTACCAGAGCGAGGCGCAGGCCTCGCTCTTCGTGAGCTACAACAGCCTGGACGGCTACGGCGCGTCGCTGGCCGACGCGCTCACCCGCCCGTACCCGGCCTACGAGGCCATCGGCATCCGCAACCTGGGCGGCGAATACAACCAGCTGGCCACCACGCTGCTGCAGATCGAAAACGAGTTCTACGGCACCATCCGGCCCAAGCGCGTGATCTTCCCCGGCGAGCGGCCGCTGCATGCGCTGCGCGAGCGCGGCGTCGAGTACGTCGAGGTGCGCCTGATGGACCTGGACCCCTTCGAGCCCGTGGGTATCCAGGCGCAGACCATGCGCTTCCTCGACATCTTCCTGCTGCATTGCCTGCTGGCCGACAGCCCGCCGGACAGCCGCGACGAGATCGGCGAGATTGCGCACAACCAGCACCTCACGGCCGCGCGCGGGCGTGAGCCGGGGCTGTCGCTGCAGCGCGGCGGCCGGCCCGTGAAGCTCGTGGAGTGGGGCGGCGAGATCCTGGAGCAGTGCCGCCCCATTGCCGCCGCGCTCGATGCCGCCCAGGGCGGCGATCTGCACGTCCAGGCGCTCGATGCGGCGCTGGCCGCCCTCGCGGCGCCCGACACGCTGCCTTCGGCGCGCGTGCTGGCGCAGATGGCCGCGGCGCACGACAACTCCTTCACCGCCTTCACGCGGGCGCGTTCGGAGGCTGTGCGCGATGCGCTGCTGGCACTGCCGTGGAGCGCCGAGCGGCAGCAGGCGTTCGAGGCGGCCACGGCCACTTCGGTCGAGGAGCAGCGGCGCATCGAGGCGGCCGACACGATGCCCTTCGAGCAGTACCGCGAGCAGTACGTCTCGCCGGCGCGCCTGGGCCTGCGCCCCCTGCGGGGCGACGTGGCGCTGGCGATCTGAAGGCGCGCCCCGCTGTCCGGCGCCGGACAGCGGGGCTGCGCGGAGGATGGAACACTCGCCGCTGCGGCGCAGTTCGCGCCTTCGCCATCACCTCTCTCAAGGAAACCCATGATCCACGTCATCGCCACCGTCGAGCTCAACCCGGGCACGCGCGACGCCTTCCTGGCCGAGTTCCACAAGGTCGTGCCCACCGTGCTGGAGGAGGCCGGCTGCATCGCGTACACGCCGACCGTCGACAACCAGCCAGCCATTCCTGGCCAGTTCGAGGTCGGGTCCAACCGCGTGGTGGTGGTCGAGCAATGGGAGAGCCTGGACGCGCTCAAGGCCCACGGCGCCGCGCCGCACATGAAGACATACCGCGCGGCGGTCAAACCCTACGTGCGCGGCATGGAGTTGCGGGTCCTCACCCCGGCATGAGCCTGCGCGCCCCGCGCGGGCGTGGCCCTTCCAAGACAGCGGGGCCCCTGGGCCCCGCTTCTTTTTGGTGCGCGCGCCGAAAAAACGAGGACTTTTGCCACATATAGGCCATTTGGCTTATCAAACTTTTGCATTCAAAGGTTTCCAAAGTAGTCACAAAGTGTGAAACTGAATACCTCCGACTGACATTGGGAACGCCGCCGTGAACTTCTTCGACTTCGAGCACAACCCTGCCTCCGTGCAGGTGGATGAACTTGATTTCGCGGTCGTCACGGCGCGCCAGCGCGATCGCCATGTGGATGCCGCCATCTCCGATGTGCTGCGGGTCATCCACGACAAGATGGGCATGCATTTCGTGTTTGCGGCGGAAGTGCTCGTCGGCGCCGAGCCGGAGCCGTCCCGCGAACTGTCCGACGCGGCGCAGTGGTACCTCTTCGGCAGCGCGTTCTGCCGCGACATGGTGATGCCGCACTGGATGCTGCCGGATGCGCCCGTTCCCACCGGCTGCTTCACCGTGCCGGTCGTGCTGGCCGACGGCCGCGTCGTGGGCGTGATCTACGCCCCCCGCTTCGCCGCCGACGCCGGCCGCGAACAGCAGCTGCTGCGCCAGGTCGAACTGTCCAGCCAACTGATCGCGCGCCGCATCGACGAGCGCAACCGCCCGGTGGCAACGCCGCGTGCCACGGGCGAGTCCGCCACCGTCACTCCGATCGTCGAGGCCCAGCCGCAGCCCGAGCCCGCCTTCGCGCCGCAATTCGAGGCCATTCCGCGCACCTGGGCCCTGGCGGCCTGAGTCGCCAGCCACCTCCCCTCGTTTTCTGCCGCCGGCCGCGAATGCGAGCCGGCGTTGCCGCGCGCCGGTGACAGCGGCCGTCCCGCGCGACGCACTACAGTCGCCGCTGGCCGTTTTCTCCCGGCCGGCGCCGCGCGCCCACGCGCGCGGCCGTCATCCGACCACAGAAAGGAACGAGCGTGAACATCGATTTCAAGGGCCGCGTGGCCATCGTCACCGGGGCCGGCGGCGGCCTGGGCCGCCAGCATGCGCTGGCCCTGGCGGCGCGGGGCGCCAAGGTGCTGGTCAACGACCTGGGCGGCGCGGTGGACGGGCAGGGCGGCTCGACCACGGCAGCGCAGCAGGTGGTCGACGAGATCCGCGCGGCCGGCGGCGAAGCCATCGCCAACGGCGCCTCCGTCACCGACTTCGCCGCGGTCCAGGCGATGGTGCAGCAGGCGGTGGACGCCTGGGGCCGGGTCGACGTGCTGGTCAACAACGCCGGCATCCTGCGCGACAAGAGCTTCGCCAAGATGGACCTGGCCGACTTCCGCCTCGTGGTCGACGTGCACCTGATGGGCGCCGTGCACTGCACCAAGGCCGTCTGGGCGCTGATGAACGAGCAGAAGTACGGCCGCATCGTGATGACCACCTCGTCCTCGGGCCTGTACGGCAACTTCGGCCAGAGCAACTACGGCGCCGCCAAGCTCGCGCTGGTCGGCCTGATGCAGACGCTGAGCCTGGAGGGCGCCAGGAACAACATCCACGTCAACTGCCTGGCGCCCACCGCGGCCACGCGAATGACCGAGGGGCTGATGCCGCAGGAGGTGCTGGAGGCCCTCAAGCCCGAGGCCGTGGTGCCCGCCATGCTGGTGCTGGCGGCCGAGAGCGCGCCCACGCGCACCATCCTGTGCGCCGGGGCCGGCACCTTCGAGGCGGCCCACATCACGCTCACGCAGGGCGCCTACATCGGCCTGGCGGCCGATACGCCGGAGCAACTGGCCGCGCGGCTGCAGGAAGTGACCGACCGCAACGGCGAGCAGGTGCCGCAGAGCGGCGCGGCGCAGGGGGCCAACGAGGTCGGCAAGGCGATGGCGGCACGTCGCTGAGGCGAGCGCCGCCCACCTTCAGGACGCCGGCGTGCCCGTGGCCGCCGGCACTTCCGGCCCGTGCTGCAGGGCGGCGGGCAGGCGCGTGTCGAGCCAGTCCATGCGCCAGGCCAGCACCGCGATGGCGGCGAACAGCGCCACCGCTGCTGCCGCGCCGGCGAAGCCGTTGCGATCGGCGTACGGGTCGCGCGCCATCCGCCGTGCCGTCGCCGGCACATGCGCGACCTGGGACAGCGATGCACCCAGGCGCACATTGACCTTCATGCGCCCATTGATGGCCCAGCCGCTGGCGTCCAGGATCGGCCCCAGGCTGCGCTGGCGCAGCTTCAGCCACGCGATCAGCATGCTCGGCCCGGAGATCGCCAGCACGATGCCCGCGAGCGCGATCGGGATCCAGGCGCCCAGGTCGATGAACTTCGCGAAGATGCCCACCAGCACCGCGCTGATGCTGCCCAGCGCCACGCCGATCGCCGCCACCGTGCCGACGTCGATCCGCCCGTTGCCGGCCTTGGGCACCACGCCGGGCTTGGCCGGCGCGGCAGCGGCCTTGTCGGCGGTGGTGAGCGTGGTCGCCATCGAGGTCAGCGAAGTCTGCGCCGTGGCCTCGCTCGCCGCCGCGCGCTTGGCCACCTGTTCCTCGATCACGCGCACGAATTTCTTGTAGGGCGAGAAGAAGGCCTGCGCCACGCTCGTCGGGTTCTCGATCAGCTTGGTGATGCTGGCGTCCCAGTCGCGGCCCTGCCGGTCGTAGAAGACGCCGTTGCGCCCGACGAAGAGGAAGTCGATGTCGCCCGCGGTGAAGGCGGCCACGATGCCCATCTTCTTGCCCTCGCGCGTGCAATCGCAATACGCCAGGCAGGTCTTGGCCAGGCCGGCCAGCATGGCGTGCTTCTTCGCGTCGTCCACGCGCACCGTCAGGTCGCAGCTGCGGCCGTCGAGGTATAGCGTGCCGGCCTGGAAGATCGCGCCTTCGCGGTGGTAGAAGGCCTTGAAGGACACGAAGTTGTGCAGCAGCGCAACGAGATCGCGGCGCAGGCGGATGAGCCTTTCGAGATCGACGATGCGCGCGTTGTGCGCTTCCACGCCCTCGTCCTCGGCGATGAGGGCGAGCAGCGCGGGCCGCGCGTCCAGCCAGGCATCGAGTGCGGGCGAGTCGGCGGCGCCGAGCTTCGTGTCGGGCCGCGTGCGCAGCCACTCGCGGCAGGGCGCCAGGCGCGCGAGCAGGTCGCGCCACTGCGCCTCGCTCAGGGCTTCCGTGCCCTCGCCGAGCAGTGGCACGGCAGCCACGTCGCGCAGGCGGGCCAGCGCGTCGGTCCAGGCAGGGTTGACGTGGCCGCCGAGCGGCAGGGTGCGGCCCGGCGTGACGGGCGCGAGCGGCAGTGCGGAAAGCGCCGCGGCCCGCGCGTCGATGGCGTGGCCGGCCAAGGCCTCGTACTCGGCAGGCGAGGGGTTGAGCGCCGGCACGGCCTGGATGTCGTAGGCGGCGACGCGGCAGCGCGCGAAGAAATCCTCCACCTTGTCGTGCACCGCCTCCGCCGCCTGCGCCGCATCGAGCGTGCGGCCGCCCAGCGGCATGGCCGGGCCGTCGGCGACGGCGCGAGCATGCCAGTCGTGCAGCGCCTGCACGTCCGCGAAGAAGGCGTCGGCGTGGGCGCGGTCCACGCCGGGCTCGCCGTTGCGGTCCTGCATGCTGCCATGCGTGGCGATGATGCGACGGATGAGTTCCTGCGCCGGCGCGTCCTGCGCCGTCGCCACCGTCACGACGCCATCGCCGTTGAAACGCATCGCGGCCAGCAGCTCGCTGCGGCCGGTCACGTCCTCCAGCGTGAGCGCGTCGCCCGCGCCCTTGCCCACGATCTCCAGGATGCGGGCCACCTCGGGCGCCAACGCGCTGCCCTCGGCAAGGTCCGCCACGGCCAGCGTGGCGTGGGGCGCGAGAAGCGTGTCGGGATCGCGCAGTTCCCGGCACACCCATTCGCAGGCCGCGATCAGCTCGGGTGGACGGATGCGCCCGTCATGGTTGGTGTCGATCAGCTCCAGCGTGCGGGCGTCGAACTCCAGGCCCTGCACCGGGCAGGCCAGCGCGACCCACAGCTTCGGATCCAGCTCGCGCAGGCGGGCGATGTCCTCGCCGCGGCGGAAGACCACCTGGTCCACCACACCCGCGCGGACGAACTGCCAGGCATGCGGCGCTGCCGCGTTCGGTCCACCCATCCTCACTCCTGCGCGCCGTCGACGGTGCGGATGGTGCTGCGGTCGCGATGCTTGGCGCTGCGTTCGGTCTTGTGCTCGATCTGCCGCTTGAGCTTGTCCAGCGCGCCGCGGAAGGCGTCGTCCAGTGTGCCGGCGTCGTGCGTCACGGCCAGAGGCGCATGGTGTGCGAGCCGCGCTTCCATCACGCAGCGCTTGTCGGCATCGCTGGCGCGCTGGCCGTTTTCGTCGCTCAGGTGCACCTCGACGCGGGTGAGGTCGTCCGCATAACGGTGCAGTTGCTGGCGCAATTCCTCGTCGGCCCAGCGGTCCAGCGACTCCTTGTTCTCCACACCGTTGCTCGTGTTCAGCTGGATTTGCATGCGTGCGATCTCCTGAGGGAATTCAACATGCTGGCGAGGGTGCGGCAAGCATGTGCCGGCAGGCGTAGGCCGAGGTCCAAGCCGCCGTTCGGCGATCCGGCCCAATCGCCGCGGTCGTGCGGATGCAGCGGCCGGCATCGGCCTTTGCCTACAGCCACCGCCACCCGGTGCGCGCTAGCGTCGGGCAGTGCCTCGCGGGCACTTTGTTTCGACCTCACACAGGAAAAACCAACATGAAGAAATACCTGATCGCGCTGGCAGCCGCCGGTTTGTGCGCAGCCAGCTTTGCCCAGCCCATGCGTCCCCCGCCGCCTCCGGGTCCGCACATGGAGCGGCCGCACGCGCGCCCGCACCATCGCAAGCACAAGGTCTGGGTCCCCGCGCACCGCGACCACCGTGGTCGCTGGGTGCGCGGCCACTACGTGTGGCGCTGAGCGGCGCAGCGCTCAGCGCTCCTGCAGCCGCACGTCCTTCGGGTAGCCGATGGCGTAGTCGGCCGTGAATCGGGTGCGCTGGCCGGCACCCAGTTCCGTGCGCCACATCGCCACGCCGGGCTGCCTGTTCCAGGCCAGTTCGGCCGGCTTCGGCGAGAACTGCGTCGCCACGCGCACCTGCTCGTTCACCGACACCGGCGCGGCTTCCAGCAACTCCAGGGCGATCGGCGTGCGGTGCCGGTTCTCGACCGCGTAGGCGCGCTGCACCTGCCGCTCGGCGCGGCTGCCGACGAAGCCGCCGCTGCCCTGGATGTCACGCTCGGTCTCGGCGCTGACGCGCACCAGTTCGTCGAGACCGAAGGACAGCGTGACGCGTGCCGGCCCATCGATGTTGCCCGGTGCATTCCACTGCCCACTGCCGACGAAGGCGCCGTCGCGATACAGCTGCAGCGCCCCGGCCGGCCACACGCCTTCGGGTTGCGCGATCTCGGCGACGAGGTACGCCGCCTGCTCCAGCCGCGGGCTGGTCCGTACCGCCACCCGTGCCGTCTCCTCGTGCTGGCCCAGCGGCATCGCCACGCGCTGGCCGTTCGAGGGCACGTCGATGGGCTGCGTCACGTCGAACTCGGTGGCGAAACTGTTCTGGAACACGTTGACGTCGAACAGCGGCCGCTCGGGCGCCATCGCCTTGGCAGCGGGCGCCACGGGGGCCGCAGGTGCCGGCGCCATGGCGAAGCGCGCGACGCTGTCCTCGCGCGCGACCTGCTGTTGCGGTGGCGGCTCGACGCCGATGCGCCACGGTGCGGGCGTGCGGCCCGCCGTGTTTCGCCTCGGCTGGCCGGTGGACAGCACCAGCTTGACGCCACGCCAGTCCTCGCCCGTGGCCTGCGCGACCAGCGCCTGGCGCTCGATGCGCAGCTTGCGGGTGGTGGTGTCGATCAGCGCGCGGTAGCTGGGCGCCCAGCCCGGCCCGGCCACCTGGTAGCTCAGGCGCAATTCGGCCTCGCGCGGTGCGTCGAGCGTCACGGTCACCGCCGTGACCTGGCTGTTGTCGCCGCCCTGGCTGCGCTGTCGCTCGGCCAGCAGGGGCTGCAGTTGCCGATCGAGGTCTTCCTGCCGCCGGTCGATCTGGTGCTGCCGCAACAGCGACTCCTGGCCGGTGCGGCGCATCGCGTCGGCGGTCGCGGCGAGGTTGCGCGCATCGATCGCGGACCGTTTCGCATCGCCGTCGCTACCGCCCAGCCCCTTGAGGTAGCCGGTGACCAGGCCCAGTGCATCGCGCTCGGCCTGCAGCGTGGCCTTCTGGTCTTCCAGCGCGCGGATGCGGCCGTCGAGCGCACTGGTGGCGCAGGCCGCGGAGTGCGCACGCGGCTCCGTGATGACCGAGGTTTCGCCCACGCGCACCGAGGCGTCGGCGCTTACCTGCAGGCTCTGCACGTCCAGGCTCGCGGGCAGGCAGGCGATGGTGACGCTGCGGCTGCCGGCCGGTACGCGGGCCACGCGTTCGACGGTCGCGCTGCCGGGATAGACCTTGACCTGTGTGATGCGCGACGCCACGGCTGCGGGCGGCGGCATGTCGAGTGCGATGGCGGGCAGGGCGAAGGCCGCGGCCAAGGCGGCCAGCAGCGGCTTGCGGCGCAGGAGGGTCGAGGGCAGGAAGGGCATGGTGGACATCTCCGAAGTTGAGGAACACGCCACCCGCAGGCGGCGATGAAGACTCATACGGCGCACGCCGCGTTTCGGGGTTGCGCATCCGGCGTTTCAGACGAAAAAGGCCTGCAACGACCGCCGGGCGGGCGCCGTCTGCTATCGATTTCATAGCAGCCGGGCTGGGTGCCGCGGGCGCCGATCAGGCCAGGCCGTCGAGCGTGGCGAGCACCCGCGCCTGCACCCGCGCGGCGTCCAGCGGGCGTTCGGCCAGCCAGCGGTGCAGCAGGTGGCCGGCGCCTTCGAGCACGATGACCTCCGCGCGCTCGGCCGCGCGTGCACGGCGGCGGTAGGCCGCGGAGACGGCGGGCGGGATCACCGCATCCTCGCTGCCGAGCACCAGCAGCAACCGGCCGTCGAAGCGGTCGAGTGCCGCGAAGGCCGGCGAGGCCTCGAAGTCCGTCGTGGCGCGGAGGGTGCGCTGGAAGGCCGGGCCGAAGGGCTGCGATTCGGCCGCTGCCTCGTAAGCCGCAGGGCAGAACAGCACCAGCGCGCGCGGCCGCAGCGGATGGATCAGCCGGCAGGCGATGTGGCCGCCCATGCTCGACGCGATGAGCACGCGGGGCGCTTCGAGCGGCAGCGCCTCGGCCACGGCACGCGCCTGCGCGATGCGGTGGTCGAGGCTCGATCCTTCCAGCGCGCCGCCGGTCTCGCCATGGCCGACGAAGTCGAAGCCGGCGCCGGGCCAGCCCTGCGCGGCGAGCGCGGCCATCAGCCATTGCGCGCCGAGGTGCGTCGACACGCCGCCGCCATGCAGCGCGAGCACATTCGGCGCTTGATCGGCCTGTGTCGCCCATCGGCTGCCGTGCAGGCGCACACCAGCGGTATCGACGTGGAAGGGCAGGCGCTGGACATTCATGGCGAGCGGGGATTGTGCGTGCGCGCCACACCGCGCTGGCCGGGAGCGCGCTCCGCCGCTAGAGTGACACGCTCGATCCCACAACAACGCGAACAGGAGGTGCCCATGCCGAACCGCTTCTTCCCCATCGCATCCGCACCTGTGGCCGTGCCGGGCGTGTGCTGCCCGCACATGCCGCGCGGCTGAAGCCGCGCTCCGCATCGCGCCGGCCCTCGCGCCGGTCCATCCAGTTCCAGACGCCCGAGCCCACGCCCTGCGTGGGACGGCCGTCGTTGCCGTGGGAATTCCATGACACACGATCCCCTCGCGGACCGGGCGCGCGTGCCCGAGGTCCGCATCGAGCCCTTCGACGTGCACGGCGCCAGTGCGTCGACCTGGGCCGCCTACCAGCGCTACCGCCGCGTGCGCGACCTCGACCGCGCACCCGACATGCCGCTCATGAGCGATGACGAGTTCGTCCGGACCCTGCAGCGCGAAGAGCCGCTGGTGCAGCACCACCGCTGGACCGCCGCCACGCCGGATGGCGAACCGGTCGGCAACCTGCTGGCCAGCATCCGCCGTCCCGGCAGCCCCGGCGCTGACGAGCATGCCGCACTGGCCGACGCCTGGTGCTACGTCCTGCCGGCGTGGCGGCGGCGCGGCATCGCGGGCCGCATGCTCGGTACGCTGCACGGCTTCCTGCAGGCGCAGGGCCGCACGCTGGTCACGGTGCAGGCGCACGACCCCGTGGCCTGGGCCTGGCTCGCATCGATGGGCGCCGAGCCCCGGCTGGCGACGGTGCAGAACCGGCTGCCTTTCGAGCGTGTCGATGACGCGTTGCTGCAGCGCTGGCGCGACGCGCCGGCCGTCGCCGGGCGTGGCCTGCGCTGGGAACTGCACGCCGGCCGCGTGCCGCTGGACCGGCTGGCACAGCTGCTGCCGGTGTTCGAGCGGCTGTTCCGCGATGTGCCGATGGGCGCGCTCGAAGGGCCGCCTGTGGGCTTCGAGATCGCGGACTTCCGCAGCTGGTACGCCGACATGGACGCGCGCGGCGGCGCGCACCACGTGGCGCTGCTGCTCGACGCGGCCGGCGAAGTGGCGGCACTGAGCATCGGCTCGTGGGACGCACGCACGCCCGAGGTGCTGTGGCAGAAGCTCACCACCACCGACCCCCGCTGGCGTGGACTCGGGCTGGCCAAGGCGGTGAAGGCGGCACTGCTGCTCGGCGCGCGCGAACTGCACCCCACGCTGCGCCGCGCCGTGACCTTCAACGCCGAAGTCAATGCGCCGATGCTCGCCGTCAACCGTCAGATGGGCTACGAGGTCCATCGGCGCGAAGCCTTCTACCAGGTGCCTCGCGAGGCCATCGGCGTCTGGCTCGCCGGGCGCGGCTGAGACTGCGGCCTGCGCGGCGGCAGCCCGAAGAGCGGCCGCAGCACGCGCAGGCGGCGGATCAGCCCGTCGTTGAGCAGCCAGCAGCCGCCCACCGTCGCGGCCAGGATCGCCGCGGGCTCGTCCACCGGGCCCAGCGCCAGCGGGGCGAGCCACACGGCGGCCAGGAGGATCAGCGTCTGGTGCAGCACGTACCAGGGATAGACCGATTCGTTGGCCCAGCGCAGCCAGGGCCACGGGCGGTCGAGGTGCCGGCGACCGAAGCCCAGCACGGCGGCGATGACGGCCCAGGCGTAGACGGCGCGAAGCGCCTGCGCCAGCGCGGCACCTGCCGTGCCCAGCAGTCCTTCGCGCCCCGCCACCAGCACCGCGCCGGACAACACCGCCAAGGCCAGTGCGGGCCAGCGCAGGCGCGCCAGCTCGCGCCACAGGCCGGCGTCGGTGGCCAGCCACCAGCCGTAGAGGAAGCAGGTGAAGTAGCGCGGGTGCAGGTAGCCGTCGTGCAGCAGGTCGTGCGTCGCCGGGTAGCGTGGCGCCAGCCACAGCACATACGCCGCCAGCGGCAGGGCGGGCAGCACCAGCAGCCAGCCGCCGCGCAGCCGGCGCACGGCCGCTGCCGCCCGCTCGCCGGCCCGGGAGCGCAGCACCGGCAGCAGCAGCACGACGACGGCCGTGTATGCGAACAGGTAGGGGAGGTACCACAGGTGGTTCCAGGTGATGCCGACGTCGGCACCGTCGAAGGCGGCGGCCGGCCAGTGCGGCCCGCCGCCCAGGTAGCGCAGCAGGAAGGCGCCGAAGCCCGGCGCCACGAAGCCGTTCGCCATCCCCTGCGCATAGGCCTGCCAGGGCACGACCACCACCATGCCGAAGGCCAGCGGCAGCAGCAGGCGCCAGGCCCGGCTGCGCAGCAGTGCCACTGGCGGGCGTCCGCGCGCCAGGAAGCCCAGCGACACGCCGGAGATCAGGAACACCAGGTCCATGCGCCACAGGTTCATCAGCCGCATCGGCCACTGCAGCCACTCGGCCGCATGCGGGCTCTTCAGGTGCCAGGGCCAGCCGGCCACGTAGTACATGCCCAGGTGGTAGAGGATGACCAGCGCGAAGGCGATGGCCCGCAGGGCGTCGATGTCGTGGCGGCGTTCGGTGGCGGTGGCGGGCAGCGGAGTCATGGCGGGCGAATCGGGTGAGGGCGACGGGCGCATGCTGCCCGGCGGCCCCGCGTCCGGTGCGGCTGCGGGGCGGGTGGGCCCGCCCGTGGGACGAGCG
>SCOE01000071.1 GCA_005503065.1 Comamonadaceae bacterium ALPHA2B
CCCTCCCGCCCCTGCGCGCTGGCGAGGTCGCGTGGCATGGTCCGAGCCGCCACGGCCAGAGCCCGCACATGCACGGGTGCCGTTTCGGCCAGCGCGCCGAGCAGCGCATCGATCGTGGCCGAACGGATGCGGACGTCCGGCAGCGCGGTGGCCAGGCTCGCATAGAGCTGCAGGATGGCCGCCTGCCCGCGCCTCAGGCCCCCGAGGCGCAGTTGGGCCACGGTGCGCGGGTCCAGCTGGCGCAAGGTGGCTTCGGCCAGCGGCACCTGCCGGGCGATGCAGCGCGCCACGAAGGGCTGCAGCAGCGCCAGTTCGTCCTGGTAGGTCACGCCGTTGTCGACCACCACCGAAACGACCAGTTGGCCGTTCTGCAGCGCGCCGAAGGTCTGGTAGGCGACGACTGCAGCTTGCGCGCGATCACAGGCATCCGAGAGCGTTGGCAGGTCGACGCTGGCCTGCGCCGGCAGGAAGGTCGCCGCATCGGCCAGCGTGCGCAGCGCCTCGGCGGCCTCGGGCTGCGTCAATCGCGGCATGCGATCGGGCTGCGCGGCACGCAGCGCGTCGAAGGCCTGGCCGGCGGCCGCGTGGGCCGCCATGTCCTGGGCGGCCGCGGACAGCGACAGCGCGCCCGCGAGGGCAACGCACAGCGCCGCCCCCCACCGAGCCAGGCCGTTGCCGCGCATCGGCCGATCAGGCCTCGCGGCTGGCACGCTTGCGCTCGTGCTCCTTCAGGAAGCGCTTGCGCAGGCGCACGCTCTTGGGCGTGATCTCGACCAGCTCGTCGTCCTCGATGAACTCGACGCCGTATTCCAGCGTGAGGTCGATCGGCGGCGTGATCTTGATCGCGTCTTCCTTGCCGCTGACGCGGAAGTTGGTCAGCTGCTTCGTGCGGGTGGCATTGACGACCAGGTCGTTGTCGCGGCTGTGGATGCCGACGATCATGCCTTCGTACACCGGGTCGTTGGCGCGCACGAACATGCGGCCGCGGTCGTCCAGCTTGCCCAGGGCATAGGTGAAGATCTCGCCGTCGTCCATCGAGATCAGCACGCCGTTCTTGCGGCCGCCGATGTCGCCTTTGTGCGGCTCGTACGAGTCGAAGATGTTGCTGATGAGGCCCGAACCGCGGGTGAGGTTCAGAAACTCGTTGGTGAAGCCGATGAGGCCGCGCGCCGGGATGCGGTATTCCAGGCGCACGCGGCCACGGCCGTCCGGCTCCATGTTCACCAGTTCGCCCTTGCGCTCGCCCAGGGCCTGCATCACGCCGCCCTGGTGGCCTTCCTCGATGTCGGCCGTCACCAGCTCGATGGGCTCGTGCCTTTCGCCGTCGATGGTGCGGAACACCACGCGCGGCTTGGACACGGCCATCTCGTAGCCTTCGCGGCGCATGTTCTCCAGCAGGATGGTGAGGTGCAGTTCACCGCGGCCCATCACCTCGAACACGCCCTCTTCGTCGGTCTCGTTCACGCGCAGCGCGACGTTGTGCTGGAGCTCCTTCTGCAGGCGGTCCCAGATCTGGCGGCTGGTCACGAACTTGCCTTCGCGGCCGGCCAGCGGGCTGGTGTTGACGCAGAAGTTCATCGTCAGCGTCGGCTCGTCGACCTTGAGCATGGGCAGCGGCGCCGGCTTGGCGACGTCGGTCACCGTGACGCCGATGCCGATGTCGGCGATGCCGTTGATCAGCACGATCTCGCCCGGGCCGGCCTCGGTGGCCTGCACGCGGTCCAGGCCCTGGAAGGTCAGCACCTGGTTCACGCGGCCCTTGAAGGCCTTGCCGTCCGGGCCTTCCATGACCATGACGTCCATCATCGGCTTGATGGTGCCCTGGCTGATGCGGCCCACGCCGATGCGGCCCACGAAGGTGGAGAAGTCGAGGGCCGAGATCTGCAGCTGCAGCGGCGCCGTGGGGTCACCCTTCTGCGAGGGGACGTGCTTCAGGATGGTGTCGAACAGGGCCGACATGTCGGGACCCCACTGCTCGCCGGGCGCGCCCTCTTCCAGCGAGGACCAGCCGTTGATGCCCGAGGCGTACACCACCGGGAAGTCGAGCTGCTCGTCGGTCGCGCCAAGCTTGTCGAACAGGTCGAAGGCGGCGTTCACGACCTTGTCGGGGTTGGCGCCCGGCTTGTCGACCTTGTTGACCACCAGGATCGGCTTCAGGCCCAGGGCCAGTGCCTTCTTGGTCACGAAGCGCGTCTGCGGCATCGGCCCTTCCTGCGCGTCGATCAGCAGCACCACGCCATCGACCATCGACAGCGCGCGTTCCACTTCGCCGCCGAAGTCCGCGTGGCCGGGGGTGTCCACGATGTTGATGTGCGTGCCCTGCCAGGTCACGGCGCAGTTCTTGGCCAGGATCGTGATGCCACGTTCCTTTTCGATGGCGTTGTTGTCCATCACCGTGTCGACCACCTTCTCGTGGTCGGCGAAGGTGCCGGACTGGCGCAGCAACTGGTCGACCATCGTGGTCTTGCCATGGTCGACGTGCGCAATGATGGCGATGTTTCGGATTTGCTTGGCTGCAGTCATGGTGTGAGGGCCTCTTCGCGAGGCGCTGGATTCGAAAGAAGGGTTTGCTGGATTTCGAGGGGGCTCAGCAAGCGCCCCGGGATCAGTTCGCCGGCCTTGACGTGGGCCGTGCCCAGAAAGGCCGCCGGCCGCTCGCCGAACACCGCGACGGCGTCCGCATCGGGCCAGGCGCCGCGGCGGCGGACACCGGACAGGAAGCGCCCGGCATCCTCGGCGCCGAGCGTGACGCGCGTGTGGCCGGCCACCAGGCATTCGGCGGGCTGCAGCAGCGCCAGGCGCTCGTCTTCCGGCAGCGCCTCGAGTGCCTCGAGCGTGACGCACTGGGAGACGTCGAAGCCGCCGGTGGCAAGGCGGCGCAGCGCCGTGAGGTGCGCGCCGCATCCGAGGGCCTCGCCGATGTCCTCGCCGAGCGTGCGGACGTACGTGCCCTTGCTGACGGTTGCTATTATTTCGATAGCTGACTGCGCAGGATTGGCGGGCGCTGCAGCCACTTTCAGCTCATAAATTTCGACCTCGCGCGGCGCGCGCTCCACCTCGACGCCTTCGCGCGCGTACTCGTACAGCGCCTTGCCGTCCTTCTTGAGCGCGCTGTGCATCGGCGGCACCTGCGTGATGCGTCCGGTGAACTGCGCCTGCACGCGCACCAGGTCGTCGGGCGTCACCTCGACCGGGCGCTCGGCGATCACCTCGCCCTCCGCATCGCCCGTGGATGTGCGCACGCCCAGGCGCGCGATGGCACGGTAGGTCTTGTCGGCATCGAGGTGCAACTGGCTGAACTTGGTCGCCGCACCGAAGCACAACGGCAGCACGCCAGTCGCGAGCGGATCGAGCGTTCCGGTGTGGCCGGCCTTCTCGGCGCGCAGCAGCCACTTGGCCTTCTGCAAGGCCTGGTTGCTGGACAGACCCAGCGGCTTGTCGAGCAGCAACACCCCATGCACAGGGCGCCGCTGCACCCTGACACGGGATGGCGGGCTCATGGGGTGTCGTCGTCTTTTGAGCGCGAGGAAACCGCCTTGGCGATCAAGGCGTTCATGTCGGCCGCGCGCTCGGTGGTGCGGTCGAACACGAAGTGCAGCGTCGGCACGGTGTGGATGTGCAGACGCTTGAACAGGCCATTGCGCAGGAAGCCGGCGGCCTGGTTCAGGGCCTCCTGGGTTTCCATGGGGTCGCCCACGAGCACGCTGAAGAACACCTTCGCGTGTGCGTAGTCGGGCGTGACCTCGACCGCCTGAAGCGTGACCATGCCCACCCGCGGATCCTTCAGTTCGCGCGCGATCAGCTCCGTCAGATCGCGCTGGATCTGATCGGCGACCTTGAAGCCGCGGTTGGGAACGGATGTCTTGCGTTTGGGCATCGTCAGAAATGCGGGATCGGACTTCCGGAACACAGAGGACGCAAAGGTTTCGCGAAGGGCGCAAAAGAATCCAATAGAGACTTCATCGGCTTCTTCTGCGTCTTCTGCGTGGTCTTTGCGCCCTCTGCGTTCGGCTGTCCGGATTACAGCGTCCGCGCGATCTCCTTGATCTCGAAGATCTCGAGCTGGTCGCCTTCCTTGATGTCGTTGTAGTTGCGCAGCTTGATACCGCACTCGAAGCCCTCGCGGACTTCCTTCACGTCATCCTTCATGCGCTTGACCGACTCGATCTCGCCCGTGTAGACGACGATGTTGTCGCGCAGCAGGCGGAAGTGCGCGTTGCGCGTGACCACGCCGTCGAGCACGTACGAACCGGCAATCGTGCCGATCTTCGTCGCCACGAACACCGTGCGGATCTCGGCGTGGCCGATGATCTCTTCGCGCTTCTCGGGCGCCAGCATGCCGGCCATCGCGGTCTTCAGCTCGTCCACGGCGTCGTAGATGATGCTGTAGTACTTGATCTCGACGTCGTTGCCCTCGGCCAGCTTGCGCGCGCCGGCATCGGCGCGCACGTTGAAGCCGATCACGATGCCCTTGGCGGCGATCGCCAGGTTCACGTCGGATTCGCTGATGCCACCCACGCCCGCATACACCACCTGCACCTTGACCTCGTCGGTCGAGAGCTTGAGCAGCGACTGCGACAGCGCTTCCTGCGAGCCTTGAACGTCCGCCTTGATGATGATCGGCAGGGTCTTGACCTCGCCGGCCGTCATGTCCGAGAACATGTTCTGGAGCTTGGCGGCCTGCTGCTTGGCCAGCTTGGTGTTGCGGAACTTGCCGGCACGGTAGGTGGCGATCTCTCGCGCACGGCGCTCGTCGGCCATCACCATGAACTCGTCGCCCGCCTGCGGCACTTCGGTCAGGCCCTGGATCTCAACCGGGATCGAGGGGCCGGCCGACTTGGTGGTCTTGCCGTCCTCGTCGATCATGGCGCGCACGCGGCCATAGGTCGAACCGGCCAGCACCACGTCGCCCACCTTGAGCGTGCCCGACTGCACCAGCACCGTGGCCACGGGGCCGCGGCCCTTGTCCAGCTGCGCTTCGATGACCAGGCCCTTGGCGGCGGCTTCGACCGGCGCCTTGAGTTCCAGCACCTCGGCCTGCAGCAGCACCTGCTCGAGCAGGTCGTCGATGCCCTTGCCCGTCTTGGCCGAGACCTCGACGAAGGGCGAATCGCCACCGAATTCCTCGGGCACGACCTCCTCGGCCACCAGCTCGCTCTTCACGCGCTCGGGGTTGGCGTCGGGCTTGTCGATCTTGTTGACCGCGACCACGATCGGAACGCCGGCCGCCTTGGCGTGCTTGACGGCTTCCTTGGTCTGCGGCATCACGCCGTCGTCGGCTGCCACCACCAGGATGACGATGTCGGTGGCCTGGGCGCCGCGGGCACGCATGGCGGTGAACGCCTCGTGGCCCGGGGTGTCGAGGAAGGTGATCATGCCGCGCGGCGTCTCGACGTGGTAGGCGCCGATGTGCTGCGTGATGCCGCCCGCTTCGCCTGCCGCCACCTTGGCGCGGCGGATGTAGTCCAGCAGCGAGGTCTTGCCGTGGTCGACGTGGCCCATGACGGTCACGACGGGCGCACGCGGCAGCGCCTCGGCCTGTGCCTGTTGCACCTCTTCCTCGGTGAAGGCTTCCGGGTCGTCCAGCGCCGCCACGACGGCGGTGTGGCCCAGTTCCTCCACGAGGATCATGGCCGTGTCCTGGTCCAGCGACTGGTTGATGGTCGCCATCTGGCCCAGCTTCATCAGCTGCTTGATGACTTCGGACGCCTTGATCGACATCTTGTGCGCGAGCTCGGACACCGTGATGGTTTCCGGCACGTGCACCTCGATCACGCGCTGCTCGACCGGTGCGGCCTGCTGGTGCGAATCGTCGCGGTCGCGGTCGTTGCCACGGCGGCCGCGCGGGCCTCCGCGCCAGTTGCCACGGCCCACGCCGCCACTGGCGTCGCCGCGGGTCTTGATTTCCTTCTTCTTGGCCGGATCGCCAGCCCAGGCGGAAGAGGTCTTGGCGGACTTGATTTCCTTGCCCGAGCCCGGCGCTGCGGGCGCGCCCGCGGCGGGGCGTGCGCCAGCGGCCGGCTTGTGCAGCGTGCCCTTGACGGCAGGCTTCACCTCGGCGGGCTTCGGCTCTTCCTTCTTGGCCACGAGCACGCGCTTGGGCGCGTTCATCATCTCGCGGATGGCCTCGGCCTCTGCCAGCGCCTTGCGGCGGCGCTCGTCCAGATCCTTGGCGCGGGCCGCCTCTTCGTCGGCGCGGGCCTTCGATTCGGCGGCGGCCTTGGCCTTGGCCTCTTCCTTGGCCTTTTCGGCCGCAGCCTTCTCGGCGGCGGCCTTGTCTGCCGCCGCCTGGGCAGCGGCTGCAGCGGCAGCGGCCTCTGCACCCGGCGAGGTGTTGCGGGCCTTCTCTGCGGCCGCGTTCAGCATGGCCGCTTCGGCACGGGCCTTCTCGACCTGGGCTTCGCGCGCCTTGTCGGCCTGCTCTTCACGCTCGGCGGCTTCGCGTTCGCGTGCCTCGGCCTCCTCGCGCTCCCTGCGCTTGGCGGCGAGTTCCTCTTCCTGGCGGCGCAGCAGCTCGGCGTTGCGGCGCGCCTCTTCCTCGCGGCGCGCCAGTTCGGCCTCGTCGATCTGCGGCGCGGCGGGCGCCGGGGCCGGCGCGGGCGCCTCGGCCGGGGCGTCGTCGCGCTGGATGAAGGTGCGCTTCTTGCGCACCTCGACCTGGATCGTGCGCGCACGGCCCATCGCGTCCGCCTGCTTGATCTCGCTGGTGGACTTCTTGGTCAGGGTGATCTTCTTGCGCTCGGGCGCAGCTGTCCCATGGCTCGCCTTGAGGTGGCCGAGCAGGGCCTGCTTGTCGCCCTCGGTCAGGGCATCGGACGCAGCCGATTTGGTCACGCCCGCGCTGCGCAGCTGGTCAAGCAGCGTTTCGGGTGTCTTCTTGAGTTCTTGAGCGAACTCTGCAACGGTGGTGCTGGACATATCTGGTTCGTGCCTCCATGGCGATCACTCTTGCGAGCCCGCGAACCAGTGTTCGCGTGCCTTGAGGATCAGGGCCTTGGCTTCATCGGCGCTTTGGCCGGTGATTTCGGTGAGTTCGTCGACAGCCAGGTCGGCCAGGTCGTCGCGGGTGTGCACACCCGCGCCAGCCAGCTTGGCAATGAGGTCGGGGGTCAGCCCCTCGAGATCGCGCAAGTCCTGCGAGACGCTTTCGACGCTCTCTTCCTTGGCGATTTCCATGGTCAGCAGCGCGTCCTTGGCGCGGGCGCGCAGCTCGTTGACGGTGTCTTCGTCGAAGGACTCGATCTCGAGCATTTCGGCGATCGGCACGTAAGCCACTTCTTCCAGGCTGGTGAAGCCCTCGTGGATCAGGATGTCGGCGATCTCCTCGTCGACGTCCAGCTTCTCCATGAAGAGCTGGCGGGTGACGCTGGTTTCCTCGGCCTGCTTCTGGGCCGATTCGTTCGCGTCCATGATGTTGATCTTCCAACCGGTGAGGTCGGACGCCAGGCGCACGTTCTGGCCGCCGCGGCCGATGGCGATGGCGAGGTTCTCCTCGTCCACCACCACGTCCATGGCATGCTTTTCCTCGTCCACCACGATGGAGCTGACGTTGGCGGGCGCCAGCGCGCCGATCACGAACTGGGCTGGGTCTTCCGACCACAGCACGATGTCGACGCGCTCGCCGGCCAGCTCGTTGGTCACGGCATTCACGCGGGTGCCGCGCACGCCGACGCAGGTGCCGATCGGGTCGACGCGCTTGTCGTGGCTGAGCACGGCGATCTTGGCGCGCGAACCGGGGTCGCGGGCGCAGCTCTTGATCTCGAGCAGACCCTGCTCGATCTCGGGCACCTCGTTGCGGAACAGCTCGATCATGAATTCCGGCGCCGAGCGCGAGAGGATGATCGGCGCGCCGCGCAGCGTCAGGTCCACTTCCATGATCATGGCGCGGACGCGGTCGCCGTTGCGCAGGTTCTCCTTGGGGATCATCTCGCTGCGGCGCAGACGGCCTTCGACGCGCCCCGCCTCCACGATGATGTCGCCCTTGTCCAGGCGCTTGACGGTGCCGGTGAAGATCTTCTCGCCGCGCGACATGAAGTCGTTGAGCAGCATCTCGCGCTCGGCGTCGCGGATCTTCTGCAGGATCACCTGCTTGGCGGCCATGGCGCCGATGCGGCCGATGGGCAGCGATTCGACGGGTTCCTCGATGTATTCGTCGACCTCGATGTCCGGCACTTCTTCCTTGGCTTCGAACAGCAGGATTTCCTGGTCGGGCAGCTGCAGGCCGGCCTCGTCGGGCACGACGTGCCAGCGGCGGAAGGTCTCGTAGGCGCCGCTGTCGCGATCGATCGCGACGCGGATGTCCACGTCGCCGGCGTACAGCTTCTTGGTGGCCTGCGCCAGTGCCGACTCCACGGCACCGAAGACGACGTCGCGCTCGACGTTCTTCTCGCGCGAGATCGCATCCACCAACATCAACATTTCGCGATTCATGCCACTTGGCTCCTTCCGATGACTCCGGCCTTATTCCGCCGAGGGCGCGCCGGTCTTGGGCTTGCGCCCCTTGAAATCCACGATGGGGGCGAGCCGCGCCTCGCGCAGCTCGTCCAGGGTGAAGCCGAGCGCCTGGACCGGGGCCGGCGCGCGCTTCTTGCTGATCTTCTGGCCCGGCTTGGCCGCAGGCTCGTCACTCCACACAACCTGCCAGCCGCGCTCGCCGGCCGGGCCTTCGGTGCGTTCCAGCGTGCCGCGGAACTTCTTGCGGTTGGCGCTGACCTGGCCGGCCGCCGCCTCGCCAATGGGCGACTTGAGGGTGATGTCGATCACCTCGCCGGCGAAACGTTCGAAATCCTGTTCGTTGCGCAGCGGGCGATCGATGCCCGGCGAGGACACCTCGAGCCGCTTGTAGTCGACGTTGTCCACCTCCAGCGCATACTGCAGCTGGCGCGTGACCTTCTCGCAGTCCTCCACGGTCACGAAGGGCTCGGGCGCACCGGGCGCTGCTTCGGAGGTGGGGCCGGACCAGGGCAGATCAATGGTGACGCGCAGCAGTCCCCCGGCCGAGCGTTCGATCTCGATCAGGTCGTAGCCCAATCCGGCCACGGTTGTTTCGACTGTCTGCTGCAATGCCACCGGTGTGCGCGCGTCCTTGCGGGTGACCGCCAAGGCCTGTGCCGCACCGGGTGCGGCCGAAGGGGCCTGAAGCCCGTACGACTCACCCGGCACAAGAACAATGAGGTCGAGGCGGTGGGAAAATGATCGACCAAAAAAAACGGGCGGTTGGTACCCGCCCGTTTGGTCGTGAGCCTCAGATTATAGCGGGCAACGCGGAATTTGTCCCGCCCTCACCTTGTGCACGCCACAAAATCAGCGCTCCCTGGCCCGCGCCTGGCGCCAGACGGCCAGAAACAGCAGCGCGCCCAGCGCCAGCGCACCCGCCGCCACCAGCAGCGGCACCGAAAACGAGCCCGTGCGATGCGCCAACGGGGCGGCCAGCAGCGGACCGACGATCTGCCCGATGCCGTAGGACGCGGTGGCGTAGCCGATCAGCCCGGCCGCGGCATTGCCACGCAGCCGCCGGGCGTCGCGCATCGCGAACAAGGTGATGGCCGTGAACGGCATGCCCAGCAGCAGGCTGCCCAATGCGAAACCCCCGATCGTCGGCCAGGCCACCGAAAGCAGCACGCCCAGGGCCTGCAGGGCGTAGCCCGCGGCCAGCAGCAGCCGGTTGTCCCAGTGCGTGGGCGCACGGGCCCCGATCAGCGCGCCGGGGATCACCGCCAGCCCGAAGAGCGGCCAGAACAGGTCGGGCCACGGCGACCCAGGCAGCGCCTGGCGCGCGATCACCGGCAGGAAGGTCGCCGTGATGATGTAGCCGAAGCCCGCCAGGCCATAGAGCAGCACCAGCCAGCGTGCGTCGCTGCGGTCATGGACGGATGGCGCCGATGGAGTTGCGGCCGCCGGCGGCGGGCTGCCCGGCACCCCCGCATGCCCGCCGTCGTCGAAGATGCGCCAGATCGCCGCGCTGAGCACCAGCGCCACCAGGCCGAAGCCGATCCATGCCGCATCGGACCCCCAGCGTGCCGCCAGCCCGCCCAGCAGACCCGTGGCGGCGATGCCGATGCCCGGCCCGGTGTAGATCACGCCGCCCAGCGCCGGCGAGCCGGTCTCGGCCAGGCGCCGCAGGCCCCAGCCCGAGGCGAAGACGAAGGTCCAGGCGCTCACCACCCCCGCGGCGGTGCGCAGCACGCCCCAGGCCGCGAAGCCGTGCAGCAGGCCCATGCCCAGGAGCAGCAACGCCGTGGCGACCAGCCCGCCTCTCACCATGCGCGGCGCGGCCACGCGGATCGCCGCGCACGACAGCGCACCCACGAAATAGCCGAGGTAGTTGAGCGACGCCAGCACCCCGCCCCCTTCCAGGTTCAGCTTGCCCTCGTGCAGCATGACGGGAAGCATGGGCGTGAAGGCGAAGCGGCCCAGGCCCATCGCCACGGCCAGCGCCACCATGCAGGCCAGCGCGGCCCGCCAGCCGCCGCGCGGCTCGTATCCGATGTCCGACATTCGCGAGCTCTTGATCCTTCTAATCGGCCAAGGCCGCGGCCACGAGCTGGCGTGTGTAGGGGTGATGCGGTGCATCCAGTACCTGCTCCACGGTCCCCTGCTCCACCACGGCGCCATCCTTCATCACCAACACCCGATGCGCCATGGCGCGGATGACCTCCACGTCATGCGTGATCAGCAGATAGCTCAGGCCCCGCTCGCGCTGCAGGCGCTGCAGGAGGCCCAGCACCTGCTTCTGGATCGTGACGTCGAGCGCGCTGGTCGGCTCGTCGAGCACCAGCAGGGCTGGATCGACGATCAGCGCCCTGGCGATGGCCAGGCGCTGCCGCTGCCCGCCCGAGAACTCGTGCGGATAACGCTGCAACAGCGACGGGAACAGGTCCTCGGTGAGCCCGACATCGGCCAGCGCTGCCAGCACCCGATCGCGGCGCGCTGCGTCGTCGGGCGCGTCGCCGTGCACACCGAGGCCCTCGCCGACGATCGCCTCCACCGTCAGGCGTGGCGACAGCGACGAGAAGGGGTCCTGGAACACCACCTGCACGACCCGGCGCAGCGGTCGATCGGCGGCCGTGCGGCGGGTCCAGCCGCGCCCGTCGATGCGCAGTTCTCCCTGCGCGGGCAGCAGGCCCAGCGTGGCCAGAGCCAGTGTGGACTTGCCCGAGCCGGACTCGCCGACCACGCCGAGCGTCTCGCCGCGGGCGATGGTCAGGTCGGCACCCTGCACCGCCACGAAGGCGTCGCGGCCGAACCAGCCGCGGATGCCCGGGCGCGGCACGGGATAGGTCACGCGCAGGCTGCGGGCCGCCAGCACGGGCGGGGTGGCGGCATCCGCGGCCGGCACGGCGACGACGTCGCGCACCGGCCGGCTGTCGATCAGCTTGCGGGTGTAGGGGTGCCGGGGCGCGTCGAACACGGTGGCGACGGCGCCCTCCTCCACCAGGCGCCCCTGCTCCATCACCGCCACGCGGTCGGCGAAGCGGCGCACCAGGTTGAGGTCATGGGTGATCAGCAGCACCGCCATGCCGTGCTGCTGCTGCAGCTTGTCGAGCAGATCGAGGATCTGCACCCGCAGCGTCACGTCCAGGGCGGTGGTGGGCTCGTCGGCCAGCAGCAGGCGCGGCTTGCACGCCAGGGCCATGGCGATCATGGCGCGCTGCCGCTGCCCACCGGAGAGCTGGTGCGGAAAGGACCGCGCCCGCCGGGCCGGCTCGGGCACGCCGGTGTCGGCCAGCAGCTGCACGGCCGCGGCCTGCGCCTCGCGCTTGCCCATGGCCTCGTGCAGTTCGAGCACCTCGGCGATCTGGTCGCCGACGGGGTACAGCGGATTCAGGGCCGTCATCGGCTCCTGGAAGATCATCGCGATCTCCCGTCCCCGCACACCGCGCAGCTCCCGCTCCGAAATCGATAGCAGATCCCGCCCGCCAGCCGTGCGTTCCGGGCCGAAAAGGCTTGCAACGCCGGCCAGTTCGGCATTGGGCACCAGCCGCAGCAGGCTCAGCGCCGTGATCGTCTTGCCCGACCCCGACTCGCCCACGAGCGCGAGCTTCTCGCCGGCCGCAATGTCCAGGTCGACGCCGTGCACCACGTCCTTGCCGTCGAAGGCGATGCGCAGGTTGCGGACTTGGAGAATCGGGGTCATCGGTCTGCCTTCCTCGGGTCCATGGCGTCGCGCAGCGCGTCGCCCATGAAGGTCAGCAGCATCAGCGTGACGACCAGCACGCCGAAGGTGGACATGGAGATCCACCAGGCGTCGATGTTGGCCTTGCCCTGGTTCAGCAATTCGCCCAGCGACGGGGTGCCGGGCGGCACGCCCAGGCCCAGGAAGTCGAGCGAGGTCAGCGCCAGGATGGCCGCGCTCATGCGGAACGGCAGGAAGGTGACGACCGGCACCATGCTGTTGGGCAGGATGTGTCGCCACATGATCTGCAGGTTGCCCACGCCGAGCGCGCGGGCGGCGCGCACGTAGTCCATCTGCCGGTTGCGCAGGAACTCGGCGCGCACGTAGTCCGACAGGCCCATCCAGCCGAACAGCGACAGCAGGATGAGCAGCAGCGCCACGCTGGGCGCGAAGATGGCGCTGAAGATGATGAGCAGATACAGCTCGGGCATCGATCCCCAGATCTCGATGAAGCGCTGGAAGGCCAGGTCGGTCTTGCCGCCGAAGTAGCCCTGGATCGCACCGGTGATCACGCCCAGCACCACGCCGATGGCCGTGAGCGCCAGGGCGAACAGCACGCTCACCCGGAAGCCGTAGATGAGCTGCGCCAGCAGGTCGCGGCCGCGGTCGTCGGTGCCGAAGAGGTTCTCGCGCGAGGGCGCCGCTGGATTGGGCTGGCTCGCGAAGTAGGGCGTGTTAACACAAACCGCGGAGGCCATCAGCCACCAGCACAAAGCTGAGGAAGCCGAGGAACATCACGTCAAGCTTTTCAAACCGAGAGAAGATCCGGCGGTAGCCCT
>SCOE01000072.1 GCA_005503065.1 Comamonadaceae bacterium ALPHA2B
CCATCGGACCGGGCGCAGGGGGGGGTGGGGGTGGCGGAGCGGCCGTGGCGGGCGCCCTGGGCGCGCTGGCGGGGGTGGCCGCGGCCGCGGTCGACATCAACGCCACCTTCGGGCAGTACGCCGCTGCGGCCGAGGAACTCAAGAAGGCGGCCGACAACGCCGCGCAGTTCGATCCGCCGGTGCCTGGGCTGGAGGGGCGCCTGCGCGCGCTGCGCAACGCGGTATTGCACCGCTCCGACGAGGCCGCCGGAGAACTGGTTTCGCTGGGCCTCGGCGCCGTGTTCCAGAGCCTTTCGGATGCGGCGCACGGGCAGGGCGTGGACCGGTCGCACCTGGATGCCCTGAACCGGGATGCGCCGCCGATGCCGCCGAACGACGAGTAGGGCCGCGATGCAGGTCACCAAGCCCCAGGCGTTGGGACTCTCCACCCGTCCGGTGGAGTTGCGCAAGCGCTTCGGCCTGTGCGTCAGCGCGAGCCTGCACATTCCCTTTGCACAGTCCGAAAACGGCACGCTGTGGGCCGAGCAATCCATGTGGCCCTTTCTTGGCCGCGAGATAGGTGCTCCCCTGATCGATGAGGGGATGGCCAAGCTGACGCCGGAGTTCCTGGTGCACGGCCAGGCCTACCCGCCGCCAGGGCAGCCGCACGGGTGCGCGGTGCGTGCGAGTTTCGCCGGGCGAGAAAAGACCCTGCTCGTGTTCGGCGACCGCCACTGGGACGGCGACCGGACGAGCGCGCCGGCCCCCTTCACCAAGCTGCCGCTTCGTTGGGAGCTTGCCTACGGCGGTCCCGACTATCCGGCCAATCCGTCCGGCCGCGGCCGGGCCGCCGTCGACGGCGTGGTCCGCCTGCCGAACATCGAGCTGCCCGCGCAGCGCATCACGGCGCCCGGCCAGGCGGTCGCGCCGGCCGGCTTCGGCGCGTTGGGGCCCCTGCATCCGCAACGCGCGCGATACCGCGGCACCTACGACCAGAACTACCTGGGCGAGCACGCGCCGGGCTTGCCGCCCGACGTCGACTGGCGCTGCTTCAACCTGGCGCCCGAAGATCAGTGGCTGCCGAATGCGCTGCAGGGCGATGAAAGCTTCGCTTTCGACCACATGCATCCCGACCAGGCGCGCGTGCAGGGGCGCCTGCCCGGCGTGCGCGCGCGCGTGTTCGCCGGCTACCGCAGGCCGGACGGTGTCGAGCCCGAATTCAAGGAAGTGCCGCTGCGCCTGACCACCGTCTGGTTTTTCCCCCATGCCGAACGCTGCATCGCCATCTTCCAGGGGCTGGCCGAGGTCGGCACCGACGACGGCTCCGACGTGGTGCATCTGCTGGGCGCCATCGAGCGCAATGGCCAGCCACGCGCCGACGCCCACTACCTCGACGCGGTCGCGCGGCGCGCCGACCCGCAGCTGGGTGGTGTGTACGCGATGATCGATTCCGACCTGCTGCCCGAGGGCATCGACACCCTCGACCCGGAGATCGAGGCGGCCAAGAAGCCTTTTGCCAGTGACGGCGTGCAGGCACAGACCCAGCGAGTGCGTGCAGCGATCGAGGTGCAGCTGGCGCGCGAGCGCGCGGCCTCGCTAGGGCAGGACCCGGATGCGCTGGGCATCCGCTTGCCAGCGCCCGAGGCGGCGCCGCCAAGCGGGGAGGCCCTGGCGGCCTACCTCGCGGCCAAGGTCAAGGAGGGGCAGTACCAGCAGTGGAAGGCCGTGGAAGACACGCTTACCGCGGTGGAGAAGCTGCTGGCCTTCGAGCGCGAGCACAAGGTGAAGCTGGCCGAGCTGGTGCATCGCGGCCCGCCCCGCTACGACGCCGAGGAGGAGCTCGCCATCCTGGAAGCACAGGCCGGCGCCACCGGTCGTTCGATCCAGTCGCGCGCGATGTTCCCACACCTCGTGCGGCTGGAGCAGGTGCACCGCGACGGCTATCTCCAATCAGCTCACATGCAGCCGCCCGCCTTCGTCATGCCGGCCGAAGCCGCAGCGGCATTGCGCGACGAGATGGGGCGCGCCGTGCAGGGAGGGCTGCGCTATTTCGCCGGGCTCGACTTCACCGGCGCCGACTTCTCCGGGCTCGACCTGCGCGGCGTGAACTTCGAAGGCGCCTGGCTCGAGAGCGCGAACCTGGAAGGCGCCAATCTGTCCGGTGCCAACTGCGCGCGTGCGGTGCTGGCGCATGCGCGGCTGGGTGGGGCGGTGGCAATCGGCACGGTATTTCGCAGCGCCAACCTCGGCAAGGCCGTCCTGGGCGGTGGCGTGTTCGACGACGCCGACTTCGGCCAGGCGCAGCTGTCGCACTGCGACTTCGGCGGCACCCAGATGCGCCGCGCCCGCTTCGCCGGCGCGCAACTGTTGGAAACGCGCTGGGGCGATGCCGATTGGGCCGGCGCGCAGCTGGCCGGCCAAACCTTCTATCGCCTCACGATGGGCGGCCTGCGCTGGCCCGAGGCGCAGTTGTCGGCCTGCAACTTCATCGAATGCGATCTGTCCGGCGTCGACATGCGCGACGCCGACCTGGCCGGCGCCACCTTCGTCACCTGCCGTCTCGACGGCGTGCTGCTGGCCGGCGCGCGCTGTGCGAACGGCGCGGCCGTCAAGGGCTCCAGCCTGCGCGGTGCCGACCTCAGCCAGGCCGACCTGACCGGCTTCAACTTCGGCGCCGGCGACCTGTGCGAGGCTCGGCTGGTCGGAGCGCGCCTGGACGGAGCGCTCCTGAGCGAGGCGAGTCTCGAAGGGGCCGATCTGCGGCTGGCCAGCGCCAAGGGAGCGCTCCTGCGCAAGGCACGCTGCGGCCGGGCCGTGCTGGCCGGCGTCAACTTCATGGATGCCGTGCTGCAGCACACCGACCTGCGCGGCGCCGACCTGCGGCGCAGCAACCTGTTCGGTGCCGACCTGTCCCGCGTGCGGCTCGACGGCGACACGAGGCTGGAGGGCGCCCTGCTCACCCGCGCCAGGACTTGGCCGCGCTTGACCCCGCAGCAACAGCAGGAGGCCGCGCCATGACGCCCGAGCTGCTGGCGCTGTCCGTGGCCATCGGCGAGGCGGTCGAAGGCCGCTCGCTCGCGCGTGGTGCTTTCGCCGGCGTGCGGCTGGCCGGCGGCGTGTTCAGCCGCGTCGACTTCACGGAGGCCGACCTGCGTGGCGCCGACCTGCGCGAGGCGGTGTTCGACCAATGCGCGTTGGCCGGTACCCACTTGGCCGGCGCCAACCTGCGCAAGTGCGTCTTCAACCGGTGCACGCTGACCCACGCCGATCTGCGTCAGGCCAACCTGCACGGCGCCGTCGTCACCGAGTGCGAGCTGTCGCACGCGCAGCTCGGTGAGAGCAACCTGTCGATGGCCGCGGTCTCGGCCAGCAAACTCGACCACGCGGTGCTGCGCGGCGCCTGCCTCGACAGCGCCGTGCTCAGCCAGTCGTCGCTGGTCGACGTGTGCGCCGACGGCACGCGCTGGGAGTACGCTGCGGTGACGCAGTGCGACCTGGCGCATCTCACCTGGCAGGGAGCGCAACTGCTGCGCACGGCGTTCCACCAAAGTGCGCTGGTGCGCAAGTCGTTCGTCGACGTCGAGCTGCTCGGCTGCCAATTCGCATTTACCGATCTGAGCGGTGCCGACTTCAGCGGCGCCCGCCTGGCGCAGTGCAACTTTCAAGGTGCCGTGCTGCAAGGGGCGCGCTTCGCCCGCGCCGTCGCGCCGAACGCCGTGTTCTGCGGGGCACAAGCACCGGGCGTCGACTTCGCCGGCGCCGCGCTGCGCCAGGCCCTCTTCACCGGCGCGCAGTGCCCCCACGCCGACTTTTCCGGCTGCGATCTGCACCAGGCGCATTTCGGCGGCGCCCGGCTGGCGCAGACGCGCTTCGTCGGTGCCGACCTGACCTACGCCGACTTCCGCCATGCCGATCTGCAGGCCGCCGACCTGCGTCGCGCCACGCTGATGCGTGCGGTGCTGCATGGTGCCCGCACCGAGCAGGCCCAGATGAGCGATCGCGCGTGCGCGATCGAGACCGATCCCAGCCTTGCGGCGGCCGAGCAATGGCAACCGGCCGCCGCCTGAATCCAGTGCCACAGGAGTTCACCATGCCGTCTTCATCTTCCACGTCCGCCGGCAGCGTCACGCGGGCGCGTGCTCACCGCCCGGCCGATGGCACGTTCGCCGAGTGGTGCGTCGGCGTGATCGAGGACGCCACGCCGGGCGGCGAGCTGCAGGTGCGCTCGGGCGGACTGCAGCTTCGCGCGCGCCGGGCGGCAAGCTGCCTGCTGGAACCTGCCGCCGGCGACAGCGTGGCATGCCTGCGCTGCGCGCCGCAGGAGGCCTGGGTCCTGGCCGTGCTGCACCGCGACGAAGGGTCGGCCCATGTGCTGCGTGCCGCGGCCGGTGCGGCAGAGCTGCGCATCGAGAGCGGCGACGCGCCGCTGGCGCTGCAGGGCGGCCAAATCGTCCTGACGGGGCGGCGGCTGGAAGCCCGCGTCGAGCAAGCCAGGGTGGTGGCCGACCAGGCCGAACTGCTGGGCCGCCAACTCAGCGTGGTGGCAGGCCGCATCAAGGCGGTGGGGCAGTTCCTCTCTACCGTGATGGACCGCGTGCAGCACTTCAGTCACGGCCACACGCGCACCACCGAGGGCATCGACCGCGTCGCGGCCACCCATGTGGAGGTGGCGGCGGACGCGCTGCTGCGCATGGATGCCGAGCACGCGCTGGTCAATGGCCGCTCGCTCGTGAAGGCGCGCGGGGCGCAGATCCACTTCGGTTGAGTCCGGGCGCCGCAGGAGCCGAGATGTTTGCCAACACCCAAATGATGGGCACCGACATGGGATTCCCCGATGTGTGCCTGACGCCGACGCCCGCCGGGCCGGTGCCGATTCCCTATCCCAACATCGCGATGGGGCCGACCGCCATTCCCAACTGCCCGACGATCCTCATCATGGGTGCGCCGGTGCACAACCTGGCGACCACGATCCCGATGACCAACGGCGACAACGCAGGCGTCAACCTGGGCGTGGCCTCGGGCACGGTCATGGGCCCGAGCCGCCACCTCACCGGCTCGTTCACCACGCTGTTCATGGGCATGCCCGGCTCGCGGCTGACGAGCAACAGCCTGCAGAACAGCACCAACTGTCCTGGTGTGCGCGTCGTGCCCAGCCAGCCCTTGGTGGTCCTGCTCGCGCCCTGAACCATGTCTTCCCGAACGTCGGTGCCTGCCATGTCCTTTCCCTCCTCGCCGTCCTCGCTTCGGCCCCACCGCGCCGGAGGCCCCACATGATCTGCATCGCCGTTCAGGGAGCGTCGGGCCAGGGCGTCGCCAGCGCCGAGTTCGGGCCGGCCGGCGGCACCATCGGCCGCGCCGACACCAACACGCTGGTGCTCAGCGATCCGGACCGCACCGTGTCGCGCGTGCACGCGCAGGTGCTGTGCCGCGCGGGGCAGTTCGTCGTCATCGATCGCGGCAGCAACCCGATGCTGCACAACGGACGGGCGCTCGGTGCCGGCCAGGAGGCTGTGCTGGGCGACGGTGACAGCCTGGTGATCGGCAGCTTCCAACTGACGGTGTCGGTACGGCAGGCCGCGGCTCCGGCGCCTGCGCCGCCGGTGGCGACCGACCCGTTCGCCACTCAGGTCGGGGCCGGCGCAGCGCCCGTCGCATCGGACGATCCCTTCGCCGATCTGCTCGACGGCCTCGGCGCTCCTGCCCCCGCGGCTGCCCGGCCGCCGCCTCCGCTGCCCGAGCCCGGCCCCTTCGCCGATCCCATGGGGTTGGGCGCCGCACCGCCACCGGGCGGCGCCGCAGACCCCTTTGCCGATCTGCTCGGCCCGGGCGCCGGCGGCGCTCCCGCACCGGCGTCGACGGCGCCTTTCGACGATTTCTCCGACCTCGGCCTGCCCGCGGCCGCCGCGCCCATCGCCAGCGGCCAGCGCATCGACGACCTGTTCGGCGGCGTCGCGGGGATCGGCGGCGACCCGCTCGCGCTGTCGCCGCTGGCCGATCCGCTGCTGCAGCCCAACACCTCGGCGACCGACGACCCGTTCGCGGCGCTGGGCCAGGCGGCGGCTCCGCGGCAGGCGCCCCGGCAGGACCATGTGCCGATCGGACAGTTCGGCTACACGCCGCCGAAGGCGGTGCCGGCCCCGGCGCAGCGGCGGCCGGCGACCGAAGACGCGCCGATGTTCGACGACCAGACGGGCCAGCCGATCCGAATCGGACGCGCACCCGCCCCGGCCTTGCGCGAGCCCACGCACGCGGCGCCGGTCATGGCGCCGGCGCCCGCGGTCGCTCCACCACCTCCATCGCGAGGCCCGACACCACCGCCGCCAACTCCTTCCGTCGCCTTGCCGATGGAAGATGCGGCCTTCGCCGACCTGCTGGGGCCGGGCGACGCGATGGGGGCAGCGGCGCCGGTGCCGGGGCCGGTCCCGGCCACTGCGCCGCCGCCACGCGCGGCGCCCGCCGTGCCAACCTCGCCCGCGACGGGTGGCATCGCAGCGGGCGAGGCCGAGTTGCTCGCCGCGTTCCTGCGCGGCCTTGGGTCGGTGCACCAGGCCCCCACCACGCTCACCCCCGCGCTCATGGAGCGCATCGGCATGCTGCTGCGCGCCTCCACGGAGGGGACCTTGCAGCTGCTGCTCACGCGCCAGGAGCTCAAGCGCGAGGTGCGGGCCGAGGTGACGATGATCGCGGCGCAAGCCAACAACCCGCTGAAGTTCTCGCCCACGGTCGACGTGGCGCTGGCCCACTTGCTGGGGCCCGGCGTGCGCGGCTTCATGCCGGCGGAGGATGCGATGCGTGACGCCTACGACGACCTGCGCTCGCACCAGTTCGGCGTCATGGTCGGCATGCGCGCCGCACTGGCGAAGCTGATCGAGCGCTTCGGTCCCGACGAGCTGGAGAAGAAGATTGCCGCCAAGTCCGCGCTGGACAGCCTGTTCGCATCGGGGCGCAAGGCCCGGCTGTGGGACCAGTTCGTGGCGCTGTACGGCACCATCGCCGCGGAGGCCGAGGACGACTTCCACACCCTCTTCGGCAAAGCCTTCCTCGAGGCCTACGAGGAACAGATGGCGCGCCTGAAGGACGCCGGCGCGCCGGCGGGCCGCTGAGCGAGGAAGGAGCAGGGCGTGGAAATCGAGATCGTCTCGCTCTCCAAGCAGGGTGGGCGCGAGTACAACGAGGACGTGCACGGCCACTGGCACAACGGCCACTTCGTCGCCTGCCTGGTGGCCGATGGCGCGGGCGGCCATGGCGGCGGCGACGTCGCGGCGGCCACCGCGCGCAGCAGCATCCTGGCCGGCTTCGCAGCCCGTCCCACGCTCGACGAGGTGGCGGTGCGCGAGCTGCTGGCCCAGGCCAACCTGGACGTGGTGGCCCGACAGGCCGAGGGCGGCAAGCTGGCCAGCATGCGATCGACGGCGGTGCTGGCCGCGGTGGACCTGGAGCAGCATGCGCTGGTGTGGGCCCACACCGGCGACAGCCGGGCCTACCTGTTCCGCGGCGGGGCCATCGTTGCGCGCACGACCGACCACAGCCTGGTCCAGCAGATGGTGGCCAGCGGCATGCTCGACGACGAAGGTGCCCGCCTGCACCCGCAACGCAACATGCTGCTGTCGGCGCTGGGTTCGGTGCAGGAGCCGCCGGAGATCGAGGTGTCCGGCCGCATGCGCCTGGAGGCCGGCGACGTGCTGCTGTTGTGCTCCGACGGTGTGTGGGAGCCCCTGGGCGACGAATGGCTCGTCGACACGCTGCACGCCGCCCGCACGGCAGCGCAATGGATCGAGGAACTCGACACGCAGATCCAGGCGCAGGCCAAGCCGGGGCACGACAACTACACGGCGGTGGTGCTGTGGGTGCTGGCCGAGGACGAGGAATCGACCCGACTGATGGGCGACCCCTCGGCCGCGGATGCACAGTAAAAAGTGGCTGCGGCGCCCATCTGGCGCGCGCTGGTTGCTACAAAAAGAATAGCTGACCGCCGCCGCTCAAAGGCGGATCAGCTCTACCCGCCGGTTTTTCGCCCGGCCCGCTTCGGAGTCGTTGGGTGCGATCGGCTCCGCAGCGCCGGCGCCGCGCGTGCTCAGGCGCCGGGGGTCGATGCCGGCCTTCACCAGCGCGGCGATCACCGCCACGCTGCGCCGTTGCGAGAGGTCCTTGTTGTGGTCCTCGTTGCCCTGGGCATCGGTGTGGCCGACGACCTGCAGCCGCAGCGGCGGATTGCCGCGCAGGAGCTTGGCCATCTCGTCCAGCGTCGGTTGCGACTCGGCGCGCAGCACGTCCTTGTCGGTGTCGAAGTGCAGGCCATAGAGGTTGACGCGCCCCTGCTCGGCCAGGCCCTTCTGCATCGCGCCGGCGTCGAGGAACACGATGCGGCCGGTGTCCATCGGTTTGCTCTCGACGACGCGCACGAAGGCGTAATTGCCCACCTCAGGGTTGTGTTCGGCCAGCGCGATGCTCGCGTGCACCGTTCCCGTGTCGGAGGTCTTGCGTGCAAGCAGGTAGCGCGCGCTCGTGCCGAAGTAGTTGCGCACGTAGTCGCCGCGCTTGCCCAGCCGGGGCCATTCCGGGTCGTCGAAGGCGAGGGCGAAATCGTAGGGCGTGGTCGTGTCGCCCGAACCCGGGCGCGACTGGTAGCAGGACCCGTTGGCGGTGCCGCAGCTGAACAGAACGTCGAAGCCCCTGGCCTTGAGGCTGCCCTCGTAGTTGCGCTGCACCTCCAGCGTGGAACGGCCGGCGGGCAACTGGTAGTAGTAGAGCGTGACCTTGCCCTCGAGCCGGAGCAGCTCGGGCTTGCCGCCTTCCCAGTTCTGGAAGGGCTTCTGGATCAGGCCGACTTCGTCGAAGGCGTTGGTGCGGACCGCTTCGAGCACCGAGCCTTCGTAGCGGCCGACCAGCGGATGGTCCCTGGCGGGCTCGGCGGCAGAGACCCAGCCGGCCCACGACAGGCCAAGGCACAGGGCCGCTGCCTTCAGGGGCGCCGAGGAGGGAAGCCTTGCGGTGTTCATGAGGTGGAGAAGCTTTGAGCTCGGCCCTCGGCGGTGACCGCGCCTTGCGGCGGCGGCACGCCGGGGCGCCGTGAGCCGATCGCTGCAACCCTTTCAGGCTCCGCCCGTCGTGGGCACGGTCTGCGGCGGTGCATAGGTGTACTGCCGGGCCTCAGTCTTGTGCGTCTTGAGCGCGGCGCGCAACGCGACCGGGATATCGTCGCGCAGGGGAAGGTCCTTGTGGAACCGCGTGCCGTTTTCCTTGTCGGCGCTGTAGCACCCGTTGTTGAGCAGTTCCATGCAGTACCTGGAACTCGTGAGGCGGCTCACTTTCCCTCCGGCCCTGAAGGGGTCGAAGGATCCATCCTGATGAACGGGGTACCCCCGTTCGGCGGCCTGGCGCTGGAAGTGAACGATGTGGGCCCGGGTGATGGGGCCGCACAGTCCGTCCACTGCGATGGAGCCGGTCGACTCTGCAGGAGACTCCAGGACGAGCGACTCGTAGTAAACGATGCGCAGAAGTGCTTGCACCAGCATCACATCCTCACGCATGTTCGATCCGATCGCGCCGACTGCCCAGTCAACGTTGTATGCGGTGTAGGGCTGCTCGTGGCGTGTCGGGAGGGTGGTGGAGAAGGCCATGATTGTCCTTGGCAGTGCGCCCCGCAACATGCGGCGGGGCAGCGCCCCTGCCTCAACGTGTTTCGGTGGTCGCCACGGCCCAGCCGAATTTCACGGCGCTGCCCAGCCCGCCCTTCTCGTCCTGGGGCTTGTACTCGAACTCGATGTCCTTGAAGGTACACGCCACGCGTTCGCTGATGTCGCCGCCGGCGGAGCCGCCCGGGTGGCAGTGCGAGATCAGCACTTCCTTCATCGTGACCTTGAGGTAATCCTGCTGGCCTTCGCCGGCCTTGCGTGCCGTGAACTTGACTTCCTTGAAATGCTTGCCGGACACGCAGCTCTTGGCGAGCACCGGCGAGGCCTTGTCGTAGTGGTGCACGAAGTTGAAGGTTCCCGGCACCGCCTTGCCGCGGCCCGAGCCACCGCCCGAAGCCTGCGAGGGCTGGCTCACATCCCAGTCCCACGACAGGAGCTCGATCTCGCCCTTGTGGTCCTTGTGGACGGATTCGCCATCGACGCCGTCGAACTTGATGTGGAAATCGGAACTCATTGCTGCTTCTCCTGGGTTGAACGATGAGGAAGGGTGGGGTGGCACCGGCTCCGGCCTGCGGGCACAGTGCCTGCGGGGTCCGGTCGTCTAGAGAACGATGGAGGGCGCCACACTTTGAAAGGCCGCCGGCGTTTTATTTGCCGCCTTTGGCCGAGGGCAGCTTGGAGACGAGCCGCAGCGACACGGTCAGGCCTTCGAGCTGGTAGTGCGGGCGCAGGAAGAACTTGGAGGTGTAGTAGCCCGGGTTGCCCTCGACCTCCTCGACCACCACCTCGGCCGCGGCCAGCGGCTTCTGCGCCTTGGTGATCTCGGAGGAGTTGGCCGGATCGCCGTCGACGTAGTTCATGATCCACTTGTTGAGCCAGCGCTCCATCTCGGCGCGCTCCTTGAAGCTGCCGACCTTGTCGCGCACGATGCACTTGAGGTAGTGCGCGAAGCGGTTGCAGGCGAACAGGTAGGGCAGGCGCGCCGCCAGGTTGGCGTTGGCCGTGGCGTCGGGGTCGTCGTACTCGGCCGGCTTGTGCAGCGATTGGGCGCCGATGAAGGCCGCGAAGTCGGAGTTCTTGCGGTGGATGAGCGACAGCAGGCCCGCCTTGGACAGCTCGGCCTCGCGGCGGTCGCTGATGGCGATCTCGGTGGGGCACTTCTGGTCGACGCCGCCGTCATCGCTGGGGAAGGTGTGCAGCGGCAGGTTCTCCACCGCGCCGCCCGACTCGATGCCGCGGATGCGCGAGCCCCAGCCATAGAGCTTGTACGAGCGGTTGATGTTGGTCGCCATCGCATAGGCCGCGTTGGCCCACGCGTACTTGCTGTGGTCGGCGCCGGCCGTGTCTTCCTCGAAGTCGAATTCCTCGACGGGGTTGGTGTTGGCGCCGTAGGGCGTGCGGGCCAGGAAGCGCGGCATGCACAGGCCGAGGTACTTCGAATCGTCGGACTCGCGCAGCGAGCGCCAGCCGGCGTACTCGGGCGTGAGGAAGATCTTCGTCAGGTCGCGCGGGTTGGCCAGCTCCTGCCAGCTTTCCATCTGCATCAGCGAGGGGCTCGCGCCGGTGATGAAGGGCGCATGCGCCGACGCGGCGATCTTGGACATCTCGCCCAGCAGTTCCACGTCCGGCGGGCTCTGGTCGAAGTGGTAGTCGCCCACGATGGCGCCGAAGGGCTCGCCGCCGAACTGCCCGTATTCCTGTTCGTAGATCTTCTTGAACATGGGGCTCTGGTCCCACGCCGCGCCCTTGAACTTCTTGAGGTTCTTGGCCAGCTCCTGCTTCGAGATGTCCATCACCCGGATCTTCAGGTGCTCGTCGGTCTCGGTGTTGTTCACCATGTAGTGCAGGCCGCGCCAGGCACTCTCGAGCTTCTGGTATTCGGGGTGGTGGATGATCTTGTTGATCTGCTCGGTGAGCTTGGCGTCGATCGCGGCGATCATGGCCTCGATGGACTTGGTGACGTCCTTGCCGATGAGCTGCGTCTGGCTCAGCGCCTGCTGCGCGAGCGTCTGCACGGCCTGCTCCACCGCGCTCTTGGCCTCGTCGCTGCGCGGCTTGAATTCCTTCTGCAGCAACGATGCGAAATCGCTGCCGGCGTACTCGACTTCCTTCAGCGGGCTCTGCTGGAGTGCTTCTGCCATGGTGTTCTCTCCTCGGTGGCGGGGTATCAGGCGGCGCTGCCGTCTTCAGGCTTCTTGGTGGCGGCCAGCGACTGAAGCAGCGCGGGGTCGTCGAGCACCTTGGCCAGCAGCTCTTCCGCGCCGCCCTTGCCGTCCATGTAGGTGACCAGGTTGCTCAGCTGGTTGCGCGCCTCGAGCAGCTTGTTCAGCGAGTCGACCTTGCGCGCCACGGCGGCGGGCGAGAAGTCGTCCATGCTCTCGAAGGTGAGCTCGACCTTCAGGTCGCCTTCGCCCGTGAGCGTGTTCTCCACTGCGAAGGCGGTGCGCGGCTTCATCGCCTTCATGCGGGCATCGAAGTTGTCGACGTCGAACTCGAGGAACTTGCGGTCGGCCACCGGCGCCAGCGGGTCGGCCGGCTTGCCGGAGAGGTCGGCCAGCACGCCCATCACGAAGGGCAGCTGCACCTTCTTCTCGGCGCCGTACAACTCGACGTCGTACTCGATCTGCACGCGGGGCGCACGGTTCCGGGCGATGAATTTCTGACTGCTCTTGGACATGACGGCTCCTGGCGGGCGGGTGAGGTGGAGGG
>SCOE01000073.1 GCA_005503065.1 Comamonadaceae bacterium ALPHA2B
CCATCCCCCGCCCCGTGGTGGGACGTCTACGGACGCGGACGGGCGCTGCCCTCTTCCTCATCCGTTTCCCAGGCGCCAGCAGCAGTGCCAGCGCCAACCCCCGTCTCAGGCCGTCGACTGGAGTAGTGCCATGCGCGTAATGAAAGAACAGTTCACTTTGGCTCACAATTCAGGGAGCACTCACTCACACGCGTCCCGCCATGGCCACAGCGGCACGGCCCACCAGTCCCAAACCCAAAACAACAGCGACGAACGCACCGTCGCCCGCCAGGGCGGTACCGGCGGACGGGCCGAGTGCCCGTGCCACGCCGGCGCAAACCGTCAGTCAGCTCGAGTTCGCCCAGTTGCTGCACAAGGGTGCCGCCATCGAGGTGGTGATCGCGGAGGTCGCGCAGGGCAGCTATCAATTGCAGCTTGTGGTGGCGCTGCACGCCGGGCGCAGAACGCTGATGACGGCGACACGCCAGCCGCGAGCTTTCCGCAGCCTGGACACCTTGCGCAGGCACCTCAAGACGCTCGGCGTGGGCAAGACACTCGTCCGCCTCGAGCTGCTGCCTTAGACCCCGTAGGCGGCGCCGGGGTTGCAGGTTGGGCCCTGCACCTGGCGATGCTGGTCGTCGCGGCACTGGGTGCGCTATCGCCTGAACTGGTCCTTGCGGGTAGTCCGTTCGCCACTGGCGCGCAGGCTACGCAGCAACAGCTCACCTCGATCCTGACCCCGATCGCGGCGGTCGCCGTCATGGTGACCGGCGCGATGGCATGGTTCGGGCGCCTGAGCTGGTGGTGGATGGTGGCCGTTGTGATCGGCACCGTGCTGGTGTTCGGCGGTCCGCAGATCGTCTCGTGGATCCGCGGCATGTTCGGCGTCTGAAGCCCGTCGCATGAGCCGCAACCAAGGCATCGTGGCCGACACCCTCTTCGTCGGCATGACGCGCCCCTCGATGGTCTGGGGCGTCACCTATTCGGCCATGATGTTCAACATCATCCTCACGACCGAGTCCTTCATCGTGACGAAGAACCTCGTTTGGCTGCTGGGCTTCCTGCCCATCCACGGGGTGTTGTACCTGGTGTGCCTGTACGAGCCGCGGTTCTTTGATCTGCTGCAACTCTGGGGCAAAACCCGGCTGCCGGCCATGATCAGCGGCAACCTCCGGTTCTGGAAGGCCAACTCGTACTGTCCGCTCGCCATCGACCTGCCCGGCTTCACCGGCCGGCGCCCAGCGCGCACCCTGCCTTCGGTGATCTGAGGCACGCAATGCAGTTCCTGTCCCGCTCCGAAGCCACCCTGCGCCGCGAGGTCAGCGGCGCGGCCATGATTCCGGTGGTCGCACACGTCGACGAACACGTTGCGCGCACCCGCGCGGGGGACTACGTCCAGACCTTGCGTCTGTCCGGTGCGAGCTTCGAGAGCGCAGACGACGACGACATCAACAGCTGGCACGAGCGCCTGAACGTCACCTACCGTAACATCGGCTCGCCCAATATCGCCATCTGGACGCACGTGGTGCGGCGGCGGGAAACCGGATACCCCGCAGGGCGGACGGTGGCGGGCTTCGCCGACGAGGTGGAGCGTCGGTACCGCCAGAAGATGGCTGACGAACGGCTCATGGTCAATGAGCTCTACCTCTCGGTGGTCTACCGCCCGCAGCCCACACGGCTTGGCAACGCCGCGCTGCGGATCCTCAAGCGCACCGACGCTGAAGGTGCCCGGACAGAACTGCGCGACTCGCTGGATGCCTGCGCGAAGCTGCGTCAGGAGCTCCTTGCCTCCCTGGAACGCTACGACCCCGAGCCGCTCGGCGTCTACCGGATCGACGGGGTCGATGTCCTCTTCTCCTCGCTCGCGGAGTTCCATGGCCTCTTGATCAACGGGGAGTGGCAGCGCATGCCCCTGCCACGCTCACCCCTGAACGAGGTGCTGGCCACGAGCCGCCCTTTCTTCGGCAACGAGGCGATGGAGTACCGCACCGGCACTCAGACCCGGATCGGAGCGTTCCTGGGCATCAAGGAATACCCCACGCCCACGGCGCCGGGGATGTTCGGCGCGCTCCTGACGGCGCCCTTCCCCTTCGTGCTGACCCAAAGCTTCACGTTCCTGGCCAAGGGCACGGCCACCGACATGATGAGCCGTCAGCACAACCGGATGGCCTCCTCGGGCGACCTGGCCGTCTCCCAGGCCGACGAACTGCGCGACGCCCTGGACGACCTCATGAGCAACCGGTTTGTCGTCGGCGATCACCACTTCACGCTCCACGTCTTGGCCGACACCTATGACGGCGTGAGCGAGGCCGAGGGGCGCCCCCGCCTCAAGCAGCTCAACGACAACGTGGCGCGGGCCCGCTACCTGCTCGGCGACACCGGCATGGTGGTCGCCCGGGAGGATCTGGCGATGGAAGCCGCGTTCTGGGCGCAGCTGCCGGGCAATTTCGGGTACCGCACGCGCAAGGCGCCGATCACGAGCCGCAACTTCGCGGCCATGTCCCCCTTCCACAACTTCCCGACGGGCCGGGCCACGGGCAACTACTGGGGCGACGCCTTGACGATGTTCATGACGCGTGCGGGGTCGCCCTACTACTTCTCCCTGCACGCCAGTGACCCGCGAAGCCCGGACGGCGGCAGCCGGCGGGATGTCGGCCACGTCACCGGGGTCGGCCCCGTGGGGACCGGCAAGACGACATTCCTGGGCTTTTGCATGATCGCGATCTGCAACCGCCTGGATGCCACGCAGGTCGTCTTCGACAAGGACGAGGGCCTCCACATCCTTGTTCGCGCCCTCGGCGGCCAGTACTTGCCGCTCAAGAACGGTGTACCCACCGGCTGCAATCCCCTGCAACTCGACGCCGGCGTCTCCGACAACGTCGAATTCATGCGCCACTGGCTGCGCCGGCTGGTGCTGCGATCGCCCTCCGAGCCGCTGACGGTGCAACAAGAGGATGACCTCGACCAGGCGCTGCGCGGCACGCTCAAGCTCGAACTGCCCTTCCGGCGACTCTCCCGGTTGATTGCCTTCCTGGACATCACCGACCCGGAGGGCATGTACGCCCGGCTGCGCAAATGGTGCGCGTCCGAGGATGGCGACTACGCCTGGGTGTTCGACAACGACCACGACGAGATCGCGCCCGTCCTGGCGCAGAACAGCCTCGTTGGCTTCGACGTCACCGATTTCCTCGACAACGAGGTGGTGCGGGCGCCGTTGACCATGTACCTGTTCCACCTCGTGAATCGAATGGTCGACGGTCGGCCGCTCGTGTGCTGGATGGACGAATTCGCCAAGCTGCTGAGCGATCCAGCTTTCGCCCGCTTCGCCAAGAACGGTCTGGAGACCTGGCGCAAGAAGAACGCCAACCTGGCCACCTTCACCCAGAGCACCAGCCACGTCCTGGACTCGAGCATCGCACGGGCCATCATCGAGCAGACGCCGACCAAGATCCTCTTCCCGAACCCGGACGCCGACTACGGCGAGTACACCGAGGGGTTCAACCTGACCGACCGTGAGTTCGCGCTCATCAAGCAGGAGTTGGAGCCAGGCTCCCGCCAGTGCCTGATCAAGCAGAACCACGTGAGCGTCGTCGCGCAGCTCGATCTCAAGGGTTTCGATGACGCCTTGCACGTGATCTCGGGCCGCACCGGCAACGTCCGGCTCATGCGCGATCTCATGGAGACGCACGGGTCAGAGCCCGGCCAATGGCTCGAACCATTCCGCGAAGCCCTTTCCGGCGCATCGCGCCGGCCCATTTCAACCCCTGAGGTGAACCATGCGTAAGCAGTTCCTTGCGATTTTCCTCGCCGCGTCCGCCCTCCTCGCACCGCTCCACGCGAAAGCAGGCATTCCGGTCATCGACGTCACGGCGGTTGCCAACCTGATCCAGCAGGTCATGTACTGGCAGCAGCAGATCTCTGCCATGCAAAAGCAGTTCGACCAGCTCAAGGCGTCCAAGGAACAGCTGCAGCAGACCTACAGCTCGATGACCGGCACGCGCGGCATGGATCAACTCCTGCCGATGTCCAACATGGACCGGAACTACCTGCCTCAGAACTACAACGACCTGATGAGCGTAGTCAAAGGCTCGACTTCAGGCTACTCGGGCCTGTCCGGCCAGGTGCAGTCGATCATGGATGCCAACAACATCCTTTCCACAACACAGATGGATGCGTTGAGCCCAGATCTGCGACAGATGGTCGACAAGGGACGGCAGGCATCAGCCATGCTCAACGGCCTCACGCGCAATGCGTACGAGAACACGAGCGGTAGGTTCTCCGCGCTGCAGCAGCTGATTGGTGCCATCGGGCGCACCAACGATCCGAAGGCCATCCAAGAGTTGCAAGCGCGCATCCAGGCCGAGCAGAACATGCTCACCAACGAACAGACAAAGCTTCAGAGCCTGTATCAGATCGCCCAGTCCGAGGAGATGACCCGCAGGCAACGGATGCGTGAGCAATCCGCCTCGGACATCGGCACGGTGAAATCCCTGCCCTCAATCAACTACTAGCCAGCGAACTGATGACCAAGATCTCCTGGACTCTTGTGGCGCTCGTAGTTGCCGCTGCAGGCGGCGGCGGGGCCGTGTACGTCCTCAACCATCGGACTGAGGAGCCCAGCGCCGCCGCTGCGCCCCCCGCTCCTCCCTCGCCTTCAATCGCATCACCGGCGCCGCCCGTTGACAAGACTGACGAGAAGCTCGACGGCATCGGGAGCACGCGATCGCTCAAGCCGGTTCAGATCCCGCAAGGGCCGGTGCGCTAGGAATGCCACATGGGATTCTTTGCTCAGTTCTTCGCTTGGCTTGATGGGCAACTGGCCAGCTACGTCAGTTCGCACACCAGCCAGGTCGCGTCTGCGATCGAACCGGCGGCGGTCACCCTCGCCACGATTTACGTGATGCTGTGGGGATACATGAGCATGACTGGCCGAATTCAGGAGCCGATCTGGGAAGGCATCAAGCGCGTCCTCACGATCGCAATCATCCTCGGCGTTGGACTTCGACTGTGGGCGTACAACGAAGTAATCGCCGACACTTTCTTCAAAGCACCCCAACAACTCGCCCAGACCATTGTTGGTTCGTCAACTGTCGTTGGCGTCATCGATCAGGTCTGGCTGGACGGTGCGTCCGTGGCCGAGCGGCTGCTAAGAAAGGGAAGCATTCTTGACAGTGACTTCGCCTTCTATGCAGCCGGGTTTCTCGTCTACATCCTGGTTGGCCTGTCGGTCGTCGTCACGGCGTTCTTGCTTGGCCTCTCCAAGGTTGCGATTGCTGTTCTGCTGGCGCTTGGCCCAGTGTTCATCATTCTTCTGTTTTTTGAGTCAACCCGACGATTCTTTGAGGCCTGGACCGCTCAACTAGCCAACTACGCGCTGATCGGCGTTCTCACGACGCTGACTGCATCTCTGCTGCTGAACATCGTCAAAGCGTATGCGGCGAACGCCGCTGCCACAGGTGCAGGCATCACGATCGCCGAGAGCGTCCGAGTCTGCTTGGCATCTGCGCTCGTCTTTCTGGTCATGCGCCAGGTCATGCCGATTGCCGCCGGGCTCGCAAGCGGCGTCGCACTGAGCAGCTACGGGGTTGTAAGCAGTGGTATCCGTTGGGGCCTTGGCGGTGCCAAGCGGTCGACCTATGAATTTGGCCGCGGTGTCATCGACGGCGCCCGCCGTGAACCTGGAAGTCGCTGGGATTCCTTCCGACGCCTAGCGGGCAACCGCCTCGGCTCAGGCCTTTCGTCGGCCTCCAGAGCAGTGGCGCCATCGCGGCGCGGAGGGACCGTCATCCCTCGTGAACAGGTGATGCCGAACCCAGCGCACCGCCAATGAGCGCAGACACAATGAAATCCCTCCTAGCTGCATCCGTTCTTGCACTCCTCGCCGCCTGCGGCACGCGCCCACCGCTGCCCCCCGAGTGCCAGGGCGAACTCACGCCGATCAACGGCACCTCGACGTCCGGAGCACCCCCATGAAGCGCGATCCGGCGCTTGAAAACTACCTCGCTCAGGCGCAGAGCTGGGAGCTTGACCGCGCGAAGCGCTCGGAGCGATCCGCCAAGGTCGCCTGGGGCGTGGCGAGCGCGGCCACGCTCATCGCCCTGCTTTCCGTCGGGGCCGTGGCCGGCCTCACGCCACTGAAGCAACCCGTGCCCGTCGTCATTCGGGTCGACAGCAGCAGCGGGATCGTCGACGTCGTCCCGCGTTACGAAGGCACGACCGATGTGGAGCAGATCGTCACCCGCAACCTCCTGCAGAACTACGTCATCTCGCGTGAGCGCTACTTCTACGGCACGGCTGAGCCCGACTACGAGCTCGTCGCGTCCCAGAACTCGCCCAAGCTGAACCAGGACTGGGCCGCCCTGTGGGCTGCCAACAATCCGCAATCGCCGCTGAACGTCTACAAGGACGGCACCGCCATCCGGACGCAGGTTCGGTCCGTGACCTTCCTCAAGCTCGAGAGCGGCAAGGACAAACTCGCCCAGGTCCGCTTCACACGCTACGCCCGGCCGGGCGGCACGGGCGACGAGCAGGCCACGCACTGGGTGTCCACGATCGAGTTTGCCTACGTGGCGCCGTCCAAGGACGAGAAGTGGCGCTCGCTCAATCCCCTGGGGTTCCGCGTGGTCGAGTACCGGCGCGAGCCTGAGACGGTGTCCTCCAGCACCGCGCCGACGCCTGGCGCAAAGCAGGACGTCCGATGAGGCTGATGGATGTCATCGCGCGCGGGATGATCGCGACGGCGTTGACCGGCTGTCTCTGGGTGATCGCGCCGGCGGCCATGGCCGCGACCATCCCGCCGACGGGCAAGGTCGACGCGCGCGTGCGAGTGGTGAACTACAACCCTGAGGACGTGGTCACCCTCCAGGGCTACGTCGGCTACCAGATCCATCTGCAGTTCGCCGAGGGAGAGGAGTTCGTGAACCTCGGATCGGGCGACAACGCGGCTTTCGACGTGGGTGCAGAGCGCAACCACTTCTTCATCAAACCCAAGGAAGCACGCGCCTCCACCAACCTCACGGTACTCACCAACCGGCGGGCCTACCACTTCGACTACACGGTCTCCGCCAACGCGCCCAAGGGTGCCGCGGCCAGGCGGATGGTGTACTCCATCCGCTTTGCCTATCCCGAAGAGGAAGCCCGGGCGCTGGCAGCGGACACCGAGCGCCGCCGCGCCGAATCGCGGATGAATCAGGCGTCGGACCGGCCGCGCAACATCAACTACTGGTTCTGCGGCAGCGACTCGCTCAAGCCCATGAGCGCATACGACGACGGGGTGCAGACCCGGCTGCGCTTCCAGGCGCGCTCGGAGTTCCCCGCGATGTTCGTCCAGAACGACGACGGCTCCGAGTCGCTGCTCAACTTCAACGTCGAGGCTGACGAGGTCGTGATCCATCGCGTCGCGCGTCGCCTCGTCCTTCGCCGCGGCCAGCTGGTCGGGTGTGTCGTCAACCAGTCGTTTGCCGGCGGTGGCGCCCGGACACCCACCAACACCAATGCGCCCGGCGTGCACCGCACCACGGCGGGAGAAGCACCATGACAGGGTTCAACCGCGGCCGGCTCGAACAGGATGACCGCCTGACTGGGACATCGGCCGACGACCCAGCCCGCAGGGCTGAAGCGGACGGGCGCGTGGACCTGGACACCGGCGAGATCCTCCCATCCGGCCAGCAGGCCCGTGCCGAATCGACCAGCCGCGGCCCGGCCCGCGACTCCGGGACGTCAACGGTACAGGGCGAGCGTGCCATCCCCTCCGTCAACCGCGAACGCTCGATCCAGTCCCGCGTGAGCGGCGGCCTGGCGCTGGCCACCATGGTGCTGCTCGGCGCCGGGTTCCTGTTCTGGTACTACAACACCCAGTACGGTAAGACCCGGGATGCCGAGGAGGCCGCGCGCAAGGCGGCCGCAGCCCGCGCCGGCGGTGAGATGAAGGTTCCGCCTCTGGGACGGATCGACCCACCCAAGCCTCCAGAGCCACCAACCGCCGCGGCAGCGGGCGCCCCAGCTGCGCCACCCGCGCCCACCGCCGCAACGCCCGGCGGGCCGCCGCAGAAGACACCCGAACAGCTGGCATTGGAACGGCAGCTTGGTACACCGGTCCTGCGCCGAGGGCAGTCCCTCGCAGGGGGATCCACGCCGTTCGGTGGTGCGGATGCCATGCCCGGCGGGATCGGAAGCGTAGGCGGCCCTCGCCAGCCGGGAATACCCAACGTCGCGCAGCTGATCGGTGCCATGCAGGGCACGCCTGCCGGTGCCACCTCAGGCGCCAGCACTCTGGCCGCGAACCTCACGCCGACGCCCACGCCGGCCGTCATGGCCCAGAAGCTGCCCACCCGTCGCATGCTCCTTCCCAAGGGGGCCTTCATCGATTGCACGCTGGAGACCGCCATTGACTCCACGTATGAGGGCATGACGACCTGCATCGGCGCGAGCGACATCTACGGCGCTGACGGCAAGGTGGTCCTCCTGGAGCGCGGCACCAAATACGTGGGCGAGCAGAAGGGCTCTCCGCGGCAGGGCCAGGGCCGGGTGTTCGTCGCCTGGAACGAGGCCCGGACGCCTACGGGGGTTGTCGTGCAGCTTGCGTCCCCCGGCACCGACGAGCTCGGTCGCAACGGGCTTCCCGGCTACGTCGACAACCACTTCTGGGATCGGTTCGGCGCAGCGCTCCTGATCTCGGTCGTCGACGGGGCGATGCAGGCGATCGCCGCGAACCAGCAAAGCAGCACGAGCGTGGGCAGCGGCGGCGGTGTGAGCTTTGGCGCCCAGGGCAGCCGCGAAGTGATGACCGAGGTCCTACGCAACACCATCGCCATCCCGCCCACCGTCATCAAGAACCAGGGCGAGCGCATCCAGATCCTCGTGGCCCGCGACGTCGATTTCAGGAATGTCTATGCGGTTCGAGCCGATCCCGAATCTCCTTGACCGCGCGGGCGGCGAAGGAGCCGACAGCGGTGGAGCGTCTGCCGGCCCGCGTTCGAACGCCATCGAGAGGGCGCCCTCGTCGCTTTCGCTCTTCCTCGGGCCGCTCGCCCGCCTGCTGGAAGACCCCGAGGTGACTGAGATCTGCATCAACGAGCCGGGCACCGCCTTCGTCGAGCGGCAATCAGGCTGGTCGCGCGAAGACCTTCCGTTCGCCAGCTACGACTGGTGCCTCGCCATCGCCAAGCTGGTGGCGAATTTCACGCGTCAGCGCATCTCCACCAACGAGCCGCTGCTCTCGGCGACGTTGCCGGGTGGCGAGCGGATCCAGATCGTCCTGCCGCCCGCCACGCAGGAGCGCACCGTCTCCATCACGATCCGGCGGCCCTCCAACGCGCTGTGGACGCTCGAAGAGTTGGACGCCAAGGGCATCTTCGGCCCGACGCGCAGCGTGCCGGCCCTGCCGAGCCACCAGGTGCAGGTCGAACACCTGTCGCCCGAAGACCGCGAGTTGACCGGCATGCTCGCGCGCCGGCAGTTCGCCGCCTTCCTGCGGCGCGCGGTCCTGCTGCGCAAGAACATCCTCTTCTCCGGCGCGACCGGCTCGGGCAAAACCACCGTCAGCAAAGCACTCATCCTGGAAGTGCCGGCCGAGGACCGCCTCATCACCATCGAGGACGTCAAGGAGCTGTCGCTGCGCAACCAGCCCAACCACGTGCGCCTCTTCTACTCGCAGGGCGCTCAGGGCCAGGCCGAGGTCACCCCCGGCCAGTTGCTGGCCAGCGCCAAGCGTCAGCGGCCCGACCGGGTGTTCGTCTCGGAGCTGCGCACGGGGGACGAGGTCTACGACTACCTGGTCTCCGTCAACACCGGGCACCCTGGCTCCATCACGAGCGTCCACGCGGACAGCGCCGAAATGGCCTTCGTCGCGTTGGCCCAGCTCATGAAACGCAGCCAGGCCGGCCAGGGCATGAGCACACGCGAAGGCGTCGAGCTCGCGCAGATGAGCGTGGACATCGTCGTCCAGTGCGCGCGCGACCGCAGCAACGCCGGCAGCCCGCGCATCGTCCGAGAGATCTGGTATGACCCTGGCACCAAGCAACGAGGGCTTTCCTAGCCCATTCAAGATCTCGGTCGCGCTGCTGGTGGCCGCGGTGATGGGCGTCTACGTGGCGGGCTATGCCTTCCTCATGCGGATGAAGCTGCCGCCGCAGGAAGCGTCGCTTCTCACCATCCACGACTACTGGCAGGCCTACGGCGACCGCCCCGATGTGCGTCAGGCGCTGCTGATCTGCCTCGGGGGTGCGCAGGGCGTCTGCCTGGGTCTGGTGGGCGTCGCCATGCTCCCGCGCCGCCGGCCGCTTCACGGCGAGGCGCGCTTCGCCTCGCGCCGCGAGATCGAGAAGGCAGGCCTCCTCAAAGAGCACGGGATCATTCTCGGGCGGCTGGGCAACCGCTATCTCGTCCTGCCCGGTCAGCAAGGCGTCGAGCTGGAGGCCCCGCCACGCAGCGGCAAAGGGGTCGGCGTCGTAGTGCCCAACCTACTGAACTGGCCCGGCTCGACCATCGCCAGCGACATCAAGGGCGAGAACTTCATGCGCACGGCGGGCTTCCGGGCATCGCACGGCCAGGATGTGCATCTCTTCGATCCCCTCTCCGAGAAGGAGTGCTCGGCGCGCTGGAACCCACTGGGCTACGTGTCCGAGGAGCCGTACCGGTGCATCGACGACCTCCAGCGCATCGCGACGATGCTGTTCCCGGACCCACTCGCAGGCGATCCGTTTTGGACCTCGTCCGCCCGGTCACTCTTCCTGGGCATCGCGCTGTACCTGTTCGAGGTGCCTGATGCCACCCGGACGCTCGGAGAGGTGCTTCGCCAAGGCATGGCGAGCGACGCCGAAGGTTTCCAGAAGCACTGGAAGCGGGTCATCGACGCCTGCGAGCGCGCGGGCTACCCACTGTCCCAGGAAGCCGTGCAGAGCCTGTACGACGTGATCGACCTGGCGCCCACCACCGCCTCAAGCATCCGCAAGACCTTCACGAGCCGGCTGGACCTGTGGCTCAACCCCATGATCGACGCAGCGACTTCGGCCAACGACTTCGACCTGCGGGACCTGAGGAAGCGGCCCATCTCCATCTACGTGCAGATCAACCCGGACAACATCGCACGGCTGCAACCCCTCCTGAACCTCTTCTTCCAGCAGGCCATCGGCCTGCAGACCCGGGAGCTGCCGGAGACCAACCCGGCGCTCAAGCACCAGCTGCTGCTCATGCTCGACGAGTTCCCGGCCCTCGGCCGCATTCCCGTCATCGCGGAGTCCACGGCCTTCCTGCCGGGCTACAACGTGCGCACGGTGGTGATCGTCCAGTCAAACTCCCAGCTGGTCGAGAAATACGGCGGCGAGGGTGCCAAGTCGATCCGCAAGATGCTGGCCGCCCGGATCGTGTTTCCGCCGAAGGAGTACGACGACGCCGAGGCCATCTCGCGCGAGCTGGGCACCTACACCGTGCGGCAGAAGAGCATCAGCCGGCCCATGTTCGGCGGCACGCACAAAGGCGGCTCCGTCAGCATCAGCGACCAGCCGCGCCGGCTTCTGCTGCCGCAGGAGGTCAAGGAGCTCGGCCCCACCCGAATGATCCTGTTCTACGAAGGCCTGCGCCCTGTCCTGGCGCATCGCATCCGCTACTTCGACGACAAATCCTTCGCCAAGCGCGAACTGCCGCCGCCCGCGGTTCCGAAGCTCGACGTCCTCGCGGCAAACCGTGCGGGACCAATGACGACCGGGCCGGTCCCCTCGCGCCCCGCCTCTCCCCCAC
>SCOE01000074.1 GCA_005503065.1 Comamonadaceae bacterium ALPHA2B
GGGTGGGGCAGGGGCATGGGCGTCTCCGCGAAGGGGAATGGGTGGCTGTGGCGCTGCGGGCTGCTCGTGGTGCGGAAACTAGCGCGCCGGCCGGGCAGCGGCTGTAGTCGCAGGCCGCCCCTGGGCGAACGAAGGACTGTGAAGTGTCACGCGGCGGCGGCCTCGCGCCGCTCGACCAGCTCCGCGAAGCGCCGCAGCAGGCTGGCGGCTTCAGGCGTGGGGCGCACCTGCGCGCGCAGGGCCTGCGCGTCGGGCTGCCCGGCCGCCAGCGCATCGACGTAGCCGCGCATCGCGTCGTCGTCGAACTCGGGATGGAACTGCACGCCCCATGCGTGGTCGCCCACGCGGAAGGCCTGGTTCGGCTCCCAGGCGTTGGACGCCAGGCGCACGGCGCCCGCAGGCAGCTGCAATGCGCTCTGGCGGTGCACGACATGGGCCGGGAAGTGGGACGGCAGGCCGGCGAAGAGCGGGTCGTCGGCGGCCGCGGGCAGCAGGTCGACCACGACCGTGCCGAGTTCCAGCCCTTGCGGATGGTCATCGGCGCGGCCGCCGAGCGCGTCGGCCAGCAGCTGGTGCCCGTAGCAGATGCCCAGCAGCGGGGTGCCGGCGCGCGCGGCCATGGCCAGCCAACGGCCGGTGGCTTCGCTCCACGCCTCACGGTGCGACACCATCGCATGCGAGCCCGTGACCACGGCGGCTGCCATGGCCTCGGGTGCGGGCAGCGTGTCGCCACGGCGGGGGTCCAGCACCACGACGGGAAGCGTCGTGTCACCCAGTTCGCGCGCGATCCAGTGTTCGAAATTGCCCTGTGCCTCGACCAGGCTGGCGTGCGAGTCGCCGGCCTTGACGATCACGAGCGGGCGGTCCAGAGGGCTCGTGTCCATGCCCCGATCATGCCGCACTCGCACGCGCGGCCGATGCAGGCGCCGGCCAAGCGGCCGGGCCGATCGTCCGGCGGCCTGGTATTCAGGTCGCCGCACGATCGGCCCGGGAATGTGCAGGGAAGACGAGGCGCTCGCGCTGCGCGCGCAGCGCGTTCAGCGAAGCCCGAAGAAGGACAGCACGGCAGCGATGACAACGATCAGGCCGACGACGTAGATGATGGTGTTCACGGTGAGGTTCTCCGGATAAGACGTGCACCCAGTGTCTGCGGCAAGCCGGTGCACGGTCCGTCGGAGGCGACTGGCGCCGGATGTAGGACGCCCCGGGAGCCCTTCCGCAGGCGTGGTCGGTCAGTCCGCCGGACCGGCCGCGGCGCCGGCGACCGGCTTGGCGACCGCGTCGACCACGGCCTCGCGCGCGCCGTCCGTCAGGCTGCGGCCGAAGCGGCGCCGGGGTTCCGCCCAGTCGGGATGGGCGCGTGCGGGCTGCGCCGCCTTCACTGCGGCCGCGAGCGCCTGCGCACGCCCGGGCGGCAGCCGTGCCGCCGCGCCGGTGGGCGGCGCCATCGCGCCGTGGCCGCGCCGCTCCAGGCCCTGCAGCACGCGCAGCTGCCAGTCGGCCATGACGAAGAGCACGCCGTCCTCCACCGTCAGCTCCTGCACGCCGCGCAGCCGGCCCACCAGGCGGCGACCGAAGGGCCCCCAACCCTGCGCCAGCGCGCCACCGATGGCGCCCCCCACGGCGGCGCCGGCGCCCAGCGAGATGCCCGCCACCGCCAGGTCGGCCACCACGCCGATGGCCGCGCCCACCGCGGCGCCCTGGCCCAGGCGCACGCCGGCCTGCTTGAGCGTCTCGGGGTGGAAGAGGTCGAGCCTCCAGCGGCCCTGCAACTGCGGCAGCGGCGCTTCGGCCGCGTCGCCCTCGCGAAAGCCGTGCAGTGCCAGCAGGTCGTCGATGCCCCGCTGCGCGCGCTCGAAGACGCTGCGGCGCAGGGCGTCGACCTCGGCCTGGCGGCCTTTCGGATCGGCCATCGTCCCGCTGGGGACCTCGCGCCGCAGGGCCGCCCCGTCGACGATGCCTTCGGCGATCACGCGGCAGGCGGCGTTGCGCCGCGCCGCCGCTTCCTGCGCCAGGTGGGCGGCCACGCCGCGCAGCGCCTCGCGATGGGCGGGCAGCAGCGCGCCGAGGTCGTGGTACAGGTCGCGCTCGGCGCCGGTGAAGGGGGCGGCGGCGTCGAAGCGCACCACCGCATGCAGGCCGGCGGCCGCCAGCAGTTCGCGCCAGGCGCCTTCGCGGCCTGCGGCCTGCGGGCTGCCGACGAAGTTGAGCACCGGCATCACCGGGCGGGCGCAGGAGTTCAGCAGCTCGATCTCGTCGCGGTACTTGGGCAGCGGGCTTTCGCGGGTGTCGATGACGAGGAAGGCGGCATCCACTTCCAGCAGCGTGCGCAGCACCTTGGCCTCCTGCTCGAAGGCGCCGTGCGCCTCGGGGCCGCCCAGGAAGCGGCGGATGCGCTCGGGTCGGCTCGCCCCCTCGAGCCCGGCCACGTGCGCCAGCAGGGTCACGGCGTCTTCCAGGCCGGGCGTGTCGAAGAAGCGCACGGCCGGCCGGCCGTCGATGCGCAGATCCACGCGCTCCACATGGCGCGTGGTGCCCGGGCGTTCGGACACCTCGCCGAAGTCGACGCGGCGCGTGAGCGTGCGCAGCAGCGAGGTCTTGCCGACGTTGGTGTGGCCGACGACGGCGATGCGCAGCGGGGCGTCCGCCTTCGGTGCGGGGCTGTGCGTCTCGTTCATGCGGCTTCCTGGCGGCCCGGCGGGGGCGACGCATCGGCCAGCGCCTCCAGCCCGGCCGTGGCGCGCGCCCAATCGGTGAAGGCGTGGACCTCGGCCAGGCCGGTGGCCGACAGCCACTGGCGCCAGCGCGCTGCGCCGGGGGCCTCGTCGGACGGCGGCTCACCGGCTCCGGCGGCGCCGGGCAGGGCGGCCAGCCAGAGCCGGCATTCGCCGCACAGCGGCAGCGTTTCGCGCAGCAGGCGCTCGGTGCCGCGGTCGGGGCTGGAGGCGGCATGGCACGCGAGCAGCAGCACGCGCGGGCGCACGTGCATCAGTGCGTGCAGCAGTTCCTGCCGCTCGGCGGCGCTGCCGTCGATGCGCCGCACCAGCGAGGCCGCGCGCGGCAGCGGCTGCGGCGGCCAGGGCAGTTCCGGCGGCAGCTCGAAGCCGATGACGGCCAGCGTCGGCTGGGTCTGGCCCGCCAGGCTGGCGCGCGCCATGTGCCAGTCGGCACCGTGGCTGTCGGGGTCGACCACCAACGCAGGCGCGAGGGCGTCGAAGCGGGCGAACAGCTTGCGGTAGTAGGGGGCCGAGGCATCGGGCTGCAGGCGGCCACGGCGCCAGCGCCACACCAGCAGGCAGGCCAGCGCGGCGACGACGCGCGGCAGCAGGCCGTAGACCACGACGCAGCCCACCAGCCACCAGGCCAGCACGCCGTTGGCGGCAGCGGGCAGCGTGCTGCCGGGCGCCGCGCGCAGGTCGGCCGCACCCGGCACGGGAAAGCCCAGCCAGCCGGGCAGCACGCCCAATGCGTCGATCCAGCCTGCGAAGACCTCGGGCGGGAGGATGGTCGTCTCCCAGCCCAGCGTGTACTGGCGGAAGGCCAGCGCGAAGAGCAGCGCCGCGACCGCCGCAACGAAGCTCAGCGCCCACACCGTGTGGCTGGCCAGCCCGAGCACCCAGGGCAGCAACCGGGCCCGTTCGAGCAGGCGCATCCCGGCCTGCAGCAGCGCCGCGCCCTCGGCACCGCGCCCCAGCGCCAGCCGGGCCGTGAGGCCGATCCACAGCCGCCCGACCAGGGCGCCGAGGCTGGCCGCGCCCGGCCACAGCAGGGCAAGCAGCCAGAGCAGGAAGGTCAGCGCGTGCACGCCCAGCAGGGCCACCAGGGCGGCCATGACGTTGATGCGCCGGTCCTGCCCGTCGATCACGGCGCCGGCCAGTGCCAGCCCCGCCAGCACCACCACGGCCGCCAGCCCGAGCAGGACCCAGGGCGCCGCCGCGGCGGCATGGCGCAGGCGCGCCTGCAGCCCCAGCCGTTCGCCCAGCACGGCGGCGCGTGCCGCCGCCTGGGCCATCGGCCCGCCCTCGGCGCCCAGCCCCGTGCGCATGGCCTGTCCGTCCTCGAGCGGCCCGCTGCCTTCGAGCAGGCGCACCGCCTCGGTCAGCGTCGCTTCCGGCAGGGTCAATGTGCGCAATGGAGGGCTCAACGTGTCCTTTCGCCGTCAGTTGCAGTGGATGCGCCGCCAGGGCTGCGGCGGAAGCCCGAAATTATGCCGCCGGGCCGAGGAGTCATCGCTGAGGTGCTATGAAGTTGATAGCTGGAGACGCAGGAAGGACGGGCGCTGAAAGCCGATTTGCCTTGAGGGTCCGCATCCCGGGGCGTGGCGCATGCCGGGCCCTGTGGGCTGCCGATCGCGGCGCGGCGCGCCCAGAAAAAAGCGGCCCGGAGGCCGCCTTGCCGTGACGCCGCGCCGGAGGCGAGCGCGCTCACTGTGCCTTGCTGTCCCTGATCTGCGGCAGCTCCGTCCCCTCGGGCTTGGCCAGCAGGCCGGTCTGCACGTAGGTCGCGAGCTTGGCGCGCGTGTCGACGATGTCGAGGTTGCGCATGGTCAGCTGGCCGATGCGGTCGGCCGGCGAGAAGGGCGCGTCTTCCACCTTCTCCATCGACAGCCGCTCGGGCGCGTAGGTGAGGTTGGGCGACTCGGTGTTCAGCAGCGAGTAGTCGTTGCCGCGACGCAGTTCCAGCGTCACTTCGCCGGTGATGGCGCGTGCCACCCAGCGCTGCGCCGTCTCGCGCAGCATGATGGCCTGCGGGTCGAACCAGCGGCCCTGGTAGAGCAGGCGGCCCAGGCGCAGGCCGTTGATGCGGTACTGCTCGATGGTGTCCTCGTTGTGGATGCCGGTCACCAGCCGTTCGTAGGCGATGTGCAGCAGCGCCATGCCGGGGGCTTCGTAGATACCGCGGCTCTTGGCCTCGATGATGCGGTTCTCGATCTGGTCGCTCATGCCCAGGCCGTGGCGGCCGCCGATGCGGTTGGCCTCTTCCATCAAGGCGACCAGGTCGCTGAAGCCCTTGCCGTTCAGTGCGACGGGGCGGCCTTCCTCGAAGCGCACCGTGACTTCCTCGGCCTTGACCTCCACCTCGGGCTTCCAGAAGGCCACGCCCATGATCGGATTCACGATGCGGATGCCGCTGCTCAGCTGCTCCAGGTCCTTGGCCTCGTGCGTGGCGCCGAGCATGTTGGAGTCGGTGGAGTAGGCCTTCTCGACCGACATCTTGTAGTCGAAGCCGTTGGCGATGAGGAACTCGCTCATCTCCTTGCGCCCGCCCAGCTCGTCGATGAAGGTCTGGTCCAGCCAGGGCTTGTAGATCTTCAGGGCCGGGTTGGTCAGCAGGCCGTAGCGGTAGAAGCGCTCGATGTCGTTGCCCTTGAAGGTGCTGCCGTCGCCCCAGATGTTGACGTCGTCCTCGCGCATCGCGGCCACCAGCATGGTGCCCGTCACCGCGCGGCCCAGCGGCGTGGTGTTGAAGTAGATCACGCCGCCGGTGGAGATGTGGAAGGCGTTGGCCTGCAGCGCGGCGATGCCCTCGGCCACCAGCTGCTGGCGGCAGTCGACCAGGCGCGCCTTCTCGGCGCCGTAGGCCATGGCCTTGCGCGGGATCTCGTCGTAGTCGGGCTCGTCGGGCTGGCCCAGGTTGGCGGTGTAGGCGTAGGGCTGCGCGCCCTTCTTCTTCATCCACAGGAGCGCGGCGCTGGTGTCCAGGCCGCCGGAGAAGGCGATGCCGACCTTCTGGCCGGTGGGGAGGGATTGGAGGATGGTGCTCATGGTTCGCTCGGTGGTGCGGCGCGCCAAAGGTCCCTGGCGGGCGGGCGCGGAACCCGAAATTGGACCATAGATTGCCGCCGGCCCGGCCGATCGGCGGGCGCGGCGGCTCACTCCTCGCCCAGGAACCCCCCGCTCTGGTGCGCCCACAGCCGCGCATAGAGTCCGTCGCGCGCCAGCAACTCGCGGTGCGTGCCTTCCTCCACCACGCGCCCGCCGTCGAGGACGATGAGGCGGTCCATCGCCGCGATGGTCGACAGCCGGTGCGCGATGGCGATCACGGTCTTGCCCTGCATCAGCGTGTTCAGGCTCTGCTGGATGGCGGCCTCGACCTCGGAATCGAGTGCGCTGGTGGCTTCGTCCAGCAGCAGGATGGGCGCGTCCTTGAGCATCACCCGCGCGATGGCGATGCGCTGGCGCTGGCCGCCCGAGAGCTTCACGCCGCGCTCGCCCACGTGCGCGGCCAGGCCGGTGCGGCCCTGCGGGTCGGTGAGCTGGTCGACGAAGCCCGAAGCCTCGGCGCGCTCCGCGGCGGCGCGGATCTGCGCTTCGCTCGCATCGGGCTGGCCGTAGGCGATGTTGTCGGCCAGCGAGCGGTGCAGCAGGCTGGTGTCCTGCGTCACCATGCCGATGTGGGCACGCAGCGAATCCTGCGTGACGTGCGCGATGTCCTGCCCGTCGATCAGCACCCGGCCGGCCGGGATGTCGTGGAAGCGCAGCAGCAGGTTCACGAGCGTGGACTTGCCCGCGCCCGAGCGGCCGACGAGGCCGATCTTCTCGCCGGGCTTCACCGTGAGGTTCAGGTGCTCGATCACGCGGCGCTTGCCTTCGCCGTACGAGAAGGACACGTCCTCGAAGCGCACCTCGCCGCGCGGCACCTGCAGCGCCACGGCGCCCGGCGCGTCCAGCACCGTGCGCGGGCGGCTCAGGGTGTTGATGCCGTCCTGCACCGTGCCCACGCTTTCGAAGAGGCTCGTCGTCTCCCACATGATCCAGTGCGACATGCCCTGCAGCCGCAGTGCCATGGCCGTGGCCGCCGCCACCGCGCCGATGCCGACCTGGCCCTGCGACCACATCCACAGCCCCACGCCGGCCATGCCGCCCACCAGGCCCATCGACAGGGTGTGGTTGACGATCTCGAAGGCGCTCACCAGGCGCATCTGCGCATAGCCGGTGCGCGCGAAGTCCTGCATTGCGGCGCGGGCGAACTGCGCCTCGCGGTGCGTGTGCGAGAAGAGCTTGACCGTCGCGATGTTCGTGTAGGCGTCGGTCACGCGGCCGACCATCACCGAGCGCGCGTCGGCCTGCGCCTTGCCGATGCGCCCCAGCCGCGGCACGAAGTACCACATCGCCACGAGGTACAGCGCCAGCCACACCACGAAGGGCAGCACCAGCCCGCCGGCGAACACGCTCGACAGGATGAGGATCGTCGCGACGTACGTGCCCATCGCCACCAGCACGTCGGCCAGCACGAACAGGGTGTCGCGCACGGCCAGCGCGGTCTGCATCACCTTGGTCGTGATGCGGCCGGCGAACTCGTCCTGGTAGAAGGCCATGCTCTGGCCCAGCATCAGGCGGTGGAAGTTCCAGCGCAGGCGCATCGGCAGGTTGATGGCGAGCGTCTGGTGCTTGACCATCGTCTGCAATGCCACCACCACGATGCTGGCCACCAGCGCCGCGGCCAGCCACGTCAGCGTGCCGCCGCGGGCGGCCCACAGCTGGCCGGGCTGGATGCCGCCGAGCCAGTCGACCACGCGGCCGAGCATGGCGAACAGCAGCGCCTCGAAGGCCGACATGAGGGCGGTGAGGGCGGCCAGCCAGGCGATCTTGCCGCGCACGCCATCGGTGCAGGCCCAGAGGAAGGCAAAGAAGCCCTTGGGCGGCAGGGCCGGCTCGGCCGGCGGGTAGGGGGAAAGGAGCTTTTCGAAGAAGCGGAACAACAAGGCGCGGAGTCTCCCTGGGGATGCTTGAGCGGCGCTCGCGACGCCGGGCCGTCACTGTAGCGGCGCGCCCCAGCCCGTGGAGCAGCAGGGATGTTCTGCTATCGAATCAATAGCTGGAGGCGCCCGCCAGACGGGCGCTTCAGGCACTTTTGGCTTGGAAAGACGCGCTCAGCCCGCGCTCACCGCCGCCACGCACTCGATCTCCAGCAGCATGCGCGGATCGGGCAGCGAGGCGACCACGCAGGTGGTGCGGGCCGGGTAGGGCGCGGGGCCGAAGGCCTCGGCATAGCGGCGGTTCATCTCGGCCACGTCGGCCTGCCGCGTGAGCAGCATGTTGACCTTGACCAGCGAGCGCAGGCCCGAGCCGGCTGTTTCCAGCGTGCGGCGCAGCGCCACGACGGCCTGGTCGAACTGCTTGCCGAAATCGCCCTCGTCGATGCTGCCGTCGTCGTGGTAGCCCGGCGTGCCGGAGACGAAGACCAGGTCGCCGATGCGCGCCGCGGCCGACAGCGGCGGGGTCTTGAAGCGGCCTTCGGAGGCGAAGTAGTGGACGGTGCTCATGGGCGGGCTCCTGCGTGCTGAGGGACCTGCATCATGCCGCGCCGAGGGCCGCCGCCAGGAAATCGATGAAGCTGCGCAGCTTGGGTGCCATGTACTGGCGGCTGGTGTAGACCGCGAAGAGCGTGTTCACCGGTGCCGAGTACTGCGGCACGAGCTGTACCAGCGCGCCGCTGGCCAGGTCGTCCTCCACCAGCCAGTCGGGCAGGTAGGCGAAGCCCAGGCCGGCGCGCACCGTGTGCAGGGTGAGGTTGGTGTCGTCCGAGCGCATCGCGGGCGTCAGGCGCAGCGCCACCTGGCGCCCGCCCGGGCCGCGCAGCGTCAGGCCTTCCAGCTTGACGTAGCTCGGCACGATGGCCGCCATGCGCGTCAGGTCGGCGGGTGTTGCGGGCGTGCCGGCACGGCGCAGGTAGGCGGGCGAAGCGACGAGGTGGAAGGCGACCTGGCACAGCGGCCGGGCGATCAGCGCGGCGGAGGGCTCCTGCGTGGCGCGCAGCGCGAGGTCGTAGCCGTCGGCCGCCAGGTCCACCTTGCGGTTGGCCAGGTGCATGTCGACCACCACTTCGGGGTATTGCGCGCGGTAGTCGGTCAGCACGCGCGCGATGCGCGGCGTGCCGCACCACACGGGCGCGCTCACCTTGAGCTGGCCGCGCGGCGTGGTGTCGCGGCTGCCGATGGCGCTCTGGGCGGCATCGAGCAGGTCGAGCGCCCGGGCGCTCTGCTCGTACCAGGCCGTGCCGGCCTCGGTCAGGCTCAGGTGCCGGCTGGAGCGGTGCAGCAGGCGGGCGCCGAGCGATTTCTCCAGCTGGGCCACGTGCTTGCTGGCCATCGGCGCCGAGATGCCCAGCACCTGCGCCGCCTGGGCGAAGCCGCCGGCCTCGACCACTTCACGGAACACGCGCAGGCTGGTGAGTCGGTCCATGAGGCTTTCTCGTGAGGAAATCGATCATTGAATGTAGCGCTCTCGAATTCCGGCGAGGAAATCCCTACATTCAGGGCAAGGAGCATTCCATGACCACATCCACGATTTCGGGCAGCGCCTCGCGGCTGCCGACCTACTTCATCTCGCACGGCGGCGGCCCCTGGCCCTGGATGAAGGCCGAGATGGGCGACACCTACGCCAGGCTGGAGGCCGCGCTCGCCGACATGCCGCGGCAGGTCGGCCGCACGCCCAAGGCCATCCTCATGGTTTCGGCCCACTGGGAGGCGCCGGTATTCACCGTGCAGGCGAACCCCCGCCCGCCCATGATCTACGACTACGGCGGCTTCCCGCCCCACACCTACAGCGTGCACTACGACGCGCCGGGCTCGCCGGCGCTGGCGCAGCGCGTGCAGCAGCTGCTCGAGGCCGCCGGCCTGCCCAGTGCCGTCGATGCCGAGCGCGGCTACGACCACGGCATGTTCTCGCCCATGAAGGCCATCTACCCCGAAGCCGACGTGCCGGTGGTGCAGCTGTCGCTCAAGCGCGGGCTGAGCCCGGCCGAGCACCTGGCGCTGGGCCGCGCGCTGGCGCCGCTGCGCGACGAGGACGTGCTCATCGTCGGCAGCGGCCTGAGCTACCACAACCTGCGCGCCTTCGGCCCGCAGGCCGCGGCGCCCTCGAAGGCCTTCGACGACTGGCTGGGCGACACGGTGACCGGCCATGCCGGCGAGGCCCGCTCGCAGGGGCTGGCGGACTGGGCCGCCGCGCCGGCGGCACGCATCGCCCACCCGCGCGAGGAACACCTGATCCCGCTCATGGTGGCGGTGGGTGCGGCCGAAGATGAAGCCGGCACGCGCGTCTATCACGAGAACGCCTTCATGGGCGGCCTGACGGTGTCGAGCTACCGCTTCGGCGCAGCGGCGGGCGACGCGCGCTGACAAGCGCGCGTGCGGAGCGGTTCAGGCCGCGCCCAGCGCTTCCACCAACGCGGGCAGGCCGCGCGCCGCCGTGGTCTGCCACACGATGTCGCCCGGCGCGCCCCGCGCATCGGCATCGGGGTTGAGGATGGCCACTTGCGCGCCGTTCTGGCGCGCGGTGTCGGGCAGCCCGGCCGCGGGATGGACCAGCCCGGAGGTGCCGACCACCAGCACCAGGTCGGCAGCCGCGACCCGGGCCAGCGCAGCACGCCACGGCGCCTCGGGCAGCGCCTCGCCGAACCACACCACGCCGGGCCGCACCGGGCCGCCGCAGCGGGTGCAGCGCGGTGGCGGCAGCGACGCCACCTCGGGCGCGCCTGCACCCTCGTCGGCCGGCAGCGCGAAGGGGTGGGCGCAGTCGAAGCAGCGCGGCGCGAACAGGCTGCCGTGCAGGTGCAGCACCTCGGCCGAGCCGGCGCGCTCGTGCAGGTCGTCGACGTTCTGCGTCACGACGGCCAGCGACTGCACGTGCGACAGCGCGGCCAGTTCGCGCAGGGCGCGGTGCCCCGCGTTGGGCTGCGCGCGTGCCACCTGCCGTCGCCGCGCCTCGTACCAGGCCCACACCACGGCGGGCTGGCGCGCAAAGGCTTCGGGCGTGGCCAGGTCCTCGGGCCGAAAGCGCGCCCACAGTCCCGACACCTTGTCGCGGAAGGTGGGGATGCCGCTCTCGCTGGACATGCCGGCGCCCGTGAGCACGACGATGCGGCGCGCCGCGCGTGCGCCGGCCAGCAGGCCGGGCGGCACCGGGGCGAGCTCGCCGGTCATGCGTTCAGGCTCGGTTGGCGCGCGCCACGTTCACGCCCCGCGGGCATAGGCCGCGAGCAGCGCGTGCACCTTGTCCAGGCCCTGGGGCGTGGCCGCCATCTGCTGCGGCGTCTGGCCACCCAGGAGCGGGTGCGGGCGCCGCAGCCAGGAGGACGCCTCGCCGCCCAGCACGCGCCGCGCATGCTCGCGCAGGTCTTCGCCGCTGGCGCCCTTCGACGGTTCGCGGCCTCGCGGCGCCGAGGGCATGGCCGGCGCTGCCGCGGGGGCGTCCTGCAGCCGGCTCCTGGCGTAGGGCCGCAGGGCGGCAATGCCTTCCTGGATGGAAAAGCCACCCGCCTGCAGCTTGCGCGCGAAGGCGTCGGCCAGCACCTTCAGTTCCTCCTCGCGTGCCGTGATGCGCTGTGCGGCGAGGGCCTCGCGCGCGCGGGTGAGCCGCTGGATGCGTGCCTCGAGGTCGGCCAGGGAG
>SCOE01000075.1 GCA_005503065.1 Comamonadaceae bacterium ALPHA2B
GGTCCGGACTTGCAGCTTCTTTTTGTGATGTCAGGGGCGCAGGACGAGGCGGTACTGGACGTGGCGGCCTTCGTCGCCCCACAGGGCCGCTTCGGTGATGAGGGCGTTGATCTTTGCGCACGCCTGAACCGATGCGGTCCACGGAGGCACGGATGGCACCGGGCAGGAATTGCCGGCGCCGTCCAGCTCGATGAGGCAGCTGATCTCCCGGCCGATGAAGGGGTCGAGGTCGAAGTCGGCGGGGCCGCTGGGTCCCAGGTTCAGGGCATTCGGGGTCTTGAGCAGCAGCTCGTACTCGAACAGGTGGTTCAGGCCCTCGCGGCCTGACAGGCGCACGGGCTCCAGCGCGGGCTGGCCAAGGTGCAAAGGAATGGCTGCGCTGCGACCGCGCAGCGCGTGCGGTGTTGTCATTCTGTGTTTCCTCCCTGAACTGCCTCGCAACATGCCAAGCAGATCCCGCTCAGATTGCGGCTGAACTTTGTGGATTCTGGCTCCTGTCGCGCTACCTCCAGGAAGAGTTCATTCGTGCAGCCCGGCTCGAAAGCGTCTGCTTGCGCACGAAATGGAGGTATGTGTGAGATTTGTCACTCGTAGATCAAGGCTTATCTGAGTGGACGTCCAATTGGCAGTGGCAGACCGCGCACGACATGCCGACTAGGTCGAACGTTGTTGATCCGATGCAACAAGACTGATGAACTCCGGACCGGACAACGAGCCCCTGACCGCGAGTGCTGCTCCTCTCCTACTCGCGAGACCGCTTCGCGGTGACGACGAATGAGCTCCGTCGTCCGATATTGGAGGAAGTCCATCCGAGCTTCACTGAACCAACCGGGCGCATCATCCGCCATGCGGTGCGGTAGTCGGCATCCCTCCGGGGCGGACGCGCCCGTATGGCATCCTCCCGGGCAACAACACGAGGGGCTGCCATTGGTGCGGCGATGAGGATGGACAAACAGTCGGTGGACGATGACCAGCTCGCGGCGCTGCTGGAGGCGAGTGAGGCGTTCGACGAAGACGTTGGAAAGCTACTTGCCAAATGCGAGGCAAAGGACAAGCGGAGCCTCATCGCTTCCGCACTTTGCACCACTGCGTTTGAGCATGGGCTTAGTCAACGGATCCTGATGGAAATCGGCTTGACCGGGACCGCGTTGTCGCTGTGCCGCCTCCACTTCGAGGCGGTGGTCCGGGCCACATGGACTGCCGAATGCGCGTACGACAAATGGCTCGACAAGTTCACCACTCCGGTTGAGGAACGGGGGCATGTGGAGCCTGCCAATCAGGTGTCGATCGGATCGATGATCAAGCACATCACCGAAAAGGTGAAGCATGTCGGCGTGGAGTACGCCATGCTCAACACCACGATCCCGGCGATGCACTCATTCGTCCACAGCGGTGCTCAAGCGGTGGTCCATGCGTTGACGCCGTCCTACCCCACCTACACGTTGATGGGCGCGATCTGGAATCGCAATCTGCTCCACCTCTACACCGCGAACACCGCTGTTGTTGCCGCCGACAACGCGCTCCTGAGTCCTCGCCTCCGGCTGCTGCACGAAAAGCATGCGGGATGCATGCCGCCCACGCGGAAAGTGATGCCACTGGAAAACGACCATGCGTAGAGAAGACGTTTCCCCTGAGCTTTCGGTGCTCGCGTTTGAATTCTTCTTCTGGTTCTCCAGGTTCGAATACACATTGAAGGAAAACGGCTTCTGGAAGTCGCATCAGGACGGAGCAAAGGCTGATCCGGGGTGGGCGGATTTTGTCGACCGGTGGCATGCAGGCTTCGTCATGACCGAGGAAGCGGTCCGGCTGCTCACAGACCCCCCGGATCGGCAGGTCGTGATGCACAACCGACTGGAGTGGAGGCCGGTCGGCCTGACCGATTGCACATCCGACATGCAGCGGGTCGTCCGCCTCGTGAAGACCATCAGAAACAACCTATTCCACGGCGGGAAGCACGGAAGCAAGCGATGGGACAACGCAAAGCGGACCAAGCAGCTTCTGACAGATGGGAAGGCGGTCCTCGATCAACTCGCCGATCTCGCGAGCTTTCAGGGTGACTATCTGCGGTACTACTAGGGAAGCTGCGGCCACCGACTAGATGCAGCCCATTCGATTCACCTCTGACATAAGAGCAAGAATCGGCCGAGGCTTATCTGCAATAGTGAAGACTTGAACTTCCGTTATTCCGGCACATTGGCTACAAGGGTGGTCGGGCCCGCTTTATGTCTGTCGATTGGGGCGGATTGCCTCGTTACTCAACATAGACAAGGGCACGGCGTTTGCCACCTCCTCCTCCGCGGCGGACTACCGCGGCAGAGGTTTAGTCCATGGGCCCGTACTCGACGTTCGGCACTCGCAGCCGGATAGGGCGCCGGGAAGGGCCGCATAGCGCTAGCTTGCAGTCACCCGTTCCCATTGGACTGAAGGACCGCAAACGCTGCGTAGTAGTCGCCCACGAGCCTTGATCTCTCCTGATTGCGCGACGTTCGGGTTGACGCCCCAGTTCACGCCCCAAGATTCACTCCACCAACCCCCTCAACTTCAAGAACGCCAGCCCCGCCATCACCGCATCATTCAACGCATCGTGCGCCGGCCGCATCGGCAGCCCCAGCTCCTTCATCAGCGTGTCGAAGCGCAGATCGATGGCGGCCTCGCGCTCGTAGCCGGTGCGCTGCCGGTTCTTGAAGTCGTAGTACAGCGCCGAGACTTCGATCTTCGGCTGCGGCAGGCCCATGCCGAGCATGGGGAACAACACGCGGTCGATCATGGCGACGTCGAACGCCAGGTAGTTGCCGACCAGCGGGCGGCTGCCGATGAAGTGCAGCAGGCGCTGCACTGCGTCTTCCCGCGCGATGCCCTGGGCGACGTCGCGTTCGCGCAGTTGGTGCACGCGCACGGCCTCGGGCGAGACGGCGCGCTTGTCGGGGCGCACCAGCGGTTCCAGGCGCTCGCTGGTGAGCAGGCGATGGCCCCGGTTGCGCACGGCGGCGATGGCGACGATCTCGTCGCGGCGGGTGTCGAGGCCGGTGGTCTCGCAGTCCAGCGCCACCCATTCGTTCTCGGGCGGCGGGGCCCACATGAAGGCATAGCGCGGGTCGCCCAGGTGGTAGAGCATCCATCGGCGCTTCAGGGCCGCGGCCCAGTCGGCAACGGGTGTGCTCATGGGGGCTGCCGCGCGCGCTCACCGCTCAGAGTTCACAGCTGGTCGAGGTGAAAGCGCGACTGGATCAGCCGGCGGAAGCGCTTGACGATGTCGAGCGTGTCCTTGAGCAGGTCGCGTTCCAGGCTGATGAGGCGCGCGACGTCGACCTTGCCGCTCACCGGCCGGCCGGCGTCGAGGTCGTCCAGGCCGGCCTTCAGGCGCAGCGCCATGAAGAAGTGCAGGCTCTCGTCCTGCTACTTTTTTCGTTGGGCTGCGGGGCCGGCTTGGGGTGAACCCGGGCTTGCCTGCGCCGGGTCCTCGGCGCTGATGTGGTCGAGCAGATCGTCGAGCGTGTCGAAGGACACCGTCTGTGCATCCGGATCCCGCGCGTCGACGGCAAGATCCTCGAAGGCAAGCGCCTCGTCGAGCTGGACATGGATCCAGCTGTCGGGGAACTGGCGCGGCGCCTCGAAGCGCAACAGCGTCGCGCTGGCAAACACGACGACAGACTTCAAGGCCAGGTCGGCTCGCAGGGGGGTGGTTTCGTTCACCGGCTCATCCCCGACGGCAGCCTCGATCTCGTCCACGACCTCGTCGACGATCACGCGCCACTGCTCGGGCGAAACATCGAGGATGCGTTGGATGCCGCGCACCAGCACCGCAGGATCCGGCGCCTCCTCTTCCTCGAGCTCAGGATCGACATTGACCCAGACATCGGCTCCGGCAGCCCGGACCCGAGCCCGGCCGACAACAATGCCATCACCCACCTCGATGTCCGAGAGCAAGCCGCTGTTGGCGATCTCGTTGCAAAGTCTGTCGATCATCCTGCCTTCACCCGGTCTCATGAGCGGCCGGATTCTAGGCATGCAGGCCCGACACCGGACCGCGTCGGGTCGTCGCGCCGCGTCCAACCCTGCGCGGCACGAGTTGCGGGTAAACCCTAAAATTCGAGCCTTCGCGCCGGCGCTCGTCGGCGCCCCTCCTGCCTCTTCGCACCACCTGCCTTGACTCCCTCCGCACCCGCGCCGGCCGACGCCGTTTCGCCCGCCCGTTTCCTGCGCGCCATCCTGGCGCTGGGTGTCGGCGGCTTCGCCATCGGCACCGGCGAGTTCGTCATCATGGGCCTGCTGCCCGAGGTGGCGACGGACATCGGCGTGAGCATCCCGCAGGCCGGCCACGTGATCAGCGCCTATGCGCTGGGCGTGGTGATCGGCGCGCCGGTGCTGGCCGTGCTGTCGGCCAACTGGGGGCGGCGGGCGCTGCTGATGGCGCTGATGGCGGTGTTTGCGGCCGGCAACTTCGCCAGCGCCGCGGCGCCGGGCTACCTGTCGCTCAACCTGCTGCGCTTCGCGTCGGGCCTGCCGCACGGCACGTACTTCGGCGTGGCGGCGCTGGTTGCGGCCGCGTTGGCGCCACCGGGCCGCCGCGCGCGGGCGGTGGGGTTGGTGATGCTGGGGCTCACGGGCGCGACGCTGGTGGGCGTGCCCATCGCGGCCTGGCTGGGCCAGCATTTCGGCTGGCGCGCGGCCTTCGTCTTCGTCGGCGTGATCGCGCTGCTGGCGGTGGTGCTGATCCGCCGCGACGTGCCCGACCTGCGCCCCGCGGCCGGCGCCAGCCCGCTGCGCGAGCTGGGTGCGCTCAAGCGCAAGCAGGTGTGGCTCACGCTGGGCATTGCGGCCATCGGCTTCGGCGGCATGTTCTCGGTGTTCAGCTACGTCAAGCCGACGCTGACCGAGGTGGCGGGCCTGCGGGTGGAGCACGTGCCCTTCGTGCTGGCGCTGTTCGGCGTGGGCATGGTGGCGGGCAACCTGGTCGGCTCGCGCCTGGCCGACAAGGCGCTGATGCGCACCATCGGCGGGGTGATGGTCTATTCGGCCATCGTGCTGCTGGCTTTCACCTTCACGGCGCACCACTGGCTGCTCGCCTCGCTCAACGTGCTGCTGGTGGGGACCATCGTCGCCATCGGCCCGGCGCTGCAGATCCGGCTGATGGACGTGGCGGGCGACGCACAGGCGCTGGCGGCGGCGCTCAACCACTCGGCCTTCAACATGGCGAATGCGCTGGGCGCCTGGCTCGGCGGCGTGGCCATCAGCGCCGGCCTGGGCTGGACCTCGACCGGCTGGGTGGGCGCGCTGCTGGCCGTGGCGGGCCTGGTCATCTTCGCCTGGGCGCTGGCGGATGCGCGGCGCAACCGGCCGGCGCGGGCCGCCGCGGCCTGAGCGCCCTCAGCCGTCGCTGTCGAGCACCTCGCGCACCCGCGCGGCCAGCGCCTCGACGGTGAAGGGCTTGCCGATGAGCTGCACGCCCGGATCGAGCACGCCGTTGTGGACCACGGCGTTGCGCGTGTAGCCGGTGGTGAACAGCACCTTCAGGCCGGGCCGGCGCCGGCGCGCCTCGTCGGCCAGCTTGCGGCCGTTGACCTCGGGCATCACCACGTCGGTGAAGAGCAGGGCGATCTCGGGGTGGGCGTCGATGAGCTCGAGCGCGGCCGCGGCGCCGTCGGCCTCCAGCACGCGGTAGCCCAGTTCGGCCAGCGCCTCGACCGAGAACTGCCGCACGCCGGGCTCGTCCTCGACCACCAGCACCACCTCGTGCGCGTCGCCCAGCGGCAGGCTGCCCGCGGACTTGGCCGGCGCGGGCGCCTCGGCATGGCCGGTGAGTCGGGGCAGGTAGACCTTGACGGTGGTGCCCTGGCCATGCTCCGAATAGATCTTGACGTGCCCGCCCGACTGCTTCACGAAGCCGTACACCTGGCTGAGCCCGAGGCCGGTGCCGCGGCCCACGTCCTTGGTGGTGAAGAAGGGGTCGAAGGCCTTGGCCAGCACCTCGGGCGTCATGCCGGCGCCGGTGTCGGTGACGGCGATCATCACGTACTGGCCCGGCGCCAGGCCGATGTGCGCGGCGGCGTAGTTCTCGTCGAGGTGGCAGTTCGCGGTCTCGATGGTCAGCCGGCCGCCGTCGGGCATGGCGTCGCGCGCGTTGACGGCCAGGTTCAGGATCACGTTCTCCAACTGGTTCGGGTCGGCGTGGCTGCGCCACAGGCCGCCGGCCTGCACCGTCTCCAGCCGCACCGAGGCGCCGAGCGAATGGCGCAGCAGGTCGGACATGCCGGCCACCAGGCGGTTGGCGTCCACCGCCTCGGGCTTGAGCGGCTGCTGGCGCGAGAAGGCGAGCAGCCGTTGGGTCAGTTGCGCAGCCCGGCGGGCGCCGTCGCGGGCCGACTCGATGTAGCGTGCGGCGCGCGGCTCGCTGTCGGCGAAGCGGCGCGCCAGCAGGTCGAGCGAGCCGATCACCACGGCCAGCATGTTGTTGAAGTCGTGCGCGATGCCGCCCGTGAGCTGGCCCACCGCTTCCATCTTCTGTGCCTGGCGCAGCGCGTCCTCGGTGCGGCTGCGTTCGGCGACCTCGTCGGCCACGCGCCGCTCCAGCGTCTCGTTGAGCTCGCGCAGCGCTTGCTCGGCGCGGTGGCGCTTCGTCACGTCCAGGAACAGCACCGCCACCTGACGGCGCTCGGGCGGCTCGACGCGGAAGGCGGCCAGCTCCAAATAGCGGCCGGTGCGCACCAGCTCGCGCTCGAAGCGCACCGGCTCGCCGGTGAGCAGCACGCGGCGGTAGGTCTCGACCCAGCCGTCGGCTTCCTGCGGCACCATGTCGCGCACCCGCTGGCCGACCACGTCGGGAATGCCGGCGTTGGCCGTGTAGGCGGGGTTGGCCGCGACATGCACGTAGTCGCTCAGCGGCCCGTGCGGGCCGTCGAGGAACTCGATGACGCAGAAGCCCTCGTCGATGATCTCAAACAGTGTGCGGAACTGCCGCTCGCTCTCGCGCAGCGCGGCCTCGGCGCGGTTGCGCTCGGTCAGGTCGAGCATGGCGCCGATCATGCGCAGCGGCTCGCCGGCCTCGTCGCGCAGCACCGTGCCGCGGTCGAACACGTCGGCATAGCTGCCGTCGGCGCGGCGGAAGCGGTAGCCGTCGGACCAGCCGGTGCCTCCGCCGTCGATCACGGCATGGATGCCGCGCTCGATGCGGCCGCGGTCCTCGGGGTGGATGTGGTCGAGCCACCAGCCGGCGTCGGTCTCGGCCTCGGCGTGGCCGAAGAGGGCGCCCAGCGCCCGGTTCCACACCACGTGCCCGTCGGCGAGCTGCCAGTCCCACACGGCGTCGTTGGTGGCCAGCACCGCGAGGCGGTAGCGCTCCTCGCTCTCGCGCTTCTGCGCCTCGCGCAGCTCGACCTCGGCCACGCGGCGCTCCAGCGCGCGGTTGGCTTCTTCCAGCGCCTGTTGGGCCCGGACCTTGGCGGTGGTCTCCCAGACGGTGCACATCAGCCCGTGCACCGCGCCCACCCCGTCGCGCAGCGGCACGTACGAGAAGGTGAACCAGGTCTGCTCGTCGGCGCCGTTGCGGTTGACCCGAAGAGGCAGGTCCTCGCGGTAGACCGAGCGCCCGCTCAGGGCCTGCGCGACCAGGTCGCCGACGTCGGGCCAGACCTCGCCCCACACCTGTTGCAGCGGCGCGCCGAGCGCATGCGGGTGCTTGCCGCCGAGCAGCGGGACGTAGGCTTCGTTGTAGACCAGGGTGAGCGCCTCGCCCCAGGCCAGCCAAGTGGGCACCGGGGCGTCGAGCACCATCGACACCGCCGACCGCAGGGGCGCTGGCCAGGTGGCCGGTGCGCCGAGCGCCGAGGCGGCCCAGTCGTGGGCCGCGAGGTGCGTCGCCGCCAACGTTCCGTCGGGCAGGAAATGCGGGTCGCGGGGCGCCGTCGCGCCGACGTTCTTGTGCATGCCGCTGTCTTTCATGAGGTTGCGGCGCAGCCCCCAGGCCGGTCGCGCACGATTGCCGCGGCGCAGTATCCCACGCAGCTCAGGCGCCCTGCGGCATGCCCGGCGGCGCATGCAGGCGTTCGCCCAGCATCACGTGCAGGGCCTGCCAGCCGTGGCGCAGCGCGTCGGCGTAGGTCGGGTCGCCCTGCGCGGCGCGCGCCAGTTCGGCATAGCCACCCGAGCCGCCGCGGTCCTCCAGCAGCACCCAGACGAAGAAGCGGCCGTCCCACTCGACGGCGGCACCCAGCGCGCGGAAGGTGGGCATCGGCTGCGGCTCTCCCCCCTGCACCATCTGCAGGAAATCGGCGGGCGTGGGCTGCCAGCGGCGTTCCGCTGCGGACAGCGACTGGATGGCGGCGATGCGTTCTGCGCGTCGGGTCATGGGTGGCTCGGGCGGGGAAGGGCGGACATGGCGCGGCATTGGCGCCATCCTTTGCCGCGACTGTGCAACGGCCGCGCAGCGGATGCGGTCGGCGCGCCCCTTGAGCGCGGGCGCGCCTGCACCTACATTCGGGCCGCGCGATCGGGCGGCGCCACGTGCGCGGCGCTTGGCGGGCCTGCGGAGCCGAAGTGCAATCGGCCTGCAGCCCCCGTCCAGCGGGCGTTCCAGCCGAATTCGTCACGATCGTGACGAATTGCCGGCGGCGGCCTCGCTGCCCAGCGGTGGCGCGATGTCCTCGAGCGACCGCCGTTCGGCGTTGACCGCGAAGCGCAGCGCCAGCAGCCCGGCCGCGATCACGAGCGTGGCGCCGATGGCGTAGCCCACCGTCACGGCGCCGCGGCTGCCGGTCTCGATCAGGCGGCCGAAGAGCCAGGGTGCGACGAAGCCGCCGGCGCCGGTGCCCACCGCGTAGAAGAGCGAGATCGCCAGCGCGCGCATCTCCAGCGGGAACACCTCGCTGACGGTGAGATACGCCGAACTGGCGGCGGCCGAGGCCAGGAAGAACACGGCCGACCAGGCCAGCGCCTGCGTGCGCGCGTCGAGCCAGCCCGCCATGAAGGCCCAGCCGGTGAGCGCCAGGCCGATGCCGGCACCGACGTAGGTCAGCGCGATCATGCGCCGCCGCCCCACGCGGTCGAACAGCGGCCCGAGCAACAGCGGCCCCAGCACGTTGCCCAGCGCGAAGGGAAAGATGTAGAGCGCGACGCGGCCTTCGGCCACGCCGTAGTAGCGCGTGAGCACCAGCGCGTAGGTGAAGAAGATCGCGTTGTAGAAGAAGGCCTGCGACAGCATCAGCGCCAGGGCCACGCCGCTGCGCGAGCGATACCGCGCGAACAGCACCCGGGCCACCTCGCGCATCGACGGGCTGGCGCGGCGCGCGAAGCGCAGTTCGCCCACCGCCGGCGGCAGCGCGCCGTGCTGGTCGCGCACCTCGTTCTCGATGTCGCGCACGATGCGTTCGGCCTCGTCGGCGCGGCCGTGCGCGATCAGCCAGCGCGGGCTCTCGGGCACGTGGCGGCGGATCAGCAGGATGGCCACCGCGAGAAGTGCGCCGAGCGCGAAGCCACCGCGCCAGCCCCACACCGGGCCCAGCACGCGCGGGTCGAGCAGCACCAGGCTCAACCCGGCGCCCAGCGCCGCGCCGAGCCAGAAGCTGCCGTTGATCGCCAGGTTGACGCGGCCGCGCACGCGCGCCGGGATCAGCTCGTCGATGGCCGAGTTGATGGCCGCGTACTCGCCGCCGATGCCCAGGCCGGTGACGAAGCGGCACACCGCGAAGAAGGCGAAGGTGGGCGAAAAGGCGGTGGCGAAGGTGGCCACGGCATACACCGCCAGCGTGACGAGGAACAGCTTCTTGCGCCCGAGCCGGTCGGTCATGCGTCCAAAGACCAATGCGCCGACCACGGCACCGGCCACGTACAGCGAGCCGGCGAGGCCCACCTGCGTGGCGGTGAGCGCCAGCGTGTCGCCACGCTCCAACACCCCGCCGATGGAGCCGACCAGCGTCACCTCCAGGCCGTCGAGCACCCAGGCGATGCCCAGTGCGATCACCACCCGCCAGTGCCAGCGCGACCACGGCAGGCGGTCCAGGCGCGCGGGGATGTCGGTGCGCAGGTCGCCGGGCTGGGGCTGGAGGGGTGAGGAGGTCGTCATGCGTGGCAGGGCGTCGCCCGCGGTCGCCGTGCGACCGGTGCGAGGGCTCCACCTTAGGCCCGCGCGGGCGGCGGTGCCGTCGGTCTGGGCCGACACCTGCTGTGCCCCTCTGCCGAGGCCCTGGTCGCGATGCTGGCGCGAAGGTACGCCATCGACGAACGACGGAGGTCCATCCCCATGAGCACCGACAAGCCCGAATCGCAGCAAAAACCCACACCGGACCCGGCGCCGCATCCGCCGGACGAGCCCGAGATCACGCAGGAGGAATCGGTGCCGGTCGACCGCCGAGATACCGAGGGCGAACGCCTGATGGACCAGCTGGGCCGCGAGCGGCGCCAGAAGCAGGCGAAGGATTGAGCATGGCGCCCCGTTCCGTGCCCCTGCCGCGTCCCGTCGCC
>SCOE01000076.1 GCA_005503065.1 Comamonadaceae bacterium ALPHA2B
GCCCCCGTGCCCCTGCTGCGCCAGCCCCGGGCGCAGCGCATCCTGCTGCCGGTGCTGGTGGGCCTGGTGCTCATCGGCGCCTGGCAGGCGCTGGTGGTCGGCATGGAACTGCCGCCCTACCTGGTGCCTTCGCCGGCGCTGATGATGAAGACGCTGTTCACCGACTGGGCGACGCTCGGCATGGCCCTGCTGGTGACGCTGAAGATCACGGTGCTGTCCTTCGTGGTCGCCACGGTGGTGGGCGTGCTGATCTCCTTCGTCTTCGTGCAGAGCCGCCTGATCGAGACCGCGCTGTTCCCGTATGCGGTGCTGCTGCAGGTCACGCCCATCGTGGCGGTGGCGCCGCTGATCATCATCTGGGTGAAGGACCCGACGGCCTCGCTGGTGATCTGCGCGACGCTGGTGGCGCTGTTCCCGATCATCAGCAACACCACGCTGGGCCTGCGAAGCATCGACCCCGACCTGCAGGCGTATTTCAAGATGAACCGCGCGAGCCGGCTGCAGACGCTGGTGCGCCTGCGCATCCCGAGCGCGCTGCCCTACTTCTTCGGCGGCCTGCGCATCTCCAGCGGGCTGGCGCTGATCGGCGCGGTGGTGGCCGAGTTCGTCGCCGGCACCGGCGGCGCGGCCACCGGCCTGGCCTACCAGATCCTCATGGCGGGCTACCAGCTCAACATCCCGCGCATGTTCGCGGCACTGCTGCTGATCTCGCTCACCGGCGTGGCGCTCTTCGCGCTGATGGCCTGGGCAACGAAGGCCGCGCTCGGCTCCTGGCACGCCAGCGAGCTTTCCCAGGACTGACCCCTTCCCCTTCTTCTTCGCATGAACGCCCCCGTGACCCCCATCGAACAGTTGCAACTCGAACTGCCCGAGCTCGACTGGATCACCGATCCCGGCCGCATCGAGCGGCTGTCGCAGGACTTCTCCTGGTTCAGCCCGGTGCTCAAGCGCCAGCTCGACGGCAAGCTGGCCGACAGCGTGGTGCGCCCGCGCACCGAGGACGAGATCCGCCGCCTGGTCGGCGCCTGCGCCCGCCTGAAGGTGCCGATCACCATCCGCGGCAGCGGCACCGGCAACTACGGCCAGACCACGCCGCTGGCCGGCGGCGTGGTGCTCGACATGACGGGCTACAACCAGCTGCTGTGGGTGCGCCCCGGCGTGGCGCGCGCGCAGGCCGGCATCCGCCTGAACGACATCGAGAAGCAGGCGCGCACGCAGGGCCAGGAGCTGCGCTGCATGCCCTCGACCTACCGCAGCGCCACGCTGGGCGGCCTGTTCGGCGGCGGCTTCGGCGGCGTGGGCTCGATCAACTACGGCCCGCTGGGCGCGCCCGGCAACGTGCTGGGCGTGAAGGCCATGACCATCGAGCCCGAGCCGCAGGTGGTCGAACTGCGCGGCGCCGAGGCGATGCGCATGCACCACCTCTGGGGCACCAACGGCCTGGTGCTGGAGCTGGAGATCGGCCTCGCGCCCGCGCAGCCCTGGCTCGAGACGCTGACCACCTTCGCCGACTTCGATGCGGCGCTGGCCTTCGGCGATGCGCTGGCGCGCGCGCCGGGCCTGGCCAAGCGCGAGGTGGCCTTCTTCGCCAGCCCCGTGCCCGACCACCTGGGCCAGCTGTCGGAGTACCTGCCGCGCGGCTGCCATGCCGTGCTGTCGCTGGTGGCCGAGGGCGGCGAGGAGGCGCTGAAGGAGCTGGTGGCCGCGCACGGCGGCACGGTGACCTACCGCCGCACGGCCGAGGAGGTGCACAAGAGCAACCGCACACTGATGGAGTTCACCTGGAACCACACCACGCTGCACGCCCTGCGCATCGACAAAAGCCTGACCTACCTGCAGACCAGCTTCACGCCCGGCCAGTACGTGCAGCAGATCACCGAGCTGACGCAGCGCTACGCGGGCGAGGTGCTGATGCACGCCGAGTTCCTGCGCGGCATGGACGGCCTGCTCAACTGCAGCGCGCTGCAGCTGGTGCGCTTCAGCACCGAGGAGCGCCTCGCGCAGATCATCCAGGAGCACCGCGACTACGGCGTGCGCATCAACAACCCGCATGTCTTCGTCGTCGAGGACGGCAAGGCCGGCGGCGACCTGCCGGCGGAGGTCCTGGCGATGAAGGCGCGCTTCGATCCGCTGGCCTTGCTCAACCCGGGCAAGCTGCGTGGCTGGCCGGTGGCGATCTGAGTGCAATACTCAGATTTGGCTTAGCAATTTCTTGAAGAAATGAGGGCTTGGGCGCCCGCCGGGCAGGCGCCAGCAGCTCCTGATTTCATAGCAAATCGGATGAACTCAACGGCGTGACCGCCGTGCGGCGACGATGCCCGCTGCCGTGCCCAGCAGCGCCAGTGCCCACAGCGGCCACAAGCCAGCGCGCGACACCCACCAGGCGAAGGGCGTGATTCCCGCGCGGCCTTCGACGTCGGCCTCCAGCACGCCGCGCGTGAGGCGCGGCAACTGCTGCGTGACGCGTCCACGATGGTCGATCACGGCCGTGGCACCGGTGTTGGTGGCACGCAGCATCGGCCGCTGGAATTCGAGCGCGCGCATGCGCGAGATGGCCAGGTGCTGGTCGATGGCGATCGAGTCGCCGAACCAGGCGATGTTGCTCACGTTCAGCAGGATCGTCGGTGCCGTGGCCGCATCGCGAAAGGCCGCGCCGATCTCGTCGCCGAACAGGTCCTCGTAGCAGATGTTGGGCGCGATGCGCTGGCCCTGCCAGTCGAAGCGCGGCTGCGGCAGCGCGCCGCGGGCGAAATCGCCCAGCGGGATGTTCATCATGTCGATGAACCAGCGAAAGCCCGTGGGGATGAATTCGCCGAAGGGCACCAGGTGGTGCTTGTCGTAGCGGTAGGGCGCGGGCTGGCCGGGCGCCAAGCCCAGCACCGTGTTGCTGTAGCTGCCCGGCTTGTCTTCATAGGGCAGGCCCACGACCGCCGCCTGCGTGCCCTGCGCGTAGCGCCGGGCGATGGCGTCGAGGTAGCCGGGCGGCAGCTGACGCGGCAGCAGGGGCAGCGCCGTCTCGGGCGTCACGACCAGCGGCGCGCGGGCGGCCTGCAGCTGCTCGGCGTACCACTGCAAGGCGGTGGCGATGCCGCTGCCGGGGATGAACTTTTCGTCCTGCGGGATGTTGCCCTGGAGCAGCGCGACGCCCAGGCGGCTACGCGCGTTGGCGTCACCGCCATCGTCGTGCAGCAGGGCCAGCCCCAGCGGCGCCGCCAGCAGCACGGCGACGACGCCGCCGCTCCAGGCCTGCGCGCGGCGTGGCGCACGCCACGCCAAGCCCGCCGCAGCGGCGATCGCCGACGCCACGGCCCCCACGCCATACACGCCCAGCCAGGGCGCGTAGCCGGCCAGCGGCCCGTCCACATGCGCATAGCCGCCGGCACCCCACGGAAAGCCGGTGAACCAGCTGTTGCGCAGCAGTTCGGCCAGCAGCCACAGCGCTACAAAAAAGAGAGCAGCCCGCGCCCGGCTGGCGGGCGCGAACACCACGAAAGCCGCACAGGCCGCGGCGTAGTACAGCCCCAGGCCCGCCGCCAGCGCCAGCACCGCGACGGCCGCCAGCGGCGCCGGCAGGCCGCCGTAGGTGTGCATCGAGATGAAGAGCCACCAGAAGGTGCCGGTGAGCCAGGTGGTGGAGAAGAGCCAGCCCCACAGGCCTGCGCGGCGCCAGCCGGCGCCTTGGCGGCGAAGGCCGTCGAGCAGCGCGACCAGGCCTGCGAGGGACAGCAGTTGCAGCCACCATTGCGGCTGGCCGTTCCAGGGGCTGGCGATGGCGATGGCCTGCGCCAGGCCGGCGACGCCGAAGCCCAGCGCGCGCAGCAGCGTCGCTTTCAATCCGCCGCGTCTTCGCCGCGCGCCGGCGAGACCTTGAACCAGCGCACCGCGCCGCCCTTGGTGTGCAGCACCACGAAATCGAAGCCGCCCACCGTGTGGCGCTCGCCGCGCTTGGGCACGTGGCCCATCTCGTGCGCGATCAGGCCGCCGATGGTGTCGAAGTCCTCGCTGAGCTGCTTTTCGTCGAAGGTGATCCCGAAGGCCTCGCCCACGCGCTCGATCGGCGTGTCGCCGCTCACGCGGTAGGTGTGGTCGGCCAGGCCGAAGATGTCGCCTTCGTCCTCGGCGATGTCGAACTCGTCCTCGATCTCGCCGACGATCTGCTCGAGCACGTCCTCGATGGTGATGAGGCCGGCCACGCGGCCGAATTCGTCGATGACCACGGCCAGGTGCTGGCGGTTGCCGCGGAACTCGCGCAGCAGGTCGTTCAGGCCCTTGCTTTCGGGCACGAAGGTGGCGGGGCGCAGCAGCGCGCGGATGTTCAGCTCGGGCGAACGCTGCAGCTTGAGCAGGTCCTTCGCGAGCAGGATGCCGATGATGTTTTCCTTGTCGCCCTCGTACACCGGGAAGCGCGAGTGCGCGGTGTCGATGACCAGGTGGAGCAGCGCCTCGTAGGGCGCATCGATGTCGACCAGGTCCATGCGCGGTGCCGCCACCATCACATCGCCGGCCGTCATGTCGGCCATGCGCAGCACGCCCTCGAGCATCACGCGGGACTCGGCGCCGATGACGTCGTTGTCTTCCGCGTCGGCCAGGGTTTCGATCAGCTCGTCGCGGGAGTCGGGGCCCGGGTTGATGAATTCGACGAGCTTCTGGAGAAAGCTGCGCTTGTCTTCGCGGGATGCGGAGGCGCGCTCAGGATGGGGGTCTGCCACTGCGGGAGGGCGGTAGTTGGGGAAGGACAAGGATACCGGAAGCCCCGCGGCGCCGCGACCGCGGACCGGATCGGGCGGCCTTGCGCCTCAGGGCGAGGTGCGGTCGCGCGCGTCGCGCACGCCGCTGCGCACTTCCTGCAGGCCTGCCAGGAACGACCAGAACTGCTTGGCACGGGCCTTGATCTGGTAGTCGACCTGGGCGAAATGGTCGAGCGCGATCTCGTTCATGCGGCTGTCGAAGGTGGCCTCGGGCAGCTTGAGGAAGGCCTCGGATTCGGAGCCGCTGCGCTCGACCTTCGCGCCGGCGTTGCGGGCGATCTTCAGCATGGCGGTGTTCTCGCTCAGCGCATGGATGAAGAGCATGCCCACGCCCTCGTTGCGGGCGGCCACCACGGCGCGCTCGAACAGCCGCGCGCCATAGCCACGGCCGCGTGCATGGGCCGACACCGAGACGCCGAACTCGGCGCAGTCCTTGTGCTGGTCGCCCGGCGCGAAGGCCAGGTGCGCCATCGCGATCAGGTCGAGGCGGCGGTTATGGATGCCGAAGATCTCGTCGCGCTCGAAGTCCAGGTTCTCGACGTAGCGCCCGATCTGCTCGTCAGAGGCGGCGTAGCCGAATCGCAGGTAGCGGTCGCGCTCGGACAGTTCGAGCAGGTGCTTGAGAATGCGGCCGCGCTCGCGGGGGCCGATCGAGCGGATGGGCACCAGCACCGGCTGGGCGGGCCGCGGCGCCACCCCGCCGGCCGCGCGCGCCTCCACCACCGGCGGGCGCAGGAAGCTGCCGGCACCGACGAGCGCTCGGGAAATGGCCTGGAAGGTACGCATGGAGGGGGATTTTAGGGTTTTCCCTAATCATCCGGAGGTGCCAAGGACACTCTCGGGACAACTGTGGCCCGATTGATGACGAAATGCCAGTCGGACGTGGCGCTGCCGCAACCGGGCGGGCCGACCTGGGGCGGGCTCGTCGGGAGCCACCGGCCCACCGCACAATGGCGTCCCCCCTTGTCAGCAACGCCCTTCGAGAGAGCCCATGCACCAACGCCGCCTTGCCTCTGCCCAGATGACCATCCCCCTCGCCCTGTCGGCCCTGCTGCTGGCGGGCTGCGCCACCTCGGGCGGCCCATCCGCTGCCGCATCGCACCTCGATGCCGTCCAGAAGGCCGCGCAGGTGCGGGTGTGCACCCCCGGCGACTACAAGCCCTTCAGCTTCCAGAAACCCGACGGCAGCTACGAGGGCATCGACATCGACCTGATGGCCGGCTTCAGCAACAGCCTGGGCGCCAAGCCGGAGTGGGTGAAGACCACCTGGGCCAACCTGCTGCCGGATCTGGCGGCCGGCAAGTGCGACATCGCGGTCGGCGGCATCTCGGTGACGACCGAGCGCCAGAAGCGCGCGTTTTTCAGCGCGCCCTACATGGTCAACGGCAAGACGCCGATCGTGCGCTGCGCCGACGTGCGCAAGTACCAGACGGTGGCCGACATCGACAAGCCGACGACGCGCGTGATCTTCAATCCCGGCGGCAGCAACGAGCGCTTCGCGCGCACCAACTTCAAGCAGGCGAAGCTGACGCTGCACGGCGAGAACATCACCATCTTCGACGAGGTTCTCGCGGGGCGTGCCGACGTGTTCGTCACCGAGTCGGCCGAAGCCATCGTGCAGAGCCGCCTCAAGCCGGGCCTGTGCGCCGTGAACCCCGACAAGCCGCTGCAATACGGCGAAATGGCCTGGATGCTGCCGCGCGACGACGTGGCCTTCAAGGCCTACGTCGACCAGTGGCTGCACTTGCAACAGGCGGGCGGGGACTTCCAGCGCACGATGGACCGCTGGCTCAAGTGAGCCGGCGCGGCGCCGGCACACGCCTGCGGTCCTAGTCGGCGTCCAGCAAGGCCAGTGTTTCGCGCATCACGCGCGCGTCGAAGGCCATCTCGACGTGCGCCAGGCCGTGGGCTGGGCGGTTGTCGGCGCCCGGCAGCGTGGCCGTTGGTGTGGGGAAGACGATGTTGTCGCAGTTGGAGTACCAGCAGGTGAAGCGCACTCGGCGCGAGCTTTCCACATCCTCGGCCATGCGCTGGAGCCACTCGCCTCCGATGCGCATCTCGCGTCCATTGGTCGAGCGGCCGAAGCGCGCCAGCCAGGTGCCGGCGTGCGGCGTGCCGAGCGTGACGATGCGATGCACCGCCCCCGAACGGCCATGCTCGCGCAACCAGGCCCGCGCTGCGAGGCCACCCATGCTGTGGCACACGAGCATTGGCGCCTGACCCGTTGTGCCGCGGACGCGCTGCACGGCGGCCTCGATCGTGCCGAGGTAGCGGTCGATCGAGCCGAAGGGCGGCTCGAGGTTCACCGCCACGAAGGCGCGGCCGTCACGGTGCAACGCTTTCAGCCAGGGGGTCCAGAAGCCGCGGTTGCAGCAGAAGCCGTGGACGAAGACGACGCCCCGGCGCCGATCGCTGTGCGGCAAGTGGTCGGGCACGGCGTTGGCACGGAACGGCTGCCGCCAGCCGAACACGCGCACGGCCATCCGACTCTCGGCCGCCCACGCGCGCAGCAGCGCTGCGAACCGGGGGCGCGGGGCGTGGTGGCGGTTGACGCGCCAGCATGCTATGAATTCGATAGCTATCCACGCTATGTGGACGAGCGCTGCGACCACACAACCCAACAATGCGACAGCGGGCGCGCGGCGCGCCCAATACGCACACCAGGCGGCGAGGAACAAAGCGGCGACGAACAGCAGCACGCGCTGGAGGCGGGCAATCATGCGGTCACTATCGCACGCGCGACAGCCGCTGCGCCCGCCCTAGGACAAGCCCCGGGACGGCTGCGGCGGCGCAGCATCCACAATGCCCGCCACCCAGGAGAGAGACCGGAGAAACGCATGCTGCCGTCAGCGCTGAAGAACTATCCCAAGGGCGTGCCTCACGACGTCCACCCCGAGGAATACCGCTCGCTGGGCCAGATGTTCGAGGAGGCGTTCCAGCGCCACGGCGAGCGCCCCTTTTCGGTGTGCATGGAGCGCTGGATGTCGTACCGTGAGCTCGACGCCCTCTCGCGCACGCTGGGCGGATGGCTGCAGTCGCTGGGGCTGGAGCCGGGCGCACGGGTGGCGATCATGCTGCCCAACGTGCCGCAATTCGCGGTGACGATGGTTGGCGTACTGCGCGCCGGCTACACCTGCGTCAACGTCAACCCGCTGTACACCGCGCGCGAACTGGAGCACCAGTTGAACGACTCGGGTGCGACGGCGATCGTCATCCTCGAGAATTTCGCGGCGACGCTGGAGCAGGTGATCGGGAAGACAGCCGTGCGCCATGTGCTCGTCACGGCGATGGGCGACCAACTCGGCGGGTTGTATGGCGCATGGATCACGACGGCCGTGCGACACCTCGCGAAGATGGTGCCGCCGTTCAAACTGCCCTTGAGCGGTGGCCGCACCGTCACGCCGTGGCCGAAGGCGATGGCAGCGGGCCACGGCCGCCCGCTCGCGCCCGATGCGTCGACGCTCGACTCCATCGCCTTTCTCCAGTACACGGGCGGAACGACCGGGCGCTCGAAGGGCGCGGTGCTCACGCACCGCAACATCGTGGCGGCCACGCTGCAGGCCGAGGCCTGGTTCACCCCAGCGCTGGCCCGCGCCGGCGACCTGTCGAAGGTCAACAGCATCGCCGCGCTGCCGCTGTACCACATCTTCGCGCTGACGCTGTCGCTGCTGGCGATCCGCCAGGGCTCGCATCTCACGCTGATCCCCAACCCGCGCGATATCGGAAAGTTCATCGCGGTGCTGAAGAAGCGCCCCTTCCATATGCTGCCGGCCGTCAATACGCTTTTCAACGGGCTGCTCACGCATCCGGATTTCAAGACGGTGGACTTCTCCAACCTCTTCGTCTCGCAGGCGGGCGGAATGGCGGCTTCCGAAGGCACGGCAAAGCGCTGGATGGAAGTGACAGGCTGCCCCATGATCGAAGGCTGGGGCATGAGCGAAACCTGCGCCATCGGCACCAACAACCCGGTGACGAACACGAGCTTCACCGGCACCATCGGCCTGCCGCTGCCGGGCATCGACATCGCGATCAAGGACGACGAGGGCCGCACGCTGCCCAACGGCGAGCCGGGCGAGCTGTGCATCAAGGGCCCCAATGTGATGACCGGGTACTACAACCAGCCGGCGGAGACGGCCGCCGCGTTCACGGCCGATGGCTTCATGCGCACGGGCGACATCGCCGTCATGCAGGACGACGGCTACTCACGGATCGTCGATCGCAAGAAGGACATGATCCTCGTGAGCGGCTTCAACGTGTTCCCGAACGAACTGGAGAACGTCATCTCGCTGTGCCCAGGCGTCGTCGAATGTGCGGCGGTGGGAGTGCCTGACGAGAAGCAGGGCGAGGCGATCAAGGTCTTCGTGGTGCGCAAGGACGCGAGCCTGAGCGAGGAGGCGGTGATCCGCTATTGTCAGGACCAACTCACGGGCTACAAACGTCCGAAGTACGTCGAGTTTCGCGAGTCGCTGCCGAAGACCAACGTGGGCAAGATCCTGCGGCGTGAGCTGCGACCGGCCGGCGGCGCGCCCGTCGCCCAGGCGCATTGATTCCCGCTGCGCTCCCCCCCGGAACGATCGTTTTCGAGCGGGGCTGGCTCTCGTCGAACAATGTCCTGCTGCGTGGAGGCGCCGGCCCCACGACGCTGATCGACAGCGGTTATTTCACCCACGCCGCGCAGACCGTGGCGCTGGTCGAGACGGCCTTGCAAGGCGACGCGCTCGACCTGCTGGTCAACACCCATCTCCACAGCGACCACTGCGGCGGCAACGCCGCGCTGCAGGCGCGTCATGCGGCATTGGAGACGGCGATCCCTCCTGGCGAGGCCGAGGCCGTAGAGCGTTGGGACGAAGCGGCGCTCAGCTTTCAAGTGACGGGGCAACATTGCCCACGATTTCAACACCACCGCCTGCTCGTACCTGGCGCCGAAATGGCGCTGGGCGGCCAGACATGGCAAGTCCATGGCGCACCTGGGCACGATCCTCATTCGGTCATCCTCTTCGAGCCGCAGGCGCAGATCCTGATTTCGGCCGATGCGCTGTGGCAGAACGGCTTCGGCGTGGTCTTTCCCGAGCTGCGCGGTGAGCCCGGCTTCGACGATGTGGCCGCGACGCTCGATCTGATCGAACGCCTCGCACCTCGCATCGTGATTCCGGGCCATGGCGCAGTGTTCTCCAACGTCGCGGCCGCCCTTCATACAGCACGAGGCCGCCTTGAAGGCCAGGTTCGAGCGCCAGGAAAGCATGCTTGGCATGCCTTGAAAGTCCTGCTGAAGTTCAAGCTGCTCGAGCTTGGAATCATCCATCGGAAAGCGCTGGACGAGTGGTTCAGGCAGACACCCTACGTGTCGCTGGTACAAACCCGGTATTTCGGCTCTCTGACCTTGCAATCCATGTTCGGGCAGTTGGTCGAAGAGCTCGCCTCATCAGGCGCAATTGTCCTGAATAGCGAATACATCGCCAACGCTTGAAGCTGCATTTCAGGCATTGCCATGTAATCGATCCGCCAAAGCAAAAACCCCCGACCAGCATTGCTGATCGGGGGTTCTTGGGCTGTAAGAGCCTGACGATGACCTACTTTCACACGGGAACCCGCACTATCATCGGCGCTGAGTCGTTTCACTGTCC
>SCOE01000077.1 GCA_005503065.1 Comamonadaceae bacterium ALPHA2B
TCCCCCGCCCCACGCCGCGGCGTGGGTGCGGCGCGGCGTGGGGCGGGGGAGGGGGCGGCAGTCGGCACGAACGGACGATGCCGTTCTGCCGCCGTCGATGGCTGTAGGACGCGCGCCGCGCACAGGGTGCGCGTGCAGCGCATCGTGCGGCTCCTTAGACTCGCGGGCTTCCTCTCCTTCCGTGGACCCGCCATGCGCCGCCTGCTCGTTTCCTCCTTCTCGTCACCTCTTCGCCTCGCCGCCGTCCTGGCCCTGGCCGCCTGGCTCGCCGGCTGCGCCAGCACCCCGGGTGCCGAGGCCCAGCGCCCGGTGCGGGTGAAGGTCTTCGTCGCCGCCATGTTCGAGATCGGCCAGAACACCGGCGACCGCGCCGGCGAGTTCCAGCATTGGTACGAGCGCTACTGGAAGGGCGCCACGCCCATCGCCGTGCCCGGCGCGCTCGGCCCGGTGTACTGCAACGCCGACGGCGTCTGCGGCGCGGTGCTCGGCATGGGCAAGGTGAACTCCTCCTCGTCGATGCAGGCCATCCTGCTCAACCCGCGCTTCGACTTCTCGCAGGCCTATTACGTCATCTCGGGCGTGGCCGGCACGCCGCCCTCGCGCGGCACCATCGGTGAAGTGAACTGGGCCACCTGGCTGGTCGACTACGACCTGGGCCACCGCTGGGCGCCGGAAGAGAACACGGCCGGCGCACCCACCTTCATGCCGCGCAAGGGTTACGAGGAGTACCGCCGCTTCCAGCTCAACCCGCAGCTCGTGGGCTGGGCGATGAAGCTCTCGGCCGACACGCCGCTCAAGGATGCCGATTCCGCGCGCACCTACCGGCTGCGCTATCCCGACGCCGCCGCGCGCCGCGCGCCCTTCGTGGGCACCGGCACGCACATGACAGGCGACACCTTCTTCCACGGCCCCGGCATGTCGAAGCAGGCGCAGTACATCGCCAAGCTCTACGGTGCCGACGACTACGTCATCACCGAGATGGAGGCCGCGGCCATCACGCTGGTGATCAAGCGCACCCAGGGCACCGACCGCGTGATGAGCCTGCGCGGCGCCGTCAACTTCGACCAGGGCAGCCCCGGCGAGACGACGCTGCAGCACCTCGACCCGGCACCGGGCCAGACGGCCGGCGGCTTTGCCGAGACGGTGGCCAACATCGAGGCCGTGGGCTCGCGCGTGGTCGACCACATCGTGGCCCACTGGCCGCAGTGGCAGGCCGGCGTGCCGCCGCTGCGCTGAAGCGGCGTGGACGCCGCCGCCCATCGCGAGGCTGGGACGACGCCCAGGCGCTGGCCCACGGGCCGCGGCGCACGGCTGTGGCTGCTGGCCATGCTCGCTGGCGCGCTGGCCGCCGCGGCCACCGTGCTGTTCCGCGGTCTGGCGCACGGCGTGGAATGGCTGGCGACCGGGCATGCCGCCGGTTTCGTCGATGCCGCGCGCGCCATCGCGCCCTGGCAGCGGGTGGTGGTGGGCGCGGTGGGCGGCCTGCTGGCGGGGGCGGTGCTGCACCTGGGGCTGCGCTGGGCGCGCCGCGGGCCGGCGGGCGAACACCACCTCGACTACATCGACGCCGCGCGGCAGGGGCGCGTCGATCTCAATGACCGGACGACGCTGACGCGCAGCCTCTCGTCGCTGCTGTCGGTGGGCACCGGCGCCTCCATCGGCCGTGAAGGGCCGATGGTGCAGATGGCGGCCTGGTTCGCCGCCACGCTGGCGCGCCGTCTGCCGCTGGCGGCCGAGGAGCGCAAGACCCTGTTGGTGTGCGGCATCGCGGCCGGCATCGGCGCGGCCTACCACGCGCCGGTCGCGGGCGTCGTCTTCGTGCTCGAGCTGGCGCTGGGCTTCTTCGTGCGGTCGGCCGTGGCGCCGGTGCTCATCGCCGCCGCCACGGCCAGCGCGCTGATGCACTGGTTCGTCGAGCCGCAGGCGCTGTACGTGATGCCCACGCTCGCCCTGCAGCCCACCAGCCTCGGTGCGGCGCTCGTCGCGGGGCTGCTGTTCGGCGCCACCGGCTGGGCGCTGCTGGGCCTGCTGGAACGCAGCCGCATCGTCTTCGGCCGCATCGCTTCGCCGGTCGCGCGGCTGGGCCTGGGCGGCCTGCTGGTGGGCCTGATGGCTGCCGCGGTGCCCGAGGTCTGGGGCAACGGCTACAGCGTGGTGTCGGCCGTGCTGCGCGGCGACCTGCTCTGGCAGATGCTGGCTTGGGTCCTGGTGGCCAAGGTGCTGGCCACGGCGCTGAGCTCGGGCAGCGGCGCCATCGGCGGCGTGTTCACGCCCTCGCTGCTGGTGGGCGCGGCGGCCGGCAGCGTGCTCGCGCAGCTCGCGGTGCACGTGCTGCCCATGGCCTGGGTGGGCGATCCGCGGGTGATGGCAGTGGTCGGCATGGCGGCGGTGCTGGCGGCGGTGACGCATGCCCCGCTCATGGCCATCGTCATGGTGATGGAGATGACCAACCAGTTCCAGCTCACCCTGCCGACGATGCTGGCCTGCGGCGTCGCCCACGCGGTCAGCACGCGCTTCGGGGCCAAGCCGCTGTACGGGAACCCGATCGAAGCGCGCTCCTGAAAGGCGCCGGTGGTGTCAGCGTGCGGCAGCGAGCCGCCCGACGGCGGCGAACAGTCGGCCGCGGATGAGGTTGAGCGCCGCACCCCCGGCGGCGGATTCGCCCGAGGGGCCGTGCGAGCGCGAGACCTTCAGGGCGTCGCGTACGGCGCGAGCGACCAGGTCACGTTGAAGTCGAAGGGCGTCCACCGGCTCACCGGCACGCCGGCCGCACGCAAACCGCGGCCGGTCCAGGTGTTGCAGGTCTCGAAGAGGTGGTAGCGGCCGGTGGCCTCGTAGAAGGCGTCGTCCGCGCCGTAGTGGGCGCCGGGGATCGGCACGGCGCGGCCCTGGGGCAGGCTGGCCCGCACGTGGGCCGCGAGGCGTGCGTACTGCGCAGGCGTCAACGCCAGCTGCCAGGTGCTGCCGGGACGCAACTGCGCCGTTGCGAGCCAGCTCACGTGCAGCAGGGACGGGTTGGTGCCGGCCAGGGCGCCGAGCGCGCGTCGCAGCGTGAGGTCGGCCCAGGTGGGGGTGTTCAGGTAGAACTCGCGGTCGCCCCAGCCGAAGCCGATCCACGCCGCGTCGGCCGGCGCGGCGCGGGCCTGCGAGGGCGGGAAGTCGCGGCGCCAGTCGATGCCGCCGGCCTGCAAGGGCAGCACGAGGTCGGTGTGCACGCCATTGCTCACGACGAAGGCGGTGATGCGCTCGCTGCCGCCAGCCGGCGCGGAGGGGTCGCCGCGCGCGGGCCACAGCATCAGCGCCGTGGCCGTGCCGAGGTAGAGGGTCGTCGCTGCGAGCAGTGCGCCGACGCCCCAGGCCAGGATTCGCAGCGCCCGGCGCAGCGCAGGCATCAGAACAGCGATCCTGTCGTTGCTATCGAATCGATAGCTGTCCGCGCCCTTCCGGCGGGCGCTGGAGGCCGATTCGGCTTGGAATTCGCCTCGGGACTGTCGGCACGCGCGAGCGTGCCCACGCGCACGCCCAAGAGGCGCAGCGGGCGCTCGAGCGGCACGCGCTTGAGGCACAGGCCCGCGGTGCGGCGGATCAGCTTCGCATCGGCCGTGAACTCGGCCAGGCTCTGGTCGCGCGTGGCCGTCTTGAAGTCGTCGTAGCGCAGCTTGATGCCGATGGTGCGGCCCACGTAGCCCTTGCGCTGCAGGTCCTCCGCCACCTTCTCGCACAGCTGGGTGAAGATCGCGCCCAGCTCGGCCCGGTCGCGCACGGCATGCAGGTCGCGCTCGAAGGTGGTCTCGCGGCTCATCGACACCGGCTCGCTCTCGGTCACCACAGGGCGGTCGTCGCGGCCCCAGGCCATCTCGTGCATCCAGGCGCCGCTGGCCCTGCCGAAGGTGGCCATCAGCCAGTCGCGCTCGCGCGCCGCGATGTCGCCCACCGTGCGGATGCCGTGCTTCTCGAGCCGGGCGTCGGCCTTGGGCCCGATGCCGTTGACCTTGCGCGCGGGCAAGGGCCAGATGCGCGCCTGCAGATCGCTCTCGTGCAGGATGGTGATGCCGTTGGGCTTGTCGAACTCGCTCGCCAGCTTGGCCAGCAGCTTGTTCGGCGCGACGCCGATGGAGCAGGTGAGGCCCGTGGCGTCGAAGATCGACTTCTGGATCAGGCGCGCCAGCACGCGCCCGCCCTCGCGCTGGCCGCCCGGCACGTCGGTGAAGTCGATGTAGACCTCATCCACGCCACGGTCCTGCATCACCGGGGCGATCTCCGTGATGATCGACTTGAACTGCCGCGAGATGCGGCGCACCTCGTCGGAGTCGACCGGCAGCACGATGGCCTGAGGGCACAGCTTGGCAGCCTTCATCATGCCCATGGCCGAGCCGACGCCGAACTGCCGCGCCGGGTAGGTCGCGGTGGTGATGACGCCGCGGCCCACGTAGTCCTTGAGCAGCGGAAAGGCCCCGACCGGGATCTCGTGCGAGGGCAGGCCCGCGTAGTCGCGCGCCAGCATCTCGTCCACCTTGCGGCGCCCGCCGCCGATCACCATCGGCAGCCCCTTGAGCTGCGGGTAGCGCAGCAGGGCCACGGAGGCGAAGAAGGCGTCCATGTCGAGGTGGGCCACGCGGCGAATGCGGCCGGGCGCGGGAGACTGCGGTGGCGGAGCGTCGGCAGAAACGGTCACTTCGCGATTGTCGGCGCAGCGTTCGCGGGCGCGGCGTCGGCGGGCTTCTCTTTCGGCGAGGGCGGCGCCGCGCCTTGCGTGGCGGCGGCGCCGGGGCGATCATGCGCCCCATGCAAACCGTCGCCACCATCCTCTGGCGCCGCCAGGACGGCCCCGGCCACGACGCGTGCCGCCTGGAGCGCAACGACGTCGCCTGGCAGCTCGACGGCGCGGCCGCCTTCCGGCACGAGAGCGGGCGCATCGCGCAGCTGCACTACCGGCTGCGCTGCGACAGGCATTTCCACACCCAGTGGGCCACGGTGCGCGGCTGGCTCGGCGGCACGGCGATCGACCTGTCGATCGCGCGCACGCCCAAGGGCTGGACGGTGAACGACGCTCCCGTGCCCGACCTGGCGCACTGCGCCGACCTGGACCTGGGCTTCACCCCCGCCACCAACCTGCTGCCCATCCGCCGCATGCATCTGCAGCCCGGCGAGGAGGCCGATGCGCCTGCGGCCTGGCTGGACCTGTCGGAGGACGGCCTGGGCCTGCTGGAGCAGCGCTACGCCTGCATCGATCCCACCCGCTACCGCTACGCCTCGCCGCGCTTCGGCTACGACGCCGAGCTGTCGCTGAGCGAGGACGGCTTCGTGCTCGAGTACCCGCAGCTCTGGTCGGCCGAGGGCTGAGGCCCGTTCAGTCCAGCGTGCTGCGCCCCGCCATCAATTGGCGGTTGCGTTCGTCGTCTTCCTCGATCGCGCGCGCGAAGTCGGCCATGCTGCCGTCCGCCGGCGCGTTGTAGGCGTCGTGCAGGATGCGCCGCAGCTCGGCGCCCGCCAGCACCTCGCCCACCGCGCGGTTCAGGCGCTGCGCCACGTCCAGCGGCGTGCGCGCGGGCGCGAAGACGCCGAAGAGCGAGTCGACGTTCGCATCGGCGAAACCCAGTTCCGCCAGCGTCGGCACCCGCGGCAGGGCGTCGAGCCGCGATTCGGCGCCCACCGCCAGCGGCCACAGCCGGCGCGCCGCGATGTACTGCAGCTGCAGCGGCGCCACATTGGTCGACAGCAGTTCGAACTGCCCGGCCAGCGCATCGTTGAGCTGGCGGCCGCCGCCCTGGTACGGGATGTGGGTGATGTCCACGCGCGCCAGGCGCCGCACCTGGGCCAGCACCAGGTGCCCGGTGGTCGCCACGCCAGAGCTGGCCCAGCGCAAGGCGCCCGGCCGGGCCTGGGCCCCGCGCAGCACGGCGCCGAAGTCGCGCCACGCGAGCGCCGGCGTGCCGGCCACCAGCACCGGCGTGCGCATCACGCCGGCGATGGGCATGAAGTCGGCCTGCGGGTCGTAGGGCACACGCGCCACCAGCGGGTGCAGCGTGAGCGGCGTGATGGCCGAGAAGGCCAGCGTGTGGCCATCGGGCGTGGCGCGGGCAAGCGCTGCCATGCCCACGGCGCCGCCGGCGCCCGGGCGGTGTTCGACGATCACCGGCTGGCCGAGCAGCGCGCCCAGCGGCGCGGCAAGCGCGCGCGCCACCAGGTCGCTGACGCCACCCGCGGGATACACCACGAGCAGCTTCAGCGGCCGCGACGGCCAGACGTCCTCCTGTGCGCGCACGGCCGTGGCGGCGCCCAGTGCCGCGGCCACGCCCGCGTGCAGGACCCGTCGCCGCTGCAGCGTCATGCCGTCTGCGCCTGCGCCTGCGCCCGCACCAGGGCGGCGAACTGGGCGGCGGGCAGGCTGTCCTCGTCCTGCCGCGTGACCAGCGTGAGCGGCGCATCGAGTGACTCGCTGCCGGCCAGCGGCAGGTAGCGGATGGCATGCGGGTGCACGCCGGCCATCGAGGCCGGCACCACCGACAGGCCCACGCCGGCCGCGACCAGGTTCAGGTTGGTCATCATGCGGTCGACCTCGGCCACCACCCGCGGCGCCAGGCCCTGCGCGCGGCACAGTGCCAGCAGTTCGGCGTACAGCCCTGGCGCCCCGGGCCGGCGCACGAGGATCAGCCCCTCCCTGCACAGCTGCGCGAGCGTGAGGCGGGAGGCGCGGCCCGGGCGGGCGGCCAGCGGATGGTCGACCGGCAGCGCGGCCATCACGGGCTCGCGCAGCAGCGTCTCGAAATGCAGGCCGGCCGGGCGGTCCACCGGTACGCGCAGCAAGCCGCAGTGCATCCGGCCGGCCGAAATGGATTCGGTGAGTTCGGCCGCGTTGTGTTCGCCGATCTGCAACTGCACCCGGGGCCGGGCGTGGCGGAAGGCGCGCAGCGCCTGTGGCACGAAGGCATGGGCCGCGGCCGAACTCGTGAAGCCGACCGCGAGCACGCCTTCCTCGCCCTGCGCCACGCGCTGCATGCGCGCCTCCAGCGCCGCCATGTGGCCCAGCATGCGCTGCGCCTCGACCTGGAACTGCCGGCCGGCATCGGTCAATGTCACGCCGCGCGGATGGCGCTTGAACAACTGCAGCCCCAGCTGCCGCTCCAGCGCCTTGATCTGCTGGCTCAGCGGCGGCTGCTGGATGCCGAGCTGTTCGGCGGCGCGCGTCATGTGGCCGGTTTCGGCCACGGCGGCGAAGTAACGCAGCGGACGCATTTCCATATGTTTTTCGTATCGGAGAGGCCCGATTATTTTATTTGACCCGAAGTCACCGCCAAAACTATCGTTCGCCCGCTTTCGCATCAGAGGCCGCCACGGCCCGTTCCCTGGAGACACACCCCCATGCCGCTGTCCTGCCGCGCCCGGCACCTGCCGTCGCCGTCGTCGGTCCCATTCTTTCGTCCCGTGCTGGCTTCTCTGTTGGCCGCCGTGGCCCTGGTCGCCTGCGGTGGCGGTGGCGGAGGGGGCGGCGGCTTTCCCGTGCTGCCATCGAACCCGCCGGGCCAGGGCGGCGACCCCGGCACGCCGCCACCCGGCGGGGCCAATAGCGACGACGACCCCGCCACGCCGCCGCAGCCGCCGGCCACGCCGGTGCTGGGCTGCGCCGATCTGGCCGGACGCACCATCGCCGCCGGCCAGATCGGCCTGCCCACGCAGGGCGCGACGGTCGTGAGCGCCACGCCGGTCGGCGCCGGCGACAGCGGCAACACGTTGGGCAGCTATTGCCAGGTGCGCGGGACCATCCAGCCCATGGATGCGAACGCGCCCGTCATCAACTTTGCCGTCAACCTGCCCGAGCAATGGAACCGCAAGGCGATCCACTTCGGCGGTGGCGGCTTCAACGGCCGGCTGATCGACGGCACCGAGCCCGTGCGCTTCGGCCCGGCCGACAAGCCGGCGCCGCTGGCCCTGGGCTACGCCACCTTCGGCGACGACAGCGGCCACCAGAGCAGCAGCATCACCGACGCGAGGTTCGCCGCCAACGACGAGGCGCTGGCCAACTACGGCGGCAACTCGCTCAAGAAGACGCACGACGTGGCGATGGCGCTCATCCAGCTGCGCTACGCGCGTGCGCCGCAGCACGCCTACTTCCTCGGCACCTCCACCGGCGGGCGCGACGCACTGCTGCACATCCAGCGCTGGCCGGCCGATTACGACGGCGTGGTCGCCAACGAGCCCGCGCTCAACTACAGCGGCACGCGGCTGTCGAACATCGCGGTGGGCCGCGCGCTCTACGCCAACGGCGGCGCCGGCTGGATGAACCTGGCCAAGACGCTGCTGGTGCAAAGGACGGTGCTGGCCGCCTGCGACCGGCTCGACGGCGCCGGCGACGGCATCGTGAGCAATGTGGAGAGCTGCCGCCAGCTCAACACGCAGATCCTCGCGTCGCTGCGCTGCGCCGGCGGCACCGACACCGGTGACACCTGCCTGTCGGACGCGCAGCTGGCCACGGTTCGCACCATCGAGTCGCCGCTGGAGTTCACGTCCTACTCGCTGGCCAACGGCGTGCGCCGCGCCGGCGGCTACAACCTGCTCGAAGGCGCGCTGGTGGCCGGCCCCTTCACCTCGCGCGACCTGGGCACGCGGCGCACGCCGGGCAACCCCGCCACCTCGGCCGACGCCAACCAGTACGTGACGGGGGACCAGTGGGCCAAGTACTTCGTCACGCGCGACGCGGCGCTCGACACCCTGACCTTCGATCCGCTGAACCCGGGCGCCTGGACCGCTCGCGTGGAGGCCGTCTCGGCCATCACCGACGCGACCGACCCGGACCTGCGGCCCTTCTTCGCGCGCGGTGGGCGCCTGATCCTGCTGCACGGCCAGGCCGACGAGGTGATCAGCGGCAACTCCACCATCGACTACTACCAGCGCGTGGTGGCCACCGTCGGCGCCGGCACGGTGGCGCAAAGCCTGCGCTTCTACATGGTGCCGGGCATGGGCCATGGCACCGGCGTCTTCATTCCCGCCTGGGACTCGCTCGCGGCGCTGGAGGACTGGGTCGAGCGCGGCCTGGCTCTCAACACGCCCATCGCGGCCGACAGCGTGCCCGGCACCTACGGCCGAACGCGGCCCCTGTGCCAGTTCCCGTCGTGGCCCAAGTACCGCGGCACCGGCAGCCTGGACGCGGCCGTCAACTACAGCTGCGTGACCGAGGTGGGCGACCCGCTCGCCTGCCCGAACCTGCCTGCCAGCCCCACCACCTACAAGGGCGGCAACCTGATGGGCGAGGAACTGCGCGTCGGCGTCGACCCGTCCACCCTGGCCTATACCGTCACCATCGACGCCAGCCTGCAGCGCCCCGCGGGCACGCAGCGCAGCGGCACGCTGGTGTCGCAGGGCGACTGCCGCTACGCCAGCGGCGAGAGCGGGGCGGTCTTCAGCTTCGGCGCGGGTGGTGCGCTGCTGGGCGGCGTGAATGCGGCCGCGGGCGGCGGCTTCGTGCCGCTGCTGGCCTTCCAGAACACCTTCGAGAACAGCGGCAGCCCGGCCGTCTTCAATCCGGTGGCCGGCATCTACGACGTGGCCGGCATCCAGTACGGTGCCGGGGGCAGCGCCACGCGGTACGCCGCGTCGTCGAGGGTGCGCAATGCCGGCACCTTCCAGCACTGCCAGGATGCATCGACGGGCGGCTTCATGACCTACGACGCCAGCTGCACGTCCACCGCCAAGGGCTACCTTGCCTACGACACGACGCGCAACGCCTTCGACCTGATGGTGACCCCGCCCACCGGTGGCGCCGCCACCACCGGCGGCACGCCGGGCGGCTCGGTGGTCTTCGGGCAGGTGGGTGCGGTGACGGTGCCGCTGTTCCTGATCCGCGAATCGGCCACCAGCTTCGGCCTGCGCCTCTATGCGCCGCAATCGCCGCTGGCACCGGGCGCCGCGGACGGCCGCTTCGCCACCGCCACCAGCGCCGGTACGCACGGCACGGCCAGCGTGATGGGGACCGCTTTCGACCTGGACGGCAGCACCGGCGTGCTCGCCTACGACAGCCCGGTGCTGGGCGTCGCACAGAGCGCGGGCACGGCCGCCGGCCAACTGATCCACACCGCGGGCCTGCTGGGCATCCTGCCCGACGCCGGCGCCGCATTCCAACTGGGCATTCGCAACTGATGCAGACCACGACCACTTCCGCGGCGCCGCGCCGCCTTCCGCTGTACCGCTCCCTGTACGTCCAGGTGATCTTCGCCGTCATCGTCGGCGTGCTGCTGGGCTACTTCCATCCGGCGCTGGGCGAGCAGATGAAGCCCCTGGGCGACGGCTT
>SCOE01000078.1 GCA_005503065.1 Comamonadaceae bacterium ALPHA2B
TCGGCAGCGTGAGATGTGTATGAGGAACAGCCCCTGAGTCCCTCCCCACCCGTTCGGGCCGAGCCTGTCGAAGCCCTGCGCAGCGCTTCGACAGGCTCAGCGCGAACGGACATGGGGCACTCGAAGAGGGAAAGAAGAAAGTGCAACGCAGCGCCTCTGGGCGGTGGTCGTGGGCCTGCGGGCGCAGGCGCCATTCGCGGCGCCGTGCAATGCCCAAAGCACGTCGATGGACAGCGAGCACACAGCACGCGCGACAAGCCGGTCAGCGCGAGCCAGCGCCGGAGAACGCAGGCCCGCGGCCGCCGCCAGCGCCCCAGCCCATCGTGCCGGCCGATCAACAGCAACGACGGAACAAGCCCCGGACTCGGCAGCCCCCCGTGTAGTCCAGCGCCCATTGCGCACCCGGCCCTCCGCTGGCCAGAATGGCCGCCGCCCCAAGAACACCCGGAGACACCGACCATGCCCCCCAGCGCGCGCCCGTCCATCCTTCTTCGACTGGCCGGCGTGGCCGCAGCGGCAGGCCTGCTCCTCGCCGGCTGCGGCGGCGGTGGCAGTGGCGGCGGGGGTTTCTTCCTGCCTGGTACCGGGGGGGGTGGCTCGGCGCCGGACACGGGCCGCGGCTCGCTGGTCGGCAGTCCCAGCACCATCGCCCGGCTGTCGGCCAACGAGTTCCGCTCGCTGCTGCAGGCCGACGCGAAGGGCAGGGCGCTCCTGCAGGTCAGCGGCACACCGGTCTGTGGCGTGGCGCTGCGCAGCATTACCTACCGCACCGTCGGCGGCGCGGGCGAAGACACCAGCGCCACCGCGGCCGTGATGGTGCCCGCAGGCACCGACCCCGCGTGCAACGGCAGCCGTCCCATCGTGCTCTACGCCCACGGCACCACCACCGCGCGCGACTACAACATCGCCCGCTGGATCGACCCCAACCAGCCCGCCGCCGCCGAAGGCGTGATCGTGGCCGCCATGTTCGCGGCCCAGGGCTACACCGTGGTGGCGCCCAACTACGCGGGCTACGACGCCTCGCCGCTGCCCTACCACCCCTACCTCAACGCCGACCAGCAGTCCAAGGACATGATCGACGCGCTCAAGGCCGCGCGCACCGCGCTGCCGCTCGATGGTGTGAGCGACGCCGGTTCGCTGCTGGTCACCGGCTACTCGCAGGGCGGCTTCGTCGCGCTGGCCACGCACCGGGCGATGCAGGCCGCCGGCCAGGGCGTGACCGCGTCGGCACCGCTGTCGGCGCCTTCGGCCATCAGCCTGCTGATCGACTATTCCTTCAGCGGCTGGCCGGCGCTGGGCAGCACCGTCTTCGTGCCGCTGATCACCACCAGCTGGCAGAAGCAGTTCGGCAACGTCTACGGCAGCACCTCGGACATCTACGAGGCCCAGTACGCGCCGACCATCGAGACGCTGCTGCCAAGCCTCACGCCGCTGTCGACGATCATCGGCGCCGGCCAGCTGCCGCAGACCGCGCTGTTCCCGGCCAACGGCACGCCTGGCCCGGTCGATCCGGCCCTGTCGGCGTTCTACGGCCCGAACAACCTGGTGCGGCAGAGCTACCTGACGCAGGTGGCCAACGACATCGCGGCCTCGCCCTGCCCGGGCAATGCGCTGCCGGCATCGGGCGCGTCGCTGTCGACGCCCACGCCGCTCGATTGCAGGCCCGCCACGGGGCTGCGCCGCGCGGCGGTGGCCAACGACCTGCGCAACTGGACGCCCGCGCGCCCCGTGTTCATGTGCGGCGGCGCGCAGGACCCGACGGTGAACTTCACCAGCACGCTGGCCACCGCCGGCTACTTCCGCGCCAAGGGTGTGCCGCCGGAACGCCTCACGGTGCTCGACCTGGAGCAGGCGGGCGGCACGGGCGACCCCTATGCCGCCGCGCGCGCGGGCCTGGCGCAGGCCAAGGCGCAGGTCTATGCCGCCGCCGAAGGTGATGCTGCCGCCAAGGCACAGGCCGTGACGGTGGCCTACCACGGCACGCTGGTGCCGCCTTTGTGCCTGGTGTCGGCGCGGGGGTACTTCGCGGGCCTGCTCGGCGCGGGAGGTTGATTTCCGACGACCCGGCGGCTCAGGCGGCGCGCTTGGTGTCCGCCAGCACCAGGGCGGCGCGGTAGGCGGCGCGGCCGGCCTTCTTGGTGTGCGTCACGAGGGAATCCCAGCGCCGCTCGCGTTCGCGGGGCGAGGGCTGCCCCTCGGTCATCATCAGGGTCTGCGCCACGTCGAGCAGCGAACGCGCGGAAGTGAGGCAGAAGTGGATGGCCGTCTCCTCGGGCTTTTCGCGGTACACCTTGGTCTCGATCTTCTCTGCGGCTTCACGCTCGTCCGGAGGCATCTCGCCCAGCGTGGTCGGACCGAAGAAGGGAATGGACCCCACGTCGCTGCGGGCCATCGCCCGTTCGACGGCCTGAAGCGCGTTCTCGATCAATGCTGCGTCTTGAAGCCTTGGGCTCATTGCCGATCCTCCCGGATCCCATGGGTGCGGAAAACCCGCAATGGTGCCACCCGAAAGCGCTTCGGCCTACAGAATTCCCTCACAGATCAATACAAAAGTTAACATCGGAAGGCGCGGTCAGCCGGCTGCCACGCAGCCCCCAAGAGCGGCCTCCAGCGAGGCTCAGGCAGCAGCAGCGCGCTGCAGCCGGTCGCGCACGCCTTCCCATTCGGGCGTGTCGGGCGGGGTTTCGATCCAGATGAGCTTGGCGCCCTCGTCGTCGAACCCGCGCAGCACGGCGAAAAGCTGCTGCGCCGTGGCGGCGGCATCGTCGGGCATGCGGCGCAGGTGCACGCGCTGCGAGCGGCTGCGGATCGGCGCGCGGGCCCAGACGGCGATGTGCGCCGCCTGGGCGCCCAGCACGTCCAGCGCGGTCTGCAGCGCCTTGGCCTCCATCAGCCGCACTTTGGCTGCCGGGGCGTAATGGGCCTCGAGCGTGCCCGAGGCGCGCGGGTCGGGCAGGCCCAGTTCCTCGCGCGTGTGCAGGCGCTCGCCGCAGGCCCGCTCGATCTGCTCGCGGGTGATGGCGCCGGGGCGCAGCAGCACCGGCGCGCCGCGGCTGCAGTCGACGATGGTGGATTCGATGCCGACCTCGCACGGGCCACCGTCGACGATCAGCAGGCCCTCACCGAACTCGCCGGCGACGTGCGCCGCGGTGGTGGGGCTCACGCGCCCGAAGCGGTTGGCGCTGGGGCCGGCCAGGCCGGGCACGCCCAGCTCGGCACACGCGGCGAGCAGCGCCTGCGCCACCGGATGCGCCGGGCAGCGCAGGCCGATGGTGTCCTGCCCGCCTGCGGCGGCCGCGCCCACGCCGGGCTGGCGCGTGACGATCAGCGTGAGCGGCCCGGGCCAGAAGGCGCGCGCCAGCGCCTGCGCGAAGGGCGGCAGCGGCTGGGCGAAGCGCGACACCGACTCGGTGCCCTTCACGCCGGCGGCCACGTGGACGATGAGCGGGTGATCCGAGGGCCGACCCTTGGCCTTGAAGATGCCATGGACCGCCTCGTCCTGCGCCGCGTCGGCGCCCAGGCCGTAGACCGTCTCGGTCGGGAAGGCGACCAGTTCGCCCGCCCGCAGCGCCAGCGCGGCGCGGTGGATGGCGGCGGGATCGTGGCCGTCGAGGATCATGGCGTGTGCCGCGTGGGGCTCAGCAGGCGCTCGAATCAGCGAGGCCGAGCAGCGAAGCGGCTTGCACCGCAACCTCGCGCACCTGGTCGACCGACACGCCGGTGATGTTGAGGTGCCCCATCTTGCGGCCCCGACGCGCCTCGACCTTGCCATACAGGTGCAGGTGGGTGCCGGGCAGCGCGAGGACCCGGTCCCACGGCGGCTCGACCTGCGCGGCGTCGCCCTGCACGAACCACAGGTCGCCGAGGATGTTGAGCATGATGGCCGGGCTGTGCTGGCGCGGCGCCACCAGTGGCAGGCCGGCCAGCGTGCGCACCTGCAGCTCGAACTGCGACTGCTCGCAGGCGTCGAGCGTGTAGTGGCCACTGTTGTGCGGGCGCGGCGCCATTTCGTTGACCACCAGGCTGCCGTCCTCCAGCACGAAGAACTCGACGCACAGCACGCCCACGTAGCCCAGGCCATCTGCTATCGATTTCGTAGCTGCCACCGCCCGCTGCGCCTGGGCTGCAGGCATATTTTGTTCGTGAACCTCGGTCACGGCCAGGATGCCGCCGCGGTGCAGGTTGCGCTGCGGCGGGAAGTGGACGGACTGCCCGTCGCGCCCCCGCGCCACGATGACGGAGCATTCCATGGCCAGCGGCAGGCGCTTCTCGAGCACGCAGGCCACGCGGCCCGAGGCCGCCCAGGCGGCGGCCAGTTCGGCGCGCGTGTGCACGGTCTGCTGGCCCTTGCCGTCGTAGCCCAGACGCGCGGTCTTGAGGATGCCGGGCAGCAGGTCGTCGCCGACGGCAGCGAGCTGGTCCTCGGTCTCGATCACGGCATAGGGCGCGGGCCCCACGCCGCCCTCGGCGCTGCAGCGCACGAAATGCGCCTTCTCGCGGATGCGGTCCTGCGCGATGGCGACCGCGTCCGCCGCCGGCGCCACGGGCACGTCGCCGGCCAGCGATGCCAGGGCACCGGCGGGCACGTTCTCGAACTCGGTGGTCACCGCATCGGCCAGCCGCGACAGGCGCGACAGCCCGTCGCTGTCTTCATAGTCCGCGTGCACATGGTGATGGCTGACGCGGCCGGCGGGGCTGTCCGGGTCGGGATCGAGCACCACGGTGAAATAGCCCATGGCCTGCGCGGCATGCACGAACATGCGGCCCAACTGGCCGCCACCCATCACGCCGAGCGTGCTGCCGGGCAGCAGGGGCGAGGCGACAACGGCCGGGCTCATCGCAGCACCTCGGGCCCGCGGCTCGCGGCGCGAAACCCCGTCGGAATGCGCAGCCGGGGGCTCACAAGGCGCCTCCACCCTGCGGCGAGAAGGGCGACACCCCTGTGGCGGCCTCCACGGGCGGCAGTGTCATGGCCTCGGCGGCGGCGGTCTGCTTCGCCCGAAAGGCGTCGAGCTGGGCGCGCAGGGCGGGGTTGCCGACGGCCAGCATGGCGACGGCGAAAAGCGCCGCGTTGGCCGCGCCCGCGGTGCCGATGGCGAAGGTGGCAACCGGCACGCCCTTGGGCATCTGCACGATGCTGTAGAGCGAATCGACGCCCTGCAGGTGGCGGCTGGCCACCGGCACGCCCAGCACGGGCACGGTGGTCTTGCTCGCCAGCATGCCGGGCAGGTGGGCGGCGCCGCCGGCGCCCGCGATGATGGCTGCCAGACCGCGCGGCGCGGCGCTCTCGGCGTAGGCGAAGAGGGCATCGGGCATGCGGTGGGCCGACACCACCCGCGCCTCGTGGGCGATGCCGAATTGCGTAAGAATCTCGACCGCGCTGCGCATCGTCTCCCAATCGGAGTTCGAGCCCATGACGACGCCGACCTGGATGCTTTCTGTCATGGTTTCAATTCTACTTTTCGACCTCATCTGGCCCGCATGATTGACATCACCCTCGACAACTTCCAGGCCGACCTGATCGACGCCTCGCTGCAGACGCCCGTGCTGCTGGACATCTGGGCCGAATGGTGCGGCCCGTGCAAGCAGCTCGGCCCGGTGCTGGAGAAGCTCGAGGTCGAGTACGGCGGCCGCTTCATCCTGGCCAAGCTCGACGCCGACAAGGTGCCGCAGATCTCCAGCCAGCTGTCGCAGATGTTCGGCGTGCGCAGCATCCCCTTCTGCGTGATGTTCAAGGACGGCCAGCCGGTCGACGGCTTCGTCGGCGCGTTGCCCGCCGCGCAGGTGCGCGAGTTCCTCGACAAGCATGTGCCCGGCGCCGACGAGCTCGAGGCGGCGCAGGAAGAAGAAGCCGCGCAGGAAGCCCTGGCCGAGGGCGACACCGAGGGCGCGCTGGAGAAGCTGCAGCACGCCGTCGCCACCGATCCGTCCAACGACGACGCCCGCTTCGACTACGTCAAGCTGCTGCTGCAGCTCGGCCGCGTGGACGACGCCAAGGTCGCCTTTGCGCCGGTGATCGACCGGCGCGCGCTGGTGCGCCGCTTCGATGCGCTCCAGCGCTGGATGGACGCTATCGATTTCGTAGCTACTTCCGCCCTGGCGGCGGGCGATGTGGCCACTTTCGATGCGAGGATCGCAGCCAACAAGCGCGACTTCGAGGCCCGCTTCCAGCGCGCGCAGCTGCTGATGGCGCAGCAACGCTGGACCGACGCGATGGACGAGCTGCTCGAGATCCTCATGCGCGACAAGGCCTGGAACGAGGAGCTCGCGCGCAAGACCTACGTCGCCATCCTCGACCTGATCGAGCCGCCCAAGGTCAAGGTGGCCGAGGGCCAGATCCCGCCGGACGACCCGACCGTCGCCACCTACCGCCGGCGCCTGTCGAGCGTGATCCTGAGCTGATCGCTCCCGTCGGAGGCAGGCGGCGGCGGTAGGATCGCGCGACCGGTCACATCCGGTTGCACCGGAGAAAGTGGATCCCGCCATGCGACTCGCCCGCCGCCTTGTTGCCCTCACCCTCGCGCTGCCGCTCGCGGCCATGTCCCTCACCGCCTGCGGCAGCGGCATCAGCCTGGACGAGCCCATCGAGGGCCCGACGTGGCGACTGGTGCTGCTGGGCGACCAGCCCGTGGCACCGGGCGACGACCCGATGCGCAATCCGCAGCTGCAGTTCGACCGCAGCAGCGGGCGCCTGAGCGGGTCGGGCGGCTGCAACCGCATGAGCGGCAGCTTCACGCGCGGCGCCAGCCAGCTCAAGCTGGGCCAGATCGCCGCCACCAAGATGGCCTGCGGCGATCCGGCCCGCAACGCGTTGGAGACCCAGTTCTTCCAGGCCCTGCAGGCCACGGCGAGCTACCGGCTGCAGGGGCCGGGCCGGCTGGCGCTGCTGGATAGCACGGGGCGGACGGTGGCGGTGTTCGAAGCGGTGCGCTGAAGGAACGCACTCCCAAGCCGCTTGCGCGGGCGCCCGGGTGGATTCGCTGCCCTCGCCGTCGGATTGGATGTGACGTGAGCGGCTCGCCGCGCGACGCGCGACGCTGCCTCTTCCCGCCTCCCACCGAGCAGGGAGGCAGTTTGTTGAAAATTGTGAACCCACTGGGCATGATGCTCCATTCGAGAGGAAGGAGCTTGCATGGGAGCCGACCCAGCACCCGGGTGCGCGCTCGAAGCGGCCCCATGCCCCGATGGCCCGGCCTCGTGCCGCGAACCTCGCAGCGAAGAAGCCCCTGCGCCCCCCGTCTTCGACGACCAGGCCCCGCCCGACCGCTTCTGCGACCTCGTGCTCACCGGCGGGGTGACGAGTTCGATCGCCTATCCGGCGCTGCTGCTCACGCTGGCCAGCCGCTTCCGTTTCCACAGCATCGGTGGCTCGTCCTCCGGCGCGGGTGCGGCGGCGCTGGCGGCAGCCGCCGAGTACCGGCGGCGCCACGGCTCGGCCGAAGGCTTCCGGGTGCTGCTCGCGCGCACGTCGGAAGTGCGCGAGTGGGCCGACGAGGCCCGCGGCATCACGCGGCTGCGCCAGCTGTTCCAGCCCTGGGCGCACAGCCGGCGCCTGTTCGACGCGCTGGTGCCGGTGTTGACGCAGCCGGACATCGGCTTGCGCGCATTGGCGCTCGCGCTGATGCGTGCCTATGTCCTGCGCAGCCGCTGGATGGCGCTCGGCCTGCCTCTGGTGTTCGGACTCCTGGCGCTGGCCCTTTTCTCCGGACTCGGCGCCTGCGCAACGGTGCTTGTGGCGGGCGCCGCCGTGCTGGCGGCACTGGTTGGCGCCGCATTGACGTTGGCAGCCGACCTGCGTCGACTGATCGCACATGACTTCGGCTTGTGCAGCGGAACGGCGGCCCCCGAAGCAGCGGCCGACGCGCAGCGCCCGCTCACCGACTGGCTGCACGGCCTGATCCAGGAGATCGCCGGCCGCGGCGCGGGCGCGGCACCGCTCAGCTTCAGCGACCTGCGCCAGGCGCCGGCCTCGCCCCGGGCGCTGGGCCAGGGCGCACAGGAGATGGATGCCGTCTCGATCCGGCTGCAGGTGTATGCGGCCAACCTCACGCTGGGCCAGCCGCTGGTGCTGCCGCTGCGCAAGGACGACGAGCCGGTGTATTTCGTGCCGCGCGAGATGCGGCGGCTGTTCCCCGGCCCGGTGGTCGATGCGATGAAGACGCAGCGTTTCGGCCCCCTGCCGCCCGAGGCGCGCGCGACGCTGCCGCGCTCCACCGACCGTGCCGCGCCGACCGGCCAGGAAGCGGAAGACGAGCTGTGGATGCTGCCGCGCACCGACCTGCCGATCGTCGTCGCGGCGCGCATGAGCGTGAGCGCGCCCCTGCTCTTCGCGCCGGTGCCGGTGTGGATGCTCGACCGCGAGCACGGCGACGTGCCGCGGCGCTGCCTGCTGTCCGACGGCGGCCTGTGCTCGAACTTCCCGATCCACATGTTCGACTGCGCCGTGCCGTCGTGGCCCACCTTCGGCGTGGCGCTGCGCGACGCGCCGCGCGCGCCCGGCGCGCCGCTGCAGGTGCCCGACACGCTGACGCCCGCGCAGGTGTGCGACGCTGTCTCGCTGCCCGAAGGATCCGCGCGGGCCCGCAGCGACTGGAACCGCTTCATCGAGGAACCGTCGCTGCTGCGGCGCACGATGGGCTTTCTCGGCGCGCTGCTGGGCACCGCCAAGGACTGGAACGACGCGCTGCTGGCACAGATGCCGGGCGTGCGCGACCGCATCGTGCGCATCGAGCTGCCGCCGGGCATCGGCGGCCTCAACATCGCGATGACGCCGCGGCAGATCCAGGCCCTGTCCGACCTCGGCGAAGAGGCCGGCCGGCGCCTGCTCGCCCGCTTTGCGCCGCCGGGGCGGCCGGACGGGACGTCCGCCGGCTGGGCGGAGCACCGGTGGACGCGCCTGCAGTTGCTGCGCGACGGCCTGGCCGAGCTGCTGGCCGGCGCCAACGCGGCGGCGGCCGCCAACCGCTACGCCGGCGCGCTGCGCGCACAGATCGACGACGCCACCAGGCACCCGCCGATGGACGACGCGCCGGACGAGTTGCTCAGCGCCTCGCAGGCCGCGGCACTGCAGGGCGCACTCGACGCGCTGCTGCAGGCCGAGGCCGCGCTGACCGGCCCGGCCGAACCCCTGCCC
>SCOE01000079.1 GCA_005503065.1 Comamonadaceae bacterium ALPHA2B
GGACGGGGACAGGGGGGCGGATGGGCTTCAGAACAGGGCCACGCGCAGCAGCACCTGGATCAGGATCAGACCCAATACAAAACCTATGCCAGCGTAGATGATGCCCTGCAGCAGCCGGTTGGTGCGCTTCTGCGCGGCCAGCAGTTCGAGCAGCTCGCGTCGGTGGTCGGCCGGCCGGTGCTCGAGGTAGTCGTGCAGCAGGCGCGGCAGCTGCGGCAGCAGCTTGGCGTAGCGCGGCGCCTCGGCGCGCAGCTGCTCCCACAGCTTGCGCGGGCCGATCTGGTCGGCCATCCACTTCTCCAGGAAGGGCTTGGCCGTGTGCCACAGGTCGAGTTCGGGGTCGAGCTGGCGGCCCAGGCCCTCGATGTTCAGCAGCGTCTTCTGCAGCAGCACCAGCTGGGGCTGGATCTCGACGTGGAAGCGGCGCGAGGTCTGGAACAGCCGCATCAGCACCATGCCCAGCGAAATCTCCTTGAGCGGCCGGTCGAAATACGGCTCGCAGACGGTGCGGATGGCGCCTTCCAGCTCGTCCACCCGCGTGCCTTCGGGCACCCAGCCGCTTTCCAGGTGCAGCTCGGCCACGCGCTTGTAGTCGCGGCGGAAGAAGGCGGCGAAGTTCTGCGCCAGGTATTCCTTGTCGGACTCGGTCAGCGTGCCGACGATGCCGAAGTCCAGCGAGATGTAGCGCCCGAAGGTCTCGGGCGCCAGGCTGACCTGGATGTTCCCGGGGTGCATGTCCGCATGGAAGAAGCCGTCGCGGAACACCTGGGTGAAGAAGATGGTGACTCCGTCGCGCGCCAGCTTGGGGATGTCGACGCCCGCCGCCCGCAGGCGGTCCAGCTGTGCGATGGGCACGCCATTCATGCGCTCCATCACGATGACTTCCTCGTGGCACAGGTCCCAGAACATCTCCGGGATCAGCAGCATGTCCAGCGAAGCCATGTTGCGGCGCAATTGGGCGGCGTTGGCCGCCTCGCGCACCAGGTCGAGCTCGTCGTGCAGGTACTTGTCGAACTCGGCCACCACCTGGCGGGGCTTGAGGCGCTTGCCGTCGGCCGACGCCTTCTCGACCCAGCCGGCCATCATGGCCATGAGCGCAAGGTCCTTGTCGATCACGCCGCGCATGCCGGGGCGCAGCACCTTCACCGCCACCTCGCGGATGCCGCCATGCGGATCGCGCAAGGTGGCGAAGTGCACCTGCGCGATCGAGGCGCTGGCCACCGGGGTGGCGTCGAACTGCTCGAAGATCTCGCCCACCGGCCGCTTGAAGGCGCGTTCGATGGTGGCGATGGCGATCGCCGAGTCGAAGGGCGGCACACGGTCCTGCAGCCAGGCCAGCTCGTCGGCGATGTCGGGCGGCAGGAGGTCGCGGCGCGTGGAGAGCACCTGGCCGAACTTGACGAAGATCGGCCCCAGCCGCTCCAGCGCCTCGCGCAGGCGCTGTCCGCGCGGCGCGTCGAGGTTGCGGCCGACCGAGACGATGCCGGCCACCACGCGCAGCCAGGGCTTCTGGAAGCTGGTGAGGACGAGCTCGTCCAGGCCGTAGCGCAGCGCGACCCAGACGATGAAGATGCCGCGCGTGAAGCGCGTCATTCGGCGCTGCTCGACGAGCGGGCCGACCGGGGCTTTGCCGCCTTGTCGATGAACTCGCGCAGCGCGCCGGTCACGCGGCGGGCCGCGGTGCCGATGGCGTGCGCCGGGGCATCGCCAATGAGCCGCGCCAGGTCGTCCTCGACGTCCCAGCGCACGTGGTCGACCAGCCAGTTGATCTCGGCCGCAAGCTGGACGTCGCCCTCGATCTGCACGGCGGGCTTGTCACCCCGCAGCGTGGCGCCGGCCAGCGCCAGCGGGGAAGCCTCGGCGACGGTCAGGGTCAGGTCGGGAATGGCGGTCTCGGGCGCCAGGTCGAGCAGCCCGGCGGGGGTCGCGACCACGCGCACCCGGATCTTGCGCCACTGCACCAGCACCACGCGGCCCTGCTGGCGCGCCAGGCGGTCCTGCGCCTCGGGCTCCTGCTGCAGCACGTGGTTGACGAACAGCACCGCGCGGTGCTGAACCTCGTGGATCGCCCAGGCCGGCGGCTGCAGGCGCTCGCCGATGCGGGCGGCGAACTCTTCCAGAAAAGCAAATGGGGACGATGGTGTGGCCATGTCCCCATTATCCGGCTTGGCACCGCCGAGGCGGTGCCGGTTCAGCGACGCTCCAGGCTTATTGCAGGGCCTGGACGCCCGCCACCAGCCAGCCGCCGCCGTGGGTCGGCTTGCTCATGTTCCACACCTCGCGGAACGGTGCCGGGCCGGCCGAGGCGTCCTCGCGGATCATGCCGGAAAACTCCACGCTCGCCAGGTAGGCGTCGGGCAGTTCCTCGATGCCCAGCAGCTTGGCGTCGAGCATGACCACCTCGGTCTTGTTGGGCTGGCCGCCCGAGGAGCGCTCGCGCTCGCCGAGCTGCGAGCGGATCTCGTCGACCATGCCGTCGGTCATCATGGAACGCAGCGTGCCGATGTCGGCGCGGTCCCAGGCGTCCTGCAGCGTCACGAAGTTGCGCTTGGCCGCCGCGAGGAAACCGTCGGCGTCGAAGCCCTGCGGCACGCCCCAGCCCTGCGTGCCCGACAGCGCGGAGCCGATCGACACGCCCGTGCCGCCCAGCGCCGAGTGGCCGGTGGCCGCAGGCGCGCTGCCGTCGAAGGCCGCCGTGTTGCGTTCCCACGGACGGGCCGACGCGTCGTTGCCGACGTTGTTCGGGCTGTACTGCGCGGGTGGGCGCGCGTCCGCCGCGCCGCCCACGCCCTGGAAGGCCAGGTTGCCCGAGGACGACTGGCGGCCACGGTTGCTGAACATGCGCCAGACCATGAAGGCGGCGAGCACCAGCAGGCCGATCAGCAGCATGTTGGCGAAGCCGGCGCCCAGGCCAAGCGAGTTGGCGAGCCAGGCCAGGCCGAGGCCGGCCGCGAGGCCGCCGAGGATGCCGGCCCAGGGACGGCGCGGCGCCTGTGCGCCGGGCGCGGCCGTGGCGGGCTTGGCCGCGGCAGCGCTGTTGGTCGCGTTCTGCGTCGGCGCGCCGGGAGCGGTCGGCGGCGTCGCCTCGCGCTGCGTCACGTTGTTCGACTGGCGGCCGAAGGACTTGCCACCGCCCATGCGCTTGGCATCGGCATCCAGGCTCACGAGTGCCACCGAGGCACACACCAGCAACACGGCCCAAAGATTTCTTTTCATCGTCACGTCTCCTCGAACGTCATCAAATCAAACTGTCCTCCACCGCACGGCGACGCCTGCACCACACGATTCGCAGGGCCGCGGAGCAGGCCACGCGGGGCCGACGCGGAACTGGCTTTGCCAGGCCGCAGCCGGCGCCCCTTGAGGGGTTGGCGGAGCGACACGCAGTGCGCGCAGACTGGGGTGGTCCTGTTCAGCACTTGATTCCAACATGCAGGGCGACCACTCCGCCAGTCATGTTGTGATAGTCCACATGTCCGAAACCGCCCTCCTTCATGAGGGTCTTGAGCTCTTCCTGGCCGGGGTGCATCCGGATCGATTCGGCCAGGTAGCGGTAGCTGTCGGCGTCGCCCGCGACCATCTTGCCCAGCCGCGGCAGCACCTTGAACGAATACCAGTCGTAGGCCTTGCGCAGCGGCTGCGCCACCTGCGAGAACTCCAGCACCAGCAGCTTGCCGCGCGGCTTGAGCACGCGGTTCATTTCCTTGATCGCCGCGTCCTTGTGGGTCATGTTGCGCAGGCCGAAGGCCACGGTCACGACGTCGAAGTGGTTGTCGGGAAAAGGCAGCTTCTCGGCATCGCAGACCATTGTCGGAAGCACCACGCCGGCGTCGAGCAATCGGTCGCGGCCGGTGCGCAGCATGGCTTCGTTGATGTCGGTGTGCACCACCTCGCCGCTGGCGCCGACCTTCTTCGCGAAGGCCAGGGCCAGGTCGCCGGTGCCGCCCGCGATGTCGAGCACCTTCGAGCCCTCGCGGACGTTGGCGACCATGACGGTGTAGGCCTTCCAGGCGCGGTGCAGGCCCATCGACATGAGGTCGTTCATCACGTCGTAGCGCGAGGCGACGGAGTCGAACACGCCGCGCACGCGGCGGGCCTTGTCGTTCTCGTCGACGGATTCGAAGCCGAAGTGGGTGGTGCTCATGTCGATGGGAATGTTAGGTCGAACGCCGGAAGCGCAAGGTGGACGACCTTGCCGACGCGGCGGTCATTGCGGAAAGATGCCTTCAAGTCGAATCGGCCTGCGACGCCCGCCATTCGTGCACATGCAGCTATGAATTCGATAGCACGCTGGCACCCCGGCGAGGCAGCGGCTCAGTGGCTGCAGCCGTGGCCGCTGCGCGCCGGCATCGGCGCGTCGCGGTCCATGCCCGCCTCGGCCAGGCGGCGCAGGTAATCGGCCCAGAGTTCGTCCTGGCGGCTGCCCAGTTCGTACAGCAGCGCCCACGAATAGATGCCGCTCGCATGGCCGTCGCTGAAGGTGGGCTGCACCGCGTAGTGGCCGACGGGTTGCAGGTCGACCACGTCGACCTCGCGCTTGCCGGTCTGCAGCGTCTCCTGGCCGGGCCCGTGGCCCTGCACCTCGGCCGAAGGCGAGCACACGCGCAGCAGCTCGAAGGGGATGCGGAAGCTCGCGCCGTCGGAGAACGCGATCTCCAGCACGCGCGACTGGCCGTGAAGGGTGAGGGCGGTGGGCGTCGGTGCGCCCGCTTGGAGGCCTGCCATGGGTCGTTGATCCGGAAGGGGCTTCGGGGCCGCCGAGTATGCCGCGCATCGGCCCTGGCCGCCCTGTCAGCGCGCAGGCACCGCGGCGAGGATGCGTGCCGCCAGGCCGTCGTAGTTGCCGTCCAGGTGGTGCCCGCCCCGGATGCCGATCACCTGCGCATGGGCCGGCGCGAGTCCGGGGCAGAGAGAATCGGACGTCTCGTCCGTGCCGTAGATGCACAGCGTGTCGGCGGCCTTGAGCCGGCTCGCCTCGGGGGCGATGGGCTGGTCGCCGCTCTTGCCGATCCAGTTGGTCACGTGGAACTCGAAGGAGGCCTTGTGGCCCGGCCCGATGAGCACGGTGAGCCGGACCATGTCGCGCGTGGGCTGCGGCAGTCGGTTGATGGCGAAGGGCAACACGTCGGCGCCCTGCGAATAGCCGATCAGGATCACCTCGCTGCGCTGCCAGCGATGGGCGTAGTAGCGCACGACGCGGTCCAGGTCCTGGGCCACGCCTTCGGGCTTGCGCGCGGTCCAGAAGTAGCGCAGCGAATCGACGCCGACCACGGGCACGCCGTCGCGCGCCAGCGCGGCGGCGATCTTCTTGTCGATGTCGGCCCAGCCGCCATCGCCCGAGACCAGCACCGCGAAGCGCGCACCGCCCCGGGCCACGGGCACTTCGGTGACCGGGATGCCGGCCACCTCGGCCGGCGGCACCGCCAGCGGCGCCCGCTGCGCCGCCAATGCGTCGAACGCAGCGTCGAAACCGGCCGGCAAGGCATCGGCGCCGGCGGCCGGCGTGGACGATGCCCAGCGCGCGCCGGGCACGCGCTGCACGAAGCCCTGCGCCGCGCCCGTGCAAGCCGCCCGGGGATCGGTGGCCAATGCCGTCCACGGCGACGGGAGCGCGCCGCCGGCTTCCAGCTCCTGCACGCCGGGCGATGCCTGCGCGCGCAGGCCGCCCACCGGACACATCGGCATCGGGGGCGCGGTGCGCGGGCAGAAGTCCAGCGAGAGGCCGCCGGTGAAGGCTCTGGCCTTCGTCTGCGCCAGCGTCGCATAGACGAAGCCGCCTGCTTCGCCGCTGCCCACCAGGATGGGCTGGATGTACGACGGCAGCTTCTCGTAGGCCTGCACGTAACGCGCGAAGTCCTCGACGGTGCCGGGCGCGCTCACGCACTGGTCGCGCTGGCTTTCGCCGGCCATGCGGGCGTACAGCGCCGAATAGGGCACCATCGCCACCAGGGCCTGCCTGCCCAGCAGCGACTGCAGCATCGCATGCTCGCGCGGCGAGGGCCGTATGCCCGCGGTCAGCAGCAGCACGAACTGCTGGATCGTGCCGGCCGGGCGGTGGATCTGCACGTCCTTGAACATCACGCCGCGCGAGAGGGTGCCCACCGTCGCGGCGGCGATGCCCTGGGCCTGCGCCACGCCGCCCAACGTGCAGCACAGGGCCAGGAGCAGCGTGCGTGCCCGTGTCCTTGCGAGATTCCCCTGCGTCATGCCGCCGTTCCCTTGCGTGATCCGTCGCCGATGAGCGCCGCCAGGTCCATGAGCACCAGCAGCGGCGAGAGCCCGCCGGGCGATGCGAGGTAGCGCGCCTCCCAAGCCGGCTCGAATTTGTCCTTGAAGCTGTGCAAGCCGCGGAACTGGTAGAAGCGCTCGCCGTGATCGAACAGCAGGCGACCCAGGCGCTGCCAGCTCGGCGCGCGCCTGCGCCGCGCCATGCCGGCCATCGGCGCCATGCCCAGGCAGAAGCGCTTGAAGCCCTCGGCCTGCAGGTGCAGCAGCACCTTGGCGAAAAGGAAGTCCATGGCGCCCGGCGGTGCATCGGCGCCGAAGCGCATGAGGTCGACGCCGGCCTCCTGGGCGCCGTCGGCCACCAGCAGGTTGGCAAAGGCGACGATGCGCCCCTGCGTGCTGCGCACGATGGCGACCGGCAGGTGCGCCAGGTACGCGCGGTCGAAGCGGCCGACCGAGAAGGCCTTCTCGCGCGCGCCATGCCGCTGCAGCCAGGCGTCCGACACCTGCTGCAGTTCGTCCAGCAGCGGTGCCACGGCAGGCGGCCGCACGACCTCGAAACCCAGGCCTTCGCGCTCGCCGCGGTTCACACCGGAACGCAGGTTGGCGCGCCGGGCGCCCTTGAGGTTGAACTGCGGCAGCTCGATGTGCGCGAACTCGCCCAGCTTGAAGGCGTGCAGCCCGCAGTCCAGGTACAGCGGCAGGCTGGCCGGGCGCACCTGGTAGAAGGCCGGGCGGCCGCCGTGGGCCTGGGCCGTCTCGACGAAACGCCAGACCAGGTCGGCCCCTTCGCCCGGCTCGCCGAAGGGGCCGAACAACGATACCCAGGTGCGCCCCTGCTTGCCGTACATCAGGAAGCTCTTGCCCGAGGGCGAGAACAGGAAGGACTTGTCGCCCGTATAAGCCATGCACGCCTCGGCGAAGGGCTGGGACCGCACGATGGCCATCGCCCGCGCCAGTTCCTCGGCGGTGGCCGGCAGCGGCTGGCCGGCCGGCGGGCGCAGGAGCTGCCACAGGCCGAAGGCCAGCCCGGCCAGCGTGGCGCCGAGCAGTGCGCGCAGGGAGCGCGGCGCTTCAGCGTCCAGCTCGAACTGCCACCACAGCCGGTTCGCGTAGACGACCTCGCGGTAGGCGAACATCAGCACCGACACGCAGGCCAGCAGCACGATCGCCAGCGCCACCAGCCAGCCGGGCTCCAGGCGTTGGGAGAACAGCGACGAGGGCCGGTCGAACTGCCGCCTGGAGATCAGCAGCAGCACCGCCAGCACCGACAGCAGCGCCGCCTCGTTCAGCGCGATGCCCTTGGGCAGTGCCAGCACGGCCGACACCCCGCTCAGGACCACGGCGCTCCACCACGCGGCGTCGAGCCGGTGGAACAGGCCGCGCGCCACCAGCAGCAACCCCAGGCCGGCCACGCTGCCCAGGAAGTGCGAGGCCTCGATCAGCGGCAGCGGCACGTTCAGGGTCCGCAGCAACTCGTGCGCGTCCTCGGTCAAGGGCGTCACGCCCGACACCAGCAGCCAGATGCCCGCGACCAGCGCCAGCGCCGCCAGCAGGCGCGGGCTGAGCCGCACCGCTGCGCGGCCGACGGGCGCCGCCACGCCCGAGCGCAGCTCGTAGGTCAACAGCATGGTCGTGGCCACGACCAGTGGCAGGATGTAGTAGATGCCTCGGTACAGCAGCAGCGCGCCCAGCATCGCCTCGGTGGGCACATGGTCGGTCGAGACCAGGAGCATCACCGCCTCGAACACGCCCAGCCCGCCCGGCACTTGGCTGACGATCGCCGCCGCGACTGCCATCGCATAGAACACCACGAAGGTCGGCAGCGGGATGCGTTCCGCGGGTAGCAGCACCCACAGCGCCGCCGCCGAGGCCGAGAGTTCCAGCGCCGAGATGAGCAACTGCCGCGACGCCAGCCCCGCCGGCGGCAGGCGCAGCGACCAGCGCGGGCCGATCTGGATCGCGCGGCGCCGCGCGCACAGGCCGATGAACACCGCCACGCCCGCCAGCAGCGGCGCCGCCAGGGCCTGCAGCAGCACGGCCGGCAGGTGCAGCACCGGCGCGACCTGCGACGCGCCCCACAACAGGGCGAGCGCTCCGAAGGCGGAGATGCCGAGGAAGAAGGCCGCCGCATTGAACAGGATCACCTGCGCGATCTGGTGCGGCGTGAGGCCCGCCGCGGCGTACAGGCGCGTGCGCACGGCGCCGCCCGTCAACGGACCGAGCCCGATGGTGTTGGACAGCGCATAGGCCACGAAGGAGGTCAGCAGCACAGCCGCGGCGCTCACCTTGGCATGGGCATAGGCCAGGGCCGAAGCGTCGTAGCGCGTCAGGATGAGGTAGCTCAGCGCGGTGGCCGCCACCGCCAGCACGATGCGGCCCGCATGCGTGCCCTCGACCGCCTCCATCATCGCGCCGTACTGCACGTCGCGCAGCGTGGCATGCAGCGCCAGGCCCACGGCGGCGCACAGCGCCACGCCCAGCAGAACGAGCAGCCAGGGCTTCAGGCGTGCCCAGGTCGGGCCCCAGCGCAGGGGATCGGAGCGAACGTCTTCGACGGGAACGGACATGGGAGGCGGGCGGACGGGGGACGGCACGAAAGG
>SCOE01000007.1 GCA_005503065.1 Comamonadaceae bacterium ALPHA2B
GTGGAGGCGATGGAGGCGGAGGTGGTCTTCCCGACATCGGGATCCCCACCTATCGGGCCGAGGCGCCCATCTACACCGCCCTGGGTTCGCAGCTGCGCCAGGCCGACCTGGCGATGCTCGGCGGCTCGCGCCAGCGCGCCGGCGACGACGCGGCCGGTGGTGCCGACGCCGATGGGCGCCTGGGCCGCCGCGCGTGGGCCCGCTTCATCACGGTGGACAAGGACATCCGCCAGGGCGGCGAGCTGGCACCAACGAGCCGCGGCCGCCTGAAGGGGCTGCAGGCCGGCACCGACCTGTGGGTCGACGGACCGTGGCGCGCCGGCGTGTACGTCGGCCAACTGGAAGGCGACCTGCGCGTGCGCGGCTTCGCGCGGGGCATGGCGGGCCACGACGCGGGATCGACCGACGTGCGCAGCCAGTTCCTGGGCGCGTATGCGACCTGGCAGGGCGACTCCGGCCTGTATGTCGACGGCGTGCTGCAGGCATCGCGCCACCGCTACGGCGTGACGCCCACGCTGGGGCCGCGCAGCGGCGGCAAGGGCAACGGGCTGCTGGCGTCGGTCGAAGTCGGCAAGAGCTTTCCGATCGCGCCGGGCTGGAGCCTGGAGCCGCAGGTGCAGCTGGTGCACCAGCGCCTGAACCTGGACGACGCGGTGCTGTCGGGCGCGACCGTGCAGCAGGACCTGCACAGCGGCTGGATGGCGCGTGCCGGCTTGCGGATCAAGGGCGACCTGAGCACGGCCGCCGGGCCGGTGCAGCCCTATGCGCAGGTCAACTGGTACCGGCGCTCCTCGGGCACCGACACGACCCGCTTCATCGGCCTGGGCGGCGCCACCGGCTTCGGCACGGCCACGGGCGGCAGCAGCGCCGAACTGGTGGCCGGCGCGAGCTGGCAGTTCAGGCCCGGTGCGAGCCTCTATGGCGAAGTGGGCAAGAGCTGGGCCACGGGCGGCGACACGCGCGTGCGCGGCGGCCTGAACGCCAGCCTGGGCGTGAAGGTGCGCTGGTAGAGGCCTGCGCGCGGCGCGATGTGCTCTGCTAGTCGTCGCTGCGGCCGGCGAGCAGCGTGCGCCACACCAGCGCACCCAGCACCGCGCCGGCGATGGGCGCCGCCCAGAAGAGCCACAGTTCGCTCATCGCGTATCCCGGTCCGAAGAGCGCCACGCCCGTGCTGCGCGCCGGGTTGACCGAGGTGTTGGTCACCGGGATCGACACCAGGTGGATGAGCGTGAGGCACAGGCCGATCGCCAGGCCGCCGAAGCCGGCGGCCGCCCTCTTGGCCGTGGCGCCCAGGATGACGACCAGGAAGACCGCCGTGAGGACCACCTCGCACACCAGCGCCGCCTGCATCGAGTAGCCGCCCGGCGAGTGCTCGCCGTAGCCGTTGGTGGCGAAGCCGCCCGGTTGCGCGCCTGCCTTGCCGCTGGCGATGAGCCACAGCACGCCGGCCGCCGCGGCGGCCCCGAGCACCTGCGAGACGATGTAGCCCGCCAGGCGCGAAGCCGGGAAGCGCCCGCCGACGGCCAGGCCGATCGACACCGCAGGGTTGAAGTGGCCACCCGAGATGGGCCCCAGTGCATAGGCCCCCGTGAGCACGGTCAGGCCGAAGGCCAGCGCCACGCCGGCGAAGCCGATGCCCAGTTGCGGAAAGCCGGCTGCGAGCACCGCGCTGCCGCAGCCGCCGAGCACGAGCCAGAAGGTGCCGACGAATTCGGCCGCCCACGCCTTGAAGGTGTGTTGTGTGTCCATTCCCTGAAGTCCTTGTGTGTGTCGAGAAAAAGAATGACGGCCGCAGGGCCGTCGTTCGGGCGCGGATTCTAGGAACGGGCGGGGCGTTACCAACCGATTCGCCGGCGCATTGCGCGCAGCTCTTCACACTGGCCGCGGGTTTTCGCTGGCGCTGCGCGGGCCACCTGCCGCGCTATGCTGGCCGCCCCCGGCCCTAGGCCGATGCTGGAGCCCGTTGCGATGCCGAGGATTGCTGCCAAAACGATAGCTGCCTGCGCAGCACTGGCGGGCGCTGCAGCCCTTTTTTCCTTAAACGCCCAGGCGCAGGGCGTGGTCAACGCGCTGTGCAGCACCGATGCCGGCTGGTGCGAAGCCGCGGCCGCCGAATTCACGCGGACCACCGGCATCAAGGTGAACCAGGCCCACAAGGGCACGGGCGAGATCGCGGCGCAACTGCGTGCCGAAGCGCAGAACCCCAAGACCGACCTGTGGTGGGGCGGCACGGGCGATCCCTTCCTGCAGGCAGCCGAGCAGGGTCTGCTCGACGCCTACCGCCCGGCCTACATCAACGACCTGTACGACTGGGCGGTGCGCCAGTACGCGATGAGCGGCAACATGGTCGGCGGCTTCTACACCAGTGCCATCGGCTTCGGCTTCAACACCGACACGCTCAGGAAGAAGAAGCTGCACGAGCCGAAGTGTTGGGCCGACCTGGTCAAGCCCGAGTACAAGGGCGAGATCGAGATCTCCCATCCCGCGACCAGCGGCACGGCCTACACCGTGATCGCCGGCCTGGTGCAGCAGATGGGCGAGGACGCGGCCTTCGACTACCTCAAGAAGCTGCACGCCAACGTGAGCAACTACACGCGCAGCGGCCAGGCCCAGGCGCCCAACGTGGCCAAGGGCGAAGTGGGCATCGGGGTGAGCTTCATCTTCGGCTTCGAGAAGTGGCGCTACGACAAATTCCCGGTCAAGACGGCGGCGCCCTGCGAGGGCACGGGCTACGAGGTGGGCGGCATCGCGCTCGTCAAGGGCGCGCGCAACAAGGCCAATGCCATCCGGTACTACGACTTCCTCATGAGCCCCGCCGGCCAGGCGCTGGGCGCGAAGAACGGCAGCCTGCAGTCGCCGGCCAACCGCACCTTCAAGCCCGACCCGCGCATCCCGTCGATGGCGGACGTGAAGCTCATCAAGTACGACTTCGAGAAATACGGCAAGGCGGCCGAGCGCAAGCGGCTGATCGAGCGCTGGACCCGCGAGGTCGAGTCGCTGCCGCGCTGAGCCCTGAGGCCGTCATCCCCGAGCTGCTCAGGGCGCGCTGGCGGTGAAGCCGATCTGGCCGCTGTACTGGCCGGCCGGCGGGTTGGCGGCGGCGAAGGCGAAGCTCCAGTTGGCACTCTGCTGGGTGACCAGGTTGCCGAAGGCGGTGCCGGCCACGTTGACCGCGGTGCCCGAGCCGCTGGCCGGCAGCGGCGGCGCGGGCAAGCCGGCGTTGTCGGAACTGATGGTCACCGTGTTCATCGGCAAGGTGGCCGACCCGCTGCTCAGCGGCGCCGCCACGCTGGCGCGCAGGGTGACGGTGCCGGCATTGCTGCGCACCTCGACAGGCAGCACCGCATTGCTGGCCGCGACGGCCCAGCCCGGCGCGCCGCTGTTCCAGGGCACGGCCACGCCGGCGCCGTTGGCGGGCGTGGTCGGCGCTGCAGGAATCGACGGCGTGAGCGCGAAGCCCACCGTCGGCACGGTGGCACCTGTCGGGCCGATGCGCAGGTAGATGAACTTGTCGATCCTAACGGTGAAGTCCAGGCGCGCCGTGGCGGCATAGGGGCTGGTGTCGTCCGTCGTTTCCTCGGCCCGCGCCGGCAGGGCCAGCGCCGGGGCCATCAGACACAAGGCCCAGGCCCGGCGCCTCATCGGAACTCGGCCTCCACCTCGAAGCTGCCGTCCTCCCAGTCGAAGGTGCCGCGCGCCCGCACGGGATAGGCGGGGCGCGCCGTCGGGCCGCCTTCCTCGGCCGCACGCGGGGTGAGCGCGAGCGCGCGCGTCTGGCCCGGCAGCACCGGCGTGCTTTCCGGCAGCCATTCGTGCCGCTGGCCGTTGGCGTCGACGCCTTCGAGGCTGCCGCCGAGCCGGCCGTGCGCGTCGCCGTCGTTGCGCACCGTCACCACCGGCGTGCGTCCCTGCGTGCCTTCGCGCATGCCGACACCGAGCATGGACAGGCGCGGCGCCGCCTCGTCGACGGCGAGGTACACCGCCACCGCGATGCGCCCGGTGACGGGCAGGGCCAGGCTCAGGCCGCTGCCCTGCACCGCCGCCTGGTAGGCCGGCTCCACGCCCTCGACCGCCAGCATGAAGCGGCATTCGCTGCGCGGCGCGTCGGGCGGCACGTCGACCTGGAAGCGGAAGCTGCGGCGCTCGCGCGGCGCGAGCCGCACCCGGGGCCGCTCCAGCAGGACCCAGGGGCGGCAGCTGCCGGGCAGGAGGGCGTCGTGGTAGCTCACGCTGCCGTCCTCGCCGAAGCGCCAGTCGATGGTGCGGACCGCGACCTCGGTCGCCTGGTTGCCGACGTTCTGCAGTTCCAGGGCCTGGCCGATCCGGCCGCCGCGCTTGCCCGAGAGCTCGAAGCGCGAGGGCGCCACGGCCATCTCGAAGGGCGCGGCCAGGGCCGCACCGGCGGCCACGGCGCCGGCCAGCAGCAGTGCTGCGACACGCATGCCTCTCATGGCAACACCTCCATTTCGAAGTAGGACTCGTAGTCCAGGGCACCGCCGGGCACGGGCCGCAGTTCGCGGCGGTCGAACTGCACCCGCAGGTCGAAGCGCTCGCTCATCCAGGGGCCCGGGACGGTGCCGCTCCAGACCATGCGGCGCTCCCCCGGCCTGGCCATGCCCGGGGCGAAGAGCCCGCCCGTGCGCCACTCCACCCGCATGCCCGCCGGCGATCGCAGCCCGGGGATGAAGGGCGGCACCACGTAGAAGATGCGTGCCCGGCGGCCCACGAAGGGCGCGGTGGCCAGGCGGTATTCGATGCCGTCGAAGCGCACGGTGATGAAGGGCGATGCGGCGGCGCCGAGGCCCGCGTCGGCGTCCTCGTCCGGGCGCGCCTGCACCCGGCTGCGCGGCGAGGTCGAATCGTCCAGCCGGTGCACCTGCGACATGGCTGCACCGCCGGCGGCCAGCAACAGTGCGGCGAGCGCGGTCGCACACGTGCGTCGGCGAAAGGACGAGGGTCCAGCCATGGTTCAGAACATCGTCGCGGTGAAGGTCACCCGCCCGGTGTAGGTGCCGGAGGGGTAGAGCGTGCTGTTCGCATATCGGAAGCGCAGCGCGTTGTTCATCTCGGTGCGGGCCGACAGCAGCGAGAGCAAGGGCAGCGGGAACTGCGCCAGTTGCTGCGGGCTGCCGGAGGCGTTGAAGCTGCCGCTCTGGATGTCCAGTCCCGTCGCGTCGGGGTTGGTCGACACCCAGCTGATGGTCGAGAACGGGATGCTGGTGCTCCCGCAGCTGGTCGGCGTGGTGCACCCCAGGCCCGGCGCGGCCGTCACCGTGAGGCGCACGGTGGTCACGGCCAGCGCCAGCAGCGCCTTGTCGGCGGTCAGCAGCACGGTCACGGTGTCGGGCCGCGTCACCGGTGCGGGGCTGGGCTGGAGGTTGGCGCCGCTGACCGTGAAGGCGACGTTGTCGATGGTGCCGCCGGTCGAGCCCACGCGCAGCGTCAGCCGGTTGCCCGACAGGGTCAGCAGGGTGGTGGTGATGACCGCCTGCGCCGCGCCGGCCGGCGCCAGCAGGAGCGCCAGAGCGACCGCGCCGGGGACGAGGGCGCGCCGCTCGTGCGAGCCGCTGCGGTGGTGCACGGCTCAGATGCCGGTGGCGGTGTAGGTCAGCGTGGCCGTGTGGTTGCCGGCGGCCCATCCGGTCGGCGTGCCGGTCAGGGTATAGGCCCAGGTGCCGCTCGCCACGACGTTGGAGGGAAAGGCGGTGGATGTGCAGGCGCCGAGGTTGGCGCCCGGATGCGGCAACGTGCCGGTGGCCGTCACGCTGAAGTCGGCGCCCGTCGGTCCCGGCCCGGTGCCGGGCAGCCAGGCGCTCAGCGCGCAGTTGATGGTGGCGGTGCCGGCGTTGGTCCAGGCGTAGACCGACAGTGCACCCGGCTGCGTGCCGAAGGCAAAGCTCGGCGCGGTGCCGTCCCAGTTGACGGCGGTGCTGCTGCCGTTGGCGGCTGCCGTGGGCACCGGCGGAATGCTGGCGGTGGCGGTCCACGTCAGGGTGTCGACCGTCGTGTTGGTGCTGCCCACCCGCAGCAGGATGAGCTTGGGCACGCGCACCGACAGGTTGACGCGGGCGGTCGCGGTGACCGTGCCGGTGCCGGCGTCGTTGTAGCCGTAGGTGGCTTCGGCACGTGCCGGTGCGCTGGCGGCGGCGAGCAGCAGGCCGCAGGCCGCGGCGAGCGCGCAAGGGCGCAGGAGGGGTGCGTTCATGGTGGGTCTTTCGAGTCCAGGCGGGTGAAGGGCCGGTCCGTGGCGGACCGGTGGCGCGGTGCAGGCACCGGCTCGGCGTGTGATGCGGTTCATGGCGCCACCCTGATCACGGGGATCGAGGCGTACGCGCTGCCCCGCAGCGGCACATCGACGCTCGTGCCCGAGTCGGCACCGCCCCAGGGCAGCGGCACGCTCTCGGGCGTGAGGCTCAGCTGGTGGCGTCCGGTCGTCACCAGCGGGAATTCGAAGCGGCCCTCGCGGTCGGTGGTCGTGCGGTGGCGCCCGTCGAGCACGACCTCGACGCCGGCCGCACCGCCTTCCCCGGCCTGCGCGAGGCCGTCGCGGTTGGCATCGAGGTACACGCGGCCCTCGACGCGGCCGCTGCCGGCGCCCGCCCGCACGCCCAGCGGCGCATAGGGCGCGCCGCTGCTGCCCTCCCAGCGCAGGAAGACGTGGACGCTCTTGTCGCTGCCGCGGTACACCTGCGGTCCGAAGGACGAGGTGGGCACCGCGGCGGCGCGCGTCTGGTTCAGGCTGGCGGCCAGCCCGAGGCGCCAGCCGCCGCCCAGCTCCTTCTCGGCCGACACGTAGCCCGACAGTCCCCGGCTGGCCCACAGGTCGCCGCTCTGGGAGGTGTAGCGCAGGCTGCCCACCAGGCTCAGCGTGGGCTGCGGCCAATAGCGGAATTGCAGGCCTGCGGTCGGGTAGCGGCGCGTCGTGCCGCCGCTGCGGTCGCGCGCGTAGCCGAGCGTGGTGACGAATTCGGTGCGCTGGGTTTCCTGGCGGCTGCCGAGCCATTCCTGTTCCCATTGCAGCTCTTCGCCGGTGGCGGCCGTGCCGTCGAGCACAACAAGCTCGTTGCGGTGCAGGGTTAGGCTCAGCCGGCTGCGCGGCAGGCCGAACAGACGGGTCTGGTAGTAGGCGTTGGCATAGAGGCTGCGCGAGCGGCTGGGCCCCTGCGTGAGCCCGCCGTCGCCGGCAAAGCGGGTGTCGTACACGTTGAAGCTGCCGCCCAGGGAGGTGTGGCGGTCCAGCGTCCACTGCAGGTAGCCGCTCGCGCCGGACCGGTCGTAACCGACGGCGGTGAAGTTGCTGCCCGGTGCCGCGTGTTCCAGGTCCACGCCGACGCCCCAGCTCAGCCGGCTGTCGGCGCGGTCCATGCGCCAATAGGCGCCGCGCGTGCCGATCGGCAGCGGCAGGTCGCCGAAGTGCAGATTGGGCGCCGCCGCGTAGGCGCCCGCTTCGTGCCGGAAGCTGCCCAGGCGCAGGCTGGCCTCCAGAAACAGCCCGCTGGCGCTGCCGGTCGCGACACCGGGGGTGTCCGAGCGCACGCGGCTGCCGATGGCGGTCGCGCGCCAGCGCAGCGCGTCCCCGGCCGGCGATGGCGGTCCGCGGCCCACCGACAGCGCCCAGCTGGAGACGTCCTTGGCGCCCGCGCCCAGGCCGCTCAGCGGGTCGAGGTAGAAGGCGGGCACGCCGCGCGCCTCGTCGAGCTGGCCGGCCACATACCACTGATCGCCCAGGCGCTGCGTGCCGCCCAGCCAGCTCAGCCGGCCGCCGCTGCGCTCGAAGCCTGCAAAGGGCCCGCCGGTGAGCAACCCGCGCTGGCCGGTGCCGGCGCGCAGGTCGAAGTCCGGGCCGTAGACCCGTGTGGACAGGCCGCGCACGACGGTCGTGCCCAGCGACAGCCGGTCGTGGCGCGCGAGTCCGTCCGTCAACGCGCTGTAGCCGTCGCCCAGCGTGGTGTCGGCGAACACCGTGGGCGACAGGGGCAGGCCCAGGCTGCGCAGGGTGGCGCGGGCGCTGCTGCGTTCGCGCGCGTAGCCCAGTCCGCCGATGCCGCCCCAGCCGGCCTGCAGGTCGCCTTGCAGCGTGCGGCCGTCGACCTGCAGCAGGAGGTCACCCCAGTCGCGCGTCTCCTGCCGGTATTCGCCGCGCAGGCCGTATTCCGCGCCGCTGCGCCGCGTGAGCCCTGTGCCGGTGGCGCTGCCTGCGCCGGCGCGGCTTTCGAACAGCCAGGACCGCACACCCTCGGGCGGCTCTCCGCCGGCCGGGGCCGAGTCGGTTTCGGCCTGTGCGGGGTCCATGAAGCGGTCGTGGTAGGCGGGCGGCTCGGCCTCGACGAGCGCCCGCAGGCGCGCCTCCTCGGCCGCCTGCCGGCTCAGGGGGCGGATGCGGGCGTCACTCAAGGGCGTGCCCTCGTCGGCCGCGGCCGGTGCCGCGAACAGTGGAAGAAGCAGCCAGGACACCAGGTGTCCCCACCGCGGTCCGGCCGTTGATGCCGCGCATCCGTCACCCCGCACTGACCCCTCGGAAAAAACAGTCTTGCAACGCGCAAGATTGACCGCATCTGCCCGGCGCGTCGACCTGTTTTCTGCTTAAGACGGAAGGCTTAGCAGGGATGCCGCAGACTTGCGGAACCGGGCAGGCGGCGCACGCACGGCGGCTGCGTACAATTTTTCGCCCTGTCTCGCGCCGCGTCGGCGAGGGGACGTCCGGCCCGCACGTGGGCTCCCATTTCCTGTTCAGAACGATGGCATCCAACATCCACGCATCCACCAAACATGCCTTCCAGGCGGAGGTCGCACAGCTTCTGCACCTGGTCACGCACTCGCTGTACTCCAACAAGGAAATCTTTGTCCGGGAGTTGATCTCCAACGCGTCGGACGCGTGCGACAAGTTGCGTTTCGAGGCGCTGGACCATCCCGAGCTGTACGAGGACGCGCCGAACCTCGAGGTCCGCGTGTCCTTCGACAAGAAGGCCCGCACCCTCACCATCGCCGACAACGGCATCGGCATGAGCCAGCAGGAGGCGATCGACCACCTGGGCACCATCGCCAAGAGCGGCACCAAGGACTTCATGAGCCGCCTGACGGGCGACCAGAAGGCCGACGCGCAGTTGATCGGCCAGTTCGGCGTGGGCTTCTATTCGGGCTTCATCGTGGCCGACAGGATCACCGTCGAGTCCCGCCGCCCGGGCCTCCAGCCCGAGGAGGGCGTGCGCTGGGTGAGCGGCGGCGCCGGCGACTTCGAGGTCGAGACCATCACGCGCGCGCAGCGCGGCACCAGCGTCACCCTGCACCTGCGCGAGGACGCCGAGGAGTACCTCAACGCCTGGAAGCTCAAGCAGATCATCGGCAAGTACTCCGACCACATCTCCCTGCCCATCCTCATGGAGAAGGAAGAGTGGAAGGAAGGCGAGGACAACAAGGGCGGCGAGATGGTGCCCACGGGCGAGTGGGAACCGGTCAACAAGGCCAGCGCCCTGTGGACGCGGCCCAAGAGGGACATCACCGAAGAGCAGTACATCGACTTCTACAAGTCGATCACGCACGACCAGGAGGCGCCGCTGGCCTGGAGCCACAACCGCGTGGAAGGCAGCACCGAGTACACGCAGCTGCTGTACATCCCCGCCAAGGCGCCCTACGACCTGTGGAACCGCGACCACAAGGGCGGCGTGAAGCTGTACGTCAAGCGCGTCTTCATCATGGACGACGCCGAGGCGCTGCTGCCGGGCTACCTGCGCTTCGTGCGCGGTGTGGTCGATTCGGCCGACCTGCCGCTGAACGTGAGCCGCGAGCTGCTGCAGGAAAGCCGCGACGTGAAGGCGATCCGCGAGGGCAGCACCAAGCGCGTCCTCTCCATGCTGGAAGACCTGGCGAAGAAGGCCGCGCCCGCCCCGGCGGCCGACGCCGACGGCGTGACCGACGTCACCGACAAGAAAGAAGGCGAGACCGAGGCGCCCAAGGCGGACGAGAGCGGCAAGTACGCCACCTTCTACGCCGAGTTCGGCTCGGTGCTCAAGGAAGGCCTGGGCGAAGACTTCGGCAACCGCGAGCGCATCGCCAAGCTGCTGCGCTTCGCCTCCACCACCAGCGATGCCGTCACGGTAAGCTTCGCCGACTACAAGGCGCGCATGAAGGAAGGCCAGGAGGCCATCTACTACATCACCGCCGACACCCTGGCCGCCGCCAAGAACAGCCCGCAGCTCGAAGTATTCAAGAAAAAGGGCATCGAGGTGCTGCTGATGACCGACCGCGTGGACGAGTGGGCGCTCAACTACCTGCACGACTTCGACGGCACGCCGCTGCAGAGCGTGGCCAAGGGCGCGGTCGACCTGGGCAAGCTGCAGGACGAGGAAGAGAAGAAGGCGGCCGAGCAGGCGGCCGAAAGCTTCAAGCCGGTGCTCGACAAGCTCAAGGAAGCGCTCAAGGACAAGGCCGAGGACGTGCGCATCACCACGCGCCTTGTCGACTCGCCGGCCTGCCTGGTGGTGCAGGACCACGGCATGAGCATGCAGCTCGCCCGCATGCTCAAGCAGGCCGGCCAGCAGGCGCCCGAGGTCAAGCCCGTGCTGGAAGTGAACGCCGAGCATCCGCTCGTGAAGAAGCTGGAGAACGACACGGCGCATTTCGACGATCTGGCGAACATCCTGTTCGACCAAGCGCTGCTGGCCGAAGGCGGCCTGCCCGCCGATCCGGCGGCCTACGTGCGTCGCGTGAACGCGCTGCTGGTGTAACGCGAGAAGGAACCGAGATGCCCACCATCCGAGTCGAACTGCTGGAAGGCCGCACGCCCGAGCAGAAGCGCGCCCTGGCCGAAGCGCTGACCGAGGCCACCGTCCGCACGCTGGGCAGCTCGCCCGGCGCGGTGGACGTGCTGTTCTTCGATGTGCCGCGCCACAACTGGGCGACCGGCGGCGTGTTGTGGAGCGACAAGGCGGCGGCACCTGCGCCCGCGGGCACGGCTTCGGGCTCAAGCGCCTAGAACCGTTTGCGCTGAGCTTGGCCTGTCCTGAGCCCGTCGAAGGATCGAAGCGCCGCGCAGGGCTTCGATAGGCTCAGCCCGAACGGCTTCTTACCGATCGCACTGAATTTCAGGCGTACAGGGGCTCGTCCGCCATCGCCTCGCACTGATCCTGCAGCATCTGGATCTGGCCCTTCCAGTAGTCGCTGCTGCCGAACCAGGGGAAGGTGATCGGGAAGATCGGGTCCTGCCAGCGGCGGGCCAGCCAGGCCGAGTAGTGGAGCAGCCGCAAGGTGCGCAGCGGCTCGATCAGCGCCAGCTCGCGGCGGTCGAAGTCGCGGAACTGCTCGTAGCCGTCGAGCAGGCCGCTCAACTGGCCGGTGCGCTGCGCGCGGTCGCCTGACAGCAGCATCCACAGGTCCTGGACCGCGAAGCCGGTGCGCGCATCGTCCAGGTCGACGAAGTGCGGGCCGCCGCCCTCGCGGTCGGTCGGCGTCCAGAGGATGTTGCCGGGGTGGCAGTCGCCGTGCAGGCGCAGGCTCCGGAGTTCCGAATCGAATCGGCCTCCAGCGCCCGTGGACAGGGCGGTGGCAGCTATCAAATCGAGAGCATCGTCGCAGGCCCGCTCCCAGTCCTTCTGCACGTCCAGCGGCACCATCTCGTGGCCCAGCAGCCAGTCGCGCGAGTCGATGCCGAAGTTCTTCAGGTCGAGGGTCGGCCGGTGCACGAAGGGGCGCTTCGCGCCCACGGTGTGGATGCGTGCGAGGAAGCGGCCGATCCATTCGAGCACCTCGAAGTCGTCGAGCTCCGGCGCGCGTCCGCCGCGCGAGGGGCTGACGCTGAAGGCGAAGCCGGCGTGGTGGTGCAGCGTGCGTCCGTCGATCACGCGCGGCGCGACCATCGGCACCTCGGCCGCGGCCAGTTCGAGGGCGAAGTCGTGCTCCTCCTGGATCTGCGCGTCGCTCCAGCGCCCGGGCCGGTAGAACTTCACCACCACCGGCTTCTCGTCCTCGATGCCGACCTGGTAGACGCGGTTCTCGTAGGAGCTCAGCGGGACCAGCCGGCCGTCGCCGTACAGGCCGACGCCGGCCAGGGCGTCGAGCACTGCGTCGGGCGTGAGCGATTCGTAGGGGTGGGGCGTGGCGGGCGCGGTGTCGGGCATCGCGCCATTGTCCGCCTCGCGCCGCGGGCGCCTCAGGCGGCCAGCGAGAGGATGTGGCCGTCGCGCGGATCGCCGCGGCCGGCCAGCACGGCCTGCCAGGCCTGCGCCACCGCCTCGGGGCCGCGGTGCTGCTGCACGCGCAGCCAGGGTGCATCGCCCTGCGTGGCACGCGCGGTGAAGGCGTGCCAGGCCTGTGCCAGCTTCTGGCCGAAGGCCTCGGCGCCCCACTCGCCGGTGCGCTTCTTGATCTGGGCCGGTGCGAAGAAGAAGGTCGCGCGCGGGCCGGGCAGGGCCTTGGCGCTGCCCTCCGGCGCGCGCTGGTCGACGTGCGTGTTGCCGATCACCATGCTGTAGCGCAGCTTCGCGAAGCGCTCGTGGATGGCGCGGCGCAGTTCGCCGTTGCCGGCGAAGTCCACGTACACGCATTGCGTGGCGGCGTCCAGCCGGTCGAGCTCGTCGTAGCCCAGCACCTGCGTGTAGCAGCCCAGGCCATCGCAGAAGGCGCGGTTGGCGGCGGAGGAGAGGCCCACCACGCGCACGCCCGGCCGCTGCGCGAGCTGGAAGGCGGTGCCGTAGGCGGTCTTGCTCGAGGCACTCGAGAGGATCACCGTCGGCGCGCCGTCGGCCCCAGCGCCGAAGAAGTCGTTGTCGCCCAGGAAGTCGTCGATCAGCCAGGAGGTGATGAACAGCGGCCGCAGCAGGGCCTGCACGTCCTCGCTGTCGGCGGTGTAGAGCGGATCGCGGTTGCAGCGGAAGTAGACGTTGTAGACGGCCGGGAGTTCGGCCCGGTGCGCGGCCGCGTCGGTGAAGCGCTCGGGCGAAAGCCGGTCCGGCGTCAGCACCAGCTGCGAGGCCATGGGGAAGTAGCCGTAAAGCCGCTCGCCCACCGCCACGCCCGGGTGCAGCGACTGCACGACGCGGCCGAAGCCCCACACCGGCACTTGGCCCCAGCCCTCTTCCGCCGTGGGGAAGAACTGCCAGTAGCTCATCGCGTCGCCGAAGGCGGCGTAGGTGATGTTGTTGGAGGTCAGCGCGAAGGCATCGACGCCGACGCGCACCTGGCCCGGCGCGAGGGCCGTGTCTTCGCGCGTGTGCAGGCGGGCTTTGGACAGCGAGTCCTTGCGGACGATGAATTCGGTGGTGGACATGGGCGCGTTCCCTGGTGGCTGCGAGGCCCCGCACCTTAGCGCCCGCGCATGACCACCGCCAGCGCGGCTGGCACCTGGCCGTCGCGTGGGCGACCACGCCCAGACCTTCTCAGGCCAGCGGCTCGAAGCGATCGCCCGGCGTCAGCGGCGCATGCCGGTAGGTGGCCGGGGTGCGGTCGAGCTTGACCGGCGCGCCCAAGCCGCGGTAGCCGCCTTCCATCTCGACCACCATGCCGCGATGCAGCGTGTGCGGGTGCTGCAGCGCGGCGTCGACCGGCAGCACCGGCGCGGCGGGCACGCCGGCCGCCATCAGGTCGTCGACCAGCGTACGGCCGTCGAAGGCCGCGAGCTGCGCCTCCAGCGTCTGCTTCAGACCTTCGCGGTGGATGGAGCGCGCGCCGGCGGTGGCGTAGTTCGGATCCTGCGCCAGGTCGGGCAGGCAGATCACGCGGCAGAAGGCGGCGAACTGCCGGTCGTTGCCCACCGCGACGAAGACGGGATCGGTGCCGGTGCGCAGGGCGTCGTAGGGGTAGATGTTGGGGTGCGCGTTGCCGGTGCGCTTCGGGTTGCGGCCGTCCATGAACCAGTTGGCCGCGTGCGGGTGCAGCAGCGACAGGCCGCTGTCGTAGAGCGCCGCCTCCACCAGCTGGCCGCGGCCGCTGCGCTGCCGTTCCTGCAGCGCGAGCAGCACGCCGATCACCGCGTTCAGGCCCGTCACCATGTCCACCACCGGCAGGCCCACGCGCAGCGGGCCACCCTCGGCCTCGCCGTTGATGCTCATGATGCCGGTCATCGCCTGCACCGCGGCGTCGTAGCCGGGCAGGGCGCCCAGCGGCCCGTCGCTGCCGAAGCCCGACACGCGGCACCACACCAGGCGCGGGAAGCGCTGCGACAGCGTGTCGTGGCCGATGCCCCAGCGCTCCATCGTGCCGGTCTTGAAGTTCTCGATCAGCACGTCGGCCTCGGCGACCAGGGCGAGCAGCTTTTCGCGGTCGGCCGGCAGCGTCAGGTCCAGGTGCTGGATGCGCTTGTTGCGGTTCAGGCCGTGGTAGTACGACGCCACGCCATCGCGGAAGGGCGGCCCCCAGGTGCGGGTGTCGTCGCCGCCGGGCGGCTCGACCTTGAGCACGTCGGCCCCGTGGTCACCCAGGATCTGCCCGCAGTACGGGCCGCCGAGGATGCGCGACAGGTCGAGCACGCGGATGCCGGCGAGCGCGCCGGCGCCGGGGGAGGGCGCAGAAGAGGTCATGGTGGGAGGCCGGCGGGATCGATATGCGGGCGGAGCGCGGTCAGTCGAGGCGGGCGCCGGACTGCGCGACCACGCCCTTCCATTTGGCCGTCTCGGAGGCGATGAAACGCGCCAGCTGTGCCGGCGAGCTGTCGGGCGCGGGCTCCAGGCCTTGCGCGGCGAACAGGGCCTTGACCTTGGGCGAGGCCAGCACCTCGATGAAGGCGCCATTGAGCTTCGCAATGCGGTCGGCCGGCGTGCCCGCGGGCGCGACGATGCCGAAGAAGACGCTCACGTCGTAGCCCTTGTAGCCCTGCTCGGCGATGGTGGGCACGTCGGGCAGCGCCTGCGAGCGGGTGGCCGTGGCCACGCCCAGCGCGCGCAGCTTGCCGGACTTGACGTAGGGCAGTGCGGTGAGGATGTCGGTGAAGGTCATGCCCACCTGGCCGCCGAGCAGGTCGTTGAGCGCCGGGCCCGTGCCCTTGTACGGCACGTGCTGGATGTCGGTGCCGGCCACCGAATTGAACAGCACGCCCGCCAGGTGCGAGGACGCGCCGTTGCCCGAGGAGGCATAGCTCAGCTTGCCCGGGTTGGCCTTCGCGTAGGCGACCAGTTCCTTCACGTTCTTCACCGGCAGCGAGGGATTCACCACCAGGATGTTGGGCAGGTGGCCCACCTGGATCACCGGCGCGAAGCTCTTGCCCGGGTCGTAGGTGATCTTGCTGTAGAGGCTGCTGTTGATGGCCAGCGGCCCCGAGGTGCCGAAGAGCAGCGTGTGGCCGTCGGCTTCGGCGCGCGCGACGTAGTCGGCGCCGATGTTGCCGCCCGCGCCGGCGCGGTTCTCCACCACCATCGGCTGGCCCAGGCGCGTCGTCATCTCGGCGGCCAGGGTGCGTGCCATGGCGTCGGTGGGGCCGCCCGGCGGGAAAGGCACGACCAGCATGATCGGCTTGGACGGGAAGGCATCGGCGGCGAAGGCGGCGGGCACGCAGGCGGCCGACGCCAGGAGGGCGGTGCCGGCCGTCACGAGCGCGCGGCGCGAGAGCGGGAAGAGGGGGGTGCGCATGGTGTGTCTCCTTGGGTTCGTTGTGGTCGGGGCTGCCACGGCCCGCGCGGCGCGAAGCGCTCAGGCGGCGACGGCGGCCGGTGCGTTCTGCCACGCGGCCGGCAGCACGTCGGGGCTCAGCGGGTCGCGCGGCAGCGCGCGGTGCAGCAGCGCCAGCTGGGCCCAGCGCATGCGGTCGGCCGAGCCGGTGCGTGCGGCCTCCCAGGCCATGGCGGCGGCGCTGGTGCAGTGGTACAGGGCCGAGGCGGCCTGGCGGGCCAGCACCTCGCCGCCTGCTTGCGCGGCGGTCTCGGCCAGCGCGGCGGCGCGATCGAAGGTCTCGCGCAGCGCCTGCGCGAAGGCCGGCGGCACCGCCGCGGCGGCCGGGTCGGCGAGCAGGCGTTCGAGGTGGGCGCGCAGCACCGGCAGCGATCCCTCACGCTGGATGGCGCGGATCACGTCCAGGGCGACGATGTTGCTGGTGCCTTCCCAGATCGAGCCGAGGTGCGCGTCGCGCACCAGGCGCGGGTCGCTCCATTCCTCGATGTAGCCGCAACCGCCGCGCACTTCCATCGCGTCGCCGGTCACCTTGCGCGCGTCGCGGCAGGCGCGGAACTTGATGAGCGGCGTGAGGATGCGCAGCAGCGCATAGGCCCCGTCCTCGCCCGCATCGGCACGCTGCAACGCCCGCGCAGTCTGGAACACCATCGTGCGGGCCTGTTCGGCCGGCACGCGCAGCTTGTCGAGTTGGCGCTGCATCAGCGGCATGTCGGCCAGGCGCTTGCCGAAGGCGCGGCGCTCTGCCGCGATGTACTCGGCTTCGGCCACCGCGCGGCGCATCAGGCCGGCCGCACGCACGCCGTTCGACAGCCGCGAGTTGTTCACCATGTCGGCCATCTGCACGAAGCCGCGGCCCTGCTCGCCGACGAGGTAGGCCACCGCGCCCTCGAGCCGGATCTCGCCGCTGGCCATGGAGCGCGTGCCCATCTTGTCCTTCAGGCGCACGATGCGGTAGTGGTTGAGGCTGCCGTCGTCGAGCCGGTGCGGCAGCAGGAAGAGCGAAACGCCCTTGAGCCCCGGCGGCCCGCCGTCGACGCGCGCGAGCACCATCGCGAAGTCGGCATCCGGGTTGGAGCAGAACCACTTGTCGCCGGTCAGGCGCCATTCGCCGTGCTCGCCCGGACGCGCCAGCGTGGTGGTGGCGGCGATGTCCGAGCCGGCGGCCTGCTCGGTCATGAACATCGCGCCCTGGGCGAGCTCGTCGAAATCCAGCGACACCAGGCGCGGCAGGTAGCGCGCCACCAGCGCCGGGTCGCCGAACTTCTTGAGCGTTCGGGTGAGCGAGTCGGTCATCGAGACCGGGCAGCACAGCCCGAACTCGGCCTGCACGAAGAGGTAGAACAGCACGTACTTGACGGCCGGTGGCATCTTGCCGCGCCAGCCGAAGGTCTCGTCGCGGTGCGAGATCGCGCCCATGGCGAACTCGGACAGTGCGAGGCGCTCCATCTCCACATAGGCCGGGTGCTTGACGATGCGCTGCACGTCCAGCCCCGTGCGGGTGCGGCTCTCGAGCTCCGGCGGGTGGTGGTCGGCGATGCCGGCCAGCTCGTCGAGCAGGCCGCCGGCCAGCCCGCCGAGACGCTCGAAGTGCGGCGCCATGTGGCGCCGCAGGTCATCCGGCAGGTAGAGCGGCAACAGGCGGTGCAGTTCGGCGTCGACGGTATAGAGGTTCTGCCCGTGGCGGTCCGGGATGGGGTGTGTCACCGCAGTGGATTCGGTCATGGCGCGCCTTTCGTGTTTGCGCCATTGTTCGAATCGCGTCGATCCGTGTCCAATATCGTTTGGGTCTTCTTCGATAGGCGATTCGAATGATGGAATTGCGCCACCTGCGCTACTTCTCGGTGCTGGCCGACGAACTGCACTTCGGGCGAGCGGCACAGCGCCTCGCGATCTCGCAGCCACCGCTGTCGGTGGCGATCCGCCAGCTCGAGGAGTCGATCGGCGCACGCCTGTTCGAGCGCAACAGCAAGGAGGTGCGCCTCACCGCCGCGGGCGCTGCGCTGCGCGAGTCGGCGCGCCAACTGCTGCATCGCAGCGAGGAGATCGTGCGCGAGGCGCGGGATGTGGCCTCCGGCTCCGCCGGGCACCTGCGCATCGGCTTCGTCGGCGCCATGCTGTACCGCGGACTGCCGCAGGCGCTGCGCGCATTTCGCCGCCGGCATCCGGGCGTACGCATTTCACTCATGGAGATGAACTCCGCCGAGCAGATGGCGGAGCTGCTGCACGACCGGCTGGACCTGGGCTTCGTCCACACGCACCGCATGCCGCAGGGCCTGCAGCAGCGGCTGCTGCTCACCGAGCCCTTCGTGTGCTGCCTGCCGGCGCGCCATGCGCTCGCTCGCCGCCGCGTGGTGGCGCTCGCCGATCTGCAGGAGCAGCCCTTCATCCTGTTCGCGCGTTCGGCTTCACCCGACTACCACGAGCGCATCCTCTCGATCTGCGCCGGCGCCGGTTATCAGCCCGAGGTGCGCCACGAGGTCCGGCACTGGCTGGCCGCGGTATCGCTGGTGTCGCAGGACATGGGGGTGGCGCTGGTGCCGGAGGCGCTGAAGCGCAGCGTGCTCAAGGGAGCGGTGTTCCGTCCTTTGCAGGAGGCGGTCGCGCAGTCCGAGGCCTATGGTGTCTGGCGTTCGGCGCCGCGCAACCTGCTGGTCGAACGGCTGCTCGAAGAAATGCCCCGCGCGTTGCCGCGGGGGCATTGAGAAGCCGCACGCAGGCGCGGCTTGAAAAGACGGCCCGCCAGGGGCCGATGCCGGTCAGGCAATGACGATGTCGACCGGGATGTTGCCGCGCGTCGCGTTCGAGTACGGGCACACCTGGTGGGCGGTGTCGACCAGCTTCTTCTTGGCTTCGGCATCCAGGCCCGGCAGGCTGATGTTCAGCGTCACGGCGACGCCGTAGGCCGCGCCACCGTTGGTCGGGCCGAGGGAGACCTTGGCGTCGACGGCAACGTCTTCAGGCACCTTCACGCCGACCTTGGGCGCGACGGCCTTCATGGCGCCGATGAAGCAGGCCGAGTAGCCGATGGCGAAGAGCTGTTCCGGGTTCGTGCCCGCCTTGCCCGAGCCGGGGGGGTTGAGCTTCACGTCGAGCGCGCCGTCGCTGGACTTGCCGGCGCCGCCGTCGCGGCCGCCCGTGGTGTGGGCTTCGGCGGTGTAGAGAACCTTGTCGAGTTGCGTGGTCATGGTCGTTCCTTCGGTGGTGGTTGGGAGAAATGCCGGTTGGCGGGAGAAATGAAATCAGGCTGCGGCAGCACGCACGCGGTCGCGCAGCGACTGCAGCTGGCGCGTGAGCGTCACCAGCTCGTCGATGGAGCATTCGCTGGCCGCCAGCAGGCAGGCCGGCACGCCAGCGGCGCGGCCCTTGAGCCGGCGGCCCGCGGCCGTCAGCGTGATGTGGACGCGGCGCTCGTCGGCCACGTCGCGCACCCGGGCCACGAGGCCATTGGCCTCCAGCCGCTTGAGCAGAGGTGTGAGCGTGCCCGAGTCGAGCGACAGGCGCTCGCCCAGGGCCGAAACCATGAGGCCGTCCTCTTCCCACAGGGCCAGCATGACGAGGTACTGCGGGTAGGTGAGACCCAGCTTGTCGAGCTGCGGCTTGTAGAGCCGGGTCATGGCCAGCGAGGCGGAATACACCGCGAAGCACAGCTGGTTGTCCAGCTTGAGCAGTTCGGCGGTGTCCGGGGTGGAAGGCATGGGCTGAATTCTATCGAGCAATTAAATTGTGTGCAATTAAATATCGGCGGCCATTGGCAAGCATTCGTAACGGCTGCCGGGCAGCGCGGGTGCCGGGCCGGCGCGAGCCGGCCCATCGTTCATCAGCGTGCCATCAACGCGGTGGCCATGGCATGAAAGGCCGGCAGCGTCAGCGGGTCATTCCCGGCGTTGGCCGCGATCGGATGGGCGGCGTAGCGCACGATCACCGTCTCGGCCTTGGGATCGACGTAGATGCTCTGGCCGTGGATGCCGCGGGCCATGTACGCGCCATGGTCGTTGTGCGTGACCCACCACATGTCCTTGTACGACCAGCCGGGCAGCAGCGCATAGCCCGCCTTGGCGAAGGCACCGCGCTCGCCGCCGCGGGCGATCCCGGCCACCGCGGCGGCCGGGATCGCCTGCTGCCCGTTCACGCGGCCGCCGTTGCGCATGGCCTCGCCGAAACGCGCCAGGTCGCGCAGCGTGGTGTTGAGCCCGCCGCCCCCGGATTCGGTGCCCACGCGGTCGACCATGAAGTACCCGTCCTGCTCGGCACCGATGCGCTGCCAGATCTTCTGGCTCAGCAGCTCGGCCAACGACTGGTTGCTGGCGCGGCGCAGGATCCACGCCAGCACCTCGGCGTTGACCGTCTTGTAGGCGAAGGCATCGCCATGCGTGCCCTCCTTCTGCAGGGTCTTGAGGAAATCGTAGAAGGTCTTCGGGCCAGCGTAGTCGCGGCCCTGGGGCAGCATGCCGCCGGCGCGGGCATAGTCCCAGACCTCGGCCTTGGGATCGGCGTAGTCCTCCGAGTACTTCACGCCGATGGTCATGTCCATCACCTGGCGCACCGTGGCGTCCGCGTAGGCGGTGCCCGCCATCTCGGGCAGGTAGCGCGTGACGGGTGCGGCGGGGTCGAGCCGGCCCTCGGCCGCAAGAATGGCCGCCAGCGTGCCGACGAAGGACTTGGTGACCGACATCGCGAGGTGCGGCCGCTCCGGCGTCAGTGCGCCGGCATAGCGCTCGAACACCACCTGGCCGCGGTGCAGCACGAGGATGCCGTCGGTGTAGGTGCGCGCGAGCATCTGCTCGAAGTCCATGTCCTCGCCGCTCCCCAGGGCCTTGAAACGCACCTGTCGAGGGTCGACGGGCGTGGCGGCCGCGGGCAAGGGCAGCGCGGCGCCCGGGCCGCGCCACACGTTGGCGGTGGGCACCAGTTCGCGGATGTGCGAGAAGGTCCAGCGGGTGCGCGGGTACACGTTGCCGCGCGGGTCGTCGAAGGCGATGACCTTGTCCGGCGGCGGCGGGAAGCCCTGCATCCAGCCCTGTGCCTGGACCGAGGTGGTGGCCGGATCGGGAAGCGCGGGCGCCGAGGTGCCGGTGGTCTGGGCGGTGGTGGAGTTCATGAAGGCAGCGCAGAGCGCGGCCGCCGCGGCGGCAAGGCGGAGGTTGGACATGGGAGCGATTCCTGGTGATTGTGGACGCGCCCGTGACGCCCGACCGCCAGGGCACGCGGGCGTGTGCAGGCCCTGGGCGGCGTGGTCGCGCTCAGCGGCCCGTGAAGCGCGGCGGCCGCTTCTCGATGAAGGCGCGCACACCCTCGGCCGCGTCCTCGCTGAAGATCAGCTTCTGCTTGACGGGCTCGAAGTCCTCCGTCGCGGCCACGGGCCCCTGCTCGATCGCCTTGATCACGTTCAGGCGCGTGGCCACCACCGCCAGAGGAGCTTGCGCGGCGATGCGTTCGGCAATGGCGAAGGCCGCGTCGAGCTGCTGGCCGGCCGGCACCACCTTCTGCACGAAGTTGAGGCGATAGGCCTCCGCACTGTCGAACTCGTCGGCCGTCAGCAGGTGCAGCATCGCGTTGCCCATGCCGGCGCGTTCGGCCATGCGCAGCGTGGCGCCGCCCGAGGCCATGATGTTGCGCGCCACCTCCAGCTGCGAGAAGCGGCAGTTGTCGGCGGCCACCGTGATGTCGGCCGCCAGCATGAGCTCGATGCCGACCGTGAAGCAGATGCCCTGCACCGCGGCCACCATGGGCTTGGTCCGGCGTCGGTAGCCCGGCTGGCCCATGTTGTGCGGCTCCACCAGCGTGCCGTCGGCCGGGATGGCGACGCCGCCGGCCTTCATGAATTCCGAGATGACCGGCAGGTCCAGCCCGGCGGTGAAATGGTCGCCGAAGGCATGCAGCACCCCCACCCGCAGCGCGTCGTCGTCGTCGAGCCGGGTGTAGGCCTCGGCGAGCTGGCGGAACATGGCCGGCGTCCAGCCGTTGCGCTTGGCCGGCCGGTTGATGCCGACGAGCAGCACATGGCCGCGCACCTCGGTGCTGATGCAGCCTTCGGCGGGTGGGATGGGGGTCTGGATGTCCATGGGTGTCGAGTCTCCTGGGCCGAACCATAGTGGAACGCCGTGCGCCGGCCAGTCGCGTAGAGGACGGCTGCGCGGCCGTCAGGCAGGCCGGTGCTTCATGCGGCGGGCGGTGGCGACCACCACCTCGCGCAAGGCCTGCACCGTCGGGTGGCCATCGAGCTCCTTCAGGGTGAAGAAACTGACCGGCGGGAGGTTCCAGTTCAGCCGGTAGGGCAGGGCGGCCCAGCCGCTGGCGCGCTCCATCTCCTCCATGACGTCGCGGGCGAAGATGGTGATGGCGTTCGGCTCCTGGCGCAGCACCATCTCGATGCCGCGCAGCGAAGTGGTCTCCAGGATCGGCATCGGCGGCTGCACGCCGGCGCCGACGAAGACCGCGTTGTAGGTCCGGCGCATGGGCGTGTTGGGCGGCGGCAGGATCCAGTCGAGCTGCGCGAGCCGGGCCCAGTCCAGCGGGCCGCGCGAGAGCCGCTTCACGTTGCGCGCGCCCACGATCAGGCAGGGCTCCTGCTCGTAGATCGCCTGCTGCACGAGCCCGCTCGCGTCGCCGTCGTAGGAGCGGCCGATGGCGCAGTCGATCTCGCGCGCCAGAAGGTTCGCCACCAATTCGTCGGTGGTGCCCTCGCGCACCATCACCGAGATGCGTGGCGAGCGGTCGAGCAGGTGCGTCAGCGCCGCCGACATCAGCTGATGCGGCACCTGCTGCGTCAGGCCCAGCCGCAAGCGGCCGCTGCGGCCCGCCTCGATCGAGGTCAGCACGCGGGTCGTGGCCTCCAGCTCCGCGAGCCAGCGGCGCGCGTAGTGCAGCACCGCGTCGCCGGCCGGCGTGGGCACCAGCCCGCGGCTGCTGCGCGTGAACAGGGTGCTGCCGAAGATGTCCTCCACCTCGTGCAGCGCCTTCGTGATCGCGGGCTGGCTCAGGTGCATCTCGGCCGCCACGCGGCCCAGCGAGCGGTGGCGGTCGATGGTCTGCAACAGCGCCAGCTGCCGCAGCTTCAGGCGCGACAGCAGTGCGTGCTGCAGCTCGGTGGCGGGGTCTTTCGCGTTCGGCATGCCCATAACTCCATGGTTATCGGTCCATCAGAAATTATTTCATTTTGGTGAATCCGCGGTCCTAGACTTTTTGCATGGACCTGCAACAACCGATCGCCGCCTCCGCCGTCACCGCCGAGTTTCTGGACACGCTGGAGGGCGCCGTCGATGCCGCGCAGGCGCTGGCGCTGATCGATGCCTGCCGTGCCCGTATCGCCGGTGGTGGCATCTTCAGCATCCAGCAGAACGTCACCCGGGCCGACGACGCGCCAGGCCAGGTGCTGCTGCGGCGCTTCTACTCGTCCGCGGCGGGCACCTTCCCCGTCAACGGCACCAAGCGCAAGACCCTCACACGCTGGACGCAACGCCTGTTCGTCGAAGGCCGGCCCTTCGTGGGCGAGGGCGAGGCAGCGCTGGCCGAACACTTCGACGATTTCGACCAGATGCGCGCCTTCGGCCTGCGCAGCGTGGTCAACGTGCCCCTGATGCAAGGGCCGTTGTGCCATGCGACCTTCAACGTCTTCGGCACGGCCCCACGATGGCAGCCGGAGCAGGTCTTCGCGTTCCGGCTGCTGGCCCTGGCGGCGGCGCGCTGGGTGCCGGCCGCGCCCGGCTTGAGCTACCGCTTCAGCGCAGCCGAGATGGCGGATGCCAGCGCCGCGGCCTGAGCGCGACACGAACGAGAGGAGCACGCCATGCCCGTCAACGCACTGCACCATTTCACGATCCGCTGCACGCCCGAAGAGCTGCCGCCGCTGCTGGACTTCTACACCCGCGTGATGCGGCTGAGCGCCGGCGCACGGCCGCAGATGCCGGCGCCCGGCGCCTGGCTCTACGCCGACGGTCAGCCCATCGTGCACCTCTACGCCCACCTGGCCAGCGCCGAGAGGCCGGTCGAGCCGGCCACCGGCCATGTGGACCACATCTCGTTCCGTGCGCGCGGCCTCGAGGAGATGCGCGCCCACCTGCGCGCATCGGGGATCGACTTCACCGAGGCGCCCATCCCCGGCTGGGCGATCCACCAGCTCTTCCTGCACGACCCGCGGGGCCTGCGCATCGAGATGACCTTCTGGATGGACCAGGAAGAGGGAGCCGCGGCATGACGCGCTTCGTGCAGGCCGGCGAGGTGCGGATCGCCTTCGACATCGAGGGCGAGGGTGATCCGCTGCTCCTGATCCATGGGGCCGAAGCCTCGCGGCAGATGTTCGCCGCGCTGGTGCCGCAGCTCGCACCCCATTTCACCGTGATCGCCTACGACCAGCGCGACTGCGGCGAGACGGAGGCGCCCGAGCATCCTTGCACCCTCGCCGACCTGGCTCGCGACGCGCAGCAGCTCATCCAGGTGCTGGGTTTCCGGCGCGCCCACGTGTTCGGCTCGTCCTTCGGCGGCCGGGTGGCGCAGGCGCTCGCGGTGCTGCATCCGCGTTCGGTCGACCACCTGGTGCTCGGCAGCACCTGGCCGCTGCCGCGGCCCTACGAGGAGCTGTGCCCGGATGCGCGCCGGCTGGCCGAGCTGCGCGCCGCCCTGCCGGCCACGGCCGAGGAGCTGGCGACCTGGTTCTTCCCGGAAGACTTCCTGCGCACGCGACCTGACCTGCGCCGCCTGTTCGCCGCCGCGCGGCCCGCCTCGGCACGCTCGGTGCGCCGCGGCGAGACGGTGCGCACCACGCTCGAGCGCGGCGTGGCCGACATCGTCGCACCCACGCTGGTCTTGGCCGGCGAACTCGACCGCGTCGTGCCGCCCAGCGTCACCCTGTCGATGGCCGGGCGCATCCGCAGCGCCGACGCGGTGCTGCTGCCCGGCGTCGGCCATGTCACCGCGCTGCAGGTGCCGCAGGTGCTGGCGCAGCACATCCTCCGTTTCCTCCGGCCCGAAGGAGCCAAGCCATGAGCACGAACCCCGAGCGCGCGCGCGGGCGCACCGACTACATCCGCATCGACGGCCTGTCCAAGCACTTCGGCGACGGCGGCGAGGGCGTGCTGGCGCTCAAGGACATCGACTGCACCATCGAGCAGGGCAGCTTCGTGACCATCGTGGGCCCGAGCGGCTGCGGCAAGAGCACCCTGCTGCGCATCCTGGCCGGCCTGCTCGACTACGACATCGGCCGGGTCACGCTCGACGGCCAGCCCATCCGCGGCACGCGGCGCGACGTCGGCGTGGTGTTCCAGAGCTCGATCCTGCTGCCCTGGCGCACCATCCTGGAGAACGTGATGCTGCCTGCCGAAGTGCTGGGCATCCCGGCGAAGCAGGCCCGCGAGCGTGCGATGCAACTGCTGGCCATGGTGCGGCTGGAGGGCTTCGAGCACAAGCTGCCGCGCCAGCTCAGCGGCGGCATGCAGCAGCGTGCCTCCATCGCGCGGGCGCTGCTGCACGACCCCAAGATCCTGCTGATGGACGAGCCCTTCGGCGCGCTCGACGCCATGACGCGCGAACGCATGAACCTCGAGCTGCAGCGCATCTGGATGGAGAGCGGCAAGACGGTGGTGCTCATCACCCACTCCATTCCCGAGGCCGTGTTCCTCGGCGACCGGGTGTTCGTGATGTCGCCGCGCCCCGGCACGCTGGAGCGGGTGCTGACCATCGACCTGCCGCGCCCCCGTGCCATGGACGTGATGTCGCACCCGGCCTTCGCCGCGGCGTCCGCCTCCATCCGCGAACGTTTCTCCCACGCCGCCTCCTTCGACTGACCGAGGAACTGCCATGAGCATTGCCATGCTGACATCGAACGACGCCGCCGAGCCCGCGGCCGCGCCCGTCGCCGTTTCGCCCCGTCCCGCCCCGCGCGTGCGGCGATCGCATCCTTTCGCCTCCACGCGCGTGCAGTCGATGCTGCTGCTCGTCGCGCTGCTGGGCGCGTGGGAGGGGGCCGTGCGCCTGTTCAAGGTGCCCACGCACCTGGTGCCGCCCGTGAGCGACATCGCCGTCGCCCTCTGGCGGGGGCTGGCCACCAGCCCGTGGGCGAAGGACGGCTTCTGGTACCACGGCGGCGTGACCGTGGCCGAGATCCTCCTGGGCTTCCTCATCGGCAGCGGCGTCGGCCTGGCCATCGGCATCGTGGTGTCGCAGATGCCCAGGCTGGAGGCGCTGCTCGAGCCCTACGTGGCAGCGCTGCAGAGCGTGCCCAAGGTGGCCATCGCGCCGATCATCGTGGTGTGGCTGGGCTTCGGCATCGGTTCCAAGGTGATGATCATCTGCCTGCTCACCTTCTTCCCGGTGCTGGTGACGAGCATTGCCGGCTTCAAGGCCGTGGATGCCGACCGCATCGACCTGCTGCGCTCCCTGTCCGCCACGCGCTGGCAGATCTTCCGCAAGGCCAAGTTCCCCAGTGCGCTGCCCTATGTCTTCGCAGGGCTCAACATGGCGGCCGCCTTCAGCGTGGTGGGCGCGGTGGTGGGCGAATTCGTCGGCGCGCAGGCCGGGCTGGGCGTGCTCATCCTGCAGATGGAAGCCCAGGCCGACACCGGCGGCAGCTTCGCGGTCTGCGTGGTGCTGTCGGTCATCGGCATCGTGATGACCGACGTGCTGCGCCGCATCCAGCGCCGCGTGCTGCACTGGATGCCGGCCGACAGCTCGCAGCGCACGGTCAGCGTCTGACGCACCGCACCTCCTTGTCGTGATTCGCAACTTGCTTCCTGAAGGACCCCATCATGTTGAATCGTCGTGACTTCGGATTCGGCCTGGGTGCACTGGGGCTGGCCGCCGGCCTGCCCGCACTGGCCCAGAACGTGCGCGTGATGCGGCTGGCGAACACCGCCGCCGTCAACGACCCGCAGCAGTGCTTCGTCACCGCCGGGCAGCACCCGCGGCTCAACTTCTACAAGCCCAACGGGGTGGATCCCGAGTACGTGAACATGTCCAGCATGACCCAGGCCCTGCAGAGCCTGCGCGCCGGCCACGTGGAGTTCGGTCCGGCCGTGCCCGGCCTGCTGCTGCCGGCCATGGCCAAGGACCCGTCGCTCGACCTGGTCAGCGTGTACAAGTGGCTGCCGCGCAATGCCAACGTCATCGTGGTCAAGCCCGACAGCCCGATCAAGTCGGCGGCCGACCTGGCCGGCAAGCGCATCGGCGTGCGCAGCCAGGGCGACACCGGCATCGTGCTCACCCGCACCATGCTGGCCGAACTGGGCCTGAAGGATGACAAGTGCGAGTACATCGCCATCGGCGACGGTGCGCCGGCCGGCGCGGCCATCGACAACGACCGCGTGGACGCGATGGTCGCCTTCGACACGGCGACCGCGCGCATCGAGCTGGTCGGCACCAAGCTGCGCTACGTGCCGCTCACGCCGAAGTTCGCGCAACTGGGCTCGGGCTGGCTGTGCGTGCCGCGCAAGCTGCTCAAGGAAGAGCGCAAGGCCGTGGTGGCGCTGTTCCAGGGCATCGCCAAGTCGACGATCTTCTCCAACGCCAACCTCGATGCGGCCATCGACCTGCACTGGGCCGTGTACCCCGAGAGCAAGCCCAAGGGCCGCAGCCTGGACGAGGCGCGCAAGGAGCTGAACTTCATCCTCAAGGACCGCAAGAACAGCTGGATGCGGCGGCCCGACGACCCGGACCAGCGCATGGGCGCGTCCTCCCTGGCGGAGTGGAAGTCCAACATCGAGATCGCCGCCGAGAGCAGCAAGAACCCGAAGCTCGCCGACGAGCTGGGCGACCCGAACCGCCTGTTCACCAACGAGCTGATCGACGACATCAATGCCTTCGACAAGCAGGCGGTGATCGACATGGCCCGGTCGTTCAAGCTCTAGTCGCCCGAGGAGCCCGATCATGGACGTTCTCGTTTCCGGTGCCAGCATGGCGGGCCTCTCGGCCGCCTACTGGTTCGCGCGGCTGGGCCATCGCGTTTGCGTGGTCGAGCGCGCCGAGGGCCTGCGCCCCGGCGGCGCACCCATCGACGTGCGCGGCAAGGCGCTCGGCACGGCGCAGCGCATGGGCATCCTCGGCACCATCCAGGCCCAGAAAGTGAGCCTGATCGAGCCCGGCCCGGTGCTCGACGGTGCCGGGCGGCAGGTCGCCACGCTCGATCTGCGCTGGTTCGCCAACGAGACCGACGAGGACGTCGAGATCGCGCGCGACCGGCTCAACCGCATCCTGCTCGAGGCCATTCCCGAGGGGGTCGAGTTCCGCTTCAAGGCGTCGATCGCGTCGCTCGCCGACGGCCCGCAGGGGGTGGACGTCACGTTCAGCGACGGCGGCCAGGAGCGCTACGACCTCGTGGTGGGCGCCGACGGCCTGCATTCCAACGTGCGCAAGCTCGCCTTCGGTCCCGAGAAGGACTACGTGCGGCACTTCGGCCACTACGTGGCGCTGGTCGACCTGCCTTCCGATCGGGACTGGCAGCGCGCGATGCTCAACGTGCCCGGCCTCACGATCGCGGTGCGCGACGCGGGCGACGGCCCGCAGGCCATGATGCTCGCGGCCAGCCCCCCGATCGACTACGACTGGCGCGACGCCGATGCGCAGCGGCGCCTCATTGCGCAGTTCCTGTCGCGCGTCGATGCCTGGCAGGTGCCAGCCCTGCGCGCGGCCTTCGCCGACCCGGCCGCCCGTGGCTTCTATTTCGATTCGGTGAGCCAGACCCACATGCCGGGCTGGACGCGCGGCAACGTCGCGGTCATCGGCGATGCCGGCCATTGCGCGGCGCTGCTCTCGGGCATGGGCACCACGCTGGCCATGGTGTCGGCCGAACTGCTCGCGACCACGTGGACCGCGCACGGTGGCGACATGGCCGCCGCATCGCCGGCCTACCACGCGCAGCTGCGTCCCTACGTCGACCAATGCCAGGCCTTCGCCCACGAAGGGGCGCCGATCATGGTGCCGCCCACGCAGGAGGCGCTGGACCGGCGCAATGCGGAGTTCCGGGCCTATGCGGCCCGGTACGCCTAGCGGCGCCCGGCACGCGGGGCGCCGGGCGCGTCCTCGTCACAATGCCCGAATGACCCAAGCACCGCTGCTCACTGCTGTGGACCACGGCGTGATGACGCTCACGCTCCACCGTCCCGACAAGCTCAACGCCATCGACAACGCGCTGGCCGAGGCATTGCTCGAAGCGATCGAAGCGGCCGGGTGCGACGACGCTGTTCGCGCGGTGCGCGTGCGCGGCGAGGGCCGCGCCTTCTGCGCCGGCCGCGACGTGGGCGCACCGCCCACCGAACGCGACCTGGTGCTCGTGCAGGCGGTGGCTTCTGCCCTGGTGCGCCTGGACAAGCCGGTGCTCTTCGCCGTCCACGGCTGGACGCTGGGTGCGGGGCTGGAATGGATGCTCGACGCCGACATCGTCATCGCGGCGAGCGACGCGCGCTTCCGGCTGCCGGAGGCCTCGCTCGGCGTGTTCGTCACCGGCGGCCTCAGCGCCACGCTGGCCGCCTGCGCCGGTGTGGCCCGCGCGAAGGCCCTGACGCTGCTGGGCGAAACGTTCGGCGCCGACGAGGCCCGGGCCTGGGGCCTGGTGTGGCGCGTGGTGGCGCCCGGGGAACTGGATGTCGCGTCGATGCAGATGGCGCGCCAGCTGGCGGCGCTGGCGCCGGCGGTGGCGCGCCAGTTCAAGCGCGTCTTCCACGAGGTCGGGCTGGCGAACTTCGATGCCGCCATCGCACGGGAGAACGCTGCGCACGCAGCCCTTGCCGCCGCCGGCGCAGCCGCGGACAGCCGCTGAGCGCCGCGCCTCGCGCAGGGGCGGTCAGTAGGTGTAGACGCCCCGGCCGGTCTTGCGGCCGAGCTGGCCGGCGGCCACCATCTCCTTGAGCAGCGGGCAGGGACGGTACTTGGAGTCGCCGAACTCCTCCAGGTACACCTCCATCACGGCCAGGCACACGTCCAGCCCGATCATGTCGGCCAGCGCCAGCGGGCCGATGGGCTGGTTGCAGCCGAGCTTCATGCCGGCGTCGATGTCCTCGGCCGTGGCCAGGCCCTCGGCCAGCACGAAGAAGGCCTCGTTGATCATCGGCACCAGGATGCGGTTGACGACGAAGCCCGGCGCGTTCTTCACCGTGATGGGCGACTTGCCCAGCTTCAGCGCCAGCGCCTTGACGGCGTCGTGCGTGGCGTCGCTGGTGAGGTAGCCGCGGATCAGCTCCACCAGCGCCATCATCGGCACCGGGTTGAAGAAGTGCATGCCGATGAAGCGGTCGGGCCGCTGGGTGTCGGCGGCCAGCTGGGTGATCGAGATCGACGAGGTGTTCGACGCGATGATGACCTCGGGCGCGAGCAGTGCGTCGACCTGCCGCAGGATCTTGGTCTTGAGCCCGTGGTTCTCGGTCGCGGCCTCGATCACGAGCTGCGCGGCCTTGAGGTCGTCGTAGTTCGTCGAGCCCTGGACCAGCTTCAGCGCGTCGGCCTTCTGGGCTTCGGTGAGCTTCTCCTTCTTGATCAGGCGGTCGAGGCTGCCCGAGATGGTGGCGACGCCCTTGTCGACGGCCGGCTGGGCGATGTCGACCATCACCACGCGGATGCCCGAGACGGCGCAGGCCTGCGCGATGCCGTTGCCCATGGTGCCGGCGCCGATGATGCCGACGGTCTGGATGTCCATTGAAATGCTCCTGGAAGAAGTGGGGAAGAACGCAATGGACGAATGCTAACGGCCGCGCCTCGCGGCGGGCCGTCCCCAGGTCAACAATTCAGCGCGCCGGCCGGATGCGGTAGATCGCGTTGTTCAGGTCGGCCGACACGTACACGCTGCCGTCCGGCCCCACGGCCACGCCGGTGGGCACGTAGGGCGGCGGCAGGCCGGGGCCGGCAGCCAGGCCGATGGGCAGGTTCTCGGCCACGGTGCGTTGGCTGCCGTTGGCGGGGTCGATCTCCACCAGCCGCCTGGCCGCCGATTCCGCCACGATGAAGCTGCCCCACGGCGTCTGCGCCAGGCCCTCGGGCATCGCCAGGCCTTGGGCCACGGCCACCGGTGCGCCACCCGCGGACGGCGACAGGGGCACGCGCAGCAGCCGGCCGGCGGCCTCGGTGACGTACACCGCGCCGTCGGCTCCCAGCACCATCTGCACTGGCCCCTGGATGCCGCTGGCCAGCACCTGCCGCGTCGCGAACTTGTCGCCGCTGGCGCGGGTGATGCTGCCGGTGGCGATCTCGGCGACGAGCACGCTGCCGTCCTCCAGCGGGATCGCGTCGTAGGGCGCCTTCAGGCCGTGGATCACCGCCGTGGTCTTGCGCGTGGCGCGGTCCACCAGCTGCACCGTGCCGGTGAACCACGACGACAGCGCGAAGCGCGTCTTCGACAGGCCCACGGCGAAGGGGTACTCCAGCTCCGGCTCGCGCTGCATGCGGAAGATGTCGCTCACCGCGCCGTTCCTCAGGTCGACCTCGCGGAAGCCGAACACGTCGGCCACCCAGAGCCGGTCGCCGTCGGCCTTCATGCCCGCCGGTACGGCCACGGCGCCGCCGGTGAGGCGCCGCAGCTCGCCGGTGGCGGGGTTGAAGGCATCGACGGCGTTGTTGGCCATGTTCGACACGTAGATCGTGCCCTCGGGTGCGATGGCGAGGTTGTCGAGCGAGGGCGTGAGCTGCTTGGCCACGGTCTTGCGGCCGGTCGCAAGCTCGACGCGCACCAGCTCGCCGGTGCGGGTGTCGACCACCCAGAGGTTGCCCTTGCCGTCGAGGTTGGCGGCGGCCGGGATCTGGAAGCCGCCGGCGATCACGCTCATGTCGCCATTGGCCGGGTTGATCTTCACCACCTGGCCCTTGAACCACAGCGGCCCGTAGAGCCAGCCGTCGGGACCGACCTCGAAGCCGTTGAAGCCGCCCATGTCCTTCTTGATCAGGCGCGGCGGCTGCTGGCCCGTGCGGTCGATCTCCCACAGCGCATCGCCCAGGAAGACCTGCGAGGCGTAGAGCCTGCCGCTCTGGCGGTCGAAGTCGAGCGAGTTCAGCCCGGGCAGGTCCTTCGCCAGAACGCGCATCGGCGCGGTGTCGCTCTCGCGATAGCGCAGCATGCCCATGAGGTAGTTGGTCCAGGCCAGCTCGCCGCGCGGGCCGACGGCGATGTCGTCGGCCTGGCCCTCGGGGGCGGCGATGAACACGCGCGCCTGGCCGGTGCGGCGGTCGACCTCCCACATGCTGTTGCCGACGACGGAGCCCGCCAGCAGCCGGCCCTGCCGGTCCACCGCCAGGCCGTGGACGCCGGCGAAGGCGGACGGCTGCACCAGGGCCTCGGGCGCGGACCAGGCAGCGGGCCGTGTCGGCGGCGCCGTGGTGCAGCCGCCCAGGGCGGCGAGGAGGGCGGGAACGGCAAGCGCGAACGCGGCCGTGCGGCGGCGCAGTGAGATGGGCATGAGAGACGTCTCCGGATGGTTGTTGTGCTGTGTGGCCGTTGCGGCCCGCGGACCGCAACGGCCAGGCGGAGTCTTCGCAGCCGCCGCCCGCCGCGCAGTCACGCAGGGGACAAATTCTTGAAACAAATCGGCTTGCAGCGCCCGCGCCGCCTGCGCAAGCAGCTATGAAAACCATAGCAAACGGCATCAATCCCGGGCAGCAGCCAGTTGGCGCAAGCCGCGCCGGCGGGGCGCTGCGTACGCTCCGCCGCAGCCCGCCACCGCACCGCCGCCCATGACCGCCGACATCGCCCAGCCACCTGCCCGCCGCACCGTGCGCATCGGCGGCGCCTCGGGCTTCTGGGGCGACAGCAGCGTGGCGGCGGGGCAGCTGGTGCGCGGCGGCGCGCCGATCGACTACCTCGTCTTCGACTACCTGGCCGAGACCACCATGGCCGTGCTGGCCGGTGCGCGCCTGCGCCAACCCGAGATGGGCTGGGCCACCGATTTCGTCGAGGTCGCCATGCGCGACGTGCTGGCCGACTGCGTGGCGCGCCGCATCCGCGTGGTGAGCAACGCCGGCGGTGTGCAGCCCGAGGCCTGCGCAGACGCATTGCGCGCGCTGGCGCGGGCGCAGGGCATCGACGTGCGCGTGGCCGTGGTGCTGGGCGACGACGTGAGCGCGCAGATGCCGGCGCTGAACGCGGCCGGCGTCGAAGACATCACGACCGGCGAACGCGTGCCCGCACGCGCGTTGAGCGCCAATGCCTACCTCGGGGCGCAGGGCATCCGCGCGGCGCTGGCGGCCGGCGCCGACGTGGTCGTCACCGGCCGCTGCGTCGACAGCGCCGTGACGCTCGGGCCGCTGTTGCACGAATTCGGCTGGGCGGCCGACGACTGGGACCGCCTCGCGGGCGGCAGCCTGGCCGGCCACGTCATCGAATGCGGCTGCCAGGCGACGGGTGGGCTGCACACCGACTGGCAGGCAATTCCCGACTGGCCGACCATCGGCTACCCCATCGTCGACGTGGCGGAGGACGGCAGCTTCACGCTCGGCAAGCCGCCGAACACCGGCGGCGCGGTCCTGCGCGCGGCGGTGGCCGAGCAGCTGCTCTACGAGATCGGCGACCCCGCCGCGTACCTGCTGCCCGACGTGCGCTGCGACTTCACGCAGGTGCGCATCGAGCAGGTCGACGCACAGACCGTGCGCGTGAGCGGCGCGCGGGGCGGCCCGCCGCCCACGGGCTACAAGGTGTCGGCCACCGTGCTGGACGGCTGGCGCTGTGCGGGCGCGATGGTGATCGTCGGCCGCGAGGCGCCGGCCAAGGCGCGCCGCACGGCCGAAGCCATCCTGGCGCGCACGCGGTCGCTGTTCCAGGCGCGCGGCCTGGCCGACTACACGGGCACGCACGTCGAGGTGCTCGGCACCGAATCCATCTATGGCCCGCATGCGCGCCCTGGCGCCGCCGACGCGCGCGAGGTGCTGATGCGCGTGGTGGTCGACCACGCCGACAGGAAGGCGCTCGAACTCTTCGCACGCGAGATCGCGCCCGCCGGCACCTCGTGGTCGCCCGGCACCACCGCACCCGGCTCGATGGCGGGGCGGCCGCCGGTCGTGCCGCTGATCAAGCCCTTCGCCTTCGTGCTGCCCCGGGAGGCGGTCGCCGTGCGTGTGCGCCTGGACGGCGACGAACTGCCGCTGGCCGCTGCGCCCGGCCTGCAGGCGCCCACCGCTGCGGCACCGGTGCCGCCGCCCGGGGCGGTGGCGCTGCCGGCCGATGCGGTCGAACTGCCCCTCGTCGCCCTGGCCTGGGCGCGCAGCGGCGACAAGGGCGACATCGCCAACATCGGCGTCGTCGCGCGGCGGCCCGAGTGGCTGCCCTGGCTCTGGGCCGCGCTCACGCCCGAAGCGGTGGCGGGCTGGTTCGCCCACCTCATGACGACCCGGCAGGTCGAACGCTTCCACCTGCCCGGCATCCACGCGCTGAACCTGCTGCTGCACGGCGCGCTGGCCGGCGGCGGCCCGCGCTCGCCGCGCCTGGACCCGCTGGGCAAGGGCATGGCGCAGATGCTGCTGGACATGCCCGTGAAAGTCCCGCCCCGCATCGCGGCGCAGGCGGCGCAAGATGCCGGCCTTGCCCACCACTGACCCCTGACGCGACGCCATGCTGCATCCCCAAGCCCGAGCCCTGATCGACCTCATCGAATCCCGCGGCCTGCCGCCCACCCATACGCTGCCGCCCGTCGAAGCCCGGGCCTTCTATCGCGAACGCCGCAGCTTCACGCAGCCCGATGCGCCCGAGGTTGCCGAGGTGCGCGAGCTGCGCGCGCCGGGGCCGCTGGGCGACATCCCGCTGCGCGCCTACCGCCCGCTCGGCGCCACGCCCGATGCCGTGCTGCCGGTGCTGGTGTACTACCACGGCGGTGGCTGGGTCATCGGCGACCTCGACACGCACGACGTGCTGTGCCGCGAACTGTGCAACGCCGGCGGCTGCGCCGTGGTGGCGGTCGACTACCGCATGGGGCCCGAGGTGCGCTTCCCCGGCGCCGTGAACGACGTGCTGGCCGCCACGCGCTGGGTCGCGTCGCAGGCGAAGCAGCTGCGCATCGATTCCACGCGCCTGGCGGTGGGCGGCGACAGCGCGGGCGGCAACCTCGCGGCCGTGGTGTCGATCGCCGCGCGCGACGGCGCCGACGGCCAGGGCCCGCTGCCGATCGCCTTCCAGCTCCTCATCTACCCCGGCACCGACATGCGGCGCGGCCACGCGTCGCACAGCACCAACGGCCAGGGCTATGTGCTGACGGCCGACACCATCAGCTACTTCCACGACCACTACATCGACGACGCGAAGCACGACCTGGACTGGCGCGCCTCGCCGCTGCTGGCCGAGAGCCACGCGGGGCTGCCACCCGCGCTGGTGATCACCGCCGGCTACGACCCGCTGCGCGACGAAGGGCTGGACTACGCACGCGCCCTCAGTGCTGCCGGCACGCGGGTGAGCTACGTCTGCTTCGAGCGCCAGATCCACGGCTTCATCACCATGGGCCGCGTGCTGGACGAGGCGCACACCGCGGTGGCGCTGTGTGCGGCCGAGCTGCGCCGCGCGCTGAGCGCGCCGACGCGGGGCTGAGCCGCATGCGGCGTCGCACGGCCCGTCCAAAAATCGTCCGTTTCGACGACGCCGTGCCGCACAGGCGCCTGAACAATCGCGGCGCGCCGGGGCCGTGGGCCGAGCCCACTAGGGAAAGCACCGGCGTGCGCAGGCCCCACGTGGCAGGGGCCGTCGATACGATCCGCCGGACCGCGCCGGCGTGCCGGTGCGGGACGCGGTGGGCCGAGTGTCTTGAGAAGAACCCGAGGAGACCGAGCAGCATGCAGACGACCAGGGTGGTGCAGGCCGATGGCGGCGAGCGCCTGATGTGGCTGACGACGACACGCGTGTTCTATGCCGGCCTGCTGGGCGCGGCGAGCGAACGCAACTTCGGCGGCTACGGCATCTACGTGTCGCCGCGCGGCCTGCCCAACCGCATCCGCATCGGCGGCGGGGCCTGGCAGTCGGGCGAGCTGTTCGTCGTGCCGCCGCAGGTGCCGCACCGCGTGGAGAGCGCCGAGCCGCTGATCCTCAACCTGCTGGTCGAGGCCGATGCGGCCGATCCCGATGCGCTGCCGGCCGTGCTGCGGCATTGCGGCCCGGTCCAGGATGCGGCCTTCGTGCGCCGCGTGCGCTCGGCCCATGCGCACCTGCTGCACGCGTCCGGCCGCGAGTGCTTCGACAGCTTCGACTTCGATCGCCTGTTCTTCGGCGAGGCGCTGGCGCCGCGGCCGATGGATGCGCGCATCCGCCGCATCGTCGAGCGCGTGAACGCCGACCCGGCCGCAGCGCGATCGGCCGAGCAGTGCGCCGACGACGTGCACCTGTCCTTCTCGCGCTTCCTGCACCTGTTCAAGGCGCAGACGGGCATGACCTACCGGGCCTTCCGCGCCTGGAAGCGTGCGCGCAGCCTGCTGCGCTACGTGCGCGAGTCGGCCAGCCTCACCGACATCGCGCTCGACGCCGGGTATCCCGACTCCACGCACTTCAGCCACTCGATCCGGCAGATCTACGGGCTGAAGCCCAGCGACATCGTCGCCGGCTCGCGGCGCCTGGCGCTGCACGACGCCGCGGGCAGGGTGCTATGCAATTGATTGCTGCTCGCGCCCGTTGCGTGGGCGTTACGAGCCGATTTGGCTTGAAGTCCTGAGCGGAGGGCCAGCGCTTTGCAAGTCCTCCAGCTTCTGCTCTCGGGCATTGCGCAAGGCTGCATCTACGGCCTCATCGCGCTGGGCTTCGTGCTGATCTACAAGGCCACCGAAACCGTGAGCTTCGCGCAGGGCGACCTGATGATGCTCGGCGCCTTCACCGCCTTCGCGGGCATGACGCTCTTCGGCCTGCCCTTCTGGTTCGCGGCCATCCTGGCCGTGGTGGCGATGGCGGCCTTCGGCATGCTGGTCGAACTGGCAGTGATCCGGCCCATCCTCGGCCAGCCGCAGTTCTCGATCGTGATGCTCACCATCGGCATCGGTTACGTGCTGCGCGGGCTCATCACCATGGTGCCGGGCATCGGCACCGAGACGCACACGCTGCCCGTGCCCTACAAGGACCAGGTCTGGAAGCTTGGTGGCCTGGTGGTGAACGTGGAGCAGGCGGTGGTGATCGGCGCCACGGCGGTGCTGTGCGTGCTGCTGTTCGCCATGTTCCGCTACAGCAAGCTGGGCATCGCGATGCAGGCGAGCTCGCAGAACCAGCTCGCGGCCTACTACATGGGCATCCCCGTGAAGCGGCTCAACGGGCTGGTGTGGGGCCTGGCGGCGGCGGTGGCGACGGTGGCCGGCATGCTGCTGGCGCCCATCACCTTCGTGCACGCCAACATGGGGCTGATCGGGCTCAAGGCCTTCCCCGCCGCTGTGGTGGGCGGCTTCGGCAGCCTGCCGGGCGCGATCGTCGGCGGGCTGGTGATCGGGGTGGTGGAGTCCTTTGCCGGTTTCTACCTGCCCGACGGCTTCAAGGACACGGCACCGTACATCGTGGTGCTGGCGATGCTGATGCTCAAGCCGAACGGGCTGTTCGGCGAGAAGCTGCGCAAGAAGGTTTGAAGGCAGGTTGCGATGCGCTACATCTTCAAGACCAGCTACGCGCAGGACATCGCGCTCGCCAAGCATGGCGGCCACCGCTTCTGGTATTCGGCGCTCGGCGTGGTGCTGCTGGCCGCGCCCTGGCTGCTCGACGAGTACTGGCTCGCGCAGCTGAACTTCGTGCTCATCTATTCGGTGGTCGGCCTGGGGCTGATGCTGCTGGCGGGCTTCACGGGCCAGTTCTCGATCGGGCACGCGGCCTTCCTGGGCACCGGTGCGTACACGCAGGGGGTGCTGACCAACATGGGCGTGCCCTTCCCGCTGGCGATGGTGGCGGCGGCGCTGCTGTCGGCGGGCGTGGGCGTGGTGGTGGCCATGCCGGCATTGCGCGTCAAGGGCATCTACCTGGGCATCGCCACGCTGGCCTTCGGTTTCATCGTCGAGGAGGTGTTCGCCCGCTGGGAGAGCGTCACCGGCGGCAACGCCGGGCTGCACGTGAAGTCGCCGAAGCTCTTCGGGCTGGACTTCGGCAGCGGCGAGGCCTTCTACTTCGTGTGCCTGCTCACCACGGTGCTGTGCACGCTGGGCGTGCTCAACCTGCTGCGCGCACCCACCGGCCGCGCCTTCGTCGCGATTCGCGATTCGGAGATCTCGGCGCAGAGCATGGGCATCCACCTGGCGCGCTACAAGACGCTGTCGTTCGCGATCTCCGCCGCGCTGGCCGGGCTGGGTGGTGCGCTGTATGCGCACAAGATCAGCTTTCTCTCGCCCGACCAGTTCAGCATCCTGCAGTCCATCGACCTGCTGCTGCTGGTGGTGATCGGCGGGCTGGGATCGGTGCACGGCGTGTTCCTCGGCGCGATCTTCCTGATCTCGATGCCGCAGCTGATCTCGCTGTCCAAGGACTGGCTGCCCCCGGTCATCGGGCAGGCGCCCGGACTGCAGGGCCTGGTCTACGGCCTGGTGCTGATCGCCTTCGTGCTCTTCGAGCCGATGGGCCTGTACGGGCGCTGGCTGAAGGTGCGCACCTACCTGCAGCTGTTCCCGTTCTACCGCCGCGGCATGTTCAAGCGGCAGAAGTCGTTCACCAAGTCGGATCGGCTGAAATGAGCCGGGACATTCTGCTGTCCGCCCAGGACCTGAGCGTGCGCTTCGGCGGCGTGCTGGCCGTCAACAAGGTGAGCTTCGAGGTGCGGCGTGGCGAGGTGTTCACGCTGATCGGGCCCAACGGTGCGGGCAAGACGACGGTGTTCAACCTCATCAGCCGCATCTACCAGCCGACCACCGGCCAGATCACCTGGCATGGCGGCCCGGCATCCGGTGGGCCGCTGAAGCTCACCGACCAGCCGCCGCACGCCATCGCGGCGCTGGGCATCGCGCGCACCTTCCAGAACATCGAGCTGTTCGAGCATGCGACGGTGCTGCACAACCTGCTGATCGGCCGCCACACGCACCGCGCGACGGGCTTCTTCGGCGAGCTGTTCTTCACCGCCGCCACGCGGCGCGCCGAGATCGCCGCGCGCGAGAAGGCCGAGCAGGTGATCGAGCTGCTCGACCTCCAGCACCACCGCGATTCGCTGGTGGCGGGGCTGCCCTACGGCGTGCGCAAGGTGGTGGAGCTGGCGCGTGCGCTGTGCACCGAGCCCAAGCTGCTGCTGCTCGATGAGCCATCCTCTGGCCTGAACGTGGAGGAGACGGCCGACATGGCCTTCTGGATCCAGGACATCCAGCACGAGCTGGGCATTTCGGTGCTGATGGTGGAGCACGACATGACGCTGGTGTCGAAGGTGTCGGACCGCGTGCTGGCGATGAACCAGGGCGAGGTGCTGGCGATGGGGTCGTCGCGTGAGGTGCAGTCGGACCCGAAGGTGGTCGAGGCGTACCTTGGGACGATCGAGGACGTGAGCAGCTTGCGGAGGGCGGCATGATGGGTTCGGACATGTCGTGGGCCGTGGGCCGTCCGCCCGTCATGCGCCGCCGGCCCTGCGATGCCGGTGCGCCGGCCCCCTTCGGGGGCTTCCCTGCGATGCTCGGCCGGGGCTCGCGTCGCAGAACTCGCTGCGTTCACTTCGTTCACTCCGCTCAGACAGCTGCGACGAGTCAGTGCACGAAGCACGCCTGTCCTTCGGCAGGCGTGCGTCGCCCCGGCCTGCGCTTCTCGGCGGCGCACAAGGCATCGCATGGCCGGCGGCGCATGCCGGGCTCCGAGGTGGCGCGCACGCCGCGCCTCTTGCAGGGCACTGCCGCAAACCCGCTTGATTCGGGCGCAATGTGTCCACGGCGCGGGGCGGCAGGCAGCGGGGAGCGAATCGGCGCGGCCGAGCAGCGCAGCCAGGCGGGGGAAAAGAAGGACGCATGTCTGAGCGAAGCGAGTTTGCGTCCTTCCCCCGCCTGGCGAGCAGCGCAGGGAAGTCGCCGCAGGCGACCCGCGGCGTTTGAGCGGACCGGTGCCTGCCGTCCCGCGCCGGCGCGCCCCTCATGTGACTTGTCGGAAGGCGCCTCAGCATGAGCACCGAAGTCCTCCAACTGCTCAACGTCGAGAGCGCCTACGGCCCCATCAAGGCCATCCGCGGCGTGAGCCTGAGGGTGCGCCAGGGCGAGATCGCCACCGTGCTGGGCAGCAACGGCGCGGGCAAGACGACGATCCTCAAGACCATCTCGGGCATCATCGACCCGCGCAAAGGGTCGATCCACTTCAAGGGCCTGGACATCACCGCCAAGGACCCGGCCTTCATCGTGCAGCAGGGCCTGTCGCACGTGCCCGAGGGGCGCGAGGTGTTCCCGCTGCTGTCGGTGAAGGACAACCTGCTCATGGGCGCCTACACCCGCAGCGACCGCGACGGCGTCGCGCGCGACATCGAGACGGTGTTCGGCTACTTCCCCATCCTGCGCGAGCGCGCCGCGCAGGATGCGGGCCTGCTCTCGGGCGGGCAGCAGCAGATGCTCGCCATCTCGCGCGCCATCATGGCCGCGCCGCAGCTCATCCTGCTCGACGAACCTTCGCTCGGCCTCTCGCCCAAGCTCACCAAGGAGATCTTCGAGATCGTCGTGCGCATCAACCGCGAGCGCGGCACCACCATCCTGCTGGTCGAGCAGAACGCCAACATGGCCCTCAACGCCGCCGACCATGGCTACGTGCTCGAGAACGGACGCATCGTCATGGAAGACACCTGCGAGCGCCTGCGCGAGAAGGACGACATCAAGGAGTTCTACCTCGGCCTGCAGGACGAAGGCGCTCGCGGCGAGCGCCGCTGGAAAAAGAAGAAGACCTGGCGATGAGCGCATCCACCTCCGCCCCCCTCCACACCCCCGCCGGCCTGTGGGACCTGGGCCACCTCCGGCCGCGCACCGACATCGCCGTGCCGGGCGACACCATCCCCGCCGTGTTCTGGAACGCGGTGGAACTGCGCAACGATGCCGTGTGGATGCGCCAGAAGGAACTGGGCATCTGGCGCACCTGGACCTGGCGCCAGACCGCGGAGGCGGTGCAGGAGATCGCCGCCGGCCTGCTGGCGCTGGGCTTCGCGCGGGGCGAGTGCGCGTCGATCCTGTCGAACACGGTGGTCGAATGGGTGCTGTGCGACCTGGCCGTGCTCAGCTGCAACGGTGTGGCCAACGGCATCTACCCGACGGATGCCGCCTCGCAGGTGCACTACCTGTGCGAGGATTCCCGGACCACGCTGCTCTTCGTGGAGGACGACGAGCAACTCGACAAGGCGCTGGAGGTGCGCGAGCGTCTGCCGTTGCTGCGCAGGATCGTCGTGTTCGACATGGAAGGCCTGCGCGATCTCGACGACCCGGGCGTCATGAGCCTCGACGCCGTGCGCGCGCTCGGCCGTGAGCACCTGCGGGTCCATCCGCAGGCCGTGCGCGAGCGCGTCGACGGCTGCCGGCCGGAGGACCTGGCCATCCTCATCTACACCTCGGGCACCACCGGCAAGCCGAAGGGGGCGATGCATTCGCACCATGGTCTCGTCTACACCATGCGTGGCTACAACACCCTGGTGGCGCAGGACGAGCGCGACGAGCGCATGTGCTTCCTGCCGCTGTGCCATGTGGCCGAGCGCATGGGCGGCGAGTACTTCGCGATGTACACCGGCTCGGTGCTCAACTTCGTCGAGAACCCCGAGACGGTGCCCGAGAACGTGCGCGAGATCGCGCCCACGGTCTTCACCGCCGTGCCGCGCGTGTGGGAGAAGTTCTATTCCGGCGTGATGATCGCGCTCAAGGAGGCGAGCGGCGTGCAGCAGGCCGCCTACGCCTGGGCCATCGGCGTCGGGCGGCAGATCGCCGACAAGGTGCTGGCGGGCGAGCCGGTCGACGCCGGGCTGAAGTTCCGCTTCCGGCTCGCGCGCTGGCTGGTGCTGGACAACGTGCGCAAGCTCATCGGCATCCACCGCGCGCGCTTCCTCGTCACCGGCGCGGCGCCGATCTCGCCCGAACTGGTCAGGTGGTACCTCTCGCTGGGCGTGCCCATGCTGGAGGTGTGGGGCATGACCGAGAGTTGCGGCGCCTCCACCGGGGTGCCGGCGGCGCGCATCAAGCCCGGCTCCATCGGTCCGGCCGCCGGCTACAACGAAGTGCGCATCGATCCCGCCACAAGCGAGATCCTGGTGCGCGGCCCGAACGTGTTCATGGGTTACCTGAACCAGCCCGAGAAGACCGCGGAGACCATCGACGCCGAGGGCTGGCTGCACACCGGCGACGTCGGCCTGATGGAGGAGGACGGGTATTTCCGCATCACCGACCGCATGAAGGACATCATCATCACGGCGGGCGGCAAGAACATCACGCCCAGCGAGTGGGAGAACGAGCTGAAGTTCAGCCCCTACGTGACCGATGCGGTGGTCATCGGCGATGCGAAGCCCTACCTGACGGTGATCATCATGATCGACCAGGAGAACGTGGAGAAGTTTGCGCAGGACCACGACGTGCCCTTCAGCAACTACGCCAGCCTCACGCGCGCCCAGGAAGTGCAGGACCTGATCCAGGGCGAGATCGACCGCGTGAACGCGAAGTTCGCGCGCGTGGAGCAGATCAAGAAGTTCTTCCTGCTCGACACGCAGCTCTCGGCCGAGGACGAGGAGCTGACGCCGACGATGAAGCTCAAGCGCAAGCTGGTGCAGACGAAGTACGCCTCGCAGATCGAGGCCATGTACCGAAGCTAGACAGACCGGTTCCCATCAACGAGAGGAGACAGCCGCCATGAAGACCTTCCGCTTTGCCGCCGTCGCGATCGCCGTCCTCGCGCTCGGCACGCCGTTCGCCCACGCCCAGCAGGGCGTGAGCAAGGACGAGATCCGCATCGGCACCATCCAGGACCTGTCGGGCCCGCTCGCCGGCTTCGGCAAGCAGTCGCGCAACGGCATGCAGCTGCGCGTGGACGAGATCAACGAGCAGGGCGGCATCAACGGCCGCAAGCTCAAGCTCTACGTGGAGGACTCGGGCTACGACCCGAAGAAGGCCGTGCTGGCGGCGCAGAAGCTGGTCAACCAGGACAAGATCTTCATCATGGCCGGCCACATCGGCACGGCGCAGAACATGGCGGCGATGCCGGTGCAGTTCGACAAGAACGTCATCAACTTCCTGCCAATCACCGCCGCGCGGGAGATGTACGAGCCGCTGAACCGCCTCAAGTACTCCTTTGCCGCCACCTACTACGACCAGATCCGCCTGGCGCTGCCCAAGATGGTCAAGGACAAGGGCGCCAAGAAGGTCTGCACCATCTACCAGGACGACGAGTTCGGCCTGGAGGTGCAGCGCGGGGCCGAAGCGGGCCTCAAGGCCGCGGGCATGGAACTGGCCGAGAAGACCTCGTTCAAGCGCGGCGCCACCGACTTCAGCTCCCAGGTCGCGAAAATGAAGGCCGCCGGCTGCGACCTGGTGGTGCTGGGCACCATCATCCGCGAGACCATCGGCACCATCGGCGAAGCGCGCAAGACCGGCTTCAACCCGACCTTCCTCGGTTCCAGCGCGGCCTACACCGACCTCATCCACAAGCTGGGCGGCAAGGCCATGGACGGCATGTACGCGACCATGACGGTGCAGAACCCGTACACCGACGAGGCGGACCCCAAGATCCGCTTCTGGGCCAACAAGTACAAGACGAAGTTCAACGAGGACCCGACGGTGTTCTCGGTCTACGGCTACATGATCATCGACACCTTCGCACAGGTGGCGCAGAAGGCCGGCGCCAACCTGAGCACCGACTCCTTCATCAAGGTCATGGACGCAAGCACCTTCCCGCCCGACATGTTCGGCGCGCCGAAGATGACCTACACCGCCGCCAAGCGGCTGGGCAACGACCAGTCGCGCCTGTCGCAGATCGTGGATGGGAAGTGGAAGGTGGTGTCGGACTACGTGGCGCAGTAGAGCCTGGGCGGCGGGTCTGAAGCGGGTGCTGTTTCGCCCGCAGCCGGCGCGTGGAGGCGTCGGCTGTGCATCGGGCGCATCTTTTCGCCGCCACGTAGCCGAACGCGCTGGCTCCGCGCCGCCACATCCCCGAAAGGCATGGCCTGCGTGCAGGCAGGGGGAAGGGCGCGGTCGGAGGCGGTCGATCCCCCCCATTGCAGGCCCTGGTGCCGGTGAGGGCGTGGCGGCGCGCCTGTGGGGTGCCGAGGAGCGCAGCGCGGACGGGCTGCGGGCCTGCCGAAGGACAGGCCCGCTTCGTGATCTGACTCGCGGCAGCTGTTTGAGCGCAGTGAACGCAGTGAACGAAGCGAGTTCTGCCGCGGCCCGTTCGCGCGAGCACCGCAGGGCAGTCGGCGAAGCCGACCACCCCACCGAAGCGCCGACGCGCCCTCACCGGTGCCGGGGCCGGCCCATCGTCCCGAACGTGCCGTCGCCAGCCACGAACCACTGGCCCAGCCTCCATGCGAGCCCGCAAAAGAAAAGGGGCCCCCGCAAGGGCCCCGGTGCAACGAACAGGCGGGCCACACGCCCATCTGCGCATGCAACCTCACTCTTCGACGAAAGCCTCTTCGCGCTTGGATTTCACCGAAGGCAGCAGCACGATCACCAGCAGCGCCAGGGCGGCGACCAGCAGGCCGGCCGAGATGGGCCGGGTGACCAGCACGCTCCAGCTCCCGCGGGACAACAACAGCGCCCGGCGCAGGTTCTCTTCCATCATCGGCCCGAGGATGAAGCCCAGCAGCAACGGCGCCGGTTCCACCCGCAGCTTGATGAACACGTAGCCGATGAAGCCGAAGATGGCGACCATCCACACGTCGAAGGTGTTGTTGTTGGTCGAGTACACGCCGATCGCGCAGAACAGCACGATGGCCGGGAACAGCAGGCGGTACGGCACCTTCAGCAGCTTGATCCACATGCCGATCAGCGGCAGGTTCAGCACGATCAGCATCAGGTTGCCCAGCCACATCGAGGCGATGAGGCCCCAGAACAGCTCGGGGTTGCTGGTCATCACCTGCGGGCCGGGCTGGATGTTGTGGATGGTCATCGCGCCGACCATCAGCGCCATCACCGGGTTGGGCGGGATGCCCAACGTCAGCAGCGGGATGAAGGACGTCTGTGCGCCGGCGTTGTTGGCCGACTCGGGGCCTGCCACGCCGCGGATGTTGCCGCGGCCGAAGGCGACCTCGTTCGGGCCCATCTTGAGCTTCTTTTCCAGCGCGTACGACGCGAAGGACGCGAGCAGCGCACCGCCGCCGGGCAGGATGCCCAGGGCCGAGCCCAGCGTGGTGCCGCGCAGCACGGCCGGCGCCATCTTCTTGAAGTCCTCCTTGGTCGGCCACAGGCCCGTCACCTTGCTGGTGAAGACCTCGCGCTCCTCGTCGGGCTGCGACAGGTTGCCGATGATCTCGCCGTAGCCGAACACGCCCATCGAGATGACGATGAAGCCGATGCCGTCGGTCAGTTCCGGAATGTCGAAGCTGAAACGTGCCACGCCCGAGTTCACGTCGGTGCCCACCAGGCCCAGCAGCAGGCCCAGCACCACCATCGCGATCGCCTTGAGCAGCGAGCCGGAAGCCAGCACCACCGCGCCGATCAGGCCCAGCACCATCAGGCTGAAGTACTCGGCCGGGCCGAACTTGAAGGCCAGTTCCGTGAGCGGCGGCGCGAAGGCCGCCAGGATGATGGTGCCCACGCAGCCGGCGAAGAAGGAGCCCAGCCCGGCTGCCGCGAGGGCGGGGCCGGCGCGCCCCTGCCGCGCCATCTGGTAGCCGTCGATGCAGGTCACCACCGAGGACGATTCGCCCGGCAGGTTGACCAGGATGGCGGTGGTCGATCCGCCGTATTGCGCACCGTAGTAGATGCCGGCCAGCATGATCAGCGCCGACACCGGGGGCAGCGCATAGGTGGCCGGCAGCAGCATCGCGATGGTGGCGACCGGGCCGATGCCCGGCAGCACGCCGATCAGGGTGCCCAGGATGCAGCCGATCAGGCAGTACAGCAGGTTGGTCCAGGTGACCGCGACGCCGAAGCCCGTGGCCAGGTTGGCGAAAAGATTGAAGTCCATGGTCGCTCGCCCCTGCTCAACCCGAAATGAAGGTCGGCCAGACCTGGATCTGGAGCTTGAGCGCCAGGATGAAGGCGACGTAGCTGCCCGCGGCCAGCACGATGGCCAGGATCAGCGTGTCCTTGAAGCGGAACTGGGTGCCCGCCATGCTCGCGATGAAGGTCAGCGCGAAGATCGCGATGATCAGGCCCATCGCGGGCAGCCCGATGCTGGGCAGTCCGCCCAGCAGCACGCCGAAGGCCAGATTGGCACCGAGCACGAAGGCCAGGGGCTTCCAGGCCCAGCGGCCGATCTTGCCGCCGTCGGTCGTTTCCACCACCAGCGACTGGAAGATGATTGCCGCCCCGATCAGGGCGAGCAGCACACCCAGCATCAACGGGAAGTAGCCCGGGCCCATGCGGGCACCGTCGCCGACGTTGTAATTGGTCGCGCCGATGGCGAACACGCCGCCCACGACCACGAACATCGCGCCTGAAAAAAAGTCTGCCTGGCTCTTGATTGCCATATGTCTCCACCTCTGACTAGGAACTGACGAGCGTCGTCGCCGAAGCCTGACTCCTGGCTGACCGTGCGCTACGGACTAATGCGTAGAGCCGCCTGAAGTTCATGCGAGGAATCGGCCGCCAGCGCCCATCCCGCCTGCGCAGGATGCTATTGAAGTGATAGCATCGAAAGGCTGCATCCATGCGGCAGGCACGCCCATCGGCGTGCGGCAGCGGGGGCATCGCGAAGCGGCACCGGCCCGGCGCGCGCTGCTGGGGCACACTCCGGCCCTCCCGCGCGCACGCGCGCCCGAGCGGCGCGCGGCACCCCACCACGAGACAAGCCAACGGATTCCTCCCATGACCCTGACCCGACGCTCCCTCCTCGCCCGCCTCGCCGCCAGCGGCGGCGGCCTGGCCCTGGCCGCCACGGCCGGCCCCGTGCTGGCGCAGGCCGCCTGGCCGGCCAAGCCGATCCGGCTGATCGTTCCGTTCCCGCCGGGCGGCGGCACCGACATCCTGTCGCGCCTGGTCGCGACCAAGCTCACCGAGGTGAGCCACTGGACCGTGGTGCCCGACAACCGCGGCGGTGCCGGCGGCACCATCGGCATCGCCGAGGCGGCGCGTGCGCAGCCCACCGGCTACGACATCGTCATGGGCCAGAAGGACAACATGGTCGTCGCGCCCTGGCTGTACAAGAACCTGAGCTACGACCCGGTGAAAGACCTCACGGCCGTGGCCCATGTGGCGTACACGCCGGTCGTCATCGTCACGCGCGCCGAATCGAAGTTCAAGACGCTCAAGGACGTGGTCGACGCCGCGCGCGCCCAGCCCGATGCGGTGACCTTCGGCTCGCCGGGCAACGGCACCACCATCCACCTGGCCGGCGAGATCTTCAAGAGCGCCGCCAACATCAAGATCCGCCACGTGCCCTACAAGGGCAGCAATGCGGCCATGATGGACGTGCTGGCCGGCAACGTGGACCTCATGGTGTCCTCGCTGCCCTCGGCCATCGCCCAGCTCAAGTCGGGCAAGCTGCGCCCGCTGGCCGTGACCTCGGGGAAGCGCAGCAGCTCGATGCCCGACATCCCCACGGTCGCCGAACTGGGCTATGGCAAGGACTTCGACGTCAGCACCTGGTACGGCCTGTTCGCACCCGCGGGCACGCCCAGGGACGTGGTGACCCGGCTCAACGCCGAGGTGAACAAGCTGCTGGCGCGCGCCGACGTGCAGGCCGCCATCCACGAGCAGGGCGCCGAGTACCAGGCCATGACGCCCGAGCAGTTCGGCACGCTGCTCAAGACCGACTATCTGAAGTGGAAGGACATCGTCAAGGCCTCCGGCGCCACCATCGAGTGAGCGGCTGCCGCGGCAGCGCTGCCGGGCATGCCGCTCACGGCGACGCCTGCTTGTTGCGCAGGGGCGCCAGCAGCGGCTTGAGCCCGTTGTGGTCGATCTCCAGCATCAGCGCCAGCAGCCGCCCGATCTCGCCCTTGGGAAAGCCCTCGCGCGCGAACCACGCGAGGTAGTTGCCGGGCAGGTCGGCGATCACGGTGCCCTTGTGCTTGCCGAAGGGCATCGGCAGCGTCACCAGGCGTTGCAGGTCGTCGGGGTTCATCGCGTCTTCGTCCAGGTGGTTCCGTCGCGCGAGCGCCAGGTGCCGCCGGTGGCGCAGCAGCCGCCGGCGCCGAAGGCCATGCGGCCCAGTGTCGCCGTCACGCTGCCGTCCGCCTCGGCAACCAGCGACTGGCGGTCGCAGCTCGTGAAGAAGGGGTAGGGTTCGGGCGCCAGCACGCGCTCCCAGTCGACCTGCGTGCCGCGCACGGCGCGGATGCGGAACACCTCGCAGTCGTGCGCCACCAGGTGCATCGGCTGGCCGGCCAGCGTGCCCTGGAACACCCGCGCGGGCGATGCGTCGCGCAGGGCAACGAAGGCCTCGTTCGGCGCTTCGGCCGTGGGGCCGTCGCAGCCCGCAGCGAGCAGGGAGGCCAGCAGGGCTGCGGCGACGCGCTGGCGTCTTCGCACAGGGCGGGGTTCCGGCAAGGACGGGAGAGGACGCACCGCCGCACTGTACCCAAGCCTGCCGAGGCCCCTACATCCACCCGAGCTGCCTGGCCGCCAGCTCCTTCATGATCTCCTCGGCGCCGCCGCCGATCATCATCACCTTCACCTCGCGGTAGATGCGTTCGCTCACCGTGCCGCGCATGTAGCCCATGCCGCCGAGGATCTGCACGGCGGCGTCGGCGCAGAACTGCATCGTCTGCGTGGCCTGGTTCTTCAGCAGGCACACGTCCGCGACCCAGGCCGGGGCGTTGACCTGGCCCCCGGCCTCGAGCGCGTCACCCTGCGCGGCCACGGCGTCGAGCCAGGCCTCGGTCGCGGCGATGCGCATCTGCATGTCGGCCAGCCGGTGTCGCACGGCCTGGTGGCCGATCAGCGGGCTGCCGAAGGTGTGGCGCTGGCGCGCCCAGGCCAGGGCCTCGTCGAGGCAGGCCTGCGCGAAGCCAAGCGCGCTCGCGGCCAGGCCGAGCCGCTCGCCGTTGAAGTTGCCCATGACCATGCGAAAGCCCGCGCCTTCCTCGCCCAGCAGGTAGCGCGCCGGCACACGCACGCCGTCGAAGTGCAACTGCGCCGTGTCGGAGCACCACCAGCCCATCTTGCGCAAGGGCGTGCGCGTGAGGCCTGCGCTGTCGCCGGGCACCAGCAGCAGCGAGATGCCGCGCGCGCCCTTTTCGTCGCTGCCGCCGGTGCGCACCGCCACGGTGAGCCAGTCGGCGCGCATGCCCGAGGTGATGTAGATCTTCTCGCCGTCGAGCACGTAGTCGTCGCCGTCGCGCCGCGCGCGGGTGCGGATCGCGGCCACGTCCGAGCCGCCGCCCGGCTCGGTGACGGCAAGCGCGGCGATGCGCTCGCCGCGCAACACCGGCGGCACCACCTCCTGCTGCAGCGCATCGCTTCCGTGCAGCACCACCGGCGGCAGGCCGATGTTGTGCGAGAACAGGCTGGCCAGCACGCCGCCGCTGGTGCCGTGGCGTGCGAAGGCGATCCACAGCGCCGTCTTGATCGCATGCGGCACCGGCGTGCCCCCGAGCGATTCCGGGTAGCCGATGCCCAGCAGCCCCAGCTCGCCCGCACGCCGGTACAGCGCCCGCGGGAACTCGCCCGCCTCGTCCCACGCGGCCGCGTGCGGCGCGACCTCGTCCTGCGCGAAGCGGCGCACCGTGTCGGCGAGGGCGGTGCGTTCGAGGTCAAGGTCGGATGGGGCCATGTCAGTGGATACGGGCAGCCGAACGCAGAGGGCGCAAAGATCTCGCAGAGGGCGCAGAAGAATCCATTCGAAACCCTTTCATGTCTCTTCTGCGTCCTCTGCGGAACCTCTGCGCCCTCTGCGTTCGGCTGCCCGAATTGAAGAGCCTCACCTTGGCGCCCGCTTCGCGATGCCCATGGTCTTGGCCAGGATGCCCAGCATCACCTCGTCGGCGCCGCCGCCGATGGAGCCGAGGCGGCCGTCGCGGTACAGGCGCGAGACGCGGTTTTCCAGCGTGAAGCCCATGCCGCCCCAGAACTGCAGGCAGGTGTCGGCCACCTGGCGCGTGAGCCGGCCGGCCTTGAGCTTGGCCATGGAGGCGAGCTCCAGCACGTCCTGCCCCTCGAGGTACAGGTCGCAGGCGCGGTACGTCAGCGCGCGCAGGGCCTCCACCTCGGTCTTGAGCTCCGCCAGCTTGAACTGCACCCACTGCTGGTCGGCCAGCGTGGTGCCGAACATGCGGCGCTGCTGCGCCCACTCGATGGTCTCGGCGATGCAGTCCTCCATCGGCACCAGGGCGCTCGCGGCGGCCCACAGGCGCTCCTCCTGGAACTGCTGCATCTGGTAGACGAAGCCCTGGCCTTCCTCGCCGATCAGAAAGCGCCGCGGCACGCGCACCTCGTCGAAGTGGATCAGGCCCGTGTCGCTGCTGTGCATGCCGATCTTGCGGATCTTCTTCGCCTTCTCGATGCCGGGCCGGTCCATCGGCACCATGACGAGCGACTTGTTGCGATGCACCGGCCCGTCGCTGGTGTTGACGAGCATGCACATCCAGTCGGCCTGGAGGCTGTTGGTGATCCACATCTTCTGGCCGCTGATGACGTACTCGTCGCCGTCCTGGCGCGCGTGGCTCTTCACGCCGGCCACGTCGCTGCCGGCACCGGGCTCGCTCACGCCGATGCAGCCCACCGTGTCGCCCGCGATGGCCGGCGCGAGGAATTCGCGCTTGAGCTCCTCGCTGCCGAAGCGTGCCAGCGCCGGCGTGCACATGTCGGTCTGCACGCCGATCGCCATCGGCACGCCGCCGCAGCGCACGTGGCCCAGCGCTTCGGCCATCGCCATCGCATACGAGTAGTCGAGCCCGCCGCCGCCGTAGGCCTCGGGCTTGTTCAGGCCCAGCAGGCCCAGCTCGCCCAGGCCCTTGAAGATCCGGTGCAGCGGCGCGATCTCGGCTTCCTCCCATTCGTCCACGTACGGGTTGATGTGCGCGTCGATGTAGCGGCGCAGTGTCTTCTGGATCTCGAGGTGTTCGTGGGTGTAGTGCATGGGGGCCTTGGATGGGCTTCAAATACGGATGTCCGCCTTCATGGCGCGTCGAACACGCGCGGCGTCACCGCGCGGTGGAAACCGTCGAACGGCGCGACGGCCGGCCGCTGCTGCGCGGCCGCGTCGGGCACCTGCATGGGCCAGCCCATGCGCACCTGGGGGCGGGCGCCGTCCACGCGCAGCACGGTGCCGCTGATGAAGGCGGCCGCGGGGCCGAGCAGGAAGCAGATGGCGGCGGAGGTCTCGGCCTCGGTGCCGAAGCGGCCGGCCGGCACGGTGCGGCGCATGGCGCGCAGCATGTCGCCGGCCTCGGGCGGGTAGTGGTCCATGCCGCTGGAGGCGATGTAGCCCGGCGCCACGGCGTTCACGCGCACGCCGCTCACGGCCCACTCGGCGGCCGCGGTCTCGGTGAAGCTCACCATGCCGGCGCGCGCGGCGCCGCTGTGGCCCATGTTCGGCATCGAGCCCCACATGTCGGCCACGATGTTGACGATGGCGCCGCCGGCCGCCTTCATCGCCTGCAGGTAACACTCGCGCGCGAACAGGAAGCCGCCCGTGAGGTTGGTGTGGATCACCGCATCCCAGCCCTTGGCCGAGATGCTTTCCAGCGGCGCGATGTACTGGCCGCCGGCGTTGTTGACCAGCGCGTCGATGCGCCCGTGCGCCGCCATCACCGCGGCCACCGTGGCCTTGACCGGGCCCTCCTGCCGGATGTCGCAGGCCTGCACCTCGGCCCGGCCGCCGCTCGCCGCGCAGTCGTGCGCGATCTCGGCCTGCACGGCCGCCAGCTTGTCGCGGTTGCGGCCCACCAGCACCACGTGCGCCCCGAGCGCCGCCAGCTCGTGCGCCGTGCAGCGGCCGATGCCGGAGCCGCCGCCGGTGACGATGACCACCTGCCCCGCGAAGAGGCCGGGCGCGAACACGGAGCGGTACGAGGAGGGCGTGGTCATGCGTGATGTCTCAAGGAAAAAGTGGCTGCGGCGCCCGCTGGTCGGGCGCAAGCAGCTATCAATTCAATAGCAATTCGCATCCGTGCCCGTCCGGCTCAGCCTTCCTCGGCCGGCGCGTCGGCCACCTCCGCCAGCACCTGGCGCGCGGCGACCTGGTCGCCCACGCGCACCTGCAGCGCACGCAACCAGCCGGCCCGTGGAGCGCCGTGCAGATGTTCCATCTTCATCGCCTCCACGGTGATCAGGGCTTGCCCGGCCGCCACGGTGTCGCCCTCCGCCGCCAGCACCGCAACCACGCGGCCCGTGGTGCTGGCACGCAGCAGGCCATCGCCCACGGCCGTGCCGCTGGGCGCGGCGCTGCGGCGGCTGTGGTCCTCCACCCGCCACGCGCGGCCCCGGGCATGCAGCAGCAAGGCTTCGGTGCCGGGCTCGCGCGCGAAATGCACCGTTTCCTGCTGCGTCGCGCCGCCGGCCTCGTCCTCCCAGGCCAGGCGCAGTGCGTCGTCGTGGCTCGCCAGCAGGGCGATGCGCCAATGCCGGTCGCCGGCCTGCACACGCCAGCGCGCATCGCGCTGGGGCGACAGCCGGGCCTCGTGGACCTGGCCATCGAGCTGGAATCGCAGCGGGCAAGCGAGCCCGTGCACGAGCGGGGAGGGCATGCCCCGCCCCGCGGCTTGCAGCGCGAGGGCCGCCAGAGCCACCGCGTCGGCGTCATCCTCCGGCGCCAGCAGGGCGTCGAGGTGCTCGGCCACGAAGGCGGTGGTGGCCTTGCCGCGCACGAAGGCCGGCTGCACGAGGCAGCGCTCCAGGAAGTGCTGGTTGGTGTGGATGCCCAGCGCCTGCGTCTCCTGCAGCCCGCGCAGCAGGCGTCGCCGGGCGTCTTCGCGCGTGGCGCCATGCGCGATGAGCTTGGCGACCATGGGGTCGTAGTAGGGCGGCACCGCGATGCCCGGGCGCAGCGCATGCTCGGTCCGCAGCCCGCGCGCGGTTCGCCATTGCACCAACGTGCCGCTGTCGGGCACGAAGCCCGCGGCCGGGTCTTCGGCGCACAGGCGCACCTCGATCGCGTGGCCCTCGAAACGCACCGCGTCCTGCGCCAGTGGCAGCCGCTCGCCGGCGGCGATGCGCAACTGAAGCGCCACCAGGTCGAGCCCGGTGATCGCCTCCGTCACCGGGTGCTCGACCTGCAGCCGCGTGTTCATCTCCATGAAGTAGTAGCGGCCCTCGGCGTCGAGCAAGAACTCCAGCGTGCCCGCGCCCACGTAGCCGATGGCGCGGGCGGCGGCCACGGCGGCGGCGCCCATGCTTTCGCGCAATGCGGCGTCCACCGCGGGCGAGGGCGCTTCCTCGATCACCTTCTGGTGCCTGCGCTGCACCGAGCAGTCACGCTCGCCGAGGTGGATGACGTGGCCGTGGCGGTCGGCCAGCACCTGGATCTCGATGTGGCGCGGCGCGGCCAGCGCGCGCTCGAGGATCACACTGCCGTTGCCGAAGGCGTGTTGCGCCTCCGAACGCGCACTGGCCAGCAGCGCCGCGAAGTCTTGCGCCGCATCGACGCGCCGCATGCCGCGGCCGCCGCCACCCGCCGTGGCCTTGATCATCACGGGCCAGCCGATGCGCGCGGCCTCGGCCGCCAGCCGGGCGTCGCCCTGGTCCTCGCCCTCGTAGCCCGGGATGCAGGGCACGCCCGCGGCCTGCATGCGTCGCTTGGCGCCCGCCTTGTCGCCCATCGCGCGGATGGCCTCGGGCGAGGGGCCGACGAAGACCAGGCCGGCCGCGGCGCAGGCGGCGGCGAAGTCGGCGTTCTCGGCCAGGAAGCCGTAGCCCGGGTGCACGGCCCGGGCGCCGCTGGCCAGCGCGGCGTCGACGATGGCGTCGATGCGCAGGTAGCTCTGCCCGGGCAGCGGGCCGCCGATGCGCACCGCCGCATCGGCCTGGCGCACGTGCTCGGCGTCGGCATCGGCGTCGGAGTACACGGCCACGGTGCGCAGGCCCAGCGTCCTGGCCGAACGCATGATGCGCAGCGCGACCTCGCCGCGGTTGGCGATCAGGACCGCGTCAAACATGGCTTGCCTGCATTCCTTTCCAGCGGGAGAAGAAGCCGCATCCGGGAAGGCCGACGCTCATGGCCTGGCCACCCCGAACTGCATCGCCCGCGGCCGGTGCGCCTCGGCGGCGCGGCAGATGGCCAGGGTCTCGATCAGTACCGCGCGCGTGTCCCGCGGGTCGATCACGCCGTCGTCCAGCAGCAGCGCGCTGGTGGTGAACACGCTGGTCTGGCGCTCGAAGCGCTCCATCACCTGGGCGCGCATGGCGTCGATCTTCTTTGGGTCGACCGCGCCGCGCCGCGCCATGCCGGCCTCCATCACGGTGGCCATGGTGCCGGCCGCCTGCTCGCCGCCCATGACGGCGGTGCGCGCGTTGGGCCATGAGAAGCAGAAGCGCGGTGCGAAGCCCCGCCCGCACATGCCGTAGTTGCCGGCGCCGAAGGAGGCACCGCAGTGCAGCGTGATCTGCGGCACCGTCGCGTTGGTCACGGCCTGGATCATCTTGCTGCCGTGCTTGATGATGCCGCCCTGCTCGTGGGCCTTGCCCACCATGTAGCCGGTGATGTTCTGCAGGTAGACGATGGGCGTGCCGCTCTGGCAGCAGGCCTGGATGAAGTGCGTGGCCTTGTTGGCGCCGTCGCTGTCGATGGGGCCGTTGTTGGTGATGATGCCCACCGCATGGCCGCCGATGCGGGCATGGCCGCACACGGTGGCGGCGCCGTAGTCCGGGCTGAAGTCGAGAAAGCGCGAGCCGTCGACGATGCGTGCGACCGGCTCGCGCATGTCGACCGGCCGGCGCGGGTCGGCCGGCATCACCCCCAACAGCTCCTCGGCGTCGTGGCGGGGCGGCTCCACGCCGGCAGCCGGCGGCAGCACGCGCGGCCAGTCCATGGCGCCGACGATGGCGCGCGCGATGCCGATGGCCTCGCGGTCGTCCGCGGCCAGGTGGTCGCCCAGGCCGGAGACGTGCGTGTGCATCTCGGCGCCGCCCAGCTCCTCTTCGGTCGCGATCTCGCCCGTCGCGGCCTTGAGCAGGGGCGGTCCGGCCAGGAAGGCGCGCGTGCGGCCCTTCACCATCACGATGTGGTCCGACAGCCCGGTCTGGTAGGCGCCGCCGGCGGTGGACGAGCCGTGCGTCACCGTCACCACCGGCAGCCCCGCGGCGGACAGCCGCGCGAGGTTGGCGAAGATCTGCCCGCCGCGCACGAAGTCCTGCACGCGGTACTGCATCAGGTTGGCGCCGGCGCTTTCCACCAGTTGCACGTAGGGCAGGCGGTTCTGCAGCGCGAGCTCCTGCACGCGCAGCTGCTTGTCCAGCCCCATCGGCTGCAGCGCGCCGGCGTCGATGCCCGAGTCGGACGCGATCACCATGCAGCGCACGCCCTCGACGACGCCGATGCCGGCGATCAGCCCGCCGCCGGGCACGCTCTTCGCCGCGTCGGGCGTGTCGTGGCCGAGGCCCGCGAGCGTGGCCAGCGGCAGGAAGGGCGCGCCGGCGTCGAGCAGGAGAGCCAATCGCTCGCGCGGCAGCAGCTGGCCGCGCTGCGCGAAGCGGGCGGCGCTGGCCTGCGATGCGGCTGCGGCGCGCGCCTCGTGCGCACGCACCTGGCCGAGCAGGTCCAGCATCGCCTGCCGGTTGGCGGCGAAGTCCTCGCCCGAGGTGGCAAGGCGTGATTCGATGACGGGAGCGGGCATGTGCCGACGAATTTAGGGGGCGGCTTCGCGGCGGGCTTGCGCCAACCTGCTGGGTGCACGCGGGGCGTGGCTACCATCGGCGTTTCGTCCATCCCTCCCATTCACGCAGCGAGCCCGCCACCATGACCCGCCTCGGCACCCCCCTGTCTCCCAACGCCACCCGTGTGATGCTCCTGGGCTCCGGCGAGCTCGGCAAGGAGGTGCTGATCGCGCTGCAGCGCCTGGGCGTGGAGACCATCGCCGTCGACCGCTACGAGAATGCGCCCGGCCAGCAGGTGGCGCACCATGCGCGCACCATCACCATGAGCGACCCGGCCCAGCTTCGCGCGCTGATCGAGGCCGAGAAGCCCGACCTGGTGGTGCCCGAGATAGAGGCCATCGCGACGCCCCTGCTCGAGGAGCTGGAGGCCGCGGGCGTGGTGCGTGTCATCCCCACCGCCCGCGCCGCGCGCCTGACCATGGACCGGGAGGGCATCCGCCGCCTGGCCGCGGAGACGCTGGGCCTGCCGACCAGCCCCTACAGGTTCTGCGACTCGCTGGACGAGCTGCAGGCTGCGATCGATGCGGGCATCGGCTATCCCTGCATCGTCAAGCCGGTGATGAGCAGCTCCGGCAAGGGCCAGAGCAAGATCGACGGCCCGGCCGACGTGAAGAAGGCCTGGGACTACGCCATGGCCGGCGGCCGCGTGAGCCACGGCCGCGTGATCGTCGAGGGCTTCATCGACTTCGACTACGAGATCACCTTGCTGACCGTCCGCGCACGCGCGGCGGATGGCAGCATCCAGACCCAGTTCTGCCAGCCCGTGGGCCACATCCAGGTCAGCGGCGACTACGTCGAGAGCTGGCAGCCGCACCCCATGCACCCGGCGGCGCTGGAAAAGGCACAGGACATCGCGCGCAAGGTGACCGCTGACCTGGGCGGCCAGGGCCTCTTCGGCGTCGAGCTCTTCGTCAAGGGCGAGCAGGTGTGGTTCAGCGAGGTGAGCCCGCGCCCGCACGACACCGGCCTGGTGACGCTCGCCACGCAGTGGCAGAGCGAGTTCGAGCTGCACGCCCGCGCCATCCTCGGCCTGCCGGTGGACACCACGCTCAAGAGCGCGGGCGCCAGCGCGGTGATCTACGGCGGCGCCGACGCGGTGGGCATCGTCTTCGACGGCGTGGACGAGGCGCTGGCCGTGCCCGGCACCGACCTGCGCCTGTTCGGCAAGCCCGAGAGTTTCGTCAAGCGCCGCATGGGCGTGGCGCTGGCGCACGCCGACGACGTGGAGACCGCACGCCGCCGCGCCAAGGAGGCGGCCTCGCGCGTCAGGCCGCGCCGGGTCGACTGAGCGGGAGCGGGCGCAGCCGGCAACGGCCAGGAGGGGCCGCTGGGCACGCTATTGCACAGGCGCAATCTTGCGTGCCTTCACCACGTCGCCCCACAACTTCAACTCCGTCGCCGTGAGTGCGCGCAGGGCCTCCGCCGTGCTGCCCACCGGCAGCGCCGACACCGCCGCCAGCCGGCTCCTGACCTCGGGTGTCGAGGCCACCTTCTGCCAGGCGCTGGTGAGGGCGTCGAGCACCTCCTGGGGCGTTCCTGCCGGCGCCCATACCCCACACCACGCGTCGATCACGTAACCGGGGACGGTCTCGCCGACCGCCGGCAGGTCGGGCAGGGCGGCCGCGCGTTGCGCCCCCGTCTGCGCCAGGGGCCGGACCTTGCCGCTGGCCACCAGCGAGGGCACCTGGGCGGCCGGGCTCATGGACAGCTGCACCACGTTCGACAGCAGGTCCGCGCTGAAGTTGCCGGCGTAGTTGACGGCCAGCACTTCGGCGCCGGTCTGCAGAGCCAGCAACTGCGAGCCCAGGTAGGCCGCCGATGCGAAGCCCGTGACGCCCATGGCGAGCTTTCCTGGATTGGCCTTGGCGTAGGCGACGAACTCGGGAAAAGTCGCGACCGGTACCTGCGTGTTGACCATCCACACGAAGGGCGAAGCGGCGAAGCGCGAGACCGGCGCGAAGTCCTTGAGCGGGTCGTAGCGCAGGTTGGCGACGACATGCGGATTCATCGTCATCGTCTGGTTGAAGGTGAAGAGCAGTGTGTGCCCGTCGGGCTTGGCGCGCGCTGCCCGCTGCACGCCGATGACGCCGCTGGCACCGACCACGTTCTCCACGACGACGGGCTGGCCCAGCACCTCCGACAGCCGCTGGGCGCCGATGCGGCCGACGATGTCGACCCCTGTGCCGGCCCCCGCGGGAAGCACCAGGTTGATCGGCCGGGAAGGGAAGCCGCCCTGCGCCGCGGCGGGCAAGGTCAGGGCCCAGGCCCACAGAGCCGCCCCCAGGAAGAACACGCTTCGGCCGTTGGTCTTGCGCATGGTCACCCCTGTCATGTGTGCACGTGTGTGGCGGTGTGGTGGCCGTTCACGCCGCCGGCAGCGCCGTGGCCTGCCAGTGAAGCAGCTGCAGCGCCGTTTCCGATTCGACCCAGACGGTCACGAAGGCATTGCGCATGACCTTCGTCTCGCCGCCGACGTCGAGGGTGGTCCGCGTCGTCCCGCTCAGGACGATGGTCGGGCCGGCCGTGCGGACGCGTTGTTCCGTCCGGACGGCCTCGACGAAGCGGTAGCGGCCTGCCGCGATGGACGACAGGAAGGCCGCCTTGTCGTCGGTCTTGCCGTTGGCGTGGGTGTGGACATAGTCCGACGTCAGCATGTGCTCGAGCGCGGCGGTGTCCTGCGCATACAGCGCCTGGTAGCGCGCCTCGTCCGCCGCGAGGACTGTCGTCGCCTGGTCGTCCGGTGCGTGCGTCATGCGTCTGCCTCCTGCGCGACCACGGGGTTGGCGAGCGTGCCGATGCCGTCGATCTCCACCTCGAAGATGTCGCCGGGCCGCAGCGGGCCCACGCCGCCCGGCGTGCCGGTCATGATCAGGTCGCCTGGCATCAGGGTGATGGACCGGCTCAGGTAAGCGACCAGGGCATCCACGCCGAAGAGCAGGTCCGAGGTGTCGCAATCCTGGACCACCGCGCCATTGAGCCTGCCGCGCAGCCGCAGGGCCGAAGGGTCGACCGAGGTCTCGATGAACGGCCCCACCGGCGCGAAGCTGTCGAAAGCCTTGCCCACCGTCATCAGGCCCATGGCCATTTCCTGGCGCTGGATCGTGCGCTCGCTGACGTCGTTGCCGCAGGTGTAGCCCAGCACGTGGTCCAGCGCGTGCTCGAGCGGGACGTGCCGGGCGCGGCGGCCGACCACCGCGACGAGTTCCGCCTCGTAGTGGACCACCGTGCTTTCGCGCGGATAGACGATGGGCCTGCCCGGCGCGAGCAGGCTGGTGTCCGGCTTCATGAACACGGACGGGATCTCCGGCAGAGTGCGACCCGTCTCGAGGATGTGGGCACGGTAGTTCAAACCGATGCCGAAGATGCGCGGCCGTTCCACCGACGGCACCAGGAGCGTCAGGCTGCCCAGCGGCCAGCGCTCGTCGCCGAGCGTCATGTCCCCCTCGAAGGGCGAGCCCTGCAGGGCCCGCACGGTCCGTGCGTCCTCGAGCACGCCGAAGCGCGCGCGCCCTTCATGCACGAATTTGCAGATCTTCATGGTTCTTCTCCTGAAGGATGAATGGGAAGGGTCAGGCGGCGCACCACGGCCAGCAGGCCGCTGGCCAGCAGCACCAGCGCGGTCGCCAGCACGATGCCTCGGTACACGCCGACCGAGTCGCCGAGCTGCCGCGCCTCCTCGATGCCATGCCCGATGCCTGCCTTGGCGGCCAGGTACTCGCCCACCAGCGCCGCGCTCACTGCCCAGGGCAATGCCACCTGCAGGCCGGTGAAGACGAAGGGCAGCACGCTGGGCACGACGATGTGCCGGGTCAGCTGGGCCCGCCCGGCTCCGAACACCCGCGCAGCCATCAACAGGCGTGCATCGACCGTCGCCAGGCCCGCGTAGGTCAGCGAGAAGACGATGAACAGCACCGTCAGCGCGACCAGCAGCACCCTGGGCATCCAGCCGGTGCCGAACCACAGGACGAGCAAGGGCACCAGGCCGAGTTTCGGAATGCTCATCACGGCCGTGATGAAGGGTTGCGTCATCGCATCGATCCGGGGCGAGAGGCGCAGCAGGACGGCCAGTCCGCTGCCGGCGAGCAGGCCCGGCACGGTGCCCGCCACCAGCAGCGCCGTGGTGGCCGCCACGTCGGCCAGCAGGCGTCCGGCGCGTGCCTCGTCCCACAGCCGGTCCACCACCTGCCCGATGCCCGGCACCCAGTACGGGCCCAGCCACCGGCTGGCCACCTCCCAGGCCAGGGCGAAGACGACCAGCCCCAGCAGCCTGGCCGGCACGAAGCGGCGCCGTCTCATGGCGGGCTTCCGCCTCGCAGGCAGCTTCGGATGGCGTCGTAGTGCCCGGCGAAGCTCGGGGCCTTGAAGATCGCTTCGGGGTCGCGCGGCCGCGGGATGTCCAGGCGCCGCTCGAGCACCACGCGCCCCGGCGATCCGCAGAGCACCACGACCCGGTCGCCCAATGCGATGGCCTCGTTGATGTCGTGGGTGACGAAGAGAACGGTCTTGCGTTCCGAGGCCCACAGCGCCAGCAGATCCGACTGGAGCTGGGCGCGCGTCTCCGCATCGAGTGCGCCGAAGGGCTCGTCCATCAGCACCACGGGCGGGTCGTAGGCCAGCGTGCGCGCCAGCGACGCGCGCTTGCGCATGCCGCCCGAGAGCTGGTGCGGGTAATGCCCCGTCCATTGCGCCAGGCCCACCTGCTCGACCAGCCGCCGCGCGCGCGCCACGTCGGATGCCGAAGGCTTGCCGGCCAGGGTCAGCGGGAACATCACGTTGTCCCACACCGTGCGCCACGGCAGCAGGTTGTCGTCCTGCGTGACGTAGCCGATCTGCCGTCCGCTGCCGGGCCGCAGCGGCAGCCCTTCGCCACCGACCGTGCGGCCACCGAAGACGATGCGGCCCGCCGAGGGGGCCAGGGTCTGGGCCACGACGTTCAGCAGCGTGGACTTGCCGGCGCCGGACGAGCCCATGATGGTCACGAACTCGCCGTCGTGCACCGTCAGATCCACCTCGCGCAGGATCCAGCGGGCCGTCGCTGCCCGGTCCTGGCCGTAGCAGACACCGAGCTTGTGCAACTGCAGCAGCGCCGTGGACGGTGCGATGGCGTGGACTTCGGGTCTCATGGTTCAGGCCCCCACGGGACGCGAGCCGGTGGGCTGCCCGGTCTGCCAGCGCAGGCACCGCGCCTGCAAGGCCGCCAGGAGCGCACCGAGGGCCAGCACGATGCACATCACCGTGACCAGCGCGACGAACACCAGTGTGGTGTCGAAGTCCGACGCGCCATATTGGGCCAGGTAGCCGATGCCGCGGTTGGACGAGATGATCTCGCCGACGATGGCGCCCGCGATCGCATAGGGCACCGCCACCCGCAGCCCGCCGAAGAGATAAGGCACGACCGCGGGCCACACCACATGCCGCAGCAACTGCAGCTCCGTGGCGCCGAAGACCCGCACCGTGCCCAACAGCCTCGCGTCGACCGCCCGTACGCCGTCGAGCGTGCTGTAGAAGACGATGAAGAAGATGGCGGTGGCCACCAGCGCCACCTTGGCGCCCGGCCCCACGCCCAGCCACAGGATGAACAGCGGCACCATCGCCGTCTTGGGAATGCCGTAGCCGATGGCCGCGATGCCGAGCACCCCTTCGCGGACGAAGGGGTGGCGCCGCAGGGCCATCGCCAGCACGCAGCCCGGCACCGCGCCGAGCACGAAGCCGCCGAAGGCTTCGGCGAGCGTGAAGCGTCCGTGGAACCAGAGGTCGCCGTTCGCAAGCATCGAAGCCATCCGCTGCGCCACCAGAACCGGCGAGCTGATCCAGTAGGCGCCGAGCAGCCGGGACGCGGCCTCCCACGCGCCGAGCAGCGCGGCGCCCAGCACCAGCCTGTCGATCCAGGATCGATGCACCATGGCTGCGTCGCCCGCTACCTGGAGGCGCCGACGAATTCGTCGGTGTAGAGCGTTCTGGCGAGTGAAGCCAGCGCCGCCTTGTCGTCCTGCGGCCCGAACATCGTCTGCACCGTGTGCTCGAAGGCCCTGCCCATCGGCATGGAGCGTGCCGGCGTGTTGCGCTGGAAGCTCTCGAAAGCCTGCTTCAGCAGGTCGGGATCCATCTTGTCGAAGCGCCTGGCCAGAAGGGCGTAGGCCTTCTGCGGCTCGGCGGCGATGAGCGCCAGGCTGCGGTCCAGTGCCGCCACCAGCTTCCTGCAGGTGGCCGCGGCGTTCGTGCAGTAGCCGTCGCGCGCGACCAGCACGTTGTAGGTCGTCGGATTCAGGCCCGGGAAGTCACCGCGTGGGCCGCTGATCCACAGCTGGGCGCCGCGGCGCACCGCCTCGAGCGTGAAGGGGCTCGAGAAGACGAAGCCGTCCACCTCCTTCTTCTGGAGCGCAGCGTCCATGCCAGGGGGCGCCACGAAGACCAGCCGGATGTCACGGTCCGCATCGATGCCGGCCTGGCGCCCCACGTAGCGCAGGAAGGCGTGGGGCAGGCCGTTCGCCGCGTCGACGGCCAGCGTCAGGCCCTTGAGCGCGCGGGCCCGCTCGACCGGCGTGCGCGCGGCGGCCAGCCGTTGCGCCGCCTCGGCCGACAGCACGACTTCGGTCGTCGCGTTCTCCTGCAGGCCCGCGATCGCCAGCGTCTTCTGGCCGCGTTGGGCCGCCCGCAGCTGCAGCAGCCCGGCGATGCTCGTGAAGTCGGCGCTGCCGCCGATCAGGGCATTCAGCGCGGCGGGGCCGGCGAGCTGGCTCACGTCCGTCTCCACGCCGGCTTCCTTGAAGTAGCCGGCATCCTCCGCGATGTACACGGGCGCAAACAGGATCGATACCGCCGGCAGGACCAGCCGGACCTTCGCGGGCTGGGCCCATGCAGCCAGCGAGGCCGCGGCCAGCAAGGCACCGATCGCGAGGCGCCGGGCCATGTTGTTCGACATGCGTGTCTCCTTGGTGTCCGGACGGTTCAGCCCAGCGAGTCGGGCCGGCGCAGCAGCTCGGCCTCCGGCACCCCGGCGCGCAGCTTCTTGATCATGTCGCCGGCATCGAACTCGATGCCGATCGGGTTGCGGCGGAACGCTTCGCTGCGCATCCAGGCATTGGTGGCCCGTGCATCGGCAAAGCTGTCGACCTGGAGCTCGATCTGGTTGCCTTCCGGGTCGGCGTAGTAGAAGGACACCGTGGGGCCGTGGTTGATGGACCGCCAGGGCGCGATGCCCAGGCCGAGCAGGCGCTCGTAGGTCCCGAGCAGGTCGGCCAGCGAGTCGTAGGCGAAGGCCGTGTGGTAATGGCCCACCCGGACCGTGTCGTCCCGCGGCGGATAGTCCTCCAGGCCGATCAGCGCGATGCGGTGGTGCTCGTCGTCGTAGGTCAGGAAGGCCACCTTGTCGGAGGCATGCGCGACGTGCGCCCCCAGCACCTTGCAGTACCAGTCGACGAGGTCCGCGAGGCGGTTGGTTCGCAAGGCGATGTGCGCGAGCCGGCGGGGCGCGAGCACGGGAAGGGTGGTGGCTGCATTCATGAGGGCTCCTCTTCGACGGCGAGTGGCGCGGCTCGTCGGGCCGGCGCGGCCTTCCGTCCGGTGAGTGCGCCCATCACCTGTTGCATGGTTTCTTCCGCGTCGTCGCCTGCGCCACAGGCGCGCCACGCCACATGGCCGTCGGGCCGCACGAGGACGGCGCCCTCCGCACCGATCTCGTACAGATCCTGGAACGCGCCGCCGTGGTCGATCAGGTCGCCCTGCGGCCCGACGGCGAAGGCCTGGGCGGTCAGTCCCGCCTGCACCGCGGCCTTCAGGAAGGCCGCCATCCAGCGCTGGCCGCGCCGGCCTGCGAGCAGCGTGAAGACCTGGTCGCTGAACAGATCGATGGTCGACAGGGCGGCACCCCCTCTGCCGCGCTGCAGCCAGCAGTGCGGCGCGCGGCGGCCGGGCGCCGCCGATGCCACATAGGTGTTGACCTCGAGGGCTTCGGCGACGGCGCCTCCGTCGAGCACCATCGGCGAGCGGTACGTGTAGCCGAAGGTCTGGCCGTGGTAGTCGAAATGCTCCCGCTGGCGCGGGATGGCATCGCGCATGCGGGCGATGTCCTCCTCGCGGAAGTCTTCATGGGTCTTCATGATTCCGCCCAGCCCGGCGCTCTCCATGCGCCGCGCATTGCGCACGCTCTGCTCGACGTTGAAGCGGATGACGGGCAGGCGCTCGGCCTCGTACGAGTCCAGGATCGCCTCGTCCGCCCGGCCCTGCAGCACGAGTGCCAGCTTCCAGCACAGGTTGTGCACGTCGCCCACGGCCGTGTTCATGCCCTGGCCGCCGGTTGGTGGCAGCGGATGGGCCGCGTCGCCTGCGAGGAACACGCGACCGCTGCGCAGGCTGCGCGCGATGCGTGCCTGCATGCGCCATGCACGCACGTCGCGGATGCGCAGCGGCAGGTCGTGCGCACCGACCGCCGCGCGGACGATGGCCTCGCAGCGCTCCGGCGTGAAGCGTTCGGGAGATTCCCGGGACGCGTCGTAGCCGAAGTTGTAGGTCCACCGGTGGCGGCCATCCAGGGCGATCATCACGCCCACGGTCTCGCGGTTGTAGATCCACCAGAGCAGGTTCGGCCGTCGCTCCACCCAGGGCCAGAGGTCGGCCTCGAAATAGATCCCGATCTGATTGCCCAGGCCCTCGTCGCCGTCGAGCGGGATGCCGAGCTTTTGCCTGAGCTCGCCGCGGGCGCCGTCCGCCGCGATCGCATACAGCGCCCTGGCGGTGCGGACCGTCCCGTCAGGGCCGCGCAGCCGCGCACGGACGCCGCCGCGGTCCTGTGCGAGGTCCTGCAGCTGCGTGCCGAACATCAGGTCGACGCAGGTCTGGTCCTCGGCGGCGCGCCGCAGCACGGGCTCGAGCACGTCCTGCGGGCAGGACGTCTTCGCGCTGGGGCCATGGGTTTCCACGAGCCGGTTGCGCTGGCGGTCCGCATAGGTGCGGATCTCGCCGATCGCCTCGCCCGCCACCGAGCGCACGAAGATCACGCCCTGGTTGCGATCCTGCGGTATGCCGCGCGCCCGCACCGCGTCTTCGACGCCCCAGGTCCTGAAGATCTCCATCGTGCGTGCACTCACCACATGGCCGCGTGGGTGGAAGCTGGTCGAGGCGTGCTTCTCGACCAACAGCGTGCGCACGCCACAGCGGCCGAGCGCGATGGCCGCGGCAAGGCCACAGGGACCGCCGCCCACGATCAGGACGTCATGGACCGTGGCTTCGTCGTCCGCGGGAAGTGTCGGCATGGATGCGATCGTTGATGCGTTGATTGACTGTCAGTCAGTTTATGGCCGCATGCACATCGGTCACTGCTGGTTTTCCCTGAACGCTTGGGCGCCCTTGCCGCAAGGCCGACCTATCATCGAGCGCATGAGTGACACAGCCCGCGCCCCGGACCGTCGCAGGAAGGACGCTTCGGAGAAGGCGCCCTCCGGCAAGCAGCGCATCCTGGAGGCGGCCGAGCGGCTCTTTGCCGGCCGCGGCTTCCTGAACGTGGCTGCCGCCGAGATCGCACGCGAGGCCGGCGTGGCGCACGGCCTGCTGTTCCATCACTTCGGTTCGATGGAAGACCTCTATGCCGAGGTCAGCAAGGTGGCTGCGCAGCGGATGGACGAGGTCCAGCTTGCTTCATTCCGCGGCAAGACGGCGCGCGAGCAGGTGGCGTCGTTCCTGCGCGCCCACCTGCGCGCGGTCAAGCAACGCGAGGGCGACGCCCTGTTCCGCGCGCGCTCGCACAACGTGGCAATCAACACGAAGATCGCCGAGATCTGGGAGACCTCGCGGCTGGAGGCGATCCAGCGGCTTTGCGAGGTGCTGGGACTGCGCGCACCCACCAAGGCAGTGCGTGCCTGCCTTCGCGCATGGATCGGATTCCACGACCAGCTGGTGCTGGCCTGGCTCGCCGATCGCTCGGTCAGCGAGCGGGAGGTGCTGGAGTGGTCACTGAGGCAGCTCGAGCACCTCGCCGAGGACGTGCTGGATGTCGACCTCGGCAGGGCGGTGGGTGCCCCGGACGGACATTGACGCCGGAGCCCGGGGGAGGGCGCCCGGCCCTGGCGCTCAGGCCCAGCGCGTTTGCGGGAAGCGCGTGGGAGGGTCGTCCTGCGTGTGGCTGGCGTCGTCGATGCTGCGCTCCGAGATGATCCAGCCGATGCCGATGAGCACCACGCCGGCCACGCCGAAGACCACCAGGCCGATCAGGCGCCCGCTGATCGTGAGGTCGTTCGCGGGCGCCGCTGCGGTGCACACCATCGTGGCGGCCGCCATGCCCACGTAGTGCATGGTGCACACGGCCAGGCCCATCACCACGGCCGCGGCGACCTGGTGCGACAGGCGCCGCAGGTTGAAGGCCAGCCAGAGCGCTGCGGCGGCGGCCGTCACGGCAATGCCCACCGACAGTGCCACGATGCTCGGGTCGAAGCTCATGGAGGCGCGCATGTTCATGGCGAACATGCCCATGTAGTGCATCACGCACACGCCCAGCCCTGCCAGGATGCTGCCCGCCAGCCAGCCCACCTTGTTGAACTGGCGCCGCCCGCTGCCCGCGAGGTACAGCGCCAGGCCCGAGATGCCGATGGCCGCCAGCAGAGAAATGGCGGTGAGTGGAATGTCGTAGGCGATGCGCACCGGCAGGCTGTACGCCACCATGCCGATGAAATGCATCGACCAGATCCCGATCCCGCCGAGGGCCACGGCGGCGCCCGTGGCCACCGCCAGGTCCAGCGTGCCATCGCGGCGGAACATGCGCTGGGCGCACAGCAGTGACACCAGCGACCCGGCGCACGCGATGAGGAAGGAGAGGAGCACCATGCCCCAGCCATAGGTGGGGCGGAGGATCTGGCCGATCTGGAGGTCCATGTCTGCGTCCTTTCTGGAGCGGGCCGGCCGAAAGTGGCGGCTGCGCGGTGGACACAATTTGATAACTGCCGTAACCGATGCGGCAATTACAGGAAAAGTGCGCAAATCCGTCCGATGTGAAGACCAAGGTTTGCGTTCAGGCCAGTCTTCGCAGGAACTATTTCACGGAACAGTCCAATGGGTGCTCGTCATGCCCTGAAGCGCCGGCGCGTGAACGCCAGCGCGATCCAGAAGGCCGCCACCGCATAGACCGCGAGCACCGCAAGATGCCGCCACGGCGTGGCTGGCCACTGGTCCATGAACAGCGGGCGCACCAGCGCCACGGCGTTGGCCAGCGGCAGCCAGTGCGCGACCGCGCGCACCACGCCGGGCAACTGCTCCAGGGGGAAGAACACGCCCGACAGGAACATCATGGGCGTCATGAACAGCGTGAAGTAGTAGGTGAAGAAGTCGTAGCTCCTGGCCAGCGCGTTGAAGATCAGCGCGATGCTCGAGAACACGACGCCGCAGCCGGCCAGTACGCACCAGGCCACGACGAGCTTGGGGCTGTGGCTGATGCCCAGCGCCAGCATCACCAGCATGATGGCCGTCACGGTGAACAGCGACTTGAAGGCTGCCCACAGCATCTCGGCGAAGACCACGTCGTCCAGGCCCACCGGCGCGTTCATGATGCCGTCCCAGGTCTTCTGCACGTGCATGCGCGAAAAGGCCGAGTACAGCGCTTCGAAGCTCGCGGCATTCATCGCGCTCATGCAGATCGAGCCGCTGGCCAGGAAGAGGATGTAGGGCACCGCGGTGCCGTTCACCTGCACGCTGCCCACCAGCGCACCCATGCCGTACCCGAAGGCGACCAGCCAGATCAGCGGCTCGGCGATGTTGCCGATCAGGCTCGGCACCGCGAGCTTGCGCCACACCAGCAGGTTGCGCAGGAACACCGGCGCCCAGCGGGCCGAGAGTTCCGGCGGGCGCCAGATGGAGGGCGTGTCATCAGCCGTCTTCACGGATCTGTCTCCCGGTGAGCTTGAGGAACAGGTCTTCCAGGTTGGCGGGCCGGTGGAAGGTGCGCAGGCCGCCATGCGTGGCCATCAGGGCATCGAGCAGGCGGCGCGCGTCCTGGGTGTAGAAGAAGACCGTCTCGCCACTGACCTCCACCCGCGCAGCGAGCCCGCGCAGCGCCGCGTCGTCGGCCAGCGCCAGCGCGCCGGCGCCATACACCTCGACCACGTCGGGCTCGAGGTGCTGGGCAATGAGTTCGCGCGGCTTGCCCTCGGCGATCTTGCGGCCGTGGTCGATCACCAGCAGCCGCGAGCACAGGCGCTCGGCCTCGTCCATGAAGTGCGTCGTCAGCAGGATCGACTTGCCCTGCTGCAGCAGCGTCTGCAGGCGTTCCCACATCAGGTGGCGCGCCTGCGGGTCCAGGCCGGTGGTGGGCTCGTCGAGGATCAGCAGGTCGGGGTCGTTCACGAGCGCGCGTGCCAGCGACAGGCGCCGGCGCATGCCGCCGGAGAGCTCGCCGGGCTTGGCGTCGGCCTTGTGCGACAGCGCCGCGAACTCCAGCAGCCGGGGCACGCGTTCGGCGAAGGCGCGGCCGCCGAGGCCGAAGTAGCGCGCATAGACGACCAGGTTCTCGGCGCAGGTGAAGTCCGGGTCGAGCGAATCGAACTGCGACACCACGCCCAGCCGGGCCTTGATGGCGCGTGCATCGCGCGGCATGGCCAGGCCGCCGAGCGCTTCGATCTCGCCCGCGTCGGGGGCGGTGAGGCCCAGGCACATGCGGATGGTGGTGGTCTTGCCCGCGCCATTCGGGCCGATCACGCCCAGGCATTCGCCGGGGGCGATCTCGAACGAGAGGTCGTCGACGACCGTGTGGTCGCCGTAGCGCTTGCGCAGGTGTCGCGCCTGGAAGAGGGGGTCTGGCACGCGGCGATTGTGGCAAAGCGGCCGGGCTCGCCCCGTCGGACAGGGGCTCACAGGCGCAGGCCGCCGAACTCGCGCCGCATCCAGTCGACGAAGGCCCGCGTGCGCGCCGGCAGCAGCCGCGCATGCGGGTAGATCACGCTCACCGGCCGCGGCGGCGGCTCGAAGTCCTCCAGCAGCCTCTGCAGGCGCCCGTCGGCCACATGCGCCAGTACCTGGTACGAGAAGAACATGCCCGGGCCCATGCCGGCCGCGCAGGCCTCGACGGCCGGCGCCAGGTGATTGAAGGCGAGGCGGCTGTCGACGGGCACGTTGAAGGCCTTGCCGCGCTCGAGGAAGGTCCAGTGCGGCGGGCCGTCCACCCGGCCCTGCACCACGGCCTCGTGCGCGAGCTCGCGCGGGTGCGCCGGCGCACTGCCGCGTGCCCGCAGCCAGGCGGGGCTGGCCACCACCACGCGCCGGATCGTGCCCAGGCCCTGTGCGACCAGCGACGAGTCTTCCAGCGGGCTGATGCGGATGCCGACGTCGATGCCTTCCTCGAGCAGGTTCACGCTGCGGTCGTGCAGCAGCACGGTGCAGCGGATCTGCGGGTGCTGCTGCATGAAGCGCACGATGGCCGGCGCCACGTACATGTGGCCGAAGAGCACGGGGGCCGTGACCGTGAGGTGGCCCGCCGGCTCCCGCGCCTCGTCGCTCAGCGTGCGGTCGGCAGCATCGGCCGCGAGCAGCACCTCGCGCGCGCTGGCCAGGTAGCGCCGTCCTTCGTCGGTCAGCGCGATGCGCCGCGTGGTGCGCTGGAAGAGGCGCGCGCCCAGGTGCGCTTCCAACGCCGCGAGCGAACGCACCACGGCCGGCAGCGAGCTGCCCATGGCATCGGCCGCGCGCGTGAGGCTGCCGTGGTCGGCGATCTGCACGAAGGTGTGCATGGCTTTGAGTCGGTCCATGCGGCCATTAGATCGAGAAATGGAGCAGTGTTGTGTGCAAAGACCCATTCATCCGGTGAGCGGATCAATGAACAATGCAGCCGTCCCCACCCGATCCGCCGAGGAGCCCACCATGTCCCATCCGCAACCCGCCACCCCGCTGCGCCTGTACGGCGCGCCCGTCTCGGGCCACGTGCACCGCGTCCGGCTGTTCCTGTCGATCCTCGGCCTTCCTTTCGAGGAAGAGACGCTGGACCTGCGCGCCGGCGAGCACAAGACGCCCGACTTCCTCGCGCTCAACGCCTTCGGCCAGGTGCCGGTGCTGCGCGACGGCGACACCGTGGTGGCCGATTCCAACGCCATCCTCGTGTACCTCAATGCGCGCTATGCCGCCGATCCGGCGCGCTGGCTGCCGGCCGATCCCTTGGGCGCGGCGCAGGTGCAGCGCTGGTTGTCGGTGGCGGCCGGGCCCCTCGCCTTCGGCCCGGCGGCGGCGCGTGTGGTCGCGCTGTTCGGCCTGCCGACCGACACCGCGGAGCTGGTCGCGCGCTCGCAGCGCCTGCTGGCCGTGATGGACGCCCACCTGGCGCAGCAGCCCTTCCTCGCGGCCGGCCACGCGACGCTGGCCGACCTCGCCAACTACGCCTATGTGGCGCGCGCGCCGGAAGGCGGCGTGCCGCTGGAGCCGCACGCGGCGCTGCGCGACTGGCTGGTGCGCGTCGAAGCGCTGCCGGGCTTCGTGCCCATGCCCGCGACGGCAGCGGCGCGCCCTGCTTGAACCATCGAGGGACAAGACCATGAACACGCAGCCGACCCTCGTCGAAGCCTTCCACGCCGGCGAACGCGCCCTGCAGGCCGAGGACGGCGTGCGCGATCAACTGGCGCTGCTGGGCACGCGGGTGATCCGCGACCACATGCCGCAGCAGCACCGCGACTTCTTCGCGCAGTTGCCTTTCCTGGTGCTGGGCAGCGTCGATGCGCAAGGCCAGCCGTGGGCCAGTGCGCTCGCGGGCGCACCGGGCTTCGTGCGGGCGCCCGATGCGCGCATGCTTCGCGTCGATGCGCTGCCCGGGGCCGACGATCCGCTCGCCACGGCCCTGTCGCCCGGCGCGCCGCTGGGCGTGCTCGGCATCGAGCTGCCCACGCGCCGGCGCAATCGCATGAACGGAACGGTGTCGGCACTGGACCCCGCGGGCTTCACGATCGCCGTGCAGCAGAGCTTCGGCAACTGCCCGCGCTACATCCAGACGCGCACGCCGATGGCGGTGCCTGTGGCGGCGCGCACCGCGCCCGAGCAGTTGACGCGCCTCGATGACGAGGCCTTGCGTCTGATCGCCGGCGCCGACACCTTCTTCATCGCGACCGCGCATCCCGCCGCCCGCCACGGCGCGGCACGCGACGAAGGGGTGGACGTATCGCATCGGGGCGGCGCGCCGGGCTTCGTGCTGCCGCTGGGCGAGGGCGAACTGGCGGTGCCCGACTTCGACGGCAACCGCTTCTTCAACACGCTGGGCAACCTGCTGCTGCAGCCGACGGCCGGGCTGCTGTTCATCGACTTCGAGCGTGGCGACCTGCTGCAGGTGCAGGTGCGCGGCCACATCGAGACCGAGGGTGCGGTGATGGCGCGCATGCCGCCGGTCGATCGCTGGCTGCGCTTCGAGGTGACGGGCGCGCTGCGACGTCGCGCGGCGTTGCCCTTGCGCTGGGGGCCGGCGGCGCTCTCGCCCCACCTGCCCTGAGGAGGCGCCGAGCCTCACGCCCCTCCCATCGGGATGCGTGCGGCGGCCGGCATCGAACGCCACAGTGGCGCGGCGTCGGCTGGGCGCCGCATGGCAGGTGCGCCGCGCGAAGCGACCTGCACGACCTCGGCCTCGGCCGTCCGCGCTATGGACCCGTGCCCTCGTCGGCCTTAGGCTGGCCGGGCCGCGGTGTCGCGGCCATCGTCACTACGCTCCGGAGGCCATGCCATGGTTCGTCCCGCGCCCGGCCGCGTGCTGCGCGGCTGCGTCCTGCCGCTCGCGATGGCGCTCGCCGGCATGCCGGCCCAAGCCCAGGTCTTCGATGGCGAGTGGACCGCCAGCTACACCTCGGGCGGCGGCAACGCGCGCGAGGCGGACGTGCGCATCGCCGGTCGCGCAGGCACCTGGGCGCTGCGCCCGCGTCCCGGCAAGGACAGGAAGGACCCCTGCGTGGGCCGGCCGTTTCCGCTGGTCCTCGGCGAAGGCGGCGCGGGCGCGGCGGTGCTGCGCGTCGAGGCGTCCGCCACGGTGAGCGGCTGCGACGACCGCACACTGACCGTGCAGGCGGTCGACGCGAACACCCTGGCGGGCCAGTTCAGCAACGGCACGGCGGTCACGCTCACGCGGCGCTGAGCGCCAGGTTTTCAAGAGAAATCGGCCGCCAACGCCCGTCCGGCGGGCGCGAGCAGCTATCGAATCGATAGCAAGCCGGCCACTGGCGGCACCGCGCCGACAATCGGCCGATGCCTTTCGCCTCCCTGGGCCTCGCGCCCGCCCTGGCCCGCGCGGCCGCCGACCACGGCTATGCCGCGCCCACCCCGATCCAGCAGGCCGCCATTCCCGCCCTCCTCGCAGGGCGCGACCTGCGCGGGCAGGCCCACACCGGGTCGGGCAAGACGGCGGCCTTCGCGCTGCCACTGCTGCAGCGCTGGGCCCAGGCGCCGCACCGCGATGGCCACGGCCGCGCGCTGCACACCCTGGTGGTGGTGCCCACGCGCGAGCTCGCCACCCAGGTGGCCGAGGCCTTCGCGCGCTTCGGCGCGGCGCTGGCTGTGCAACCGAAGATCGTGCGCGGCATCGGCGGCGTGTCCATCAACCCGCAGCTCATGGCGCTGCGCGGCGGCGCCGACATCGTGGTCGGCACGCCGGGCCGGCTGCTCGACCTGGTGCAGCACAACGCGCTCAAGCTCGCGGCCGTGCAGGCCCTGGTGCTCGACGAGGCGGACCGCCTGCTCGACCTGGGCTTTGCCGACGAGCTGGCGCGCCTGCTCGCGTTGCTGCCGGCGCGGCGCCAGACGGTGCTGCTGTCCGCCACCTTCCCCGCGGCGGCGGCGGCTCTGGCGGACCAACTGCTGCGCGACCCGCTGGCCGTGGAGGGCGCCGCGCTGCCGGCCGACGCGCCCGACATCGCGCAGCGCGCCATCGCCATCGACACCGGGCGGCGCACGCAGCTGCTGCGTCACCTGCTGGCCACCGAAGGCTGGGCGCGGGCGCTGGTCTTCGTCGCCACCAAGCACGCCTGCGAGACGGTGGCCGACAAGCTGCGCAAGGCCGGCATCGCGGCCGAGCCGCTGCATGGCGTGCTGGGGCAGGGCAAGCGCGAGCAGGTGCTGGCGGACTTCAAGGCCGGGCGCGTGCAGGTGGTGGTGGCGACCGACCTGGCCGCGCGTGGCATCGACATCGCCGACCTGCCGGTGGTGGTGAACTACGACCTCGCCCGCGCCGCCGCCGACCATGTGCACCGCATCGGCCGCACCGGCCGCGCGGGCGCGAGCGGCCTGGCGGTGAGCTTCGTGCCGGCGGCGGCCGAGGCGCATTTCCGCCTGATCGAGAAGCGCCAGGGCCGGCGCGTGCCGCGCGAGCAGGTGGCCGGCTTCGAGCCCGTGGAGCAGGCGCCCGCCGCCGCGCCGGGCGGCGGCGGGGTGAAGGGCCGGCGACCGAACAAGAAGGACAAGCTGCGCGCCGCGACCGCAGCCGCGGACAAGGGCCTTCCATGACGCTCGACTACCTCGTCTTCGACTACAGCGAGGGCGACGACGACACCGGCCTGTTCGATGCGCTGGCCACCGTGGCGCACGACCGCGCCGCTGCGGTGCAGGCCGAGATCGATGCGGTGCTGGACTGGGCGGCGCGCTTCCCTGGCCCGCGCGGGCCGGTGGAGGAGGGCGGGGCCTGGTATGCGGACCTGCAGGCGAGCGATGAGCCCGGCCAGCCGCCCAGGCGCAGCTTCACGTTCTCGATCGGCGGGGTGAGTGCCTTCTGCGAGGCCTTTCGGGAGCGCTTCGGCGACGCGGTGGTCTGAGGTGGCCGGGCTGCCGAGGTGTTGGCCGTACCGACGCCACGGTTCAAATCGTTGCGCTCGCTCCTCGGTCTTGTTGGCTGGTTCGAGGCTGTGACAGGGGCTTGTTCCGTCGTCGCTGTTGAGTGGCCGGCACGACGGGCTGGGGCGCTGGCGGCGGCCGCGGGCCTGCGTTCTCCGGCGGTGGCTCGCGCTGACCGGCTTGCTGTGCATGCTGTGTGCTCGCTGTCCATCGACGTGCTTTCGGCACTGCACGGCGCCGCGAATGGCGCCTGCGCCCGCAGGCCCACGACCACCGCCCTGAGGCGCTGCGCTGCACTTTCTTCCTTCCCTCTTTGAACGCCCCATCCCCGTTCGGGCTGAGCCTGTCGAAGCGTTGCGCAGGGCTTCGACAGGCTCAGCGCGAACGGGTGGGGCAAGACCAAGGGTTGGAGGGGAGGGGAAGAGAAGAGCCGGGAGCAAACCGAAACGCGCCCGAGTCATGCCCGCCGATCGCGCCGCCGGCCGGTTCAGGACCAGGGCCTGCGCACAACCCCGCGATCAAGGGCCGACGCAAGCCACCAGCGGATCGATGCAATCGACCAGAAGTGCAGCTCAGCGGGGCAGCGCCCGCTGCTGCGCAATCACCAGCAGCCCGTCCATGATGAGCGACTCGACGAGCTCGAACTCGACCGACATCGACGGCGCCATCTTCCAGCCCGCACCGCCCGTCATGAAGCAGGCCGGCTCGGCACCGCAGTGCTTGCGCACGTGCTGCACCATGCGCTCGACCGCGCCGGCGATGGCGTAGGTGCCGCCGCTGGTCAGCGCGTCGCTGGTATTGGTCGGGAACTCGCGCACCTCGCCGGTGGGCACGTGCAGCCCCGCGGTGCCCGACTCGAGCGCGCGCAGCATGATGCCGTGGCCCGGCAGGATCAGGCCGCCGAGGAACGTGCCTCCGGCGTCGATGGCCTCCACCGTCACGGCCGTGCCCACCATCACCACGACCATCGGGCGCGGCGCCCCATCCCGGGCCGCCTGCGTGGCCAGCATGCGGTGGCGCGCGCCGATCATCGCGACCCAGCGATCGGCGCCCAGGCGGGTGGGATGGTCGTAGCCGTTGATCAGGCCCGCCTCGGCGGCGCTCGAGACCACCCAGCGCGGCGCGAAGTCGAAGGCCTCGCCCATCTGTTCCTCGGCACGCCGGCGCACCGCGTCACCGGCCACCACGCAGCCCAGCATGGCAGTGGGCGTGGCCGGCAGTTCGGCCCACGGGCCCTCGCTCAGCCGCTCGATGTGGTCGAGGAATTCGGCGCCCTGCGCCAGCATGGCGGCCCCGGGCTCGCCCTGGGCGTAGAGCGCCCACTTCAGGCGCGTGTTGCCGATGTCGATGGCGAGGAAGGCAGGCTGCATGGGCGGCATTATTCCTTCAGCGGCGCCCGCGGCGCGGGTCCCACCGGGCCCCATGCCACGATGGGCGCGGCGGTCGTGATGCCAGGGCGCCCGCGGGACTGGCTGGGCCGTCCGCCGAGGAGCGGCGACGCCGCTCGGCAGTGGCCGTCAGTTCTGCTTCCAAGGCAGACCGCGCCGGCGCCAGCCGCCCTTGTTGCCGCGGTGGCCGTCGGCATCGGCGTCGCCCTCGAAGCCTTCGAGGATGTTGTAGGCCGTCACGCCCAACTCGGCCGCGCGCTTGGCAGCGGCGACCGAACGCACGCCGCTGCGGCACAGCAGCACGGCCTTGCCGCCCGCGGGCACCGCGGCGCGGATGCCGGCGTCGAAGTCCGGGTTGAGCGCCATGCCCGGCCACTGCTTCCAGGCCAGCGGCACGGCGCCGGGCACGAAGCCCACCCATTCGCGCTCGGCGTCGGTGCGCACGTCCACCATCACGGCCTCGCCGCCGGCCAGCCAGCGGGCGGCGGTCTCGGGCGTGACGTCGCCCGCGTAGCCCTCGGCGGGGCGGATGTCGTCGGGGAAGGTCGGTGTGCTCATGGTCGGTTCGTCCTTGGGTTCCGCGCGGTCCGGGCCGCGGTCTGGGGTTCCCCGAAGGGTAGCGCGCCCGCCCCGGCGGCGGGTGGGTACCGCCGCCGCATCGAATTGGTAACGGATGTGACGAATTCGGCCGCAGCGCCCGTCCAGCGGGCGCTGCAGCCCGATTGCACTTTGAATTCTCAGGGCCTGGCGGGCGCCGTGACGAAGGGCCGCGCCTGCAGGATCACGAGGCGTTCGCCCTGCACGGCCCATTCGATGTCCTGGTCGCGGCCGCCGAAGGCGCGCTTGATCGCCGCGCCGGCGCCGGCCAGCCGTTGCACCAGGTCGTCGGTCAGCACCGCGCGCCCGGCCTGTACCGGCACTTCGCGCACGCCGCCGGCCGGGTCCAGCTGCAGCGCCACGTCGTCGCCCGAGCGGTTGAGCACCTGCACCGCCTTCGAGCGGCTGGAATACATCACCTGCTCGGCAATGCGCTTGCCCTCCACCACGCGGATGCCGATGCCCCGCTTGGCCGAGATGTAGGTGGCGTGGCGGTGCGCGGCGTCGAAGGGGTCGCGCGTGACCATCACGCCCGAGGCGGTCGAGTCGATGGCGGCCTGCACCAGCACGCCCATGACGATGGTCTCCTCGTCCAGCCCGGCGGCGCGGCGCGCCTCCCAGGCCTCGAAGTTGTAGACCGAGGCCCACACCGTGCGCACCGCCGCGGCCAGCGCGTCGGCGGCGCGCACGTTGGGCACCGTGGTGTACAGGCCCGCGCCGCTGAAGTGCGCGAGGTCTTCCGAGTTGGACGAGCTGCGCACGAACACGCCGGCGCCGCCGAGCTGCTGCGTCCAGCGCGCCTGCCAGGCCTCGGCCATGCCCGCCGGCAGCGGCCATTGCGCCATCTCGGCCCGCAGCGCGGCCAGGGCGTCGCGGCGCACCTGCGCGTCCTCGGCGAAGCGCGGCAACTGCTGCATGCGCGCCAGCCGCTCGGCCAGGCCGTGGCTGCGCGTGAATTGCGCATAGGCGGCGAAGGGGACGCAGAAACCGTCGGGCACGACGGTGCCGGCGATGCGCGCCGCCTGGACCGCACCGAGGTTGGCCGCCTTGGCGCCGCAGCGCCGGCTGTCGGCCGCTTGCAGGCTCGCGAGGGGCACCAGCGCATCGCGCTGCAGGTCGGGCGCCACGCGCAGCCGGGCCTGCGGCGCTGGGCCGCGGACCGCCTGTTGTGCAGCCGAGCGCTCGGCCTCGGTGGCGGCGCGCAGGGTGTAGCCGTTGGGCGCCACGTCGAGCTGCACCCACTGGCCGTCCCAGCGCGCCAGGGCCTGCGCGGCTTCGCGCACATAGGCGTTGGGAATGCCCCAGCCCTTGGCCAGCAGGTTGACGTGCGAGAGCACCGTCGAGGGCCGCTCGGTCAGCACGCCCGCCACCGGCGGCAGGCTGATCGGTACCTCGCGCAGCACCACGATGTCGGTGGGCGACAGGTCGCGCGCCGCCTCCACCGAGGGCACGAGGCGCAGCCGGCCCACGGCGCGGCCGCGGTTCATCGGCAGGTAGGGCTGGTCCTGGATCAGCGCGGCCTGCGTCAGCGCCTCGATGCCGGCGGCCTGCGCCACGGACTCCTGCTGGGTCGAGTTGGCCTTGAAGCGCACCGGCGCGTAGAAGGTCGCCGCCAGGGTGCGCTGCGTCAGTGCGAGCAGTTCGGGCGTGAGCCGGTCGCCTTCCCAGAACTCGTAGCTGAAGGTGTCGGCGGTCGGTTGCCAGCCCAGCGTGCCGAAGACGAAGCGCCGGTCGGGCGCCCGGTAGTTGCGGTTGAGCGCCGCCCGGCCGGCCTCGCGCAGCAGGCCCGTCTCGCGCACGAAGCGTTCGTGCAGCGCATAGCGCGGCGTGTTGACGAAGTGCATGCGCGGCGGCGTGGCACGGCGGTCGATGACGAAGAGCACGTGCGGCAGTTCGAGCGGCGTGCCGGCGTCGTAGACGCGCGCCAGGCGGTCGAAGTCGGCGCGGCTGGCCAGCGCGGGCAGTTCGGCCACGCCCGGTGTGCCACGCGGCGCGGCGGCGGTGCCGGCCTGCCGGTCGTAGAACGAGGGCTTGCGCGCGAGCTGGGCCGGAGCGTCGAAGGCGGCGAATGCCAGCAGGGACAGGCCGGCGAGAAGAGCGGGGCGGAGAAGCATCGCGGCGACTTTAGCGGCGCTGCAGGCCGGCGCGGCGGCAGCTACAGTGCGCCGGCGCACCCGAGCGCGGAGACCTGGACATGCCTCAATACGACTTCGACCTTTTCGTCATCGGCGGCGGCAGCGGCGGCGTGCGCGCCGCGCGCATGGCGGCGCAGCGCGGTGCCCGCGTCGCGCTCGCCGAATGCGCCGAACTGGGCGGCACCTGCGTCAACGTGGGCTGCATCCCGAAGAAGCTCTACAGCTACGCGGCCGGCTATGCCGAGTCCTTCGCCGAGGCGCCGGGCTACGGCTGGACGCTGCCCGAGGCGCCGCGCTTCGACTGGCAGCGCCTGAAGGCGCAGCGCGCGCAGGAGATCCACCGGCTCAACGGCGTCTACCAGGGCCTGCTCGACGGCGCCGGCGTGCGGCTCGTTCCGTCCTGGGCCGAGCTCGTCGACGGCCACACGGTGCAGGTCGACGGCGAGCGCCACACGGCCCGGCACATCCTCGTGGCCACCGGCGGCATGCCTTTCGTGCCCGACATCGCAGGGCGCGAGCATGCGGTGGTGTCGGACGGCATGTTCGACCTGCCCGAGTTCCCGCGCCGCCTGGTGGTGGTGGGCGGCGGTTACATCGCCTGCGAGTTCGCTTCCATCTTCCGCGGCCTGGGCGCGGAGGTGACGCTGCTGCAGCGCAAGGCGCACGTGCTCGACACCTTCGATGAGGACGTGCGCCAGTTCCTGGCGCAGGAAATGGGCAAGACCGGCATCGACCTGCGGCTGAACGTGCAGGTCGAGATGCTGCGCCGCACCGGCGAGGGCGTGCTGGTCACGCTCTCGCGCGGCCAGCAGCTCGTGGCCGACACGGTGCTCTTCGCCACCGGCCGGCGGCCCAACACCGCCGGCATGGGGCTGGAGGCCGCGGGCGTGGCGCTCGACGAGAACGGCGCCATCGTGGTCGACGACCAGTACCGCAGCTCGGTGCCGTCGGTGCTGGCGGTGGGCGACGTGTCCACGCGCCTGCCGCTCACGCCGGTGGCGCTCGCCGAGGCGATGGTGGTCGTCGACCGGCTGTTCGCGCAGGGCCGCCGCCGCGTGGACTACGAGTACGTGCCGACGGCGGTCTTCACCCACCCCAACGTCGGCACATGCGGCTACACCGAGGCCGCGGCGCGCGCCCGCTTCGGCAAGGTCCGCATCTTCTGCAGCGAGTTCAAGACACTGCGCCATACCCTGTCGGGCCGCAGCGAACGCACCTTCATGAAGCTGGTGGTGGATGTGAAGACCGACCGCGTCGTGGGACTGCACATGGTCGGCGCCGAGGCGGGCGAGATCGTGCAGGGCTTTGCCGTCGCCATGCGCGCCGGGGCCACCAAGGCCGACTTCGACGGCACCATCGGCATCCACCCCACCTCGGCGGAGGAGTTCGTGACGATGCGCGAGCCGATGCCGGGGTGAGTTCGTTCAGCCCAGCGCGCCGCGTGAGCGCTGGCCTTCGGCCATGAGCCAGTCGCGGAAGGCCGCGAAGGCCGGCAGATGGATGCGGTCCGGCCGGAAGCACAGGTAATGCCCCTGGTCGACCGCGACCGGTTCGCCGCAGGGGCTGCGCAACGCCCCGTCGGCGAGTTCGTCCTCGACCAGCACGCGCGGCACCAGGCCCACGCCGAGGCCGCTGCGCGCGGCCTGGATCAGTGCCGAGTACTGGGCGAAGCGCGGTCCCGCGCTCACATGGCTCTGTGGCACGCCGTGTTGTGCGGCCCACTGCGGCCAGGCGGCGGTGGCCTCCTCGTGGTGCAGCAGCGTGTGGCCCAGCAGGTCGGACGGGTGGCGGATCCGGTGCTGGCCCCCGGCCAGCGCATCCGAGGCGATCAGGGTGAACTCGCGTCCGGCGATGTACTCGGCCACCACGCCCGGCCACTCGCCGGGGCTGTAGCGGACCGCCGCGTCCACCTGCGGCGGAATGCCGTCCGAAGGCTCCAGGTGGCGGCTGAAGCTCAACGTGATCTTCGGATGGCGGCGGCGGAACTCGGGCAGCCGCGGAATCAGCCAGCGCGTGAGGAAGGTCGGCACGCTGGCCAGCGTGAGCAGGCCCACGTCGCCGCCCCCCGAACGCGCCTCGTAGGTCGCCGTCTCGATGGCGCGCAGGCTGCCGGCGATCTTCTGCCAATAGGCTCGCCCTTGCGCCGTGAGCTGGACGCCGCGCCCGTGCTTGCGCAGCAGCGGCACGCCCAGGAAGGCTTCGAGTCCCGCCACCTGCTTGCTCACGGCGCTGACGGTGATGCACAGCGCGGCGGCCGCCTGCGTGAGGCTGTCGCCGCGGGCGACGGCATCGAAGGCCAGCAGCTCCTGGATGGTGGGGCAGTCTCGCTTCATGTGAGGCTTGAACAAGGCGGAGCCAATATTTTCCATCGGCTCAACAGAAGTCATCCAACTTTCATCCATCGTGGACTTCGCTCTTCCTAGAATTCCCTCCACGCGCTCTTCCGTGCAGTCCATGCAGGAAAGTGTTGCGTTGCACAAATCTGGATTGGAGACATGGTCCGCGGCATTTCCTTCGTCTATGGCTTGTACCTGCTGCTGCCGATGGCGCTGCTGGTGCTGGGCAGCTTCGGCCAGAACTGGACCAACACGCTGCTGCCCTCGGGCCTGACCGGCCACTGGTACGCCGACCTGTGGGGCGACCCGTCGTTCCGAAAGGCGTTCGCGAGCAGCCTGACCGTGGCGCTGTCGGCCTGCGCCATCGATGCGGTGCTGGCGCTGCCGCTGGCCTATGCGCTCTACCACGGCGCGCGCCGGAGCCATTCACTGGCGGCCCGCATCGTGAGCGCGATGCCGGTGGCTGTCCCCGCCATCACGCTGGGCTTCGGCTACATGATCGTGTTCAACACCGACGTGATGCCCTGGCTCGGCAGCACGCCGCTGCTGGTGGCGGCGCATGCCATCGCCACCTTGCCCTACCTCACCAACACGCTGCTCACCGATTTGCGGCACCTGGGACTGGAGCGCCTGGAACAGGCCGCCGCCACGCTCGGCGCCACCGAGTGGCAGCGCTTCACCGGCATCGTGCTGCCCAGCCTGCGCCAGAGCCTGCTGTCGGGGCTGGTGATGGTGGCGGCGCTGTCGATCGGCGAATTCAACCTCTCCAACCTGCTGGCAGGCTTCCAGAACCGGACCTACCCGGTGGTGCTGCTGCAGGCCTTCTACGGCGCCACGGGCTTCGCCTGCGCCGCCACCGTCGTGCTGCTGCTGTTGGCCTGCCTGGCGGCGCTGCTCTCATCCTCGGCATTGCGCAAATGAGCCTCACCTTCGATCGCGTCAGCTATCAGTACGCCGGCACCCGGCAAGGCCTGCACGAGGTCAGTTTCGACGTCGGCGATGGCGAGCTGGTCGCGGTGATCGGGCCGAGCGGCTCGGGAAAATCGACGCTGCTCAAGCTGGTCGCCGGTCTGGAAGTGGGTCACAGCGGCCGCATCGCGCTGGGGGGCCACGACATGGCGGGCACACCCGTGCACCAGCGCGGCATCGGCATGGTGTTCCAGAGCTACGCGCTGTTTCCGCACCTGTCGGTGCAGGACAACGTGGCCTATGGCCTGGCGCTGCGCGGCCAGCCGGCGGCGCGGCGCCGTGCCCGAGCGCGCGAACTGCTCGAGGTGGTCGGCCTGGCCGAGCATGCCGATCGCGCCGTCACGCAGCTGTCGGGTGGGCAGCAGCAGCGCGTGGCGCTGGCCCGTGCGCTGGCGATCGATCCGCGGGCACTGCTGCTCGACGAGCCGCTGTCGGCGCTCGATGCCAGCGTGCGCGGCCACCTGCGCGACCAGATCCGGGCGCTGCAGCGGCGCTTCGGCGCCACCACGCTGCTGGTCACGCACGACCAGGAAGAGGCATTGGCCATGGCCGACCGCGTGGCCGTGCTCAAGGACGGCCGCCTCCTGCAGATGGCGACGCCGCGCGAGCTGTACGAACGACCGGCGCAGCGTGCGGTGGCCGAATTCGTCGGGCTGTCGACGCTGCTGCCGGGCCGCGTCGCGGGACCGGACCGGGTGGATCTGGGATTCGTCGAGCTCGCCACGGCGACCGGCGCGCGCGCCCCGGGCCAGGCCGTGCACGTGCTGGTGCGCCCCGAACACGTGCGGGCCGATCCGGAGCCCGGCACGCCCAACCGGCTCGAAGGCCGCGCCGGCGCGGCCCGCTACCTGGGCGCGGTCACGCGCTACGACTTCGAGGTGGCCGGCGCGCCGCGCCCCTTCCTGGCCGAAGGGCATGTGAGTGCGGTGCGTGCCATCGCCATCGCGCCCGAGCACATCCGCCTGCTGGACGACTGAGGCCTGCCCTCCAGCCGGCGATCCATTTCGTCATCCTTCCAAGGAGAATCGCATGCAACGCAGACAACTGATCCAGGCCGCCGGCATGTTGCCGCTGGCCACCCTCGCCGGGCGCGCCCTGGCGCTCGAAGGCCCCGAGCTCTATGCGGGCGAGGCGGCACTGTACGAGGAAGCCCGCAAGGAGGGCATGTGCGTGTCCTTCGACACCGGCCCCGAATGGGCGAACTGGAAGTCGCTGTTCCGCGACTTCAAGAAGCGCTATCCCGAGATCGAGCTGACCTACAACGACCTCGGCTCCGCCGCCACCGTCGTGGCCCTGGAGAAGATGCGTCGCCGCCCGCAGGCCGACACGGCCTACTACTTCGCCGCCTCGGCCGTCGATGCCGTGAAGAAGGACGTGGTCGCGCCCTTCAAGCCGGTCAACTTCGACAAGCTCCCCGAGGTGTTCCGGGAGCCCGAAGGGCGCTGGTTCACCATCCATACGCTCAACATCGCATTCCTGGTCAACCGCAAGCTGGTCAAGAACGTGCCCACCGGTTGGGCCGACCTGCTCAAGCCCGAGTACAAGGGCGCCGTCAGCTATCTGGATCCGCGCAGCACGGGCGTGGGGCAGGTGATGGTCTTCGCCGCGGCCTACGCCAATGGCGGCGGCGTGGACAACGTCAAGCCCGGCACCGATTACCTGGGCAAGCTGCATGCGGCCGGTAACGTGCAACGCGTGGAGGGCACCACGCCCTATGCCAAGTTCCTCAAGGGCGAGATCCCGATCTGGATCAGCTACGAGAACGACGGCCTCAAGGCCAAGCACGTCGACGGCATGGGCGATGCCTGCGAGGTGCTGATCCCGAAGGAGGCCAGCGTGGCGGCGCCCTACGGCATCAGCCTGGTGAAGAACGGGCCCAACCCCAACGCGGGCAAGCTGTGGCTCAATTTCATCATGAGCACCGCCGGGCAGCAGCTCTTCGCGCAAGGCTATGTGCGGCCCTCGGTGCCCGGCATCGCACTGCCGGCCGACGTGGCGGCCAAGATGCCCGCGGCACCGCAGATCCGGCCGCTGGACGTGGTCAAGGCCTCGGCCCGCAAGGCCGAGGTGGACCAGCTCTGGGCGCAGGCCACCCTGGCGAAGTAGGGCCGGCGCGCGATGATCCGCCGCTTCGGCGCCTGGCCTGCCTGGGCCTTCATGCTGCTGTTCTTCGCACTGCCGCTGGGCGCGCTGGTGCCCGAGGCCTTCGGCGGCGAGGGCAATGCCTTTGCGCGCCTGTTCGCCAACCCGCTGCTGGCGGGCGCGTTGCGCAACACGCTGGCGCTGGGGCTCACGGCGGGCGGTGTATCGGCCCTCGTGGGCACCGCCGTCGCCATCGAACTGGCGCGCCAGCCCGAAGGCCGACGACGCTGGATGATGATGCTGCTCGGCCTGCCGCTGGCCTTCTCGGGCCTGGTGATCGCCTACGGCTTCATCCTGGCCTTCGGCCGCGCCGGCTTCGTCACCCAGTTGCTGGCGATGCTGGGCGCCGACCCGGCGCGCGTGGGTGGCTGGATCTACGGCGCCGCGGGGTTGGGCTTCGCCTATGCCTACTATTTGGTGCCACGCGTGGCCTTGTCGCTGTACCCGGTGTTCGCCAACCTCGACCTGCGGCCGATGCTCGCCGCGCGAACGCTCGGCGCCACGCGCTGGCGAGCCTTCCGCGATACGGTGCTGACCGAAGTCGCACCCTCGGTGCTGTCCAATGCCTGCCTGGTCGCGGCCATCGCGATGGGCACCTATGGCACGGCGCTCGCGCTGGTGGGCACGCAGCTCAACATCCTGCCGCTGATGCTGTATGCGCAGGTGGGCGATGGCGGCTCGGATTTCAGCGTGGCGGCGGCGCTGTCGCTGCTGTTGATGGCGCTGTGCGTCATCGTCATGGGACTGGGAGATGCGATTGCACGCAGACGAGAACGCGGCCCCGCCGCACATTGAGGCCGGCTACCCGGCTGACCTGGCGCAGGCACTGGCGCGGCTGGCGGAACGCCAGCGCGGGCCGCAGCGCCACCGCCGGCCGGTGGGCATCATCGGGCCGGGCGACGGCGACGCGACCGTGTGCGCCGCCGCGCGCGAGGTCGCGCGTGCGCTGGCGCAGGCCGGCATGGCGATCGTCTGCGGCGGCCGCGGCGGCGTGATGGCGGCAGCCTCGCGCGGCGCGCGCGAGGGCGGCGGCATCGCCATCGGGATCCTGCCGGAGGAGGACGAGCGCCATGCCAACGAGTGGCTCAGCGTGGCGATCGCCACCGGCATGGGTGAGATGCGCAACGCCCTGGTGGCGCGCAGCGCCATCTGCCTGGCGGCCATCGGCGGCAACATGGGCACCCTGTCGGAGATGGCGCTGGGCCTGAAGTGGGGCACGCCGGTGTTCGTGATGCACGGCGACGTGGCGCTGCCGGGGGCGGTGCAGGTGTCCGATGCGCAGGAAATGCTCGCGCGCCTCGTGGAGCGGCTGCTGGCTGCCTGAAGCGGGCCTAAGCCGTCATGGCCGGGTGGCATGCCCATTGCACAATGCCGCCATGCCCTACATGCCGCCTTTCGTTGCCCCCGTCCGCTACACCGATCCCGCCGCCGCGCTCGCACAGGTCCGGCGCATCTACGACGGCGGCCTGGCCCACCTGCGCGATTCGATGCAGCGCTTCGTGGCCGGCGAGACGCTGCCCGGCCGGGTGCGTGCCTGCTACCCCTTCGTGCGGGTGCACACGCACACGGTGTCGCGCCACACCACACCGGCCAATGCGGGGCTGAGCTACGGCTTCGTCGCCGGGCCGGGCCGCTACGAGACCACGCTCACGCGGCCCGACCTGTTCGCGCGCTACTACCTCGACCAGTTCCGCCTGCTGCTCGAGAACCACCAGATCGAGCTCGAGGTGGGCACCAGCACGCAGCCGATCCCGGTGCATTTCTCCTTCGCCGAGAACGACCACATCGAAGGCACGATGTCGCCGCAGCGCCGCGCCCTGATGCGCGACGTGTTCGACCTGCCCGACCTCGGCGCCATGGACGACGGCATCGCCAACGGCACCCACCGCACCCAGCCCGGCGAGGCCGAGCCCCTGGCGCTGTTCACCGCCGCGCGGGTGGATTACTCGCTGCAGCGCCTGCGCCACTACACCGGCACCGCGCCCGACTGGTACCAGAACTTCGTGCTGTTCACGAACTACCAGTTCTACATCGACGAGTTCGTGCGCCTGGGCCACGAGGCGATGGCCGACGAGTCGAGCGAGTACATCGCCTTCATCGAGCCCGGCAACGTGGTGACGCGGCGCCACAACCTGCAGCCCGAGGCGATGGGCAGCTTCGCCGCGGCCCTCCACGCGATGCAGGGCACGCCGCCGGGCCGCCTGCCACAGATGCCGGCCTACCACCTGGTGCGGGCCGACTGCAGCGGCATCACCATGGTCAACATCGGCGTCGGCCCGGCCAACGCCAAGACCATCACCGACCACATCGCGGTGCTGCGCCCGCATGCCTGGATGATGCTGGGCCACTGCGCGGGCCTTCGCAACACGCAGCAGCTGGGCGACTACGTGCTGGCGCACGCCTATGTGCGCGAGGACCATGTGCTCGACGAGGAGCTGCCGCTGTGGGTGCCGATTCCGGCGCTGTCGGAGATCCAGCTCGCGCTCGAGGCGGCCGTGGCCGAGGTGACGCAGTGCCAGGGCGCCGAGCTGAAGACCATCATGCGCACCGGCACCGTGGCCAGCACCGACAACCGCAACTGGGAGCTGCTGCCCAACAACGAGCCGCAGCGCCGCTTCAGCCAGAGCCGCGCCGTGGCGCTCGACATGGAGAGCGCCACCATCGCCGCCAACGGCTTCCGCTTCCGCGTGCCGTACGGGACCTTGCTGTGCGTGAGCGACAAGCCGCTGCACGGCGAGATCAAGCTGCCCGGGATGGCGAACCACTTCTACCGGGAGCGGGTGGAGCAGCATCTGCGGATCGGGATCAAGGCGGTGGAGGTGCTGCGGTCGCAGGGGTCGGGGCGACTGCACAGTCGGAAGCTGCGGAGTTTTGCGGAGGTGGCGTTTCAGTGATTCGATTGCTATCGAATTAACAGCGAGTGGCGCTTGCTGTGCGGGCGGTTTGGGCACTTTTTGTTTATGGGTTTGGGCCTTGCTCAGGGGTGAGATGCAGGAGCCGGGATGTGCGCCCGGCGGCGCAGTCCCTTTCTTTTGCTTCGCCAAAAGAAAGGAACCAAAGAAAAGGCGACCCTGCTGGCTGCGACCCCTTCGCTTCGCTACGGGGCAACCTGCGCCGCGACGCTGTCGGGGTGCGCTGCAGAACTCGCTACGCGCTTCGCGCTGCGCTCAGACAGCTGCAGCGAGTCAGAGCACGAAGCCGCTGTTGCCGCACGCGGCACAGCGGCCCCCCCGCCATCGCCACGTCACAGGCGCATCCAGAAGGGACCCATCAGAACGGGCCATCGCTTCGCTCGGCCCTCGCCAAAACATTGAAGAAGGACAAGGCTGCGCAGCAGCCTTGTTGACCCGGGGCCCGGGTCCCCTCTGTGTGCGCCGAGGAGCGCAGCGGCTGGCGGAAAAAGGGCCGCGCATGTTTGAGCGAAGCGAGTTTGCGCGGACCCCGCCAGCCGCGAGCACCGCAGGTTGCCCGTAGCGAAGCGGAGGGACGCAGACAGTGGGGTCGCCTTCTCTTTGGTTACTTTCTCTTGGCGAGACAAGAGAAAGTGACTGCGCCGCCGGGCGCACATCCCGGCTCCTGCCTTCAAACAGACAAGACGATCAGAACAAACGCAGACGGGGCTTCAGCCCGAAAGCCCATCTACTGCCTGAAAACAAGCCTGCCTCGCCTGACTGACCACCTGCCCCTTCCACAGGTCGGTGTCGGTATAGAACGCCTCCTTCATCCGCACACGGATCGCATCCGCCAGCTCCGGCGCCGCTTCCGGATGCCGATGCAGCCAGTGGTCGCCCCGCAGCGCCCCCATCACCTCCAGCAGCGGCAAGGTGCCGTACTCCATCGCGAAGCCGGTGAACTCGGCCTGCGGGCATTCCTCGTACGCGGCATTCATCATCAGCCCGCTGAGCAGCGCCGAGGTCGAGCTGCCGTCGTAGATCGAGGTCACCGGCGTCTGGCCGCCGCCACTCCACCAGGCGTCGGCGCGCGCCTTGGCGGCCGGGTCGTCGCGGCCCGCGAAGATGCGTTCGCCATGCCCGCTCGGCCCGAGGCCGGTGTGCAGGTCGATCCAGGCCAGCCGCTTCGCCGACCCGGCATGCCGGCGCAGCACCTCGCGCAGCGTGCGGTTGCTCCAGGTCGGCGCCTGGCCGCCATAGAACACGCCGTCGCCGAACTGGTACTGCCCGCCCGACACGGCGGCCTGGAAGGCGGCATCGCCGTGCTTCGCCATCCAGGCCGCGATCGCCGTCTGGTTGGCCGGCGTGGGCGGCCAGTCCTCGGGCACCAGCAGCGGATGCAGCGAGGCGTATGCGGCGTTCACGGGCAACGGCTGCGCGAAGTCCATGAAGTTGCGGTTCAGGTCCACGTTCTCCTGCGTCACGCGCCGCGTGTGCGAAAAACCGTGCGGGTTGAGGGCGTGGATGTAGAGCACCGCCACGCCCGCATCGCGTGCCTTGGCCCGCCATTCGGCGTCGTGCAGTGCGAACACCTGAACGCCGCTGCCGCAGTGACCCTCGACGCCGTGGCAGCCGCTGCTCAGGAGCAACAAGCGCTCGGCGTTCGCCGGGCCATCGAGCGCGACGTCCATCGCCAACTGCTCGCCGTCGCGGCCTTCCAGCGGGAGCGGATGCGTGTCCACCGACAGGCCGGCGGCCACGCAGGCCTGCAAAAACTTGCGGCGGGCCTCGCCGTAGCTGTCCGAGAAGGCCTCGGCCACGCCTAGCATCAACGGCCCCCGAGCGGCGGGGCGGCCAGGAACTGCTCGGCCAGTTGCACCCACATCGTGGCGCCCAGCGGGATCAGGTCGTCGTTGAAGTCGTAGCTCGCGTTGTGCAGCGTGCACGGGCCCTCGCCGTGGTGCAGCGCGCGGTGGTCGCCGTCGCCGTTGCCGATGAAGGCGTACGCGCCGGGCCTGGCCTGCAGCATGAAGGCGAAGTCCTCCGAGGTCATCGCGGGTTCCTGCTTGAGCACGTTGTCCTCGCCCACCACGCTGGCCATCACCTGGCGGGCGAAGTCCGCCTCGGCCGGGGTGTTGATGGTAGGCGGGTAGTAGCGCACGAACTCGAAGTCGCATTCCGCGTCGTGCGCGGCGCAGATGTGCTCGGCGATCTTGCGCATGCGCGCCTCGATCATGTCCAGCACTTCGATGGAGAAGGTGCGCACCGTGCCGGTGAGCTCGCAGTCGTTCGGGATGACGTTGTTGGTGTCGCCCGCGTGCACGGTGGTCACCGAGATCACGGCCGCATCCAGCGGCTTCATCTTGCGCGTGAGGATGGTCTGGAAGGCCTGCACCATCTCGCAGGCGATGGGCACCGGGTCCACGGTGGTGTGCGGCAGGGCCGCGTGGCCCCCCTTGCCGCGCACGGTGATGTAGAACTTGTTGCCCGAGGCCATGACCGGCCCGGGGCTGACGGCGAACTGGCCGGCCTTCATGCCGGGCCAGTTGTGCATGCCGTACACCGCCTCCATGGGGAATTTCTCGAACAGGCCGTCCTTGATCATGCGGTCGGCGCCGCCGCCGCCTTCCTCGGCCGGCTGGAAGATCAGATACACCGTGCCGTCGAAGTTGCGATTCTTCGCCAGGTGCTGGGCCGCGGCGAGCAGCATGGCCGTGTGGCCGTCGTGGCCGCAGGCGTGCATCTTTCCCTGGTGTTGGCTCGCGTGGTCGAAGGTATTCAGTTCGTGGATGGGCAGCGCGTCCATGTCCGCGCGCAGGCCCACGGCGCGGTCGCTGGTGCCGTTCTTCACGATGCCCACCACGCCGGTGGTTCCAAGGCCGCGATGGATGGGGATGCCCCATTCGGTCAGCCGTGCGGCGACCACGTCCGCGGTGCGGACTTCCTCGTAGGCCAGTTCGGGATGGGCGTGCAGGTCGCGGCGGATGGCGGCGATCCCGGCCGCCTGGGTGACGATCGAGTCGATGAGCTTCATGCGGGCAGTCTAGGCTTTTGGGCGAAAAGGGCCACCGAAGCAATACGGATGCCCAGCCCGCCCGCTCCGGCTTGACGGGCCCGCGAGATGCGCGCTCAGCGGGCCGCCGCGCCGCGCTCCTTCAGGAATTGCGTCCGCGCGCTGAGGGCGGTGTCGGTGAAGTCGGTGAACACGCCGTCCACCCCGGCGCGGTAGAAGGCCAGGTATTCCTGCACCGGGTCACCCTTGTAATCGGCTCCCAGGCGGCGCTTCTCGTTGCGAAAGGTGAAGGGGTGCACGAACAGGCCGGCCTTGTGCGCGTCGGCCACCAGCGTGGTGGGCGCCATCGTGGTGGCATCGGCGTCGTTGACCTTGCCGTCGCCGTTGATGTCGATCGCCTTGCCGTCGGCGCCGATCGTGCCCTTGAGGCTCACGATGTAGCGCTTCCAGGGGCCGATGCCGTCGGCGTACGTCCTGATCTCGGCCAGGCCCGCCGGCGTGACCATGACGTCGAAGTTGCGCTTGTCGCCCGCCTTGGTCCACTCGTAGGGGCGATCGACGGGCACGGCGTAGGTGATGGCGCCGGTCTTCATGTCCACGCCGTCGCCGTCGATCAGCTGGATGAGCTTGGTCTTCAGCCCCTTGCCCTTCATGTACTTCAGGCTGCCCGGCTCGAAGGACTGCACGAACACCGGCGCCGCCTTGCTGTTGAGGCCGGCCTGCTCCAGCATGGCGATGAGCTTGTCCTCCATCGGCAGGCCCAGGTCGCGGAAGAAGGTCGGGTTCTTGGTTTCCGGGTAGATCGCGATCGGCTTGCCGGTGCGCTGCTGCGTGGCTTTCACCAGGTCGAGCACCTCCTGGAAAGTCGGCACCTTGTAGCGGCCGTTGTACTGCTGCGGGCGCTCGGCGTCGGTGGAGATGGCACCCAGGCGCTTGATCTCGGCCAGCGTGAAGTCCTGGCTGAACCAGCCGGTCTGGGTTTCGCCGTCCACCTGCATCGTGCGCTTGCGGGCGGCGAACTCGGGCCGGCTGGCGACGTCGGTGCTCAGGGCCAGGTTGGGGTCGTGGCGGGTGATGAGAACCCCGTCCCTGGTGGAGACCAGGTCCATCTCGATCACGTCGGCGCCGAATTCGATCGCGCGTGCATAGGCCTCCAGCGTCTCCTCGGGCAGGTAGCCGGAGGCGCCGCGGTGTGCGATCACCAGCGGCGGCTGGCCGTCGAGCGTGGCGGCGCTCCCCGCGCCGGGCGCGGTGCTGCCGCAGGCCACGAGGCCCATGGTGCAGGCGAGTGCGGCCAGGGCGGCGGTGGCGCGCGGGGCGGTGGGATGCAGTGCGGGCATGGCAAGGGTCTCCCAGGATGGAAAGGCGGCCAGGGCAGGCGCGGAACGCGCATCCTAGTGTGGCGGCATGTCATTGCCGCGACAAGCCGCCCGGGGGCGGCGCATGGCCCACAATGCACCGCATGCCCCGCCTGACTCTTTCCGACCGAAGCCTCGAGTTCGCCCAGACCCTGGTGCGCATGAACACGGTGAGCGACCGCAGCAACCTGGAACTCATCGAGTTCGCCCGCGACCACCTGGCCGGCCTGGGCGTGCGCAGCCGCATCACCTACAACGCCGAACGCACCAAGGCCAACCTGTTCGCCACGCTGGGCGCGGGCAAACCGGCTGGCGTCATCCTCTCCGGCCACACCGACACCGTGCCCTGGGACGGCCAGGCCTGGACCGTGGACCCGCTGTCGGGCCTGGTGCAGGACTTCCCCCAGGAAGACCCCGCCGGCGACGTGCAGCATTCCGAGGCGCGCCTGTACGGCCGCGGCTCGGCCGACATGAAGAGCTTCATCGCCGTGGCGCTGGCCAACGCCGAGCGCTTCCTGGAGAGCGAGGCGCCCTTCGCCGTGCATTTCGCCTTCAGCTACGAGGAGGAGATCGGCTGCTTCGGCGTGCGCGAACTGATCGCCGACCTGCGCGACGCCGGCATTCGCCCGCTGGCCTGCATCGTGGGCGAGCCGACCCTGATGGTGCCGGCCATCGCGCACAAGGGTGTGTACCGCTACCGCTGCTGCGTGCGCGGCAAGGAGGCGCATTCCTCGCTCACGCCGCAGTCGGTCAACGCCATCGAGATGGCCGCGCGCGTGGTGGGCAAGGTGCGCGACATGGCCGAGGCCTTCGAGGCCAAGGAGAAGCGCTACGACGGCTTCGACGTGCCTTTCTCCACCGCCAGCGTGGGCCAGTTCCACGGCGGCATCGCCGACAACGTCGTGCCGCGCGACGCCGAGTTCCGCTACGAGTTCCGCGACCTGCCCACGGCCGACGCCCGCGCGATGCAGGCCGAGGTGGTGGCCTTTGCCAAGCGACTGGAGCCGGCGATGAAGAAGGTCGCGCCCGAGACCGGCATCGCCTTCGACACCATCTGCGAGATCCCGAGCTTCCTCGGCTCCGCCGGCGATGCGGTGACCAAGCTCGCCCAGCGCCTGTCGGGCGAGCAGCGCACCACGCTGGTGGCCTTCGGCACCGAGGCGGGCCTGTTCAAGAACGCCGGCATCCCCACCGTGGTCTGCGGCCCCGGCAGCATCACCCAGGCGCACCAGCCCGACGAGTACGTCACGCTGGACCAGCTGGCCCGTTGCGAGGCCTTCATGCACGGCCTCGCGGCCAGCCCGAAGATTGGGTGAGGCCCCGGCACCGGCGCGCCATCCGGCCGCCGGCATGAAGCGTGTGGCGCTCGGGCTGCTGCTCGGCGCCGCGGCGCTCTACATCGGCGCGCAATGGGGCGAACGCGCCCACCCCCATGCCGCCTGGGGCTGGCTCACGGCCTTCGCCGAGGCAGCCATGGTGGGTGCCATCGCCGACTGGTTCGCCGTGGTGGCGCTGTTCCGCCATCCGCTGGGCCTGCCGATCCCGCACACGGCCATCGTGCCGCGCAACAAGGTGCGCATCGGCCGCAACCTGGCCCGCTTCATCTGCGACCACTTCCTGGCCACGCCGCAGGTGCTGGCCAAGCTCGAGGCCTTCGACCCGGCGCGCCGGCTGGCACAGTGGCTTTCGGAGCCGGCACGGGCGGCCCAACTGGGCACGCATGCCGTGTCGGTGCTGCGCTACGGCCTCTACGCCTTCGACGACGAGCGGGTGCGGGCCTTCCTGGCGCGTGCGGCGAGCGCCGGCATCGCGCAGGTCGACCTGTCGCGCCTCTCGGGCCAGGTGCTGGAGGCGCTCACGGCCGACGGCCGCCACCAGGAGCTGCTCAACGACGTGCTGGGCCAGGTGTCGCGCCTGCTCGACGACGAGGCGCTGCAGGAGCAGCTGACCGAAGCCATTGCCCACGAGGTGAAGGCGCTGCGCTACGTGGGCCTCGACCAGGTGGCCGCGCGCCTGGCGACGCGCAAGATCGTGGCCGCCGTGGCCCGCACGCTGGGCGAGACGGCGGCCGACCCGGCCCACCCGCTGCGGCTGCGCTTCGACGACTTCATGCACCGCTTCGTCGCCCGGCTGCAGCACGACGAAGCCTTCATCGCCCGCGGCGAGCGCCTGCGCGCCGAGTTGCTCGCGCACCCGGCGCTGGGCGCCTACCTGCAGGGCCTGTGGGACCAGTTGCGCGCCTGGCTCGACGCCGACCTGGCCAGGGAGGACTCGTCGGTGCGCCGCCGCGTGGCCGCCCTGGCCGCCGCGCTGGGCGGGCGCCTTGGCGCCGACGCGGCCATGCAGCGATGGATCAACGAGCAGATCCTCGCCGCCGCGCCCGCCGCCATCGAGCGCTACCGCGAGGACATCCGCCGCTACATCGAAGAGCGTGTCGCCGGCTGGGACACCGCCGAGCTCACCGACGAGGTGGAGCGCAACATCGGGCGGGATCTGCAGTTCATCCGGATCAACGGGACGGTCGTCGGCGGGCTGGTGGGGCTGGTCATCCATGCGATGACGGTGTGGCTGGGGTGATTGAGCTGTCGAAACTCGCCGAGTCTCGAGCCGGATGGCGATTGCCTTGATGGCCCTGGCAACCTTCGAATGGAACTCGGGCACACATGGCTGTGGGTGGGCAACGGCGACAGCGGTGTCTTGAAACCGTCGGCTCTGAAGAGCAAGCACCTGGTCGACGGCGTCCTATCCGCGGAGACGTTGAAACTTTTCCGGTCGAGCGAATCGGCCGATGCCTCCCGGCCAAGCGGCAAGCCACTGATGTGGAGAAGGCCCGGCTGGCAATTCGCCTGGCACTCCCACATCAAGATCGTCGTGTCGGATTCCGCTTCTGAGCGTCGACCTGCAGCAGTCCCAACTCCCTGATCGTCGTGGCCGCGAAGTCGATGAAGGCCGACACCGCCCGCGGCAGTTGCCTGCGGCTGTGATACACCAAGTGCACGCCGTTCGCTGCCGTCGCAAAGTCCGGCATCACTTCCTTCAGCCGTCCAGTTGCCACATGCGGCGCACTGAGCCCGGCCGGCAGCAGTGCAATGCCCAGCCCGGCGAGCGCCCCCGCGAGCTGCGCCGATGCCGTGCTGGCCTGGAACGGACCGTCGACCTCGACAGGGGCCGCCGCGCGCCTGGATCCACCCAGACGCCAGACCGCCTTCGGGCCGCCGCGGGCCGGTGCGGTGATGCAGTCGTGCGCGGCGAGGTCGCGCGGTAGCGCCGGCGCTCCTCGCGCTGCCAGGTAGCCAGGACTGGCCACGAGCGTCGCGTAGCTGGTTCCCAGCTTGCGCGCGATCAGCGACGGGTCGCGGTCGGCACCGCGCATGGCAACGTCGATGCCCTCACCCAGCAGGTCCACCCGCGCGTCGTTCAGCTCGAACTCCAGGCGCACCCGCGGATGCGCTTCGGCGAATCGCGCCACCGCATCGGCCGGAAACCAGTTGAAGAAGTCGGCAGGTGCGGCCACGCGGACCCGGCCGGCCACTTCTTTGGCATCGCTGGCCACCTGGTCCGCAACGCGCAGGAGCGCATCGACCTGGTCGGCCGACTGGGCAAAGAAGTCGCGCCCCGCATCCGTGAGCACGAGCCGGCGGGTGGTGCGCTGCATCAGGCGGGCGCCCAAGGCGGTCTCCAGCGTCTGCACGCGGCGGCTTGCCGTGCTGGGCGGGATGCCCAGGCGGCGACCCGCCTCGGCAAAGCTGCCTGCGCGCACCACGTTGACGAAGAGTGCGATGTCGTTGAGGTCCATGGGAGGGCGGCCGCATGCGAGAACCGGCCAGCAGGAAGGCGGCGTCGATTGAGAAGATTATTGAACGAGTCCATCCCACTGCGCCATCTTTATCTCTGATCGACCCGTTCCTACAGTTGGCTTCAACGGCGCAGGTTCGCGCCCTCATCCACCCAGGAGCCATCCGTGACCACCGTTTCCATCATCGTCGGCAGCACCCGCGAAGGCCGCTTCTCCGAAGCCCCCGCGCGCTGGATCAAGAACCACCTGGACCAGCGTCCCGGCCTGGCCACCCGCGTCCTGGACCTGCGTGACTACGACCTGCCGTTCTTCGACAGCGCCATGCTCCCGGGCATCCCGGGGCGCCCGCCCTACGAGAACGAGGCCGTGCGCCGTTGGACGCAACAGATCGGCAGTTCTGACGCCTTCGTCGTCGCCACGCCCGAGTACAACCATGGCGCTCCCGCCGTGCTCAAGAATGCACTGGACTGGGTTTATCCCGAATGGCAGCGCAAGCCGATCGGCTTCGTGAGCTGGGGCAGCGTGGGCGGCGCCCGCGCGGTGCAGCAACTGCGCGAAACCTCCATCGAACTGCAGATGGCGCCCATCCGAAATGCCGTGCACATCCCGGTCGGGGCGATCTTTGCGCACTTCCAGGGCAAGACCGACGAGGTCGATGCCGCGCTAAAGGCCCAGGACGACCAGGCCGGCAAGCTCATCGATGACCTGCTGTGGTGGGCCCATGCGCTCAAGGCTGCCCGCAAAGCAACCGCCTGATCCAGGGAGATCCACATGCCAGCAGTCGCACCGGAAGTCGCCCGCCACGTCGCTGACAAGCCGCGCAGGATCGTGGCGCGCACCAAGGGCCGCCGCAACGGCCCCGCGGTCCGCCTCATGAGCCCGTCGGACTTCGGCCAGCTCCTCAAGCCGTTCGTGTTCCTGGACTTCTTCGACAACCAGGGGCCGCCGTTCGTGGGGGCGCTGCATCCGCACTCGGGCATCGCCACGCTGTCCTACCTGATCGACGGCCGCATGGATCTGATCGACCCGGACGGCAACACCGTAATGCTGCCCGGCGGCGGGGTGGAGTGGATGCAGGCCGGGCGCGGCATGTGGCATGGCGGCAGCGTGGGCGACAGCGGCCACGGGCGCGTGCGTGGCTTCCAGCTCTGGGTGGCGTTGCCGCCCGCACTGGAGCTCGGCCCCACGGTGGCTGCCTTCCAGTCAACCGAGCAGATTGTCAGCGCCGGGCCTGCGCGTGTGCTGCTGGGCAGCTACGGCGGCGTCAGCAGCGCCATCCAGGCGCCTTCGCCGATGGCCTTCCTGGCGGTGAAGCTTCAAGCGGGCGAGCGCTGGACGTACACACCGCCGCCAGGGCACACCGTGCTCTGGTCGTCGCCAGTGGAAGGCGGCCTTCTCGCGGATGGCTTGTGCCTGTACCCCGAAGAACTGATTGCCTTCGACGAGTCGAACGAGCCCGTCGTGTTCGATGCGCTGACGGACGCGCAGTTCATCCTCGGCTCCGCCGTGCCGCATCCGCACGACCTGGCGCTGGGCTACTACTCCGTCCACACTTCGCCGCAGGCGCTGGCGGATGGCGAGGCACACATCCAGGCGGTCGGCAGGCGCCTGGTCGCGCAGGGCCGACTGAGCCCGCGTGTGCTCTGAGAGCGACAGGGACGACATCGCCATGACCGAACGTCAACCCCTCGTGGCCGCCGCGCTTTCCCAGTTGTTCACCGACGCGCGATCACACCACCACTGGACCGACCGCGCGGTGTCCGACGACCAGCTTCGGAGCCTGTACGAACTCGTGAAGTGGGGGCCGACCAGCGGCAACCTGCAGCCGGCCCGTATCGTCTTCGTGCGGTCCGAGGAAGGCAAGCGCAAGCTCTACCCGGCCCTGCAAGGAATGGGCAGCAACTCCGAGCAGGTGAGGGCGGCGCCAGTGACGGCCATCATCGCCCAGGACATGCGCTTCTTCGACCAGGCGCCGCGGCTGTTTCCGCGCACGAACTTCAAGCCGATGTTCGAGGCGGATGCGGCCTTTGCCGCGTCCATCGCCTTCCGCAGCAGCTCGCTCACCGGCGCCTACCTCATGCTGGCGGCGCGTGGGCTGGGCCTGGACGTCTGCCCGATGTCCGGCTTCCACAACGAGCTCCTGGATGACGCCTTCTTCCGAGGCACGTCGTGGAAGGCGAACTTCATCTGCACCATCGGCCACGGCGACGACGCCAGGCTCTACCCACGCGATCCGCGCCTGAGCTTCGACGAAGCCTGCCGGCTGGCGTGATCGAACAGAAAGGCATCGGCAGCATCGGCCTCACCGGCGCGGGGCATGCGCACCTCGCTGTCCAGCGGCCCGCGCCCCGAAGCGGTGGTGTGCGGCAACAACCTGGTGGCGTTGGGTGCCTACGACGTAATGCGCTCTATAAAAAAGTGCTGCAAACGCGCGCTGCGCTTGCGGCACTTGCTATCTATTTAGTAGCAAATCAGGTGCGGATGCGGCCGTCGCCCGTGATCATCGACAGCTCCACGAACTTCGAGGCCACGTGGTTCTTCGGCGAGAAGGAGACCTCGAAGCCGCCGAACTGCTGGCGGTCGATGCTCTCGAGCCCGGCGATGAGGCCATCGCGCGAGGGCTTGCCGCCGCTGCGCTTCAGGCCTTCCACCAGCACGCGCGCGGCGAGGTAGCCCTCGATGCTGGAGAAGTTCGCCTGCACCTTGCCGCCGCCCTTGCGCGCGGCGTCGTTGAACTCGCGCGTGATGGCGTTGGCGCTGCTGTAGGGCGAGGGCATGACTTGCGAGACGACGATGCCGGCGCCGTCCTTGCCCAGTTCGTCCGCCAGCGCCTGCGTGCCGACGAAGGACACGTTGTAGAAGGTGCCGCCATAGCCGGCCTTGCGCGCCTCGCGGATGAAGGCGGCGCAGCTCTTGTACGCGCTGACCTGCACGATCGCGTCGGGCCTGGCCGCCACCAGTGTCTTCACGGCCGTCGCCACGTCGACCGAATTGCGTTCCACCGTCGCCGCCGCCACGGGCTTGAGCTGGTGCTGCGCCAGGGCCAGCGTGACGCCGTCCAGCCCGGCCTTGCCGTAGGCATCGTTCTGGTGGAAGACGGCGATCTTCTTCAGGCCCAGGTGATGCAGCTGGTTCACGATCAGCGCCGTCTCGTCGTTGTACGAAGCGCGCAGGTGGAACACGTTCTTCTGGAAGGGCTCGCGCAGGCTCATGGCGCCGGTGAAGGGCGCGATGAAGGGCACCCTGTCCTTCACGGCCAGCGGCAGCGCCGCCATGCTCGTGGGCGTTCCGATGTAGCCGAAGAGGGCGAACACGTCCTCATCGATCAGCTGGCGCGTATTGGCCACCGTGCGCTCGGGCTCGTAGCCGTCGTCGAGCTGCTTGATCACCACCTTGCGCGCGCCGGGCTGGGCGCCGTACTGGTCGAGGAAGAGCTTGGCGCCTTCGTAGAACTGCACGCCCAGCTGCGCGGCCGGCCCCGTGAAGGGCGCCGACTGGCCGAGCACGATCGGTGCCTCGCCCTGCGCGCGTGCCACGCGCGCGAAACCGGCCAGCACCGATGCGCCGGTGCCCAAGGAAAAATGTCTGCGATTGATCATCGGAAAACCCCCTCGCACGCCGCCCCGGCGCACGCACTAGACTCGGTCGGCCGCAGCCCTACGCCACGGCCTTGCCCTTGTCGCTCTTGATGTTGTTGTCATGACTCCCCTGACCACTGCCGTCGTCCGAGGGGCCTGCCCCCACGATTGCCCCGACACCTGCGCCCTCGTCACCACCGTGCAGGACGGCAAGGCCGTCAAGCTGCAGGGCAACCCCGACCACCGCCACACGGCCGGCGTCCTGTGCACGAAGGTGTCGCGCTACATCGAGCGCAACGACCACCCCGAACGACTCACCCAGCCGATGCGCCGCGCCGGCCCCAAGGGCGCCGGACGCTTCGAGCCGGTGTCGTGGGACGTCGCGCTGGACGACATCGCCGATCGCCTGGCCCGGCTGAGTTGTAACAATCCAGATACGATTTTGCCCTACAGCTACGCCGGCACCATGGGTTTGGTGCAGGGCGAGTCGATGGACCGTCGTTTTTTTCACCAACTGGGCGCGTCCTTCCTCGACCGGACCATCTGCTCCACCGCCGGAGGTGATGCTTTGGTTTACACCCTTGGCGGCAAGGTCGGCATGCGGGTGGAGTTCTTCGCCGAGGCCAGGCTCATCCTCATCTGGGGCAGCAACTCCATCGCCAGCAACCTGCATTTCTGGCGCCATGCGCAGGCCGCCAAGCGCGCCGGCGCGCGCCTGGTGTGCATCGACCCGCGCAAGACCGAAACCGCCGACAAGTGCGACGAGCACATCGCGCTGCTTCCCGGCACCGATGGCGCGCTGGCCCTGGCGCTGATGCACGAGCTCATCACGCACGACTGGCTGGACCACGACTACATCGCGCAGCACACGCTGGGCTGGGAGCGCCTGCGCGAGCGCGCGCTGCAATGGCCGCCCGAGCGCGCGGCCGCCGTGTGCGGCGTGCCGGTGCAGCAGATCCGCGACCTGGCGCGCGCCTACGGCACGACGAAGCCGGCCGCCATCCGCCTGAACTACGGGATGCAGCGGGTGCGCGGCGGCGGCAACGCGGCCCGCGCCATCGCCTGCCTGCCGGCGCTGGTGGGCGCCTGGCGCGACCGCGCGGGCGGGCTGCTGCTCAGCGCCTCGGGCCAGTTTCCGGTCGATCGCGCGGCGCTGCAGCGGCCGCAACTGCTGGCCGGCCGCCGCCCGCGCACCATCAACATGGTGCGCATCGGCGATGCGCTGCTGGGCGATGCCGATGCGCTCTCGGGCGGCCCGCCGATCGAGGCGGTCGTCGTCTACAACAGCAACCCGCTCGCGGTGGCGCCGGAGTCGGCCAAGGTGGCGGCGGGCTTCGCGCGCGAGGACCTCTTCACCGTCGTGCTGGAGCAGTTCCAGACCGACACCGCCGACTACGCCGACTACCTGTTGCCGGCCACCACGCAACTGGAGCACTGGGACATCCACACCAGCTACGGCCACACCGACGTGCTGCTCAACCGGCCTGCCGTCGCACCGCGCGGCGAGGCACGCAGCAATGCCTGGGTGTTCCGCGAGCTCGCGCGGCGCATGGGATTCGACGATCCGTGCTTCCAGGACGACGACGAGGCGCTGTGCCGCCAGGCCTTCGCGCCCGGCGCCATCGACTGGGCCGCGCTGCAGACGCAGGGCTTCGCGAGCGTGCCGCTGCCCGAGGCGCCGTATGCGAACGGCGGATTTCCCACGCCCTCGGGCCGGGTCGAGTTCTTCAGCGAGCGGCTCGCGGCGCAGGGGCTGGACGGCCTGCCCGACCACCTGCCCAACCACGAGCCGGCGGGCAGCTCCACCGACCACCCGCTCGCCATGATCTCGCCGCCGGCGCGCAACTTCCTCAACAGCAGCTTCGTCAACGTGAAGAGCCTGCGCGCCATCGAGGGCGAGCCGCTGCTGGAGATCCATGCCGACGACGCCGCCGCGCGCGGCATCGCCGACGGCGCGATGGTGCGCGTGTTCAACGGCCGCGGCGAGCACCGCTGCCGCGCCGAAGTCTCGCGCCGCGCGCGGCCGGGCGTGGTGCACGGCCTGGGCATCTGGTGGCGCAAGCTGGGCGTGGACGGCACCAACGTCAATCAGCTCACCAGCCAGCGCCTCACCGATCTGGGCCGCGGGCCGACCTTCTACGACTGCCTGGTGCAGGTCGAGCCGGAGTGAAGAAGCACCCCCCAAGCGGCTCCGCCGCTCCCCCCTCTGCTGCGCGAGGGGGGCGCACCCAGCGGCCTGGCAAAGCCAGTTCCGCGGGTGCCCCGAAGGCTTCGCTGCGCTTGCGGGCCGGGATGGCCCTTTCGATCCTGGCGACACGCCGATGGCGCTGGCTCGGGGCGGCGCTGGCTGCGGCGGGCATGGCCGCCCTGGCCGGCTGCGCCAACGTCGGCTACTACTGGCAATCGGCCAGCGGTCACCTGAGCCTGCTGCGGGCTGCACGCCCGGTGCCCGACTGGCTGGCCGACCCGGCCACCTCGGCAGCGCTCAGGCAGAAGCTGGAGCTGGCGCAGCGCATCCGCCGTTATGCCTCCGCGCAACTGCACCTGCCCGACAACCGCAGCTACACGGCGTATGCCGACCTGCACCGCGGTGCCGCGGTGTGGAACGTGGTGGCCGCGCCGCCCTATTCGCTCACGCTCAAGACCTGGTGCTTCCCGATCGCGGGCTGCGTCGGCTACCGCGGCTACTACGCCGAAGCCGCCGCGCAGGCGGAGGCGAAGCAGCTGCAGGGCGAGGGGCTGGAGGCCTCGGTCTACCCGGTACCTGCGTATTCGACGCTGGGCTGGCTCGACTGGGCCGGCGGCGATCCGCTGCTGTCCACCTTCATCGGCTATCCGGAGGGCGAGCTGGCGCGGCTGATCTTCCATGAGCTGGCGCACCAGCTGCTGTACGTGTCGGGCGACACCGATTTCAACGAGTCCTTCGCCACCTCGGTCGAGCGCCTGGGCGGTGCGCAGTGGCTGGCCACGCAGGCCGGATCGGCGGCGCGCGAGGAGTACCAGCAGTTCGACGCCCGGCGCCGCGCCATGCGAGCCCTGATGGCCGACACGCGCCGCGCGCTGGCCGCGATCTACGAGTCAAAAGAGGCGAAGGCGCAGGACTGGCGGGCGGTGGATGCTATGAAAAAGGTAGCGATGGACGATTTCCGCGCGCGCTACCAGCAGCTGCGGGCGGGCTGGAGCGGCCCGCGCCAGGGCGCCTACGACGCCTGGGTGGCGAACGCCAACAACGCCACCTTCGGCACCCAGGCCGCCTACGATGCGCTGGTGCCGGCCTTCGAGCAGCTCTTCGAACGCGAGGGCCGCGACTGGCCACGCTTCTATGCCGCGGTGCGCCGCATCGCGGCGCTGCCCACCGCGCAGCGGCGTGCCGACGCGCTGCGCGCCGAGGCGGGCATCATCCCCGCGTCGGCGCCCGGCCCCGGCGCTCCTTCTTCTTCACCTTCCACCGCATCCCACGGAGAGACCCCCGGTGCCTGACATCCAGATCGAACGCCAGCACAACCTCGGCATGGCCCGCGCACGCGAGGTGGCCCGCCAATGGGTGAGTCAGGCCGAACGCGACTACGGCCTGTCGTGCACCTACGAGGAGTCGGCCGAGGCCAACGGTGCCTGCGACCGGGTGCACTTCAGCGGTGCCGGTGCCAGCGGCACGGTGGAGGTCACGCCCGAGCGCTTCGGCATGAACGTGCAGCTGGGCTTCCTGCTCGGCAGCTTCAGCGACATGATCGAGGAGAAGGTGTCGCGCAACCTCGACGAGCTGCTGGCCCGGGAGCGGCCGGCGGGCTGAGCGGGGCACGCCTGCGATGACCGCTTCCTCATCCGATGCCGCGGGCCCGGCGGCCGGGCCACTGGCGGGCTTGAAGGTCGTCGAGCTCGGCCAGCTCATCGCCGGCCCTTTCGCCGCTCGCACGCTCGCCGATTTCGGCGCCGAGGTCGTGAAGATCGAGCCCCCGAAAGACGGCGACCCGCTGCGCAAATGGCGTCTGCTCAAGGACGGCACGTCCATCTGGTGGCAGGCCCAGTCGCGCAACAAGCGGTCGCTGGCGCTCGACCTGCGCCAGCCCGAGGCGCAGGACGTCGTGCGCCGCCTGGCGGCCGAGGCCGACGTGCTGATCGAGAACTTCCGCCCCGGCGCGATGGAGGGCTGGGGCCTGGGCCCCGACGCGCTGCAGGCCGCCAACCCGGCGCTGGTCATGCTGCGCATCAGCGGCTACGGGCAGACCGGGCCCTACCGCGACCGGCCCGGCTTCGGCGTGGTGGCCGAGGCGATGGGCGGGCTGCGCCACCTCACGGGCGAGCCGGGGCGCGTGCCGGTGCGCGTGGGTGTGTCCATCGGCGACACGCTGGCCTCGCTGCACGGCGTGATCGGCATCCTGATGGCGCTGCAGCACCGGCACGCGACGGTGAGCACGGCGTACCCGAAAGGGCGGGGCCAGGTGATCGACGTGGCGCTGTACGAGGCGGTCTTCAACTGCATGGAAAGCCTGCTGCCCGAGTACAGCGCCTTCGGCGCCGTGCGCGAGGCCGCCGGCAGCGCGCTGCCCGGCATCGCGCCCACCAACGCCTACCGCTGCGCCGACGGCTACGTGCTCATCGCGGGCAACGGCGACAGCATCTTCAAGCGCCTGATGCAGTGCATCGGCCGGCCGGACCTGGCCGCCGATCCGCAACTGGCCGACAACACGGGCCGCGTGGCGCAGGTCGCTTTGCTCGACGGCGCCATCGGCGACTGGGCGGTCGGTCGCACGGTGGCCGAGGTGCTGGCCGCGCTCGAGGCCGCCCACGTGCCGGCCGGCCGCATCTACACCGTGGCGGACATCGCGGCCGACCCGCATTACGCCGCGCGCGGCATGCTGCTGCCCACGCGCCTGGACGACGGCAGCGAGGTGCTGCTGCCGGGCTTCGTGCCCAAGCTGTCGGCCACGCCGGCCGGCCACCGGCGCAACGCGCCGGCGCTGGGCGCCGACACCGACGCGGTGCTGCGGGAGGTCGGGCTGAGCGAGGCGCAGATCGTCGCGCTGCGCGAGCGGGGCGTGGTCGGCTGAGCGTGCGAATGAGCGGGTTGCTATTGAATCGATAGCTGCTCGCGCAGGCGCGGCGGGCGCTGCGGCCCGATTTGGATTGAACGGCGCAGGCTCAGGCGCTGCGCAGCGACTCGATCAGGTCGATGTACTTCTGCTTGGCGTCGTCCGCCGAGACGCCCTTGTGAACGCTCCAGGCGTCCCACTTGGCGCGGGCCACGATGTCGCTGAAGCTGGGCTTCTTCTCGGTGTTGTCGCCCTGCGTGGCCTGCTTGTAGAGGCCGTAGATCTTCAGCAGCGTCGGGTTGTCGGGGCGCGCGGGCAGCAGCCTGGAGTTGGCTTCTGCGGCTTCGAAGCGGGCTTGGAGGTCGGGGGAGGACATGGCGTGCGGGGGCAGATGGACAGGAAGGGCCGCATTGTGACCGCATGCGAACGACCGTTCTTTTTTTGCCCCTGCGCAGCGGTAAAGCTTGCGGCGGGTCAGTCCCTGAGGCCCGCGCGCGCCAGTTCCACGTCGAGCCGCTCGCGCGCGTCCTGCGGTTCGAGGGCGGCGGCGCGCTCGTACAACCGCGTCGCCTCGGCCAGGCGCTCGTCGCCCTCGAGCACGAGCAGGGCACGGGCGTGCTCGATCAGGCCGGTGGGCGAATCGGGGTGCAGTTCCAGGCCGCGCGTGAACAGGGCCCGGGCGGTGTCGGCGCGAACGCCGTAGGTCATGCGGCCGACCAGCGGGCCCACCTTGTCGATCACTTCGGCATGGAAGGCGCCGAGCGCGAAGTGCGCGTCGGCATGGCGCGGCTGCAGGGCGATGATGCGTTCCAGCGCGTCCTTGAGCTTGCTGCCCAGGCCCTGGGCGAGCGCGCGCGCCACGCTCACGGCCTGCGCGTAGCGCCCGAGCGCGTAGGCCTGCCAGTACAGCGCCTGGCAGTCGTCGGGCGCGGCGGCGGCCCGGGCGCCGGCACGCTCGGCCACCTGGCGGAAGAGGGCGAGGCGCACGCTCTCGCGCGGCTCGACGTAGTTGGCGTAGATGGCGGTCGCCTGGTTCACCAGGCCGTCGCCGGCATCGCCCAGCGCCTGCGCCTCGGCCACCGCGCGCGCGAAATCGCCGTTGTGGTAGCTGGCCCAGGCGCGGGCGAGCGCATCGCTGGCGGGCGGCGGCACGGCCTGCCCGGCATGCAGCCGGGCCCAGCGCGCCCGCACGCTCTCCGTGTCGAAATGCGGCAGATCGGCGAAGGGCAGCGCCACCCAGCCGTGCGTTTCCACCGCCGCCGGCGCGCCGCCTGCGGGTGGGAGCGGGGAGGTCTGCGGAACCTGCATCGTGATGGTGCGTTCTTGCATCAGGCGGCCAGTGCGGCATCTTCACCCGCATTCATCGTGCCCAGCGTCAGCAAATGTCGCCGCTGGGCGGGGGCCAGGTAGGGGGTGAGCAGCCGCAGCGTGTGCCGGCTGGCGCGCATCAGCGACACCTCGGCGTGCCCGGGCTCCAGCGCCTCGCGCGGGTTGCCGACGTACTCGTAACTGAGCCAGTAGGTCACCAGCACCACCATGCTGCGTGCCAGCAGGTCGGCCTCGGCGGGGTCGATGCTCAGGTGCCCGGCCTCGGCCATGCGGCCGAGCATCGTGCGCAGCGCGGTCTGCTTGCTGCGCAACACCTGCTGGAAGCGGGTTTCCAGGTGCCGGTTCTTGCTCAGGAGGTCGTTCAGGTCGCGGTACAGGAAGCGATAGCGCCAGATCAGCTCGAACAGCCGATGCAGGAAGGCGCCGGCCTGTCCGATATCGCGCACGCCCTGCGCCTCTTCCAGCACCTCGCCCAGTGCGTGCTCGTAGGCCTCATGGAGCCGGTTGATGAGGGCGTCCTTGGCCGGGTAGTGGTAGTAGAGGTTGCCCGGGCTGATGCCGAGCTCGGACGCGATCAGGGTCGTCGACACGTTCGGCTCGCCGAAGCGATTGAACAGGTCGAGCCCCGTTTCGAGGATGCGTTGCGCGGTGCGTCGTGGTGCCTTCTTGGCCATGCGGGGCCTCAAGGGTGTCTCTTGAGGCCACTCTAGCGCAAGAGTGGCGCATTGCCGTGCTGCAGTGCGGCACGAAGCCGCGCGGCGGCAGGTCAGGCAGCGCCGAAATCAGTCGGGCGCTGCGGTCTTGCTGCCGTGCATGAGCGTCACCCGACCGTAGCTGTCGTCGAGGCGCACGATGTCGTCCTCACCCAGGTAGCTGCCCGCCTGCACTTCAATCACCTCCAGCTGGATGCGCCCCGGGTTCTCGATGCGATGGGTGGCGCCCATTGGGACGTAGACCGATTCGTTCTCCCTGACGAGCTTCGTTTCCCCGTCCACCGTGACCAGCGCCGTTCCCTTCACGACCACCCAGTGCTCGGACCGATGGTGGTGGCGCTGCAGCGATGACTTCCCCCCGGGCTTGAGCGTCAATCGCTTGACTTGGAAACGGTCGCCGTGGTCCACGCTGTCGTAGGCCCCCCAGGGCCGGACCACGCGCCGGTGCTCCGTGGCCTGCTCGCAGCCTTGCCGGGTGAGCAGGGCCACGACGTCCTTCACCTTGTCGACCTGGTCCTTGTGGGCGACAAGCACCGCGTCCTGCGTATCGATCACGACAAGGTCGTGTGTGCCCAGCGCGACGACGGGGCGCACAGGCGCATGGACGAAGGTGTTGGTGGAATGGACCAGGGTTGCCTTTCCCGACCAACGGTTGCCCTCGCCATCCGCTTCGTGCAACTGCGCCACGGCGTTCCAGCCACCGACATCGCTCCACATCCCTGCAAAGGGGAGCACAGCCACTCGGTCATGGGCTTCCAACACCGCGTAGTCGATGCTTTCGCTGCGGCAGGTCGCAAAGTGCGCGGGGTCGAGCCGGCGGAAGGTGCCGTCGACCGTCGCCGTTGACACCGATTTGATGCAACTGGCGAGGATGTCCGGTGCCTGCATGCGCAGGGCTTCGATCAACACCCGGGCCTGCACCAGAAAGATGCCGGCGTTCCAGAGGTGATCGCCCTGCAGCAGCAGCCCTGTCGCCACCTCCGGCGAAGGCTTTTCGATGAACTTCTCGACGCTGCGTCCGGCGGCATCGGCCAGTGCCGCGCCGGGACGGATGTATCCGTACGCGGAACTGGGATGAGTCGGAACCACGCCGAACGTCACGAAATGGCCGCCAAGCGCCGCAGGGGCAGCGGTACGCACGGTCTGCGCAAACAACTCGATGTCGGGGACGTGGTGGTCGGCCGGCGCGAACAGCAGCAGGTCGTCCGGCGCCGCCTGGAGGGCCGCGACGGCCATCGCCGCCGCGGTATTGCGTCCCATGGGTTCGAGGATCTGTTCACCTTGGACGCCGGCCGTATCCATGGCTTCCTTGACCAGGAAGCGATGTTCGTCCGAGGCAACGCAACTGACCTCCAGGCTGAGGCTGCGCAGCCGCTCGAGCGTGAGCTGCAGCAGACTCTTGTTGCCGATCAGCGGTGCGAACTGCTTGGGCAGGGCCTTGCGCGACAAGGGCCACAGCCGGGTGCCAGAGCCGCCACACAACACGACCGGCTTGATGCGGGGGCTGGATTCGGCCGACATTCCGGCGACCGATGGTGAAAGAAGCTGCGACATGGCCTTGTGGTCCCAGGAAGAAAAGTGCCGGGGTCCGGCAACGGCTAGGCGAGTTGGTAGCGGCTGCCGTCCTGCGGTTGACGGGACGTGGGCCATGCTTGTGCGAAATCGCGATACGTCGTGCGGACGCCGTCGGCAAGAGCGATGCGTGCCTTCCAGCCGAGCCCGCCCAGACGAGACACGTCGAGCAGCTTGCGCGGCGTGCCGTCGGGCTTGCTGGTGTCGTACTGGATATCGCCATCGTAGCCGACCACCGAAGCGACGGTCTGGGCAAGTTCGGCGATGGAAATGTCCTCGCCGCAGCCGACGTTGATGTGGCTTTCCATGGGCGATGTGGCGTTCTGATAGGTGTCCTTGGTCAGGCCCATGACGTGGATGCAGGCGTCCGCCATGTCATCGACGTGCAAGAACTCCCGCCTCGGCGTGCCGGTGCCCCAGATCGTCACCACGGGCGTTCCGTTGACCTTTGCCTCGTGGAAGCGCCGGATCATGGCCGGCAGGACATGGCTGTTTTCCGGGTGGTAGTTGTCTCCGGGACCGTAAAGATTGGTCGGCATCACGCTGCGGAAGTCGGTGCCGTGCTGGCGGTTGTAGCTCTCGCACAGCTTGATGCCGGCGATCTTCGCGATTGCGTAGGCTTCGTTCGTGGGCTCGAGCTTGCCCATCAGGAGTGCGTTCTCGTGGATGGGCTGCTCCGCAAACTTCGGGTAGATGCAGCTCGAGCCCAGAAACAGCAGCCGCTTCACGCCCACTCGCCATGCCTCGTGGATGACGTTCAGCTGCACCATCAGGTTCTGGTGGATGAAGTCGGCGGGATAGGTATTGTTGGCATGGATGCCGCCCACCAGGGCCGCCGCCAGATAGACGGCGTCGGGGCGCTCCGCTTCGAAGAAAGCCTTGACGGCTTGAGAGTCGGTCAGATCGAGTTCGGCGCGAGTCCGCGTCACCAGCTCGACCTCGCGGTCAAGGCTGAGGGCGCGCGCGATGGCTCCGCCCACCATGCCACGGTGCCCGGCGATGAAGATCTTGCGAAAAGGTGTGGTCATGGTCGGTCAGTCCTTTGCTGATTGCGTTCAGCGTGCTGGAGCCCCGGCCGAAACGCGTGCCAGTTCGGCGGCGGATATGAAAACTAAAGATTTCAGTTTTTAGCAAATGTAGTCCAAAAGGGCGCAAAGCTGGGCGTGGCTGGACGACATATGCGGAAAAAGTTGGGGTTTGACCCGATGACATCCGCGCCGGCGCATCCGGACGGACGACGCAGGCAAGGAAGTTCGGGACGGGAAATGGGGATTCCCCGCGAAACCGGCTGGCTATCATGTTGAGCTTGCTGGCTGGATCTGTCCACCATGCTGCCCTCGGGCCGGCGCGCTGAAGTCGTTCTGCTCGATGGGTCGAGCCACGCTGACGAGTCGGAAGGCCCGGGCTACAGGCACGGCCGTTCGCGTCCAGCCATTTCAAATCAATCCTCGTAACAACAACCCTTGCCATGCTGCTGATCACTGGAGGTGCCGGGTTCATCGGCGCCAACTTCGTACTGGATTGGCTTGCCACGCATGACGAGCCGGTCGTCAACCTGGACAAGCTCACCTATGCGGGCAACCTCGAAACGCTTGCTTCGCTGGCCGGCGACTCCCGGCACATTTTCGTGAAGGGCGATATCGGCGACAGTGCGCTGGTTGAGGGCCTGCTTGCAACACATACGCCTCGGGCGATTATCAATTTCGCAGCCGAATCGCATGTCGATCGCTCCATTCATGGACCGGGCGAATTCGTGCAGACCAATGTGATGGGAACCTTTCGGCTTCTCGAGGCGGTGCGTGGCTATTGGTCGTCACTGGAGCAGCCTGCAAAAGACACCTTCCGCTTCCTGCATGTATCGACCGACGAGGTCTACGGGTCGCTGGGCGCCGGCGATCCGGCCTTCACCGAAGACAACAAGTACGAGCCGAACAGCCCCTATTCGGCCAGCAAGGCCGCCAGCGACCATTTGGTACGGGCGTGGCACCACACCTACGGGCTGCCGGCGCTGACCACGAATTGCTCGAACAATTACGGCCCCTTCCACTTTCCCGAGAAACTCATCCCGCTCATGATCGTGAACGCGATCGCGGGCAAGCCTCTGCCCGTGTATGGCGACGGCATGCAGGTGCGCGACTGGCTTTATGTCAAGGACCATTGCAGTGCGATCCGCCGTGTGCTGGAAGCCGGCAGAGTCGGCGAAACCTACAACGTGGGCGGCTGGAACGAGAAACCGAACATCGAGATCGTGAAGACTGTCTGCGCCCTGCTCGACGAACTGCGGCCGAGAACCGATGGAAAGGGCTACGCCGAACAGATCACCTACGTGACCGACCGTCCCGGGCATGACCGCCGGTACGCCATCGATGCGCGCAAGCTGGAACGCGAACTCGGTTGGAAGCCGGCCGAGACCTTTGATACGGGCATTCGCAAGACCGTGGAGTGGTATCTGGCCCATGCGGACTGGGTGCACAACGTGCAAAGCGGCGCCTACCGTGAATGGGTCAGCAAGCAGTACGGCGCATGAAGATCCTCCTTTTCGGCAAGGGTGGTCAGGTCGGCTGGGAGCTGCAGCGCAGCCTGGCGCCTCTGGGCGAGCTGGTTGCGCTGGACTTCGACAGCACCGACCTGCGTGCCGACTTCAGCCGGCCCGACCAACTGGCCGGCACCGTGGCGGCCGTACGGCCCGACGTGATCGTGAATGCAGCAGCGCACACGGCCGTCGACAAGGCAGAAAGCGAGCCCGAGCTCGCGCGCACGCTGAATGCCACCGCCCCGCGCGTCGTTGCAGAGGCGGCCCGGCAAGTGGGCGCGTTGATGGTCCACTACTCGACCGACTACGTCTTCGACGGCAGCGGCTCGCGCCCCTGGACCGAGGACGACCCCACGGGGCCCCTGAGCGTGTACGGCGCCACCAAGCTCGAGGGAGAGCAGGGGGTGCAGCAACACTGCCCGCTGCATCTGATTTTTCGCACCAGCTGGGTGTACGCGGCGCGCGGCGGCAACTTCGCCAAGACCATGCTCCGTCTTGCGAGCGAGCGCGAGAAGCTGACCGTGATCGATGACCAACACGGGGCGCCCACTGGTGCCGAACTGCTGGCCGACGTTACCGCCATCGCCATCCGGGAGACGATGCGCGATGCAGGAAAGGCGGGCCTGTACCACCTGGTGGCCGGCGGTGAGACCAGCTGGCATGGCTACGCGCGCTTCGTGCTCGAGCAGGCTCGCGCGTTAGGCGTTGAACTCAAGGCCGGTCCGGATGCGGTAGAGCCCGTGCCTACGTCCGCTTTTCCGACGCCGGCGCAACGTCCGCACAACTCGCGGCTCAGTACCGTACGGCTGCAAGACACCTTCGGCTTGGTGCTGCCCCATTGGCAGACCGGGGTGGCGCGCATGCTGCGCGAAATCCTTTGAGCGTTCGCGGAGACTCACGACCAAATGACACGACCACAACGCAAGGGCATCATCCTGGCGGGCGGCTCCGGCACCCGGCTGCACCCGGCCACGCTGGCCATCAGTAAGCAATTGCTGCCGGTGTACGACAAGCCCATGATCTACTACCCGCTCAGCACACTGATGCTGGGGGGCATGCGCGACATCCTCATCATCAGCACCCCGCAGGACACGCCGCGCTTTCAGCAGCTGCTTGGCGATGGCAGCCAGTGGGGCATCAACCTTCAGTACGCCGTGCAGCCCAGCCCCGACGGCCTGGCACAGGCCTTCATCATCGGCGACAAGTTCATCGGCGATAGCCCGAGCGCGCTGGTGCTGGGCGACAACATCTTCTATGGCCACGACCTGCAACATCTACTCGATGGTGCGGATGCCCGCACGGATGGGGCAACTGTCTTTGCGTACCACGTGCAAGACCCGGAGCGTTACGGTGTCGTGGCATTCGATGCCACCGGCAAGGCCAGCAGCATCGAAGAAAAGCCTGCCAAGCCCAAGAGCAGCTACGCCGTCACCGGCCTGTACTTCTACGACAACGAAGTGGTCGACATCGCCAAAGCCGTCAAGCCGAGCGCCCGTGGCGAATTGGAGATCACCGCCGTCAATGAGGCATACCTGAATCGCGGGCGACTCAACGTGCAGATCATGCAGCGTGGCTATGCGTGGCTGGACACTGGCACACACGAAAGCCTGCTCGAGGCGGGGCAATTCATTGCCACGCTGGAGCATCGGCAGGGATTGAAGATTGCGTGCCCCGAAGAGATTGCTTTCAGGCGCGGCTACATCGACGCAGCACAGCTGGGGCGGCTGGCTGAGCCTCTGCAAAAGAACGGTTATGGCCGTTACCTGAACCGCCTGCTGATCGACGAGGTGCACCGATGAAGGTCACGCCCACCGCCATCCCCGACGTCCTGATTCTCGAGCCGGAGGTATTTGGCGATACACGCGGCTTCTTTATGGAAAGCTTCAACCAGAACGTCTTCGACGAAGCGATCGGTCAGCACGTGGACTTTGTGCAAGATAACCATTCGCGCTCCGCCAGCGGCGTGCTGCGCGGATTGCATTACCAGATCGAGCGGCCGCAAGGAAAGCTGGTGCGGTGCGTGCGCGGAGCGGTGTTTGATGTAGCGGTCGATATCCGACGTTGGTCACCCACCTTTTGCAGGTGGGTCGGTGTAGAGCTTACCGAGGAGAATCATCGTCAGCTGTGGGTACCCAAAGGCTTTGCTCATGGCTTCCTTGTGATTAGCGAAACCGCAGATTTCTTGTACAAAACAACGGACTACTATGCGCCCGTTCACGAACGCTCCATTGCCTGGAATGATCCAACATTGTCAATCGATTGGCCAAAGATTGGAGTCGAGCCTCGCGTTTCAGCGAAGGATGCATTAGGAGTGCCGCTTGCTGACGCCCAGATTTTTGAGTAGTTTGGCACCTTCTGTGAAATCGTTAAGACGTCTTCCGTCGACTCGAAAGCGGAAACCGGCTGCATCGCCTAATGTGCCACTGTACTTCGAACGGATCGGATCATGAGCAATCCTTTCAGCCTGCAAGCAATGATTCAGCCTCTATGGGCAGGGTTTAGAGCACGCGTCAAAAAAATTGTACAGACATCTTCGATAGAAATGCGTGATCGCATGACCGGGGAAAAGGCCGCGCGCGCGGACGGGCAGGGCGAACTGGATGAGATTCGAAGCATTGTCGGGCAATTCCGCGATGAGATCGAGGCGCTGAAGCGACAACTAGGGTATCAGCAGCAGACTTATTGGGAGGGGGTGCATCAGCACAACCTCTTAAGAGATTCGGTGCAATATCACCGTCACTCGCTGTTCAAGCCTCGACCGGATGAAGAGATGCTGCCGGCAGACAGTCCTTTTATGCGGTACGCTAACTGCCAAGCCGCGGATTTCTATCACCCTTACTATGCGGAACTGGCCAAGCTAATCGGACAGCGACCTAATTTGCATCGGAAACAATGGGAGTGGGTCTACATCCTGCACAAACTGCTGAGTTCGGGAGTGGTGACTCCGGGTTCCCGTGGGCTGGTGTTCGGAGTCGGCGTCGAGCCGCTGCCAGCCGTCTTCGCTTCGATGGGCGCCTACATCATGGCGACCGACGCGCCGCCGGAAGCGCAGGGGAATGAGGGCTGGGTACAAACCAGCCAATACGGCAGCAGTGTGGAGGCGCTTTTTCATCCAAGCATCATTCCGGACTCACGTTTTCGTGAGTTGGTTGAGTACAGGCACTGCGACATGAATCACATCGATTCTTCGCTGAAGGATTTTGACTTTAACTGGTCTTCTTGTTCGCTAGAGCATTTGGGTACGCTCGATCACGGCGCGGATTTCGTGGTTAACGCTGTTGAAAACACTCTGCGTATTGGCGGGATCGCGGTCCACACTACTGAATTCAATGCCTCTTCTAACACCGACACCTTGACTGAGGGGCCGACGGTGATTTATCGCAGACGTGATATTGAGAAATTGGTTGCGCGTCTCCAGGCGCGCGGCCACCATGTCGAGCCCTTTGAAGTCGGCCCGGTGGCGCATCACCTAGACTATCACGTCGATGTGCCACCGTATCACCAGCAAGGCGTACATCTCAAGCTCCTGATCGATCAGTACGTCTGCACGTCTGTCGGATTAGTCGTGCGGCGAGGCCGATAGCTCAACCTGTCGTTCGCGGTTCGCGCTGGGATCGACGTCTTGCGAATCAGTACGGCCCAGGTTACCGGCACCTGCGCGCGTTCAGCCAGTTAGCTCAACAGGATAATGGCGCACGGCTAGGGTATGACGGATGGTGTCTACAGTGCTGAGGAAACGTCGCGCGACTACTGGTGGGGCGAACTGGCGCACATGCTCAACTGCTCGGGCTGCAAACGCGTGGTATGTATCTGCATGATTCTCCCTTGCCAGTGCGTGTGCCATGCTGACGTCACGACGCCAAGCTGGCGATCGGCATTCGATTGCGAGCACGCTCATGCCTTGGGCCAAGGCGTCTATATCGGCAGTAGAGATCAAGTGGCCCAAGTCCGCGCAGACTGCAGGCGTATTGGAGTTCGCGTATGTCAATACCCGGCATCCCGCCGCGAGGGCCTCAACGATCGGCACACAGAAGCCTTCGTGATACGTTGGGAGGACGAACAGATCCGCGCCTTCAAGGATGTTGTGTTTGATCTTGTCGGTTGCATTGCCGTGCAGACATACGCGCACCCGCGCCCCATGGCGTGCATGCAACATTTTGATCTGGATGCGTAGTTCGTCAACCAGCACTGGGTCTGAGAACGCGAGATTACCGACGAGATCGATCTGCACCGCGGGCAAAACGGCCACGTCGTGTCGAACGAGCATTCGATCTGCAGCGTCTAGCAGATCCTGCGGTCCCTTTGATCTTGCGAATCGACCAATGAACGCCATTCGGATCAAGTCATCCTTGAAGCTTGGCTTGGAGAGTGGTGACTTCAGGTCGGAGTGGACGGCTAGCGGTACGACTGTTGCGGGCGTCTCAATGTGCCGCTGCCGAAGGACGTCGAGATTGGTTTGGCTGTCGCACAGCACGTGGTCGGCCCAGCGAAGATTGGAAAGTTGGGCGAACGAGCGATCGATCAGCCAACGATCCCCAGCCGCAACTAGCTCACGTGGTGTAATGTTGTGAAACACCACGATCCGTGTTGTCCACGCTGGCACGAGCGGCAGTAGGTCTAATAGGGGGTAGTAGATGCCGAAGTGGAAGACTACTAGGTCGCTTTGTTGAAAGTGCGGATGCAGCAAGATCTGCGAGATGTGATCGACCTGCGTGAAGCCCGCCGGTACCTCTTCGCACCGCGCTGCAAAGAGATGAATGTCATGGCCGGCCTGCTTCAGAAAACTCAGTTCGTCACGGATCGCATTTGAGATGGCGTCATGCCTAACGCAGACGCTATGCACATAAGAGATCTTCATGCGTGCTCATCACGAAACTCGCTTGCGGCGGACTCGTAGAGCGCGACGCTTGCCTGTGCCATGCGAGCAGCGGTGAACTTGGAGTTGTAGGTGGCCCGCCCGGCGTTGCCCAATGCTTGCCTTGCTGAAGCCGAGCGGATCAGTTCGAGTAATGCCTCCGTCAGGGCGTCCACGTTACCGGGCTCGACCAGTAAGCCCGTTTCCCCATCGCGGATTATTTCTGGCATACCGCCCGCCGAACAGCCGATCACCGGTTTGCCTTCCCTCATCGCCTCCAAAAACACCAAGCCAAACGATTCAAACCGGCTAGGCGCGACAAAGATGTCGCATTCAGCGTAGGCCCGGCGCAGCCTCTCGTCGTCGACGCGGCCCTCGAACCTCACCTGATCGCGCCAGCGCCGCCCCGTAGGGCTAGTAACGAAGGCCTCCTTGTAAGGCGTGCCATTGGGCCCTGGAAGAGTATCGTCGCCCACGATCCTGAACATCGCGCCGGGTTCTTCTTTCAGCACGCGGGGTATTGCTTCCAATAGGACATCAATGCCTTTGCGCGCCTCTAGCCGTCCTACAAACAACACTCGACACGCTGATGAATCGGGACGCGGCGTGCCGTCTACTGTCGGAGTCGAAGCGGAATCAATTGCAGAAATGGGCGCCAAACCTAGTGGAATTGTGTGCGTACGCTGCGGGTCAAAATGAAAGCCGTAAGCCGTTTCTATGTCGGCACTGATCGCGGCACTGATAGATCGGATTGCGTGCGCGCCCTGCATGAGGCGCTGTTCTAGCGCCAGCATAGGCTTGCCGAATGCGCTCATCCAGTCTTTGTCTCGCAGATACTCGGGGTGCGAGTCCAACCAGAAGTGCAGAGTCGTTTGTAGGCTCACTACTAGCGGCCATAGCGGCTGCAGCAAAAAGGCAATGCCCTCACAATCCCAGATCGGCGTCTCCACCACGTCCACGCGGCGATGCGTAGCGATGCGACGAACTTCCTCGAATGCAAGGGCTGACCAACTCCAGATATGGGCCGGTACACCGATCGCGATTGCTTCGGTGGGGCGCTCTACATCGCGCACAACCCGGCGATGCACCCAGACTCCGTGCTCGAAATCCACCCGATCGATATCGTAGCTACGCGTCACGACGTGCACTATGTTTCCACGCCGTGCGAAGGCCTCCGCTAAGTCCTTGCTGAATGTGGCAATGCCGCCGCCATGATCGGGCGGGTAGTCCTTAGATACGAGCACGAGAGTGCATTGATCTCGGTTGGGCCATGGCTTAAAGGGGACGAACGGCCCTTCCCATTGGGCGCGCTTTTGGGACGTCAGCATCATTTCTGGGCGGCCGCCTTCGAGGCCTCGACGCCAGCCGTCGATGATGGCCCGGTCTATATCTTTGACGAAAGCATCCATTTCAGCCTGAGAAATCAGGTCGCTGTTAAGCGCCCACGTCATTTCATTTCTCTGGTGAGCGATGAATTCCCCTTGAGCCTTCATCACAGCATCCAGCGTATGGGACTCGCGCGCGTGCTTCAGAGTGAAATACACCTTATTCTTAAGGATGGGATATCGGTGCTTAGCCACCCGATTGGCGCCGCGCAAGTGACTTGGGGCAAACTTGTGATGAACGAATGCGTCACTGCGTTGGTCGATCAGCCAGCCAGCATCGACAATTCGAAGGCAAACGTCGGTTTCGTCTAAGAAATACTCGTATTCCTCGTCGAATCCCCCGATTTCCAGTAAGGCCTGTCGACGAAACGATGAGTTAGCACCTAACAAATGAGGGAAACTCTCACTCTTCGGAAAGCTTAGATGCGGCGAAGCTTTTGTTGGCGAGAGATCGGCGGATCCAAAGCGGTCGACCAGGCCATATTTATACTGGAAATCATAACCGGTATGATCAAAAACCCACCCCCCCACTGCGCCGACTTCGGGGTTCTCATAACTGGCAGCAAGTTGCTCAAGCCACTCGGGCTCCGGAATTGCGTCATCGTCGATGAACGCGATCAGTTCACCGCTCGCCATTGCGATGCCGATGTTGCGGGACACTGATAGATTTGCGACAGGGCAGCGCGCCGCCCGGATTTCATTGCCCCAGCGCGCGATGACGGCGTCCGAGTCATCCGTGGATGGGCCATTCACAACTATGACTTCGAAGTCGCCGTCGTAGCGCAACCAGCAAAAGCTGCGCAATGTCGCATCTAGGCTTGCTCCTCTATTGAGAGTATTGATAATGATCGAAAACGACGGCCAACGCACTGGGCGCGAGTCAATCTGAGATTTTGCTAGAGACAATTCGTTCACGCGGGCACACCCTCTGGCGGTTTTATTCCCGCAATCTCGAACTCGTAGCACCGACCGTTCTTGCGTCCTCGATCAAGAATGCGCACATCAACAAAGCCTGCTTCCTCCAACAACGCCGCCAGCGAGGCTGGGGTGAACATGTTGAAGTGAAAGTCCCCGTCGTAGTCCTGGCCTCCGTAAAGAACTTCACGCAAATCGTCATAGGGATAGTGACCTTCGCCGTACTGCTTCAGCATAGCTTCTGCATCCGGTACAACCGCGTGCAGCTGGCCACTTGGTGCCAGCAAGCGGAAGAAATAAGGTAGCAGCGAGCGGCGAAGTTGCTCCTGCGGAAAGTGCTCCAACAAGTGAGAGGAAAACACCTCTTGCAACTCGCCGGTATCAAACGGAAGCTGATCGACCTCAGCCACAATATCCACGCCCGGCAACGCGCGGCGGTCGACATTGAGATACCCACTAATGGGTAAATCGCCGCAACCTATATTGATCCGAAATCCTTCTCTGCGGGCGGCTTCCATCTTTTCTTGGGATAGCACTTGGATGTCGGTGGACGTCTTCGAGTCACCTACATGCTTGCTCGACGCGCCATAACGCAACTCGAACATAACTTCGCGCCGGACAAACTCCACACGCCCAAGCAGATAGCCGACGCTCTCGCGCAACACACTCAAGTCTTGAGCCTTTGCTGCCTCGTTAACCTGTTCATGCAGTTGTTCCAATTGTTCTGCTTTTTGAACGCCCTCGCGCGTCAAAATGCGCAAGGCGCGAGGCACGGATTTCTTCAGGTTCTCTTGGTCAGAGTCGATCCGGTGCTGCGCATGATGCACTTCAGACAGGGTGCGTAGCATCTGCGGCAACTGCTGATCAAAAAATATATCCCATTGCTGGCGGCCGCCTGCACGCTCCTCTTGAAAAGGTTCCATGCGGCGCTCCAGCGAATCAAGCCGATCAAGCATGACAGGGCCGCGCGCGACGGCGACGGCCACGCGTACCAAACGACCGAGCAGTGGCAGACGGGCAGCGCGCCTGGCCAGTGTTCTGAGTGTGGCCTTCATTAATCGACATTCCTAAAAAGAGTGCCCCTCTGCGTTGCGTCTCAAATCTGCTTCTACCATCATTGCGCAGAGCTGTTCCAGTGTGGTCTTCGGTTCCCACCCCAACTTCGCTTTCGCTCGCGCCGGATTGCCGATCAGCAAGTCCACCTCCGCCGGCCGATAGAACTTCGGATTGACGCGCACCAGCGTCTTGCCGGTCTTCGTGTCAATGGCCACCTCGTTCTGCTCTTCGCCTTCGAAGCGCAACTCGTAGCCAGCGGCCTTGAAGGCCATGTCTACAAACTGGCGCACGGTCTCGGTCCGGTTGGTAGCCAGCACGTAGCTGTCGGGTTCCTTGGCCTGCAGCATCAGCCACATGCCTTCGACATATTCCTTGGCGAAGCCCCAGTCACGCTTGGCGCCCAGGTTGCCCAGTTCGAGTACCGACAGCTTGCCCTGCTTGATCTTGGCCACTGCGTCGGTAATCTTGCGCGTGACGAACTCACGTCCACGCAGCGGGCTCTCGTGATTGAAGAGGATGCCGCTGCACCCAAAGATGTCGTAGCTCTCGCGGTAGTTGATCGTCATCCAGTGCGCGAAGAGCTTGGCCACGCCGTAAGGGCTACGTGGGTAGAAGGGGGTGTCCTCGACCTGCGGGATCGCCTGCACCTTGCCGAACATCTCGGAGGTGGATGCTTGATAGAAGCGAATCTTCGGATTGGTGAGGCGAATGGCCTCGAGCAGGTGAAGTGCGCCCATGCCGGTGATCTGCGCCGTGGCATCAGGCTGGTTGAAGCTCACGCCCACAAAGCTCTGCGCCGCCAGGTTGTACACCTCGTCGGGTGCCGCTTCCTTGATGAGCGTGAGCGAACTGCCAAGATCGGTGAGGTCGTACTCGACCAAATGCAGGTCCGGGTGGTCTTGGATGCCCAGCTCTTCGATGCGCCAGAAATTCACCGAGCTAGTTCTGCGGTATGTGCCGTAGACCACATAGCCCTTGCTCAGCAGCAGTTCGGCCAGATATGCGCCGTCCTGACCCGTGATGCCCGTGACAACAGCCCGCTTCTTCATGGGAAAACCTCTCTTGTTTGATAGTGATTGAGTCGCACTGGTCGGCACAGCCGGTCGGCGAAAAAGGCCCGATTTTGCCGCAAAACGCACGAGCCTCTGGACGCGCAGGTTTGTGCACTGGTCGCCATCCTCCCTCACCAATCGTTTTGCTTGGTAACTTGACGTACAACGGTGTCCGTAGAATTCGAGCGTGCCTTGCATGCTTCCGTTACTTGCGAGTCATACGCTCCAGATGCCCCCTGTCGTGCCGCTTTTTTTTGTTTCTCATGCATCCGACTTCGAAGATGTCTTGATCTGGCGAGCGCTGTGCAGCGTGCGCAGCGGTTTCTATGTCGACGTGGGTGCTCAGCCCTGCGCGCAATCAGCGACAGAGGGTTTCAGTGCCTTGGGCTGGCGCGGCGTCAATGTCACCGAGAAGCTCGATGTTTTGCGTGAGCTGGTTCTTGGGCGGCCGCGCGATGTCAATCTGCGCAACCATCTAGACGCGGGTGCTTGCGATTGCCAAGGCGAGCCACTGTCCGTAGTCCGGCTTGCCGATCTCTGCCGCCTCTATGTGCCTGATGGGCAGGACGTGCACTTTCTTCGCATTGATGCGCCCGGAAGCGAACCCGCGCTCCTGGGCGCGCATGACTGGACGCGTTGGCGACCCTGGCTTGTTGTCGTCAAGCAGCCTTCGGTGTTGCGCGGGATCGAGGGCTGGGATCAGGTCCTGCGGTCGGCTTCATATCGGCCTGCATACGCTCATGGGCTCCATCACTTTTGGGTGGATGCTGCGCGTCCGGAGCTTCTGGCCGCATTCGACGGTCCTCCACGCGTCACGGATCAATTCGTCCCCGCGTCCTGCGAGTCCATGCCGGCGACGATCACGGCACAGCGCGAAGCGCTCGCCAACGCTGAGCGGCGACTCGGCGCCTGCGAAGATGGCCGCATCGAACCTTGGCGGCGGATCGAGATCTCTGAAACGAGTGCAATCCTCGCCAGACAGCGCGAACGCGCCACTTCGTCTCGGGCGCACGCGGAAGCTGTCGCGGCTCGCGAAAGCATCGCCGCGTTGCAGGCGCAGCTTGCGGGGTTAGAGCACCGGCTGCAAGCCGTGATGGCGTCTGCGTCCTGGCGGTTCACTGCGCCGCTGCGGTCGGTGATCTCTGCGCTGCCGGCACCTGTCCTGCGGCATGTGCGGCGTGCAGGCAAGGCAACATGGTGGGCGCTAACGCTGTGGCGCATGCCCGCGCGTCTGCAGGCGCGGCGGTCAGCGCGTGCAGCGGACCCGTCAACATCGTCGGCCGCTGGCTTCGGGCGTGACGAGTCCGAGAGCTCGGAGGGATTGCTGGCCGTGCTCGGTCTTTCCGGTCGGCGCCCGCGCTCAGGGGCGACGCATGGTGCAGCGCACGGGTTGTGGAAGCCACTGGCCCCGGAGGAGATCGAGGACTCTTGGGCCGCGGCGCGATGGTGCCTCGACCTGCTGAGCGAACGCCCTGAGCTGCAAAGTCGCTTCGGGCGGCCACTGACCGACGGGCTGGGAGGCCCATTCGCCCAATGGCTCCAGCGGGAGGGTGAGAAGGAGTTCTCGCTCTCGTCAGCCGCTCTACTGCATATAGCGAAAGCCTTCGAGCAAGATCCTGGCGCACGTCCGCGACGCGTCTTCCTGTTCGACGATTGGCTCAGAGATCGTCTTCCCCACGGGCTTTTGCCGGCGGGGAGGGCGGCGCTTCTGTCCTGGATGTTGAACTTAGGCAGGAAGAAGTTCGACCTGCGTCCAGAAGAAATCGTCTGGCTGTTGCGCGCGGCGGCAGAGCAGCCGGCGCTGGAGTTGATTCGGGCGTACGAGTTCGCACCAACATGGCAGGCCTTGCATCCAGAAGGCCTCACGAATTTTGGCCGTCAAGCTTTCGTCGATTGGTATCGCCGGACCTATGGTGACGGGGGCGACTGGCTCGAAACGTCGAACTGGCCCCAGGCCGAGCCGGCGTCTCGCCAGATCCGGCAGGTGTTTCATGCGCGGGCGGCGTGGCGCAGCGCCCATCCAGCGGCCTTCGATGGTGCGCCGCAGGCCAGGGCATTTGTCGAAGCCCTGCCATCATTGCTAGGGCCGTCCGATCAGGTCGTTCTTGACAGGCTACTGGCCTCAACGGGTCACGACGAGTTGGTGCGCGAACTGGCTCGGCCAGGGGTCAACCTGATCGGCCACTTCGTGCACCCAAGTGGATTGCGGGTGTCCATCCGTGCCTTGGCCAAGGGCCTGAGATCGCAGGGCTTGCAGTTGTCCCTGCGCGATGTGCGGACGGACGTCGGTGATGAGGAGGGCCGCCTGCGCTATGCGGGCATGGAAGACTTCGACGTCACGATCATCCACACGCAACCAACACCTTATTTTCCACGTGCCTACGAGCTATGCGGCCTGCATGCGCGCGAGCCCAGGCCGTACCGCATCGCCTACTGGTACTGGGAGTTCGAGGCCATTCCCGACTCCTGGCTCAACGCGATCGGCGACATCGACGAGGTTTGGACGGCGACCGAGTTCATCGCTCGCGGATTGCGCGAGAAGCTGCCGCTGCCAGTACGCACCATCTTCCCGGGCGTGGAACTGGAACCCTATGCGCGCAAGGAGCGCCGCGAATTCGGCCTGCCCGAAGACCATTTCGTCTTCCTGTTCGTATTCCATATGAACAGCGTGATGGAGCGAAAGAATCCGCTGGGCCTCATCGATGCCTTCAAGGCAGCGTTCCGCGTGGAAGACCGCGCAACGCTGGTGATCAAGACCATGTTCGGCGAGCATCACCCGTCGCAGATGAAGGACTTGCTCGATGCCGCGGTAGGGAGCAATGTTGTGATCCTCAACGAGGTCTACAACACCGAGACGCTGCATGCCCTGATGGACACCTGTGATGCCTATGTATCCCTTCACCGCAGCGAAGGATTGGGGCTCACCATGGCAGAGGCGATGCTCATGGCCAAGCCGGTGATCGCGACACGCTATTCAGGCAACGTCGATTTCATGGATGACGACAACAGCCTGCTCGTGCCATGCGAAATGGTGACCCTGGGCCGCGATATCGAACTCTACGATGCGAGGCTGAGTTGGGCCGAGCCATCCCTCTCGCGGGCCGCCGAACTCATGCGAGAGCTGTTCGACGACCAAGCCTGGGCCAAGGCACTCGGCCAGCGCGCCCAGACCGATGCGCGTTCGCGGCTGTCGGTGGAAGCTGCGGGCCGCAAGGCGGCGAGCAGGCTCGCAGAGATCAGAGAGACTTTGCGCGCCGCAGGGGCCGACACGGCCGTCCGGTGACAACGACAATGATGAATCACAAGCCACGCCTTCTGCTGGATGCTTATGTTCTCGCACAAGGCGTGAAGACCGGCATCTATCGGGTATGTGACGAACTTTTCGGCCGTCTGGCGCGCTCCGACGCCTTCAGTACCGAGTTCTACTTACGTGCCGGATACGAGGATCGGGGCCGCCAGTACCTGGCTGCAAGCGGACTCTCCGTTGCGACGCTGACGACCGGTGATGCCGGCCCATGCGACATCGTGCTGTCGCCGTTCGGCGTGGCGCCGGCTTCGTGGATCGAAAATGACATCTGCATCCGCGCGCACCTCATCTACGATTTGATCGGCATCCACCGGCCCGACTTCTTCAGCGAGGTCGCGGCGCAGGAAGTGCGCGACATCATGGCGCAATTGGATGAAGAGACCGTCATTTTCACGATCTCCGAGTTCACCAAGCAGCAACTGCTCGACTACCGCAGCGATCTCAGCCCCGCGCAAATCACGGTCATTCCGCTCGCCGCGGGCGCGCAGTTTTACCGGTGCGGGAGCGAGGAACAACGCGCACGGATGCGTGCCAAGTATGCGATCCCGCCAGCGGTGCCTTACGTGCTAAGCCTGGCCACGCTCGAAATTCGCAAGAATCTGGATCAGGTGGTGCGGGCCTTCGTGAAGTATCTGGACGAGCATGCGCAAAGCGATCTGCACTTGGTGCTCGCCGGAATGTCAGGATGGATGTTGGATCGCCTGAATGCTGCTCTTGACAGTGCAAGTCGCTGGCGACATCGGATCGTGCTCACCGGGTTCGTGGACGACGCAGATCTGGCGGCGCTCTACAGTGATGCGCTTTGCTTTGCCTATCTTTCCAAATACGAAGGGTTCGGTCTGCCTCCTCTGGAGGCAATGGCTTGCGGCACACCGGTGATATGTTCGTCGAATTCTTCCCTTCCCGAAGTGGTTGGTGAGGCGGGCATCCTGGTAGACGCGGACGACGCGGCGCAAGCCGCAGATGCGATCGCTTCGATCGTCGAATCGGCCGCGCTTCGCGAGCACCTGGCCGACGCGGGGCTAGAGCGGGCACGGCTGTTCAGTTGGGACCGCTGCGCTGACTTGGTGATCAATGCGCTGCTTCATGCATATTCGAGACGGCGGCGCTCCGCCCTCCCAGCGCCGCTGCGCGTCCCTCCGGCGTTGCCGCGCTGGCAGAAGCTGCGTGATCCACGGTTGCTCGATGTGGCCAGCCTGGCTGGTTTTCGTAGCGGAGCGATGGGGCCGGCATTCGTACACGTCGATCGCGTGTGCGAAGCGGCCACGAGCGCCTGGCCCGCTTGGTCCGACAGAGTTGCAGCGGCGCAAGGGCCTTCTTTTTTCGAAGGCGGCCTGCGCGTTCACGGCCGGCTCAAGTACGGCACTGCGGAACTGCCTCTCGTCACCTATGTCACGATCGTCCGCAACGGTGAGGCCACGCTCGCGCGGACGCTTGAAAGTGTGCTGGCGCAGAGTTATCCCAATGTGGAGCACGTGGTATTGGATGGCGCGTCCACGGACGGCACGCTCGACCTCATCAAGCGCTATGCGGACAGGTTGGACTACTTTGCTTCGCGGCCCGATGCTGGCCTTTACGATGCGCTCAACAAGATCGTGCCGCTGGCCCGCGGCCAACTGATCTGCGTGCTCAATGCCGACGATTGGCTGGAGCCTCGTGCGGCCGAGATTGCCGTTCATCGAATGGGGGGCATCGACCTGAACGATGCGGCGCTGTTGCTCAGCAGCACGTTGGTCGAGATGGGTGATACCCTGGTCGATTGGCGGCCAGCGTTCGTGCATCCCGGCAGCTATTTCACCTGCGCGAACGTGTGCCACAACGCCATCTACGCGACGCGGAAGGCTTACGAGATCGCCGGACCCTACGACACGAGTTTCTCGATAGCCGCCGATTTCAAGTGGGTGATGCGCTGCCTCGATGTCGGTGCCCGGTTCGTCTATTCGCACGAATGGACGGTTAATTACTCCATGGGAGGGACATCCGGCGATGTGCGTCGACATAGCCTGGAGTGCATGCGCGTCGTTTCGGAGCGCTTCCCTTCGCTCAGCGAAGCGGAGGTAAGCGGTCTCTACCATGCGTTCTTCCAACTCGCCGGCCCTGTGGCCGATCAACAGGAGGGCCGTCCGGATCGGTTTGCCGACTTCCTATGGCACCTTCTCGCCCGCCATGCGGCGGACCGCGACCTCGTGGAGGCTGTCTCTTGGGCGTCGATGGCGACGCACGAACACCCCAGAGACCGAGATGCCGCGGATTGCGTAATCGCCAGACAACTGACGGGGGCCGTCGTCGCGCCGGCCTCGCCGCCCACCGTGCGTGCGCGCATCGCGCGGCGGTTGCGCTCACGCCCGCTCCTTCACGCCATGGTGCGGCGCGCTTACCTCATGCTGAGGGGCTGAGCATGGCACGCATTGCCTGCATCGACCATTCGTTTCACCAAACGACGCGGTCGACGGAGTTCTTGCCCGAATTGCTGCGCCGGTATGGCCACACGGTCGATCTCTTCTGGGACGAGGCTTGGAAAGGCGGGGAGCCCGTGGCATGGAACTCCGTCGTTGGCCATGACGTTGTCATCATGTTCCAGTCGCACTGCCCGGTGCAATCACAGGCATTCAGTCGATTGCATCCCAACGTCATCTACATCCCGATGCTCGACCAGTTCTCGTTTTGGCGAGGGCCGCTGCTCAACCTGTCGGCGTTCTGGGAGCCGTTTCAGGGCTCGAAGGTGCTCAACTTCTCGTATGCAATCCACTGCATGACGTTGGCATTCGGCATCGCAAGTCACCATAGGCGCTACTTCCCGCCAGTTGCGTCATTGGCACCTGCGCCTGGGGACGGCCTCCATGGTTTTTTCTGGCTCCGGCGGCCGGCACAACTCCCGTGGTCGGTGATCCGAAAGTTGATTTCGGGCGTGCGTTTCGACAGCTTCCATATCCACTTGGCGGCCGACCCGGGCTCTCCTCCTTTCGACGGGCCCACGGCTGAGGACATCGAGCGGCATGGGATCACCATGTCGACGTGGTTTGAAGATCGAGCCGATCTTGAAAAGGTGATGGCGCGCGCGAACATTTATTTCGCCCCCCGATTGGAGGAAGGTATCGGCCAGTCGTTTCTCGAGTCCATGGCACGCGGCCAGTGCGTGGTAGCCCCGGGCCATGGGACCATGAATGAATACGTCATCTCGGGCGAGAACGGCCTCCTCTACGACCCAGCGGACCCAGCACCCCTCGATTTCAGCAATGCATCGCAGATGGGCGCTAACGGTCGCCGGTCCGTCATGAACGGACGGGCAGCCTGGGAGCGAGCCGAGCGGCGCCTCGTCGAATTCATTCTTGCGCCGAGCGCGGGTTGCTACGAAGGCATGTATCAGCATCCCGCGCTTCACGATCTGCCGACAGCTGCCGCTCCTGAACTGCCGAGCGTCAGGCTTGCGCTGCAGGCGCTGGCCGCGCGAGTGGGGTTCCTGCGCGCGACGCGCTTCCTCTGGCGCCCGCTGTTGCGGTTGGCGCGCGGCGCACGCGCGATCCGTTGAATTGAACAGGTACAAAGGCGAAGGATTCACATGCAAACCAAGAAGGTCTATGTAGCAGGTCATCGTGGCCTGGTTGGCACCGCGACGGTTCGGGCCCTGGAAGCGCACGGCGGCTTCAACATCGTCACCCGCACGCATGCCGAACTCGACCTGGAGAATCGTGAGGCCACCCGCGACTTCTTCATGAGCGAGAGGCCCGACCATGTGGTGATGTGCGCTGCCAAGGTTGGCGGCATCCTCGCGAACAACAACTTCCCCGTCGACTTCCTGCACAACAATTTGCGGATCCAGATCAACGTGTTCGACGCGGCATATGAGTCTGGCATCGATCGCATGATCTTTCTCGGTTCCTCATGCATCTATCCGCGCGACTGCCCGCAGCCCATCAATGAAGACTACTTGCTGACCGGTCCGCTCGAGGCAACCAACCGACCCTACGCGCTTGCCAAGATTGCGGGCGTGGAGTCGTGCTGGTCGTTCAACCGCCAGTACAAGACCAACTACCTCGCGATGATGCCGACCAACATGTATGGGCCCGGCGACAACTATCATCCCGAGAACTCGCATGTGCTGCCTGCGTTGATCAGGCGATTTCACCAAGCCAAGCTGCGGGGCGACGACTCGGTGGTGGTCTGGGGGTCGGGCAAGCCGCGCCGGGAGTTCATGTATTCGTCTGATCTGGGCGATGCCATCCTGTTCTTACTTCAGCTGGAAAAAGAGGCATTCGCCTCGCTCACCCGGCCCGAGGTGACGCCCTTGATCAACGTGGGCGTTGGGGAGGATGTCACTATCCAGGACGTAGCCGACCTAGTCAGGCGCACGGTTGGCTTCAAGGGCGAGCTGCGCCTCGATGCGACAAAGCCGGACGGCACGCCCCGCAAACTGCTCGACGTAGGCAGGCTCCATGCGCTCGGCTGGAAGGCCCGTACGCCATTGACGGAGGGGCTCAAGCTCGCTTACGAAGATTTTCTGAGGCACCATGGCTGAGCGGCGGCTCCGCCGAGCGCTTCGCCGGATGGCCAAGGGTGCTTATTGGGCATTGACACCTTGGCGGATGCCCAAACGGCTCGAGTTCATCCGGCAACGCGATGCTGAACTGGCGCGCGCGGCCGCGCTCGAAGCGTTCGTCGCGCGTGAGCGCGCCCTCCAAGAGGCCCGCGACCAAGGTCACGTGTCGGCACCGGCTGAAGCGCTCGATTTGTTTGACGACCTGAGCGTAGCCAGCGCGGCAGGATTGCCCGTTGATGTCGTCATCGACGCAGCGCCGGACGGGGCCGAAGTCGTCGACTCGCTGTCTGCCGTCCGGTTCTGCATTGGACTGCTGCGTGGTCGTCAGGATGTGCGTCGTCGCTTCCCTCGCGCGCTTACCGGCGGCATCGCCGGTGAGTTCGCCCAATGGATTGAGGTCGAGGGCCGTCGCGAATTCGGACTGTCCGCCGAGGCGGCGAAGCTCGTCGCTGCTGTGTTGGGTTCCGATGTGGCTGCACGGGCGCGACAGGTTTTTCTGTCGGCGGATCTGCCGCGCTCGATTCTTCCGCATGGGCTGACACCTGCCGGAATGAGGAGCCTCTTCTGGTGGTTCATGCAGTACGGCGCACGGAATTCGTCACTTCAGCTGCACGAGGTCTGGTGGCTTTTTCTGGAGGCGGCCGAGCGCCCTCATGAAGAACTTCAGCAAGCCTTCTATTTCACCCCGGACTGGCAACGGCGCCATCCCGACGGAGGCACAGTCTTCGGTTGCGAGGCGTTCGCCGCGTGGTTCGCGCGTGCGTACGGTGCGAGCGGTGATTGGCTCGACCCGACCGAATGGCCCGAAAAGCAAGATGCCGCAGCGCAATTGCGCACCGCATTGCTGGCGCGCGCGTCGTGGCGCCGACTTCATCCTCGTGCTCTCGCCGATGCCTCCGCGGCGCAAGCGTTGCTAGATTGGTTGCGTACGCCGGACAGCGGTGTGCGTGGCGCCGCCTTGCGTTGGTGCAATGCGTTGGGCGCCGGCGTGGCAGCGGAGATGGTACGCACCGGCGCGAATGTGATGGCCCATTTCTGCTATCCCTCGGGCCTTCGTGTGTCGGCGGAATCCCTGGTGGCAGGCATGACCGCGAATGGGGTCCCGGTATCGCTGCGTGACATCCACACCGATGTCGAGGATGATCCATTTCATGTGCGCTTCGACGGCATGGAGCACCACGATGTGACCATCGTCCATACCCAGCCCGAGCCGTTTTTTCGGGAGGCGTATCGGCGGGCGGGTATTTTTCAACGTGTGCCGCGCACCTACCGCATTGCTTATTGGTACTGGGAATTCGATTCGGCACCCGAGTCGTGGACCAATTTCGCTCGGGATGTCGACGAAGTATGGGTCGCCACGGAGTTCGTGGCACGGGGGGTGAGGAAGCGTGTGGACGTCCCGGTGCGCACCCTCTTTCCGGGCGTCAAGCTTGGCCACTTCACGCCTCGGGACAAGACCTACTTCGGGTTGGACAAGTCGGCCTACGTATTCCTTTTCACTTTTCATATGATGAGCGTGATGGAGCGTAAAAATCCGCTCGGGCTCGTCCGTGCATTCAAGCAAGCCTTCGCATCCACCGAAAATGCGGCGCTCGTGCTGAAAGTGTCCTTCGGCGAGCGCCATCCTCAGCAATTGCAGGCGTTGCGCAAGGCTTGCGAAGGCGCCCGGATCACGGTCATCGACGAAGTGTTCAGCGCTGATAAAGTTCTGTCGCTGATGCATGCGTGCGATGCCTACGTGTCTTTGCACCGCAGCGAGGGCTTGGGGCTGACCATGGCAGAGGCGATGTTGATGGGCAAGCCGGTGATAGCCACCGGTTTTTCCAGCAACGTCGATTTCATGGACGACAGCAATAGCCTGCTGGTGCCCTATGAACTCGTGAAGCTCGCCGAACCTATTCCACCCTATGACGCAGGCATGGAGTGGGCCGAGCCGTCGACCCATCAGGCGGCAGCTCACATGCGCAAGCTATATGAAAACCGTGAATGGGCCCGCGAGCTGGGCGCCAAGGCGCGAGCGAGCGCACTAGCCAATTTATCTGTCGAGGCAGCGGGTCGCAGGATCTCGCAGCGGTTGGAGGAGATCAGGGCGCTGCGCTCGGGCGGGGGCTGACTCGGGTATACCAAGGCGCCCGCCGGGCGCTGGGTGCGATCGAAAGGCTATTGAGAGACGATTCGCCCGTGCTCAAGGTGGATCACCCGGTTGCACTCTCGCTGGATCAACTCAGGATTGTGCGAAGCGAGCACCAGGATGCCAGATTTGGCCACCACATCTTTCATCCGTTGCTCGGCCTTCTCGGTAAATTCGGCGTCGCCGACCGAAAGCCATTCGTCCATCAGCAGGATGTCGGCCTCCACACTCGTCGATATCGAGAACGCGAGGCGCATCAACATGCCGGTGGAGTAGGTGCGCACGGGCATGTTGACGTATTCGCCGAGGCCGCTGAACTCGCAGATGCTGGGCGTGAGTTCATCGATCTGCCGCTTGCTCATGCCCATCACAAGGCCGCGTAGCATGATGTTCTCGACGCCCGTCGCATCTACCTCAATGCCCAAGGACGGATCGATGAGGCTCGCCACCGACCCTTGACGCGAAAACTCGCCCGCAGATGGCTCGTAGACGCCGGCTAACGTACGAAGAAGCGTCGACTTGCCAGCGCCGTTATGCCCGATCAATCCCAAGCGATCGCCACTCTTGAGTTCGAGATCGATATTGCTGAGTGCCTGTACGACATTGACACCTGTCTCTTTGCCGAATCGGCCCCCAGTGACTGAGCTGGCCAGTGTTTTTTTTAGCGAGGCGGCGCCGGCACCATAGATCGGGAAATTGACAGAGACGTTGCGTAGTGAAATCGAAGCCATGGTCTACAGCCAGTAGACCACGCGGCGGCGGTACTTGGCGAAAAGCGTGCAAGAGACAAGCAAGGAGACCCCCGTCCAAGCCAGGATGCCCCACCAGCTATGTGGCATTGCGTCACCTCCCATGAGTGGCGTACGCAGAAGGTCAAGCATTTGGGCGAATGGGTTGTAAAGGATGTATTGCGCTCGGCCGGGCAAGCTTTCCGGAAGCCAGAAAACGGGCGTCAGGAACATGAGCATCTGCATCACGCTTGTGACGATCTGCGTTACATCCCGGAAGCGCGTGCAGATCAGGGCCAGCGCCATGCCGATCGCCTGTGCATTGATTATCACCAAGAGGAAAGCAGGGACTAGCAGCCAAGCATCCCATGAGAGCGATATGCCCGCCCACAAGGCAACCGGGATGTAGAGAACGATGTGGTGGGCGAACTGGATGACGTTACGCGCGAGGCTGCGCCAGACGAAAAGGCTGATAGGGAAATAGCCCTGCTTCAGGTAATTGGCCGAACTGATGAAGGCGTTGCACGAATCGGTGACAACTCCCGAGAAGAATCCCCAGAAGATGATGCCCAACGCCAAGTGCGGAAAGAATTTCGAGAGCTCGGTTCCGAAGAGTGAGCTGTACAGGGGGCCCATGCCGCCGATCATTGCGCCCATGCTCAACGTGAGCCACAGCGGGCCCAGCATCGAGCGGCGGTAGCGCAAGACGATATCGAACCAGGCCAACGTCCACCAGATGTCGGTGCGGCGCGTACCCTCCCACCAGTCGGCCCAGGCACTGCGGTGAAGGTTGGAATGGGCTTGGCTCATGCGCGACCGTAGGTGTCTGCAAGACGCACGATGTCGTCCTCGCCCAGATAGTTGCCGCACTGGACTTCGATGAGGACGAGCTCGTCCGAGCCGATGTTGGTGAGTCGGTGCTTTTCTTTCAAGGGGATGTACCGATACTGGCCGGGCAGCGTTTCGTATTCCGTCTCGCCGACTTGTACGAGTGCCTTGCCTCGCACGACGACCCAGTGCTCAGCCCGCTGGTGGTGGAATTGAAGTGACAGCGCTTCGCCGGGCTTGACCGTGATGCGTTTGACCTTGTATCCGTCCTCTTCCTTCAAGGACGCATAGGTGCCCCACGGACGGTGGACTGTTGCGGGAAGGTGCACGGAATCGTGCTTGCGGTGCCTTAGGGTCTCGACCACCTTCTTCACATCCTGGGCGCTGTCCTTGTGAGCGACGAGCAGCGCGTCGGGCGTGTCGACGATCACCATGTCGCGCACGCCCAGGGTCGCTACCATCTTCGGGCCGTGGCTCTGGACCTGAACATGCGTATTGGTGGTGTTGATGGCCACCACATCCTCGTCGAGCGTGTTGCCGCTGGCATCGGCAGTCTGCGTCTTCGCCACTGCGGGCCATGAGCCGACGTCGGTCCAGCCGAACTTGGCGGGCACGACGTGCACATTGTCGGCCCGCTCCATCACCGCATAGTCGATGCTGATATCCGGCTGCAGTCCAAACGCGTGCGGTTCGAAACTCACTCCGTCGGCCACCATGTCCGACGTCTTGAGTGCGTGCCGCGAAGCGGCAATGACCTCAGGTGCGTGCGCTTCCAGCGCGGCGATCATCGATTCGGCAGTGAAGGCGAACATGCCGCTGTTCCAGTAATAGCGGCCGGTCGCAAGGTATTGCATTGCGTCTTCCAGTTCGGGCTTTTCCACGAAGCGCTTCACCTTCTGCGGATCTCGCGCAACACGGTCCACCTCGACGTATCCAAATCCGGTTTCAGGGCCGGTCGGGTGGATGCCGAAGACCACCAGCGCCCCTTGGCGGGCCAATCGGAAGGCATCGCTGGCGCTGGCAACGAAGGCAGGAACATCGGGCACCAGATGGTCGGCCGACAGCACCAGCATCAGGCACTCATTTCCAAACTGTGCGGCGCACTGCAATGCCGCCAGCGCAATGGCGGGGGCAGTGTTGCGGCCCTTGGGTTCCAGCAGGAACGTGGTGGCCGGCGGGTCGGTCATGCCCTTGAGCACGTCCTTGGTGAGGAACAGGTGGTCCTTGTTTGTGACGATCATCAGCTCGCCGGTGCCGCATGCCTGCCCCCTCTCGATGGCCTGCTGCAGCAACGTGGAATCGCCAAGCTTCATGAAGGGTTTGGGAAGTGCTTGTCGTGACACGGGCCAGAGGCGAGAACCACTTCCGCCGGAAAGCACCACCGATACCAATTTCATGTCGTCGTCTTCGAACACTTGAAAGGAGCAGATTTTACCCGGCTCGAACTGGGTCGCCGGGTTGCGAGGGCATGGTCGCATCGACCGCCTCATCTCGCGTGGATAGGCCGGCTTCCGAAGCCACCGATAATTTTGTCGATCGCATGCGTGGGGCCTGACTTCGCGCAGCGCCCCCACGCACATGAAACCTCTCAAGCCAGACTTGCCTCCGGTCCGGGCAGTTCGCTCCAGCGTCGCGACGGCCAACCGCCTGCCTGGGGCGAGCACAGCTGCGCAATGGGCTGGCCGTGTCCGCGAGCTTGAAGCGCAGATCGAAGCGCTTCGCCATTCGAGCAGTTGGCGACTGACCGCCCCATTGCGGCGTGCGATGGCGTGGGTTTCGAAGCCCGGCCGCCAGGACCCAGCCTATGAAAGGTGGCTCGCGACGCATTTGGCGGAGGCGCCACCCTCGTCGTCAGGCAGTGCCATCAAGATTTCCGTTGTCATGCCGGTCTTCAATCCCGATCCGCAATGGTTGCGTGCCGCGGTGGGTTCGGTGCGCGCCCAGAGTCATGCCGATTGGGAGTTGTGCATGGCCGACGATGCTTCCACAGAACCCGGCGTCCTCGAACTGCTCCAGGCCGTGGCAGCCGAGGACCCACGCATCAAGTGGATGCGCCGGACGCACAACGGGCACATCTCGGCGGCGTCGAACTCTGCACTGGAGCTGGCGACCGGTGCTTGGGTGGCGCTGCTTGACCAGGATGACCTCCTCGCTCCCCACGCGCTGGCGTGGATGGCCCACGAGATCGGCGCGCATCCCGAAGCCAGGGTCGTCTACTCCGACGAGGACAAGGTGGACGCCCACGGCCGGCATTTCGCCCCGCACCTCAAAGCCGACTGGAATCCGGAACTGCTCCGGTCGCAGAACTTCGTGTCGCACCTGGGTGTGTACGAGACGGCGCGGCTTCGGGCTCAGGGCGGCTTCCGGGTTGGTTTCGAGGGCGCGCAGGACCACGACCTTGTGCTGCGCATGAGCGAGGGCCTGTCCGACGGGCAGGTTCGGCACGTGGCTCGCGTCCTCTACCACTGGCGAGCGCATGCAGGCAGCACCGCCGGTATCGAGGCGGGGGGGGCCAAGGCCTACGCGGAGGACGCCGGGCGGCGGGCGGTGCAGGATCACCTGGACCGGCTGGGCCGGTCCGACCTGGTGCTCGCGACCCCGGACGGCCTTCGGTGCGTTCCGCGCTTCTTCGCGGAGCCTCCTTTCGTGTCGATCATCGTCACGGGATGGCGCGACGCGGCTGCACTGCAGGCTACGGCACGCGCTGTCGTGCAGGGCACTGCGTACCCACGCTTCGAAATGCTGTTGCTGGATCTGTCGGATGGCGGCGCGGCCCAAGCCTGCCTGGATGGCTGGATTTCGCATCCGGGCTTGCGTGCCGTGCCGCGATTACCCGGCGACACACCGGTGGCCGCTGCCCGCCGCGCTACTGCCTTGGCCGAGGGCACCATGCTGGCCTGGGTGGGCGACGGTGTTGTGCCGGTCCGGCCGGATTGGCTGGACGAATTGGTAGGGCGCCTCCTGCCAATGGAGGTCGGCGCGGCGGGCGGTCAGGTAGTCGACGGCCAGGGCGTCGTCGTGGACGGAGCCCTGCTGCTGGACCCGATGCGCGTGGCCCTACCGGCCTTCGCCGGCAGCTCGGACGGCGGTTACTTCAATCGGGCCTGCCTGGCGCAGAACCTCTCGGCCGTCTCGGCCGCGTTTGCCGTGGTCAAACGGTCTGCCTACGAGGAGGCCGGCGGCTTCGGAGACAATCCTGCGTCCCTCTCCCTGGCGTTCGTGGACCTGTGTTTGCGCCTGGGCAAGGTCGGCCGGCGCATCGTCTGGTCGCCATATGCCGAGGGCTTTCAAACCCGCGCCGCGCCATCCCCGGCTGGCGAATCCGCCGAAGACCTCGACCTCATGACCCATCGCTGGCACGCGGCTTTGCGCCGTGATCCTGTCCACAACCCTCACCTGGTGCGGGGCGCATGGGCGCTTGACGTTCGCCGGGCCAAGGCCGGGGAGGGCGCCGCATGAGCGGCTCCGGCGGCATCCTTTCGCGTGCCATGCGACTGGTTGCGCTGGTGCCTGCCGCCGTACGCAAGGGCGGCGGGGTGGGCAACATGGCGCGGCGCGTATTCGAGATCTATCGCGACAAGGGCGTCAGCGGCGTGCTGCGCTCCTTTGACGTTCTTCAGCGTGGCGACGGCCCGCCGTTGATGGCCGATGCGAACCGGCCCGACCGACTCCAGTATCGCGAGTGGATCAAGCGCTACGACCAGCCCCTGGATGCGGAGGCGCGCCGGGTCGCACTCGAAGGGTTCCATGGCTGGACGGCCAACCCCAGCTTCGTCGTCGTCGTCGATGCGCGCCAGGCCAGCGAGGCACAGCTCGCTCGGGCCATGCAGTCGCTCGCCGGCCAATCCTTCGCGCAATGGCGTGGCATGGCCTTCTGCACGGAGGGCGACGCGATGCGCCAGGCTTGGCTGGCGGCTGCGACCAGAGCGCATCCGCGCATCGCCTTGGCCGCTTCGGGCGCTGCGGTCGAACTGCAGGCCGGCGAATGGCTTGCCGTGCTCGACGGGCGTGATGCCCTGGCCGCAGACGCGCTGCTGCGCCTGGCGCAAAGCCTGCAGGCGCATCCTGCCGCGCAGATGCTCTATTCGGACGAGGATCGCATCGCGGCCAATGGCGAGCGTTCCGCCGGTTACTTCAAGCCCGCCTGGAATCCGGATCTCGCGCGTTCGCAGGACTACCTGAGCCGTCTTGGCGCATTCGATGCCACGTTGGTTCGGCGCGCGGGCGGCTTTCGCCTGGGCGGCGATGAATCGGCGGGATACGACCTCGCCTTGCGCTGTGCAGACGCTGCTACACCCGAGGCGATCGTCCATGTGCCTTCGATCCTCTACCACCGCCATGTGGCCGATGCGACCCGGCCCGACGCGATGGACCCTGCGGAATACGCACCTGCTGGCGGAGAGTTTGCCGTGGCGGCCCATCTAGGCCGCCACGGCCTGCGTGCCGATGTGGAGCGTGACGCGGCGGGCTTCCGCGTGCGCTATCGCCTGCCCGAGCCCGCGCCGCTGGTCACCCTCATCATCCCCACGCGCAACGGCCTTTCGCTGGTGCGGCAGTGCATCGACAGCATCCTGAACAGGACGGACTACCCCGACTACGAAATCGTTCTGGTCGACAACGGCTCGGACGATGCGGCGGCGCTCGCCTATTTCGAGGAGCTCAAGCAGCATCCGAAGATCCGGGTCCTGCGTGACGACAGTCCTTTCAACTATTCGGCACTGAACAACCAGGCCGCCGCCATTGCGCGCGGCGAGGTGTTGGGCTTGATCAACAACGACATCGAAGTCATCTCTCCGGGCTGGCTGACGGAGATGGTGTCCATCGCCGTGCAGGAGGGGGTCGGCGCCGTGGGCGCGCGCCTCTGGTATCCCGACGGAAAGCTCCAGCATGGCGGCGTGGTTCTTGGCTACCGGCGCGGCGTGGCCGACCATGCACACCGGCACCTGGAACGGGGCGAAGCGGGCTATTTCGGCCGTGCCGCGCTGATGCAAACCTTCAGCGCCGTCACAGCCGCCTGCCTTGTGGTTCGCAAGGACCGCTTCGATGCGGTTGGCCGACTGGACGAGGAAAACCTGAAAGTCGCCTTCAACGACGTGGACTTGTGCCTGCGCTTGCGCGAGGCCGGGTACCGCAATGTATGGACGCCATACGCCGACCTGTACCACCACGAGTCAGCGACGCGCCCTTCCGATCTGAGGCCCGAGCAGGTCGAGCGCTTCATGCGCGAGGAGCGCTTCATGTTCGACCGCTGGGGCGACCTGCTGTTCAACGATCCGGCCTACAGCCCCAATCTGACGATCGCGCAGGAAGACTTCAGCCTGGCCTGGCCGCCGCGCGTGCCAGTGGTGGGGTTCGGCCGGTGACGGCGCTCGACGTGTCGGTGGCCCTGTGCACCTGGAATGGCGCGCGCTTCCTGGCCGAGCAGGTGCGCAGCATCTGCCTGCAGACACGACCGCCCCGCGAGATCGTGCTGTCCGACGACGGGTCGTCCGACGCCAGTGTCGAAGTGGTCCGCCATACCGTTGCACGGTGCGTGCAGGAGCGGCCCGGCCTGGCCATCGACCTGCGCGTCATGGTCAACCAGCCTGCGCTGCGCGTCACCCGCAACTTCGAGCAGGCCGCGTCGGCATGCCGGGGTGCGCTGATCGCGCTGAGCGACCAGGACGATGTCTGGGTGCCCGACAAGCTCGAGCGAATCGTTGCGTTGTTCGAGGCGCGGCCCGCGCTGCTGCTCGTCCATTCGGACGCGCGGCTCGTCGACGGAGCCGGAGTGCCCCTGGGGGGCACGCTTTTCCATGCGCTGGAGACCAGGGAGAGTGAGCTGGCGCGCATCCACGGCGGGCGGGCCTTCGATGTCTACCTGCGCCGCAACCTCGTGACCGGTGCCACGGCCGTCTTCCGGCGGGAACTGCTGGACGACGCGCGGCCTTTCCCGGTGGAGTGGGTGCACGACGAATGGATCGCGATCATCGCGTCCTCGCTGGGAGAGGTGGATGTGATCGAGGCACCGCTGATCGACTACCGCCAGCACGGCGGCAACCAGATCGGCGCGCGCCGGGACACGTTCAGGGAGAAACTGCAGAAGGCGCTGGGTTCCCGCGGCAGCACCCATGTGAAGCGGGCAGCCAAGGCAGAACAGGTCCTGCAGCGCCTGCTCGGCTTCGGCGAGCGCATCAGCCCGCAGCGCATCGAGCAGGTGCGCGGCAAGGTGACACACCAGAACTTTCGCGCGCATCTGCCCAAGTCGCGGCTGGCCCGCATCGGCCCGGTGCTGCGCGAGGCGGCGACCGGCCGCTACGATCTCTACGGCCGCGGTTTCCGCGGCATCGTGCGCGATCTCTTCGAGGCCGTCTGATGCCTTGATGCCGCGCTCGAGATCAGATAACAGCAACGACCACGACCAGCCATCCATGGAAAGCCCTTCCGCAGCGCACGCCACCAGTCCTTCGGGCGTGGTGGTGGTGATTCCCTACTACAACGGCGCCACGTTCATCGAGCGCTCCCTGGCCAGCGTGTTCGCCCAGACGCTGCCTGCAGACGAGGTGGTGGTCGTCAACGACGGTTCCCGGCCGGAAGAGCGAGCCTTCCTCGACGAGATGGCGGCACGGCATCCGATCCGCATCGTCGACCAGCCCAATGGCGGCCAGGGATCGGCACGCAACACCGGGGTGCGCGTATCTGCTGCGCCGTACATCAGTTTCCTGGACCAGGACGACTTCTACCTGCCCAACCACATCCGGGACCTGCGCGAGGCCGTGCCCCAGGACGACCCCTCGTTCGGCTTCGTCTATGCCGACCTTGCCGAGGCCGAGGGCGACGGTCTGATCGTGCGCTGGGGCATGGTGAAGGAGCATGCCGAACATCCCAAGCGCAACCTGCACCGCATGCTGCGCGACGACCTGTTCATCCTGCCCTCGGCCTCGCTGATCGGGCGGCGGGCGTTCGAGGCCGTGGGCGGCTTCGACACGCAGTTCATGGGCTACGAGGACGACGACCTGTTTCTGCGCCTTTTCCGGGCCGGCTTCACCAATCACTTCCTGGACAAGGTCGTCACCGTCTGGTGCATCCACACCGCCAGCACATCGTTCGACATCCGGATGGTGCGCAGCCGCTTCAAGTACTTCAAGAAGCTCGTCGCGGAGTACCCGGACCAGCCGCGCTTTAGGCGTTTCTTCCTGCGCGAATGCTTCATACCGCGCTTCGGTCGCTATTTCATCGATCATGTGATCGAAGCGGTGAAGGCCGACGATGCCAACCGCGCCGAGATGAGCGCCATCCTGGCGGAGTACGCCGCTATCGTGCTGGCCAATCCCGCGGTGGGTCGCAAGTACAAGCTCAAGCTGCGCGCGATCGTGTTCATGGTGGAGCACAGTCCGCCGTGGCTCATCCGCGGTATCGGCTCCTTCACGCGCCTGCCGGGCGTGCGCTGGATGCGTTCACTGCTGGGTTGAGTCGGCTCGGCCGCGTCGCAGCCAGTAGCGCCAGAAGGCTGCCGAGCTCCATACCTTGAGCAGGCTGGTGACGTGCCAGTACAGATGCCGGCGGCTCGTGCGGCTGGCGCGCTGGGCCTCGTGGCGCGCCAGCAGGTCCTCGCCCACCTGCAGCCGCCAGCCCGCGAGCGAGAGGCGGGCGCAGATGTCGAAGTCCTCGCCATACATGAAGAAGCGTTCGTCGAAGCCCTGCACGCTCGCATAGGCCTCGGCGCGGAACAGCATGAACAGGCCCGGCACCCAGGCGGGGGCCGCCGGGACCGTGTAGCCCTGCTGGCGGCGGCGCAGGATCTCCAGCGGCGTCAGCACGCGGCGGTGCTGCTCGGGCTCGGCCTTGCCCGGCTCCAGGATGCGCGGCGTGAGCAGGCCCGCATCGGGCCGCGCCTGCGCCAGCAGCGGCGCCAGGACGTCGCGGTCGAAGCGGATGTCGGGGTTGAGCACCAGGAACCAGGGCGTGGCACAGCGGCGGAAAGCCTGGTTGTTGTTGGCGCCGAAGCCCATGGGCTGCGGGTTGTCGATGCGCTCGACGGGAAAGGACCACCGGCGACCGGCGAGCAGGTCTGCCTCCGGGATGTTGACCGTGAGCACCACCTTGTCGATGAGGCCCGCGCTGAAGGCGTCGAGCTGGCCGAGCAGCGGCAGGATCAGCGGCAGCTGGCCATGGCTCACGATCGACACGGTGATGGGCGGGCGATCGGTCGTCGTCACAGGCATGGTCTAATTTCGAACGGGAATTCTAGGAGCCTGCCGGGCCGCCCATCCCATCCCCATGATTGCCCTGATCGTCATCAGTTTCCTGGCTTCGGCCGTCGCGGTGCTCGTGTTCATGCGGCGCGCACGGCGTCATGCACGGCGCTACGCTGCCGACATGCCGCAGCGTTTCCACAAGGGGCACATCCCGCGCCTGGGCGGTGCCGGCATCCTCATCGGCATGGGTCTGGCCTGGCTGGCCGCCGGCGTGACGGGCAACGACCCGTTCAACGTCGGCTGGCCATTCAAGGTCTCGGCGCTGACCCTGCTGTGTATCGCGCCGGCCGTGCTCGGCGGCATCGCCGAGGACGTGACGCAGAAAGTGCCGGTGCGCGTGCGCCTGGGGCTCACGGCCTGTTCCGCCGTGCTGCTGTGCTGGTACCTGCAGATCGGCGTGCACCGCCTGGGTTACTACCCCATCGACCAGTGGCTGCAGTCGATGCCCTATGTGGCCGCGTTCATCGCCGTGCTGGCGATCACCGGGCTGCCACATGCGTTCAACATCATCGACGGCTACAACGGCCTGGCCGGCACGGTGGCCGTGCTGGTGTGCGTGGCCATCACGCACGTGGCGCTGCAACTGGGCGACCGGCAGCTCGCGGGCATGGTGGTGTGCCTGGTGGGAGCAACCCTGGGCTTCCTTCTGTGGAACTACCCGCGCGGCAAGATCTTCGCGGGCGACGGCGGCGCCTACGTATGGGGCATGGTCATCGCGGTGGCCTGCGTGACGCTGGTGCAGCGGCACCGGGCCGTGTCGCCCTGGTTCCCCATGCTGCTGCTGATCTATCCGGTGTGGGAAACGCTTTTCTCCATCTATCGCAAGCTGGCGCGTGGCCAATCGCCGGGCATGGCCGATGCCCTGCATTTCCACCAGCTGATCTTCCGCCGTATCGTGCGCGTGGCCTTCGAGGACAGCGAGGCGCGCCAGCTGCTGGCCCGCAACAACCGCACCTCGCCCTACCTGTGGATCTTCGCGGCCATGTCGATCGTGCCGGCGGTGCTGTTCTGGAACCGCACCTTGGTGCTGGCCCTGTTCTGCCTGCTTTTCGTGGTGACCTATGTCGTCGCGTACCTGATGATCGTGCGCTTCAAGGTGCCGCGCTGGCTGAGGCCCTGAGCTGTCCCGGCTGCCGCGGCGGCACGCCTGCGGCACAATTTCTCCACTTCCTCCATCGATCGTTGCGAGCTCGTCCATGACCGATCCCGTCCTCAACATTCCGCCGCGCGACAAGGCCGAGATCCTGGCCCAGGCGCTGCCGTACATCCGCAAGTTCCATGGCAAGACCATGGTCATCAAGTACGGCGGCAACGCCATGACCGATCCGGCGCTGCAGGCCGACTTCGCCGAGGACGTGGTCCTGCTGAAGCTGGTGGGCATCAATCCGGTGGTGGTGCATGGCGGTGGCCCGCAGATCGAGGCCGCGCTCAAGCGCCTGGGCAAGACGGGCCAGTTCATCCAGGGCATGCGCGTGACCGACGCCGAGACCATGGAGGTCGTCGAATGGGTGCTGGCCGGTGAGGTGCAGCAGGACATCGTGGGCCTGATCAACCAGGCCGGCGGCAAGGCCGTGGGCCTGACCGGGCGCGATGGCGGCTTGATCCGCGCGCAGAAGCTGAAGATGGCGGATCGCAACGATCCGAACGTGATGCACGATGTCGGCCAGGTGGGCGACATCGTGGCCATCGACCCGGGCGTGGTCCAGGCCCTGCAGGACGACGCCTTCATCCCCGTCATCAGCCCCATCGGATTCGGCGAGGAGAACGAGAGCTACAACATCAACGCCGACGTGGTGGCCGGCAAGCTGGCCACGGTGCTCAAGGCCGAGAAGCTGGTGCTGCTCACCAACACGCCCGGCGTGCTCGACAAGAGCGGCAAGCTGCTGACCAACCTGAGCGCGCGAGAGATCGACGAGTTGTTCGCCGACGGCACGATTTCCGGAGGCATGCTGCCCAAGATCGAGGGCGCGCTCGATGCGGCGAAGAGCGGCGTCAACGCGGTGCACATCATCGACGGCCGCGTGCCGCACGCGATGCTGCTGGAAATCCTCACGGACCAGGCGTACGGCACGATGATCCGGGCGCGCTGACGCCCCGTCAGGAGCGCGAGCGCGTTCTAGGCATAGCCGTTCGGATTGCCCTGCTGCCAGCGCCAGCTGTCGGCGCACATGGCGTCCAGTCCGCGGCGCGCCTTCCACCCCAGCACGCGCTCGGCCAGCGAAGGATCGGCCCAGTAGGCAGGCACGTCTCCCGGGCGCCGCGGCCCCACCTCGTAGGCAATCGCACGGCCGCTGGCGCGCTCGAAGGCCTGCACGACCTGCAGCACCGACAGGCCGCTGCCCGCACCGAGATTCAGCGTGAGCAGCCCGGGTGCCTTTTGCAGTTGGCGCAGGGCGGCCACATGCCCTTCGGCGAGGTCCATCACGTGAACATAGTCGCGCACGCCCGTGCCGTCCGGCGTCGGGTAGTCGTTGCCGTGCACCATCAACCGGTCGTGCATGCCGACAGCGACCTGGCAGACGAAGGGCATCAGGTTGTTCGGCCGGCCCTGCGGGTGTTCGCCGATGAGCCCGCTCTCGTGCGCACCCACCGGATTGAAGTAGCGCAGCAGCGCGACGCGCCAACCCGGTCGCGCCGCCTGCCAGTCGCCCAGCGTCTCCTCGACGATGCGCTTGGAGCGGCCGTAGGGATTGGCCGGCCGGCAGGGAGCGTGCTCGGGGATCGGCGAGCGGTCCGGATCGCCGTAGACGGTGGCGGAAGAGGAGAACACGAGCGTCTGCACGCCGGCGGCTTCCATGGCCTGTGCCAGCACCCAGGTGCCATTCACGTTGTTGTCGTAGTAGCCCAGGGGGTCGGCCACCGAATCGCCCACGGCCTTGAGGCCGGCGAAGTGGATGACGCCGGCCATCCGATGCTCGGCAAACACGCGGTCGAGCAATGCCCTGTCGCGCACGTCGCCCTCGATCCAGCCGGGGCGCTGGCCCGTGATGCGCTCCAACCGGTCCAGCACCCGCAGGTCGCTGTTGCACAGGTTGTCGAGGACCAATGGGTTGTAACCGGCGGCCGCCAGGGCCACGCAGGTGTGGCTGCCGATGAAGCCGGCGCCCCCGGTGACCAGGATGGTATCGCTCATGGAGTGGGTCTCACTTTCGGGTCAGGTTGTTGCGAACGGCCCTATATTGTCTGTTTGCCGAGTTGCGGTGGAGCGTTGTAGGCACCGTGGGTGCGCACTCACCTATTTGTATATGGCAGAATCATTTTTTTACAAAATTGGTTGCGTCCATGCAAAACGACGACACACACGCTCCTGCGATCGACGATGACGACAGCAAGGCCGCCTCGGTCGAGCCGGCGGCGCCGCCCGTGCGCAAGCGGCCCAAGCCGGGCGAGCGGCGCGTGCAGATCCTGCAGGCGCTGGCCGCGATGCTGGAGCAGCCGGGCGCCGAGCGTGTGACGACTGCGGCGCTGGCGGCACGGCTCGACGTGAGCGAGGCAGCGCTGTACCGCCACTTTGCCAGCAAGGCCCAGATGTTCGAGGGCCTGATCGATTTCATCGAGCAGAGCGTCTTCAGCCTCATCCACCAGATCACCGAGCGCGACGAACCCGGGCGCGAGCAGGCGCCGCGGATCGTCGCCATGCTGGTGCAATTCGCCGAAAAGAACCCGGGCATGACCCGCGTGATGGTGGGCGATGCACTGGTGTTCGAGAACGAGCGCCTGCAGCAGCGCATGAACCTGTTCTTCGACAAGTTCGAGGCGGCGCTGCGCCAGGCCCTGCGCGGTGTGGCCTCCCAGGAGGGCTCGGCGACGCCGACCGTCGACGCCCAGGTGCGTGCCGCCACGCTCACCGCCTTCGTCGTGGGCCACCTCCAGCGCTTTGCGCGCTCGGGGTTCAAGCGCCTGCCTTCGGAGCACCTCGAGGCCGGCATCGCGCTCATGCTCTGAGCCGCCGCCCGACGCGTTCTGCTCCCATTTTCATAGCTGCTTGCGCAGGCGCGGCGGGCGCCGGGGGCCGATTCGGCCTTGAAATCAGCGGCCGACCGCCACGCCCACCTTAGCGCCCGCGGCCACGATCTCGGCCCAGGTCGCGTCGTCCAGCCAGATGCCCTCGCGCTCGCGCGCCGCACGCGCCCGGCGCTCGGGCTCGCCGGCGATCTGCACGCGCTCGGCGCCCGCGCGCGGCGGACTCTGCTTCAACCAGTCGACAAAGGCGGTGGCCTCCGCCTCGAAACTGGCTTGCGTGCCGAGCTTCGCCGGATCGATCAGTACGGTGAGCATGCCGTTGAAGACACTGCGCTGGAACATGGCCCCCACGCTCGCCGCTTCGCGTGTGTCGCTGCCCCCCGAGGGGGCTGCGGCCGCTTGGGGCGGCCCGGCGCGGCCGCTGTCCGCCGGCCGGTGCCAGGTGCCGCCGCCGGTCAGTGCGCCGCCGAGGAGTTCGCAGGCCACGGCCATGCCGTAGCCCTTGTGCTCGCCGAACGTCATCAGCGCGCCGAAGAGGCCGTTGGACTGCGGCACCACGACCACGCCGGGGTCGGTGGTCGGGCGGCCATGCTCGTCGATCAGCGTCCCTTCGGGCACCTGCTCGCCCTTGTTGTAGGCGACGCGCATCTTGCCCTGCGCGACGCGGCTGGTGGCGAAATCGAGGACGAAGGGTTCGGCGCCGGCGAGCGGCACGCCGATGCAGCAGGGGTTCGTGCCGAAGCGCCCGTCGCCGCCGTCCCAGGCCGCCACCACGGGGCGCGACAGCACGTTGACGAAGTGAAGCGACACCAGCCCCTGCGCCACCGCGAGCTCCGCGAAATGGCCGATGCGGCCCAGGTGGTGCGCGTGGGCCAGCGTGAAGATGCAGCTGCCGACCTCTCTGGCGCGGGCAATGCCCAGCGCCATCGCCTGCACGCCGACGATCTGGCCATAGCCGCGCTGTCCGTCCATGGCCATCAGCGAGCCGGCGTCGAGGTTCACCTTCACGGCGGCATTGGGCACCAGCCCGCCTTCGGCCACCGCGTCGACATAGCGCGGCACCATGCCCACGCCGTGCGAGTCGTGGCCGCTCAGGTTGGCCAGCACGAGGTTGTCGGCCACCTGTGCGGCTTCGGCGGGCGCGCTGCCGGCTGCTATCAAAATGCGAGCTACTTGCGCCCGGAGGACGGGCGCTGCGAGGGTTTTTGGCATGGGGGCTCCAGGAAATCGGGATCGGGCATCCGAACGCAGAGGGCGCAGAAGTCACGCGGAAAGCGCAGAGAAATCCTTTTTGAATTTCATTTCTGCGACCTCTGCGAAGCCCTTGCGCCCTCTGCGTTCGGCTGCCCGTATTCGGAGGTCCGCTGTCACATCACCGCACCCACCTGCCACGGCACGAACTCGTTCTGCCCGTAGCCGTGCTGCTCGCTTTTGCTGCGCTGCCCCGACGCCGTCGCCAGGATCAGCTCGAAGATGCGCTGGCCCATGTCCTGGATCGACGCGGTGCCATCGACGATCTCGCCGCAGTTGATGTCCATGTCCTCTTCCTGCCGCTTCCACAACGCGGAGTTGGTCGCCAGCTTGAGCGAGGGCGAAGGCGCGCAGCCGTAGGCCGAGCCGCGGCCGGTGGTGAAGCAGATCATGTTGGCGCCGCCCGCCACCTGGCCGGTGGCGCTTACCGGGTCGTAGCCCGGCGTGTCCATGTAGACGAAGCCGTGCGCCGTCACCGGCTCGGCGTACTCGTACACCGCCTCCAGGTTGCTCGTGCCGCCCTTGGCGACGGCACCGAGCGACTTCTCGAGGATGGTGGTCAGGCCGCCCGCCTTGTTGCCGGGCGAGGGGTTGTTGTTCATCTCCCCCTGGTTGACGGCGGTGTAGTTCTCCCACCAGTGGATGCGCTCGACCAGCTTCTCGCCCACCTCGCGCCGCACGGCACGGCGCGTGAGCAGGTGCTCGGCGCCGTAGACCTCGGGCGTCTCGCTCAGGATGGCCGTGCCGCCGTGCGCCACCAGCAGGTCGACGGCCGCGCCCAGCGCCGGGTTGGCGCTGATGCCCGAGTAGCCGTCGGAGCCGCCGCACTGCAGGCCGATCGTGATGTGTGCCGCGCTGCAGGGCTCGCGCACCGCCGCGTTGGCGCGGGGCAGCATCTCCTCGATCAGGGCGATGCCTTTCTCGACCGTCCTGCGCGTGCCGCCCGTGTCCTGGATGTTGAAGGTGCGGAAGTTCTCGCCCTCGGCCAGATGGCCGGTGGCGAGCCAGGCGTTGATCTGGTTCGCCTCGCAGCCCAGGCCCACCACCAGCACGCCGGCGAAGTTGGCGTGTGTGGCATAGCCGGTCAGCGTGCGTTCGAGGATCTGCATGCCCAGGCCTTGCGCGTCCATGCCGCAGCCCGTGCCGTGCGTGAGCGCGACCACGCCGTCCACGTTCGGATACGCCGCCAGCGCAGCCGGATTCGTCTGGCGCGAGAAGTGGTCGGCGATGGCCCGCGCGGCCGTGGCCGAGCAGTTCACGCTGGTCAGCACGCCGATGTAGTTGCGCGTGGCCACACGGCCGTCGGCGCGCCGGATGCCCATGAAGTTGGCTTCGCGCTTCATGGGTGGGGGCTTCACGTCGGCGCCGAAGGCGTAGTCGCGGGCGAAGTCGCCCTTGTCCGGTCCCATGTCGAGGTTGTGGGTGTGCACATGCTCGCCCGGCGCGATGGGCCGGCTGGCGAAGCCGATGATCTGGTTGTAGCGGCGCACCGGCTCGCCGGCCGCGATGGCGCGCACGGCGACCTTGTGGCCCGCGGGGATCAGGCCGCGCACGGGGACGTTCTCGACGGTGGTACCGCCGACGAGCTGGCTGCGGGCGATCAGCACGTCGTCGGCAGGATGGAGTCGGATGAAGGGGGTCATGGAAGCGTCGGGGATGTCGTCGTGGGGAGCGCGCCCGCCACAGGCATGGCGCGTGCCGACGCCGCCTTGTGAAGGTGGCGTCGGCGTGCGAGGCCGCTTGTCGCGGGTGGGATCAGCCCAGGTCGAGCAGGGGCGAGAGTGCCGCCAGGAAGGCGGCCAGTCGCAGGCCGAGCGCAATCGCGCTCAGCGTGGGATTGGCGTAGCCGCCGGTCGGGAACACCGACGCACCGGCCACGAAGAGGTTGTCGACCCCGTGCACCTGGCAGTTCGCGTCCACCACACCCTGCGCCGGGTCGGCGTGCATGCGCGTGGTGCCCATGGGGTGGTGAGAGGAGGGGATGCCGGGCGGCTTCTCCGGGTCGAAGTGATAGCGGCCCAGGCCGGCTTCCTGCGACAGGCGGCCGAACAGCTGCCGGCTGCGCACGAAGCGGTCCTGATCCTCCGGCCGCCAGCTGAACTCGTAGCGAAGGCGGCGCTGGCCGAGGGCATCGCGGCTGTCGCCCAGCACCACGCGGTTGTCGGGGTGGGGATACTGCTCGACCTGGTTGACCACCTCGATGTGATCCACGAAGGTGCGGCTCTTGTGGGGCACCTGCGACCACCCGCCGCGGCCGATCGACGAGAGAACGCCTGGCTGCGCATAGAAGCGGTAGAGGTGCTGGACGATGGAGAACGGGTCCCTCGCCATGGCCGCCAGCTTGCCGCCCAGCGTGGGCGGCGGAGCGAAGCGCGAGTGCCCCGTGACCAGCGAGCGGAAGCTGTTGACCGCCGGCGACAGGCTCGTCGCGTCCAGCGGGAAGAGCAGGAAGCTCATGTTCAGCACGTCGTGGTGGCGTATCGCCTCCGGCGAGAAGCCCAGCTTGGCCATGTAGCCCACGCCGCCCGTGGCGCGCAGGTCGTACAGCCCCAGGCGGTCGTACATGGCACGGCTGCTGGGCACGATGTGGCTCGAATGGTCCTGCGGATGATCCATCAGGTAGCGCCCCAGCACGTCGTGCCGGTTGCCGACGCCGGCCGGGTTGGTGCCGTTGGACAGCAGCATCAACCGCGCGTTCTCGATGGCGCCGGTGGCCAGCACGTAGCTGCGCGCCACCACGCGAAATCGGCGGCCGTTCAGGCAGCCGACCTGCAGGGCCTTCACGTGGCTGTCGTCCTCGGAGGTCGCCAGCTCCAGCGCGGTGGTGTGCAGCAGCACCTGCACCCGCCCCGACCGCGCCAGGATGTCCTTGGACTTGAGGAAGAAGCGGCTCGAAGGTCCGAACTGGAACAGCGTGGTGCGCAACTCGCCCCCCACGCTGTCCAGGCAGGGCAGGTCGGGCGTGGCCTGAGAACTGCCGTCGTACGCGAACTCGCCCAACTCGCACACCGCCTGGGCACTTTCGTACCAGGGCCTGAGCTCGTTGAGGCCCAAGGGCCAGCCGCTGTGCGGGATCTCGGGCCGCGCTTCCAGGTCGATTGCGTCGAAGGGCACGTAGCGTACGCCGATCGTCGGCCGGTCGTAGACGATGGACCAGGCATTCGACAGGCCGCCGAACTGCCGGGTGCGGATGACATGGGGGTCGACCGCGCGGTCGCCACCCAGTTCGGCACGGCACAGCTCGTGTTCCGCCGCGTCGTACTCGAGTCCGCCACTTTCCACCATGCAGACCGTCAGGCCGCGCGCTGCCAGATCCTCCGCCATCGAGAGGCCCACGGGGCCGGACCCGACGATGCAGACGTCGGCGCTGAACGCCGTATCCGGCGGCACAGTGCGCCCGTCGGTAAACCCCGGTGGAAGTTGCTTCACGATTGCGCCCCTCGATGCGCCACCCCGCCAATCCCACGACGGTGGAGTGTAAGAATTTTAGGCTCACATGTATCGGCATGTGAATACTACTTTTGGTGGGGCGTGCCAAGAAGGCGGAAGTCTTGCGTTGGATCAGTAAAACATTCTCGGCACCCAGAGCACCATCCTGGGCAGGTAGGTGATGGCCACCAGGCTCAGCAGCAGCGGCACCAGCCAGGGGAGGATGGCCATCGTCGTGCGCTCGAAGCTCAGTCCCGCCACGCGCGCCAGCACGAAGAGCACCATGCCCATCGGTGGATGCAGCAGGCCGATCATGAGGTTCAGCACCATCACCAGCCCGAAGTGGATGGGGTCCACGCCCAACTGCGTGGCGATGGGCAGGAGGATGGGCACCAGGATCGTGATCGCGGCCGTGGGCTCCAGGAAGCAACCGACGAAGAGCATCAGCAGGTTGGCCAGCAGCAGGAAGACCCAGGCCTCCTTGGTGAAGCCCAGCACCCAGGCGGCGATGTCGGTGGTCACGCCCGTGGCGGTGAGCATCCAGCCGAAGATGGAGGCGGCTGCCACGATGAAGAGCACGGTGCTGGTGGTCTCGATGGTGTCGAGGCAGACCTTGATGAACATCTTCCACGACAGCGTGCGGTACCACGCGAAGCCCAGGATCATGGCCCAGACACAGGCGGCGATCGCGCCCTCGGTGGGCGTGAACAGGCCGGTCGTCATGCCGCCGATGAGCAGCACCGGCGTCATGATCGGCAGCAGGGCCTCGAAGCGGAAGATCCTGTCGAGGACGAAGAGCGACGCCAACCCGACGAAGACCGAGAGTTGCGCCGGTGCGCCGAGCTTGTCGACCACCACCCACAGCAGCAGCGGCCAGCCCACGACCACGGCCAGTTCCATCAGCGCCTTGAACAGGCGCGTGCGCGAGAACTTGACGTCCGCGCCCCACTTGTTCTTGTGGGCGTAGTAGGCCACCGTCAGCATCATCAGGATCGCCATCAGCGCGCCGGGCAGGATGCCGGCAAGGAAGAGCGCGCCCACCGAGACGTTGGCCATCATTCCGTAGATCACGAAGGGCAGGCTCGGCGGGATGATCGGGCCCAGCGTGGCCGATGCGGCCGTGACGCCGACGGCGAACTCGGTCGAGTAGCCGTGCTCCTTCATCGCCTTGATCTCGATGGTGCCCAGGCCGGCCGCATCGGCAATGGCCGTGCCGCTCATCCCCGCGAAGATGACCGAGCCCAGCACGTTCACGTGCCCCAGCCCGCCCTTGAGCCAGCCCACCAGCGCCAGCGCGAAGTTGTAGATGCGCGTGGTGATGCCGGCGTTGTTCATCAGGTTGCCGGCCAGGATGAAGAAGGGCACGGCCAGCAGCGGAAAGCTGTCGATGCCGCTCACCATGCGGTGGATGACGACGAAGGGCGGCAGGTTGCCGCTGATCAGGATGTAGACCAGCGAGGCGCCGGCCATGGCGATGGCCACGGGCACGCCCGCGCCCATGAAAACGAGGAAGATGATCTTCAGCATGGGGTGTCCGGTGGGAGGGTCAGCGGTCGTCGAGCGTGGACTCGGGCCTCTCGAGCACGCTGTAGCCGCGCCGCCAGTGGATGCGCGCCACCTGGATCGAGCGCCAGCACATGGCCGCGAAGCCGAAGAGGCACACGGCGTAGACGATGTTCATCGGCGCGTCGACGATGGTCATGCGCGTCTGGTTGCCGATCTTGAGCATCATCTGCACCGTCATCACCACCGCGGCGGCGAAGAAGGCGATGCGCAGCACGTCAACGACGCGCGACATCCAGCGCCCCATCGCGGCCGGCATGTAGCGGTAGAAGAAGTCGACCTGGATCGCGAGGTTCTTCGACACGCCGATCGCCGCGCCGACGAACACCACGCCGATCAGCATGTAGCGCGCCACCTCCTCGGTCCAGGCGGCCGAATCGTTCATCACGTAGCGCGTGACGAACTGGTAGAACACCGTGAGGCCGAGCAGCCAGAACAGCGCCAGCGCGATCCATCCCTCGGCGATCGTGCCCGACAGGTCGACCGCCTCGTCCTGCGCATGGAAGTTGCCTTCGTCGTCGATGATCTTTTCATCGCGCATGGGTGTGCGTCTCCTTCTTGCCCCCTCTCCCCGGGGAGAGGGGGGCTTGGTCACTTGATGGAAACGATCCGGTCGTAGTCCTGCTGCCGGTAGCCGTGGTCCGTCGGCTTGGTGTTTTTCAGCACGGCCTCGCGGAAGGCGTTCTTGTCGACCGTGATGACGTTGTTGCCCTTCTTCTTGAACTCCTCGACCAGGCGGGCCTCCGAAGCGATGATCTCGCGGCCGGTCTTCTCGGCGGCCTCCTGCATCACGTCACCAAAAACCTTCTTCTCGTCGGCCGAGAGCTTGCCCCACAGCTGCCCCGACACCACCGTCAGCAGCGAGTCGACGATGTGGCCGGTGAGCGAAATGTTCTTCTGCACCTCGAAGAACTTCTTCGCCTCGATGGTGGGCAGCGGGTTCTCCTGCGCATCGACGGTGCCGTTCTGCAGCGCCAGGTACACCTCGGCGAAGGCGATCGGCGTGGCATTGGCGCCCAGCGCCTTCGGGAAGGCTAGGTAGGCTGGTGCGTCGGGCACGCGGATCTTCAGGCCCTTCATGTCCTCGGGCTTGGCCACCGGTCGGGCGGCGCTGGAGGTGACGTGGCGCGCGCCGTAGTAGTTCAGCGCCGTGATGTGGTTGCCCGTCTTGTCGTCGTAGCCCTTGGCCAGTTCCTTGAAGACGTCGCTCTTCGCGTACTTCAGCTGGTGCTCGGCGTCGCGGAAGATGAAGGGGAAGTACGACACGGCCAGCGGCGGATAGCTGCGCCCCGCGAAGCTGGCGCCGGTCAGCACGATGTCCACCGTGCCCAGCGTGAGGCCCTGGTTGATGTCGGCCTCCTTGCCCAGGCTCGACGCCGGGAAGACCTGGATGTCGTACTTGCCGTTGGTGCGCTTCTTGATCTCCTCGGCGGCCCACACCGAGTACTTGTGGAAGGGCTCGGAGGTTTCGTAAACGTGTGCCCATTTGAGCTTGGTTTGCGCATTTGCTGTGCCGAAAGTGGCCCCAATGCCCGCCAACAGGGCGCAGGCAGCTATGGTTTTGATAGCGTTTCGCTTGTTCGTCATGTCCGTCGTCTCCTCGTGGTGGTGGGTGCTGGCGTTCAGGAAGCCTTCGCGCGGCGCCAGCTCGCGCTGAATCGTTGGTGCGACTTGTCCATGTGTTCGTGCATCGCGGCGCGGGCGGCCGCGGCGTCGCGTGCAGCGATGGCGTCGCGGATCGCCTCGTGCTCCGCGATGGCCGATCGCCAGGACTTCACGGTCTCGAAATAGCCGCCCAGGCGCGTGAAGATCGGCCCCTTGCGCGAATCCCAGAAGCCCTGCACCGTCTCGGCGAGCACCACGTTGTCGCAAGCCTCGACGATGGCCACGTGGAAGGCGCGGTCGCCCTCCAGCGGCATGGTGTTGCGGTCGGCCAGCTCGCGCATGGTCGCGATGGCGCGTTCGATCGCATCCAGGTGGCTGCGCTTGCGCTGCAGCGCGGCAATGGCCGCCGTCTCGCCCTCGACCACGCGGCGCGCGCGGATGAGTTCCAGCGGGCCCCATTCGGTCTCGGCCACGGGGGCGCTTGCGCGGTGGCTGCGGTCCAACACATAGACGCCCGAGCCGGTGCGCACTTCCACCCAGCCCTCGACCTCGAGCGCGATCAGCGCCTCGCGCACCGAGGGCCGGCTCACGCCCAGCTGCTTCGACAGGTCGCGTTCGGCCGGGAGCCGGTCGCCCACGGCGAACTCGCCTTTCGCGATGAGGTCGCGCAACTGGTCTGCGATCTGCCGGTACAGGCGTTGGGGTTCGACGGTCTGCAGCGGCACGGCGGGAGGAAGGGAAGGGATTGCGGGTTGTCCTGAATTGGACAAGTGGTCAGGCCAATTCAGAATACGACGCGCTGCAGTGCCGCCCCATCGGGCCTAACCCCAAGCGCCATCCTTTTCTTTCAGCGACCTCGACGGAGACACATCCCATGCGACTCAAGGGCAAGACCGCGCTGGTCACGGCAGCGGGCCAGGGCATCGGCCATGCCAGCGTGCTGGCCATGGCGGCCGAAGGGGCCGAGGTGTGGGCCACCGACGTCAACGAGGCGCTGCTCGCGCGCTACGCCGGCGTCGCCAACGTGCGCACCGCGCCGCTCGACGTGCTCGACAAGGCGGCCATCGATGCGCTGATCGGAACCCTGCCGCGGCTGGACGTGCTCTTCAACTGCGCCGGGGTCGTGCACAACGGCACCGTGCAGCAGGCCAGCGACGCCGACCTGGACTTCGCCTTCCGCCTGAACGTGCGTGCGCAGATGTGGACGATCCAGGCCGCGCTGCCGGGCATGCTCGCGGCGGGCCGGGGCAGCCTCATCAACATGGCCAGTGTGTGCTCCAGCATGAAGGGCCTGCCCAACCGCTTCGTCTACGGCACCACCAAGGCGGCGGTGCTCGGGCTCACCAAGAGCGTGGCCGCCGACTACGTGGCGCAGGGCATCCGCTGCAATGCCGTGTGCCCGGGCACCGTCGACACGCCCTCGCTGGGCGAACGCATCAATGCCAACGCCGATCCGGCAGCCGCGCGCCAGGCCTTCATCGCGCGACAGCCGATGGGCCGGCTCGCGCAGGCCGAGGAAATCGCGCCTGTCGTGGTGTTCCTCGCCAGCGACGAGTCGGTGTTCGCCACCGGCCAGGCCTTCACCGTCGACGGCGGCATCACGATCTGATCCACCTCGGCGCGGGCGCGCACCGCCATCCGAGGCGACACTCGGCGCCGTCTCCTTCACTCTCCACAGGAACCCAAGACCCATGAAACTCGTCCGCTATGGCAACCCCGGCAAGGAAAAGCCCGGCCTGATCGACGCCGAAGGCAAGCTGCGCGACCTGAGCGCGGTGGTGCCCGACATCGGTACCGCGCAGCTCGGTGAAGCGGCACTGGCCAAGCTGCGCAAGCTCAAGACCGACAAGCTGCCGCTGGTGCGTGGCAAGCCGCGCTTCGGCTGCCCGGTGGCGGGCGTGGGCAAGTTCGTCGCCATCGGCCTGAACTTCGCCGACCACGCTGCCGAGTCCGGCGCGCCGATCCCCAAGGAGCCGATCGTCTTCATGAAGGCGACCACCTGCATCCAGGGCGCGAACGACCCGGTGATGCTGCCCAAGGGCTCGACCAAGACCGACTGGGAGGTCGAGCTGGGCGTGGTGATCGGCACGCGGGCGCGTTACGTCTCGCAGAAGGACGCGCTCAACTTCGTCGCCGGCTACGCCGTGGTCAACGACGTCAGCGAACGCGAATTCCAGATGGAGCGCGGCCCGCAGTGGGACAAGGGCAAGGGCTGCGACACCTTCGGCCCCATCGGCCCCTGGCTGGTCACGCGCGACGAGGTGCCCAACCCCCAGAAGCTGGGCATGTGGCTCGACCTCAACGGCAAGCGCATGCAGACCGGCAACACCAGGACCATGATCTTCGGCGTGGCCAAGCTCGTGAGCTACGTCAGCCAGTTCATGACGCTGGAGCCGGGCGACGTGATCACCACCGGCACGCCCCCTGGGGTGGGCCTGGGCATGAAGCCGCCGCTGTACCTGAAGAAGGGCGACGTCATGACGCTGGGCATCGACGGCCTGGGCGAGCAGCACCAGGCCGTGGTGGCGTTCAAGCTCTGATCGGTTGAAGGTGCGGCTGCGGCCTCAGCGCAGCAACTGCACCAACGCGTCGTACACCAGCCGCACGCGCGCCGGCACCGGCGCGCGCTGCGCGCGGTAGACGTAGATCGGCCAGGGCGCGGGCGCCGCACTCTCCAGCGCCGGCACGAGCGCGCCGCTGGCGATGAGCGGCTCGGCCAGCGCGCCGATCAGCTGGCCGAACCCCAGGCCCGCGCACACCGCGGCGCACTCGGCGTCGAAATCGTCGGTGACGAAGGCCGGCCGCGCCGGCACGATCTGCCGCCCCTGGCTGAACAGCAGCGGCCAGGGCCGGTTCGACTTGCGGTCGATCAGCGCGGTGAGCGGCAGGTCGGCCAGCGCCTCCACGGTGCGCGGCAGGCCGGTGCGCGCCACCAGCGCCGGCGCCGCGACGACATGCAGCGCCATCCGGCCCACGGGCCGGGCCACGAAGCGGGCATCGCGCAGCGCGCCCACCCGCACCCCGATGTCGATCTGCTCGTCGACCACGTCGGCATGGGTTTCCGAGACACGCAGGTCGAGCACCAGACCCGGATGTTGTGCCAGCAGCGGCGCCAGGGCCTCGGGGATGAGACGCCGGCCGAAGATGCCGGGCGCCGTGACGCGCACGGTGCCCGCGTGTTGCGAGGCCGCGCGCCGGTCCGCACGCTGGAAGAGCGCATCCACGCCCTGCACGGCGACCCTTGCGCGCTCGGCCAGGCCGCGGCCGAACTCCGTCAGCTGGACGCCGCGCGTGCTGCGATGGAACAGGGGCTCGCCCAGTTCGTCTTCCAGTTCGCGCACCGCGCGCGTCACCACCTGCGGCGACACCGACAGGCGCAAGGCGGCCTCGCGGAAGTTGACCGCGTCGGCGGCGACGCAGAACACGCGCAAGGCGTCGAGGCGGTGGGTCATGCGGGCTATTCCTCAAGGGGGAATTCTGAAGTCCAGAGAGTTTCATTGTCGGGAACGGAAGGATTTTCCACACTGCGGGCACTCCCTCCACCCCACTCGAAAGGAACAGCCATGACTTCACTTCAAGACAACATCACCGGCAAGGTCGCCATCGTCACCGGCGCAAGCAGCGGGCTCGGCGAATCGACGGCGCGCCACCTGGCGGCACGCGGCGCCAAGGTGGTGCTGGCGGCGCGCCGCACCGACCGGCTCGACGCGGTGGTCGCCGAGATCCGCGAGGCGGGCGGCGAAGCCATCGCCGTGGCCACCGACGTCGCGAAGCGCGCCGACCTCGAGCGCCTGGTCGCCCGCACGGTCGAGGCCTTCGGCCGCGTCGACGTGCTGGTCAACAACGCGGGCGTGATGCCGCTCTCGCCCCTGGACAAGCTCAAGGTCGACGAGTGGGACCGCACCATCGACGTCAACATCAAGGGCGTGCTCTACGGCATCGCCGCCGTGCTGCCGCGCATGCAGGCGCAGGGCAGCGGCCACATCGTCAACATCGCCTCGATCGCGGGGCTGAAGGTATTCACGCCCATCGGCACGGTGTACAGCGCCACCAAGCATGCGGTGCGCGCCATCTCCGAGGGGCTGCGCGTCGAGGTCGGCGGCAGCGGCGTGCGCGTGACGGTGGTGTCGCCGGGGGCGGTGGAATCCGAGCTGAAGTTCGGCAGCACCGACGCCGAGAGCGCCGCCGGCGTGAAAGCCTTCTACGACGCCAACCAGATCCCGGCCGACTCCGTGGCCCGCGCCGTGGTCTACGCCGTCGAGCAGCCGGCCCAGGTCGACATCAATGAGGTGGTCCTGCGACCGGTCACGCAGGAGTTCTGAGCGCTTCCGGGCGCGCCATACCCCGTGGCGCGCAGGGGGCTTGTGCCGGTGCGCGAAAGTCCTGCAAAATAGAACGACCGTTCGTTTTATTTGGATTCTTTGCCTCCGATGACCGCATCCCTCGCTTCCGCCAAGGCCGGGCGCCCGGCCCCCAAGGGCCAGCAGACCAAGGCCGTCATCGTCGATGCGGCCCTGGCCCTGGCGGCGCAGATCGGGCTGGAGGGCCTGTCGATCGGCGCCGTGGCCGAGATCACCAAGATGAGCAAGTCGGGCGTGTTCGCCCACTTCGGCTCGCGCGAGGAGCTGCAGATCTCGGTGGTGCGCGAATACCACGCGCGCTTCGAGCAGGAGGTGTTCTTCCCGGCGCTCAAGTCGCCGCGCGGCCTGCCGCGGCTGCGCGCGATGTTCGCCAACTGGATGAAGCGCACCTCGACCGAGATCGACTCGGGCTGCATCTACATCAGCGGCGCCTCGGAGTTCGACGACCGGCCCGGTCCGGTGCGCGACGCGCTGGTCGAGTCGGTCAGCATCTGGCAGGCCGCGGTGCTGCGCGCCATCCAGCAGTCGCAGTCCGAAGGCCACCTGCAGGCCGATGCCGATGCGCGCCAGATCGCCTTCGAGGTCCACGGCCTGATCCTCGCGCTGCACTACGAGGCGCGATTCCTGCGCGTGCCCGGCTCCATCGACCGCGCGAACACCGGCTTCGACAACATCCTCGCGCGCATCGCGACCGCCGATGCGCCGCCGGCCGCGGTAGTGCCCAAGGCCGCGCGCCGGCTCAAGCCGGTGCGCTGAGCGCGCCGGCCGCCTTCTTCCTTCCTTTTTCTTCATTCATTTCGCTTTCGACCAGGAGAGTCCCGGATGCCCACCTACACCCCGCCGCTGCGCGACATGCAATTCGTGCTGCACGAAGTCTTCCAGGTCGCCGAAGAGCTCAAGGCCCTGCCCGCGCATGCCGAGACCGATGCCGACACGATCAACGCGGTGCTCGAGGAGGCCGGCAAGTTCGCGGCCGAGGTGACCTTCCCGCTCAACATCAGCGGCGACACCGAGGGCTGCACGCTCAACAAGGAAACGCACGAGGTCACGGCCCCCAAGGGCTTCAAGCAGGCCTATGCGCAGTTCGTCGAAGGCGGCTGGCCGGCGCTGTCGTGCGACCCGCAGTACGGCGGCCAGGGCCTGCCTTTCGTGGTCAACCAGTGCCTGTACGAGATGCTCAACAGCGCCAACCAGGCCTGGACCATGTACCCCGGCCTGTCGCACGGCGCCTACGAGGCCCTGGTCGCCCACGGCACCGACGAGCAGAAGAAGACCTACCTGCCCAAGCTCACCAGCGGCGAATGGACCGGCACCATGTGCCTGACCGAGCCGCATTGCGGCACCGACCTGGGCCTGCTGCGCACCAAGGCCGAACCGCAGGCCGACGGCACCTACCGCATCACCGGCAGCAAGATCTTCATCTCGGCCGGTGAGCACGACCTGGCCGACAACATCATCCACCTGGTGCTGGCCCGCCTGCCCGACGCGCCGAAGGGCAGCAAGGGCATCAGCCTGTTCGTGGTGCCCAAGTACCACGTCAAGGCCGACGGGTCGCTGGGCGAGCGCAACCCGATCTACTGCGCCGGCCTGGAGCACAAGATGGGCATCCACGGCAACGCCACCGCGCAGATCGTGATCGAGGGCGCCACCGGCACCCTGGTGGGCGAGCCCAACAAGGGCCTGGCCGCCATGTTCGTGATGATGAACGCCGCCCGCCTGGGCGTGGGCAACCAGTCGCTGGGCCTGACCGAGGTCGCGTTCCAGAACGCGCTGGCCTACGCGAAGGACCGCCTGCAGATGCGCTCGCTCTCGGGCGTGAAGGCCAAGGACAAGGAAGCCGACCCGATCATCGTGCACCCCGACGTGCGCAAGATGCTGCTCACGGCCAAGGCGTATGCCGAAGGTGCCCGCGCGCTGCAGATCTTCTGCACGCTGCTTCTGGACAAGGCGCACCACCACCCGGACGAGAAGGCGCGCAAGGACGCGGACGAACTGGTCGCGCTGCTCACGCCGATCGTCAAGGCCTTCATCACCGACAACGGGCACATCAGCACCAACGCCTGCATGCAGGTCTTCGGCGGCCACGGCTTCATCAAGGAATGGGGCATGGAGCAGTTCGTGCGCGACAACCGCATCAACATGATCTACGAAGGCACGAACACCGTGCAGTCGCTGGACCTGCTGGGCCGCAAGGTGCTGGGCAACAACGGCGCCAGCCTGAAGAAATTCGGCAAGCTGGTCGGCAAGCTGGTGGAAGAGGAGGGCGTGAACGAGAAGATGGCCGAGTTCATCAACCCGATCGCGGGCCTGGGCGACCAACTCACCAAGTTCACGACCGAGATCGGCTTCAAGGGCTTCCAGAACCCCGACGAGGTGGGCGCCGCGGCCGTCGACTACCTGCGCGTGGCCGGCCACTTCGTCTTCGGTTACCTCTTCGCCCGCATGGCGCAGGTGGCGCTGCGCGAGATTGCCGCCGGCAACACGGACCCCTTCTACGTCGCCAAGCTGCAGACCGCGCGCTTCTACTTCGCCAAGCTCTTCCCCGAGACGGCGACGCTGATGCGCACGGCGCGCGCCGGCAGCAAGGTGCTGATGGACACCGACGCCGCGCTGGCCTGATCCCCACGCGCCAGCGATCAGGAATTCAAGCCGAAACCCATGGAGACGCCCATGAAATCTGCGATAGCAGCTATCTTTTTCGTAGCAGTCGCCGGTCCGGCGCTGGCGCAGATGAGCCCCGTGGGCCTGTGGCGCAACGTCGACGACAAGACCGGAGAGGTCAAGGCCGAGATCCGCATCGCCGACAGCGGCGGCGCGCTGGCCGGCCGCATCGAGAAGACGCTCAAGAAGGACGCCAAGCCCGACGCCACCTGCGACGAGTGCGACGGCGACCGCAAGGGCAAGCCCATCAACGGCCTTGAGATCATCCGCGGCGGCGCGAAGGCCGAGGGCAAGGACGTCTGGGAAGGCGGCCGCATCCTCGACCCCGAGAACGGCAAGGAATACCGCGCCAGCTTCACGCCCATCGACGGCGGCAAGAAGCTGGAGGTGCGCGGCTACCTCGGACCCTTCTGGCGCACGCAGACCTGGACCCGGGTCCAGTAGTCCCCTGACATCGCCCACAACCCCGCCGTTCGCCCCGAGCCTGTCGAAGGGCCAGCCCGCGCACCGGCTTCGACCCTTCGACAAGCTCAGCCCGAACGGCTTCAACACCCACACCACCATGTCCCAGTTCAATGTGAAGAAGGTCGCCGTGCTCGGCGCCGGCGTGATGGGCGCGCAGATTGCGGCCCACCTCGTGAACGTGCGCGTGCCGGTCGTCCTGTTCGATCTCCCCGCGAAGGAAGGGCCAAAGAACGGCATCGTCCTCAAGGCCATCGACAACCTCAAGAAGCTCAAGCCCGCGCCGCTGGGCGTGCCGGAGGATGCCGCGCTGATCCAGGCCGCCAACTACGAGGAGCACCTCGCGCTGCTGGGTGAATGCGACCTGGTGATCGAGGCCATCGCCGAGCGCATGGACTGGAAGCTCGACCTCTACAGGAAGATCGCGCCGCATGTGGCGCCGCATGCCATCCTGGCGTCCAACACCTCGGGCCTGTCGGTCACCAAGCTCAGCGAGGCGGTGCCGGAAAGCATCCGCCCGCGCTTTTGCGGCATCCACTTCTTCAACCCGCCGCGCTACATGACGCTGGTGGAGCTGATCCCCACGCCCGGCACGCAGCCGCAGGTGCTCGACGACCTCGAGACTTTTGCCATCAGTGCCCTCGGCAAGGGCGTGGTGCGCGCCAAGGACACGCCCAACTTCATCGCCAACCGCATCGGCATTGCCGGCATGCTGGCGACGCTCAAGGAAGTCGACAAGTTCGGCCTCTCCTTCGACGTGGTCGACGACCTCACGGGCAAGCGCCTGGGCCGTGCGAGCTCGGGCACCTTCCGCACCGCCGACGTGGTGGGCCTGGACACGCTGGCGCACGTGGTCAAGACGCTGCAGGACAACCTGAGCGAGGCGACCGATCCGTTCTACCCCAACTTCGCCACGCCGCCCGTGCTGGCGAAGCTGCTGGAGCTGGGCCAACTGGGCAACAAGACCAAGGCCGGCTTCTACAGGAAGGCGGGCCGCGACATCCTGCGCTTCGACCTGGAGAAGGGCGACTACGTGCCGGCCGGCGCAAAGGCCGACGAGGTCTACGGCCGCATGCTCAAGAAGCCGGCCGCCGAGCGCCTGAGGCTGCTGCGCAACGCCGAAGGGCCGCAGGGCCAGTTCCTGTGGGCCATCCTGCGCGACGGGTTCCACTATGCCGCGGTGCACCTGGCCGACATCGCCGAGAGCGCACGCGACATCGATCTGGCCATGCGCTGGGGCTTCGGCATGCAGCAGGGCCCCTTCGAGCTGTGGCAGGAAGCCGGCTGGAAGCAGGTCGCGCAATGGATCCAGGAGGACATCGACGCCGGCAAGGCGCTGGCCAAGGCGCCGCTGCCGAAGTGGGTCTTTGAAGGCCCGGTGGCCGATGCCGGTGGCGTGCACACGTCCGAGGGCTCGTGGAGCGCGGCCGAGCAGCGCTTCGTGCCGCCGCGGCGCCTGCCGGTGATGGCGCGCCAGCTCTTTCCCGAGACGGTGCGCGGCAGCGGGGAGAAGCCGGCCGTGGAGGCGGGTACCACGATCAGCGACGAGGGCGACGTGCGCGTCTGGACGCTGGATGGCGAGGTGCTCGTCGCCAGCATCCATTCCAAGATGAACGCCATCAGCCCCGACGTGGCCGAGGCGCTGGCCGAGGCGGTGGCCCTGGCCGAGCGCGAGTACCGGGGGCTGGTCATCTGGTCGCCGGACGACAAGTTCTCCGTCGGCGCCGACCTGCAGGCCATGCTGCCGGCCTTCGTGGTGGCGGGCATCGGCGCCGTCGAGGGCGCCGAGCAGGCCCTGCAGGACGTGATGCTGCGCATGCGCTACGCCAACGTGCCGGTGGTGGCCGCAGTGCGCGGCCTGGCGCTGGGCGGCGGCTGCGAACTGGCCGTCTACAGCGCGCGCCGGGTGGCCGCGATGGAAAGCTACATCGGCCTGGTGGAGGTGGGCGTGGGCCTGGTGCCCGGGGCCGGCGGCCTGACCTACATCGCACGCCGCGCCGCCGAGAACGCCGCCGCGTCGACCGGTACCGACCTGCTGCCCTTCCTCACCGAAGGTTTCACGGCCGCCGCCATGGCCAAGGTCGGCACCAGCGCACTCGAATCGCGCAAGCTGGGCTACCTGGTCGAGGGCGACGTGATCGTGCCGAACAAGGACGAACTGCTCTATGTCGCCATCCAGCAGGCGAAGGCCATGCACGAGGCCGGCTGGCGCCCGCCGATGAAGCGCAGCTTCCGCGTGGCCGGCCGCAGCGGCGCCGCGACGATCAAGGGCCAGCTGGTCAACATGCGCGACGGCGGCTTCATCAGCCAGCACGACTTCCACATCGCCAGCCTGATCGCGAACGTGGTGACGGGCGGCGACGTCGATGCCGGCACCCTCGTCAGCGAGGAGTACCTGATGGGCCTGGAACGCGAAGCCTTCTGCGCGCTGGTGCAGCATCCCAAGACCCAGGAGCGGATCATGGGAATGCTCTCCACCGGCAAGCCGGTCCGCAACTGAACGACGACGAGGACACGACCATGAGCAAGCAAGTGCAGGACGCCTACATCGTCGCCGCCACGCGCACCCCCATCGGCAAGTCGCACCGCGGCTTCTTCCGCAACACCCGGCCGGACGACCTGCTGGCGACCACGCTGAAGGCGGCGCTGGCGCAGGTGCCGCGGCTCGATCCGCAGACCATCGAGGACATCGTCTGCGGCTGTGCCATCCCCGAGGCGCAGCAGGGCCTGAACGTGGCGCGCATCGGCGCCGTGCTCGCGGGCCTGCCCACCAGCGTGGGCGGCATCACCGTCAACCGGTTCTGCGCCTCGGGCCTGTCGGCCGTGCAGATGGCGGCCGACCGCATCCGCGTCGGCGAGGCGGAGGTGATGATCGCCGCCGGCGTGGAGAGCATGAGCATGGTGCCGATGATGGGCAACGCGCCCTCGCTGTCGCCCTCGATCTTCGAGCGCGACGGGGACGTCGGCATCGCCTACGGCATGGGCCTCACGGCCGAGAAGGTGGCGCAGCAGTGGAAGGTCAGCCGCGAGGCGCAGGACGCCTTCGCGCTGCAGTCGAACCAGCGCGCCGTCGCGGCCCAGCAGGCCGGCGAGTTCGCCGACGAGATCACGCCGATCGAGGTGACCGACCGCGGCTTCGACCCCGCCACCGGCGAAATCACCACGAAGACCCGCACCGTCAGCCTCGACGAAGGCCCGCGTCCCGACACCAGCCTCGAGGGCCTGGCGAAGCTGCGCACCGTGTTCGCCGCGCGCGGCACGGTCACGGCGGGCAACAGTTCGCAGACCTCGGACGGCGCCGGCGCGCTCATCCTGGCGAGCGAAGCCGCCTGCCAGAAGTACGACCTCACGCCGCTGGCGCGCTTCGTCAGCTTCGCGAGCAAGGGCGTGCCGCCGGCCATCATGGGCATCGGCCCCATCGAGGCGATCCCGGCCGCGCTGCGCTACGCGGGCCTGAAGCAGGACGACCTGGACTGGATCGAGCTGAACGAGGCCTTCGCGGCCCAGTCGCTGGCGGTGCTGAACACGTTGAAGCTCGACCCGGCCAAGGTCAACCCCATGGGCGGCGCGATCGCGCTGGGCCACCCGCTGGGCGCCACGGGTGCCATCCGCGCCGCCACGGTCGTGCATGCGCTGCGCCGCAAGCAGCTCAAGTACGGCATGGTGACGATGTGCGTCGGGATGGGGCAGGGCGCAGCCGGCATCTTCGAACGGGTCTGAGTTGCGGCGCGGGTTGCTATTGTTTTCATAGCTGCCTGCGCCCATCCTGCGGGCGTTGGCGCCCGATTCGGCTTGAAGGCCAGCGCGCCGGAGGCGGCGCACAGGAGACGAGCATGCAAGCGACGACATTGCCGGTCGATGGCTCCCACCGGATCGCGGTGCGGCACTACCCCGCCACCGCCGCCCCGCGCGCCAGCGTCGTGATCGGCGGCGCGATGGGCGTGCGGCAGGCCTTCTACGCCCCCTTCGCGCAGTGGCTCGCCGCGCAAGGCGTCGCCGTCTGGACTTTCGACTACCGCGGCAGCGGTGACTCGCTCGGCGATGCGCCGCTGCGCGGCTTCGACGCCGACCTGTTCGACTGGGCTCGCGACTATGAAGCGGTCATCGACGCCGCCCGTGCCGCACAGCCCGCGCTGCCGCTCTACCTCTTCGGCCACAGCCTGGGCGCTCAGCTGCCGGGGCTGCTCGCGCGGCCCGAGCAGGTCGACGGCCTGCTGAGCATCGCCGCCGGCAGCGGCTACTGGCGCGAAAACGCGCCGCGCCTGAAGCGTTCCGTTCTCTACTTCTGGTTCGTGCTGGTGCCGCTGGCCGTGCGCCTGTGGGGCTACTTTCCCGGCCGCAGGTTGCGCAAGGTGGGCGACCTGCCGCGCGGCGTGATCCTGCAGTGGCGGCGCTGGTGCCTCCACCCGCGCTACAGCGTGGGGGCCGAGGGGCCGCTGGCCGAACGCAGCTACGCCCGGGTGCGCTTTCCGGTGCTGGCGCTGTCGATCGCCGACGACGAACTGATGACGCTGCGCGGCACCGAAAGCCTCGTCGGCTTCTACTCGGCCGCCCCCACCGCCGTGCAGCGCATCGCGCCGGCCGACGTGCAGGCGCGCCGCATCGGCCATTTCGGCTTCTTCCGCGAGCAGTTCGCGCCCAGCCTGTGGCCGCGCGCCATCGAGAGCCTGCAGCGCCTGGCGGCGCTGGGGAACACCCGCGTCCCGCAGACGACTGCGTGAGCCCGCCGCCCCCGTGCACACTGCCGCCATGACGATGCACCCCTTCGACCAGGCCCTGGCGCTCGAACACAGCGACCTCCAGGCCGGCCTCTTCACCGGCGCCACCAGCGCCGATTACTGGAACATGGTCGGTCCGTTCGGCGGCACCACGGCGGCGCTGGCGCTGCAGGCGGTGCTGCGCCACCCCGACCTGCTGGGCGAGCCCATCGCGATCACCGTCAACTACGCGGCCGCCATCGTGGAGGGGCCCTTCGAGATCCAGGCCACGCCGGTGAAGACCAACCGCTCGACCCAGCACTGGACGCTCGAGATCCGCCAGCCCGACGCCGAGGGCCGGCCGCAGCTCAACACCACCGCCACGGTGGTCACGGCGGTGCGCCGGGAGACCTGGGGCGCCACCGACCTGCCCATGCCCGCGGTGCCTGCGCCCGAAGCGGTCGAGCGCATGACCATCGGGCCCAAGGCCGTGGCCTGGGTCGGCCAGTACGAGATGCGGCCGGTGAGCGGCAGCATCCCCACGCAGTGGGACGGCCGCGGCGACCACAGCGAGACCCGCATGTGGCTGCGCGACGCCCAGCCGCGGGCGCTGGATTTCGCCTCGCTCACCGCGATGAGTGACGTCTTCTATCCGCGCGTGTGGCTGCGCCGCGCCACCGTGGTGCCCGCCGGCACGGTGTCGATCACCACATACTTCCACTGCACCGCGGCGCAGCTCGCCGAGGTCGGCACCGGCCACCTGCTCGGGCGCGCGACGGGCCAGCAGTTCGCGCAGGGCTTCTTCGACCAGAGCGCGCAGCTGTGGAGCCAGGCCGGGCGGCTGCTCGCCACCAGCAACCAGATCGTCTACTACAAGGAATAGCGCCCGCGGCGGCGGCGCGTGCACAGCCCGGAGACATCAAGGAGCACCCCCATGAACCAGACACCCGCAGCCCTCGTCATTGGCGCCGGCGACGCCACCGGCGGCGCCATCGCGCGTGCCTTCGCCAGGGAAGGCTACGCCGCCTGCGTGGTGCGGCGCAGCGCCGACAAGCTGCAGCCCCTGGTGGCGCAGATCGAGGCCGAGGGCGGCATCGCACATGCCTTCGGCACCGACGCGCGCAAGGAGGAAGAGGTCGTCGCGCTCGTCGAGCAGATCGAGTCGACCATCGGCCCGATCGAGGTGATGGTGTTCAACATCGGCGCCAACGTGCCCGAGAGCATCCTCGCCGAGACCGCGCGCAAGTACTTCAAGGTCTGGGAGATGGCCTGCTTCTCGGGTTTTCTCACCGGCCGCGAGGTGGCGCGGCGCATGGTCGCGCGCGAGATGCCGGCCGGTGGCCACCGGGGCACCATCATCTTCACCGGTGCCACGGCCTCGCTGCGGGGCGGCGCGAACTTCGGCGCCTTCTCGGGCGCCAAGATGGCGCTGCGCGCCCTGGCCCAGGCCATGGCGCGTGAGCTCGGGCCGCAGGGTGTGCACGTGGCCCACACCGTCATCGACGGCGCCATCGACACTGAATTCATCCGCAGCAACTTTCCCGAGCGCTATGCGCTGAAGGCGCAGGACGGCATCCTCAATCCCGAGCACATCGCGCAAAGCTATGTCATGCTCCACCGCCAGCCGCGCGACGCCTGGACGCACGAGCTGGACCTGCGGCCGTGGATGGAAAAATTCTGAGCGCGGCGCACCCACACGGAGACATGCCCATGCCCGCCACCACCGTCGAGTTCTTCTTCGATTTCGGCAGTCCCGCCGCCTACCTGGCCTGGACGCAGCTGCCCCACCTGTGCGCCGACACCGGCGCCACGCTCGCGCCCCGGCCCATGCTGCTGGGCGGCGTGTTCCAGGCCACCGGCAACCGGTCGCCGGCCGAGATCAAGCCCAAGGGCCCGTACATGAACGTGGACCTGCAGCGCTTCGCGCAGCGGTACGGGGTGCCGTTCACGCACAACCCGCACTTCCCCGTCAACACGCTGCTGCTGATGCGTGGCGCCACCGGCGTGCAGATGCACCAGCCCGAGCGCTTCGACGCCTACTGCCGCGCCGTCTACCAGGCCATGTGGGTCGATGCGCAGAACATGAACGATCCCGCCGTCGTGCAGGCGGTGCTCCAGGCCGCGGGCTTCGACGCCGAAGCGGTGGTCGCCCTGGCCGCGCAGCCCGACGTCAAGGAGCGCCTGAAGGCCGTGACCGGCGAGGCCGTGGCCCGCGGCGTGTTCGGTGCCCCCACCATGTTCGTCGGCGACCAGATGTTCTGGGGCCAGGACCGGCTCGACTTCGTGCGCGAAGCGGTGCTGGACGCACGTTGACGCCCTTCCTCGATTCGACCAGACCTTCAAGGCTTTCCCATGAGCGACATCCTCGTCCACACCGAGGGCGGCGTGAGCACGCTGACCTTCAACCGCCTCGACAAGAAGAACTCGATCACCAGCGCGATGTACGCCGCGATGGCCGACGCACTGGAGGTCGCGCAGGCCGACGCCGCAGTGCGCGTGCTGCTGATCCAGGGCGATGCGACCATCTTCTCGGCCGGCAACGACATCGGCGATTTCCTGAACGCCCCGCCCTCGACGCAGGATTCGCCGGTGTTCCGCTTCCTGCACGGCATCGCGCAGTTCCCCAAGCCCATCGTGGCGGCGGTGTGCGGCCCGGCCGTGGGCATCGGCACCACGCTGCTCTTCCACTGCGACCTGGTCTACGCCGGCGACAACGCCGCGTTCTCGATGCCCTTCGTCAACCTGGGCCTGTGCCCGGAGGCGGCGTCGAGCCTGCTGGTGCCGCAGATGTTCGGCTACCACCGCGCCGCCGAGGCGCTGCTGCTGGGCGAGCCCTTCATGGCCGAGGCCGCGCTCGAGGTGGGCCTGGTCAACCGCGTGGTACCGCCCACCGAGTGCAACGCCATCGCCCAGCAGCAGGCCCGCAAGCTCGCGGCCAAGCCGCTGTCGGCCCTCATCGAGACCAAGCGTCTCATGAAGAAATCGCAGGGCCCGGCCGTGCTCGAACGCATGGGCGAGGAGGGCGCGAGCTTCGGCCGCATGCTGCGCGAGCCGGCGGCGCGCGAGGCGTTCACGGCGTTCATGGAGAAGCGCAAGCCGGACTTCAGCAAGGTCTGAAGTCCGCCGCCACGCCTCAGACCGGCTGCGCGGGCCCGGCCGCGAGGGGGCGCGGCCGCCCGTTCTCGTCGATCGCCACGTAGGTCAGCGTGGCTTCCGTCACCTTCACGTACTCGCCCTGGTTGCGGATGCGTTCGGCGAACACCTCGACCCTGACCGTGACCGAGGTGCGGCCGACGCGGCTGACCGAGGCGTAGAAGGACAGGATGTCGCCGATGCGCACCGGCTGCTTGAAGATGAATTCGTTGACCGCGACCGTCGCCATGCGCCCGTTGGCGTAGCGGGCCGGGAGCACCGAGCCGGCCAGGTCGACCTGGGCCATCACCCAGCCGCCGAAGATGTCGCCGTTGGCGTTGGTGTCCGCCGGCATCGGGATCACCTTGAGCACCAGTTCCATGTCGGCCGGCAGGCTCTTGAGGACGGCGGCGGGGCTGGAAGCGGTGGACATCGGCACAATCTCGGAAACACGAAAACCACGATTGTCCCGTATGCGACGCTGCCGCGACGCGCTGCCTGATTCCGCCTTCCTTCCCCATCGACCGCCGCCGGCGTGCGGCGCGATGCGCCGGCGCGCAGGCCCGGGAGGGCGCACGTGAGGTCGCTCGCCCATCCTCCCCCGGCCGCCGATGCCACCGCCGCGGCCGCTGCGCGTTCCGACGCCGCCACCCTGCGACGCCTCTTTCCCTACCTGTGGCAATACAAGTGGCGCGTGTTCGCCGCGCTGGCCTTCATGGTCGGGGCCAAGGTGGCGAACGTCGGCGTGCCGGTGCTGCTCAAGACCCTGGTCGACCGCATGACGCTCAAGCCCGGCGACCCGGCCGTGCTGCTGGTGGTGCCGGTGGCGCTGCTGGTGGCCTACGGGCTGCTGCGCTTTTCCACCGCGCTCTTCACCGAACTGCGCGAACTGGTCTTCGCCAAGGCGACCGAGGGCGCGTCGCGCAGCATCTCTCTGGAGGTGTTCCGGCACCTGCATGCGCTGTCGCTGCGTTTCCACCTGGAGCGCCAGACCGGCGGCATGACGCGCGACATCGAGCGCGGCACGCAGGCCGTGCACTCGCTCATCTCGTACTCGCTCTACAGCATCGTGCCCACGCTGATCGAGCTGTCGCTGGTGCTGGGCATCCTGGCGGTGAAGTTCGACGCCTGGTTCGCCGTCATCACCGGCATCGCGCTGGTGATCTACATCGGCTTCACCGTCACGGTGACCGAGTGGCGCACGCAGTTCCGCAAGACCATGAACGAGCTGGGCTCGAAGGCACAGAGCCGGGCCATCGACTCGCTGCTGAACTACGAGACGGTGAAGTACTTCAACAACGAGGACTTCGAGGCACGGCGCTACGACGAGAACCTGGAGCGCTACCGCCGCGCCGCCGTCAAGAGCCAGACCACGCTGTCGCTGCTCAACACCGGCCAGCAGATGCTCATCGCGCTGAGCCTGGTGGCGATGCTCTGGCGCGCCACGCAGGGCGTGGTCGACGGCCGAATGACGCTGGGCGACCTGGTGATGGTCAACGCCTTCATGATCCAGCTGTACATCCCGCTGAACTTCCTGGGCGTGATCTACCGCGAGATCAAGCAGAACCTGGTGGACCTGGAAAAGATGTTCGCACTGCTGGAACGCGAGCGCGAGGTGGCCGACGCGCCGGGCGCGCAGCCGCTGGACACGCACGACGCGACGGTGCGCTTCGACAACGTGCGCTTCGCCTACGAGCCCGCGCGGCCGATCCTGCACGGCGTGAGCTTCGAGATCCCGGCCGGCAAGACCGTGGCGGTGGTCGGGCCCTCGGGCTCGGGCAAGTCGACGCTGGCACGCCTGCTCTACCGCTTCTACGACATCCAGGAAGGCCACGTGCGCATCGGCGGCCAGGACATCCGCAGCGTCACCCAGGCCAGCCTGCGCCAGGCCATCGGCATCGTGCCGCAGGACACGGTGCTCTTCAACGACACCATCGCCTACAACATCGCCTACGGCCGACCCGGCGCCACGCACGACGAAGTGGTCGCCGCGGCGAAGGCGGCGCGCATCGACGGCTTCATCGCCGGTCTGCCGCTGGGCTACGAGACGGTGGTGGGCGAGCGCGGGCTCAAGCTGTCGGGCGGCGAGAAGCAGCGCGTGGCCATCGCGCGCACGCTGCTCAAGGACCCGCCGATCCTGATCTTCGACGAGGCCACCTCGGCGCTGGATTCGGCCAACGAGCGCGCCATCCAGGCCGAGTTGGCGAGCGCGTCGCGCAACAAGACCACGCTGGTCATCGCGCACCGGCTGTCCACGGTGGTGGATGCGCACGAGATCCTGGTGCTCGAGGCCGGCGTGATCGTCGAGCGCGGCACGCATGCGCAGCTGCTGGCGCTCGGCGGGCGCTATGCGCAGATGTGGGCACTGCAGAAGGTCGATACGGCCCCGATGCTGTGACTGCAAGTTCTGATAAAAATGGCTTGCAGCGCCCGTCCAGCCTGCGTGAGATGCTATCGTTTCAGGAGCATTCCAAGTGACCGAGAAGATTCCGCTGCTGGTGCTCACCAGCCTGATTCCCGAACACCAGGCCCAGATCGGCGAGGTGTACGAGCTGATCTACGCCCCCACCGCGGCCGAGCGGCCCGGCGCCGTGGCCGCCCACGCCCGGCGCATCCGTGCCGTGCTGACCATCGGCGTGGTCGGCATCACGCCGGAGGAAGTCGCCGCCATGCCGGCGCTCGAGCTGGTGTGCTGCCTGGGCGCGGGCTTCGAGTGCCTGCCGATGGACGTGCTGCGGGCGCGCGGCATCGCCACGGCCAACGGCTCCGGCACCAACGACGACTGCGTGGCCGACCACGCCTTCGGCCTGCTCATCGGCATCGTGCGCGGCATGCGCATGCTCGACCGCCAGTGCCGCGAGGGCATCTGGCGCGAGGCGATCCCGCAGCCGCCGAACGTCTCGGGCAAGAAGCTGGGCATCTTCGGCCTGGGCACCATCGGGCAGAAGATCGCCAGGCGCGCCGCCGGCTTCGACCTGGAGATCGGCTATCACAACCGCAGCGCGCGGCCCGAGCTGCCGCACCGCTACTTCGGCAGCCTGCTCGAGCTGGCGCAGTGGTGCGACTTCCTCGTGTGCGCCGCGCCCGGCGGGCCGGCCACGCGCCACGCGGTCGACGCGCGGGTGCTCGACGCGCTCGGGCCGCAGGGCTTCCTGGTCAACATCGGCCGCGGCAGCGTGGTCGACACCGAGGCGCTGGCCGCGGCGCTGCGCGAAGGGCGCATCGCCGGCGCCGGCCTCGACGTGTACGAGAGCGAGCCGAAGCCGCCCGCACAGCTCATCGGACTGGACAACCTCTTCATCACGCCGCACATGGCCGGCTGGTCGCCCGAGGCCACCCAGGCCAGCGTGAACCGCTTCATGGCCAACGCCGAAGGGCACTTCGCCGGGCGCGGCGTCGTCTCGCCCATCTGAACCCCACCGAGCTCGCCAATGCACGTCTTCATCGCCGGCTTCCAGCACGAGACCAACACCTTTGCGCCGACCCCGGCCGACTGGGCCGCGTTCGAGGCCGGTGCCGGCTTTCCGCCGTACCGACGCGGTCCGGTGGTGGTCGAGGCCTACCGCGGGAAGGGCCTGCCCATCGGCGGCTTCATCGACGCCGCCGAGGCGCAGGGCTGGACGCTGACGCCCTCGGTCTGGGCCGGTGCCAACCCCTCGGCGCATGTCACGCGCGAGGCCTTCGAGCGCATCGCCAGCGAGATCCTGGAGGACCTGGCGCAGGCGCAACGCAGCGCCAGGGTGGACGCGGTCTATCTCGACCTGCATGGCGCCGCGGTGGCCGAACACCTGGACGACCCCGAAGGCGAGCTGCTGGCCCTGCTGCGCAGTGCAGTCGGTCCGCAGGTGCCCATCGTCGCCAGCCTGGACCTGCATGCGAACGTGAGCGCCCGCATGCTCGACGTGGCCGACGCGCTGGTGGCCTACCGCACCTACCCGCACGTGGACATGGCCGACACCGGGCGGCTGGCGGCCATGCTGCTGGCGCGTCGCATCGCTCGCGGCCGCCGCGAGCCGCTGGCGGTGCGCCGGCTCGACTTTCTCCTGCCGCTGAACGTGCAGAGCACCATGACCGCGCCGGCCGGCGCGGTCTACGACGCGCTGCGCGCCCTGGACGCGGCCCATGGCACCGTGCTGAGTTTCGCGACGGGCTTCCCCGCGGCCGACATCGCCGAGTGCGGCCCGGTCGTCTGGGCCTACGGCGACGCGGCCCCGGCTGCGGTGGACGCCCTGTTCGCGCGCATCGACCAGCCGCGCGCGCAATGGCGTCTCGACCTCAAGACGCCGGCCGAGGCCGTGCAGGCCGCGCTGGACTCCGCCGCGGACGGTGCCGGCCCGGTGGTCATTGCCGACACGCAGGACAACCCCGGTGCCGGCGGCGACAGCAACACCACGGGGCTGCTGCATGCCCTGCTGGCGGCTGGCGCGGGCACGCGTTTCCCCGGCCAGGTGGCGTTGGGGCTGCTGGCCGACCCCGAGGCCGCGGCCGCGGCCCACGCCGCCGGTGAAGGCGCGCAGATCGATCTGCGCCTGGGCCGCTCGGTCCCCACCTGGGGCGGGCAGTTCAGCGACCCGCCGGTGCCGGTGCAAGCCACGGTGCGCCGCCTGTCCGACGGCGAGGTCGTGCTCCTGGGGCCGATGGGCATGGGCGGCACGGTCTCGCTCGGGCCGTGCGCCTGCCTCGAGGTGCAGGGCGTGCTCGTCGGGGTGAGTTCGCGCAAGACGCAGATGCTGGACCGCGAGCTGTTCCGCTTCCTGGGCATCGAGCCAGAGCGCATGCGGGTGCTGGTGGTGAAGAGCTCGGTCCATTTCCGCGCCGACTTCGCGCCCATCGCCAGCGCCATCGTGGTGGCCAAGGCGCCGGGGCCGATGGCGGCCGACCCGGCCGACCTGCCGTGGACGCGGCTGCCGTCCACGATGGCCCTGCGTCCCTGAGCCGGGAGCTCAGTCCTTGGTGGGCGAGGCCACCACCGGCGGCCGCAGCGCCGACCAAGCGCAGGCTTCGTCGTAGGCCTGGCCCGCGCCGAGCACCGCGAGGTCCGCGTTCACCGGTCCCGCAAGCTGCAGGCCCATCGGCAGGCCCTGCGGGCCGAAGCCGGCGCGCAGGTTCAGCGTGGGCAGGCCGGCCAGCGTGAAGGGCGTGACGATCTCCATCCACTGGTGGTAGGTGTCGCTCGGCACGTCCGCCACGCGGTCGGGCCAGTGCAGTTCGGCGTCGAAGGGAAAGAGTTGCGCCGTCGGTGCGGCGACGAGGTCGAAGCGCTCGAACAGGCGCAGGAAGGCGCGGTAGACGTTCGAGCGGTAGAGCGAGGCCTGGTACAGCGAGGCAGCGTCCAGGTGGCGGCTCTGGTCGATCTCCCACAGCGCCTCGGGCTTGACCTGGGCGCGGTGCCTCGGGTCGGCCACCAGTGCGCCGAGCTTGCCGCCGACGAGCAGTTGCCGCAGGCGCAGCCACGCCGTCCAGTTCTGCTCGCGTGGGACATCGAGCATGCAGGCTTCGACGTGGGCACCCAGGTCGGCGAAGGTCTTCAGCGCCGACTCGCACAGCGGGAGGATGCCGGCCTCGGTCGGGAGCCCGGGCCACAGGCTGCCCAGCCAGCCGATGCGCAGGCCCCTCACTTCCGTGGGCAGGCGCAGGTCGTCGGGCGCCGGCAGTGGTTGGGGCAGGGAGAGCGGCAGGCGCGGGTCGAAGCCGGCCTGCACGCACAGCAGTCGGGCCGTGTCCTCGACCGTGCGGCCCATCGGGCCGTCGGTGCCGAGCTGCTGGAAGAAGAGGTCGTCGTCGGGGCCGCCGGGCACGCGCCCGCGCGAAGGTCGGAAGCCGATGACGTTGTTGAAGGCCGCGGGGTTGCGCAGCGAACCCATCATGTCGCTGCCGTCGGCCACGGGGAGCATCCCGAGGGCCAGTGCCACGGCGGCACCGCCGCTGCTGCCGCCGGCGCTCCTGGACGGGTCCCAAGCGTTGCGGGTGATGCCGAAGACGGTGTTGTAGGTGTGCGAGCCCAGACCGAATTCGGGCGTGTTGCTCTTCCCGATCATGATCGCGCCGGCGGCCCGGGCGCGCGCCACGTGTGGGCTGTCCTGGCGCGCCGGGCTCCTCGGGGTGAGCGGCGAGCCCATCGAAGTGGGCAGGCCGGCGCAATGGCTCAGGTCCTTCGGCGCGAAGGGGAAGCCGTGCATCCAGCCGGCGCGTTCGCCGCGGGCCAGGCGGGCGTCGCAGGCGTCGGCTTCGTCGCGCAGTTCTTCGGGGGGCCGCAGCGCGACGAGTGCGTTGAAGCGCGGGTTCAGCGCCTCGACGCGTGCCAGCGTGGCGTCCATGAGCTCGCGGGCACTGCAGTCGCGGCGGGCGATGCGGCGCGACAGTTCGGTGGCGCTGAGGTCGAGCAGTTCGGTGGCGGGCATGGCGTCGGCAGCGGGCGGGGAAGGTGATGCAGCGCAGTATGAACGCTGCCGCCGCAGCCATAATCCCGCCCCATGGAAACCAAGTGGCTCGAGGACTTCGTGAGCCTCGCCGAGACCCGCAGCTTCAGCCGCTCGGCGCAGTTGCGGCACGTCACCCAGCCCGCGTTTTCGCGGCGCATCCAGGCGCTGGAGGGATGGGCCGGCACCGATCTCGTCGACCGCAGCTCCTACCCCACCCGGCTCACGCCTGCGGGCCAGACCCTTTATGGCCAGGCACTCGAGATGCTGCAGGCCCTGCAGAGCACGCGCGCCATGCTGCGCGGCCATTCGGCCGTGGCACAGGACGTGATCGAGTTCGCCGTCCCCCATACGCTCGCGTTCACCTTCTTCCCGGCCTGGGTCACCAGCCTGCGCGAGCAGTTCGGCCCGCTCAAAAGCCGGCTCATCGCGCTGAACGTCCACGACGCGGTGATGCGCCTGGTCGAGGGCAACTGTGACCTGCTCATCGCCTACAACCACCCGTCGCAGCCCCTGCAGCTGGATGCCAACCGGTACGAGATGGTCTACCTGGGCGAGGAGGTGGTCGCGCCCTGGGTGCGTCCCGACGCCGATGGCGGCCCGCGCTACCGGCTTCCGGGCCAGGCCGGCCGGCCGCTGCCCTACCTGGGCTATGCGCCGGGCGCCTACCTGGGCCGGCTGGTGGACCAGTTGCTGAAATCGTCCGGCACGCCGATCCACCTCGACCGGGTGTACGAGACCGACATGGCCGAAGGCCTGAAGGTCATGGCACTCGAGGGCCATGGCATTGCCTTCCTGCCGGAGAGCGCCGTGCGCAAGGAAGTGCGCGCCCGCAAGCTGGTGAGCGCGCTGCCACCCGACATGGGACCGCTCGAAGCCACCATGGAGGTGCGGGCCTACCGGGAGCGTCCGGGCGCCGCGGCCGCCGCCAAGCCCGCCACCCGGACGGCCCGTGGCGACGGCAGCCCGCAGCCCAGGCGCGCGGCGGACGCGCTCTGGGCCTATCTCGTCAGCACGCAGGTGGCGGCCAAGGCCTAGGGTTTACCAGCGGGGGTCCGGGGCGGTGGCGGTGCCGGTGTCGACCGGCGAAGCATCCCTATGATTTTCGTGCATCGTCGCGTCCGCATACGGCATTGGTGTTGCCGGAATGTGACCCCTACAGTCGCGCGCTGTCTGCTGTCGCACCCCATGTCCACGCCCGCCGGGCGTGCGTGAATCGAGAAACCCCAGGAACGCGCTGCCATGGAATCGAACTTCAGGATCGAACACGACTTTCTCGGCGAGAAGCGCATTCCCGCCCCGGCCTACTGGGGCGTGCACACCGCACGCGCGGTCGAGAACTTCCCCATCTCCGGCACCCGCGTCTCGGCCATGCCCGACCTGGTGCGCGCACTGGCCCATGTGAAGAAGGCGGCGGCGCGCGCCAATGCCGACCTGGGGGCGCTGGGCCGTGAACGGGCGGGCGCCATCATCCTGGCCTGCGAGGACCTGATCGAGGGCAAGCTGCTCGACGAGTTCGTGGTCGACGTCATCCAGGGCGGCGCCGGCACCTCCACCAACATGAACGCCAACGAGGTGATCTGCAACCTCGCGCTGGAGAAGCTCGGCCACGAGAAGGCGCGCTACGACGTGCTGCATCCCAACGACCACGTCAACGCCTCGCAGAGCACCAACGACGTCTACCCCACGGCCGTGCGCCTTGCGCTGTGGTTCGCGCTGGGCCGCCTGCTGGAGGCGATGGCCGACCTGCGCGCGGGCTTCGAGGCCAAGGCGCTGGAGTTCCGCGACATCCTGAAGATCGGCCGCACCCAGCTGCAGGACGCGGTGCCGATGACGCTGGGTCAGGAGTTCCTCACCTATGCAGTGATGATCGAGGAGGACGAGGCCCGCCTGCGCGAAGCGCGTGCGCTCATCGAGGAGATCAACCTCGGCGCCACGGCCATCGGCACCGGCATCAACGCCCCGCACGGCTACGCCAACCTTGCCTGCCAGTACCTGGCCGAGCAGACCGGCGTGCCGCTCAAGCAGGCGGCCAACCTGATCGAGGCGACGCAGGACACCGGGGCTTTCGTCCAGCTGTCGGGCGTGCTCAAGCGCGTGGCCACCAAGCTGTCGAAGACCTGCAACGACCTGCGGCTGCTGTCCAGCGGGCCGCAGGCCGGGTTCGGCGAGATCCGCCTGCCCGCGCGCCAGGCCGGCTCGTCGATCATGCCGGGCAAGGTCAACCCGGTGATCCCGGAGGTGATGAACCAGGTCGCCTTCGAAGTCATCGGCAACGACATCACGGTGACGCTGGCCTCCGAGGCGGGGCAGCTGCAGCTCAACGCCTTCGAGCCGATCATGGGCTGGAGCCTGTTCAAGAGCATCCGGCACCTGGCCAACGCCTGCGGCACGCTGCGCAGGAATTGCGTGGACGGCATCGAGCCCAACCGGGAGTTCCTGGCCCGCCGGGTGCGCGAGTCCGTCACCCTCGTCACTGCCCTGAATCCCATCATCGGCTACGAGAAGGCCGCGCTCATCGCCAAGACCGCGCTGGCCACCGGCGGGCCGATCGATGTCGTGGCCGAGTCGCTGGGCATCCTCACCCGCGAACAGATGGACGCGCTGCTCGTGCCCGAACATCTGACGCAACCTGTGAGATTGTCCACACCCGTTCCTGCGGCAGCCGTACCAACGGGCACGGAGGCTGCTAATCCAACGCCTTCGACGTGATGACGGAACCCATGCACCAGACGGGCGCTTGATCCCGCGCGTGCCCACCTTATCCGGTGCACCATGCACCGGGGTGGTTACCGATGCGCCCAACAAAAGTGTGTGTCTAGAATTTCGCCTTGTTTCTTCCTGTCCATTTCCCTAGGAGTCTCTTCATGAAAAAGCAAATGCTCGCGATCGCGGTGACCGCGTTCCTGGCGACCGGCGCGTTCGCGCAGGCGACCGACACGCTGGCCAAGATCAAGGAGCGCGGCGCGGTGAACCTCGGCGTACGCGATTCGTCGGGCCTGGCGTACACGCTGGGCGGCGGCAAGTACGTCGGCTTCCACACCGAAATGGCCGAGAACATCATCAAGGACCTGGGCAAGGATCTCGGCAAGCCGCTGACCATCAACTACCAGGTGATCACCTCGCAGAACCGCGTGCCCCTGGTGCAGAACGGCACCATCGATTTCGAGTGCGGCTCCACCACCAACAACACGGCCCGCCAGAAGGATGTCGATTTCGCCTACACCACCTACGTGGAAGAAGTGCGCATCCTCACCAAGGCCAACTCCGGCATCAACGGCATCGCCGACCTGAAGGGCAAGACGGTCGCCACCACCACCGGCACCACCTCGGTCCAGACGCTGCGCAAGAACAAGCGCGCCGAAGGCGTCGACTTCAAGGAAGTCATGGGCAAGGACCACGCCGACAGCTTCCTGCTGCTCGAGTCGGGCCGTGCCGACGCCTTCGTGATGGACGGTTCGATCCTGGCTGCCAACGCCGCCAAGTCGAAGAGCCCGAAGGACTTCAAGATCGTCGGCGAAGTGCTGTCGGTCGAGCCGATCGCCTGCATGCTGCCCAAGGGCGACGCCAAGCTGAAGAAGGCCATCGACGACAGCATCGTGCGCCAGATCAAGGATGGCTCGCTGGCCAAGCTGTACGACAAGTGGTTCATGCAGCCGATCCCGCCGAACAACGTCAACCTGAACATGCCGGCTTCGGAAAACACCAAGGCCGCCTGGGCCAGCCCGAACGACAAGCCCATGGAAGCCTACGCCCCCAAGTAAGGCGACTTCAGACGTCAAAAAGCCAAGCCCGCGCGGCGCTCCTGCCGACGCGGGCTTTTCGATGAACGGGCGCGGGCCCCGACCCGCGAAGGAGGATGGATGCTGAACCTGGACATGTCGGTCTTCTGCCAGGACACGCTCACCAACGAAGTGGTCGCGAGCTGCTTCGCGCGCGGTTCCGACCAGACCTATCTGCAATGGATGCTGCACGCCTGGGGCTGGACCGTGGGCGTGGCGCTCACGGCGCTGTTCGTGGCGCTGGTCGTGGGTTCGATCATCGGCACGCTGCGCACGCTGCCGGACAGTCCATGGCTGGTGCGCTTCGGCAACGCGTGGGTGGAGCTCTTCCGCAACGTTCCCCTGCTGGTCCAGGTGTTCATCTGGTACTTCGTGCTGCCCAAGATGATCCCCCCGATGCGCGACCTGCCGCCCTTCGTGCTGGTGGTCTGCGCACTGGGCTTCTTCACCTCGGCCCGGATCGCCGAGCAGCTGCGCTCGGGCATCCAGGCGCTGCCGCGCGGCCAGCGCTATGCGGGCATGGCGGTCGGCTTCACCACGCCGCAGTACTACCGCTTCGTGCTGCTGCCCATGGCATACCGGATCATCCTGCCGCCGCTGACCAGCGAGTCGATGAACATCTTCAAGAACTCCTCGGTGGCCTTCGCGGTGTCGATCCCCGAGCTCACCCAGTTCTACCTGCAGGCCGGCGAGGAGACCTCGGCCCAGATCCCGATCTACCTCGGCGTCGTCATCCTGTATGTCATCAGCGCCATGCTGGTCAACCGCATCATGACCTTCATCGAGCGCAAGGTCCGCGTGCCGGGCTTCGTCGCTTCCGGCGGGACGGGAGGCCACTGAGATGATGAACCTCGACTTTTCCTTCTACAGCTGGAGCCTGATCAGCACCTATGTGCTCAAGGGCTTCTACTTCAGCGTCGTCCTGACGATCGTGGCCACCCTGGGCGGCATCTTCTTCGGCACCCTGTTGGCGCTGATGCGCCTGTCGGGCAAGAAGTGGCTGGACTTCCCCGCCGCTGCGTACGTCAACGGCATGCGCTCCGTGCCGCTGGTGATGGTGATCCTGGGCTTCTTCCTTCTGGTGCCCTTCGTGATCGGCCGGCCCATCGGCGCCGAGACCTCGGCCGTGATCACCTTCATCTGCTTCGAGGCGGCCTACTTCTCCGAGATCATGCGTGCCGGCATCCAGTCGATCCCGCGCGGCCAGGTCTTCGCCGGCATGGCGGTGGGCATGACCTACAAGCAGAACATGACGCTGGTGATCCTGCCGCAGGCCTTCCGCAACATGCTGCCTGTGCTGCTCACGCAGACCATCATCCTGTTCCAGGACACCTCGCTGGTCTACGCCATCGGCGCGTACGACCTGCTCAAGGGTTTCGAGACGGCGGGCAAGAACTTCGGGCGGCCCGAAGAGGCGTATCTGCTGGCCGCCGTCGTGTACTTCATCCTGTGCTATTCGCTGTCCTACCTGGTCAAGCGCCTGCACAAGAAGATCGCCATCATCCGTTGAAGGGGAACAAGCCATGGCTGAAAAAATGATCGAAATCAAGAACGTCTCGAAGTGGTACGGCCCGGTCCAGGTGCTCAACGACTGCAACGTCAGCATCGACAAGGGCGACGTGGTGGTCGTGTGCGGCCCCTCCGGCTCGGGGAAGTCCACGCTGATCAAGACCGTGAACGCGCTGGAGCCGATCCAGAAGGGCGACATCACCGTCAACGGCGTGCACGTCAACAACTCCAAGACCGACCTCCCCAAGCTGCGCTCCAAGGTCGGCATGGTGTTCCAGCACTTCGAGCTGTTCCCGCACCTGTCGGTGACCGAGAACCTGACGATCGCGCAGGTCAAGGTGCTGGGCCGCAGCCTCGACGAAGCCAAGACCCGGGGCCTGAAGATGCTCGACCGCGTGGGCCTTATGGCGCACAAGGACAAGTTCCCCGGCCAGCTGTCGGGCGGCCAGCAGCAGCGCGTGGCCATCGCGCGCGCGCTGTCGATGGACCCGATCGTGATGCTCTTCGACGAACCCACCTCGGCGCTCGACCCCGAGATGGTCGGCGAAGTGCTCGACGTGATGGTGAGCCTGGCCAAGGAAGGCATGACCATGATGTGCGTGACCCACGAGATGGGCTTCGCGCGCAAGGTGGCCAGCCGCGTGATCTTCATCGACGTGGGCGGCCGCATCCTGGAGGACTGCTCCAAGGAAGAGTTCTTCGGCCACCCCGAGAACCGCCAGCCGCGCACCAAGGACTTCCTCAACAAGATCCTCCAGCACTGACAGGGGCCGCCGGGCTACTGCGCGGCCCGATCTCGCACCTGCGGTCCTCGCCGTACGTGAGTACGGCTCCGGTCCTCGATGCGACCTCGGGCCGCTCGCTACGCCCGCCGACCCCTGCCAGCCCGGCCGGTGCAGCCGCGCGGCCGCACGCTGGGGCGTCTCAACGCAACGCCGGGCCCTGTGCCCGGCGTTTTTCATGGTGCGCGCCGCACGCAGGTCGGGCCTGTTGTTTAAGCGATGTCTAAGCGCGCATTCCTACGATGGCCTCGCCATGCAGGGAAGTGACCGGCGCACCGGTCCTTCGATGGCACGGAGCCGCGGCTGGCGCGAATCGCACGTCGGCGACGGCAGTCCCAACGACGACCTCAGGAATGACGACCATGAACAGACTCCTCGCCCTTGTCCCCGCCCTGTCCCTCTCCGCCCTCGCGGCCACCGCGATGGCGCAGACGCCGCCGGCCGCGCCTGCACCGGCCAAGCCGGTCGTGAAGACGAGTTGCTCCGACTATCTCGCGCTGGACGAGACCATCAAGCCCAAGTTCGTGTACTTCGTCGTCGGCCACGGCAAGCACGGCAAGAAGGACGCGGTGTTCGACGAGGTGGCCGTCGAGAAGATCAAGCCCCAGCTCGATGAGTACTGCAAGGTCAACCTCACCAAGTCGGCCTACGACAAGGTGATGGCCAGCAGCATGGCCTCGGAGCCGCACGGCCTCAAGGCCAAGTGAGTCGCGGCCGGGCGGTGGCCCGGTGGCGCGATCACGTCGCCTACTTCGGTCGCGCGGCGATGGCCTTCTCGGCCTTGGTCACCAGGTCGTTGCCCACGGTGCCCTTCCACTTGGCGTAGACCGGGCGCGTGACCTTCACGAAGGCCTCGCGCTCCGCGGGGGTGAGCTGGGTGACCGTCACGCCCATGCCGGCAATCTCCTTGAGCAGCGGCTTGTCGGACTCGGTCAGGCCCTTGCGCGCGAGGGCGATCTCCTGCTTGCCGGCGTCGATCGCGGCCTGGCGCACGATGGCCTGGTCGGCCGGCGTCCAGCTCGCCCAGATCTCCTTGTTGACCACGAAGATCAATGGGTCGGCCACGTAGCCCCAGGTGGTCACGAACTTCTGGCCCACGGTGTGCATCTTCAGCACCGTGAAGAGGAACAGCGGGTTCTCCTGCCCGTCGACCGCGCCGCTGGCGAGCGCGGGCTGTGCGTCGGCCCAGCTCATCTGCGTCGGGTTGGCGCCCATGGCGCTGAACATGTCGGAGAAGATGGGCGAGCCCACCACGCGCAGCTTCATGCCCTTCAGGTCGTCTGGCGACTTGATGGGGCGCTTGGAGTTGGTCACCTCGCGATAACCGTTCTCGCCCCAGGCCAGCGGCACCACGCCGGCCTTGTCCAGCCGCGCGAAGATGTCCTTGCCGACCTCGCCCTGCGTCAGCGCATCGATGGCCGCGTAGTCGGGCATCAGGAAGGGCATCGAGAACAGGTTCAGTTCCCTGACCTGCGGCGACCAGTTGATGGTCGAGCCCACGGCCATGTCGATCACGCCCTGGCGCAGCGCCGAGAACTCGCGCGTCTGGTCGCCCTGGATCAGCGACACGCCCGGGTACAGCTTGATGTTGATGCGGCCCTGGGTACGCTCCTTCACCAGGTCGGCCCAGATCTTCCCGGCCATGCCCCAGGGCGTGGGCGGACCCAGCACCAGCGACATCTTGTATTCGGGCTTGTAGGCGGCCTGCGCCATGGCCCCCGTGGTGAAGCCCAGGGCCGTGGCGGCGAGCGCGAGGCCGAGCAGGGTGCGGCGGAATTTCATCGTTTGACTCCTCGTGTTGAACAACCCAATTGGAATGCGGGTGCGGGCAGCCGAACGCAGAGGTCGCAAAGGTTGCGCAGAGGTCGCAGAAGAGAAACCCGAAGGAATGAATGGATTGCTCTGCGCCCTCTGCGTCACTTATGTCTTCCTTCTGCGTTCGGCTGCCCGTATTTCTTCTTTCAGTACCCCAGCCTGGCCGGCAGCCACAGCGCCAGTTGCGGCCAGACGATCACGGCGACCATCACCAGGAACATGGCGAACAGCATCCAGCCGACCCAGCGCACGGTCTCTTCCATGCGCACGTTGGCGATGCGGCACGACACCATGAGGTTGACGGCCAGCGGCGGCGTGAACTGGCCCAGCGCCACCTTGAGCGTGAGGATCACGCCGAACCACACCGGGTCCCACTTGTAGTGCTGCACGATGGGCCACAGCAAGGGCACGAAGATCAGGAAGATCGACACGCCGTCGAGGAACATGCCCACGGTGATGAGCAGCACGATCAGCAGCGCCAGCACGCCGTATTCGCCCAGGCCCGAATTCACGATGGCCTTGGCCACCGGGTCGATCACGCCCAGTGTCGAGAGCGAGTAGGCAAAGATGCCCGCCAGCGACACCACCAGCAGGATCACCGCCGACAGTTCGCCCGACTCGCGCAGGATGACGAACAGGTCCTTCACCTTGATCGTGCGGTAGACCACCATGCCCACGAAGAGGCCGTAGAACACCGCCACCACCGCGGCCTCGGTGGGCGTGAACCAGCCGGCGCGCATGCCGCCGAGGATCAGCACCGGCGCCGCCAGGCCCCAGGTGGCTTCGCGAAAGCTCTTCCAGAAGGCGGGCCGCGGCAGCGTGGCCTCGAGCGCGCCCATCCTGTGCGAGCGCGCCATCCACACTGCCGGAATGATCAGCGCCAGTCCGGCCAGGATGCCCGGCACCATGCCGGCCGCAAAGAGCGCCGGCACCGAGGCACCCGGCACCAGCACCGAGTACACGATGAAGGCGACCGAAGGCGGAATGAGGATGTCGGTGGCCGCCGCCGCGCCCACCACGCTGGCCGAGTACGCGGCCGGGTAGCCGGCGCGCGACATGGCCGCGATCATCACCGCGCCCACCGCGGCGGCATTGGCCGGACCCGAGCCCGAGATGCCGCCGAGGAACATCGCCACCACGATCGCCACCAGCGGCAGCATGCCGGGGCCGCGGCCGACGATGGAGATGGCGAAGTTCACCAGCCGCAGCGCCACGCCCGAGCGGTCGAAGATCGAGCCCACCAGCACGAACATCGGGATCGCCAGCAGCGGGTACTTGCCCAATCCGGCGTAGAAGTTCTGCGGCACGGCCAGCAGGCCGAACCACTGCGCATCGCTGTTGGCCAGCGCGATGCAGGCGGCGCCCGCCAGGCCCAGCGCGGCGCCGATCGGCACGCCGATCAGCATCATCGCCACGAAGGCGACGAACAGCAGCGTGGCGATCATGCGGACTCCTCGTCCGCCGCCTTGCGCCCGCGCCGGATGAAGAGCCCCACCGCCCGCAGTCCGATCGCCGTCGACACGATCGGCAGCCAGATCGAGTACCACCACTGCGGCACGCCGATGCCGGGCGAGGTCTCCTCGAAGCGGTAGTCGTCCCACACCACGCGGATGCTCAGGCCCGCGATGAGGAAGAAGAGGATGGCCACCATCGCCGCGCCGAACTGCGCCAGGCGCCGGCGCCGCGCCATCGAGCCGGCTTCGGAGAAGTACTCGATGCGGATGTTGCGGTCGCGTGCAACGGCCGCGGAGCCCGCGACCATGGCCAGCAGGATCATGAGGAAGACCGAGAACTCCTCCGTCCACGCGAAGGACGAGTCGGTGAAGTAGCGCACCAGCACGTTGGCGAAGGTGATGCAGGCCAGCAGGGCCATGATGACCACCGTGGCCCAGTCCTCGATCGCCAGCGGTACCTTCGCGGGCTCGTCGGCGGCGTCGATGTCGGGGGGCAGGGGGCTGGCGGCGTCCAGTTGTGCGCCGGGCTCGGGGGTGGAGGACATGGGAGGCGAGGGCGGCAGCAAGCAGGTTCAGCCACCCGGTGGGGAAAATCGACGCGCGATCGTAAGGGCGCGCGCCCCTGCATCGCATGGGGGCTTTCCTTAGCCGGTGCGCCTGCGCGACAGCCTCGGTCCGCGGCATGCTTCCTGCTGAACCGACTGCATGGACCTCACTTCCGCTTCTTCCTCGGCCGCCGAGACTGCGGCCCTCGCGATCGACCGCGACCGCCTCTGGGATTCGCTCATGGCACTGGCCCGCATCGGCGCGACCGACAAGGGCGGCGTGTGCCGCCTCGCGCTCACCGACCTGGACCGGCAGGGGCGCGAGCTCTTCGTCCGATGGGCCGAGGCTGCCGGCTGCACGGTGCGCGTCGATGCCGTCGGTAACCTCTTCGCGCGCCGCCCCGGCACCGACCCGTCGCGGCCTGCCGTGGCCACAGGCAGCCACATCGACACGCAGCCCACGGGCGGCAAGTTCGACGGCAATTACGGCGTGCTCGCCGGCCTGGAGGTGCTGCGCACGCTCAACGACGCCGGCGTGCGCACCGTGGCGCCGCTGGAGGTCTGCGTCTGGACCAACGAGGAAGGCTCGCGCTTCGTGCCCGTGATGATGGGTTCGGGCGTCTATGCCAGCGCCTTCCCGCTCGCGCATGCGCTCGACGCACGGGATCGCGACGGCGTGAGCGTGGCCGAGGCGCTGCGCGCGATCGGCTTCGAAGGCAGCGCGCCAGCGTCCGTTGCAAGCGGTGCGCCGCGCATGGCGGCCTACTTCGAGGCCCACATCGAGCAGGGCCCGGTGCTGGAAGACGCCGACGTCCCGATCGGCGTCGTCACCGGTGCGCTCGGCCAGCGCTGGTACGACGTGGTCGTCACCGGCCAGGAGGCGCATGCCGGCCCGACGCCGATGCGCCTGCGCCGCGACGCGCTGCAGGGGGCCACCGGCCTCATGCAGCTCGTGCGCGAGGTCGCGATGGACGAACAGCCCGACGGCCGCGGCACCGTGGGCTACGTGCAGGTCCATCCCAATTCGCGCAACGTCATCCCCGGCCGCGTGCTGTTCACGGTCGACTTCCGCCATGCCGACGACGCCGGCCTGGCCCGCATGGACGCCCGCCTGCGCCGGGCCTGTGATGCGTTGGCGGCCGAGAGCGGCCTGGGCGTCGAGGTCCGGGAGACGGTCTACTTCCCGCCGGCCCCCTTCGCCGAGCCGCTGGTGCGTGCCGTGCGCGAGGGCGCACAGCGCCTCGGCCTGCCGCACCTGGACATCGTGAGCGGCGCCGGGCATGACGCGGTGTATGTCGCGCGCACGGCGCCAACGGCGATGATCTTCGTGCCCTGCAAGGACGGCATCTCGCACAACGAGATCGAGGACGCGCGGCCCGAACACCTGGCCGCCGGCTGCAACGTGCTGCTGCACGCGATGCTCGACCAGGCGGGCGTGGCGTGAACCTGTGCGTCGTGCGGCCGGTTCCGCTGCAGGCCCTCGCGCCCTGACCCACGGCGTTGCCGCCCGACGCAGGGCGCGCTAAGGTGCGCTGCCCATGACCCGCATCGGCCTCATCTCCGACACCCACAACCTGCTGCGTTCCGAAGCGGCGGCGTGGCTGGAGGGCTGTGCGCACATCCTGCACGCCGGCGACATCTGCCGCCCCGAGGTGCTGGAGGAACTGGGCCGCATCGCTCCCGTGAGCGCCGTGCGCGGCAACAACGACCAGGGCGCCTGGGCCCAGGGCCTGCCCGTGCAGTGCACGGTCGACCTGGCGGGCGTGCGCGTCCACCTGCTGCACGACTTGGCGGAACTCGCGATCGACACTGCGCGTGAAGGGGTCCGGGTCGTGCTCTCGGGCCACTCGCACCGGCCGCTGGTGCAAGAGCGCAACGGCGTGCTCTTCGTCAACCCGGGCAGCGCCGGGCCCCGACGCTTCACGCTGCCGATCTCGCTGGGCGAGCTGTGGATCGAGGACAGGCAGGTGCGCGCCGGGCTGTACACGCTGTCGGTTTGATGGGCCGTCGTCGGGGCAGCTCGAATGCTATCGAATTCATAGCTGCCGGCGCCCGTGCCACGGGCGCTGGAGGCCGATTTGGCCTGAATCTGTCTTTGCCTCAGACAACAACCATGAACCGTTCGCGTTGAGCTTGTCGAAACGTCGCACAAGGCTTCGACAAGCTCAGCCCGAACGGTCGGGGAGAGGTCTGAGACAGGTCCATGGTGAGGCCATCTGGCTTGAAAATTCGGCCTGATCAGGCGGCGTCCGCGATGCGGGCCGCCAAGGCAATGAGCGAGCGGTCCGTGCCCGCCGGACCCAGCAGCGAGAGCCCCAGCGGCGCGCCCCCGCGTGTGGCCAGGGGCATCGACAGCTGCGGAAAGCCGCTGAGCCCGGCCAGGCACAGCAGGCGGATCGCGCGGTTGCGGTAGTCCTCCAGCTCCGGTTCGGATTCGCTGCGCAGCGGTGCGATGTCGGGCATGGTCGGCATGACGAGCACGCCGTCGGCGCCCAGCATGGCGCCCAGGTGGTCGCGGAAGCGGGCACGGAAGGCGCGACCGGCCGCCACCTGGACGTCCGTCACCTCGCGCGACCAGGCGAAGCGCTCGGCCACGCCCGGCCCCAGCGGCGGCGCGAAGCGCTCGATCAGCGGGCCGTCGGTCAACCAGGCCTCGCGCGCCTGCACGTGGCGGAAGTGCCAGTACATGGCCTCGAAGGACTCCAGGGCCACCGTCACCGGGGCCGCCGCGCCCAGTGCGGCCTCGGTGCGGGCCAGCGCCGGCTGCAGCGCCTCGGCCGCGGCCGGCTCCGCCAGCGCCCACAGGTCCTCCGGCCGCAGCAGCCGAACAGCGGCCGGCAGCGGCGCCGCGTCGGGGGCGAGCAGCACGTCGGCCACCTGCGTGAAGGTGAGCAGGTCGCGCGCGAACCAGCCGCAGGTGTCCAGGCTCGGCGACAGGTCCAGCGCGCCCTGCAGGCTCACGCGGCCGTGCGTGGGGCGCAGGCCGTAGAGGCCGCAGTGGTTGGCCGGTGCGCGCACCGAGCCGCCCGTGTCGGTCCCGAGCGCGAAGTCGCACAGGCCCGAGGACACGGCGGAGGCCGAGCCCGAGGACGAGCCGCCCGTGATGCGCGCCGGCGCCGCCCCGTTGATCGGCGCGCCGAAGTGCGCGTTGTTGCCGTTCATCGAGAAGGCCAGCTCGTCGGTGACGGTCTTGCCGGCCAGGCGCGCACCGGCGTCCAGCAGGCGCTGCACGGTGGGCGCCGTGCGCGTCTTGATGCCCGACATGGCGAGCACGAAGGGGCTGCCGCCGCCCGTGGGGTAGCCGGCGATGTCGAAGAGGTCCTTGACGCCGAAGCTCAGGCCGGCGAGCGGGCCGGTCGGTGCGTGTGGCACCTCGGCATCGGGGTAGGGGACGAAGGCGTGGGCGGGGTCGTGCAGGGGCATGCTAGAGAGGCCGGGCGGTCAGGCCGCGAGCGGCGCCAGCGCGGCCGTCTCGTCGGTGCGCAGGCAGCGCGCCCGGTGGCCCGGCGTGAATTCGACCACCGGTGGCTGGGCCGCGCGGCAGGCGTCGGTCGCCAGCGCGCAGCGCGCCGCGAAGGCGCACCCTGGCGGCAGCGCCGACAGGTCGGGCGGGGCGCCGGCGATGGTGTCCAGCCGCGCGCCCCTGGCCATGGCGCCGTGGGCGCGGCTCCTGAGCAACGCGATGGTGTAGGGGTGGCGCGGCGCGCGGATCAGCTCCCGGGCCGTGCCCTCCTCGACGATGCGGCCCGCGTACATCACGGCGATGCGGTCCGCCACCTCGACGGCGGCGCCGATGTCGTGCGTCACGAAGATCACCGACAGGCCGAGGTCGCGCTGCAGTTCGCGCAGCAGCAGCAGGATCTGGATCTGCACCGTCGCATCGAGCGCCGTGGTGGGCTCGTCGGCCAGCAGCAGCTGCGGGTTGCAGGCCAGCGCGAGCGCGATCATCGCGCGCTGGCGCATGCCGCCCGACATCTCGTGCGGATAGGCGGCCAGCCGGCGCTCGGGGCTGGGGATGCGCACGCGCTCGAACAGGGCCAGCGCCCGGCCCTGCGCCTCGGCCTTCGACACCGCCTCGTGGCGGCGGATCGATTCGACGATCTGCGCGCCGACGGGGTACACCGGGTCCAGCGCCAGCAGGGGCTCCTGGAAGATCATCGACGCGACCTTGCCGCGGAAGTCGGCCAGTGCGCGCGTGCCCATGGCCAGCACGTCGCGGCCGGCGACGCGCACCGTGCCGGCGATGCGCGTGTGCCGCTCGGGGTGCAGGCGCAGCAAGGTGCGCATGGTCACGCTCTTGCCCGAGCCGGATTCGCCGATGAGCGCGACCACCTCGCCGCGCTGCACCTGCAGGCTCACGCCGCTGACGGCCTGCACGGGCCTGCGGCCGCCATGGAAGCTCACGCCCAGGTCCTGCAGCAGGACCATCGGTTCGGATGTCGCGGGAGTGGCGGATGTGACGGAGGATGTCATTGGCGGTCGGCCTCAGGCGGCGCGGGCCGGGGCGGCCACGGCGCGCGGGTGTCCGCTGGCGGGCTCGTGCATGAGGCAGCTCACCGCATGCAGCGCTGCCGCCGGCGACAGCGTGGGCGCGTGCCGGCTGCACACGGGGGCCGCCATCGGGCAGCGCGGATGGAAACGGCAGCCGGAGGGCGGGTCGATGGGGTTGGGCGGGTCGCCGGCCAGCGGCGCCTCCTGGGTGCGGTGGTCCGGGTCCATCGACGGCATCGAGGACAGCAGGGCCTGCGTGTAGGGGTGTGCCGGCGCGTCGTAGAGCGACTCGGCCGGGCCGATCTCCGCCACCTGGCCCAGGTACATCACCATCACGCGGTCGCTGATGTAGCGCACCACGTGCAGGTCGTGGCTGATGAAGACATAGGTCAGGCCGAACTCGGCCTTCAGGTCCAGCAGCAGGTTGATGACCTGCGCCTCGACCGACTTGTCGAGCGCGGACACCGCCTCGTCGAGGATCACCATGCGCGGCTGCAGCGCGAGGGCGCGTGCGATGTTGACGCGCTGGCGCTGCCCGCCCGACAGCTCGTGCGGGTAGCGCTCGGCGAAGCGCGCCGGTTCCAGGCCCACGCGGCCCAGCAGGTCGCGCGCACGCGCCACGGCCTCCCGGCGGCCCACGCCGTGCACCTGCGGGCCGAACGCGATCGAATCCTCGATGGTCAGGCGCGGGTTGAGCGAGGCGTAGCTGTCCTGGAACACCATCTGCACCTGGCGCCGGAATTCCTTGAGCGGCAGGTCGCGCGTGCCCACGGCACGGCCGTCGAAGACCACTTCGCCGCCCGTGGGATCGATGAGGTGCATGAGCAGGCGCGCGGTGGTCGACTTGCCGCAGCCCGACTCGCCCACCACGCCCAGCGTCTCGCCCTTGAGCACGTCGAAGTCGACCCCGTCGACCGCGCGCACCACGCCGCCGCCCCGGCCCAGCGGGTCGCGCTTGAGCGGGAAGTGCTTCTGCAGTCCCCGAATCGTGAGCAAGGGTTGTGCGGGGCCGCCGACGTCGGGGTGGCTCATTGGATAACCTGCGCACTGCGTGCTGCGGTATTCGCCTTGGGAGCGGCCCGGCGGCTCATGGCTTCATCCCTTGTTGTCCATCGCCGAACGCAGGCCGTCCGACAGCAGGTTGAAGGAGATGGAGGTGATGAAGATCATCAGGCCCGGCAGTGCCGCGACCACGGGCTGGGTGTAGATCGCGGTGCGCAGCGTGTTGAGCATCAGCCCCCATTCGGGCTCCGGCGGCTTCACGCCCAGGCCCAGGAAAGACAGGCCCGAGGCGAGGATCATCGACACCGCCACCAGGCTGGTCGCGTACACGAAGATCGGCCCCAGCACGTTGCCCAGCACGTGCACGCGCACGATGGTGAAGGCGCCCGCGCCGGAGGCGCGTGCCGCCTCCACGTAGTCGCGCCCGTGCACCTGGGTGGTCACGCTCTCGGCCACGCGCGCGATCTGCGGAATGAACACGATGGTCAGCGAGATCAGCGAATTGACGATGCCCGCGCCCAGCGTGCCCGACAGCGCGATCGCCAGCAGCACCGAGGGGAAGGCATAGAACACGTCGATGGTGCGCATGATGGCCGTGTTGACCAGGCCGCCCGCGTAGCCCGCCACGATGCCGATGGCCGCGCCGATGGCGAAGGCGCACAGCACCGGCGTGATGCCCATGAAGAGCGACAGCCGCGTGCCGACGATGAGGCGCGAGAGCAGGTCGCGGCCCAGCTCGTCGCTGCCCAGCGGCAGGCCCGGGGTGCCGATCGGCTTGAGCCGCTTGAACATGGACGAGGCGTAGGGGTCGGCCGGCGCGATCCAGGGCCCGGCGATGGCCAGCACGATGAGCAGCAGCACGACCGCGGCCGCCGCCATGGCAACCGGGTCGCGGCGCAGGCGCAGGAGGACGGACGACCAGTAGCCGCGCGAGCGCTGCGCGGGCAGCGGCTGCACGTCGGGTACGGTGGGCGTGAGGAGGGCGGCCATCAGCTTCTCGCGATGCGCGGATCGAGCAGCGTCTGCAGCACGTCCACCAGCAGGTTGAGCAGCACGAAGAACAGCGCCAGCACGAGGATCGTGCCCTGCAGCAGCGGCAGGTCGCGCTGGAAGATGGCGGCGTTGAGCAGGAAGCCGGTGCCGGGCCAGGAGAACACCGTCTCGATGAGGATGGAACCGCCCAGCAGGTAGCCCAGCTGCAGGCCCATCACCGCCAGCGCGGTCGGGGCCGCGTTCTTCACGACGTGGCGGAACACGCCCAGGTGCGTCAGCCCCTTGGCCCGCAGGCCGATGATGAATTCCTGGTCCAGCAGTTCGGCCACCAGCGCCCGCACCGTGCGCGCGATGATGCCCATGGGAATGACCGACATGGCGAGGGCCGGCAGGAGCATGAACTGCAGGTGCTCCCAGTCCCAGGCCCACTGGCCCGAGCCGCCGGGGCCGGCACCCGTGGCGGGCAGCCACATGAGCTGCGACGAGAAGACGATCACCAGCACCATGCCCAGCCAATAGTGCGGCACGCTCACGCCCAGCACCGAGAGCATGGAGGCGAGACGGTCCGGCCAGGAGTTGCGGAAGTAGCCGGCCACGAAGCCGAACAGGCAGCCGAACACGAAGCCGATGGCGGTGCCGACCACCGCCAGCCGCAGGGTGTTGAGCACGGCGCGCAGCACCTCCGCGGCGACCGGCCGGCTGCTGGCGATCGACAGGCCCAGGTCGCCGTGCAGGGCGCGCCAGGTCCAGCGCGCGAACTGCTCGGGCAGCGGGCGGTCGAAGCCGTAGGCCGTGCGCAACTGCGTCTGGAGCTCCACCGATGCATCGGCCGGCAGCACGGACACCAGCGGATCGCCCGGGGCGATGTGCACCAGCGAGAAACACACCAGCGCCACCCCCAGCATGATCGGCAGGGTGTAGAGGATGCGGCGGAACAGGTAGGCGAGCATGGTCTCGGCTGGCGCGGGGCTGGCAGACCGGGCGTCAGTGCGGCCGCCGGCGCGCGCCGGCGGCCGCACTGCGCGTCAATTCATGGTCATCGTGGCGATGTCGATGAACCAGCTCTTGGGCTGGACCACGCCCTGGATCTTGGGCGACAGCGCGCGCGGGCCCACGTCATGCGCGACGAAGAGGAAGGGCGCCTCGTCGACGATGCGGGCCTGCAGCTCGGCCAGGGTGGCGTCGCGTGCCTTGTCGTCGAAGGTGGTGCGGGCCTTGTCCACCAGCGCGTCGGTCTTGGGGTCGCTGTAGTAACCCCAGTTCTGGGCCACGGGGGGCTGCGCCTTGGTGCTGACGAAGCGCACCATGGCGAAGAATGGGTCCATCGTGGCCGCGCTCACGTTGGTGGCATGGGCACCGTGGGCGCCGGGGTCCTTGGCGCCCAGGCGCCAGCCGGAGAACAGCGTGTTCCATTCCACGACGTCGAATTCGACGTCGAAGTAGCAGTCCTTCAGGTTCTGCTGGATGAACTCGTTCATCGGCAGCGGCTGCATCTGGCCCGACCCCGAGGCGGAGGTCTGCACCTTCACCTTGACCGGCTTGCTCGCCGAGTAGCCGGCCTGCTGCATCAGCTTCTGGCCGGCGGCCACGTCGTACTTGATCTGGAAGGTGGGCTGTCCGCGCCAGGGATCGCCGGGCTCGGCGATGCCGGTGGCCTCGGCCATCATGCCGCCCAGCAGTTCCTTGAGCGCGCCGCGGTTGACGCACAGGTTGGCGGCCTGGCGCACCTTCACATCCTTGAAGGGCGAGTCGGGCAGCAGCGAGAACTGCCAGGGCCACAGGTGCGGCTGCAGGTTGGAGTAGATCTTGAAGCCGCGCTGCTTGAGGGTGGCCACCGCGTCGGGCGCGGGGGCCTCGATCCAGTCGACCTGCCCCGACAGCAGGGCCGCCGTGCGCGAGTTGGCCTCGGGCAGCGGGAGCAGCACCACGCGGTCGATCTTCGGGCGGCGCTTGGCATCCCAGTAGTCGGGGTTCTTCACCATCTCGAGGCGCTCGCGCGGCACGAACTTGGACGCCTTGAACGGTCCGGTGCCCGCGGGATCGGCCGCGAAGGCGGTCCACGCCTGCTTGCTGCGTTCGGCCTTGTCGCTCACGCTGGCCGGCACCGCGTCGAACTTCTTCTGCCAGTGGGCCGGCGAGGCCATGAACAGGTTGGTCAGGTTGAAGGGCAGGAACGAGTCCGGCTCGCTGGTCGTCAGCTCGACGGTCAGGTCGTCGATCTTGCGGGCGGTGCGCAGCGTGGGCATGCGCGACGCGGTCACGCCGATCTGGGCCGGGTCGTACTGCGGTGCGGCCTTGTCCAGCACCTTGCCCACGTTCCACACCACGGCGTCGGCGTTGAAGGGCGAGCCGTCGTGGAACTTGACGCCGGGACGCAGCTTGAAGACCCACTTGGTCTTGTCCTTGGCATCCACCGCCCATGAAACGGCCAGGTCGGGGATCACCACGCTGGGCTTGGTGTCCGAGCTCAGGTCCCACTGCGTGAGGCTGTCGTACATCGGGATGCCGGTGAAGCGGTTGCCTTCGTAGCCCTGGTCGGGCTGGCCGGAGGTGCGCGGGATGTCGGCCGCCGTCATGGCAATGCGCAGGGTCTTCTCCTGCGCCAGGGCGGGGGCGCCGAACAGCAGGGCGGCCGCGGCGGCCAAGATGCCCGCGCGGGACGTGCGCAGGCGGGAGCGGGGCGGGGCGATCGGGGGCATGGGACGAAGCTCCTGTGGATGGGGCGACACGGCGGTCGATCCACGGCGGCAAGCAAGGCCTGTGCCTGTCCGGTTGAATCGTCTATAGCTTCATAAATATCGTTAATCGATACATGCACCATTCTGCAATGGCGACGCACCGCCTTGGAGAGCCCGGTCCTTTCCGGGGTGCGCGGCGGCCGTCAGTGCAGCAGCGCGCTCGAGATGGCGCGTGCGCACTCGATCACCATCGGCGCCAGCTTCTGCTGCGCAGCCTCCAGCGTCCAGCGGCTGGTGGGCGGCGAGACGTGCACCGCGCCCTGTGGTCGGCCCCGCTGGTCGACGATGGGAGCGGCGATGCCCATGTCGCCCAGGAACAGCTCCTCGGCGTTGTACGCGTAGCCCTGCTTGCGGCAGGCAGCGATGCGCGCCTGGATGGCGCCGATGCCCGTCAGCGTGGCGGGCGTGCGCGCAACGCGGTCCGAGGCCTGGAGGATGGCCTTCACTTCATCGTCCGGCAGGCAACTGAGCCAGGCGCGGCCGCTGCTCGTGCAGTACATGGGGATGCGCATGCCCACCGGCGTGAGCACGGGGATGAACTGGCTGGTCATGCGCTGGGCCACGTAGAGCATGTCGTGGTCCACGGCTTCGGTAAGGTGCGCCGTCTCGCCGCTCGCAGCCGCGAGCTGCGCCAGATAGGGATTGGCCACCTGGACCAGCGGATCGCCCGCCACGTAGTTGAAGCCGATGTCCATGATCCGCGGCAGCAGCCGGAAGCGCCGCGTCTGCGGGTGCTTGCCCACGTAGCCCAGCACCTGCAGCGTGTGCACGGTGCGCTGTGCTGAACCCTTGCTCATGCTCGTGCGCGCCGCCACTTCCGTCAACGTCATGGTGCGGTGCGCGGCATCGAAGGCGCGCAGCACCTCCAGCCCCTTGGCCAGGGAGAGGTTGAACAGCGGGTCCGGGACTTCGGCCGCAGCGGCCCTCGCGGCGCGGCGCGGCCCCGGCGTTTCCTTCTTGCTGGCCATTGGCTTTCGTTGGAGTATCGGCAATCGATTCTAGAAATCCACGCGCGCATCGAGGAGCCGTCCACCCCGCGGAGCCGATGGGACAATCCCCCCATGACCGACACCCTCACCATCACCCGTCCCGACGACTGGCACCTGCATGTGCGCGATGGCGCCGCCTTGGGCGACGTGGTGCCCCACACGGCCCGCCAGATGGGCCGCGCGCTCATCATGCCGAACCTGCGCCCGCCGGTGACCACCGCGCAGCTTGCCGCCGAGTACCGCGAGCGCATCCTCGCCGCGATGCCGGACGATGCCCGCTTCGAGCCGGTGATGTCCCTCTACCTCACCGACAGGCTGCCGCCCGAGGAGATCTCTCGCGCGGCAGCGGCCGGTGTGAAGGCGCTCAAGCTCTACCCGGCCGGCGCCACCACCAACAGCGACGCTGGCGTGACCGACATCCGCAAGACCTATGCGACGCTCGAGGCGATGCAGCGGCACGGCCTGCTGCTGCTGGTGCATGGCGAGGTGACCGACCCGAGCGTCGACCTGTTCGACCGCGAGGCCGTCTTCATCGACCGCGTGCTGATCCCGCTGCGCCGCGATTTCCCCGAGCTGAAGATCGTGTTCGAGCACCTGACGACGAAGGAGGGTGCGCACTACGTGCGTGACGCCGGCGGCGAGTTCACCGCGGCCACCATCACCGCGCACCACCTGCTCTACAACCGCAATGCCATTTTCACCGGCGGCATCCGCCCGCACTACTACTGCCTGCCCGTGCTCAAGCGCGAGACGCATCGCGTCGCCCTGGTCGAGGCGGCCACCAGCGGGAGCGGCCGCTTCTTCCTCGGCACCGACAGCGCGCCGCATCCGGCCGTGCTCAAGGAAAACGCCCTGGGCTGCGCCGGCTGCTACACCGCGCTCACCGCCGTCGAGCTGTACGCCGAAGCCTTCGACAATGCTGGCGCGCTGGACAAGCTGGAAGGCTTCGCCAGCTTCCACGGCCCGGACTTCTACGGCCTGCCGCGCAACACCGACACGATCACCCTGAAGCGCGAACCCTGGACCGTGCCCGAGACGGTGCCCTTCGGCGAAGCCACGCTCAAGCCGCTGCGCGGCGGCGAGACGCTGAACTGGAAGCTCGCATGAACGCCGCGGGGAACGGCCACAAGGTCATGCTGCTGGTCGATGCCGACAACGTCTCGGCCGACGTGATGGAGCAGGCCGTGCGCGGCGTGATCGCCGAGCACGGGCACCTGCACGTGCGCCGCGCGTATTGCACGGCCGAGGTGGCGCTCAAGCACCAGCAGCTGTTCAAGCGACTGTCGATGCGGCCCATGGTCAACCTCGCGGCAGGCAAGAACAGCACCGACATCGCGCTGGCCGTCGATGCGATGGACCTGGTCATGGCCGAGCGGCCGCAGCTGGTCTACCTGGTGTCCTCGGACTCCGATTTCGCGCCGCTGGTCAACCGCCTGCGCGAGAAGGGCTGCCGCGTCTGCGGCATCGGCCAGCAGGGCAAGACCGGCGAGGAGACGCGCGCCGCCTACGACCATTTCATCGACCTGAAGCACAAGGGCGCCGGCACGGCGGCATCGCCGGCCGACGCGCCGCCGGCCCGCCCGGCGCGCAAGGCCGCGGCCAAGAAGACCAGCGCCCGGCGTGGTGACGCGGCGGCGGCAAGCGAGCTGGACACGGTCCGGGCCGCCGACGCGGTGCCTGCCGCGCGCGCTCCGGCCCGCAAGACCGCCGCGCGCAAGACCGCCACGACGCGCGGGGCGCGCACCGCCGCCGCCGCCGAGGCGCCGGCCCCGAGCGCCGCCGCGCAGGCCGTGCTCGACGCCGCCCCCGCGCTGGGCGGCGGCGCCGAGCTCGCCCTCAACGACGTGGTGCAGGCGCTGCGCGCCGCCAAGCTGCTGGGCAAGCACGCCAGTTCGCTCAAGTTCTTCGAGCGCCTGCAGGGCGAGTTCGTGCTGCTGCAGCACCCGGACCGCGTGCGCTGGTCCGGTGCCGGGCCGACCTGAATGCGCTTGCGGTGAGCCTGCCGCCCGTTGATTGGACGTTGCCGGGCCTCGCGCCCTGGCGTGTGGTCGGTGCGCCGGCATGGCAGGCGGCCCAGGGCAAGTCGGTGGCACAGGCGCTGGATGCGCTGGCGCCCGCCGACGGCCCGCGCTTCGTGCCCCAGGCGGAGCTGCCTGCCGGCGAGGCCTACGAAGCCTTCATCTTCCGCACCGGCCGCGTGCCCACGCGCGACAACCTGCACGACTTCTTCAACGGGCTCGCGTGGCTGGCCTTTCCACAGGCCAAGCGGCAGCTCAACCGCCTGCAGGCGGCCGAGATCGCAAGGCTGGGCATCGGTGCCACGCGTGGCCCGCTGCGCGACGCGCTGACGCTGTTCGACGAGAACGGCGCCGTGCTCGACGCGCCGCCTGCCGTGTGGGAGGCGCTGCTGGCGCGCGACTGGCGGCGGCTCTTCGTCGAGCAGCGTGCGCTCTGGGCCCAGGCCCGGCTGCGCATCTTCGGCCATGCGCTGCTGGAACAGCTTGCCACCGCGCCGCGCAAGGGACTCACCGCGCACGTGCTGTGCGGTCCGCAGCAGGCAGGGGCCGTCGCGCCGGACGACGACGCCATCGTCGGGGCGCTGCAGCCCGCTCGCCTCGCGGGCAAGCCCTTCGCGCCGCTGCCGGTGTTCGGCGTGCCGGGCTGGTGTGCCGCCAACGAGGTGCCGGCCTTCTACGACGATGCTGCGGTGTTCAGGGCGCCCAGGCGTCCGCCGGGCCGTTGACGAACACGTCCGCGTGAAAGCGTGACGGCGCCAGCCCCGAAGCGTGCGCCGCCTCGCGCACGGCCTGGACCATCGCCGGGGATCCGCAGCAGTACAGCGCGTGGGCGCGGAGGTCGGGGCAGTGCGCGCGCAGCGCCGCATCGGTTCGGCCGTGGAAGGCGCCTTCGCGCTGTTCCCCGCTCAGCGCCTCGATGAAGCGGAAGGGCTGCGGCCACTGGCGCTGCCACTTCGCGATCGCCGGCCGCAGGTAGATGCCCTGCGCATGGCGGGCGCCCCAAATGAGCGTGATCGGGCGATCGACGCGCCGGCGGGCCATGTCGTCGAGGATCGACTTGGCCGGCGCGAAGCCGGTGCCGCCCACCACCAGGACGAATGGCCGGTCCGCGTCCGCCTCCAGCGTGACGGCGCCGAAGGGCAGTTCGACTTCGAGCGTGTCGCCGGTCGTCAGCTGCGCCACGCGCGCGCTGAAGGCGCCGCCGGGCACATGGCGCACGTGCAGCGTCAGCGCGTCGCTCTCGTGCGGCGGGTTGGCCATGGAATAGCAGCGGGTGCTGCCGTCGGGCAACGCCAGTTGCAGGTACTGGCCGGCCTGGAAGCGGGCGCGCTGCCCGGCCGGCAGGCGCAGTTGCAGCACCGAGACGTCGGGCGCGGCGAGCTGGTTGCGGAAGACCTTCGCGGTGAATCGCTTGCGCGCGTCCGGGTCGATGCGGTGCCAGGAGGCAGGGCGCAGGCGCAGGTCGGTGCGCGGCGCGCACATGCACAGGAGCACCTGCCCGGGCGCGCAGCTGTCGTTGCGGATCGGGCCGCCGAGGCCGGCCACCTCGCCTTCGGACACCGTGCCGGCGCAATTGCCGCACACGCCCTTGCGGCACGAGTAGGGCAGCTCGATGCCCGCGCGCAATGCCGCGTCGAGCACGCTCTGCTGCGGGCCGCAGTCGAAGGCGACCTCGCTGTCGTCGATGGTGATGCGATGGTTCATGCGGCCCCTTCCTGCGCGGCCGTGCCCGAGAGCAGCGAGATGGTGCGCAGCACGGCGCCCGGGTCGGCGATGCCGCGGCCCGCGATGTCCATCGCGCTGCCGTGGCCGACGCTGGACAGCAGGACCTGCGCACCGATGGACAGCGCGCTGGCCGAATTCGGCGCCAGCAGCTTGACCGGGATGTGGCCCTGGTCGTGCAGCATCGCCACGTACAGGTCGTGCCGCCGCTGGGCGAGCAGCAGGTCCGCGCCCAGCGGGCCGTCCACGCGCAGGCCCCCGGCCCGCAGCGCCTGCACCGCGGGCTCGACGTGCAGCGCATCCTCGGCACCGAACAGCCCGCCCTCCGAGGCGTGCGGGTTGATGCCGAAGACGCCGACGCGGGGATCGGCGATGCCCAGCCGCGCGCAGGCCTGCACCCCGGCACGCGCCGCCGCGGCCACCAGCGCAGGCCGCAGGCGCCCCAGTGCGTGCGCCACGCTCTCGTGCAGCGTGGCGTGCACGATGCGCAGGCCGCCGCCGACGAGCATGAGGAACACGCGGTCTTCCGGCTGGCCGCAGACCCGCGCGACCAGCGAGGGATAGCCGCTGAAGGCCATGCCCGCCTGGTGGATGGCCGTCTCGTGGTGCGGGCAGGCGATCACGGCCTCCGCGTCCCCGCGCCGACAGGCCTCGATGGCGGCGCTCGCCGAGGCGACGGCCGATGCGCCTGCCTCCGGGTCGACGCGGCCAGGCTGGGCTGCCTGCGCGGACAGGGCGCCGGCGTCCACCATGCGCTGCGCCCGCAGCAGCGCGGAGAGCCCCAGCTGCGAGGCCGTGCGCTCCAGCACCGCGGCAGGGCCATAGAGCGTGACGCGCTGGCGCGCCGGCGCCGTCAGCGCCGCCAGCGCCTTCAGGGCGATCTCGGGCCCGATGCCGTTGGGGTCGCCGACCGCCAGCGCCAGCCGGGGCGGCGCCGCAGGCAGGGTGGTCGAGGTCACAGCGGCAGCGCCAGCAGCGTGTCCGTCACCGTGCTGTCGCACACCGCGACGCGCGATCGCAGGCGCAGCCGGCCGTCCTGCCGCACCACGCGGTCGCGGTAGACGCCGCTGGCGAACAGGTGGGTCTCTCCGGTCGCCATGATGCGCGCCACCATGAAGGGCGTGCGAGCCTCGGCGCCCGTGTCGTCCTGCGCGCCCAGCACCGGGATGCCCAGCAGATGGCGGTAGCGCTGGCGCTCGTAGATGTTGGCCTCGCGCAGCGCGGCGATGCGGTCCTCCAGCATGGCGCGCGAATCGGCGTAGACGATGCCGGCCGGCAGGCCCTCGCGCTCGTTCTCCGTGTGCGTGATGCGGTAGTGGCAGTCGTCGGTGAAGAAATCGGCCCACCGCTCCAGCGCGTCGCTGTCGATGGTTTCGGCATAGGCCGCGTTGAAGGCGCACAGCGCCAGCAGATCGATCATGGTGGGTGGCTCTCCGGGTCGGGCGGACATGGCGCGGCGTTCACGCGTCCATGTGATGGCGATAGGCTTTCCAGAAGCCGCGCACCGAGGCCTCGGTGGCGCGGCCCTCGCTGGACGACGTGCCCTCGCCGCCCATCTCCACCACGGCTTCCATGGCATGCGCGCCGGCGATGCCGCGCTGCACGAACCCGCCAACGGCGCCGTCTTCCATCGAGATGAAGCCGGCCGGCCCGATCAGGTTGGACTGCTTGAGCCGCACGCGCCGCTGTTCCGGCGTGTCGTCGGCGTAGCCCAGGTAGGTCCAGTTCAGTTCGGTGCGTTCCACGCCCTTGGGCAGCACCTGGCGCACCGCCAGGCAGTTCTGGATCTGCTGCAGCACGAAGCCCGGGAACACCGACAGGATCTGCAGCGTCACGCCGTCGTCGTATTCGCGAAAGCCGGCCAGCAGGCTCGGGTCCTTCAGGCGGTAGTTCGCGTCGTCCGATCGCAGGCCCTGGTCGCGGTACGAGGCGTCCTTCTCCGCCTGCGCGTCGATCATGGAGTAGCTCACATGGTTGCCGCCGCTCTCGTCGACGATGACGCCGCCTTTTTGCGACAGGCGATTGAGCTCGAAGGTGGTGAAGAACAGGTGCAGCAGGCTCGCGTGGTAGCTGTCGCGCACGTTTTCCACGTAGAGCTTCCAGTTGTTGGGCAGTGCCTGCGTGAATCGGCCGATCACCTCCACCGGCTTGTGCAGCACGCGTTCGATGCGTTCGCAGATCTCCTCGCCCAGGTACTCCTCGATGCCGGGCACCTCGTCGCTGAAGCTGCCGAAGACCAGGCCGCAGAAGCTCGCCACGCGCAGCTTGCGCGGGCCGTGGGCCTCCTTGCAGAAGCCCGGCGGCATGCCCCCCTGGCCCTTCACGCCCTTTTCGAAGGCCACGCCCGTGAGGTCGCCCTGGCGGTTGTAGCTCCAGGCGTGGTAGACGCACTGGAAGTTGTCGGCGCGGCCCGACTTCTCCAGCGCGATCAGCGCACCGCGGTGGGCGCAGCGGTTCTCGAAGGCGTAGACCTCGCCGTCCGCGTCGCGAACCACCACCACCGGCGTCTCGCCGACGAAGGTGGTTCTGTAGCTGCCGGCCTCGGTCAGTTCGGCCTCCAGGCACAGGTAGTTCCAGGTCTCGCCCTGGAAGATGCGCGCCTGCTCCTCGGCGGCGACGTGCGCGTCGGCATAGACGGCGTAGGGAATGCGCGTGAGGCCGGGGCCCGACCAGTGCACGGGGCGGGAGGTGGAAGTGTCTTGCATGGCGTGTTCAGTCGAGGCTGACGTTGGCGCTGCGGATGACCCGGGCCCACTTGGCGGACTCGGCACGAATGAACTGGCCGGTGCGCGCCGGGTCCCAGCCGCGCGGCTCGGCGCCCTGCTCGGCGAACTTCTGCCGGACTTCGGGCTGCGTCAGCGCACCGGCGAAGCTTTTCTGCAGCGCGGCCACCTTGGCGGGCGGGGTGGCGGGCGGCGCGACCACCGCGAACCAGGTCACCGCGTTCATCGCCGGCAGGCCCTGTTCGGCGAAGGTGGGCACGTCGGGCAGCGCGGCCGAGCGCTGGTCGTCGGCCACCCCGAGGATGCGCAGCTTGCCCGCCTGATGGAAGGGGAGGGACGAGCTGATGTTGTCGAAGAAGACGTCGATCTGCCCGCCCACCAGGTCCACCAGCGCCGGCGCCGTGCCCTTGTAGGGGACATGGACCATCTCGGTGCCGGTCAGCTGCATGAACAGGCTGGCCGTCAGGTGCGAGGTGGTGCCGTTGCCCTGCGAGCCGTAGGTCACCTTGCCCGGGTTCGCCTTGGCATAGGCGATGAACTCCTGGACGGTCTTCACGGGCAGCCTGGGGTTGACCACCAGCACGTTGGGCACCGTCGCCAGCACCGTGACCGGCTCCCACTTCGACGGATCGAAGGCCATCTTCTTGTACAGGTGCTGGTTGATGGCGATCGGCCCCGGCGGCGAGGCCAGCAGGGTGTTGCCATCGGGCTCGGCGCGAAACACGGATTCGGCGCCGATGTTGCCGCCGGCGCCGGTGCGGTTGTCGATCAGCACGCCGGCGGGAAACTGCGGGCGCAGCTTCTCGGCCACCACGCGCGGCAGGATGTCGGCCGTGCCGCCCGCGGGGTAGGGCACGATGATCCTGAGGGCTTGGGTCGTCTGTGCCGCGGCGCTGCCGAGCAGGCAGGTGGCGGCCAGGCATGCGGCGCCAAGGCGCCGCGCGAGGGCGGGTGTCATCGTGTGCTGTCTCCGTGCTGTTCGTTCGCGGGAAAGCCCAGTGTCCGGGCGCCGGCCGTACGCGGGCAAGGCCGTTTTGCGGCATGCGCAAGAATGGGTCCTTCGACATGCGCAGGATCAGGACGCGATGGCAGACAGGAACTTCGTGGCTTCGCTCGACAAGGGCCTGCAGGTGCTCGGCTGCTTCGGCCGGCAGCACACGCGGCTCACGGTGTCGGAGGCGGCGCGGCTGACCGGCGTCACGCCGGCGTCGGCACGCCGCTCGCTGCTCACCCTGCAGACGCTGGGCTACCTCGACAGCGACGGCAAGCACTTCTGGATGCTGCCGCGGGCGCTGCTGATCGCCCATTCGTACCTGGCATCGCGTGCCGCGCCGGCCCTGGCGCAGCCGCTGCTGGATGCGCTCTCGGAGCGAACGCGCGAATCCGCCTCGCTCGGCAAGCTGCTGGACGACGACGCGATCATCATCGCCCGCTCCACCGCACGGCGCAGTCTGAGCATCGGCCTGGGCATCGGCTCCCGCCTGCCTGCCTACTGTTCGGCCATCGGGCGCGTGCTGCTCGCCAGCCTGCCCCCGGCCGAGGCGGAGCGGCGCGTGCGCGCCATGCCGCGCCAGCCGCTGACGGCGCGTTCGGTGTACGAGCTGCGCCCGGTGCTGGCACGGGTGGCACGGTGCAGGGAACAAGGCTTTGCCGGCAGCGACGGCGAACTGGAGCTGGGGGTGCGCTCCATGGCCGTGCCGGTGCACGACCGCAGCGGCGGGCTGGTGGGCGCGATGAGCATCGCGGTGCGCGCCGAGCGCATGGATTTCGCCGAATTCCAGGAGGCCTTCCTGCCAGCCCTGCGCAAGGCCGCATCGTCGCTGGGGGCGCGGCTTTACCCCGAGTGAACGGGGTGGATCGGCCGGCGGCGGTGGCCTTTGCTCCTATCATCGACATCGCAGCCGTCCGGTGTGGTGGGGGCCAGAAGCCAAAACAACGATGCCCCTGCGGGCCGGGCCGCTCTTGAAGCGCCGTCGTGCCGGCCCCAACTGCCCGCCATGGCGGGCGGCCACGCCCATCTCCCGGAGAAACCCACTGTGAAACGCATTTTTCTGTTCGTCCTGACCAACGTGCTGGTGGTCGCCGTGCTGGGCGTGGTCGCCAGCCTGCTCGGCGTGAACCGCTACCTCACGGCCAACGGGCTCAACCTCGGCGCGCTGTTGGGCTTCGCGCTGGTGATGGGCTTCGGCGGCGCCATCATCTCGCTGCTCATCTCCAAGCCCATGGCCAAGATGAGCGCGGGCGTGCGCATCATCAACGAGCCGCAGTCGCCCGACGAGGCCTGGATCGTGCAGACGGTGCGCAAGTTCGCCGACCAGTCCGGCATCGGCATGCCCGAGGTCGGCATCTTCGAGGGCGAACCCAACGCCTTCGCCACCGGTGCGTTCAAGAACTCGTCGCTGGTGGCCGTGTCCACCGGCCTCCTGCAGAACATGACGCGCGAGGAGGTCGAGGCCGTGATCGGCCACGAGGTCGCGCACGTGGCCAACGGCGACATGGTGACGATGACCCTGATCCAGGGCGTGATGAACACCTTCGTCGTGTTCCTCTCGCGCGTGATCGGCTACGTGGTCGACGGCTTCCTGCGCCGCGGCGACGACCGCAGCTCGGGCCCCGGCATCGGCTACATGGTCACGACGCTGGTGCTGGACATCGTGCTGGGATTCGCCGCCGCCATCGTCGTGGCCCGGTTCTCGCGTCAGCGCGAGTTCCGTGCCGACGCCGGGGCCGCCCAGCTCATGGGCCGCAAGCAGCCGATGATCAACGCGCTGGCCCGCCTGGGCGGCCTGCCCGCCGGCGAACTGCCCAAGGCGGTGGAAGCCATGGGCATCACCGGCGCCATGGGCAAGCTGTTCGCGACCCACCCGCCGATCGAGGAGCGCATCGCCGCGCTGCAGAACGCGCAGCGCTGAGAGCGCATCCGGCGGCTGCACCCTCAGCACCCTTCGCGAAGAAAAGCCCGCTTGCGCGGGCTTTTTTCATGGGTCAGCGCACTATGAATTTCATAGCGCTTCGCGCCCGACAGCGGGCGCCAGGGCCCGATTTTTCTCAAGGATTTGCTCAGACGAATCTGAGCAATCCGGCGCCGCTCACGCCGGCGCCTGGGCCTTCTTCGCCTGCGCCAGCAGCCGTTGGGTCTCACCCAGGTTCATGCCGTACATCTCGGCGAAGGCCTCCACGGTGGGCTGGCCGCTGGCCTCGAAGGCGCGCAGCAGCGCCTCGCGCCTGGCGGCGCGTCGCCCGCGCTCGGCAAAGGCTTCGTCCAGCAGTGCCAGCGCCTGCGGCTGCGACACGCGCACCTGCTCGGTGTAGGCCTCGCGCTCCAGGCCCGAGGCGTCGATGGCGTCGACCAGGCGGGCGATCAGCTGCGGGCGCAGGTCCTCCTGCGTGCGCGCCTGGCGGCGTCGGAACAGCTCGACGATCGCGTGGTGCACATGCTCCGGCGCCACGGGCTCGACCACCTCGCCCTCGAGGTTGTGGCGCGGGTGGCGCGCCGCGATCGCTTCGAGGTAGCGGCCCGAGCGGGCGTGCAGGCCCATGGCGATCTTGAGCTCCTCCTTGGGCAGTTCCTCGGGGTGCCGTTCGAGGAGCGCCTCGTAGATGCCGCGCTGCAGCGGCAGGAAGCGCGCGCCGAAGAGATGCGGGTACAGCGTGGCCAGCTTTTCCAGCAGCGGGTGCACCTGGCGCTCGCGTCGGCCACCGGCCTGAGGGCGGCCGGGGTGCGCGGCGGGAGCCGGTGCGGCCGGGCCGGCGGCCGCATCGGCACCGCGTGCGCGGTCGGGCCCGCGGCCGCGACCACCGCGGCGGCGCTTGCGCGAGGCGCTTTCAGTGCCCGTGTCGGCACCGGCATCTGGGGGGCTCGGGCGGTCGCCGCGGGTGGCTGCGGGGGCGTCGGC
>SCOE01000080.1 GCA_005503065.1 Comamonadaceae bacterium ALPHA2B
GGTGCAGGACCAAAGGTTGGGGGGGGAGGCGCAGAGAAGAGCCGGGACCCAACCGAAACGCGCCCGCGTCATGCCAGGCGGATCGCGCGCCCGGTCCAGGCCGGCGGTGCCGGTGTGCGGTCGCAGGCGCCATTCGCGGCGCCGTGCAGTGCCCGAGGCGCGTCGATGCCAGGCGAGCACATCCGCGGCACCGCACGCCAGTCAGCGCGAGCCAGCGCCGGAGAACGCATACCGGCACCGCCGGCCGGGTTCAGGCCCAGAGCGCTCGTACCGACCCGCCGACCAGTCAAGAGCCCCAAGCGACCCGTCCAACAGTCCAAAAACAAAAGTGCAATTGCCCGTCAGCCCAAGCCCGCCGGGTGTCACAGCCAAACTCGTCACAAACGTGACGATCCCCAACCGGCAAAGCGCAGCAGTGGTCAGATCAACGGCGTCGGACGCTGCGGCCGCTCGAAATAGTCGCCCAGCTGCTCCAGCGCATGCGGCTCGAGGATCTCCAGCACATTGCCTTCCAGCCGATGCAAGCCCAGGCGCTGCAGCTTGCGCAGCGTCTTGTTCGTATGCACCAGCGAGAGTCCCACGGCATCCGCGATGTGCTGCTGCTGGAAGGGAAAGAAGGGCACCCGCCCATCGGCCGCCAACCCCACCCGCTCGGCACGCCGGTACAGGTGCAGCAGCACCATGGCCACGCGCTCGGCCGCGGCACGGCGTCCGGCCGTCACGAGGTTGTCGTCGACCGCTTTTTCCTCGTTGGCTGCCAGCCAGGTGATCGCGTAACCGAGCTTTGGCTGGCGATTGAAGAAATCCCAGAGCCGATCGCGCGGAAACACGCACAGCGTGCAATCCGTCGCCGCCTCCACACCGTAGGTTGTGCCCTCGGCGAACTCATCCTGAAGGCCCATGAAATCGCCCGGCAACAGGAAGTTCAGGATCTGCCGGCGGCCGTCGCTCAGCGTCTTGAAGCGGAACGCCCAGCCGCTGTAGAGCGTGTAGAGGTTCGGGCTGCGCCGGTGCTCCTCGATGATGAGCCGCCCCGCTGCAACCTCGCGCGAGCCGCTGCGAAATACGGCGATCGCATCGCGCTCCGCGTCGCTCAGGGGCAGGAACGCGTCGCGCTCATGCAGGTCGCAGGTGGCGCAAGCGCCGTCGCAGCCGGCGGGAGTCGGAGGAGATGAGGCTTGCATACCCCGCGAACTCTAACGACATGCTGAGTGTCATTTGACATTTCTATGTAGGCCGCACCCGCCTACAGTCGCCGGCGACATGCCCGACCACACGACGCCGCCGACGGCCCCCTCGCCCCTGTACGAATTCCTGTACTGGAGCCAGCTGGCCGACAGCCAGTCGCCCACGGCCATCGGGCAGATCCTGGCGCGTGCACGGCCCTTCAATGCCTCCAACGGCATCACCGGGCTGCTGGTGTTCGACGGCCAGCGCTTCTGCCAGCACCTCGAGGGGCCGACGGCTGCCGTCGAAGGGCTCATGGGCCGCATCGCGGCCGATGAGCGCCACAGTGAACTGCGCATCGCCTACGAGGGCCCGCTGGCCGAACGGCGCTACCACCGATTCGACATGGGCTACGCGCAGGCCGAAGATCCGCTGGAGATGGAGCAACTGGCGCTGCTGCGCGGCGAGGCTGCACTGCAGCGGTTCCTGGCCCTGCGGCCGAGCTTCGACATCCAGTCCTGATCCCTGCCGGGGCCGACGACGGCCCGCCGCATGGTCAGGCCTCGACGTCCCAGGTGTAGGTGGCGCCGTAGCCGTCCCAGGGCTCCATCACGATGCGCTGGCCGGCCTGCACCGTCAGCGACTCGCCGGGGCCCAGGACCAGGTCCTCGCTGCCCCACTGCGCGGTGGCGTCGCGGGTGATCCACAGCCGGCCCTGCCGGATGCGCAGCACGCTGGTGCGCGCCGCCTTCAGGGTCGTGGCCTGGCCCGCAGCCAGTTGCCAGGCACCGCGGCGGACCGCCGGCGGCACGGCCGCTGCCCGGCCGGGCAGCGCGAGGGGGGAAACCGAAGTGGTGGTGCAAACGGCGGACATGGTGAACTCCTGAAGCGTTCGATACGACTGCGCAACGGCGCGATTCGGGAATGAATGATCTGCGCGGGCGGCTTCGAGGTCCAATGAAAAGGGACACGGGCACTGATTCCGGTTTCGCATCAATGGCGCTACGCTTGGCGGCATGCAGCATTCACAGACCCACCTGCGCACCCGTCCCATCGGTGCCGGCTATCTGCGCGCCTTCGAGGCCGTGGCACGGCACCTGAACTTTCGTGCCGCCGCCGAGGAGATGGCGCTCACCCAGTCGGCCGTGAGCCGCCAGATCCAGTCGCTGGAGGACGAGGTGGGTGTGCCGCTGTTCCTGCGCCACACGCGCGCGGTGGAACTCACCAGCGCCGGCGCCCAGTTGCTTCTGTCGGTGCAGCAGGCGCTGCCGCGCATCGACGGCGCCGTTCGGCAGATCCGACAGAGCGCGGGCCGCAAGACGGTGGCGCTCACCACCTTTGCATCTTTTGCATCGATGTGGCTCATCCCGCGGCTGGAGGCCTTCCAGCGCGACAACCCCGACATCGACATCCGCATCGACGCCAGCGATGCGGCCGTCGACCTGGACGTGGCCGATGTCGACCTCGCGCTGCGCTACGGCCCGCCCGAGAGCATGCCGCCTGGCTCGGTGCGGCTTTTTGGCGAGCACCTTACGCCGGTGGCCAGCCCCTGGCTGCTCAAGAGCAACCCGCCCATCCGCCAACCCGGGGACATCGCGCGCTTCACCCTCATCGAGGCCGGCGACGCGCACCGCACGCACCTCGAATGGCTGACCTGGCGACGCTGGTTCGAGGTGAACGGCCTGACGAAGTCCCAGCCGCGGCGCTGGCTGTATTTCAACTACGCCTACCAGATGGTGCAGGCCGCGCTGACCGGCCAGGGCGTGGTGCTCGCCCGCAGCGCCCTGGTGGCCGAGAGCCTGGCCAGCGGCGACCTGGTCGAGGTGCTGCCGCGCCAGCGCATGGAGTCACCCATGGCGTACTGGCTGCTCGTGTCGCCGCGCAGTGCGGGCCGGCCGGAGATCCAGGCCTTCGGCGCGTGGCTGCAGGTGCAGGCGGGGACGACGCGGGAGGCGATCGGGGATGGGCCGGATCCGGATACTTTGGATGACTTGAGCTGAGATTGGGTTGGATTGGACCTTGCCGTCTGCACAGGGCAGGGGCCGGGATTTCGCCCCGGCGGGCGACCTACTTTTCTTTGCCTCGCCAAAGAAAAGTAGGCAAAAGAAAGGCGACCCCACTGTCTGCGTCCCTCCGCTTCGCTACGGGCAACCTGCGGTGCTCGCGGCTGGCGGGGTCCGCGCAAACTCGCTTCGCTCAAACATGCGCGGCCCTTGATCCGCCAGCCGCTGCGCTCCTCGGCGCATACAGAGGGGACCCGGGCCCCGGGTCAACAAGGCTGCTGCGCAGCCTTGTCCTTCTTCAATGTTTTGGCGAGGGCCGAGCGAAGCGATGGCCCGTGTGCTCTTGCCCTTCTGGATGCGCCTGTGACGTGGCGATGGCGGGGGGGCCGCTGTGCCGCGTGCGGCAACAGCGGCTTCGTGATCTGACTCGCTGCAGCTGTCTGAGCGCAGCGCGTAGCGCGTAGCGAGTTCTGCAGCGCACCCCGCCAGCGTCGCGGCGCAGGTTGCCCGCAGCGAAGCGGAGGGTCGCAGCCAGCAGGGTCGCCTTTTCTTTGCCTACTTTCTTTTGGCGAAGCAAAAGAAAGTAGGTGCGCCGCCGAGCGCACATCCCGGCTCCTGCATCTCACCGCTGAGCAAGGCCCAAACCTATAAACAAAAAGTGCCCGAACCGCCCGCCCAGCAAGCGCGGAAAGCTATCAATTCGATAGCACCCAAATCATCCCACCGGCCACACCACCCCGTTGTCGTTCAGGATCGCATCCAGCGGCACGTCATGCGCCTGCGGCTCGAAGTCCTCGATGAACCCGTTGGTGAACCCCAGCCCCACGGTGAAGGGCCGCGGCTCCAGCGACGCCAGCGTCCGGTCGTAGAAGCCACCGCCGTACCCCAGCCGGTACCCCCCCGCGCTGTACCCCAGGCAAGGCACGAACAGCAGCGTCGGCACGATCAGCTCGGTGTCCTTGGGCTTGGGGATGTCGTAGGCGTCGTTCTCCATCGGGCAGCCGGGGTACCAGGCGTGGAAGGTCAGCGTCTTGTGCTCGCGATTCACCACCGGCAGGCCGATGCGGCGCCGCTGCGATTCGGCCAACAGTTCGCCGTCCTCCTTCCAGCGGTGCAGCGCGGGCAGCGGATCGAACTCGCCCTTGATCGGCCAGTAGGCGCCGATCACCGTGTCGGGCCGGCCCACCAGCCAGATGCGCATCACGCGCTGCAACAGGTCGGCCTTGTGCAGCCGGTCGGGCATGGCCAAGCGCTGTTCGATCAGCGCGGCGCGGACCTGCGCCTTGAGGAAAGATGCCGTGTCTTCGCGTTTTTCGTCGGGTGCTTTGTCCATAATCCCTCGATGCAGTTTCGAAGCATTTTGGCACCCTGTAGACATCTTCTTTCCGGTCTCGCGGTGGCCCTGGCGGCCCTGGCCCAGCCGGCCTGTGCGCAGACCAACACCAACGACGACGTGCTGCTGCAGATGAAGCAGGCCTTCCAGCGCGGCGACAAGGCCCGGCTCGCGGCCCTGCTGCCGCAGGCACAGGGGCACATGCTCGAACCCTGGGCCGCCTACTGGGAGTTGAAGGCCCGCCTGCCGCAGGCGAGCCCCGACGAGGTGCAGGCCTTCCTCGCACGCTATGCCGGCACCTACCAGGAAGACCGGCTGCGCAACGACTGGCTGCTGCTGCTGGGCCAGCGTCGCCAGTGGGACGACTTCATGGCCATGCACTCGGCCTTCCGCATGCAGGACGATCGCGAGGTGCAGTGCTATGCCATCGCCGTCGACGTGCTGCGCACCGGCCAGGCCACGAAGGCGCAGGCCGACACGGTGCGCCGCAACTGGTTTGGCCAGCGCGAGCTGGACGACGGCTGCCTCACCGCCGCCGACCGCCTGATCTCGGCGCGCATGCTCTCGCCCAACGACGCCTGGAAGCGTGCCCGCCTGGCGATGGAGGCGAACCGGCCCGGCGCTGCGCGCGCGGCCGTCAACCTGGTGGCGCCCGACGCGCTGCCCACCTTCGACCAGGTCAACGCCGGTGCGGTGAAGTTCCTCACCGGCGCAGCCTCCGCCGCCTCGAAGGCGCGCAAGGAGATGGTCGTACTGGCGCTGATCCGCATGGCCTCGGCCGACCCGGACGCCGCCGCGCTGCAGCTCGATGCCAAGTGGGGCCCGATGCTCTCGCCCGAGGAGCGCAACTGGCTCTGGGGCCACATCGGCCGGCAGGCCGCGCAAAAGCTCTCGCCCCAGGCCGTGGGCTACTTCGCCAACGTGACGAAGAACAGCGACCTCACCGACGACATGCTCGGCTGGAAGGCGCGCGCCGCGCTGCGCATGGGCCAGTGGAAGGATGTCGCCTCCGCCATCGACGGCATGAGCGACGAAGGCCGCCAGGACCCGGCCTGGGTCTACTGGAAGGCCCGCGCGCTGACGGCCCAGGGCGGCGAGCGCCGCAAGGAAGAGGCGCGCGAGCTCCTGCAGGGCATCGCCGGCACACGCGGCTTCTACGAACTGCTGGCGCTGGAGGACCTGGGCCAGCGCGCCCAGGTGGCCACCAAGCCGGACCCGCTCACGCCCGAAGAGAAGGCCGCGGCACGCACCAATCCGTCGCTGCAGCGCGCGCTCTACGCCATCGGCATCGGCCTGCGGCCCGAGGGCGTGCGCGAGTGGAACTACGCCACCAACCTGCACGACAAGGGCGGCATGGACGACCGCGCGCTGCTGGCCGCGGCCGACCTGGCGTGCCAGCGCGAGATCTACGACCGCTGCATCAACACCAGCGAGCGGACCAAGGGCGTGATCGACGTCGATCAGCGCTTTCCCATGCCCTTCCACGACACGGTGCTGCGCAAGAGCCAGGACATCGGCCTCGACCCGGCCTACGTCTACGGCCTGATCCGCCAGGAATCGCGCTTCATCATGGACGCGCGCTCGGGCGTGGGCGCCTCGGGCCTGATGCAGGTGATGCCCGCCACCGCGCGCTGGACGGCCAACAAGATCGGCCTGCCCTACTCGCCGTCGATGATCACCGACCGCGAAACCAACATCACCATCGGCACCAACTACCTGAAGCTGGCGCTGGACGACTTCGACGGCTCGATGCCGCTGGCCGCCGCCGCCTACAACGCCGGCCCGGGCCGCCCGCGCGCCTGGCGCAACGGGCCGGTGCTCGATGCCGCCATCTGGGCCGAGAACGTGCCCTTCAGCGAGACGCGCGACTACGTGAAGAAGGTGCTGGCCAACACCACCAACTACGCGGCCATCATCACCGGCCAGCCGCAGTCGCTGCGCGAACGGCTCGGCCGCGTGGGCCCGCGCATGGCCGGCGAGCCCGAGCCGAACAAGGACCTGCCCTGAGCGACCGACGGCCGCGCGCCTGCCGAACGCCGGCGCGCCACGTCGCGGTGCCTTCCCACTGAATGAACCGCTACCTGCAAGCCCTGCGCGACGCCCTGCCCCGCTGGGCCGTGGACTGGCTCGACGTGCTCGTGCCGATGGGCCAGGTGGCGCTGATCCTGCTTGGTGCGTGGCTGCTGTTCCGCCTCGCTGCACGCCTCATCCGCCGCGTGACCGGCGCCTATGCGCTGCCGGTCGAGGTCGCCGTGGTGTCGCGCCGCGTCACCGGCTTCCTGATCTACGGCGGCGCCCTGCTGTGGAGCCTGGAACGCCTGGGCGTCTCGGGCACCGTGCTGTGGACGGCCTTCACCGGTTTCGCGGCCGTCGGCGCGGTGGCCTTCTTCGCGGCCTGGAGCGTGCTGTCGAACATCTTCTGCGCGCTGCTGATCTTCACCACCCGCATGTTCCGCATCGACGACGTGGTGGAGGTGCTCGAGAACGGCGAGAAGCCCGGGCTGCGCGGGCGCGTGCTGGACATCAACCTCGTCTACACCACGCTGGAGGAGAGCGGCACCGAG
>SCOE01000081.1 GCA_005503065.1 Comamonadaceae bacterium ALPHA2B
GTGGTGCGGGTCAGGAGCGGACGAGCGCGTCGCGCAGCGCCTGCAGCCAGGCGTGCACGGCCTGCGGGCCCTCCAGCCGCTGCGCTGCGCGCGTGCTGCCGGGGCCGATCTTGATGCCCATGCCGCCGGGGCGCGACTGCACCACGGCGAAGCCGGTCTCGTCGGTGGTGTCGTCGCCGGCGAAAACCGGGTGCCGGCCCTCGAAGGGCGCTTCCTTGAGGAAGGCGTCGATCGCGATGCCCTTGTTCACGCCGGCCGGTTTGATCTCGACCACGCACTTGCCGTGCAGCAGTTCGAACTGCGGCTGCGTGCCGATCACCTCGGCCATGGTGTCCAGGCACAGCTGCTCGAGCGCGGGCGCCAGCCGGTAGTGCAGCGCGATGGCGGCATGCTTGCGCTCCACCAGCAGGCCGGCGTGGCGTGAGGCCAGGGCGTTGGCGGCGTCGAGCACGCCGGTGAGGTCGGGCGCGGCGGCTTCCTGCATGCGACCGTCGGCATCGCGGCGCTGCACGCCGTGTTCACCGGCAGCCGGCAGGCGCAGGGGCGCGAGGAAGCGGTCGAGCACGTCGATGGGGCGGCCCGACACGACGGCCAGCGCCCCGCCCAATAGCTCGTGCAGTTCGATCAGCAGCGGCACCAGGCCGGGAGGCACTTCGACGGCTTCGGGGGTTTCGGCGATCGCGACGAGCGTGCCGTCGAAATCGAGAAAGAGGGCCGCATCGCGGCCCGGGAGTGGCGGGGACGTCTGCATCTGCAGGGACCTTAGCACGGGCCGTGGCGGCCGCGCGTCGGTCAAAGCCGGCAGTTGCCGCGGGCCCGCGCGGCTGTGCGAGAGGATCAGAGCGTGGCCGCCGCAGCCACGGCGGCCACGCGCGCAGCATGGATCGCCTGTCCGATCTGCGGCCCCTTGGCGCCGCGCGCCGCCGCCTCGCGCGCGATGCCCTCGGTGGGCACCGCCTGCGCGACCTCGAGGGCGCGCAGCAGGCGCGGCCGCTGCGGGTAGGGCGCGTCCTCCTTGCCCAGGCGCCCCCGCGCATCGCACTCGCAGGCCAGCAGCGCCGCGTCGAAGCGCCGGGGCTTGCGGAAGGCGTCGCAGCGATCGAGCAGACGCACCAGCGCGGCGGCCTCGAAGCCTTCGCTGCGGTGGATGTTGCCGTGCTCGCGCGCCACCACCTCGGCCAGCTCGCGCACCTCGGTCGGCACGCGCCAGCGCTCGCACACGCCGGCCAGCAGCCGGGCGCTGCGTTGCTCGTGGCCGATGTGGCGCGGCAGCACGCCGGCCGGCGTGGTGGCCTTGCCCAGGTCGTGCGTGAGGCAGGCGAAGCGCACCGGCAAGGGGGCCGCCAGGCGCGCGCTCATGTCCAGCACCATCATCAGGTGCACGCCGGTGTCGACCTCCGGGTGGTGCTGCGGCGGCTGCGGCACGCCCCACAGCGCGTCGACCTCGGGCAGCAGCACCTTCAGGGCGCCGCAGGCGCGCAGCACTTCGAACATGCGCGAGGGCTTCGCTTCCATGAGGCCGCGCGCGAGCTCCTGCCACACGCGCTCGGGCACGAGGGCATCGACCTCGCCGTCGGCGACCATCCCGCGCATCAGCGCCATCGTTTCGGGCGCGACCGTGAAGTCGTGGAAGCGAGCCGCGAAGCGCGCCAGCCGCAGGATGCGCACCGGGTCTTCGCGGAAGGCATCGGTCACATGGCGCAGCACCTTCTGCTGCAGGTCGCCGCGGCCGCCATGGGGGTCGATCAGCGCCGGAGTTCCAGGGTCGAAATGGCCTGCGGCGCCCACCACGCCTGCGGGAAGAGCTATGGAATTGATAGTGAGGTCGCGTCGCGCGAGGTCCTGCTCCAGTGTCACGTCCGGCGCCGTGTGGACGGCGAAGCCGCGGTAGCCGGGGCCGCTCTTGCGCTCGGTGCGGGCCAGCGCGTGCTCCTCGTGCGTCTGCGGATGCAGGAACACCGGAAAGTCGCGCCCGACTGGCACGAAGCCTTGCGCCACCATGTCATCGGGCGTGGCGCCGACCACGACCCAGTCGCGGTCGGAAACGGGCAGGCCGAGCAGGCGGTCGCGCACGGCACCGCCGACGAGGTAGATCTCCATGGGGACAGTTTAGGTGTGCAGAAAGTATCGTTTTGAGCGCTTTCCAGCCCGCGGCCTCCCTCATCCTGGACAGATGCAACGGCTGAGGCCCGCGTGGCCCAACTACGATGGTTGCAAAGGCCGCACGCCGAGAGCCGTGGCTGCAGGCCAGACCAAGAAGTTCAGGGAGAGGCCATGCAGGCATCGTCACACGCGCTGCGCGTTCGCAGCGCAGCCATTCCTTTGCATGCGGGGCAGCCCGCCCTGGAGCCCGTGCGGCTCTCGGGCAGGGAAGGCCTGAACCACCTGTTCGAGTACGAGCTGCTGCTCAAGACCCCGGATGCCCTGAACCTGGGAGCTTCTGGCGCCACCGACTTCGACCTCGACGCCTTCATCGGCCGGGAGCTGTCGTGCCTCATCGAACTGGACGGTGCCGGCGAATTCCTGCCCGGTGCCGCCGGAGCCTCCGTGGACCGCATCGGTGCCGGCACCCGGGAGATCAACGCCCTCATCACCGAAGCGGCGCTCTGGGGCGAAGAAGGCCGCCACGTCCAGTACCGCCTCGTCCTGCGCCCCTGGCTGCACCTGGCCTCCTTGAGCACCGACTGCAGGATCTTCCAGAACAAGACCGTCGTTGAAATCCTCGACGAACTGCTTGGCGACTACCCCTTCAAGACCGAGCGCAGCCACGTCGACGACGGCAAAGGCTTCAACGAGAAGCCGCGCCTGTGCGTGGCGCTGGACTACCTGCACGTGATGAGCGGGATCGAGGGCAAGGGCGGGCTGGGCAAGGATGGGGCCATCGAGGTGCCGCTGCTGTTCAAAGTCCTGCCCACGCTGATGGGGCCGGGCAAGGGCGACCAGTTGGAAGTGGTGCTGAGCGAGCAGATGAAGAAGCTCGAATGCATTGCGGGGGTGACGCTGTGGGTGAGCAAACCCAACATTAGGAGTTCTAGGAACTACAAGTACCTGCTCGATCCTGGGCTCCGTACCAAGGAGACCGGCGATGCGCCTCTTGTCATCGAGGGCTATGAAATCAGTGGAGCAAAGTTTCAGTACCTCACATGGCGCAACGTGAAGTTCTTGAACTGCGACTTTGCGGGCAACTACGACCTAGAGCTCACAGCCCTGGAGAACAGTATTTTTGAGAACTGCCGAATCTTGGGAATTCACGGATTTGGCGAGCGTATGCGCAATGTGCGCTTTTACCGGTGCACTTCAGGTTTCAACGCGCTTTGGGTTGGTGGACCTGATTGCAAAGATGTGCTTTTTGAAGAATGCGAACACGTTGCAGAAAACAGCCCTGACCCCAATCATCAGGGCAGATTCGGAACGCATGGAGAAGCCACCTTCATCAACTGCAAAGCGAAGTCATGTGAGGTGCTAGGCAAAAGCAAAGTTGTCATGCGCGGTTGCGCGTTTGAAGGGGTCTCGTATCAGCCCTCAGGCGATTCGGCAATCGTTCAGATCGAAAACTGCAAACTACGCGGCACCTTCGACATGGTGCCTGCCAGCCTGCAATCCCTGACCATCCGCGACACCCAAATCGACCTGCTGGACCTCACAGGCGCCAGCGTCATGGGTGATGTGGTGATGGAGCGGGTCAAGGGGGCAACCATCAAGGCCGGCATCCTCGCCCGCAACCTCACGCTCAAAGACAGCCAAATCTTTGGGCCAGCAGAGCCGGGCAAGCCAGTGTTTGACATCAACCTTCGAGGCTCTGAGAACTTTCTTATCGACAACGTCCAGTTCGCCAGCGGGTTGCAAGATCAAGTGGGCCTGGGCGCAGGCCGCCCGTTGGAAGCTAACGAATGGAGCGTGGTCCCTCGCAACAAGAGGGCCGTCATCCGCAACAGCAAACTCCCCCGCGTTGATGCCTCGTGGCTGGAAACGCAGCATCTGCAACTGCAAGGCAACGAAATCGGCTCGCTGGACCTCAGCAACAGCCGCATTGGCCAGTTGGAGGTCAGCGGCAACATCATCAGCCGGGGCGTGGACTTCAGCCACACCCAGGCCAAGCAGGCCAATGTGCAGCGCCTGCGCAGCGATCAGGCCAAGCTCGAAGGCTCGAACATCAAGCCGGCCCGTTGAGTGGGATGGCGCCCCGGACAGCGCCAGAGGGAGGATTGCTATAAAATCGATAGCTGCTTGCGCCCGAGTGGCGGGAGCTGTGGGCCGATTTGCTTTGAAGAATCTGGCATGAAAGCCGCCTTCAACCAAGTGAACGTAGGTACCTGCGAGCGCAACCAGGCGACCTATCTGGAGCAGCACATCAGCGCCCCGGGGCGCCGTGGGAGCGGGCCCGCCGTGGACTGGCACTTGTCAGGGCACAGCCACCGCTCGCGTGTCTACAAGGTGCGCTGGCAGCAGGACAACGTCCGTGCCACCGCCACGCGCCGGATACAGGTCATCAGCGCCAGCCACACCCAGGCCAAGCAGGCCAATGTGCAGCGCCTGCGCAGCGATCAGGCCAAGCTCGAAGGCTCGAACATCAAGCTGCCGCGCTGAACACGCGGGGCGGCAAACCTGCCACTGCATGCAGTCGGGGAGTGAATGCTACGAACTCGATAGCGAGTCCTGCACCATCCACGGCCGCCGCTGCGGTTTGGTATGAAGAGTCATTCGCGGAAGAGCCTCATTCGCTCACTTGAAAGCAGGCACTGACCAGCATCATCAGAAGGCCTACAAGCAAGGACACTTTGCGTGGTGAAGCGGCTCTGGTCATTCGCGCGACTGGCGATACGGCTCGTCGAAGGGCACGAAGTCGTGCTCCTTCAGCGCGTCGTCGATCCAGGCCTGCGCGCCGGGCAGCGCCAGCAGGCGGTCGGCATACGCCTGCGCCTCGGCGGGCACGGGCAGCCCGTAGGTGCGGATGCGCGAGGCCACGGGCGCGAAGTACGCGTCGGCGATGCTGAAGTCGCCGAACAGCATCGGACCGCCGTGCGTCGCCAGCAGCTCGGTCCACATGCTGCCGACGCGCTCGAGGTCGGCGCGCACGGCGGCCTGTTCGCGCACGATCTTCTGCCCGACCTCGCGCAGGTCGGCCTCGATGTTCATGGGGCAGTGGTTGCGCAGCGCAGTGAAGCCGGCATGCATTTCGGCGCACACGCTGCGGGCGCGGGCGCGCGCGGCCACGTCGCGCGGCCACAGCGCCCGGTCGGGAAAGCGTTCGGCGACGTACTCGGCGATGGCCAGGGTGTCCCACACGGCGAGTTCGCCATCGACCAGCACGGGCACCGTGCCGTTGGGATTCAGTGCCTTGACGGTGGCCTTGAAGGCCGAGTCGCCGTCGAAGGAGTCGAAGCGCACCATCACCTCCTCGAACGGGATGCCGGCCTGCCTGAGCAGTACCCACGGCCGCATGGACCACGAGGAGTAGTTCTTGTTGCCGATGTAGAGCTTGAGCGTCGCCATGTCCGGTCCCAGGTGCGGAGTGAAGGCGCCGATGCTAGCGGCTGGCCTGCACGGCGCTGATGCCGGATCGGCCGCGGATTGATGCCGAATCCGCGACGATCCCTTCAAGTCGGCGGCTTCAGCCCGTCGTCTTCCGGCGACTCGATCACGCGCGGCTGCGGACGTTCGTCGCTGTCCCGCGGCGGCCCGACGATGCGCTCGATGCCGCTCACGAGCCGTGGCACCAGCTGCAGCACCGCCAGCGCCAGCAGCGCGCTGATCACGGCGGTGGCCTCGCGCCCGAGACCGCAGGCCATGCCGATGGCGGCGGTCATCCACAGGCCGGCGGCGGTGGTGAGGCCCTGCACCTGCTGCTCGCCGACGCCGTGCTTGAGGATGGTGCCCGCGCACAGGAAGCCGACGCCCGCCACCAGGCCCTGGATCACGCGGCTCATGTCGGCCGGCTCGATGCCGGTCTGCTGCGGCACCAGCACGAACATGGCCGAGCCGACAGCCACCAGCATGTGCGTGCGCACGCCGGCGGCCTTGCCCTGCTGCTCGCGCTCGAAGCCGAGGATGAAGCCCAGTACCGAGGCCAGCAGCAGCCGCACGGTGATGCGCACGAACTGTGTGAGGTCGGGAACGTCGGAGAATTCCGCGACGACCACCTCGGTGATCTCGTTCCACCAGGACGAAGCGGCCATGGATTGGGCGGAAGTGAAACAGCCCGCGAGTGTGGCGCGGCGTGCGGCGTGCCGGCTGTAGGCAGAAGTCCTCTTGTGCGACGCCGGGCGCGGTGCCGCTCAGGGGGCCGGGCCGGAG
>SCOE01000082.1 GCA_005503065.1 Comamonadaceae bacterium ALPHA2B
CCGCACCCACGCCGCGGCCCCAGCCCCTGGCCAACGGCCTGGTCTACGTGTCGCCCGAGATGCCGGGCCTCACACGCGTGAAACAGGGTGACAGCTTCCGCTACCGCGACGCCCGCGGCCGCTGGGTGCGCAGCGCAGACGAAATCGCGCGCATCCGGCAGCTCGCCATTCCACCTGCGTACACCGACGTGTGGATCTGCCCGTTGCCCAACGGCCACCTGCAGGCGATCGGGCTCGATGCGCGTGGCCGCAAGCAGTACCGCTACCACCCCGACTGGCGGGTGTTGAAGGACGAGGCCAAGTTCGAGCGCCTGGAGGCCTTCGGCCGCGCGCTGCCGCGCATCCGCCTGCGTGTTCGGCGCGACCTGGCGGCAGCCCACAAGCTGCGCGCCGGTGCGCCGATCCGGCGCGAGACGGTGCTGGCCGCCATCGTGCGGCTGCTGGACACCACCTACCTGCGCGTGGGCAACGAGGAGTACGCCAGCAGCAATGGTTCCTACGGGCTGACCACGCTGCGCAACCGCCATGCCCAGGTCAAGGGCGGCTCCCTGAAGCTGCGCTTTCGCGGCAAGAGCGGCGTGATGCACGAGGCCGAGGTCGACGACACGCGCGTCGCCCGGGTGGTGCGCCAGTGCCAGCAGTTGCGGGGCCAGGAGCTGTTCCAGTACACCGACGAGGACGGCACCCGCCACGGCATCGGCTCGGGCGACGTCAACGACTACCTGCGCGAGGCCTCGGGCGGCGAGTTCACCGCCAAGGACTTCCGCACCTGGCACGGCACGGTGCAGGCGCTGGAACTCACCCGTTTGGCCTGCGAGCAGAACGCCGCAGACCCCGAGGTGCGCTACAGCGCCAAGGAGATCCTCGGCGCGGTTGCGCGCCAGTTGGGCAACACGCCGGCGGTGTGCAAGAAGGCCTATGTGCACCCGGCGGTGCTGGCCCTGGGCACGCAATTGTCGAAGGATGCAGAGGGCATGGCGGCAATCTGGGAGCGCATCGCCGGATCGCGGCCGCCGCGCGGCCTGCTGGCGGCGGAATCGCGGCTGGCGGCCTTCATGCGGCACCAGCGCATGGCCGCGTCGCGGGCCCAGCGCGCGGCTGCCCGGGCCCTCAGCCCGCGCGCAGGTCGAGGTGCACCGACTCGCGCTCGATCCTGACGGCGTGGCCCAGGTCGTCGGCCAGGCTCTGCAGGCTGACCGCGTCGATGGCCAGGCTGCGCGGCGCGCGGTGCGGCACCATCTCCGGTCGTGCGCTGTCGCCCGGGCGCTTCTCAGCCCGGATCGACACGCCCGCGTCATCCTCCGGAGCAACGCGGATGAGCCCGACCTCGGGTGCGCTGTCGTGCAGATGGCACAGGGCGCCGAGCATCAGGTAGCGCAGCGCAGCGCCACCGTGCCATTTGGCTGCCTCGGCCTCGTCGGCATCGAAGGCCGGGTCCAGTTCGAGCGCGATGCCATTGAGATCGAAGGCCGCACGCATCAAGCCCGTGCACTGCTGCACCAGCCCGGTCCGCGTCACGCCCTCGTCGTCGGCGCCCAGTTCCCAGTCCCGCAACGCGCGCATGCTCGCGATCAGCATGCCGAGCTGCTCATCGACCTGGCCCACGCGCTGCTCGCAGGCGGCGACGTCGGGCGGGTTCGCGGAGACCTGGCGCCGAAGCATGAGCAGGCTCATGCGCATCAGCGAGACCGGCGAGGCCATGTCGTGGCGCAGGCCCGGCAGCGCACGCATGAGCAGTTCGTGGCGCACACCGGCCGCGATCCAGCTGCGGGCGCTGGGGGAGGCTTTCATGGAAGGAAAGGGGCCGGCGGTGGCTACGCGGCAGCCGGCGGGTTGGCCAGCAGCCGGTCGAGCGCATCGAAGTCGATCGGCTTTTGCAGGTAGTGGTCGAACAGCGGCGCGGCCTGGGCACCCGCCGCGTCGCCCACGCCATAGCCAGAGATGGCCACCAGCATCAGCGGGCGGTCCTGCGCGTTCTGGCGCAGGTGGCGGGCCACGTCGGTGCCGGGCCGGTCGGGCAGCGTGAGGTCGACCAGGGCGACGTCGAAATGCTCGCTGTCGAAGGTCTCGATCGCCTCCTGGGCCGTGAAGGCGCAGCGCGCCGTGTGGTCCTGCAGGACGATGAGCTCCTGCAGCAGCTCGGCCGCGGAAGCGTTGTCGTCGACGATGAGAACGTTCAAGTCGGGGGCCCCGGTGGGTGGAAAGCAGCCAGTATCCCCGCGCGCCGCGACGCGCCGTGTAGGAAAGCGCCGATGCCGGCGCGCGCGCTCACTGTCGCGCCGTGCGGACATTGGCCGGCAGCGCCTGCGGCCAGCTCGTGCGGAAGGGGTTGATGTCGAGTCCGCCGCGGCGGGTGTAGCGGCAGTACACGGCCAGCTTGGTCGGTGCGCAGCGCGCGAGGATGTCGCTGAAGATGCGCTCGCAGCAGGGCTCGTGGAATTCGTTGTGGTTGCGAAAGCTCACGATGTAGCGCAGCAGGCCGGCCTGGTCGATGGCCGGGCCGCTGTAGCGGATCTGCACGCTGCCCCAGTCGGGCTGGCCGGTGACGCGGCAGTTGCTCTTGAGCAGCCGGCTGGTGAGCACCTCGTTGACGGGCGGTTCGTCGAAGGCGGCGGTCAGCAGTTCCGGCGCAGGCTCGTAGTGCGTGCATTCCAGGTCCAGCCGGTCCAGGTCCAGGCCGTCGAGCTCGGCCACGCCCTCGCGGTCGAAATGGTCGGGCGGCAGGAGTTTCACGCCCACGGTGCCCGCACGCCGAGAAAACGCCGGGCCGCCCCAAGTTTTCTCGTCCCCCTCGGGGGGCGGGCTGGGCGCAGCCCGGCCCTGGGGGTCAGCGTCTTCGCGCCAGGCCGCTTCCGAGAGGTCGGCCCGCAGGCGCTCGCGCACCGCTTCGGCATCGGCGAACACCGTGCTGTTGAAGCTGTTGAGGTAGAGCTTGAAGGACTTGCTCTCGATGATGTTGGGCGACTCGCACGGGAAGGTGAAGTGCGCGATGGCCAGCTGGGGCTTGCCGCGCGGGTTGAGCCAGCTCAACTCGAAGGCCGTCCACATGTCGGCGCCGAAGAAGGGCAGCGTGGGCGCCTTGCCGGGCAGCGGGGCCGGCAGGCCGAGCGCCAGGCGCTGCGGCGTGCGCGACAGGGGAAAGAGCAGCGACGCGTCGTACCGGTCGACGTAGGCCGACGCGCGGCCCAGCTGTGATTGTTCGGGGGTGTTGGGAAGGCTCATGGCGATGCCCGGCGGGCCTCGGCGAAAAAGGGAAGGATGTGCGAGAGCAGCACCGGCAATGCGCCGGCCGGCAGGTCGTGCGCCATGCCGGGGATGGCGGTGAAGCGCGCGCCGGGGATGCGCCGTGCCGTGTCCTGCCCGCAGGCGATGGGCACCAGCGGGTCGGCGTCGCCGTGCAGCACCAGCGTGGGGCTGGCGATGCGCGGCAGCACCTCGGGCCGGCGCCCGGTGTCGGCGCCGATGGCCAGCATCTGTCGCACCACGCCGGCCGGGTGATAGGAGCGCCGCAGGCCGGCGGCGATGCGCTCGCGCGCCGCCGCCTCGTCGAAGGGCCAGCCGGGGCTGGCGATCAGGCGCACCAGGCCCAGCGTGTGCTCGACCAGGGCGGCCTCGCTGCTGCCCCTGGGCCGGCGCATGAGTGCCGCGCCGACGTCGCCGCGGGGGCCGGGCAGTCCGGCCGCGCCGCTGGAGCTCATGACGCTGGTCAACGTGCGCACGCGCTGCGGCGCGGTAGCGGCCATGCGCTGCGCGATCATGCCGCCCATCGAGACGCCGATCACATGGGCCTCGTCGATCTCGAGCGCATCGAGCACGCCGAGCGCGTCCAGCGCCATGTCCTGCAGGCCGTAGGGCGCGCGCACGCCCAGGCCGATCTTCTGGCGCAGCACCTCCCACAGCAGGTTGCGGCTGCCGGCGTCGTCGAAATGCTGCGACAGGCCGATGTCGCGGTTGTCGTGCCGCAGCACGCGGTAGCCAGCATCGGCCAAGGCGCGCACGAAGGGCTCGGGCCAGGCGATGAGCTGCATGCCCAGGCCCATGACCAGCAGCACGGCCGGCCCGTCGCCGCCCGTGTCCTCGACCTCGATGGGGATGTTGTTTGCTATTACTTTCATAGCTAGTCACGCAGGTGGGTCGGGCGCTGCAGCCCGATTTGGCTTGAAGTCCCGCGGCGGGCTACGTGAACGTGCGCTCGCGCAGCCATTTGGTGGCGACCCACTTCTCGCCGGCCAGCACCGGCGCGCCGCCGTGCAGGGTGCGGGTGGCGGGGTCGGCGCGGTCGTAGCTGAAGAAGACGGCCGAGCCGCGCACCGGCGCCACCTCGAGGCCGATGTCGGGGAAGGTGGTGGCGCCGCCCTGCTCCGGCTCCTGCAGGTACATCACCAGCGTGCCCACGCGCTGGCCGCCCCGCCGCAGGATGGTCGGCGTGCCCGGTTCCTTGGGGTCGAAGTAGTCGTAGTGCGGGCGGTACTGCGCGCCCGGGCTGTAGCGCAGGATCTGCAGGCCCTCGCCGAAATCCAGCGGCCAGTTCAGCAGCGTGGCAATGCGCGCCTCGATGCGCCGCACCACCTCGTTCTCGCCGCGCTCGAAGAACATGCCGTCGCTGGTGCGGTCGACGTTGAGCGTCTCGCCGCCGGTCTTGGTCTCGACGGTGAGCGAGCGCGACAGGCGCTGGCGCGCGGCGGCGATCAGCGCCTCGCACTCCTCGGCCGACAGCAGGTTGGCGAACACCACGATGCGCGGGTGCTTGACGGTCTGCACGACCTGCACGCGCCGGTCGCCGGCATCGAGGTAGAGCGGCGAGTTCTCCAGGCGCGGGCCGGGCATGTCGGTGCGCGCCGGCGCATCGGCCGGGTCGGCCGCGTTGCCGCCGCGGGTCGCGCGCTCCACCTCGGCCAGCGCGGCGTCGGTCGCGTCGTCGCGCCAGCCGGCGGCGTGCATGGACTGGCGCAGCGCCGGCACGGAGTGGCCGGCGGCGAGCTGGGCCACGATCCATTCGCGCAGTTCGGGACTGATGGGTTGCATGGCGGCGTTCCCTCCGGTCAGGCGGTCTTCCTGCGGAAGACGAGGCGCTCGGGTGTCGACGCGGCCGGCGCGAAGGCATAGCCCTCGAGGTCGAAGCCCTCGAGCTTGCGCGGCGTGCCGGCCTTGTGCAGCACGGCCCAGCGCGCCATCAGGCCGCGCGCCCGCTTGGCGAAGAAGCTGATGATCTTGTACTGGCCGTTCTTCCAGTCCTCGAACACGCATTCGACCACGCGGGCCTTCAGCACCCGCCGGTCGACGGCGCGGAAGTACTCCTGCGAGGCGAGGTTGATCACCACGGGCGAGCGGTCGGCGGCGGCGCGTTCGTTGAGGTACTCGGCGATGCGCGCGCCCCAGAAGGCGTAGAGGTCCTTGCCGTGGCGGTTGGCCAGCGGCGTGCCCATCTCCAGCCGATAGGGCTGCAGCCGGTCGAGCGGGCGCAGCACGCCGTACAGGCCGCTGAGGATGACGAGGTGCTCCTGCGCCCAGCCGAGCTGCGCGGCGCTGAGCGACCTGGCGTCCAGCCCGCCATACACGTCGCCGTCGAAGGCCAGGGCCGCCTGCTTCGCATTCCTGTCGGTCGACTTCGCCGACCAGGCGGCATAGCGCGCCACGTTGAGCGCCGACAGCTTGTCGGACAGGTGCATCAGCTCGCCCACCTGCTGGGGCGACTTCTCGCGCAGCAGCCGGATCAGCTCGACCGAGGGACCGCGCGGCGCCTCGAAGTGCGGCTGCGTGGCCGGGAGGCCGTCAGGCACGGGCGTGTCGTAGTCCAGCGACTTCGCCGGGGAGAGCAGGAAAAGCATCGCGGGATTATCTACAGCGCCCCCCGCCACGGCCGCATGCGCACCCCCCGCCGGTAAAATCGTGGGCTTCCCTCTCCCCGGCCC
>SCOE01000083.1 GCA_005503065.1 Comamonadaceae bacterium ALPHA2B
CCCGTTGCACCGCCCCCCATCCTGCCCGTCGAGGCGGAACCGAGGGCGCCGGCGACCCAGCTGATGCCGCCCTCGCCAGGCCCCGTCGGCGCCATGCTGGCCTACGCGGACCGCGTTCGCGGGCTGTCCTCCAATGACCTGCAGGCCGAGATCAACCGCCTGGGCGAGCCGGGCGACGTCCCGGCACTTCAGATGCAGCTGGGCTTGGCGCTGTCGCAGACGCGCTCCTCGCCCGACCTCGCACGCGCCCTGGGCCTCATGCAGCGCGCTGCGTCGAACAACACGGCCGATGGCCTGGCCCTGCAACCGCTGGCGCGGCTGCTGGCCTCGCGCTACCTGGAGCAGCGCCGCGTCGAGGACGACCGCGACCGCCAAGTGCAGCAACTGCGCGACGCGCAGCGCCGCATCGACCAGCTCAACGACCGCATCGAGGCGCTGCGCGCCATCGAGCGCAGCTTCAGCCGCCCGGCCGCGCCCGCGCCGGCTCCCGCGCCCAACGGCGCCAAACCCTGAGAACCACCGGATGGCCGACTCGCCCGCAGCGTCCTCCGGCAACGGCGCACGCATCCTGGTCGTCGACGACGACGCCGACCTGCTGCGCCTGCTGTCGCTGCGCCTGCAGGGCGCGGGCTACCAGGTCACGGCCGTGACCTCGGCGGAGTCGGCACTCACGCAACTGGAAATCGAGCACCCGCGCCTCGTTCTCAGCGACGTGAAACTGCCGGGACGCGACGGGCTGCAGCTCTTCGACGAGATCCGCAAGCGGCACCCGACCCTGCCCGTCATCCTGCTCACCGCGCACGGCACGATCCCCGACGCGGTGGAGGCGACGGCGCGCGGCGTGTTCACCTACCTCACCAAGCCCTACGAGGCGCGCGAGCTGCTCGACAAGATTCAGCAGGCGCTGGCGCTGGGCGCGCCCGCAGCCACGCCGGCCGCGGCGGGCGACGAAAGCTGGCGCAGCGAGATCGTCAGCCGCTCCAGCCGCATGGCCGAGGTGCTGGCCGAGGCCCGCATGGTGGCCAAGACCGACGCCAGCGTACTGCTTCGCGGCGACTCCGGGGCCGGCAAGGAAGTGCTGGCGCGCGCCATCCACAAGGCCAGCGACCGGGCGAAGAAGCCCTTCGTCGCCGTCAATTGCGGCGCGATTCCGGAAGCGCTGCTCGAATCGGAGCTGTTCGGCCACGTCAAGGGCGCCTTCACCGACGCGCATGCCAACCACAAGGGTCTGTTCCAGCAGGCCGACGGCGGCACGCTGTTGCTCGACGAGATCGGCGACATGCCGCCGGCGCTGCAGGTCAAGCTGCTGCGGGTGCTGCAGGAGCGGGCCGTGCGGCCGGTGGGGTCGACCCAGACCTTCCCGGTCGACGTGCGCATCATCTCGGCGACGCACCGCGACCTGGACGTTGCGATGGAGAGTGGGCAGTTCCGTGAGGACCTGTACTACCGGCTGAACGTCGTCACGCTCACCCTGCCGACGCTCAGCGCAAGGCGCGAGGACATCCCGCTGCTGGCCAACCACTTCCTGCAGCGGCTGGCCGGCAAGTACGGCAAGCGTCTGTCGGGCTTCGCGCCCGAGGCCCTGAAAGCGCTCACCACGGCGCCCTGGCCGGGCAACGTGCGGCAGCTGTTCAACGTGGTCGAGCAGGTGTGCGCGCTGTCGAGTTCGCCGCTGATTCCGCTGGCACTGGTCCAGCGCGCCCTGCGGGTGCCGTCGGTGGAAGTGCAGACCTACGCCGAGGCCAAGCAGCGCTTCGAGCGCGAATACCTGGTCGGCTTGCTGAAACTCACCGACGGCAACGTTGCAGACGCCGCGCGGCTGGCGGACCGCAACCGCACGGAGTTTTACCGTCTGCTGCAGAAGCATGAGCTCACTCCGGGCCATTTCAAGGCGGAGGGCGTCGCCGGGGCCGGCGACGCTGTCGCCGAGTAGCGACAGGCCTAAGTTATTGATTTCATTGGAAATCACTCGCCCTGGGTCTGGACTTGTCGGGCTTTGGCGACAAAAACGGGGGCTTTGAGGCCTTCACCGCCGAAAAAGGCCAAAAAACGGCCGAAAAATCAGCCTAACTCGTTGATTTAAAAAGAAAAATTGGCTCTGGCACAGGCTTTGCAGCCTAGTGGGCATGAGCACCCTCACCAGCCCCTCTTTCGCACTGCGTCCGCAGCGCGATGGCGCGCGTCAGAAACACATTCACGCCGCGCGGCCCCGTGCCGCCGGTCAGGCCCTCGGCGCGCTGAGCGCGGCGAACGGCAACGCCACGGACAGCGTGTTCAAGCGCTTCCCGTCCATCGGCGACACCCCCTCCTCGTCCAAGCAACGTTGGTAAGAAGGACTGCGTCCATGAAGCCGAACGATTTTTCCCAACTGAAGGTCCTGACCCCGGCCGACTTCTCGCACCGCAGCCCGGTGCGCGAAGAGCGCCACCCGAACTCGGTCACGGCCCCGCCCGTCAATCGCGGGTCCATGACGCCGCGTCCTTGGCGCGGTTTCTGGAACAGCATTGGCACCGCCCTGCTGCTCAAGCTCGGCGCGGGCGGCCGCCAGGCGGTGCCTGAAGTCGCCCAATTCCCGAAGCAGCCGTGGGAACGCGCCGCCAAGCAGCGCCGCGCCGTCTTCATGCTGCTGGCGGTGCTCAGCACGGTGATGGCCTCGACGCTTTTTGCGCAGGTGCAGCCCGATTACGACAACCTGTGGCTCGAATACGGCCAGATCGGCCTGTACGGCCTGCTCTCGGGCTGGGTCGTCACCGGCTTCGTGACGGCGCTGATGGGCTTCTACGTCTCGGTGCGCGGCGACAAGCACGCGCTGTCGGCCAAGCAGGTGGCGAATCACCCGATGAATCCCGAGGCACGCACGGCGATCATCATGCCGATCTGCAACGAGGACGTCGCGACGGTGTTCGCCGGCCTGCGCGCCACCTGCGAGTCGGTCGCCAACACCGGCCACGCGCAGCAATTCGACGTGTTCGTGCTGTCGGACAGCTACAACCCGGAAATCGCCAAGGCCGAACGTGCCGCCTGGGAAGACCTGCGCGCCGCCCTGGCCGAGCATCCGAGCCAGCCGCAGGTCGAGGTGTACTACCGCCTGCGCACCCGCCGCACGCACCGCAAGGCCGGCAACGTGGCGGACTTCTGCCGCCGCTGGGGCAAGGACTACCGCTACATGGTCGTGCTCGACGCCGACTCGGTGATGAGCGGCGACTGCCTGACCTCGATGGTCAAGCTGATGGAAGCCAACCCGAGCGCCGGCATCATCCAGACCGCCACGCAGGCCATCGGCCACGTGACGCTGCACGCCCGCGCCCAGCAGTTCGCCAGCCGTGTGACTGGCCGCCTGTTCACCCTGGGCATGCAGTTCTGGCAACTCGGCGAGTCGCACTATTGGGGCCACAACGCGATCATCCGCGTCGAGCCCTTCATGAAGCACTGCGCGCTGGCGCCGATCAATGGCACCGGCGGCATGTCGGGCGGCATCATGTCGCACGACTTCGTCGAGGCCGCCCTGATGCGCCGTGCCGGCTACCACGTGTGGCTGGTGTCCGACCTGGTCGGCAGCTACGAGCAGCAACCGCCGGACCTGCTGGCCGAACTGCAGCGTGACCGCCGCTGGTGCCAGGGCAACCTGCAGAACGCCCGCCTGATGGCAGAACCCGGCATCGCCCCGGTCCACCGCGCGATGTTCGTGACCGGCACCATGGCCTATGTGTCGGCGCCCCTGTGGCTGGCCTTCCTGACCCTGGGCACCGCCCTGTGGTTGACCGGCTCGAGCCTGGTCGAGCACTGGATGGTGATGCCGATGGAACTGGCCGGCCTGTGGCTGTGGACCCTGTGCCTGCTGTTCCTGCCCCGCATCCTGGGCCTCACGGCCGTGCTGATGCGCGGCGAGCAGAAGCAATACGGCGGCGTGGCCAGCCTGCTCAAGAGCGCCGTGCTCGAGAGCGCCATGGCGATCGTCCAGGCCCCCGTGCGCATGCTGGCCCACTCGCTGTTCGTGGTCGTGGCCCTGACCGGCATCAAGCTGGACTGGAAGTCGCCCCCGCGGGAAGCCGCTGCCGTGCCGTGGCGCGAAGCCGCTGCCCGCCTGCTGCCCATGAGCGGCATCGTGGCGGCCCTGGGCGTGGCCGTGGCCCTGATGGACGCCAGCGCCCTGGTGTGGCTGATGCCGGTCGCCCTGCCCCTGCTGCTGGCCATTCCGATGGCGGTCGTGACCAGCCAGATCGCCTTGGGCACCAGCATGCGCGAAGCGAACTTCCTGCTGATCCCCGAGGAATCGCGTTCGCCCGCGGTGCTGCGTCGCGCCTGGATGCATGCCGATCGACTGGCGCAGCCGAAGTCGCTCCTGGCAAGCTGACAGGGTCCGGATGGGCGGCGCCCCGCCCTCCCAAAAACAACAAAGCCCGCTCTCCGAGCGGGCTTTGTTGTTTTGCAGAACTCTTCTTTCTTAGCAGTGACCGGCCGGGCCTCGGGATTCAGAACTTGGGCATGCCGCCCGGGCCGCCCATGCCGGGCAGGCCCTTCATGCCGCCCATGCGCTTCATCATTTTCATGAGGCCGCCGCCCTTCATCTTCTTCATCATCCCCTGCATCTGCTCGAATTCGTTGAGCAGCCGGTTGACTTCCTGCACCTGAACGCCGGCCCCGGCGGCGATGCGCTTCTTGCGCGTGGCCTTGATGAGCTCGGGCTTGCGGCGCTCCAGCGGGGTCATGCTGTGGATGATCCCTTCCTTGCGTCGGATGTCGCGCTCGGCGCGCGTCATGTCGGCCTCGGTCGCCTTGGCGGCGAGCTGGGCGGGCAGCTTGTCCATCAGGCCCGAAAGACCGCCCATCTGCTTCATCTGCTGCAGTTGGGCCAGGAAGTCGTCGAGGTCGAAATGGCCGCTCTTGACCTTGGAAGCGAGCTTCTTCGCCGCCTCGACGTCGACGCCGGCCGTGACCTGCTCGACCAGCGCGACGATGTCGCCCATGCCCAGGATGCGACCGGCATGGCGCTCGGCGTCGAACACCTCCAGGCCGTCGATCTTCTCGCTGGTGCCGGCGAACTTGATCGGCACCCCGGTGATCTGCCGTACCGACAGCGCCGCGCCCCCACGCGAGTCGCCGTCCATCTTGGTCAGGATGATGCCGGTGAGCGGCAGCGCCTCCTTGAAGGCCTTGGCAGTGTTCACCGCATCCTGGCCCTGCATCGCATCGACCACGAACAGGGTCTCGACCGGGTTGAGCGCAGCGTGGAGGGTCTTGATTTCCTCCATCAGAACCTCGTCGATCGCCAGGCGGCCGGCCGTATCGACCAGCAGCACGTCGAAGTAATGACGGCGCGCGTGGTCGAGCGCGGCGCGCGCGATGTCCAGCGGCTTCTGGTCCGGTGTGCTGGGGAACCATTCGGCGCCGGCCTGCTTCGTCACCGTCTTGAGCTGCTCGATGGCGGCCGGCCGGTACACGTCGCCCGAGACGGTGAGCACCTTCTTCTTGCGCTTTTCGATCAGGTGCTTGGCCAGCTTGGCGGTGGTGGTCGTCTTGCCCGCGCCCTGCAGGCCGGCCATAAGCACCACGGCAGGCGGCTGGGCGGCGAGGTTGATGTCCGACACGCCCTCGCCCATCGTGGCCGCGAGTTCGCGGTTGACGATGCCCACCAGCGCCTGGCCGGGCTTCAGCGAGCCCAGCACCTCCTCGCCCATCGCCTTTTCTTTCACGCGATTGACGAAGTCGCGCACCACGGGCAGCGCCACGTCGGCCTCGAGCAGCGCCATGCGCACCTCGCGCATCATGTCCTGCACGTTGGCATCGGTGATGCGCGCTTGGCCACTCATCTGCTTGACGAGGCGGGAGAACTTGTCGGTGAGGGCGGTGGCCATGGGGGCGTGCTGCTTGGGAGG
>SCOE01000084.1:2500-5489 GCA_005503065.1 Comamonadaceae bacterium ALPHA2B
CATAGGTTAACGAGGCGAACCGGGTGAACTGAAACATCTCAGTAGCTCGAGGAAAAGACATCAACCGAGATTCCGAAAGTAGTGGCGAGCGAAATCGGAACAGCCTGCTAGTGATAGCACAGAACTTAACAAAACGACTTGGAAAGGTCGGCCATAGTGGGTGATAGCCCCGTATGTGAAAAGATCTGTGTGGTACTGAGCTAGCGAAAAGTAGGGCGGGACACGTGTAATCCTGTCTGAACATGGGGGGACCATCCTCCAAGGCTAAATACTCATCATCGACCGATAGTGAACTAGTACCGTGAGGGAAAGGCGAAAAGAACCCCGGGAGGGGAGTGAAATAGATCCTGAAACCGCATGCTTACAAAAAGTCGGAGCCCGCAAGGGTGACGGCGTACCTTTTGTATAATGGGTCAGCGACTTACATTCAGTGGCAAGGTTAACCGAATAGGGAAGCCGTAGAGAAATCGAGTCCGAATAGGGCGTTCAGTCGCTGGGTGTAGACCCGAAACCAAGTGATCTATCCATGGCCAGGATGAAGGTGCCGTAACAGGTACTGGAGGTCCGAACCGACTAGTGTTGCAAAACTAGCGGATGAGCTGTGGATAGGGGTGAAAGGCTAAACAAACTTGGAAATAGCTGGTTCTCTCCGAAAACTATTTAGGTAGTGCCTCAAGTATTACCTTCGGGGGTAGAGCACTGTTTTGGCTAGGGGGTCATGGCGACTTACCAAACCAAGGCAAACTCCGAATACCGAAGAGTACAGCTTGGGAGACAGAGCACCGGGTGCTAACGTCCGGACTCAAGAGGGAAACAACCCAGACCGCCAGCTAAGGTCCCTAAAATTGGCTAAGTGGGAAACGAAGTGGGAAGGCTAAAACAGTCAGGATGTTGGCTTAGAAGCAGCCATCATTTAAAGAAAGCGTAATAGCTCACTGATCGAGTCGTCCTGCGCGGAAGATGTAACGGGGCTAAGCCAGTTACCGAAGCTGCGGATTTGCAATTTATTGCAAGTGGTAGGAGAGCGTTCTGTAAGCCTGTGAAGGTGGCTTGTAAAGGCTGCTGGAGGTATCAGAAGTGCGAATGCTGACATGAGTAGCGTTAAAGCGGGTGAAAAGCCCGCTCGCCGTAAGCGCAAGGTTTTCTACGCAACGTTCATCGGCGTAGAGTGAGTCGGCCCCTAAGGCGAGGCAGAGATGCGTAGCTGATGGGAAACAGGTCAATATTCCTGTACCGATATGCAGTGCGATGTGGGGACGGATCTTAATAGCTCATCCGGGTGTTGGATATCCCGGTTTAGCTGGATGTAGGCGTGCAGTAGGCAAATCCGCTGCACATATACCGAGGCCAGCGATCGAGCGAGCTTGCTCGCGAAGTGAGTGAACGAGGTTCCAGGAAAAGCCACTAAGCTTCAGCTGCATACGACCGTACCGCAAACCGACACTGGTGCGCGAGATGAGTATTCTAAGGCGCTTGAGAGAACTCAGGAGAAGGAACTCGGCAAATTGACACCGTAACTTCGGGAGAAGGTGTGCCCTATTAGTGTGAAGTGAACAACGGAGCATGAACGGGTTGCAAAGAATCGGTGGCTGCGACTGTTTATTAAAAACACAGCACTCTGCAAACACGAAAGTGGACGTATAGGGTGTGACGCCTGCCCGGTGCTGGAAGATTAAATGATGGGGTGCAAGCTCTTGATTGAAGTCCCAGTAAACGGCGGCCGTAACTATAACGGTCCTAAGGTAGCGAAATTCCTTGTCGGGTAAGTTCCGACCTGCACGAATGGCGTAACGATGGCCACACTGTCTCCTCCTGAGACTCAGCGAAGTTGAAATGTTTGTGATGATGCAATCTCCCCGCGGAAAGACGGAAAGACCCCATGAACCTTTACTGTAGCTTTGTATTGGACTTTGAACAGATCTGTGTAGGATAGGTGGGAGGCTTTGAAGCCAGGACGCTAGTTCTGGTGGAGCCAACGTTGAAATACCACCCTGGTGTGTTTGAGGTTCTAACCTAGACCCGTTATCCGGGTTGGGGACAGTGCATGGTAGGCAGTTTGACTGGGGCGGTCTCCTCCCAAAGCGTAACGGAGGAGTTCGAAGGTACGCTAGTTACGGTCGGACATCGTGACGATAGTGCAATGGCATAAGCGTGCTTAACTGCGAGACTGACAAGTCGAGCAGATGCGAAAGCAGGACATAGTGATCCGGTGGTTCTGTATGGAAGGGCCATCGCTCAACGGATAAAAGGTACTCTGGGGATAACAGGCTGATACCGCCCAAGAGTTCATATCGACGGCGGTGTTTGGCACCTCGATGTCGGCTCATCTCATCCTGGGGCTGTAGCCGGTCCCAAGGGTATGGCTGTTCGCCATTTAAAGAGGTACGTGAGCTGGGTTTAAAACGTCGTGAGACAGTTTGGTCCCTATCTTCCGTGGGCGCTGCAGATTTGAGGAAGCCTGCTCCTAGTACGAGAGGACCGGAGTGGACACACCTCTGGTGTATCGGTTGTCACGCCAGTGGCATTGCCGAGTAGCTAAGTGTGGAAGAGATAACCGCTGAAAGCATCTAAGCGGGAAACTCGTTTCAAGATGAGATCTGCCGGGGCCTCGAGCCCCCTGAAGAGTCGTTCAAGACCAGGACGTTGATAGGTCGGGTGTGGAAGCGCAGTAATGCGTTAAGCTAACCGATACTAATTGCTCGTGCGGCTTGACCCTATAACTTTGATCAGTCGATCAACGTTGTTATGCCAAGTGACGCAGTCAAATAAAAAGCTGATTTGCTCTATGAATTCGTCGCCCTGACCCAGGTCATGGCGGCAACAAGTTATGCCTGATGACCATAGCGAGTTGGTCCCACTCCTTCCCATCCCGAACAGGACAGTGAAACGACTCAGCGCCGATGATAGTGCGGGTTCCCGTGTGAAAGTAGGTCATCGTCAGGCTCTTACAGCCCAAGAACCCCCGATCAGCAATGCTGGTCGGGGGTTT
>SCOE01000085.1 GCA_005503065.1 Comamonadaceae bacterium ALPHA2B
CGAACAAGGCAAGACATACACTTATCCACAGCCGACCATCGCAAAGTCGGCTTCCACCCCTGGCTCACTTCTCAATCGGCCCGGTGGCTCACTTCTACTTCGGCGCGGACACTCTGGAAACTCCTGCTCCAGCATCGCGCGGCCGCGGAGGTAGTTCTGGCTGTTGGCGTAGCGGCGAAGGCCCGCGTTGGCCACCGTGCAGCCGTGGCGCACGGCGGTGAGGGTGTCCAGGATGGGTTTGGCGAAGCGCGTGTGCATGAGCGGACTGCAGGTGGCGGCCACGCGGATGCCCGAGCGGGCAGCGGCCTGCTCGATGGTCCAGAGGTACAGGTCCTCGCCGGCGGCGAGGGTTCGTGGGGCGAGCACCCAGGCCCGGTCGGGAAACCACGTGCGGGCCCACATGCACTGCGCGAAGAGCGCTTCAACAGTGACCTGCCGATCCGGCAGGACCAGCGCGAGGCAGCCTGTCATGCCGACCAGGTGCGTGGCCTTGGAGGTCTTGCCCTCGACATCCGCCACCTGGGCCAGGTAGCTGCCCTTGGGCGCGCGGCAGCGCGCGAGGGTGATGAGTTCGCACAGGTTGCCGTAGCCCAGGCGGTCCTGGGCCAGGAAGACGACGCGGGCGAAGGAAGTCCCGCTGGCGGTCGTGAGCAGGATCTCGGAGCCGACGATGAAGTGCAGGCCGTTCTCACGGGCGGAGAGGTGGCCGCGGACCACGCCGGAGACGGTGCACTCGTCGGTGAGGGCCAGGGCGCTGTACATCTTGGCGGCCGCGCGCTCCACGAGGTCCTCGGGCTGCGCGGCGCCCGTGAGGAAGGTGAAATTCGAGCGGCAGTACAGCTCCGCGTAGGGTGGAGGTTCGTCTGGCTCGCCGGCTACAATTCTGTACATACATACAGTATTCCCAACTACGCCTCGGCTGCGTCGGCCGTTACACAAAATCGTTGGCTGAGGCGCGGTTCGATCCGTTGCGCGCCAGCGTCGGGAACGGACTGCGCCGCGCTGCGCGGAACAAAGTCACACCCACTCGCCGCGATCGGTGCCACAGTGGGGCAGGGCGCTGGTGCGCCCATGTGGACATTGGAGGACCAACATGAGCACGTTGGAGAGCGTTGAAGGGCAGGGCAGCAAGTTGCCTGATTGGCCCCTGGAAAGGGCGCTGCGAGGCATCGCCGTCACGGTGGTGCTGGCGGGCGCATCTGCGTGTTGGGCGCAGGGCCGGTCGCTTGGCCTGGACGAGACCGCGCTGCAGTACGAGGCGGACTACCGGGTCGTGGCGGCGCGGTGTGGCACGCCGGCCTTCGAGAAGAAGTTCTTCATGCAGTCGCAGCAGTTCGTGGCCGCCAGCAATGGCCAGGACAAGACCGCGACCGCGCGGCAGGAAAGCACCATCCGTTCGTTGCGACGCAATCCCATCACGCTGATCGGCTCGCAGTCCGACTGCAAGGTGCAGGGCGACGAGCTCAAACGGGTGATGGATGAGCGCAGCCGCGGCCGCAACGCGCAGCGCGGGCGCGGCAGGTAGGCACTCCGCCCGCAGGCAAGCACGCCGCGCCAACGAAAAAGGCCCACCCCGAAGGGTGGGCCAAGGCAGACCGAGGAGGAGGGTTCACGTTCTCGTGAGCCGATCTGCAGCTTCAATCTAAGAGGACATCGTCCGCCGGCGGGTAGGATGAAGACGCACATGCCCCTGTGCCGAGCGTGTTGCATCCACCTCGATCGCTCCCGCCCATGTGCTATTCCGCCCAGGTCCGTGCCGAGTACGCCGCCTTCCAGCGCATGTATCCGCGCTCGACGCTCTCACTGAAAGGGTTCTGGGAGATCTACTGGCGCCGGCGCGAGCAGCCCAAGCCGGTGATGCGGTTCTCCAAGGCGATGGACGCAATGTTCGCGACCCCGCGGACGGACGAAGAGCAGAAGATCCACGCGCTGATCGAGGAGTTCGACGCCGAACTGACGACGGCGACGGAGCAGGGGCTCTTCAAGCAGCGCAAGCGGCTGGCGGATGCCGAGCGGACCCTGGCCACCAAGGTGACGAAGAAGGCGCAGGAGGACCAGCGCATCGCCACCAACAAGATCAAGGACGCGCTGCGAAGGCTCGAGGATCTGCGGCGCACAGACCTGGTGGAGCAGGACTACCGGATTTTTCCGGGGTGGTGGGCGCCGGTGCTGGTCGTGGAGGAGGGCGAACTCGTTGTTCGGCCGATGCGCTACCTCTGCAGGCCACCGGGGAAGCCGGCCGACTACGACGTGAAGTTCTCAGGGGCGTACAACGCGCGACGGGACAACCTCAAGAGCAGTTTCTGGAAAGGCGTGTTCGGGCAGACGCACGCGGTCGCACTGATTCCGGTGTTCTACGAGAACGTGGTGCGGCACCTGGCGGAGCATCGTGAGCTCGGCCCTGGGGAGACGCCGGAGAACATCGTGCTGGAGTTCAGGCCGCAGCCGCAAAGGACGATGTCGGTGGCCTGCATTTACTCGCACTGGACGCCGGCGCCGGGCTCGGACGAACCTGAGCTTTGGTCGTTTGCCGCGATCACGGACGAACCATTGCCAGAGGTTGCGGCTGCAGGGCACGACCGGACCATCGTGGCGCTTAAGGAAGGTCTGAACAAGTCCACCGATCATGCCCTCGTGCGTTGAATGACGCAAAGGAGCCTGCGCGAATGAGTCAGATCAGTTTTGCGGACGCGGAGTACGCCGGCAAGCGGAA
>SCOE01000086.1 GCA_005503065.1 Comamonadaceae bacterium ALPHA2B
TGTCCGCGCCGAAGTAGAAGTGAGCCACCGGGCCGATTGAGAAGTGAGCCAGGGGTGGAAGCCGACTTTGCGATGGTCGGCTGTGGATAAGTGTATGTCTTGCCTTGTTCGGTGACCTCCTGCTCGTGGTGATGGATTCGCGTGGCAAGGTGCGAAGGGCGTAGCCCGCAGCGCCTTGCCACGCGCGGCGCCCGTTAATCGGTGGCGTCGGTTGGGTCTGCTTTGGCGCTGCCCTTGCGGGCCTGCTCCCTGGCCTTGATTCGCTTCTTGGCCGTGGCACTGCTGTGCAGGAATCGATGGCTCTCATTGCCTGTCTCCACGATGTGGCAGTGGTGCGTGAGGCGGTCGAGCAAGGCGGTGGTCATCTTCGCGTCGCCGAACACCGTCGACCATTCGGCGAAGTCCAGGTTGGTAGTGATCACCACGCTGGTGTGCTCGTAGAGCTTGCTCAGCAGGTGGAACAGCAGTGCTCCGCCGGCTTGACTGAACGGCAGGTAGCCCAATTCGTCCAGGATGACCAGGTCCATGCGCAGCAATCCACTGGCGATGCGCCCGGCCTTGCCTTGAGCCTTCTCCTGCTCCAGCGCATTGACCAGATCGACCGTCGAGTAGAACCGCACACGCTTGCCTTGGCGCGTAATGCCCGACACGCCCAAGGCCGTCGCCAGATGCGTCTTGCCCGTGCCCGGTCCGCCGACCAGCACGGCGTTGTGCGCAGCCTCGGTGAACTCCAGCGTCGCAAGTTGCTGGATCAGCTTGTGGTCGACCACCGAGGCGTCGAAGTCGAAGCCGGCCAGATCGCGGTGTACGGGGAAGCGCGCCGATGTCATCTGGTATTGGATTGAGCGCATCGCCCGATCTGTGGTCTCGGCCTGCAGCAGATGCTCGACCAGCCAACGCGAGGCATCCAGACCCGAGGCCGGGCCCTGTTCCTGCAGGTCGCACCACGCGCCTGCCATGCCGTGCAGGCGCAATGCCTTGAGCTCAACGATCACGTCACGCATGACCCACCTCCTGGCCGCGCAGGCTGTCGTAACGCGCCGTGTTGGCCAGCGGTGGCGTCACGACCTGCAGTGCCGTCTCGGCACTGAGCGGCGCTGCAGGCGCGTTGAGCCGGCCGAGCACATTGACGACGTGCTCCACCCTGACACGCCCGGATGGAGGGCTGCCCTCCATGGCCAATTCGACCGCCACGATCACCGCCTCCAGTCCCGCCGCCGGAACGATGGACAGCACTTGGGCCATCACACGGTCCCCGCCGGCCTGGCGCAACAGACCACGGCGCAGGCGCTGGAGCGCCTCGGGTAAGTCGGCGAAGGGTGCGCCGTTGCGCAACGCGCCAGGCTTGCGCTGTATCAGCGGGATGTAGTGCTGCCAGTCGTAGCGCGTGCCGCCCGCGTCACTCAGGCGCTCGTGGCGCGCGACCACCGCATCATCGGCCACGACCACGACGCCGCCCGGGTAGAGCCTCGTGCTGACCATCTGCCCGGCCAGCTCGCACGGCACCGAGTAACGGTTGCGTGCCACCGACACCAGGCAGGTGCTCGACACCCGCGCCGGCTTCTCCACGTAGCCATCGAAGGGCTCCGGCATGGGCATCAAGTGGGGCCTCTCGAGCTCCAGCATCTCGGCAACGCTGAACTGGTGATGCTCGGGATGCCGGATCTCGTTCCAGAGGGCGCGGCAGCGATCGCTCAGCCAGGCATTGAGCTCGACGAAGGAGCTGAAGCGATGCCGGGCCGCCTCGATCCAGATGCGCCGACGACTGTCCTGCACGTTCTTCTCCACACGCCCCTTCTCCCAGCCTGAGGCGACGTTGCAGAAGTCAGGGTCGTACAGGTAGTGCGCGCACATCACCGAGAAGCGCGCGTTGACGGTGCGGCCCTTGCCCTTGTGGACCTTGTCAACGGCAGTGCGCATGTTGTCGTAGATGCCGCGGCGTGCGACGCCGCCCAGCGCTGCGAACGATCTTGTGTGGGCGTCGAACAGCATCTCGTGGCCCTGGCTCGGGTAGGCCACCAACCAGAACGCACGGCTCGCACACAGCTTCAGGTGCGACACCTGCATCCGGTAGTAGATGCCGCCGACCACCAGCCCTTCCTCGCTCCAATCGAATTGGAAGGCCTCGCCGAGCTCGAAGGCCAGTGGAACGAACGCCGTGACGTTGGCTGCCTGCCCCTCACCCTCGCGCCATGCGCGAACGAAGTCAGTGACGCCAGAGTACCCGCCGGCATAGCCGGCGGCCTTGATCTCGGTGTGCAGCGCACGTGCAGTGCGGCGTTCGTGCTTGGGCCGTCGCGCGTCGGCCATCAACGCTTGCTTGAGCGTCGCCTCAAACGCGCTGAGCTTGTTCGGTCGTGGTTCGCGCCGGTACTTCGGCACCTCGTTAACCGATGCCTGCAGCCACTTCGAAACCGTGTTGCGAGACAGTCCCGTCATCCGTGCTATCTCGCGCTCCGACAGCTTGTCCCTCACGTGCAGCCGTCGGATCCTGCCAATCATGTCCATGGTGATCACTCTTCGAACCCCGCTGCTTAAATAAACAGCAGGGTAGGTTGAACACCTGGCTCACTTTTACTTCGGTACTACCCGCATAACTGGCTCAATTTCCGGTCGGCGCCAACA
>SCOE01000087.1 GCA_005503065.1 Comamonadaceae bacterium ALPHA2B
CTCCTGCACCATCCTCACCGCGCGCTCACGCACCTCGGGTGAGAACTTGTTCGACTTGCTCATGGCTCAATCCTCTCAGAGTGTTGAGCCTCCTCAAAAACCGGGGCGATTCAAATCCAGAAAATCGGGGCTGCTTGATCGCATCAATGCACTTCAATCTCAGAACGAAGACATCAAGGACCAAGCGCGGCGTGCGATTGCCGAAGAACTGATAGCTATCCTGAGAAGCGAGCTTCCTAGACAAGAGGAGTTCATTAGTGCTCAATCTGTCGATTGGAGCTTTGGGAAGAATCGAGTGGCAGTGAACGGAAACACTCAGTTCTCAGAGAGCTCGATGGTGATCCTAAGGCATAGCTTTCATCTTGCGCTATTGCTCGCCAGCGCGAAGCATGCATTCTTCCGGTTTCCTCGTTTTCTCATGCTCGACGGTATCGAGGACGGCGGGCAAGAGCAGGAGCGCTCTTTCGCATTCCAGAAGCTGATTGTGGACTCTTGCGAATCGCTTGAGAACGACTATCAGGTTATCTATGCGACGTCACAGATCGAGCCGAGCCTAGACACAGTGGACTACGTAGTAGGCAAAGCCTCCACTACTAGCGATAAGACGCTTGAGATCGCTTAAGGCTTCGAGGGGACGCCTAGTCCCAGCGGAGGAGTTCGTCGGGGACTGAATTGATGAATCACACGCGACTCTCAAGTACCGTTACCGTGGAACAGTACCTTCGGATCGAGGCTGAAGATGACCGCCAAGCCGCAGCTGAGTTTGTCAGAACAAGGTTCGAGGAGCGATACCTAGCGCCAGCGTTGGATTCGGCTACTCGCCACGGCTTCGCAATGATGGCTCTGGCGTGCTTGACGATTGAAGCACTGCAGTCGTTTCGAAAGGGGCTAGGTAGCACTCGGAATCAAAGTCGCGCATTGTTCCGTACTTTCTTTGCTGAACATGAGACGTTCATCTTGTTCTCGGAAGGAAACTGGTTCTACGACGACATTCGATGCGGACTTCTGCACCAAGCAGAGGCTAGATCCGGCTGGCGAATCGTTCGGCGAGGCGTCTTGATAGACTTGGAGAGCAGAACGATTAATGCGGACAAGTTCTTGCGAGCTCTGCGATCGGCCGTCCATGACTACGCGCGTTCGATCGCTTTCGACGACAAGCTTTGGTCAAACTTCAAGACCAAGATGGCATGCGTAGTCAAGAACTGCGACGATTGAGGCACTCGCTTCTTGGCATGTTCACAGGGCTAGCGTCAGGTATTCGCGATTGCCGGCGCTCCCATTGCTTCTTCGAGCACTTGAGCACCCCGCGAGAGGAGCACTGATCCGCGCTTGTTGACGTGTCTCCCGAGCAACTCCTCGATCTGTAGTAGCCTCATCATGGGGCATTTCAGCTCAGCGCTTTGCGTTCCAGCGAAGCGGCGCATTGCTTTGAGTGCTGCGTCAAAGTCGGCGTTGACAACGCACTGAAGTTCTACCTGCCACTTCTGTCTTAGCTGCGAACAGACAAGTTCGAGATGACCTGACTGATCATATGTCGGGTTACTGGCATTGTCTCGAACGATTGGACTCCACAGCATGTACTCATGCGAATATTCACCAAGATACTTGCGGGCGTACTCAATATCCCGGCCAAACTTTTCAACGAGCTTGGCGACGTTGTTGGGGCGCTTGTCTTTTGTGTACTGAAGGCCCGTGGATAGGTGAATGGCGACTTCGCAGATATAGACTTTCTTGTGCTTAAGGTCGATGCCAACGACATCGATCTCTCCTTGACGGTCTAGCGTGTACAGATTGGTCTGAATGAAGTCACATCCCTTGATGTATCGCAGGTAGGAAGAGACGAGTTGTTCTCCAACGTTCATGGACGGCCTTTCGTTTGGTTTTGCCGCAAGCCTTGACGAAGAGCTTGCGACGAGCAACTGGCATTGCGTTGTTCATCCCCGCAACGTGGGAATGAGACTAATCATGGATGTGCCTCTCTGATGCCTTCAGACAGGTCAGGCCGCCATCCGGTGTTCGTAGTACGGCCGCTCCTTGTCCTCGAGCATCGCATCCAGCTCAGCATGCGATCGTCCTTGCGGCGTGAGCCAAGGCATGACGTTCTCCTCTTTAAGGAAGGTCTGAACAAGGCCGATTCGCGGATACGCTCGGCGCAACAAGTCGGCGCGTGACCAGGAAAAGCCGCTCCCGACTCGCGCTTTCAGGCGATTTTGGCCTCATCTG
>SCOE01000088.1 GCA_005503065.1 Comamonadaceae bacterium ALPHA2B
GGCGGGTGGGGCGCAGGCTCAGGCGGCCTGCTTCTCCACGTGCGCCTGGCGGGTGTAGAGGAAATCGATCACGGCCTTGCGGTACTGCACGTAGTGGCGGTCCTCGGCCAGCTCGACGCGGTTGCGCGGGCGCGGCAGGTTCACGCTCAGCACCTCGCCGATGGTGGCGGCCGGGCCGTTGGTCATCATCACGATCTTGTCCGAGAGCAGCACGGCCTCGTCCACGTCGTGCGTGACCATGACCACGGTGCTCTGCGTCTTCTGCACGATGGCGAGCAGCTCGTCCTGCAGCTTGGCGCGGGTCAGCGCGTCCAGCGCGCCGAAGGGTTCGTCCATCAGCAGCACCTTGGGCTCCATGGCCAGCGCACGGGCGATGCCCACACGCTGCTTCATGCCGCCCGAGATCTCGCCGGGGCGCTTGTGCGTGGCATGCGTGAGGCCGACCAGCGCCAGCGCCTCGTCGGTGCGCTGCTTGAGCTGCGCCTTGCTTTCGCTGCCGCCGAAGACGCGCTCGACGCCAAGGTAGATGTTCTCGAAGCAGGTGAGCCAGGGCAGCAGCGAGTGGTTCTGGAACACCACCGCGCGCTCGGGGCCCGGGCCCGAGATCTCCTTGTTGGCGCACAGCAGCACGCCCTGCGTGGGCTTGGTCAGTCCGGCGATCAGGTTCAGCAGCGTGCTCTTGCCGCAGCCCGAGTGGCCGATCAGCGCCACGAACTCGCCCTTGGCCACGTTGAGCTGGATGTCGCGCAGCGCGACGAAGCGTCCCTTGGGGGTCTTGAACGCCTGCTCGACGTTCTGGATCTGGATGTACTTGGAATCGGTCATGGTGTTTCCTCGGAATGCGTCCGGAAGTCCCATTTCAGGACTTGACTTCCTCGAAGGTGAAGGCCGATGCGAGCTTGATCAGCGCGTACTCGAGCACGAGGCCGACGATGCCGATGACGAAGATCGCGATGATGATGTTCTTGACGTTGAGGTTGTTCCACTCGTCCCACACCCAGAAGCCGATGCCCACGCCGCCGGTCAGCATCTCGGCGGCGACGATCACCAGCCAGGCGGTGCCCACGGCCAGGCGCACGCCGGTGAGCATGTAGGGCAGTACGGCCGGGAAGAGGATCTTGGTGACGATCTTCCACTCGGAGAGGTTGAGCACGCGCGCGACGTTCATGTAGTCGCTGGGCACGCGCTGCACGCCGACCGCGGTGTTGATGATCATGGGCCAGATCGAGCAGATGAAGATGGTCCAGATGGCGGCCGGATTGGCGCCCTTGAAGACCAGCAGGCCGATGGGCAGCCAGGCCAGCGGCGAGACCGGCCGCAGCAGGCTGATGAGCGGGTTGAACATGCGCGACAGGAACGAGAAGCGCCCGATGGCGAAGCCCGCCGGAATGCCCACCAGCGCCGCCAGCCCGAAGCCCAGCGCCACCCGCTTGAGGGAGGAGAGCACGTTCCAGCCCACGCCCTGGTCGTTCGGGCCATTGCTGTAGAACGGGTCGCTGAACACGGTCACCGCCTGCTTCCAGGTCTCGGCCGGGCCGGGGAAGGCCCCGCCGCTCTGGAGCGACACGGCCTCCCAGATCAGCAGCAGCAGGCCGAAGCCCATGGCCGGCGGCAGCACGCGCAGCCAGAGGCCGCTGAAGTCGCGTGCCGCCTTCTGCGAAGGCGCGGCGGCGGGGGTGGGCACGGCCTTCAGCGA
>SCOE01000089.1 GCA_005503065.1 Comamonadaceae bacterium ALPHA2B
CCCCCACGCCTGCCGTGGCGCCCAGGCCGCCAAGCGCCGTGCCCAGCGCGCCCAGGCCCGTTCCGCCACTGGCGCCCGGCGCATGCACCAGGTCGCCGACCGCGCCCACGGTGGTTCCCAACGCCCCCGTCACGCCGTCCGCCTGCGAGCCGGGCAAGGCGGCGCCGACGCGCTGGATGGTTTGGCCGAGCCGGTCGGTCAGGCCGTCGATCGGCGCGCCCAGGCCCGTCGCCTCGCCCACGCGCTGGGTGGTGCCGACCAGGCCGCGGTCGATCGCGACCACCAGCTCGCTGCTGCGCCCGGTCACTTCGCGGACGGCGCCGCTGCCCAGAACCTCGCCCACCTTCGCGCCCACCTGGCCGACGCCGTCGCCGACGCCATCGACCACGCCGCCGACGGGTTGCGTCACGGCGCCCAGCGGTGTGCCTGCGCCCAGCGCGCCGACGCCGCCGCCGAGGCTTGATAAGGCCGTCCCGACCTGACGCACCGTCGGGTCGGTGGCGGCCAGCGTGGTGCCCAGCGGGTCGCCGGTCTCGCCGAGCTTGCCCAGGCCGTCGGCCACGCCCTGGCCCAGGCTGCCGATGGCCCCGCCGGTGGCGCCGACCGCCCCGCCGACGCCGGCCGTCGTGGCACCCAGCGGCGTGCCGCTGCCCACCTTGCCCAGTTGCTCGCCCAGCGAGCCCACGAGCTGGCCGGTCTGGTCGACCGTCTGGCCGGCCGAGCGGATCAGGTTGTTGCTGGCGGCCAGCGCGCGATCGGTCGTGGAGCCGCCGCCGTCCGAACCCCCGCCGCCGGAGGAGCCGCCACCGCCGGAGGAGCCGCCACCGCCGGAGGAGCCGCCACCGCCGCCGCCGGCCACGTCGGTGCCGCCACCGCTGCCACCGCCCTGGCCGACACTTCCGTTGCCTCCGCCTGCCACGCCGGCGCCGCCATTGCCTGCGCCTTCGCCGTCCGCTCCGTTGCTTCCGCCGCCAGCGGCGCCTTCGCCGAGCGACCCGGGCGCCGACGCGCTGACACCGCCAAAGCCCATCGATGCCGAGCCCTTGGATGCGCAGGCACCCAGCGTCGACAAGGCGGCGACCGCCGCCATCACGGCGGCGAGCCTGCCGAAGCGCGTGTTCATTTGATTCGAAGCGTTCATCTCGCTCTCCTGTTCCGTTCCATGCTGGCGACGGGGCTCGTGGGGCGCCCCTGCTTGTGCCCGGCACCGACAGTCCTCAGCGCCTTGGTCAATGCCAGTGTGGATGGTCAGGAATCATTTGTTTACAGTCTTAATTCGAGGGTCTGGTCGCATTTGGACAAAAAATTCACGGCCAGAAAACCAAAGAAATTCACCTAAGAAATTGGTGCTAAGCGGGGCTCGTAGTCAAAAGGAACTAGGGCCTGTTAACACTAATTGCAATGCCCGCCATCATGCTTGATACTGCTCGGCATGGAGATCACCCCCGAGCAGTTCGCACGCGTCGAGCACTGTCTGCCTCTGCAG
>SCOE01000008.1 GCA_005503065.1 Comamonadaceae bacterium ALPHA2B
GGCCACGACCGCCCCCACGACCCAGAACACGCCGCCGATGCCGATCAGCGCGCCCAGCGAGCCGAAGAGCATGGGCATGGCGACGCTGGAGGCGTTGATCGTCATGAGCCGCAGGCCCAGCGCCTCGCCATGGCGGGCATGCGGCGTGATCTGGTGCAGCATGCTCATCACCATCGGCTGCACGGCGCCGAGCGCGAAGCCCAGCACCACCGAGCACAGCCCCATCAGCCAAGGCGATTCCAGCAGCGGGTAGACCGAGAACACCAGGGCCGTGACCAGCGTGGAGCTGAGGATCACGCTGCGCTCCGAGGCGCGCGCGGCCAGCACCGGCAGCAGCACCCGCACCAGGGCGGCTGCGATGGCGAAGGCGCCCAGGATCGAGCCGATGACCGAGGCGCTCAGGCCGCGCTCGTGGCCCAGCACCGGCAGCACGAAGGCATGCACGTCCCAGCTGGAGGACTGCAGCCAGTTGACGAACAGCAGGCGCCGGAACATCGGCTCGCGCAGCAGGTCCCAGGCGCGCGTGGGCGTGGCGCCCGCGGCGGGCGGCGTGCGCTCGGGCTCGTCCACGCCGCGCACCAGCAGCCAGCACACCAGGGGCAGCAGGGCCATGACCGCGAAGCAGACGCGGAAGGACGGCAGGTCGGCCGGCGTGCCGCCCCACAGCCGGCTGCCGTGGTCGATCAGCAGCCCGGCGACGAAGGGGCCGAGGAAGTTGGCGCCCGCCGGCGCGATCGCCAGCCAGCTGAACACCCGCTTGAGCTGCGTCGGGTTGCCCGCCGCCCGGCCGACGTGGCGCTGGAGCGCGATCACCGTGGCGCCCGTCGACCCGCCGGTGAGCAGCGCCGCCACGCACATCGCCGGGAACACCGGGAAGGCCAGCACCAGCGCCGCGCCGGCGGTCGCCGCGATCACCGACAGGGCCAGCGGACGCTTGAGGCCGTGCCGGTCGGCGAAGCGGCCCGCCGGCAGCGCGAGGAACACCTGCGTGAGCGCGAACAGCGCGATCAGCACCCCGACCGCCGCCGGGCTGTAGCCCTGCTGCAGCGCCAGCAGCGGCGTGGCCAGCCGCACGCCGGCCATGGTGGCGTGCAGGCAGACCTGGGCGAGGATCAGGCGCAGCAGTTCGGCGCCGTTCATGGGTGCCCTGCCGTTTCGAGCCAAATCGGCCCGCAGCGCCCGTCCCGCCTGCGCGAGCAGCTATGGAATCGATAGCAAATGGTCAACATGGGCACCGTCACGGCGCCCCGTCGTCGTCGGTCGCACCCGGCTCGGCGTCGAGGCCGGGCAGGAGGTTCTGGGCCTGCACCTCCGGCACCGCCTCGACCTTGCGCAGTGCCAGCCGCATCTGCTTGGCGCGGGTGTCGGCCTTGTCCAGGGTGTCGGAGGCCTTGGCCACCTGCTCCTTGAGCTTCTCGACCCAGTCGCCGAAGCGGCCGAACTCGGTCTTGACGGCGCCCAGCACCTTCCACACCTCGGACGCCTGCTTCTCCAGCGCCAGCGTGCGAAAGCCCATCTGCAGCGAATTGAGCATCGCCAGCAGCGTCGTCGGTCCGGCCAGGGTCACGCGGTGCTGGCGCTGCACCGCGTCCATCAGGCCCGGGCGGCGCAGCACCTCGGCATACAGGCTTTCGACCGGCAGGAAGAGGATGGCGAAATCGGTGGTGTGCGGCGCCGCGAGGTAGTTCTCGGCGATGGACTTGGCCTCGGCCCGCACGCGTGCCTCCAGCGCCTTGCCGGCCAGCTCGACGGCTGCGGCATCGACGCGTTCGTGCGCGTCGAGCAGCCGCTCGTAGTCGTCGCGCGGGAACTTGGCATCGATGGGCAGCCACACGGGCGCGCCGTCGTCGCCCCGGCCCGGAAAGCGCACCGCGAAGTCGACGCGCTGGCCGCTGCGGGGCTTGGTCTCGATCTGGCGCGCGTACTGCTCGGCCGTGAGCACCTGCTCCAACAGCGCCTCGAGCTGCACTTCGCCGAACACGCCGCGGGTCTTCACGTTGGTCAGCACGCGCTGCAGGCTGCCCACGCCGACCGCCAGCGTCTGCATCTCGCCCAGGCCCTTGTGCACCTGCTCCAGCCGCTCCGCCACCTGCTTGAAGCTCTCGCCCAGGCGCGCCTCCAGCGTGCTCTGCAATTTCTCGTCGACCACCTGGCGCATCTCGTCCAGCTTGGTGGCGTTGCTGGCCTGCAGCTGGGCGAGCTGCTGCTCCATGGTCGCACGCACCTCGGCCATGCGGCGGGCGTTGGTCTCGCTGAGCGCGTGCAGTTGCGTCTGCAGCGACTCGGCCAGCGTGCTGCGCAGGCTCACGATCTGCTGCGCGAAGGATTCGAGCTGCGCCGTCTGCGTGCGCAGCGCTTCGGCGCCCTGCTGCACCAGCGCGGCCTGGAAGGCGGCCAGGCGTTCGGCCTGCTCGCGCCGCGCGGCCTGCGTCGAGACCGTCACCTCTTCCAGCTTGCCCGCATGCGTCTGCTGAAGCTGGGCCAGCAGCTGCTCGGTCGTCAGGCGCACCTCGGCCAGGCGGCGCGCGTTCGATTCGGTCAGGCCGTGCAGTTGCTGGTTGAGCGTCTCGCCCAGCGTGCGCTGCATCAGCGCCAGCTGCTGGCCGAAGGCGTCGATGCGTGCGTCCTGCGTGCGGGCCGTTTCCGCGCCCTGGTTCAGCAGCGACTGCTGGAAGGTCGCGAGTTGCTGCGCGCTTTCCTGCCGCGTGGCGCGCGCGGCGTCGGCCAGTTCCTGACGCAGGCTGCGCTCGCTTTTCTCCGTGGCGGCGCCGACGACCGCCGCCAGCGCCGACGTGTCGGGCGTGGCCGGCTTGCGCAGCAGCAGGACGAGGAGAAGGACGACGTTCAGGGCTGCCATGGCAAGCAGCATCCAGGTTTCGGGAGAGAGGGAGGGCATGAAAATTGCTATCTATTCAGGAGCGCTTCGCGCAGGCAGGACGGGGGCTGCGGGCGTATTCGGCTCGGAGGCGGTTTGTGGCGCAGCGCCGGCGCACCCGCACTACACCTTGGCCAGAAATCCATCCGCATCCCCGGCTTCGCATTTCCAGTCCGCGAACACGCCCACCAGGTTGCACTTGATGCAGCGGCAACCGATGTAGTACCAGCGCACGTCGCGGCTGCCTTCGTACAGCGCCACGCCGGAATGCAGTTCGAAGACGTCTTCGCCGCACACGCACTCGTGCAGCTCGGTATCGGCCTCGTCGGCGTACTCGGCGCTGTCGCCCATCATCGCCTCGGCGCCACAGGCCTCGCAGCGACGCTCGGCGACGCCGGCGTCCTCATCGGCCGCGAACTGGAAGGCACGCCCGCCGCAGGCACACACGGACATGGCGAAAGCCTGTGCCAGACAGGTGTTCTTGCGGCTGTAGCGGGTGATCTCGGCCTGCACATCTTCGGGCGTGGTGCCGTACCAATAGCGGCCCTTCTTGCTCAGTGTCACGGTGTTCCCCTGCGTGTCGTTCTCTGGATCGAGCAGTTCAGTTGGCTATTTCGGAGCAAGCACTGCAGGATTGACGGGCGTCAGCGGCTTGCCGTTCACGAGGTAGCCGACGAGGTTGTCGACAGCCAGGTCGGCCATGGCCTTGCGCGTGGGCACGGTGGCGCTGGCGATGTGGGGCGTGAGCACCACATTGGGCACGGTCAGCAGGTCGGGGTGCACTTTCGGCTCGCCCTCGAACACGTCCAGGCCGGCCGCGGCGATTCGTCTTTCCCTCAGCGCCACGGCCAGCGCCGCGTCGTCGACGATGCCGCCGCGCGCGATGTTGATCAGGGTGGCGGTGGGCTTCATCAGCGCGATCTCGGCCGCGCCGATGGTGTGGTGCGAAGCCGGCGTGTAGGGCACGACGAGCACGACGTGGTCGGCCGTCTTCAGCAGCTCTTCCTTGCCCACGTAGCTGGCCTTGCACTCGGCCTCGAGCGCGGCATCGAGGCGCGAGCGGTTGTGGTAGATCACCTTCATGCCGAAGCCGTGGGCGCCGCGCTTCGCAATGCCCTGCCCGATGCGCCCCATGCCGATGATGCCCAGCGTGCTGCCGTGGATGTCGCTGCCCGAGAACATGTCGTAGGCCCACTTCTGCCACTTGCCCGCGCGCAGGAAATGCTCGCTCTCGGCAATGCGGCGCGCGGTGGCCATGAGCAGCGCGAAGCCGAAATCGGCCGTCGTCTCGGTCAGCACGTCGGGCGCGTTGGTGCCCAGCACGCCGTGCGCGGTCATGGCGTCGGTGTCGAAGTTGTTGTAGCCGACGGCCATGTTGGCGCAGATCTTCAGGTCGGGGCAGGCGTCGAGCAGCTCGGCGTCGATGCGCTCGCTGCCGGTGGTGAACACGCCCACCTTGCCCTGCAGCTTCCCGATCAGCTGGGCCTTGCTCCAGGCCTCGTCGGCCTGGTTGGACTCGACCTCGAAGTGCTGCGCGAGGCGATCGATGGTTTCGGGAAAGATCGCGCGGGCGACCAGGACCTTGGGCTTGCTCATGGAAGCGTCCTCAGCGGAAGAAGATGAAAGTGACCGCCACGAAAAGCGGCAGCAGGATGGCACCGGACCAGGCCATGTAGCCGAAGAAGCTCGGCATTCTCACGCCGCGGTCCTCGGCGATGGCCTTGACCATCAGATTGGGCGCGTTGCCGATGTAGCTGTTGGCGCCCATGAAGACGGCGCCCGCCGAGATGGCGGCCAGGGTGCTGGCGTAGGTCGTCATCAGCGCCGCCGGATCGCCGCCTGCCGTGTTGAAGAACACCAGGTAGGTCGGCGCGTTGTCCAGGAAGGAACTGAGGATGCCGGTGGCCCAGAAGTACATCGCCGGGTCGGGCTGGCCGTCGGGCCGCGTGACGGCCGCGACGACGGCGCCGAAGGGCCCGTCCACCCCGGCCTTGAGCATCGCGATCACCGGCACGATGGTCAGGAAGATGCCGGCGAAGAGTTTTGCCACCTCGGCCATCGGGCCCCAGCCGAACTGGTTGTCGGCATGCACCTGCGGCGCGGTCAGCGTCAGCGACAGCAGCGTCACGCCGACGAGGCCGAGGTCGCGCACCAGGCCCGGCAGGCCGACCGGCGTGCCGAAGACATCGAAGCTCACGCCGGACTTCCACATGCCGCTAAGCAGCACCAGCCCCACGATGACCGCCAGCAGGACGAAGTTGGCCGCGCCCTCGAAGCGGATGCCGCGCGTGTCGGGCGTCGGGTCGACGGGCAGCACCCCCTCCTTGCGGTAGCAGTGGCGATCGACGACGTAGAACAGCCCCAGCAGCACGGCCAGGCAGAACAGCGTGTCGGGCAGGATGTTGAGCAGGGTCCAGGAGAAGTCGACGCCCTTGAGGAAGCCCAGGAACAGCGGCGGATCGCCCAGCGGCGTGAGCGAGCCGCCGATGTTCGAGACGATGAAGATGAAGAACACCACCACGTGCGCCTTGTGCACGCGGTTGTCGTTGGCGCGGATCAGCGGGCGGATCAGCAGCATCGAGGCGCCCGTCGTTCCCATCACGCTGGCCAGCCCGGCGCCGATGGCGAGGATCGCCGTGTTGAGCGCCGGCGCCCCGTGCAGATTGCCGCGGATGTGGATGCCGCCCGCGACGGTGAAGAGCGCGGTGAGCAGGATGATGAAGGGGACGTACTCCGCCACCAGCGCATGCACGAGCTGCGTGCCCGCCGCGGACAGGCCGTAGGCCGTCGCAAAAGGCCCCAGGAAGGCCAGCGCCCAGGCGGCCGCGACCTTGCCGAAATGGTGGTGCCAGAACGCGGGCGCGAGCAGCGGCAGCAACGCGATCGACAGGAGGAGCCCCGCGAAAGGCGCCCCCCACCAGGGCGAAAGCCTGGCGCCGTCGAACTCGGCCGCCTGCGCGATGGCGGGCATCAGCGCAGGCAGCAGCGCGCCCGCCAGGAGGCGAAGGGCAGGTCTCCTCGATAAGCCCGGGGCGGGCGCCGGCAAGCTCGGCAGCCGGTTCGTCACTCGGCCGGCTGCTCGATCTCGAACACCTGGCGCAGGTAGGCCAGGTACTTCTCGTCCTCGCACATGTTCTTGGCCGGAGAGTCCGAGAGCTTGGCCACGGGCTGGTCGTTGCAGCGGACCATCTTGATGACGATCTGCAGCGGCTCGTAGCCCAGGTCGTTGGTCAGGTTGGTGCCGATGCCGAAGGCCAGCTGGCAGCGGCCGCGGAACTGCTGGTAGAGCTCGATGGTGCGCGGCACCGTGAGGCTGTCGCTGAAGATCAGCGTCTTGGTCTTCGGGTCGACGCGGTTGGCGATGTAGTGCGCGATCATGCGTTCGCCCCAGTTGAAGGGGTCGCCGCTGTCGTGGCGCGAGCCGTCGAAGAGCTTGCAGAAGTACAGGTCGAAGTCGCGCAGGAAGGCGCTCATGCCGTACACGTCAGACAGCGCGATGCCCAGGTCGCCGCGGTATTCGCGCGCCCACATCTCGAAGCCGAAGATCTGGCTGTCGCGAAGGCGCGGGCCCAGCGCCTGGCAGGCCTGCAGGTATTCGTGCGCCATGGTGCCCAGCGGAATGAGCCCCAGCTTCATGGCGTAGAGCACGTTGCTGGTGCCGGCGAACTGCGGCTGCGCGGCGGCACCGGGCACCGGGCGCGGCATCACGGCACCGAGTTGGCTGGTGAGCGTGCGCAGGACTTCCTCGTGCCACTGCGTGGAGAAGCGGCGGCGCGTGCCGTAGTCGGCGATCTTCAGGTCGGCCAGGCCCTCGGCCTGCAGCAGCGCGATCTTCTCGTCGAGCCGGCGGCGCCCTTCGGCGAAGTCGGGCCGGCGCTGGGTATTGCGGAAGTAAACCTCGTTGACGATGGCCAGCACCGGGATCTCGAACAGGATCGTGTGCAGCCAGGGGCCGCGGATGCTGATGTCGAGTTCGCCCGTGTCCTTGGGCGTGATGTCGATGTATTTCTCGTTGAGCTGGAAGAGGCCGAGGAAGTCGACGAAATCGCTCTTGATGAAACGCATCGAGCGCAGGTAGGCGAGTTCGGGCTCCTTGAACTTCAGCGAGCACAGCGCACGCACCTCCTCGCGGATCTCGTTGGCGAACTGGGCCAGGTCGATGCCCGGGTTGCGGCACTTGAAGCGGTACTCGACGCGCGCCCCGGGGAAGTGGTGCAGCACCACCTGCATCATCGTGAACTTGTACAGATCGGTGTCGAGAAGGCTCTGGATGATCATGGTGCGCGCGGGGCGGCCGCTTGTCTCGGCGGCCGGGGAGTTCGGGAGAGGTTGACAGGGGCGTGCGACCGATTATCACGGGGCCCGTCGGCCTCTGCCTACGGGGCGTCCCCGGAGCGTCCTACCGTCCGAAAAAGGGGTGTGCCGGACAGTGCGTGCACGGCGGCGACGAAGACCGCCGCTCACCTGTTCAAGCAAAGGAGTTCGACATGAACAAGGACACCATCGAAGGCAACTGGAAACAGCTCAAGGGCAAGGTCAAGGAACAGTGGGGCAAGCTGACCGACGACGACTTCGACGTCATCGCCGGCAAGCGCGACCAGCTGCTCGGCCGCATCCAGGAACGCCACGGCATCAGCAAGGACGAGGCCGAGAAGCAGGTCAAGCAGTGGGAAAGCGCCGAAGGCCGCACCCCTGCCGCCCTCTGGTTCGAGAAGTACTGAGCGCGCTGCGCTCGCCGATCACCCCGCTCCGTTTCACAACGACATACCTCAGGAGATCCAAACCATGAAAAAGCACCTGTTGATGATGGCCATCGCCTCGACCTGCTTCATCGGCGTTCACGCCAGCGCGATGACGAGCGATGAGTACAAGGCCGGCAAGGACAAGATCGAGGCCGATTACAAGGCGGCCAAGGCACAGTGCGACACGCTCAAGGACAACGCCAAGGACGTGTGCGAGAAGGAAGCCAAGGGCAAGGAAAACGTTGCCAAGGCCGAGCTGGAGCAGCAGTACAAGCCCAGCGCCTCGCACCAGCGCAAGGTGGCTGAAGAGAAGGTGAAGGCCGACTATGAAGTCGCGAAGGAAAAGTGCGACGACATGAAGGGCGACGCCAAGAACGCATGCGTCAAGGAAGCCAAGGCCATGGAAGCCAAGGGCAAGGCCGACGTCAAGGCCATGAAGATGTAAGGCCTGCGGCCTTCAGCGAAAGCGGCGCCTTCGGGCGCCGTTTTTCATGGCTCAGCCGGGGCTGCCGACCTTCAGCGGGCCGATCACCCGCAGCAGGGCCTGCGGCAGCGGCACCGGCCGTTGGCTCGCCCGATCGACGTACACATGGACGAAGTGCCCCTGCGCCGCGGCGGTGGGTGCCCCCTGCGCGAACAGGCCGATCTCGTAGCGCACGCTCGAACTGCCCACGTGGGCCACGCGAATGCCCGCCTCCACCGTCTGCGGGAAGGCCAGCGGCGCGAAGTAGTTGCATTGCGTCTCGACCACGAAGCCGATGGTGCTGCCCTGATGGATGTCCAGCGCGCCCTCTTCGATCAGCAGGGCATTCACGGCCGTGTCGAACCAGCTGTAGTAGACGACGTTGTTCACGTGGCCATACATATCGTTGTCCATCCAGCGTGTGGGGATGGCGCGGAAGGTGCGGTAGCTGCTGCGAGGCTGGGGCGAGGGGCGGCTGCTCATGGTGGGGCGGCATTCTGCCAGCGGCCTTCCGCCCGGCCTGTCGCGTCCGCCACCCCTCATGGAAAGGCGTTGGACGACGGCCACCAAGGCGGAGTTAGGTGGCGACCCCTAGATTTGCTGCATCGCAACAAAAAAGACTTGAACTGGTAGGTGGGCGCTGCCATACTTCCGCCCATGCTGCACTGCAACAAAAAAGAGCAGCGCCCGGATACACCCCCATTCACCCACTCTTCCTGGAGATCCACATGGCCCTCACCGCTGACCAACTGATCGCTGCCCACAAGGCCAATGTCGAAGCCCTCTTCGGCCTGACCACCAAGGCCTTCGAAGGCGTCGAGAAGATCGTCGAACTGAACGTGCAAGCCTCCAAGGCCGCCCTGAGCGAAGCGGCAGGCACCACGCAAGCGCTGCTGAGCGCCAAGGACGCCCAGGAACTGCTGACGCTGCAAGCCAGCCTGATGCAGCCGATCGCCGAGAAGACCGCTGCCTACAGCCGTCACCTGTACGAGATCGCCCAGGGCACCAGCGCCGAGTTCACCAAGGCCTTCGAAGCCAAGGCATCCGAAGCCCAGCAAGCCTTCGTCGGCCTGGTCGACAGCGCCGCCAAGAACGCCCCCGCCGGCTCGGAAACCGCCGTCGCCATGATGAAGAGCGCCGTGGCTGCCGCCAACAACGCGTTCGAGTCGGTGCAGAAGGCCGTCAAGCAAGCCAGCGACGTCGCCGAAGCGAACTTCAACGCCGTGTCGGCCCAGGCCGTGAACGCCGCCAAGACCGCCACCGCCAAGGCCAAGCGCTGATCGTCCGCCGGGCCCGGTGCCCGGCCGCGGATCGATCCGGGTGCCCTCTCGCGCACCCCACAAGTTGTCTCCTTGGGTTCCTCTGGACCCAATTCAGGCCCCGTCATCGCGACGGGGCCTTTTTTTCGTCCGAACGGCCACGCCTATCATTGGCGACTTCCCCATTCACAGAGAGACACGCAGCATGCAGATCGCGGGCAAGGTTTTCATCGTCACCGGCGGCGCTTCGGGGCTGGGTGAGGGCACGGCCCGCATGCTGGCCGAACACGGCGGCAAGGTCTTGATCGCCGACATGCAGGCCGACAAGGGCGAGGCCATCGCCAAGGAGATCGGCGGCGTGTTCGTGAAGTGCGACGTGAGCCAGGAGGCCGACGGCCAGGCCGCCATCGCGGCGGCGCTGAAGCTGGGCAAGCTGGTCGGTCTGGTCAACTGCGCCGGTATCGCACCCGCCGAGAAGACCGTGGGCAAGAACGGCCCGCACGCGCTGGCCGTGTTCAGCAAGACCGTGACGGTCAACCTGATCGGCAGCTTCAACATGATCCGCCTGGCCGCCGACGCCATGGCGAAGAACGAGCCCGAGCCGACCGGCGAGCGAGGCGTACTCATCAGCACCGCCTCGGTCGCGGCCTACGACGGCCAGATCGGCCAGGCCGCGTACAGTGCCAGCAAGGGCGGCGTGGTGGGCATGACGCTGCCGATCGCGCGCGACCTGGCGCGCAACGGCATCCGCAACATGACCATCGCGCCCGGCATCTTCGGCACGCCGATGCTCTTCGGCATGCCGCAGGAGGTGCAGGACGCCTTGGCCGCCAGCGTGCCCTTCCCCTCGCGGCTGGGCACGCCGCAGGACTACGCCAAACTGGCCAAGCACATCATCGAGAACGACATGCTCAACGGCGAGGTGATCCGCCTGGACGGCGCCATCCGCCTCGCGCCGCGCTGAGCCCGGAAAGAGCCGTTTGCTACGATTTTGATAGCTGGAGTCGCCCGCCCCACGCGCGCTACAGGGCTTTTTTGCTCAGAAAGGTGCGGCGCTCCAGGCGCTCGTGCCGGGCGATGACCTGGGCGCCGAAGAGCACCAGCGTGGCCGCGATCTCCAGGCTCAGCAGCACCACGATGGCGGTGGTCAGCGAGCCATAGACCACGTTGACCTGCGACAGGGTCGAGAAGTACCACACCAGCACGCGGCGCGTGAGCTCCCACAGCAGCGCCGCCGTCACGCCGCCGATCAGCGCATGCCGGAACGACAGGCGCCCGACCGGCATCACGAGGTAGAGCGACGTGAGCATGAAGATCTCGCCCGCCAGCCCCACCAGGTACAGCAGCACGCCCGACACCCCGCTGAGCGACCAGCTGCGCCCGAACAGGTCGACCTGCTCCTGCCCGATCAGCTGCAGCGCCCCCGACACCAGCGTCACCAGCAACAGCCCGAAGCACAGGCACAGGATGTAGAGGTAGGGCATCACCGCAGACACCAGCATGTGCCGCCCGTGCGTCGCCTTGCGGTGGTGGAAGATCACGGCCATCGCGCTCTCGAGCACCGTGAAGGCCAGGGAGCTGAAGAAGATCATGGTCACCAGCAGCACCGGGCCCATGAGGTCGCGGTGGTCGAGGAAGTTGGCCAGCTCGTGGACCACGGCGCCCGACTGCCCCGGCAGCAGCCAGCCCAGGTAGCGGCCGATGGTGGACAGCAGCAGGTCCTGCGGCAGCACGTGCGACAGCACGATCACCGACAGGATCAGCAGCGGCACGATCGACAGCAGCGCGTAGTAGGCCACCGCGCCGGCCAGCAGCAGCCCCTGGTTGGCCCGGAATTCCTTGAGCGCCTGCCACATGAAGCCCGGCGGGTTGCGCCAGAGCGTGGCCCCGTCCGCGGCGGCGGGCGGGGGCGCGTCGGTGGGCAGCATGGGCTCGGGCATGGTGTGGCGGCAGTATGCCGTCGGCCCAACGCACGGCGGCGTAGGAGAGGCTTGCGTATCATCGGCCGCTCCCCTCCCCGCCTGCCTTCTGCGCGCCGCCATGGCGATCCCCCCCTCTTTCATCCAGGAGCTCATCGCCCGCGCCGACATCGTCGAGATCGTCGGCCGCTACGTGCAGCTCAAGAAGGGCGGCGCCAACTTCATGGGGCTGTGCCCCTTCCACGGCGAGAAGTCGCCCTCCTTCTCGGTCAGCCCGACCAAGCAGTTCTATCACTGCTTCGGCTGCGGGGCGCACGGCAACGCGATCGGCTTCCTCATGGAGCACGGCGGCATGGGCTTTCGCGAGGCGGTGCAGGACCTGGCCGGCCAGTACGGCCTGGAGGTGCCGGAAGACGACGCTTCGCCCGCCGAGCGCGAGCGCGCCGCGGCGCAGCGCCAGAAGCAGGCCACGCTGAGCGACGTGCTGGAGAAGGCGGGCGAGGCCTACCGCAAGCTGCTGCGCCAGTCGCCGCGCGCGATCGCGTACTTCAAGGGGCGCGGGGTGTCGGGCGAGGTCGCCAAGGCCTTCGGCCTGGGCTATGCGCCCGAGGGCTGGCGCACGCTGGCGAGCGTCTTTCCTGATTACGCCGACCCTCTGCTCGCCGAAAGCGGGCTCGTCATCGTCGGAGAGGACGGCGAGGACAAGCGCTACGACCGCTTCCGCGACCGGGTGATGTTTCCGATCCGCAACGTCAAGGGCGAATGCATCGGTTTCGGCGGCCGGGTGCTGGGCGACGAAAAGCCCAAGTACCTCAACTCGCCCGAGACGCCCGTCTTCAGCAAGGGGCGCGAGCTCTACGGCCTGTTCGAGGCCCGGGCCGCCCTGCGCGACAAGGGCTATGCCCTGGTCACCGAGGGCTACATGGACGTGGTGGCGCTGGCCCAGCTGGGCTTTGCCAACGCCGTGGCCACCCTGGGCACCGCCTGCACGCCGGAGCATGTGCAGAAGCTGTTCCGCTTCACCGACGCGGTGGTGTTCAGCTTCGACGGCGACGCCGCCGGCCGCCGCGCGGCGCGCAAGGCGCTGGACGCCGCCCTGCCCTTCGCCACCGACGTGCGCAGCGTCAAGTTCCTCTTCCTGCCGGCCGAGCACGACCCCGACAGCTTCATCCGCGAGCACGGCACCGAGGCCTTCGCGCGCTTCGTGGCCGAGGCGACGCCGCTGTCGCGCTTCATGGTCGAGGCCGCACGGGAGGGTTGCGACCTGGGCACCGCCGAGGGCCGGGCGCACATGGCGGCCAACGCGCGGCCGCTGTGGGGCGCGCTGCCTGAAGGCGCGCTCAAACGCCAGATGCTGGGCGAACTGGCCGAACTAATCCAGCTGGACAGCCGCGAGCTGGGCGGCCTTTGGGCCGCCGCGCCGGCACCGCGCGCCGCAGCCCAGAGGGAAGAGCGCTATCAAAACGAGAGCTGGTCGCGCCCGGACGACGGGCCTTTCGAGCCTTTTTCGCCTCAGGAAGGTCGCCGCGGCGGCCGTTCGTCGCGGCGCGGGCCGCCGCCGGCGCGCGGCCGGGCCCAGCCGCTGTCGCGCGCCGACGTGGCGGTGCGGCTGCTGCTGTCGCAGCCGGCCGAGTGGGACGCCCTGTCGCACGAGTTGCACACGCTGCTGTGCGAACTGCCCGGCGAGCACGGCGAGTTCTTCACCTGGTTCGACAGCCAGGTGCACGAGCACGGCATCCAGCCCTGGGCGGCCTTGCGCGAAGGGCTGCGTGGCCTCAACTTCGAAGCCTTGGTCGACCGGCTGATGGCGCCATCGGCCGCCGCCGGTCCCGAGGGGGACGCAGCGGCGACCGCCGAGGTGGCGGCGGAATTGCGCAACGTGCTGGATTTCATGCTGGACGAGCACCTGAAGGCGCAGCAGACCGCCGTGCTCGCCACCGTGGGCAGCGACCCGCAGGCCCTGGAGCGCTACAAGGCGCTGGAGCGGCGCCGGCTCGAGCTGCGCCAGCGCCTGGCGCGCAGCCGCTACACCGGCTGATGGAGGCGCCGTGGCGCCAAAGCGCTTGAAAAAGCGGCATCGCGGTATAATGTAAGGCTTCGCATCACGCGAATCAGGCAAGAGCGACAGCGGCACCTCCGGGCCGGCCCGGCATCCAAGAACGGATGCAGCATCCCACCAGCAGGATCAGGGCCCCTTCCGTCCCCGGGCGGAAGGACCACCGCAAGGACCGCACACCAAATGTTCGCCCGCACATCTTGCCGCGGAAGACGCCTTGCGGCTTGTTGCCCGCCAGGAGCCTTCCGGCTATCGATTTCCGTCTGCCCCGCGCCGGGCTTTCGCCATCGGCGCCTGTGTTTCCGCTCGTCCGTCGTTCTTGTTTCATGAGGTCTTATGCCCAGTTCTAAGAAGCCAGCAGCCACAGCGTCCGTGAAGGCCCCCGCCAAGTCCGCCCCCAAGGCATCCGCCAAGGGGACGGCCAAGGCCGCTGCGGCAGACAAACCCGTGAAGGCCGCCGCCCTGGCGGCCACCAAGCCCAGCGCATCCGCCAAGACCGTGACCAAGAAAACGACCGCCCCCGCCGAAAGCAAGAAGCCCGCTGCCGCCGCAGCCGCCACCGAAGACGCGCCCAAGAAGAAGCCCGGCCGCCCGCCCAAGGCCGCCGCCGCGGGTGCGCCCGCCGCCGCCACCACCGGCGCCAAGCGCGGCCGCAAGCCCAAGGCCGCCGAACCGAAGGAGATCGAGGAAGACTTCTCCGACGTCGAAGCCGAATTCGCCGAGGAAGAGCCGGCACCTGCGGCCGAGGCTGCGGTCGAGAAGGCCAAGCCCCTGCGCATGAAGATCAGCAAGGCGAAGGAACGCGCCTTGATGAAGGAATTCGGCCTGGACGAAACCGTCCTGTCCGAAGAGGACATGGCCAAGCGCCGCCAGCGCCTGAAAACCCTGATCACGCTGGGCAAGACCCGCGGCTACCTGACGCAGGGCGAAATCTCCGACCACCTGCCCGACAAGCTGGTCGACGCCGAGACCATGGAAGTCGTGGTCACGATGCTCAACGACCTGGGCGTGGCCGTGTACGAGCAGACGCCCGATGCCGAGACGCTGCTGCTGAACAACACCGCCCCCACGGCCACCACCGTGGAAGAGGCCGAGGAAGAAGCCGAAGCCGCCCTGTCCACCGTGGACAGCGAGTTCGGCCGCACCACCGACCCGGTGCGCATGTACATGCGCGAGATGGGCACCGTGGAGCTGCTGACGCGCGAGGGCGAGATCGAGATCGCCAAGCGCATCGAGGGCGGCCTGCAGGACATGATGGCTGCCATCAGCGCCTCGCCCGCCACCATCGCCGAGATCCTGCGCATGGCCGGCGACATCCGCGAGGGCAAGGTCGTCATCTCGACCATCGTCGACGGCTTCTCCAACCCCAACGAGGCCGACGACTACGTGGCCGAGGAAGACTTCGACGAGTTCGACGCCGAGGACGACGACGACGGCAATGGCGGCTCCAAGGCGCTGACCAAGAAGCTGGAAGAGCTCAAGAACGAGGCGCTGTCGCGCTTCGACCGCATCGCCGAGCTGTTCGAGAAGATCCACAAGATCTACGACAAGGAAGGCTACGGCACGCCCGGCTACACCAAGACGCAGCAGGCCCTGTCCGACGAGCTGATGACCATCCGCTTCACGGCCAAGACCATCGAGAAGCTGTGCGACATGGTGCGCACGCAGGTCGACGACGTGCGCAAGAAGGAGCGCGAGCTGCGCCGCATCATCGTGGACAAGTGCGGCTTCCCGCAGGAGCAGTTCATCGCCGAGTTCTCGGGCTTCGACAAGAACGGCAACCGCACCGCCTCGAACCTGCTGAACCTCAAGTGGATCGAGAAGCAGGCCGCTGCCGGCAAGCCGTGGAGCGCGGTCATGCAGCGCAACATCCCGCCGGTGCAGGAGCTGCAGCAGAAGCTGTCGGACATCCAGGCCCAGGTTGTGGTGCCGCTGTTCGAGCTCAAGGAGATCAACAAGCGCATGAACGAGGGCGAGGCCTCGTCGCGCGATGCCAAGAAGGAAATGATCGAGGCCAACCTGCGCCTGGTGATCTCCATCGCCAAGAAGTACACCAACCGCGGCCTGCAGTTCCTCGACCTGATCCAGGAAGGCAACATCGGCCTGATGAAGGCGGTGGACAAGTTCGAATACCGCCGCGGCTACAAGTTCTCGACCTATGCGACGTGGTGGATCCGCCAGGCCATCACCCGCTCGATCGCCGACCAGGCGCGCACCATCCGCATCCCGGTGCACATGATCGAGACCATCAACAAGATGAACCGCATCAGCCGCCAGCACCTGCAGGAGTTCGGCTTCGAGCCCGATGCGTCCATCCTGGCCGAGCGCATGGAGATCCCCGAGGACAAGATCCGCAAGATCATGAAGATCGCCAAGGAGCCCATCTCCATGGAAACGCCGATCGGCGACGACGACGATTCGCACCTGGGCGACTTCATCGAGGACACCAACAACACGGCGCCGATCGAAGCGGCCATGCAGGCCGGCCTGCGCGACGTGGTGAAGGACATCCTCGACTCGCTGACCCCGCGCGAAGCCAAGGTGCTGCGCATGCGCTTCGGCATCGAAATGAGCACGGACCACACGCTGGAGGAAGTCGGCAAGCAGTTCGACGTTACCCGCGAGCGCATCCGCCAGATCGAAGCCAAGGCCCTGCGCAAGCTCAAGCACCCGAGCCGCTCGGACAAGCTGCGTTCGTTCATCGACACGCTGTAAGAAAACACGGACAACCGGACGCAGGGGACGCAGGGATTTCGCAGAAGACGCAGAAGAACAGCCAAGAAGTTTTCTTGGATTGTTCTTTGCGTCTTCTGCGGATCCTTTGCGTCCTCCGCGTCCGGTTGTCCGCTTTCAAACCTCAATGAATCCCGACGCCGCCAAACTCTGGCAGAGCCCCCGCTGGGCCCTGGCCGCCCTGCTCGCCGTGCTGGGCATGCTCGGCCCCTTCTCGATCGACACCTACATCCCGGCCTTCTCGGGCATCCAGGCATCGATCGGTGCCACGCCGGTGGAGATGCAGCAGACGCTGTCGGCCTACCTGTTCGGCTTCGCCTTCATGAACCTGTTCCACGGCGCGCTGTCGGACAGCTTCGGCCGCCGGCCGGTCGTGCTGATCGGCATCGCCGTGTTCACGCTCGCCTCGCTGGGCTGCGCGCTGTCGCAGACCATCGGGCAGCTGGTCTTCTTCCGCGCGCTGCAGGGGCTTTCGACCGGTGCGGGCATCGTGGTGTCTCGCGCCGTCATCCGCGACATGTTCCCGCCGGCCGAGGCGCAGAAGGTGATGAGCCAGGTGACGATCTACTTCGGCATCGCACCGGCCATCGCGCCCATCGTCGGCGGCTTCCTGTTCGTGCACCTCGGCTGGCACAGCATCTTCTGGTTCCTGGTGGGCGTGGGCGTGGTGCTCTTCGTGGCCAACTTCAAGCTGCTGCCCGAGACGCTGCACGCGAGCGAGCGCCAACCCTTTCGCGCACGTGACCTGATGCGCGGCTACTGGCAGCTGTGCTCCGACCCGCGCTTCCTGCTGCTCGCGCTGGCCAGCGGCGTGCCTTTCAACGGCATGTTCCTGTACGTGCTGTCCGCCCCGGCCTTCCTGGGCGACCACCTCAAGCTCGCGCCGACACAGTTCTTCTGGTTCTTCCTGCTCACCATCGCCGGCATCATGGGCGGCGCGTGGTTCAGCGGGCGCAAGGCCGGCAAGGTGGCGCCCAAGCGGCAGATCCGCGACGGCTTCTTCATCATGCTGCTGACCTCGCTGGTCAACGTGGCGGCCAACGCCCTGTTCGAGCCGCACCCGCTGTGGGCGCTGTGGCCCATCGCGGTGTTCGCCTTCGGCTGGGCACTGATGGTGCCGGTGGTCACGCTGCTGGTGCTCGACCTGCACCCCGCGCGACGCGGCATGGCCTCGTCGCTCCAGGCGGTCATCGGCTCGACGGCCAACGGCATCGTGGCCGGCGCCATTGCGCCGCTGGTGATGCACTCGCCACTGGCCCTGGCGCTGACCTCGCTGCTGATGATGGGCGTCGGCCTGGTCGCCTGGGCGTGGCTGCACCGGCGCTGGCCCGAGATCGGGCGCGCCGCCGAAGTGGCCTGAGCCGCGCGGCAGGGCACGTCAAGCGCCCGGCCGGGCGGGCCTGCACGCCGCAGGGCCATGCGGCGCGACGCCCGCGCAGGCCTCGTTTCATGCATTAAATTGCCCTGCAGCGCCCGTCCAGCCTGCGCAACCAGCTATCTTTTTCATAGCAAACCGCGCCTGGACGATCCCGCAGCGCTGCACACATCCCAATGACACCCGGGGGGCGGTCCCCAAACTGACAGGAGACTGCCCATGGCGTGGACCGTCCTTTTCATCGCCGGCCTGCTCGAGACCGGCTGGGCCATCGGCCTGAAGTACACCGAAGGCTTCACGCGGCTGTGGCCCTCGGTGGGCACCGTGCTCGCGATGGTGCTGAGCGTCGTGCTGCTGGGCTGGGCCATGAAGAGCCTGCCCGTCGGCACCGCCTATGCGGTGTGGACGGGCATCGGCGCGGTGGGCACGGTGGTGCTGGGCATCGTGCTCTTCCACGAGCCGGCCACTGCCGCACGCCTGGGCTGCGTGGCGCTGATCGTGGCGGGAATCCTCGGGCTGAAGCTCACCAGCAGCGCCGGCTGAAAAGCCCAGGCCAGGGGCTCACGCCCCCACACGGCGCACCTGCTCAACGGCGCCGGCCCGGATCGCCTCCCGTGACCGCCGGCATCGGGATCGCGTCGGGGTCGGCCGCCGGCCGGGGCGCAGGTGCCGAGGCGGGCGATGGCGCCGGCGTCGGCCCCGGCGCAGTCTGGTAGCGCGGGCCCGGACCCGCCACGATCGGCGGCCCGGCGTCGGAGTAATTGGGTGCGGACGTGTTCGCGGGTTCGCGACCGAGCGGGGGCCAGACGTTGCCGTCGCTCTCGCCGGCCGCGGTAGAGGGACGGCCCGGCGTTGTCATGCCTTCGCCCGCCGGCGCACGGCGCGGCGCTTCGGGCGCAGCCATGCGACGCGGGGCCGGTGCTTCAGTCCGCGGCGCGGCCGGCGCCGCCGTCGCCAACCTGCTCGCTGGCGGGGCTGGCGGCGCCGATGCAGGCCTCGGCGCCGGAGCGGGCCTTGGGGTGGGTGCAGGCTTCGGCGGTGGCACGGGAGACTCGGCCTGCACGGCGGGCGGTGGGGCCGGCGTCTGCGCCACGGGTGCTGGCGCTGGGGTCGGCGCAGGTGGCCGCTGGGCGTTCGGAGCAGGCGCAGCAGGCGCCGCCTCTGCCGCGACGGGCACGGGCGTCTGCGTCGGCCCGTGCTCGGTGCTCCACCAGTACGCGCCGGCGGCTGCCAGCACGCCGAAGAAGCTCAGCGCTGCGACGATCCAGCCGGTGCGGGCTTCGCTGCCCTCCCCCCGCTCGCGCCGCTCATGGCTTGCGCGCCGATCGGGCGTATCGCGCGTTGCCCGGTGCAGCGGCAGCGCGTCGGAATCGACCCGCAGGTCGTCCAGCGGCAACACGGGCGCCACGCGACCTGTGCCGAGCGCACCGAAGGAGGTGCCGGCCGTCGGCTCGGCACCCAGGCGGGCCGAACAGTGCGAACAGATGAGGGCGCCATCGCGGTTGCGGTGGCCGCATTGGGGACAGGTGGTCGCCATAGACCTCGGGGTTGAAAAACAGCCCCCGACTGTGCACCAACCGTGCCCGCGGGCTGTCGGCGCGCGGCTTCTTTACACGGCGGCCCCGAGTTCGGCGCCCTCACTCCGGCGCCGCAAGCGCGCGGGCCGGGCCGTGGAACCGGCCGCCTGAGCTTCAGGCGACCGTGACGCCGCGCAAGCGCGCCGACAATGTCCGACCATGGAACGGCTCCCTGCGCATCGGCACCTCCGGGCACCGCACCCGGCCCCATGAGCGGCGCCGGATCGAGCTGGGCGCCGCTGCGACGGCGCGATTTCCGGGCGGTCTTCGCCGGCGTGCTGTTCATGCACACCACCAACTGGCTCAACCAGGTGGGCGGCGCCACGCTGATGAGCACCCTCACGCCCTCGCCCCTCATGACGGCGCTGGTGCAGACGGCCGCCAGCCTGCCGGTGGTGTTCCTGGGCCTTCCCGCGGGCGCGATCGCAGACCTGGTGGACCGTCGCCGCTGGATGATGCGCATCCAGGCCGGCATGCTCGCGTCCCTGGCATGCGCGATTGCCTTCGTGCTGCTGGGTGCGCTCACGCCGGCATCGCTGCTGCTGCTGACGCTGGTTGTGGGCGTCGGGCTGGCCCTGCAGACGCCGGCGTCGCAGGCCGTCTACACCGAGGTCGTGCCGCGCGAGGAACTGCCCGAGGCGATGGCGCTGGGCAGCATGAGCTTCAACCTCTCGCGCATCGTCGGCCCGGCGCTGGCCGGCGCGGTGATCGGGGTGGCGGGCGCGCTGGGCCTGTACGTGGCGCTGGCCCTGTGCTGCGGATTCATCCTCTTCAGCCTCACGCGCTGGCGGGCGCACGGCGAGCGTGGCAGCAGCGCGCCGGAGCGGCTGTGGAGCGCCCTGCGCGGCGGGATGCGCTACGTGCGCCATTCGCCCGACTGCCACCGGCCGCTGCTCTACACCCTGGTTTACATGAGCTGCGGCAGTGCCGCCTGGGCCCTGCTGCCGGTGCTGGCGCGCGACGCTTACGGGCTGGGCACCCAGGGCTACGGCCTGCTGCTCGGCGCATTCGGCGCCGGTGGCGTGGGCGGCGTGTTCCTGATGCCGCACGTGCGCGCACGCATCGGGCTGCCGCGGATCGTGGTGGGCTCGACGGCGCTGTTTGCTGCGGTCACGGCCACGCTCTCAGCGGCCGTGCCGCTGCCGCTGGCACTGGCCGCCCTGGTGATCGGCGGCGGGGCCTGGATGATCGGCGCGACGCTGATGTACACCGCCCTGCAGGACACCCTGCCCGACTGGGTGCGCGCTCGCGGCCTGTCGATCTACAACCTGGTGTACTTCACCGCCATGGCCGGCGGGGCCGCGCTGTGGGGCCTGCTCACCGCACCCATCGGCACCCGCGGCGCGCTCGGCGTCGCGGCCGGCTGCATGGGCGTGGCGGCCTGGCTCTTCACACGCATCCCGCTGCATCCGTCGTCGCTGCGCCTGCAGCGGGCGCCGGCGTTGCCGGAGGCCGATCCGCTCGCCTTTGCCGAGCCACCGCCGGCAGATGACGAGGGGCCGCTCATCGTGCAGATCAGCTACCGGGTACGGCCCGACTGCGGCGCCGACTTCCTGGCCGCCGCACGCGAAGTCCAGCGGTCGTGCCGCCGCAACGGGGCGCTGTTCTGGCGGCTGTTTCGCGAGACCGGCACGCCGGACCTGTACGTCGAGCGCTACATGCTCGACTCGTGGCTGGACCACACCCGCCACCTGGACCGGACCACCGCCACCGACCGCGCGCTGCGCGAACGGCTGGAACGCTACCTGCAGCCCGGCACGCGTCCGATCGTGCGCCACCAGTTCGTGCAGGCGCTGCCCGACTAGGCGGCGCCGCCGGCTCAGCGCGCCACGCCCAGCAGCCGGTCCAGCACCTCGGGCTGCGCGGCCAGCGCGTCGGCGCGGTCGCGGTGCACCACGGCGCCATGGTCGAGCACCACCGCCTCGTCGGAGATCGCGAGGATCGCCTGTGGATGCTGCTCGACGATGATGGCCGCCAGGCCCTCGTCCCGCGTGATGCGGCGGATGGCGCGCAGCAGCTCCTCCACGATGATCGGCGCCAGGCCCTCGAGCGGCTCGTCGAGCAGCAGCAGGCGCGGGTTGACCACCAGCGCGCGCGCCACTGCGAGCATCTGCTGCTCGCCGCCCGACAACTGGGTGCCGAGGTTGCCCTTGCGTTCGGCCAGGCGCGGGAACATCTCGTAGGCACGCGCGGGCGTCCAGCGCCCGGCGCGTGCCACGGCGGTGAGGTTCTCGTGCACGGTGAGCGATTTGAAGATGTTGCGCTCCTGCGGCACCCAGCCGATGCCGGCCGCGGCGCGCTGGTGCGGCGCGAGGCGGTCCAGGCGCGTGCCCCCAAGCGTGATCGTGCCGCCGTGCTGGCGCGTCGCGCCCGCCAGCGTGTTGATCAGCGTGGTCTTGCCGGTGCCGTTGCGGCCCAGCAGCGCCAGGGTCTGGCCTTCGATCACGGTGAGCGACACGCCGTCGATCACCACGGCCTCGCCGTAGCCGGCGCGCAACTGTTCGACGCGCAGCAGATCAGCCATGGCTCGCCTCCGTTCCATGGCCCAGGTAGACCTCGCGCACGCGCGGGTCGGCGGCGATGGCCTCGGGATCGCCTTCGGTGAGCAGCGTGCCATTGACCAGCACCGTCATGCGGTCGGCGAAGGCGAAGACCAGGTCCATGTCGTGTTCGATCAGCAGCACCGAGACGTCGGCCGGCAGCGCGGCCACGGTCTGCAGCAGCTCTTCGCGCTCGCCCGCCGGCACGCCGGCCACCGGCTCGTCGAGCAGCAGCACCCTGGGCTCGCAGGCCAGGGCGATGGCGATCTCCAGCAGGCGGCGCTTGCCGTAGGCCAGATGCTGCACGCGTTGCTGCGCCACGTCGGCGAGATGGAACTGCTCGAGCAACTCGCCCGCACGGTCTGCTACGGATTTCGTAGCGCCCAGCGCCCGCCACCATTGGCCGGACAGCCCTTTTTGCTGTGAAACCACGAGCGCGAGCGTCTCCAGCGGCGTCATCGAGTCGAAGAGCTGGTTGATCTGGAAGGTGCGCACCAGGCCACGCGCCACGCGCTGGTGCGGCGCGAGCTGGGTGATGTCCTCGCCCATCAGCGCGATGCGGCCCGCCGTGGGCACGAGCACGCCGGTCAGCAGGTTGATGAGCGTGGTCTTGCCCGCGCCGTTGGGGCCGATGAGCGCATGGCGCGCGCCGCGGCGCAGTTGCAGCGACACGTCGTTCGTCGCGGTGATGCCGCCGAAGCGCATCACCAGGCCATCGGCCTGCAGGACGGTGTCTGCCGTGCTCATGCCTCCCTCCCGAACCAGGTCCATGGCTTGAGCAGCCGGTCGCGGCCCACCAGCACCAGCAGCACGAGGATGAGGCCGATCCAGAACATCCAGTATTGCGGCGTGACGGCGGACAGCCAGTCCTGTAGCAGCTTGAAGACGATCGCCCCCGCCACGCCGCCGTAGAGCCAGCCCACGCCGCCGATGACCAGCATCAGCAGCACGTCGGCCGAGCGGTCGAAGGCCAGCACGTCGAGCGAGGCGAAGCCGGTGGTCTGCGCCAGCAGCGCGCCGGCGGCCCCCGCGATGGCGGCGGCGATGGTGTAGACGGTCACCATGCGTGCCGCCACCGGCACGCCGATGGCCATGGCACGCAGGCGGTTGTCGCGGATCGCCTTGAGCGTGGCGCCGAAGGGCGAATGCACGATGCGCCGCATCAGCAGGAAGAGCACGAGCACCACGGTGAGCGAGTACCAAGCCGCGGTTCGCCCGAAGAGGTCGAATTCGAACAGGCCCAGCACCGGCCCCATGACGACCCCCTGCAGTCCGTCGGCGCCGCCGGTGAGCCAGTCGAGCTTGTTGGCCAGTTCGAGCAGCAGCAGCGCCGTGCCCAGCGTGACCATCAGCCGCGTGAGGTCGGTGCCGCGCAGGATGGTGATGCTGGCCACCGCGCCCAGGACCGCGCACAGCACGATGGCGAACAGCAGCCCGACGGTCGGGTCGGGCATGACCAGCTTGGCGAAAAGGGCCGCCGCGTACGCGCCGAAACCGAAAAAGGCCGCATGGCCCAGCGAGACGATGCCGGTGTAGCCAAGGATCAGGTCCAGCGACATCGCGAACAGCGCGACGATGGCGATCTCGTTGACCATGAGCGAGTGCGAGGGCGTGATGAGCGGCAACGCGAAGGCGCCGGCCCACAGCACGAACTCCCACCAGCGCCAGCGCGCCTTCTGCAGCAGGGGCGCCTGCCAATCGATGCCGCTCATCGGGCACCTCGCCGCGTGAACAGGCCCTGCGGCCGCCACATGAGGATCAGGATCATCAGCAGATAGACCGTGAAGGCGCCCATCTTGGGTATGTAGTACTTGCCCGCCACGTCCGCAATGCCCAGCAGCAACGCCGCCAGAAGCGGCCCGGTGATGGACGAGGTGCCGCCCACCGAGACCACGATCAGGAAATAGATCATGTACTTGAGCGGGAAGGTCGGATCGAGCCCCAGTATCTCGGCGCCCAGCGCGCCGCCCAGGCCCGCCAGCCCCGAGCCGACGGCGAAGGTCAGCAGGAACACCACGTTGACGTTGATGCCCAGGCCCGAGGCCACGCGCGGATCGTCCACCGCCGCGCGCAGGCGGCTGCCGAATCGCGTGCGCGCCAGGATGAACTGCAGCACCACGGTGAGCACCGCGCAGACCGCGATGATGAAGAGCCGGTAGTGCCCCATGCCCAGCAGCAGCGCGCCGTCGCCGATCTCGGTACGGCCGCGCAACCACTCGGGCAACTGGATGTTCTGCTGCGAGGAGCCGACGAAGTAGTCCAGGCCCGCCACGGCCATGAAGGCCAGGCCGATGGAGAACAGCACCTGGTCCAGGTGCGGCTTGCCGTACATGGGCCGGTACAGCGTGCGTTCGAGCAGCGCGCCGATCAGCGCCACGCCCACGAAGGCCAGCGGCAGGCAAGCCAGGAAGGGGATGCCGGCCTTCTGCATCGCGAACACGGTGATGTACCCGCCCGCCATGGCAAAGGCCCCGTGCGCCAGGTTGATGAAATTCATCAACCCCAGCGTCACGGCCAGCCCGACCGCGAGCACGAAAAGCAGCATGCCGTAGGCAATGCCGTCGAAAAGAATGGTCAACATATCAACGAGTCAACAGCTTGCCCAGCGAACACCGATTCCAGCCACGTGCCGCGGAACCGGCTTTGCCGGGCCGCAGGCAGGGTCCCCTCCTCGGGAGGTGGCGAATTACACGCAGCGAAGCGGAGTGAAAAGCCGGGAGGCAGTCATTTCGCCTTTCCAGGATCCTTCACGGCCTTCAGCACGTCGAACTCGACGTTGTAGAGCTTGCCGTCCTTCCTCTCGACCTTGCGCAGGTACACGTCCTGCACGATGTCGCGAGTCTGGGCGTCGATCAGGACCTGGCCGCGCGGGCTCTCGAAGACCTGGCCCTTCATCTTGTCGAGCAGCGCCTGGCCGTCGCCCTTGCCGCCGGTGGCCTTCAGGGCCTCGTAGATGATGCGCATGCCGTCGTAGCCACCGACGGCCATGAAGTTCGGGCGCATGCCCTTGTTGGCCTTCTCGAAGGCCTCGACGAACTTCTTGTTCAGGGCCGAGGGGTGCGCGGCGGAGTAATGGTGCGTGGTGACCACGCCCAGCGCGCCCTCGCCCATGTCGTTGAGCTGGTCGTCGTCGGTCACGTCGCCGGTGGCGATGAGCTTGATGCCGGCCTTGTCCAGGCCGCGCTCGAGGAACTGCTTCATCACCGCCGCGCCGGCGCCCGAGGGCACGAAGACGAAGAGCGCATCGGGCTTGGCGTCGCGCACCTTCTGCAGGAAGGGCGCGAAGTCCGGGTTGCGCAGCGGCACGCGCAGCTTCTCGACCACCTTGCCGCCGTTGAGCGCGAAACGCTCGGTGAAGTACTTCTCGGCGTCATTGCCCGGGCCGTAGTCGGACACCAGCGTGACCACCGACTTGATGCCGTTCTTCGGCGCCCAGTCGCCCATGGCGACCGACACCTGCGGCAGCGTGAAGCTGGAACGCACGATGAAGGGCGAGGCCTCGGTGATGCTCGACGTGGCGGCGGCCATCACCACCTGCGGCACCTTGGCCTGCGTGGCCAGGGGGGCGGCGGCCAGCGCGGCCGGCGTGACGCCGAAGCCGGCGATGACGTTCACCTTGTCGTTGACGATCAGCTCCTGTGCGAGACGCTTGGTCACGTCGGGCGTGGCCACGTCGTCCTTGACGATCAGCTCGATCTTGCGGCCGGCGACGGTGTCGCCGTTCTGCGCCATGTACAGGCGCGCGGCGGCCTCGATCTGGCGGCCCGTGGAAGCCTGCTGGCCGGTCATGGGCAGGATGAGCCCGATCTTGAAGGGGCCGCTCGCCTGCGCCATCGCAGGCAGGCACGCGGCCGAGCCGGCCAGGGCGATGGCGCTGAGGCCGGCAAGTTGGAGGAAGGGGCGACGCTGCATGCGGGTGTCTCCTTGGGACGGATCGATTCGAAAGCGGAATATTGTGTTCAATCGCAACGGCGCGCCTGCGGGGGCAAACCCGGGCCGCACCGACACGCGGCCAGCCATTGCGCGATGACTCGAATGCGTGCGCGATGATCGCGCACCACTCCGCGGCACGGCTCAGCCATGGCGACGGATCAGTTGCACGCCCGGGAGCACGCCGGCGCCGTCGCCGCGCACTGCATCGCGCAGGTTGCGTTGCGCGATGCGGCTGTGCTCGCGCATCAGCGCCTCGGCGCGGGCGCCCTCGCGGGCGGCGATGGCCTCGAGCACGCGGCGGTGCTGGTCCTGGGCCACGTAGAACATGTCGCGCGAGCGCGGCGAATGGGCCTGCACCACCACGAAGGCCGAGGGCGAGGCAAAAGGCTGCCGCACCGCGCGTTCGAGCTCGCGGGTCAGCACCCGGCTGTCCGCCATGCGGCCCAGCAGCGCGTGGAACCGGCCGTTGGCCTCCACGTACCGGGAGAACTCCGCGTCGTCCAACTGGGGGCGTGCCAGGGCGGCGTCGATCTCGGCCAGCGTCGTCTCGGCCTCGGCCATCAGCCCGGACGGCACGCCGCGCTCCGCGGCCAGCCGCGCCATCAGACCTTCCAGCGTGCCGCGCAGCTCGATGGCGTCGGCCACCTCGCGTTCGGAAAAGGAACGGACCGCGAAGCCGCCGTGCGGCAGGGCCTCGAGCAGGCCCTCCTGCTCCAGCTTGACGAGCGCCGCGCGGATCGGCGTGCGCGAGATGCCCAGCTTCTCGACGATCGCCACCTCGCCGACCCGGTCGCCCGGCGCCAGTTCTCCGGCCAGGATCATCTCGCGCAGCTGCAGCTGCGCGCGCAGGGCCTGCGAGCTTCCTTCAGGCAGCGGCGACATGTCGGCGACGAGCATGCAGCAAGTCTAAATGTATACAGTCCTTGCGACTCCAAGCCATTTAATGCTCGTTTACCCTGATATTTCGGCATTTTCCGGCGATCAATGTATACAACTTGGACGCGTATTTCGATAATCGAGCCACCTCCTCAGAGAGTCCACACGATGTTTCCCAAGAACACCTGGTACGTCGCCTGCACCCCCGACGAAATCGACGACAAGCCGCTCGGCCGCACCATCTGCGGCGAGGCGATGGTCTTCTACCGCGGCCGTGATGGCCAGGCCGTGGCACTGGAAGATTTCTGCCCGCACCGCGGTGCCCCCCTCTCTCTGGGCCAGGTGTGCGAAGGCCAATTGGTCTGCGGCTACCACGGCCTGGTGATGGGCGAAGAAGGCAAGACGGTGGCCATGCCCGGCCAGCGCGTGCAGGCCTTTCCCTGCATCAAGCGCTTCGCGGTGGTCGAGCGCCACGGCTTCGTGTGGGTGTGGCCCGGCGACCAGCAGCAGGCCGATCCGGCCAGGATCCACGCCCTCGAGTGGGCCGAGAACCCCGAGTGGGCCTACGGCGGCGGCCTGTACCACATCCAGGCCGACTACCGTCTCATGATCGACAACCTGATGGACCTCACGCACGAGACCTACGTGCACAGCACCAGCATTGGCCAGAAGGAGATTGACGAGACGCCGGTCAACACCAAGACCGAAGGCGAGCAGGTGGTGACCAGCCGCTTCATGGACAACGTGATGGCCCCGCCCTTCTGGCGCGCCAACCTGCGCGGCAACGGCCTGCCCGACGACCAGCCGGTGGACCGCTGGCAGGTCTGCCGCTTCACGCCACCCAGCCACGTGATGATCGAGGTCGGCGTGGCGCTGGCCGGCCATGGCGGCTACCACGCACCCAAGGACAAGAAGGTCTACTCGATCGTGGTGGACTTCATCACGCCGGAGACCGAGACCTCGCACTGGTACTTCTGGGGCATGGCGCGCAACTTCAACGTGAAGGACAAGGCGCTCACCGCGCAGATCCGCGAGAACCAGGGCAAGGTCTTCGCCGAGGACACGGCCGTGCTCGAAGCCCAGCAGCGCTCGCTGCTGGCCCACCCGGGCCGGCGACTGCTGATGCTCAACATCGACGCCGGCGGCGTGCAGTCGCGCCGCGTGATCGACCGCATCCTGGCGGCCGAGCGTGCCACCCAGCCTGTGGCGGAGGCGACGGCATGACGATCGAGGTGCGCGTCCGCAGCAAGCGTGAGGTGGCCGAGGGCATCTGCGCCTTCGAGCTCGAGCGTGCGGACGGCGGCCCGCTGCCGGCCTTCGGCGCAGGCTCGCACATCGACGTGCATGTGCCCGGCGGCCCGGTGCGGCAGTATTCGCTGAGCAACATTCACGGCCCGGACCGGGCATCGCGCGGGCACTACCGCATCGCCGTGCTGCGCGAGCCCGCTTCGCGCGGCGGCTCCGCCGGCATGCACGAAAAGGTGAACGAGGGCGACCTGCTCACCATCGGCGAACCTCGCAACCACTTCCCGCTGCACGACGCGCCGCGCAGCCTGCTGCTGGCCGGTGGCATCGGCGTCACGCCGATCCTGTGCATGGCCCAGCGGCTGGCCGCCTGGGGCGCCGATTTCGAGATGCACTACTGCACCCGTTCGGCGCCGCGCACGGCGTTTCGCGACGAGATCGCCGGCAGCAGCTTCGCCGACAAGGTGCACTTCCACCACGACGACGGCGACGAGGCGCAGAAGCTGCGTGCAGCCGACTTGCTGGCGCGTCCCGAGCCCGGCACGCAGGTCTACGTCTGCGGCCCCGGCGGCTTCATCGAGCACGTGATGGGCATCGCCAAGGCCCAGGGCTGGCCCGCGAACCAGCTCCACACCGAGTACTTCACCGCCGCCGCACAGGACACCTCGGGCGACCAGCCCTTCCAGGTCAAGCTCACCAGCAGCGGGCAGACCTACACCGTGTCCAAGGACCGCAGCGTGGTCGAGACGCTGCGCGCCCACGGCGTGGAGGTGATGACCGCCTGCGAGCAGGGCGTGTGCGGCACCTGCCTCACGCGCGTGCTCGAGGGCACGCCAGAGCACCGGGACGTCTACTTGACCGATGAGGAGAAGGCCGCGGGCGACCAGTTCCTGCCTTGCTGCTCGCGCGCGAAGACGTCGATGCTCGTGCTCGACCTCTGAAGCCGCACAGCCATGGCCCGGGAGGCGCCGAGGCGGCGCCAATCCAGTTACATTCAAGAATCATTTTGCGCCCCGGCCACCGGACCGGCGGCGTGTTTTCCAGCACCCAAGGAGACCCGTCCATGCAGCTCCCCGCCCGCTACGACCACGTCGGCAGCTTCCTGCGTCCCCAATACCTGCTCGAGGCCCGTGAGCAGAAGGCCCGCGGCGAGATCACGCCCGAGCAACTGCGCACCGTGGAAGACAAGGCCATCGCCGAGATCGTGAAGTTCCAGGAGGACATCGGCCTCAAGAGCATCACCGACGGCGAGTTCCGCCGCACGTACTTCCACATCGACTTCCTCGAGCAGCTCGGCGGCGTGAAGACGGACATCCCGGTCACCATCCGCAAGCCCGACGGCACCGAGGAGCTCGCGCCGCCCGTGATGCGCGTCGTCGACAAGGTCACGCACGCGAAGAACATCCAACTCGCCGACTTCGAGTACCTCAAGAGCCAGGTCTCGGCCGGCCACACGCCCAAGGTGACGATCCCTTCGCCCACCATGCTGCATTTCCGCGGCGGCCGTGCCGGCATCAGCAAGGAGGCGTACCCCGAACTCGACCCGGCCTTCTACGACGACGTGGCCAAGGCGTACGGCGACGAACTGCGTTCGCTTGCCGCCGCCGGCTGCACCTACGTGCAGATGGACGACACCAACCTCGCCTACCTGTGCGACGAGAAGATGCGCGAGGCTGCCCGCCAGCGTGGCGACGACCCCAACGAGCTGCCGCACCGCTATGCGCAGTTCATCAACAAGGTCGTCGCCCAGAAGCCGCCCGGCATGCTGCTGGCGATGCACCTGTGCCGCGGCAACTTCAAGAGCACGCACGCGGCAGCCGGCAACTACGAGCCGGTGGCCGAGGCGCTGCTCAAGGAGATGAACCTCGATGCGTACTTCATGGAGTACGACGACGCACGCTCGGGCGACTTCAAGCCGCTGCGCTACCTGGCCCCTGGCAAGACCGTGGTGCTGGGCCTGGTGACCACCAAGTTCGGCGAGATGGAAGACAAGGACGAGCTCAAGCGTCGCATCGACGAGGCCGCCAAGTACGCCTCGCTCGACCAGCTGGCGCTCTCGCCGCAATGCGGCTTCTCCAGCACCGTGCACGGCAACAACATCGCCGTGGAGGCGCAGCGCTCCAAATTGCGACTGGTGGTCGAGACGGCGCAGGAGGTGTGGGGCAGCGCCTGATTCAGCTCCGCGCCGCACGCCGAGGGCGTCCGTGCTGCAAGGCCGGGCGCCATTTTTCTGATCGTGCGGGAGGATTCGGAGCAGCGGCCGCCCACGGATGTGCGAAGCTCCGCCCCCGATGCTCCACTCCTTCGCGCCCTGGCTGCCCAGCGTCTCCCAGCACTTCCTGGTGGTGGCGATCGCCCTGCTGGTCTATGTGCTGACGACGCGCGCACGGCGGGAGCAGCGGGCGCCGACCAGCGCCATCGCCTGGGTGCTGGGCATGCTGCTGATGCCCTACCTCGCACTGCCGGCCTACCTGGTCTTCGGCCAGCGCAAGCTGCGTCCCGTGGGCGTGCCGCGGCCGCCGCGCGCCGCGCCGGCCGGCCATTGGGCCGCCGAACTCATCGACAGCTTCGGCCTCGCTGCCCCCAGCCGATGCGCAGTCTGCCTGCACCCGGACGGCACCGCCGCGCGCGATGCGCTGTGGGCGGTGATCGACGGCGCCCGGCACTCGCTCGACGTGTGCACCTTCATCATCGGCGACGACGACATCGGGCAGGAGGTGGTGCGCCGCCTGGCGGCACGCGCCCGCCAGGGCGTGCGGGTGCGGGTGCTGCTCGACGGATTCGGTGCCCTGTCGCTGCCGCGGCGCTACTTCGACACCTTGCGCGCCGCCGGCGGCCATGTGAGCGTGTTCCGGCCGCTGTTCAGCCTGCGACGCACCGGGCCGCGCAACCTGCGCAACCACCGCAAGTTCACCATTGCCGACGACACCTGGCTGTGGAGCGGCGGCCGCAACCTGGCTGGGGAGTACTTCACCGGCAACGCCGCCCACCCGGTGCCGTGGCGCGACCTGTCATTCGATATCCGCGGCGACGTGGCCGCCGCGGCGGCGCGCCAGTTCGAACACGACTGGGCCTCGGTGCGGCGCACCCCGGCGCGCGTGGTGCCACCGCAGCCGCCGGTGCACGAAGGCCAGCTCGCCCAGTTCCTGCCCAGCGGGCCCGACCAGACGGAGGACACCGCGCAGGCGCTGCTCGTCGATGCGTGCTTCCGCGCCGAGCACCGCATCCTCGCCATCACGCCCTACTTCGTGCCCGGCGACGGCCTGCGCGATGCGTTTCGGCTCGCAGCCCGCCGCGGCGTGCAGGTCACGGTCGCAGTGCCGCAGCAATCCAACCACCGGCTGGCCGACTTCGTGCGCAGCCGTGCCATGCGCGACCTGGCGCGCGCCGGTGTGACCTTCCGCATGCTGCCCTTCATGGCGCATGCCAAGGCCGTGGTGGTCGACCAGGACCTCGCACTGTGCGGCTCGATCAACCTTGATCTGCGCAGCCTGCTGCTCAACCACGAGGCGGCCGTCGTGTTCTACGGCGCCGAGCAGATCGACTGGCTGAGTGGATGGATCGAGGCCACCGCGTCGGCCGGCGACACCTACCGCGCGCGTCAACCGAGCCTGGCGCGCGACCTGGCCGAAGGGCTGCTGCTCACGCTGGCCTTCCAACTCTGACGTGAAACACCCCCCAAGCCGCTTCGCGGCTCCCCCCTCCCTGGCGCCTTCGGCTTGGAGGGGGGGGCGCACCCAGCGGCCTGGCCAAGCCAGTTCCGCGGGTGCCCTGGAGGCTTCGCTGCGCTCGCCGGCTGGTCTGGGTTTCATGTCGCGCCGGTGGCGCGCTGCTTTGCATAACTTCAGTGAAACACCCCAAAGCCGCTTCGCTCGGTGTCATTCCGCCGCGGGCCGGCGCGGCGTGGTGTTGAGGTAGCTCGCGTTGCCCAACCCGGTGCCGATGGTCAGCACCGCCCAGCGCTTGACGTCGCGCATGAAGGGCAGCTCGCTCAGGCCCTGCACCACGGCATCGTTGTGCATGAGCACCTGTGTCGCATCCTGGCCGATCACTGGCATCTTCTCGCGCAGCGCCGTCGGCAGGTGGAAGGTGTCGGCCGCCCAGTTGCCGGGGAGGTTCTGCGCGCCACGGGCGATGGTGCCGTCCTCCCGGATCAGGCCCGGGCAGGCGATGCCGACGAAGGGCGCGAGGCGCAAGCCCTCGCGCTCGGCCCACACCACCATGTCGCTCAGCATGGCGACCAGGCCGTCGACCAACCCGGTTCGGCTGGGCTCGTCGTCGGCATGGCGCCACTTCGTGCGACGCACGACCTTGGCGCGCGACAGGTCCTCGGCCTTGTCGCGGCGGAACTTCACGATGCCGCAGCGCACGTTGGTGCCGCCGATGTCCAGCGCCAGCAGCGCGTCGTGGTGCTCGATGAAATGTGCCGGCGCCAGGTGCACCCAGCCGATCAGGCCGCCGTCGTCCACCTCGTGGCGCAGCCGCCCCAGCTCGACGGGCAGTTCGGCGGCATGGCACAACGCCGCCGCCTCCAGGATGGCGCGCTCGCCCACGTCGCTCTCGGGAAAGCCGCCGCCGACGACGATTCGCTGCATGCCGTGCCAGGCCTTCTGGCGCATGAAGCGCTGAATCACCTGCGCGAGCTCGACCGCAAACTCCTCGATGGCGCCGTTCAGGATGTCGCTGGCTTCGCCCTTCATCTTGCCGCGCAGCGCCCGGTCCAACGTCTTCTTGCTCAGCGCCGCCGACGGCAGGTTGCCCAGCGGGTCCTTGCGGCCCTTGTCGCGGTGGCGCTTGCGCCAGACATCGAGCAGCCTGCGAAAAGCCGTCTGGCTGGCCCGATCGCCAATGAAGCCGTGATCGTCCTGCACCTCCAGGTTGTAGCTGGTGATCCGCACCTCGGCGAGCTCGGTCACGCCGTGGTGGGCGCCGACGATGCTGGGCGTGAGTGGCTTGCGCGGGCGCTTGCGGGGCGTCGGCGAAGGCGCGGTCTTGGCGGTCTTGGAAGAGGTCTTGCGTGTGGCCATTGAAGAAGTGGAGGTCACCGATGGGCGCCGCGGGCGCGCACCCTTTGCCTGAGCATGCCCGCGCGAGCCCCGGCGCACTGCGGGGCATGGCGAACGCGCCTCATCGGCGCGGCACACCTGCGGCTGTAGGAAGGACGGCTATACACTGCCCTGATGCCGATCTCTCCGCGGCCCCGGCAGCCGGGCATCAGGCCCCGCGCACTGGCGGGTGCGCTGGTGCACGTCCTTACCCTGTCCCTGCTGCTGGCTGCGCTGCTGCTGGCCGCGGCACGCGATGCCAGGGCGGCCGATGCGGGCACGCTGCGCATCGGTTCCAAGCGCTTTACAGAGTCCTACATCCTGGCCGAAGTCCTGGCGCAGACGGCCGCACCGCAGCTCTCGCGAACGCCGGTGGTGCGCCAGGGCCTGGGCAACACGGCCATCGTCTATGAGGCGCTGAAGAGCGGCGGCATCGACCTGTACGCCGAGTACACCGGCACCATTGCGCTCGAGATCCTCAAGAGCCCTCAGCCGCTCTCGCGCGAGGCCGTCCAGGCGGCGCTGCAGCCGCTGGGCCTGGGCATGGCGATCCCGCTGGGCTTCAACGACGGCTATGCCTTCGCCATGCGCGCCGACGACGCCAAACGCCTGGGCGTGCGCTCGCTGAGCGACCTGGCCAGGCACCCCGAACTCAAGCTCGGCCTGTCGAACGAATTCATCGGCCGCGCCGACGGCTGGCGCGGCGTGGCGGCGCGCTATGGCCTGCCGCAGAAGCCCACCGGCCTGGACCATGGCATCGCCTACGACGCGATCGCGGCCAGGCAGGTGGACGTGATCGACATCTACACCACCGACGCCAAGATCGAGCACCTGGGCCTCACGGTGCTCGACGACGACCTCGGCTACTTCCCGCGCTATGACGCCGCGGTGCTGTACCGGCTCGACGTGCCGCAGCGCTTTCCGCAGGCCTGGGCCGCATTGCAGAAGCTGGAGGGCCGCATCGACGAGGATGCCATGATCGGCATGAATGCGCGCGCCGAGTTGCAGGGCGCGGGCTTCGACGTCATCGCGCGCGACTTCCTCGCGGGCCGCGGCCAAGGCTCGGGCGACGCAGCCTCGGCTGGCTTCTTGGGCAAACTCTTCGGACCGGATCTGCCGCGGCTCGCACGCCAGCACCTCATGCTGGTTGCCGTGTCGGTGGGCGTGGCCACGCTCATCGGCGTGCCGCTCGCAGTGTGGGTGTTTCCGCACCTGCGGCTGCGCGCGCTCGTGCTGGGCGCCACCGGGCTGCTGCAGACCGTGCCCTCGCTCGCGCTGCTCGCGGTGCTGATCTCGCTGCTCGGCGCCATCGGCACGCTGCCGGCGCTCATCGCGCTCACGCTGTATTCGCTGCTGCCGATCATGCGCAACGCGGTCGCCGGCCTGGCCGAGGTGCCGGCGGGTGTGAAGCAGGCCGGCACGGCGCTCGGCATGACCGGTTCTCAGAACCTGCGGCTGGTGCAGTTGCCGCTGGCGCTGCCCACCCTGATCGCGGGCGTCCGCACCGCCACCACGATCGCCATCGGCACGGCCACCATCGCGGCCTTCATCGGCGCGGGCGGCTTCGGCGAACGCATCGTGACCGGCCTCGCGCTCAACGACCGTGCGCTGCTGCTGGCCGGCGCCCTGCCCGCCGCGGTGCTGGCGCTGGCCAGTGAGGCGCTGTTCGAGGCGCTGGAATGGCTGCTGCGGCGGCGCCAACGCGCGGCAGTTGCATGACTGTCCGCCCGGCGGTTCCGACCAGAGCGGGCACCGTGGCCGCCGGCGAACGCGCTCCGGCGATCGCCCCCGACGCGTCGCGCGTGGGCGCCTTGACCGACATCAACCTCGCCGACCTGCTCGACTCGATCGGCCTCGCACGGCTCCAGGCCACGCCGCTGCGCCACCTGTTGCGCCCCGTGGCGCGGCGCTTTGCGCTGACAGCGGCAGAGTTCGACGTACGCGTCGGACTGCACGGCCTGCCGGCGGGCAGCGAATGGCTTGTGCACCAGATGACCGCGGGCCTGCAGGTGACCGGCCGGACCCATGTGCCGTCTCATGGCCCCGTCGTGGTGCTGTCGAACCACCCGGGCATGACCGACACGGTGGCCCTGTTCTCGGCCCTTGCGCAGCGGCCCGACCTGCGCGTGATGGCACTCGACCGCCCCTTCCTGCGTGCCCTGCCCCATGTGGCGCGCCAGCTGATCTTCCTCCCGGAGGACGCGGCCGGCCTCGCCGCCGCGCTGCGCGCCGGCGCGCGCCACCTGAAGAACGGCGGCGTACTGCTGACCTTTCCGGCGGGCGAGATCGAGCCCGACCCGGCCACCTTCGGCACGGCGCGCGCGATCGATTCGCTGCGCCATTGGACGGACAGCTACGCGCTCTTTGCGCGGCTGGTGCCGCGCACGTTGTTCGTGCCCGCGCTCGTCCAAGGCGTCATCTCGCCGGAGGCGCAGCGCCACCCGCTCACGCGGCTGCGCCGCACGCCACGCGACCGGGAAAAGATGGCTGCGGCGCTTCAGGTCACGCTGGCGCGCTATCGTGAGCTTCAGGTGCGCGTGTGCTTTGGCGCGGCGCAATCGAGCGGCTCGCAGGGCCCACAGGCCCTGTGCGAAGGCATCGCGGCGCAGATGCGCCGGATGATCCTCCACAGCGCGGCTTGAGGTCGCAGGCGCTCTACGTCGCCGCCATGCGCTGCGCCACGCGCGTCGAGACCTCGCGGCGCCGCTCCAGCATGGGTGCCGCCGAGGCACGCACCTTCTCCACCAGTTCCGGCGCCGCCACCCGTGGATGGCCGCTCTGGAACGGCGGGGCCGGGTCGTATTCGAGCATGAGCTGAAGCGCCTTGGCGGCCTCCGCCCCGCGCAATATCTCGAGCACGGTGAAGGCGAAATCCAGCCCGGAGGTGACACCGCCACCGGTGATGCGGTCGCCGTCCACCACCACGCGGTCCGGCAGCGTGCGCACCCCGAAGAGCTCGAGCTGGTCGATCGACAGCCAATGGCTGGTGGCGCTGCGGCCCTGGAGCAGGCCCGCTGCCGCGAGCAGCAGCGAGCCGGTACACACCGAGGTCACCCACTTCGCACCGGCCGCCTGCTGGCGCAGGAATTGCAGGACCTCCTCGTCCTCCATCAACGGCGTCTGGCCGGGGCCACCGGGCACGACCAGCATGTCGTACTGCGGCGCGGTCTCAAAGGCCTGGTCGGGAATGAGCGTGAGGCCGGTGTCGCCCCTGAGCGGCTCGCGGTTCTTCCACACCAGTTCGGCCTGGCAATCCGGCGCGCGCGCCAACACTTCAAAGGGGCCGAGGATGTCCAGCGAGGTCATCATCGGGAACACGAGCATGCCGATCCGGGTCTTGGGTGTGGAAGTCATTCGCCTCACTATGCCTGCCCCGGGGGCATGGCACCAGACACAGCGCTTTCGTTTCCGGACATCCCAAGCCGGGCGCCGCCGATGTCGGGAAATCGATCGCCTATGTCCGGCGCTGCCACTCTCCCGACGCAAGACTTCCACCAACGCGGCTCTTCGGCTGCGACAAGGTGGATGATGAGCAGCAACCGACGCAGAACCCTCCAGACGCTTGGGGCCCTGGCGCTGATGCGAGCCTGGCCCTCCCTGGCGCAGACGTCGACGCCCGGCACCACGCGGCTGCTTGTCGGCTTTCCGCCTGGCGCGACGGGCGACCGCATTGCGCGGACGGTGTCGCCACTGCTGGCCGCGCAAGTGCACAGCAGCGTCGTCGTCGACAACAAGCCAGGCGCTGGCGGACAACTGGCCATCGAGTACGCGAAAACCGCGCATGCCGATGGCAGCGTGCTGCTGCAGACCATCGGCTCGTCGATGGTGATCTATCCGCACACCTACCGCAGCCTGCGCTACGACCCGTTCGGCGACTTCGTGCCGCTGGGCACTGCAGCCACCGCGCCGATCGCGTTCGTCAGCGCGGCGCGGCTTCCGGTGAAGACCGTCGGCGACGCCGTCTCGCTCATCAGGCAGGACAAGTCGGTCGCCTTCTACGGCTCGCCCGCCTCGGGCAGCGTGTTCCATTTCTCGGGCGTCCTGATGGCCCGGGCGATGGGCAGCGAATTCACACACGTGCCGTACAAGGGTTCGGCACCGGCATTGGCCGACGTGCTGTCCGCCCAGATGCCCTTCGCTTTCCTGGCGCTGAGCGACATCCTCGAGCACCACCGCACCGGCAAGCTGCGCATCCTCGCCGTGACCGGAACAACGCGCGCCTCACAGTTGCCCGATGTGCCGACCTTTCCCGAAGCGGGCTTCAAGGACCTCGTGAACCGCGAGTGGTTCTCGTACTTCCTGAGCAAGGGCACGCCGCCAGAGCTCGTCGCGCGCTACGGCGCCGCGCTGCGCAAGGTGGTGGCCGATCCGGACCTGCGCGCCGCCCTGCTTTCCGCGGGGCTGGAGATCGGCGACGGCGATGCGACAACGCTGGCCGCCACGATGCAACAGGAATTCCGTCAATGGAGGCAGGTTGTCAAAGAGATCGGTTTCGTCGCTGACTAGGGCACTCCCCGGGCCCTTCCCGCATCGCGGCACGCGGGAAGTCGGCATCGTCGTCTTCGGCGATGCGCTGCTGCTCGACGCCACCGGACCGGCCGATGTCCTGGGCCGCGCGAACCACCACGCGTGCGCGCCCGGCGACCGGGACCGCTACCGCATCAACGCCATCTCCACGTTCGGCGGCGAGGTCACGACCTCCTGCGGACTGCGCCTGCAGACGGCACCGCTGCCGCCGCCCGAGATCTGCGCCTTCGACACGCTCATCGTGGCCGGCGGCCCGGGCGTGATGGCAGCGCGGCACGATCCCCACCTGCGCAACTGGCTGCTCGCCGTCGAGCCGCGCGTACGCCGCATCGGCTCGGTGTGCACCGGTGCCTTCGTGCTGGGCGAGTGCGGCCTGCTCTCGGGCCGGCCGGCCACCACGCACTGGAGGCACATCGAGCACTTCAGGACGCTCTACCCCGAGGTGCGTGTCGTCGACGACACGCTGTTCGCGCGCGACGGCAAGTTCTTCACTTCCGCCGGCGCCACCGCCGGCATCGACCTGGCGCTGAGCCTGGTCGACGAGGACTATGGCCGCGAACTGGCATTGGCCGTCGCGCGCGAGCTGGTCGTCTTCCGCGTGCGGGCCGCCAACCAGGGCCAGCAAAGCGCCGCGCTGCACGCCTACGGCGGGTCTTCGGACCGGCTCAGCCGCGCCACCGCCTTCATCCTGGCCCACCTCGAGGATGGTGTGACGGTCGAGCAAGTGGCCGAGCACGCATGCGTCGGCACGCGGCAGCTGTCGCGCGATTTCAAGCAGGCGTTCGGGCAGTCGCCCAGCGAGTACATCCGCGCGGCGCAGGTCGACCTCGCACGCGAGCTGCTGTCGCATACCGGGCAATCGATGGACAAGGTGGCGCTGCGCAGCGGCTTCTCGGGACGGCAGCAGATGGTGCGCGTGTTCCAGCGCATGCTCGGCGTGCCGCCGGCTGCCTTCAGGGATGCGGGCACGCGCGCGGAGCAGCCCGGGTAGTGCGAACATGGGCCATGCGCCCTGCCTCTGTCCTTGCTTCGCTCCTGCTGGCCGCGAGCGCCCTGCTCGGCGGCTGCGCGATCGTCGACCACGAACAGCGGCGCTGGCTCTTCATGCCCGGCGCACGCACCTGGCCGCCGGGCGAGGCAGCGGCCATCGGCATGCAGGATGTGTGGATCGACTATGTCTCCCGGCACCCGGAGCAGACCGGGCAGGCCGTGCGCCTGCATGCACTGTGGCTGCCGCAGGTTGAGGCCGAGGCGCCGGTCATCCTGTTCCTGCACGGCGTGCACTGGGACGTGCGCGCCAGCGCCGTGCGCATCCGGCAATTGCACCGGCTGGGCTTCTCGGTGCTGGGCGTGGACTACCGCGGCTTCGGCCGCAGCAGCCCGGCGATGCCGTCCGAGACGCTGGTGGCCGAAGACGCGCGCGCCGTGTGGCAATGGCTGGCGCGCGAACACCCGCAGGCGCGCCGCTTCGTGTTCGGTCACTCGCTGGGCGCCGCCGTCGCAGTGAGGCTCGCGGCCGAGGTGCAGGACGAAGCCGGCCTCATCGTCGAAGGCGCCTTCACCTCCTCGCTCGACGTGCTGCGCAGCACCCGCTGGGGCTGGCTGCCGGTGGCGCCGCTGATGACGCAGCATTTCGACGCCGCCTCCCGCATCGCCGAAGTGGGCTCGCCGCTGCTGGCGGTCCATGCGGCGGGCGACACGATGGTCTCGCCGCGGCTCGGGCGTGCGCTGTACGAGAAGGCCGCGCCGCCCAAGCGCTTCGTGCTCATCGACGGTGCCGTGCACGAAGACGCCGACGTGGTCGGCGAGCAGGCGTATCGCGAGGCGCTGCGTGAACTGTTCCGCATCGGCGGCTGAAGGCCGCACCCGGCGTGCGGCAGCGTCGTTTGCTATAACTTCGATAGCTAGTCACCCTCACCCCACCGGCGCTGCAGCCACTTTTGGCTTGGGCTGTCGGCACTTGCGCAGGCGCTGCTCTCCGCAGTTCGTCGGAGTTCCGGAGAGCGCTCCGGGTCTACGCAAAACCGTAGCGCATCGCTGGATTGGCGACCAGCACCTGCCGGATTTCGTCCTGGCTCAACCACCGCCCGAGCAGATTCATCAGCACGGCGTCGTCGGGCTTGCGCGACTCGGTGACGTGGGGCCAGTCGGTTCCCCAGAGCAGACGGTCCAGGTGACTGTCGGCCAACCGTCGCACGAAGACGTCAAGATCTTCGTAGGCCGACGAGCGCGGCGACGCAATGTAGGGTGCGGACAACTTGAGCCAGACCTTGCCCGAGCGGAGCAATCGCCAGGCGGTTGCCTCGGCGTGGTTGGCCACCGGAGCGTCGACATGCACGCGCGCGAAGTGATCGAGGACGATCGGCACGGGCAGCGCCAGCAATCGCTCCTCTAGCCGCGCCAGATCGGCGGTGGGAAGGTGCAGCTGGATGTGCCAGCCGAGCGGCTGTATCAGCCGCGCCACGTCTTCCAGCATCGACTCGTCGGTTGCGCCGGCCTGCACGAGATTGAAGCGGACGCCAACGACGCCGTTGGCCCGCAGCACCTCCAGCTCTTCCGCCGTGGCGGACGGATCGATCACCGCGATGCCCTTGGCACGTCCCCGACTGGCACGCAAGCTGCCCAGCAGCACGCGGTGGTCGCGCCCATAGCCGGAGGGCTGGACGATCACGTGACGCTCCAGCCCCAGCCGCTCCTGAAGCAGGCGGTAGTCGTCCATCGATGCATCGGAATGCTTGAGGACCCGACCCGGCGCGAAGGGCAGGCGCGAATCGAAGACATGCATATGGCAGTCGCAAGCGCCCGCCGGCACCGGGAAAGCCGGCGGATCGATCCCAGTCGTATGGGGTGCCCGCGCCACATCCCCATCGGCTTCATGAACTGCCATGTGGATTCACTTCTTCGGCTTTTCGGCGTCGTGCCAGAAGGCGTAGCTCTTGGCGAGCTCGACCTTCGATTGTTCGAGGTCCGTGGGCGCCAGTTCGAGCGACATCTCCTTGATCTTCGCCTGGATCTCGGCGTCCATGAGCACCTTGCGCAGCGCGGTGTTGAACTTCTCCGCGAGCGGCTTCGGCAAATTCTTGGGTGCGAAGAACGCATTGAAGCTGTTCACATTGACGCCGGAGAAACCCAACTCCTCGAAAGTAGGCACTTCCGGCAGCAGCGCCGAACGCTTGCCGCCCGAGATCGCCAGGATGCGAACCTTTCCGCCACGGAACATCGTCACCCCTTCCGGCTCGCCGGTCACGCCAGACGCCAGTTGCCCGCCGATGAGCTGAGGCATCATCTGCGCGGAGCCGCCAAACGCGATCGGCTCCATGCGCACGTTGGCCTTGCGGGTGATCGCAGCGCCGATGATGTCGGGCACGCCGCCGATGAGCGGAACGCCGTAGTTGCCGTTCTGCGGCTCGCGGCGCACGAAATCGACGAACTCGGGAAGCGTCCTGGCCGGGCTGGACATCGGAACCGCGAAGGTCCACTGGAAACGCGCCACCTGGCCGACCGGCACGAAGTCCCTCATGGCGTCATAGCCGGCCGACGGCGTGATGAGTGGCACCACGACGACCGAATGGTCCAGCGCAAGCAGGAAGGTCGAGCCATCCGGCGGCGCCGCCTTCACCGCAGCGGTTCCGATCTGTCCGCTGGCTCCGGGTCGGTTTTCGATGACGACCGGCTGCGAAAGCTCCTGCCCCAGTCTCGGCCCGATCGCCCGGGCCAACGCGTCCGTCGCGCCGCCGGCGGCGAACGGAATCACGATCTTGATCGGATGCCTGAACTCCTGGCTTGCGGCAGCTGCCGAGAGCAGCGCGGCCGCGCCGCCGACAACGATGGTGCGTCGATTGAACATGTCTTGTCTCCGTAGTCGGGCCTTTGTTCCGGCCCTGTCAAATTGAATCCGGTTGATGACCGCGTCCGGCGCCGGCACCACCTTGTTGCCGACTCCTCCGCGAACGCCGCTCGCCTCTGGCCGCTGCCCGTCACTCCTCGACGTAGCAGTTCAGGCGAGCCAGGGTGGCGTCGACCCACGAACGGTCGAGCGTTCCCGCCTTGATGTCTTCGACCATCCTGTTCTCGATGACCTGCTTCTGGTGGGCAGCAGCAAGCAGTCGCTCGGCATCGTCGAAAGGCACGCACAGCAGGCCGTCCTCGTCGCCGATGATCAGGTCGCCCGGTTCGATGACCATCCCGTCGATGGAGATGGGCACGTTGATCTCGCCGGGCCCGTCCTTGTAGGGGCCGCGGTGCGTGACGCCTGCGGCGAACACGGGAAACGTGCCTTCGCGGATCGCGCCCGCATCGCGGATGGCACCGTTGATCACGAAACCCCCGAGCTTCTGGTGGACAGCGTCGCCAACCATGATTTCGCCGATGAGCGCGTTGGTCAGGTCGCCGCCGGCGTCCACGACGATGACGTCGCCTGGCTGCGCCAGTTGGAGGGCCTTGTGGATCATGAGGTTGTCACCCGGCCGCGCCTTGATCGTCAGCGCCGGGCCGGCCATGCGCCCGCCCGCGTGCATCGGGCGCAGGCGAGCCCCACCGGCAGTCATCCGTGCCATGCAGTCGCTGACGTTGGCGACCGGCACCTCCAGATATTGGCGAGCCAGCGCCAGGTCGACGGCACGGCGGCGCTTGAGAATGCGAAGTCCGTTATTCATGGGATTGCTTCATGTGATGGTGGAATCTGTCAGTCGAGCTTGATGCCCGCTTCGCGAACGACGGGCGCGAGTCGCGCACGCTCCGAGGCATTCATGTCGGCAAGCGCCTTCGGCGATCCGCCCAGCAGGTCGGCGCCGGTCGCGAGAATCTTGTCGCGCACGTCCGGCTGCTTGAGCAGCGCATTGATCTCGACGTTCCAGCGATCCACGATGGCCTTCGGCGTGCCGGCCGGTGCCATCAAGCCCCACACGCTGGCAAGTTCGACACCCTTGATGCCGGATTCCCCGTAGGTGGGCACGTTGGGGAGCACCGGGGAGCGCTTGGCCATGGTGACGCCGAGCGGTCGGACCTTGCCGCCCTCGATCTGGCTGAGCAGCGTCGGGATCGAACCCATGTACATGTCGACCTGGCCGCCAATGAGGTCGGGGATGGCCTGCGACATGCCGCGGTAGGGGACGTGGGTGAACTTGATTCCCGACGCGTTCTGCCAGATCTGGTTGACGAGGTGCGCGATGGTGCCGGTGCCGGGCGTTGCCACAGTCAGCTGTCCGGGTTTTGCCTTGGCAGCGGCCACGACGTCGGCAAGTGTCTTGTAGGGCGAGTCGGCGCGGACCACCAGCACTGCGGCGCCGCTGGCGACGGGCACGACCGCCTCGAGGTCGTTCACCGGGTCATAGGTCAGCTTGGTGTAGAGCAGCGGGTTGAGCACGACGTTGTCGGTCTGGGCCATGACGAAGGTGTAGCCGTCAGGCCTGGATTTCGCGGCGCTGTCGAGCGCCAGATTGCCCCCGGCGCCCGGCTTGTTCTCGACGGTGATGACCCAGTTGAGCTTGGTCGTCAGTGCCGTCGCCAACTGGCGAGTCAGCGCATCGGTGCCGCCGCCCGCGGGGAACGGCACCACGATCTTGATGGGCCGCTCCGGGTAGGTCTGGGCGTGGGCTGTGGCCAAGCCAAGCAGCGCGAGGGCGGCAGCGGAAATTCGAACGAGCATGCGCACGGGATGTCTCCTGGATGTGAAAAGGGGAAGGCGCCTTTCGGCGGGCTTTGTCTGGCTCAGCGGCCGTTGGCCAGCAGCCAGTCCAGCGCTTGGCGGATGTCCGGTTCGGGCAGCGACAGCGGATGCGCTTCCAAGGCCCGCGCCGTCTTCTGGAAGCGCTCTTCGACGCCGGGCAGCACCGCGGAAGGCATGCCCTGCGCCGCGAGCTCGCTCTGGGCGTCGTTCACCTCATGCGCCCGCCGCTTGGCGTGCACCACATGGGTACGCACGAGCATGTCGATGAAGTCGCGCAGTGGCGTCTGGTCGATGTCCAGGAGTTGCTCGTAGAGCTTGTCTCGCACGCCCTGCCTTTCCGCGCTCATGAGCAGTTCGACGGCGAGGGCTTCCATGCCCTTGGTGAAGACGCTGCGCAGGATCTTCAGGGACATGGCATCGCCCGCAGCGCCGCCCTCGATCGTCTTCACACGGCCGCCGGCCGTTTCCATCACCGCCTTGAAGTCGTCGACGCCTTCGCCTGCGACCAGGAGGGGCGTACGCTCGCGGTTGATGAGGATGCCGCCCATGATGGCGACGTCGACGTAGCGGACGAAGCGCCTGGCGGCGGCCTGCGCGCCCTCGCGCTTGACGGAGGGGCTTGCCGTCGTGAAGTCCGCGATCACTGCGCCTTCGTGCATGTGCGCCGCAGCCTGCTCCGCGACGGCCAAAGACACCGACCCGGTCACGCAGCTGAAGACCCAGTTCGCCTCCGCCAACCATGCCTCTGCGCTCGGATGGATGGGCAGTCCCAACCTCTGCGCAAGTTCCACAGCGGCGGGTGAAGGCTTTGCCTCGCAGAGGCTGATCGCGTGTCCGGCGCGAAAAAGAGCGTCGGCAAAGCAACGCCCCACTTCGCCCAGACCGATAAGTGCAATGTGCATTCTGTATCCTCGGAAGCCGTTGAGAATACAAAAAAAGAACAAACACAGAAACAGCGTCAAGGGTAAACACCTAAAAAACGGGATTTGATGCGCTGCAAAAAGCAAAATAAGGACAAATCAGCCGACGCACGCTCACCTGACGGAGGCGGGTCGCGACGCTGTGGACACCTACAATCGATCTCCACGGATGCAGTGACGAGATGCAAACAGGACGCGATCGGGCTTACGAGGTGCTCAGGCAGAGATTGGTTGGCGGGCATTACGGGCCCGGAACTCAACTCAAGGAAGAACCGATCGCTCGCGAGCTGGGCCTCAGCCGCACCCCAGTTCGCACGGCGTTGCGCAGGCTGGTCGAAGACGGCCTGGCGACCGACGGGCTGGGGCAAGGAATCCACGTGTCTCCCTGGACGGAGGTGGACATCGAGGAGACGTTTCAGCTTCGCATGCTCCTGGAGCCCTACGCCGCATTTTTGGCCGCCAGCCGGGCAGGCCCGGGCCTCACCGAAGTCCTCTGCGCCAGCAACGATGAGATGCGCAGGGGCATCGACGCCGGGCCCGAGGGCATCGCCCAAGTGCAGAAAGCCAACAGCACCTTTCATCGTGCACTGCTGGACGCCGCTGGATCACCCCGCTTGCGATCGATGCTCGGCACGATCATCGACATGCCGGTCATCGTGCGCTCCTTCTTCCTGTACTCGCATGAAGAACTCGAACAGAGCCTTCATCACCACAAGGACCTCACGCTCGCGGCGCAGGAGCGCGACGGCGAACTGGCCCGCCAGGTCATGCAGTTGCACCTGCGGATGTCCTATCACCGCTTCATGAAGCACCGCAATCTGTTCGCTGCCAGAGCGCATTCGGCAGATCCCGGGCCAGTCTGACGCTTTTCGGGCATCGCGTGCCGGGATGACCCTGGCGGCCGCACGACGCGGGGGTACACGCTCTGAGGCAGCATGGCATCGTGCCGAGCGCTGCCATGCCGAGGCACAGGTTTCACCGGCGTCACCGCCGATGCACCGGCGCACCACACGACTCGCCCAGCACCAGGTCGAGTGGCACGGTCACGCTGCGCCGCGGCCCGCTGGTGCCGCCGAGGCGCTCCAGCATCAGTTGAGCAGCGGCCTGGGCGGCCTGATCGATGTTGAACCTCAGCGTGGTCAAGGCCGGGTCGGCCAACGCGAACGCGTTCTCCGTTCCGATGCCGATCACCGACAGGTCCGAGGGAACGCGCCGGCCCGTGCGACGCGCCGCCCGCAGCGTGCCGGACAGGATGCGGGTGCCCAGCGCCACCAATGCCGTGGGCGGTTCGTGCAGCCGGAGCATCCGGTCCATCTGCTCCTCCGGCGAATCGACGGCCGACTTCAGCATGCACACCAGGCGCTCGTCCAGTTCCACGCCACGCTGGGCGAGCGCGTCCTTGTAGCCAAGCAGCTTCTCCCGGCCGGGGCGGATGCCCAGGCTCGGGCCGAAGAGCGCAATGCGGCGATGCCCCAGCGCGCACAGGTAGTCCACCGCCAGCCGCACGCCGGTGCGGTGATCCTGGAACACGGCATCGCCATGGCAGTCGACCTCGCGATCGACCACGACCAGCGGGAGCTTGCACAGCGCGAAGGGGTTGCGCGAACGGGGCACGCCCTCCTGCGCCGGGAAGGCGATCACGCCCTCCAGCCGCCGGCTCTCGAAGAGCGTGAGCAGCTCCTGCTCGCGGTTCGGGTCGTCGTAGGTGCTCGACACGAGCAGCGAGAAGCCCGCGTCCTGCAGGCAGCGCTCGGTCGCGGCGAAGAAGGTGGCCAGGAAGGGGTTGGCCATGTTCGACACCATGAGCCCCACCGCCTTGCTGCGGCCGGTGCGCAGGTGCTTGGCGCTGAAGTTGGGGGCGTAGCCCGTGTCGCGCACGGCCTGCTCCACCCGCGCGCGCGCCTGTTCGCTCACATAGCCGCTGCGGTTGAGCACCCGGGACACGCTCGCGATGGACACGCCGGCCGCTGCGGCCACGTCGCGCACCGAAGGCGGTTTGCTCATGGTTTCTCCGGATGTAAACGTTCCATGGATTGTAGGTTCTGAAGTGCGACTGCTACTCTTCGTTCGGACATGGAAACCTTTACACACTCACCCCCCCTGGCCGCGTTTGCCACCGACGCGCTGGCAGGCCGGCCCGTGCTCGTGGTCGGCGCGGGGCAGGCGGCGAGCGACGAGGCCTCGCTCGTCGGCAACGGGCGCGCCATCAGCCTGGCGCTCGCGCGCTGCGGTGCCGTCGTCCACTGTGCGGACCGGGGCCCGGCAGCGGCCCACGCGACGGTGGCTGCCATCGAGGCATCCGGCGGGCAGGCCCGGCCCATCGTGGCCGACGTGTCCGATCCGGCCAGCTGCCGCCGGCTGGTCGACGAAGCGACGCAGGGCGGGCCGCTTCACGCCCTGGTGCTCAACGTCGGCATCAGCGATCGACGCCCGCTGCCGGACATCACGCCCGAGAGCTGGGATTCGATCCTCCAGGTGAATCTGCGGGCACACATGCTGTGCGCGCAGGCGGCGCTGCCGCGCATGCAGAGCGGCGGTGCCATCGTGTTCATCTCCTCGCTGGCCGCCCGCATGGCGGCGGGCCGCAACCCGGCCTACGAGACGTCGAAAGCCGCGCTCTCGGCCTTGTGCCGCGCCGTGGCGCTCGAAGGCCACGCGCGCGGGATACGCGCCAACATCGTGGCTGCAGGCCTGGTCGACACGCCCATGGGACGGGCGGCGAGCCAGGCGCGCCCGGAGCGCGGGCGCATGCCCCTGCCCTTCGGCCGACAGGCCACCGGCTGGGACATCGCGGCCGCGGTCGTGTTCCTGGTGTCCGACGCCGGGCAGTACGTCAACGCCATCGAGCTGCCCGTCGATGGCGGCCTCGGCCAGGGGATCGCGCTCGCGCCCCACGCGACAAGCTGACGCGCCAGGCTCAATTTCCGCGGCCGCCGCCGGCCGCATCCACTCCGGAGACTTCATGCAAAAACGTCACTTCATCGGTGCCTCGCTGGTGCTGGCCCTCGCGGCCATGGCCCCGCTGGCCCAGGCACAAGCCTGGCCCAGCAAACCGATACGCCTCGTCGTCCCCTTCCCGCCCGGCGGAGCGGCAGACCTCTTCGCGCGCCTCGTGGGCGCCGAGCTGGCCCAGTCGCTGGGCCAGCCGGTCGTCGTCGACAACCGGGCCGGCGCTGGCGGCAACATCGGTGCACGCGAAGTGGCGAACGCGGCGCCGGACGGCTACACGATCATGCTCGGCACGGTCGGCACGCACGCCATCAACCCGACGCTGTACGGCAACCTGCCCTATGACACGCGCACCGCCTTCGTGCCGATCGCCAACGTGGGCTCCGTGCCCAACGTGCTGGTGGTCAACCCCGCCTTGCCCGTGCACTCGGTCGCCGAACTGACGGCGTTGGCCAAGGCACGCCCGGGCAAGCTGAACATGGGGTCGTCCGGCAACGGCAGCAGCATCCACCTGTCGGGCGAGCTGTACAAGCACATGGCGCAGGTGCGGATCCTGCACGTGCCCTACCGCGGCGGCGGTGCGGCACTCACCGACCTCATCGGCGGCCAGCTGGACCTGATGTTCGACAACCTGCCGACCTCGCTGCCGCACATCGCCAAGGGCAGCCTGCGCGCACTGGCGGTCACCGGCGCGCAGCGCTCGCCCAAGCTGCCGGACGTGCCGACGATGGCCGAGGCCGGCGTGCGCGGCTACGAATCGACAGCCTGGTCGGGCCTCTTCGCACCGGCGGGAACGCCCGATGCGATCGTGCAGCGGCTGCATGCGGAGACGATCAAGGCGCTGCAGAACGAGAAGGTGCGGGCACGCTACCGCGAACTTGGCGCCGATGCGCCGGCCATGAGCCAGCCGGCGTTCGCCGCCTTCGTCGGCCGCGAATACGACAAGTGGGCGGAGGTCGTGAAGGTCTCCGGCGCCCGGGCGGACTGACGCGATGAGACCGATCGATTTCCTGCTGCGCGCGGCGCAGCGTCACGCGGACAAGGTGGCGGTGTCGGGGCCCGAGGGCAGCATCACCTACGCCGAACTGGTGGAGCAGGTGCAGGCGCTGGCCGTCGTGTTGCAGCACCGCGTGCCCGCCGAAGACGGACGCATCGCGATCTGCGCGGGCAACCACATCGCCCACGTCGTGGCACTGTTCGCCACCCTTCTGGCCGGGCGCATCTGGGTGCCCCTGAATCCCCGCGCGGGCCAGGCCGAACTTCGCCGCATCATCGAATTCACGGAAGCGGCCCTGGTGATCGCCGAGGACGACCAGGCCACGAAGGTCGCCGACGCCGGTGCACCCTTGATGCGCTACCGGCCTGGTGGCGGCCAGGACGACCTGTCGCAAGCCATCGAGCGCCATCGCGGCCGGATGCCCGATGCGGTGTATCCGGGCCTCGCGCGCACCCAGGCCATCAAGTTCACCGGCGGAACCACCGGCCTGCCCAAGGGTGTGATGCAGAGCCTGCGGTCGTGGAACGCCTGCATCGTGTCGATCATGCACGCCATGCGGCTGGACGAGCACGTCCGCTACCTGGCCGTGGCTTCGATCACGCATGGCACGTCCACCTTCCTGCTGCCGGTGCTCGGCTGTGGCGGCACGGTCCTGCTGCCGGCGTCCACGCGGCCCAGGGACGTGCTGGACCAGCTCGAACGCGATCGCGTCACTTCCGTGTTCATGCCGCCCACTCTGATCTACGGCCTGCTGGAGGACGAGACGGTCCGCCGGCGCGACTGGAGCGCGCTCAGGCACTTCGTCTACGCCGCCGCGCCGATGCGCTCGGACAAGATCCTGGAAGCCCAGGAGGTGTTCGGGCCGGTCGAGACCGGGTACGGACAGACCGAGGCGCCCGCGATCATCGCGTACATGCGCGCCGAAGAGGCACGCGACCTGCGGAACCTGGCCTCGGTGGGACGCCCGGCGCTCATGACCGACGTCACGATCATGGACGCCCAGGGCAAGGTCCTGCCGCCCGGCGAGCACGGCGAAGTCGTTGTGCGGGGCGACCTGGTGATGACGGGCTACTGGAAGCAGCCCGACAAGACCGCCGAGAGCTTCCATGGCGACTGGCTGCGCACGGGCGACGGCGGCGTGCTGGACGAGCGCGGCTACCTCTACCTGAGGGACCGCATCCGCGACATGATCATCACGGGCGGCTTCAACGTCTATCCCACCGACGTCGAGGACGCGCTGGGCGCCCACCCCGCCGTGTACGACTGTGCAGTGCTGGGCCTGGAAGACGACAAGTGGGGCGAAGCCGTGCATGGTGCGGTGCAGCTCCATGCCGGCGCCCAGGTGTCGGAAGCCGAGCTGATCGCCTGGGTGCGTGCGCGGCTCGATCCGGTCAAGACGCCCAAGCACGTGCACTTCTTCGACAGCCTGCCGCGCACTGCCAACGCCAAGGTGTCGAAGAAGGACGTGCGCCAGCAGATCCTGCGACGAATGCAAGAGGCCTCCACATGAACCCTTCCCTGCCTGCCGCCTCCCGCACGGCGCTCGTGACGGGCGGCTCGTCCGGCATCGGCCTGGCCATCTGCCGCAGCCTGGCGGCGCGTGGCTGGACCGTGCACAACTTCGACCTGCAGCCGCAGCCGGAAGACAGCCCGGCCCTGTTCACGCAGGCCGACCTCGGTGACGAAGACGCCCTGGCGCGGGCGCTTGAACAGCTCGTTGCCACCGGCCCGGTCCTGGGCCTGGTCAACAACGTGGCCGCCATCCGCCCGGCGCCGATCGAAGACACGCGCCTGGTCGACTTCGATTGGCAGATCCGCGTGACCAGTCGCTCTGCGCTGCAATGCGCGCAGGCCGTCCTGCCCGGCATGCGTGCGCGCGGCTTCGGCCGGATCGTGAACATCAGCAGCCGCGCGGCCCTGGGCAAGGAGCTGCGCAGTGGTTACGCGGCCGCCAAGGGCGCGATCAACGCCTTGACCCGCACATGGGCCCTTGAACTCGCGCCGCAGGGCATCACGGTCAATGCCGTGGCGCCCGGCCCCATCGCCACGGCCGCATTCAAGGCCGCGAATCCGGCGGACAGCCCACGCACCCGGCGGATCGCCGAGGGGATTCCGGTGCGGCGACCGGGAGAGCCTTCGGAGGTCGCGCACGCGGTGGAGTTCTTCATGGACCCACGCGCCGCCTTCGTGACCGGGCAGGTGCTCCATGTGTGCGGCGGCATCACGGTCGGGCTGGCGGCCTAGGGAGCAGACGGACATGGGCATCAGCACCGAGATCGGCACCACCACGCCGGATGCGATTCACGTCCGCGGCCTGGATCTGTCCACGGACATCCTGGGCCATTTCGACTTCGTCGACATGATCTGCTGGCTCGCGTGGGCGCGCCGCCCGGAGCCGCGCGAGAAGGACATGCTCAACCTGCTGCTGGTGACGGCCGCCGACCACGGCCTCACACCGAGCGCGATCAGCGCCCGCATGACCTACCTCGGCGCACCCGAGTCGCTGCAGGGCGCCGTGGCGGCCGGACTGCTCGGCGCGGGAAGCCACTTTCTCGGAACCGTCCAGAACGCGGCCGAACTGTGGACGCGGCACGCGAAGGATCTGGCAGACGACACGACGGACCAGGCCGTGCTCGCCTGTGCCAGGGAGCTCGTGCGGCATGCGCGCGAACATCGGCAGGCGATCCCCGGCGTGGGCCATCCGATCCATGTCGACGGCGATCCGCGTGTGCCGACATTGCGGCGAGTGTCGGAGCGCAACGGCTACTTCGGCCGCCATTGGCGCCTGGCGCTGGCGGTGGAACACGTGCTGTGCGTCGAGCTTCGCAAGCCCCTGCCACTCAATGCGGCCGGTGCCAACGGCGCGGTCATGGCCGACATGGGCCTGGACCCCTTGTTCGGAAGAGGCCTCGCCCTCATCGGGCGGGCGGCCGGACTGGTCGCGCACGTGATGGAAGAGCGCCACGCACCGATCGGCCCGGAGGTCTGGAACCTGGTGCTGGCGCAGGACGAACGCAACGTCCTGAAGAAAGGGGCTGCCGGGTAACGCCGGGGGCAGGCCCCCGGCCGGGGACCATGTCGGTTCAGCCCGGCGTCCCGGCCAGGCCGCTTCGCGCCACCGGCCGCGTCCTCGCCGACAGCGCCAGCAGTGCGCACGCCACCGTGATCACGCCCTGGAACCGCCACGCCGCGTCGAAGCCCCACTCGGTCGCGATCTTGGTGAACAGGGGCGGGATCAGGGCACCGCCGATCGCCACGATGCTCAACATCAGCCCGATGGCGGTGGGCACGTCGGACAGGTGCAGTCCGCTGTCGGCCTCGCCGGGAAGGGAGACCCAGGGCACGAACGCCACGATCAGCCCCACCCCGACGACCGCCGCCGCGATCTGCAGCCCGACCAGGTTCAGGTGCGGGATCAGGAAGAACATGGCGCCTTCGGCGAAACAGGCGATCAGGAAGGTCGGCAGGCGTCCGAACACGCGATCGGTGAGCCAGCCGCCAATGACGCCACCGAAGATGCCGCCGAAGAAGAGGATGGCGCCGATGGCCTCGCCCGCCGAGGGCGCGACCTTCAGACGCTCCTGGGCATACGAGCCAAGCAGGTTCGCAGCGCTGAAGTAGCTGCCGTACGCCCCGAGCAGTGCAATGCCCATGATCCACAGCTGCCGGTTGCCGAAGATCCGGCGCAGCGAGTCCTTGTCCAGGTGGTGTCCCTCGACAACGTCTTCCCCTGCCTTCGGCGGCGTGGGAAAGAAGGCCAGGAGGAAGAGCAGCGAGGCCACGCCGACGCCGGCCCCGATGAGCAGGGCCTGACGCCATCCGAAGGCCTCGACCACGACGCCCCAGCCGTAGAGGCCGGCGGCGGCCGCGATGGTGAAACCCACGCCCTGGATGATGCCGTTCGCGGTGGCGAGCTCCTTGCCGCGGAACCAGGCGGCGGTCAGGCCGACGGCGCTGCCCATGGTCACGGCCCCGCCGATCCCGCACAGCAGCCGGCCGACCAGCAGCAGGTCGTAGGACGGCGCCCAGCCGCTCATCGCCGCGCCGAGGGTCTGCACCACCACGCCGAAGATCATGCCGGCGCGCATGCCGAAGCGCTCTGCAAACCACCCGGCCGGGATGTGTGCGATGCCGTAGCCGGCGATGAAGGTGCCGGCGATGACGCCGACCTGGGTGAACGACAGCTTCATGTCGTTCACGATGCCGCCGAAGGCGGGCACGACGCTGAACCAGTTCAGCGGAAACTGCAAGAACGCGATGAAGATGACTGCCAGAGCCGACCATCTGTTTTTCATTTCGACCTCGATCCGTGGGTGTTGAGTGTTGGAGGAAGAGGGATCGCCCGATCCGTCAGGAGCGTTCGTCGGTGGGGTGGGTGGGGAACCCGTAGAGGCGGTTCCAGTACAGGAGCGGCCGCTTGTCGTTCGTGCTCAGGCGCGTGACCGCCGCGATGAACAGGCGATGCGTGCCCGCATCCGTCGCCGAGACCACGGAGCACTCGGCGGACATCGCGCCGCCGGACATCGCGGGTTCGCGCCCCTCCCCCTGGTCGAGCCACTCCACGCAGGAGAAGTCGTAGGCCTCGCCGGTCTTGGGACGGCCCGCGAAGCAGTCGGCGATATGGGCCTGGTCGTCGGAGAGCATGTGCACCCCGAAGACACCGCTCTCGGTCATCGCCGTGCACATGCGGCTGTTGCGGTTGATGCACACCGAGATCAGGGGCGGGTCGGCAGACACCGACAGGAACGAACTCACGGTCAACGCCATGCGCTGTCCGTCACCGTGGGTGGTCAGGACGCACACCGGCGAAGCGGTCTGCCGCATCGCCGAAAGGAAACTGTCGCGCGAGACGGGCTCCGCGGCTGCTGGCACCGCGGCCGCGCAGGCCACGTGGGGGCGCACTGCTTCGATCATGCTCATGCTCCTTGTCCTGCTCAGTCGTCCAGGGCTTCGACGCCGCTGGGCAGGCCGAGGAGCACGCGACCGTAGGTCGAGGCGTTCACATCCCAGTTCTGGGTGATGTGGCGGTTGGCAACCGTCATGTCGGCCACGCAGCGCGCGATCGGATTGCGTTCGTAGATCACGCCGCCGCCACCGGCTTCGAGCACCAGATTGACGGCCGACGACGCCAGCCGCCCGGCGTAGGTCGCCATGGCCCGCCAGCGGGTTCGGTCCTCCACCATGCTGGTGCCACCGCGGCGGTACAGGGTCTCGATCTCGGCAAGCGTGGAGTCGATGAGTTGGCGCGCCGACAGCACGGCGGTCTTCGCCTCGGCCACCTTGACCTGCTGCGTGGTGAAGCTCGACACGTTGCTGCCCGACATCGTGGACGCGCGCTTGCGTGCGTTCTCGACGTAGTAGCCCACCGCGGCCTCGGCCACGCCGAGGGCGGCGCATCCGATGAAGCAGCCGAACATCGCATACGGCGGCGCCCGGTATTGCCACCCCTTGTTGACCTTGGCGCCCGGGCTGCGGCCATGGCCCTTGAGGTCGTGCATGCTCACGGCCCGGTGTGCGGGCACGAAGGCATCCTTGAGCGTGCAGTCCTGGCTCGACGAGCCTTGCAGACCGATCGTGTACCAGGTGTCCAGGATCTCCACCTCGCCCCTGGGCAGCACGAAGTGCATTTCCTCGGCCTTGCCTTCGGCGTCGACAACGTCACCGGTGAAGATGATCCAGTCGGCGATCTCGGACCCGCTCACGAAAGGCCAGCGGCCCGACAGGCTGTAGCCGCCCTCGACCCTCTTGGCCTTGCCGATGCCGGGGATCAGGATGCCGGAGACCAGCGCGTCGGGCATCTCGCCCCAGATCTCGTCCTGCGCCTGCTCGGGCCAGTTGGCCAGCATCATGTTGTGCTGGATGTTCTGGGCCATGATCCAGGCCGTCGACCCGCAGCCGCGGCCCACCGCGCGCAGGATCTCGGCACCCTCGGTGAGACTGCCTTCGGCGCCCCCGTAGCGCCTGGGTTGCCACAGCCGGGCGATGCCCGTCTCTTTCAGGCGCTGGCGAACCGACTCGGGCGGTCGGCGCAATGCATTGGTTTCCGGAGCCTTCTCGCGCAAGAAGGGAATCATGGCCTCGGCGGCAGCGACCAGATCGGCGCTGTCCAGGGCGGTCAGGGAGGGGTTCACAACGGCTTCCATGGCGTTTTCCTGATTGAAAGGTGGCAGTGGGTAGAGAGGCGGCGCTACTCGTGAGCGCGGCACGCATCGGTGGTGGCGGACATCTGCAACTCCTGCGCCGGCGCGGACGCCCTTCTCGGCTCCACGGCGGGAAAGTTCAGCTCGATCGTCAGGCCCGAGGGATCGACGAAGAACAGTTGACGCAGGCCCAGGCCCGGGAGGGTGCGGTCGCGGTACGCGACGCCGGCGTGCGCCAGGCGCTCGCGGAACTCGTCGACGCCCGTGGCCAGAAAGGCCAGGTGATCCAGGGCGCCGGTGCCCGTGTCGGAAGCGGAACGCTCGCCGAGGTAATCCGCCAGGCCGCTGCCGGCTCCGTCCGTGCCGATCAGGTGGACGACGCCGTAGTCGGCGTCGTCGCCGCCCTGGTAAAGCCACAGGCCGGGGAAATCGAGCGGCGGCCGGTAGCCGACCCTGAACCCGAGGATGTCCACGTAGAACTGTCTGGAGGCCTCGAGGTCCGACGTTCGGACGGAATAGTGGGCCAGTTTTCGAATCGGCATGCGCATCCTAATAATGATCAATTGATAAATAACAATTCGTGCTCAGGCACCTCATCAGTGCACCCATCGCACTGCTATGCACCAACTGGGTTCCGTACGCCCCCAAGCAGGCACGACTCAATATAAATTATCGTTTGATAAATAGTAGTACGCATGCAGCGTGCCAGCAAGCGTCGACGCTTCGGGGGAAACCCTTGGCCGATGGTCGCGGCGGGCGACCGTCGATGCCCGACGACCGGGCAGCGACCGGCGCGCCGCCTCGCCGCTCTAAACTGACCTTTTTGCCCAACACCGCCTTCGTTCCCGTGAAGGCGGCGATCCCGGACCGGACATGAAATCAATCGACGGCGCCCCCAGCGGTGGCAAGCGCGAGCGCAGGCCAGCGGCCGCGCCCCAGGCCCCGGTGCGTCCTGCGACCCAGCGACTGTCGAAGGAAGCGCGCGAACAGCAGATCGTGCAGAAGGCCATCCAGCTCTTCGCCGAGCGCGGCTTCCAGGTCAGCACCCACGAGATCGCCCGGGCGCTGGGCATCACCCAGCCGCTTCTGTACAACTACTTTCCCACCAAGGAAGCCCTTGTCGATCGCGTCTACGACGAGGTCTTCGTGCGCAAGTGGGACCCGATGTGGGAAGAGTGGCTGTCGGATGCATCGAAGCCGCTGGCCGAGCGGCTCAAGCATTACCTCAAGGACTATGCGCAGTACATCCTGCGCAGCGACTGGATCCGCATCTTCATCTCGGCCGGGCTGACACGGCAGGGCATCAACCAGCGCTACATCGCGCGATTGCGCGAGCATCACTTCAAGGTCATCGCGCGCGAGATGCGCAAGGCCTACGACATCCCCGAGCCGTCGAACGAGGAGGAACTCGAGGAGGAGCTCGAGCTCATCTGGTCGATGCATTCGGGCGTGTTCTACATTGGCATGCGCAAGTGGGTCTATGCCTTGAGCATCCCCAAGAACCTGGACCGCATCATCGACATGCGGGTCGACGCCTTCCTGCTCGGCGCGCCGCCGGTGCTGCGGCAGGCGCGCATCGCCACCGGCGCGCAAGGCGCCGCCGCACCCTCCCGGCGCCCGGCCCTCGCGAGTTCAGGCACCCGCCCACGCCCGGCCGGATCCACGGCCGGCGGTCGCTAACCCCACCCCGGCATCAGCCGCACTGTCACGATCCAGAACGGCGCGGACAGGAGCAGCGCGCGCCAGAACGGCCAGCCCCAGCCGCGCCACGCGAGGAACAGGAGCGCGATCGCCAGCAAGGGGTTGCCGAACATCCCGGCCAGCAGCAGGAAGGTGAGGAAGCCGACCACGGCGATCGTTCCCGCGAGCCAGGGCCACAGGGCGTCGACAGGCACCCAGGACGACGTGGCGAGCACCTCGCAGACCCCCATGAGCGTCACGAGCACCACGAAGACGAGGCGGCCCTTCGACAGGCGGGCCGCGGCGCCGACGGGTGGGCCGTCGCCGGTCGTGACGGGGTCGGATTCGGTCTTCACGGCGCGTCGCGCAAGGCGGCGGCCGAGGGCCCGAGCGGCAGCTCGGGTGGCAGGCATTGCAGCACGGCGCGTGCCACTGCGCGGTCGGCCAGCACGACGTGCAGTTGCTCCCCCGGAGCGAAGAAGATCAGCCGCACACCCTGCAGCAGCGACTTGCGCGCGTCGACCCGCTCGAAGTCTTCGAAGCTGCGCTCGCTGAGCTTGAACACCTTGACTCGCAGGCCGACGGGCGTGATCCAGAGCTTGGGCGACAGGCTGTTGTGCGAGCCGCCGAAGGTGCGGCGCCACATGAGCTTCGACACCGGCACCACGAGGTCGCCGTTCGCGTCGGGCCGCAGCGACGCGGCCGGGCGCATCGGGCCCCAGTCGGCCACGGGCCGGAGTCCGCGCCGCAGGAGCAGCACGATCATCGCCGCCACCAGCAGCGGCACCGCCTCCAGCCAGTCCGAGGCCGTCATGGGCTGGCCGAGCTGCGGACCGCATCGACCGGTGCGCAGCGCGGCGCACAGGCGGGGACGGCGGAAGCGGAGAAGCGATGCATCGATGGCCGGGCAGGACAGGCGATCGATTCTCGCGAAACGCGGGCGCTTGCGAAGCAGCTGTTCGGCCTATGCCCGAGCGCCAGTCGCATCACTGCGCGCAGTCACACAGGCACCCTGAAACGTCTGCAGGCCGCAGGCCGTCAGGGTGCCAGTGACGCCATCGCGTCCATGACCAGGGTCGTCCCCAGGATGCTGTTGTGGGTCGCGCCGTCCACGGGCTCGAAGCGTTCGACGCCCGATGCTCAGTACGGCGGCGCCTGCGTCGCCCGCTGCACGCGCGCCGCGTTCGTCCACCAGGCCAGGTCGTCGGCCCAGCGCGGGAAGGCGCGCTTCAGGCTTGCGCCCGCATCGCCCGTCGGCTCGCCCTGCGCGTCCAGCGTCTGCGAGATCGGGCCCACCGCCAGCGTGCTGGAGATGACGACCATGCCCATCTCCGACAGGATCGAATGCCAGGCGGTGCCCGAACGCACGCCCGAGAAGCGCCCGGCCGAATAGCTGGCGATGGCGGCGGGCCGCCAGAACCACTCCTCGAGGAAATGGTCGGTGAGGTTCTTCAGCCCCGGCTGCACGCCCCAGTTGTATTCGCCGGTGACGAAGACGAAGGCGTCGGCCGCGCGGATCTTGCCGGCCAGCGTTTCGAGCGCCTCGGGCGCCTGGCCCTTGGGGTACTCCTTGTACATGCGGTCGAGCATCGGCAGGCCGACCGCCTTGGCGTCGATGAAGTCGACGTTCGCGCCGCGGGCGCGCAGGCCCTTGACGATGAAGTCCGCGAGGCGGATGCCCATGCGGTCGGACCGGTACGAACCGTAGAAGACGAGGATGTTGTCGGGCATGGAAGGCTCCTTGGCGATTCAGCCCGGCATCATCTCAGCCCTCGCTCATCGGCGCTTGACGCTCTCGCGTTCGGCCCACTGCTGTCCCATCTGGCGCGCGTGCCGCTCCATCGCCTGCACCAGCCGCGGCACCCGCTCGTCGGGCAGGCGGTCCTTGATGGCGGTGACCGCGAGGCCGGCCAGCACGGCGCCCTGCGGATGGCGCACCGGCACCGCCAGCGCGCGCGTGCCGGGCACGACGCCGGCCGGCGCGTAGGCATAGCCGCGGCGCTGCAACACACGCAAACGCTGGCGCAGCTCGTCGGGCTCGATGCGCAGGGCACGCAAGCGGCGCACGTTGCGCTGGATCGTGGCCGCGCGTTCTTCTTCCGGCAGGCTGCCCAGCAGCACGAGGCCGCTCACGCCCACGCCGAGCGGGCGCCGCGCGCCCACCTCGATCGACAGCACCTTCACGGCATAGCTGCCCGGATGCCGTGCCAGGCAGACCGAGTCGTCGCCGTTGCGGATGGTGAGGAAGCAGGTCTCGCCTTCGGCCTCGGCGAGGGCCTGCAGGTGCGGCGCCGCCACCGCGCGCAGCGGAAAGCCCGCCGAGCGCGCCAGGCCCATGAGCGACACCTCGCCGCCGATCAGGTAGCGGCGCGTGGCGGCGTCCTGCTCCACGGCCCCTTCTTCCATCAGGACCTGCAGCAGCCGGTGCACCGTGGCACGGTTCAGGTCCGTGGCCTGGGCCACGTCCAGCAGGCGGACGCCATGCTCCTGCCCCGCCGCCACGATGCGCAGCACCGCCAGCGCGCGTCGCACCGACTGCGCGCCGGCGGTGGGGGCGGACTCGGGGGCTGCACCGGCCATCGGCAGCGAAAGGATCAGACCACCGACTTGGCCGTCTGCTGCATGCGCCGCAGCGTGACGATGCGGCCGAGCGTCGCGTAGTTGGGCCCGCCGATGCGGCACACCGGGTCGAGCGCCAGCGTCTCGACCTTGCCGTCGTGCATGAGCCCGTCGCGCAGGTGGAAGCGCGTGACCTCGCCAACGATGAACTCCGCGCCGGTCTCGCCGAAGGGGATGACCTGCGACAGACGGCACTCCATGGCCACCGGCGCGTCGCGCAGGCGGGGCACGGCCACCGTCTCGCTGGGTACGGTGGCCAGCCCCAGCAGGTCGGCTTCGCTCACGTCCTCGGGATGCTCCTCGCTGCTCTCGTGGATGGCGTTGAGCTGCGCCGAATCGCCGATGTGCACCACGTACTCGCCGCGGCTGTGGATGTGGGCGCCGGTGTCCTTGCGGCGCCCGGCCTTGCGCCCGACGTTCACGCCCAGCATCGGCGGCTTGTTCGACACGAAGGTGAAGCAGGAGAAGGGCGCGAGGTTGACGACACCGGTGGGCGACAGCGTGCTGATCCAGGCGATCGGCCGTGGCACGACCAGGCCGCTGAGCAGGCGATAGGTGGCTTCGGGGGTCAGCGTGTGCGGTTCGATCTGCATGGTCCGCATTGTGGACGCGACCGCATGCTGGCGCGAGTTCAGAAAGTCCACATCATGGACTTTTCGGCCAACTTGGCGTTGCGACGCACCGACCGTTGTTCCTACAGTGGGGACATCGCGAACGCTGCACGAGCAGCCCAACGGAGACATCTTCTATGCATCGACTCAAGGCCCTCGGCCTGGCCGCGACCGTCGGCTTCGGCCTCCTTCTTTCCACCCACGCCGCGCAGGCGCAAAACCCCGCCGCCTGGCCCGACAAGCCCGTGCGCCTGGTGCTGCCCTACCCGCCCGGCGGCAACGTCGACGGCGCGGCCCGCATCATCAGCGACCAGCTGCAAGCCATCTTCAAGCAGCCCTTCCTGGTGGACAACAAGCCGGGCGCGGGCGGACTGATCGCGGGCGAATTCGTCGCCAAGGCCGCGCCCGACGGCTACACCTTCTTCATGGGCGCGAACGGGCCCATCCTCTTCTCGCCCACCATCTTCAAGCGCGACGTGTACGACTGGCGGCGCGACTTCGTGCCGGTGGGTTCGGTGTCGTTCACCCCGCTGGTGCTGCAGGTGAATCCCTCCACGCCCTACAAGACCATCGGCGAGCTGATCGAAGCCGGCAAGAAGCCGGGCAACAAGCTGACCATGGCCTCGCCCGGCGCCGGCACGCAGAACCACCTGGTGAGCGAATACCTGCAGCGAGAGAGCGGCAGCCACTGGACCACCGTGCACTACAAGGGCAACGCACCGGCCACGACCGACCTGCTGGGCGGCCAGGTGAACTTCAACTTCGACCAGGTGTCGGTGGCGCAGCCCTTCATCCAGCAGGGCCGCACGCGGCCACTGGCCGTGACCTCGCCGCAGCGGCTGCCGCAGCTGCCCGACGTGCCCACGCTGCAGGAGTCCGGCTTCAAGGACTTCAGCACCGAGACCTTCACCGGCATCCTGGCGCCCAAGGGCACGCCCGACGCCATCGTGCAGAAGCTGTCGCAGGCGCTGCAGAAGATCCTGGCCGACAAGGCCGTGCAGGAGCGCTTCAGCGTGCTGGGCTCGCAGGCCCGCGCGATGACGCCCGCCGAATTCACCCAGTTCCTCGACAAGGAAGACAAGCGATGGATCCCCATCATCAAGCAGGCCAACATCACGGCGCAGTGACCCTCACGCGCGCCGCGCCGGCGGGCCGCACCGCCATCTACGTGGGCGGCTTCGGCCACAAGAACCCGATTCCCGCCGCCTGCCGCATCGGCCCGCTGGTCGAGAGCGGCAGCGTGCTGGGCACCGACCCGGCCACCGGCCAGATCGCCGAGGGCATCGAGGCGCAGTGCCGCCACATGCTGGACAACCTGCGCCGCATCGTCGAGGCCGCCGGCGGCAGCACGGCCGACGTGGTCAAGGTCACGGTCTGGATGAAGGACCGCAGCCAGCGCCCTGCCCTCAACGTGCCGTGGCTGGAGATGTTTCCCGACGCCGCCACGCGCCCCGCGCGCCATGCCATCCACGCACCCGAGCTCGACATGGGCAAGCTCATCGAGTGCGTGTTCACCGCCTACATCGCCTGAGCAGCCGCGAACGACCCGCCATGCCCGACTACCTGCCCTTCGACCCCCATCCGCGCGCGCCGGCCCGGCCCCTGCCGCCACTGGCCTGCGACAGCCAGTTCCACGTCTTCGGCTCGCGCGAGCGCTACCCCGTGCGCGCTGGTGCGGCATACGAGATGCCCACCGCCACCTGGCAGGTGGCGCAGCGCCTGCATGCCACGCTGGGCATCCAGCGCGGCGTGATCGTGCAGGCCACCACCTACGGCGCCGACCACCAGGTGGTGCTCGATGCACTGGCCGGCCTCAATGGCGACGGCCCGCGGCGCTACATGGGCTGTGCCAATGCGGCGGTGCTGATCGAGAAGGACGACGCCTACCTGCAGCAGTTGCACGCCGCCGGCGTGCGCGGTGCCCGCTTCACGCGCGGTGGCCTGGGCATCAGCTTCGGCCCCGCGGAGATGGACCGCGCGCTGGGCCGCGTGCGTGAGCTGGGCTGGTATGTGAAGGTGCAGCCCGAACCCAACGGCGTGGCCGAGCAGATGAAGGCCTTCGCCCACCTCGATGTGCCCGTGCTGGTGGACCACATGGGCCGCGCCGACCCCGCCGCGGGCGAGGCCGATGCCAGCCTGCGATGCCTGCTGGACCTGGTCCAGCGCGGCAACTTCTGGGTGATGCTGTCGCTCTCCGAGAAGCTCTCGCACGCCGGCGAGCCCTGGGACGACGTGGTGCCACTGGCCCGCCGCCTGATCGCTGCCGCGCCCGAGCGCTGCGTGTGGGGCAGCGACTGGCCGCACCCGGTCTCTGTCAAGCAGCCACCCAACGAGGGCGCGCTGCTCGACCTGCTCATGCGTTTCGCGCCCGACGAAGCGACGCTGCGCCGCATCCTGGTCGACAACCCCGCCGCCTTCTTCGGCTTCGATGCCGAGGTGGAGGTGGCCGCATGAAGCTGCTGAGCTACACCCACCAGGGCCGCGACAGCTGGGGCGCGCTCGACGCGTCCGGCCAGGGCGTGGTCGACCTCGGCCGCCGGCTGCCCGCCATCGCCGGGGTGCGCGGACTGCTCGAAGGCGGCGCGCCCGCCCTGGCGCAGGCGCGCCAGGCATCGGCCGGCGCCGCGCCCGACCTTGCATTGGCCGACGTGCAGCTGGACCTGCCCGTGCGCCAGCCGCGCGTCTTCTGCATCGGCGTCAACTACGCGCACCGCAATGCCGAGTACAAGGACGGCAGCGACCTGCCCCGCTACCCGAGCATCTTCATGCGCGTGCCCGACTCCTTCAGCGCCCACGGCGCGCCGCTGCTGCAGCCGGCCGAGTCGCAGCAGCTGGACTACGAGGGCGAGATCGGCATCGTGATCGGCCAGCGCGGGAGGCGCATCCCGCGCGATTCGGCGCTGGCGCACATCGGCGGCCTGACCTGCATCAACGAAGGCACGGTTCGCGACTGGGTGCACCATGCCAAGTTCAACGTCACGCAGGGCAAGAACTGGTTCCGGTCCGGCGCCATCGGTCCCTGGCTGGTCACGCCGGACGAGTACCCGCAGGGCCTCGGCCACCTGCGCGTACAGACCCGCGTGAACGGCGAGACACGCCAGGACGACACCACCGAACACCTGATGTTCGATTTCGCCTACCTGGTGCATTACCTCTCGACCTTCACGCCGCTGCTGCCCGGCGACGTGATCGCCACCGGCACGCCCATCGGCGCCGGCATCCGCTTCGACCCGCCGCGTTTCCTGCAGCCGGGCGACGTGGTGGAGGTGGAAGTGACCGGGGTCGGTGTGCTGCGCAACGTGGTGGAAGCGGAAGCGCGATGAGCACGACCCTCAGCCCCGAGGCCTGCCGCGAGGCCGCCGCGCGCCTGGACGAGGCGGAGCGCAGCCGCGTGCCCTGCGGCCAGCTCTCCCTGGCCCATCCGGGCATGACCATGGACGACGCCTATGCCATCCAGGCCGCCTGGATGGCGCTCAAGCAGCAGGCTGGCCGCACCGTCAAGGGCCACAAGATCGGCCTGACCTCCAAGGCCATGCAGCGTGCCGTGCGCATCGACGAGCCCGACTTCGGCGTGCTGCTGGACGACATGTTCTACCGCGACGGCGCGTCCATCCCGGCGGACCGGTTCCTGCAGCTCAAGGTCGAAGCCGAACTGGCCTTCGTGCTGGCCAAGCCGCTGGCCGGCCCCGACTGCACGCTCTTCGACGTGCTCGATTCCACCGCCTACGTGGTGCCGGCACTCGAGATCCTGGACGCCCGCATCCAGCGCGCGGACCCGGCCACCGGCCGCACCCGCACCGTGCTGGACACCATCGCCGACAACGCCGCCAATGCCGCCATCGTGCTGGGCGGGCGGCCCTTCCGGCCCGAGCAGCTGAACGTGGACATGCGCCGCATCGGCGCCATCGTCAGCCGCAACGGCGACGTGGAAGAGACCGGCCTGGCCGCGGGCGTGCTCAACCATCCGGGCCACGGCATCGCCTGGCTGGCGAACCGGCTGCACCGGCACGGCGTGTCGCTGGCCGCGGGCGAGGTGGTGCTGGCCGGCTCCTTCATCCGGCCCATCGACGTCGCCGCCGGCGACACGATCGTGGCCGACTACGGCGAGTTCGGCAGCGTGGCCTGCCACTTCAGCTGAGGCACCGAAGCATGGCGTCGACCCCGAACCGCTTCAAGAGGGCATTGGCCGAAGGCCGGCCGCAGATCGGCGTCTGGTCCACCCTGCCCTCGCCCTACGTGAGCGAGCTGGTGGCCGGTGCCGGCTTCGACTGGATGCTGCTGGACACCGAGCACACGCCCAGCGACGTGCCGCTGATGCTCCAGCAGTTGCAGGCCGTGGCCGCGGCCCGACCGGCGGCGGGCTGCGAGCCTTGCACGCCGGTCGTGCGGCCCGCCTGGAACGACCCGGTGCTCATCAAGCGCTACCTCGACGTGGGCGCGCAGAGCCTGCTGCTGCCCTTCGTGCAGAACGCCGACGAGGCGCGCGCCGCCGTGGCCGCCACGCGCTATGCGCCCGCCGGGATCCGCGGCATGGGCGGCTCCACCCGTGCCAGCAACTTCGGTCGCAGCACGGACTACGTGGCCCGCGCGCAGGACGAGCTGTGCGTGCTGGTGCAGGTGGAAACGCGCGAGGCGCTGGACCAGATCGAGGCCATCGCCGCCGTCGATGGCGTGGACGGCATCTTCATCGGCCCGGCCGACCTCTCGGCCAGCATGGGCCATGCCGGCAACCCGCGGCACCCGGCGGTGGACGCCGCCATCGACGATGCGATCCGCCGCATCCGCGCCGCAGGCAAGGCGCCGGGGATCCTCATGACGGACGAACAGCGGGCTCGCGAATGCCTGGACCTCGGCGCGCTGTTCGTGGCGGTTGCCCTGGACCTGGTGGCGCTGCGCGGCGCACTGGACGCAAGCGCGTCACGCTTCCGCGCGCACCGTGGCGCAGGAGGAGCGCCGGACGCCAGCTACTGATCGGCCTTCTGGCGCCGCTGCGCCGTGTCAACGCAGCTGCGCTTCGATCGCCGCCTTGTCGATGACCGAGTGCACCTCGGCGACGCGTCCGTCGCGCCAGGTGTAGAAAACGTTCTCGGTGAAATCGACGCTGCGGCCGTTCACGTCCAGGCCCATGAAACGCCCCGCTGGCGTGCACTGGAAGCGCAGGCGCGCCGCCAGGTGCGGCGGCTCGCACACCAGCAGTTCGATCCGAAAGCGCAGGTCCGGGATGTCGCGCACGTCCTGCTCGAGCATCGCGCGGTAGCCGGCCAGGCCGAGCGGCCGGCCGTTGTGCGTCACCTCGTCGGCCACGAACTCGCCGAGCGCCGGCCAGTCCCGCCGGTTGAGGACATCGATGTAGCGCCGGTAGCGGTGCGTGAGTTCGGTGCTGGAGGTCATGGCCCCAGCATAGGGCCGAAGCTCAGGCCAGTGTGTACGCTGTCTTCACCGTCGTGAAGAACTCCTGCGCGTAGTGGCCCTGCTCGCGCGGGCCGTAGCTGCTGCCCTTGCGCCCGCCGAAGGGCACGTGGTAGTCCACGCCCGCCGTGGGCAGGTTGACCATCACCATGCCGGCCTGGCTGTGGCGCTTGAAGTGGGTGGCGTGCTTCAGGCTGGTGGTGGCAATGCCGGCCGAGAGGCCGAACTCGGTGTCGTTGGCGGTGGCCAGCGCTTCCTCGTAGTCCTTCACGGGGATCACGCTGGCCACGGGGCCGAAGATCTCCTCGCGGTTGATGCGCATGGCCTTGCCGCTCTCGCTGAAGAGCGCGGGCGCCATGTAGAAGCCCTCGGTGCCGAGCTTCAGGCGCCCGCCGCCCACGGCCAGCGTGGCACCCTCGCCCTTGCCGATCTCGATGTAGCCCAGGTCCTGCTCCAGCTGGCTCTGGCTCGACACGGGGCCGATGTCGGTGCCCTGCGCCAGCGCGTCGCCCACGGTGATCTTCGCCATGCGGGCCTTCATCGCCTCGATGAACCTCGGGTAGATGCCTTCGGTGACGATGAGCCGGCTCGACGCCGTGCAGCGCTGGCCCGTGGAATAGAAGGCGCTCTGCACCGACAGCTCCACCGCCTGCGCCAGGTCGGCGTCGTCCAGCACCACCTGCGGGTTCTTGCCGCCCATCTCGAGCTGCACCTTCTTGCCCGACTTCACGCATTCGAGGGCGATGCCCCGGCCCACGCCGGTCGAACCCGTGAAGCTGATGGCATGGATGCCGGCGTGCTGAACCAAGGCGTTGCCGATGACGCTGCCGCGGCCCATCACGAGGTTGAACACGCCCGCCGGGATGCCCGAACGGCTGATGATCTCGGCCAACGCCCAGGCGCAGCCGGGCACCAGGTCGGCCGGCTTGAGCACCACGCAGTTGCCGAAGGCCAGCGCCGGCGCGATCTTCCAGGCCGGGATGGCGATGGGGAAGTTCCATGGCGTGATGAGGCCGACCACGCCGACCGGCTCGCGCGTGATCTCGACGCCGATGCCGGGGCGCACCGAAGGCAGGGTCTCGCCCGCAAGCCGCAGGCATTCGCCGGCGAAGAACTTGAAGATGTGGCCGGCGCGCGTGGCCTCGCCGATGCCTTCGGCGCGGGTCTTGCCCTCTTCGCGCGCGAGCAGCGTGCCCAGTTCTTCCTTGCGGGCCAGGATCTCGGTGCCGATCTTGTCCAGGGCGTCGCAGCGCGCCTGCACGCTGCTGGTGGACCAGGCCGGAAAGGCCGCGGTGGCGGCGGCCACGGCCGCGTCGACCTGGGCCGCGTCGCCCTGCGCGTACTCGCCCAGCACGTCCGCGAGGTTGCTCGGGTTGACGTTGGGGCTGTAGGCGTGGCCGGCCCGCCATTCGCCGTTGATGAGGTTGTCGAACTGCTTCATCGAGATTCCTTGAAGGTTTTGGGCCTGCAGCGCCCGTCCAGCGGGCGCAGGCAGCTATGAAAACAATAGCAACCGGCGTCGTCAGCGCACCAGGCAGGGCCTCTTGTTGTCGAACTTCCAGCCGGGGATGAGGTACTGCATCGCCACCGCATCGTCGCGCGCGCCCAGGCCATGGCGCAAGTACAGCTGGTGCGCCCTCTCGACCTCGGCCATGTCGAGCTCCACGCCCAGGCCCGGCTTCGTCGGCACCTGCACGTAGCCGCCCTCGATCCTGAGCGGCTCCCTGGTGAGGCGCTGCCCGTCCTGCCAGATCCAGTGCGTGTCGATGGCCGTGACCTTGCCCGGCGCAGCGGCGCCGACGTGCGTGAACATGGCCAGCGAGACGTCGAAGTGGTTGTTGGAGTGCGAGCCCCAGGTCAGGCCGAAGGCCTGGCACAGCTGCGCCACGCGCACCGAGCCGGCCATGGTCCAGAAGTGCGGGTCGGCCAGCGGGATGTCGACCGACTGCAGCGACAGCGCGTGCGCCATCTCCCGCCAGTCGGTGGCGATCATGTTGGTGGCGGTGGGCAGGCCCGTGGCACGTCGGAACTCGGCCATCACCTCGCGGCCGGAGAACACGCCTTCGGCGCCGCACGGGTCTTCGGCGTACGCGACCACGCCGCGCATGCGCTGGCCCAGGCGGATGGCGTCCTTCAGCGGCCAGCCGCCGTTGGGGTCGAGCGTCACGCGCGCCTCGGGAAAGCGCTCGTGCAGCGCGGTGACGGCGTCGACCTCCTCGTCGCCGCGCAGCACGCCGCCCTTGAGCTTGAAGTCCTGGAAGCCGTAGCGGGCCTGGGCGGCCTCGGCGAGCTTCACGATCGCCTCGGGCGTGAGCGCGACCTCGTGGCGCAGGCGGAACCAGTCGCCACCCTCACCATCTTGGGCGCCGGGCTCCTCGCGGTAGGCCAGGTCGGTCTTGCGGCGGTCGCCCACGTAGAAGAGGTAGCCCAGCATCTGCACCGCGTCGCGCTGCTGGCCCTCCCCGAGCAGGGCCGCGACGGGCACCTCCAGGTGCTGGCCCAGCAGGTCGAGCAGCGCCGACTCGACGGCGGTCACGGCATGGATGGTCACGCGCAGGTCGAAGGTCTGCAGGCCGCGCCCGCCGCTGTCGCGTGCCGCGAACTCGGCGCGCATGGCGTTGAGCACCGCGAGGTGCCGGCCGATGGGCTGGCCGACGACGAGCGGGCGCGCGTCCTCCAGGGTCTGGCGGATCTTCTCGCCGCCCGGCACCTCGCCGACGCCGGTGTGCCCGGCGCTGTCGGTGAGGATCAGCAGGTTGCGCGTGAAGAAGGGGCCGTGCGCGCCGCTCAGGTTGAGCAGCATGTCGTCGTGGCCGGCCACGGGCACGACGCGCAGGCCGGTGACGACGGGGGTGCCCCGCAGCGTCGCAGCGCCTGCCACGCTCATTGCGGCCCCAGCCTCGCGATCAGCGCCGCCAGCTCCTCGGACTCGGCCGCCGTGAGGTCCGACAGCGGCGGGCGCACGGGGCCGGCGCCATGGCCGACGATGGCCGCACCGGCCTTGACGATGCTCACCGCGTAGCCCTGCTTCCTGTTGCGGATGTCGAGGTAAGGCATGAAGAAGTCCTTGAGCAACTGGTGCTGGGTCTTCTGGTCGTCGTCGCGCACCGCTTCGTAGAACTTCATCGCGGTCTTGGGGATGAAGTTGAAGACGGCCGACGAGTACACCGGCGTGCCCAGCGCCTTGTAGGCGGCGGCATAGACCTCGGCCGTGGGCAGGCCGCCCAGATAACTGAAGCGGTCGCCCATCTTCTGATAGACGGACACCATCGCCTCGATGTCGCCCACGCCGTCCTTGAAGCCGACCAGGTTGGGGCAGGCGTCGGCCAGGCGGGCCAGCGTGTCGGGCTTGTATTTGGCCTGCGCGCGGTTGTAGATGATGACGCCGAAGTCCACGCTGTCGCAGATGGCCTTCACATGGTTGAAGAGACCGTCCTGGCTCGCTTCGGTCAAATAGTGCGGCATCAGCAGGATGCCGTGCGCGCCGGCCTTCTCGGCGGCCCGGGCGTAAGCGATGGTCTGGCGGGTCGGGCCGCCGGCGCCGGCAATGATGGGCACCGTGCCGCGGCACACATCCACCGCGGTCTGGATGATCTCGGGGTACTCCTCGGGCGTGAGCGAGAAGAACTCGCCCGTGCCGCCGGCCGCGAAGAGCGCGCTGGCGCCGTAGGGCCCGAGCCACTCGAGGCGCTTGACGTAGCCCGCGCGGTTGAAGTTGCCCTGGGCATCGAAGTCCGTCACGGGGAAGGACAGCAGGCCGGAGCCCATGATGGACTTGAGTTCTTGGGGAGTGAAGCTCATGGTGTGGTGGCGGTGAAGGATGGATTGGAAGCCATGGGCCGTTCACGCCGAGCCTGTCGAAGCGACGCGCAGGGCTTCCACGGGCTCAGGCCGAACGGGTGTCTGGTGCTTGACGCCCAGCGCACGCGAAGGATCACTCGATGCGGATATCGGCGTCTTTCACGAGCTTGGCCCAGCGCGTGCGTTCCTTGTTGAAGAACTGCTCTTCCTCGGACGGCGACATGGTCACGACCTCGGCGCCCTGCCCGGCCAGGCGTGAGCGGATGTCGGCCGAGCGGATGACCGCCACCAGCTCGCGGTTCAGGCGCTGGACGACGGCGTCGGGCGTGCCACGCGGCGCCTTCACGCCCTGCCAGGTGCCGGACTCGAAGCCGGGTACGCCTTGCTCCGCGATCGTCGGCACGCTGCCGATGAGCGGCATGCGCGTGCCCTTGGAGACGACCAGCAGCTTGAGCTTGCCCGACTGCACATGCGGGTAGGTGGCCAGCATGCCGTTCATCAGCACCTGGGTCTGGCCGGCCACCGTGTCCTGCACCGACTGCACGCCGCCCTTGTAGGGCACGTAGACCCACTTGGCGCCCGTGGCGCGCTCGACCGCCACGCCTGCGAGGTGCGGCGCGCTGCCGGTGGCGGTCACGGCGAAGTTCAGGTCGGTCGTCTTCGACAGCGCGACCAGTTCCTTGAGGCTGTCGGCCTTGACCGACGGATGCACCACCAGCAGGTGCGGCGAGTACGCCAGCATCGTCACGCCACGCAGGTCCTTGGACGGGTCGAAGGGCAGCTTGGTGTAGACCGAGGGGCTGATGGCCAGCGCGCCGACGTCGCACAGCAGCAGCGTGTAGCCGTCCGGCGCGGCCTTGGCCACCATGTCGGCGCCCAGGTTGCCGTTGGCGCCGGGCTTGTTGTCGACGATGACCGAGACCTTGAGCGCCTCCGACAGCGGCTGGCTGATCGAGCGGGCAATGATGTCCGAAGAGCCGCCCGGCGGATACGGCACGACGATGCGCACCGGCTTGGAAGGTTGCCAGGCCTCGGCGGCGCGCGCCGGGGCATGGACGAGGGCCGCGGCGCCCAGGGCGCCGGTGACGAAGTCGCGTCGATTCAGGCTCATGCGGATGTCTCCAGGGGATGCGGGCCGGCACGTCCTGCATGGCGTGCAGCCGCTTGGTGGTCTTATGTCGTACGTCATCGTACAACTGAGGCCGCGATTTGCGCAAGGGCATGCTGGCACCGGCCGGCGACGGAGGCAAGAACTCAGGCGCCTGCGCTCGCCCCGGGCACCGCCGCCGCGCCCGGCGCCTGCGCGGCATCGCGCTGCGCCGCCTCCTGCGCCAGGCGCAGGCGCTCGCGGCTGTTGGTCAGGTGGATGCGCATGGCCGCGCGCGCCGAGTCGGGGTCGCGGCGCGCGATGGCGGCGTAGATCTCCTCGTGCTCGCGGTTGACGCGGCTGAGGTATTCGCCGCGCCGGTCGTGGTTGCGAATGGCGTTGACGCGGGTGCGCGGGATGAGCGTGGTGCCGAGGTGGCTCATGATGTCCGCGAAATACGGGTTGCCCGTGGCCTGCGCGATCTGCAGGTGGAACCGGAAATCGGGCGACACGGTGTCGCCGGCGGCGCCGACGTTGCGCTCGAAATCGTCGAGCGCCTGGCGCATCGCCTGCAGGTGCTCTTCCGAGCGGCGCAGCGCCGCCAGGCCGGCCGATTCGGTTTCGAGGCTGATGCGCAGCTCGAGCACCGCCAGCACGTCCACGGTGGCTGCGATGTCCGAGGCGTCGAGCCGGAACATGCCCGCCGCGCGCGGCTGCAGCACGAAGGTGCCGACGCCATGGTGCGTCTCCACGAGGCCAGCCGCCTGCAGCTTGGACAGCGCCTCCCGCACCACCGTGCGGCTCACGCCGTAGGTCTGCATGATGGCCGACTCGGTCGGCAGCTTGTCGCCGGGCCTCAGCTGCTGGCTGCGGATCTTATCGCCCAGGTCATCGACCAACCCGTGGGCCAGCCCACGGCCGCGCCGCCGCACCGCGAATCCGGGCCCCGGCGCAGCAGTGGACATCCCGGCGGCCGCCTCTGACGCAGACGCGTCCGGCACTGCCGTTGACCCCGTTGACATGCTCGACATCGGCTGATGATAATCGCCGCCAGAGTTGTACGACAACCGATAACTTATGACCGCCGAAAGGTCTGGAGACATGTCCGAGCATTCCCATTCAGCGCCCACCGGCGTGCCCCGGCTGGGCCGACTGCTGCTCACCGGTGCCGCCGGTGGCCTGGGCAAGGTGCTGAGGGAGCGCCTGAAGCCCCTGGCCCGCACGCTCCGCGTTTCCGACATCGCAGCACTGGGCGATGCACTCGGGCCGCACGAGGAAGTCGTGCCCTGCGACCTCGCCGACAAGCAGGCCGTCGACGCCCTCCTGGCGGGTTGCGACGCTGTCGTGCACCTGGGCGGCGTGTCGGTCGAGCGCCCCTTCGAGGAGATCCTCGAGGCCAACATCCAGGGCATCTTCCATGTGTACGAGGGCGCGCGCCGCCACGGCGTGAAGCGCGTGGTGTTCGCCAGTTCGAACCACGTGATCGGCTTCCACAAGCAGAGCGAACGCATCGACGCCACGGCCCCGCGCCGGCCCGACGGCTACTACGGCCTGTCGAAGTCCTTCGGCGAAGACGTCGCGCAGTTCTACTTCGACCGCTATGGCATCGAGACGGTCAGCATCCGCATCGGCTCGTCCTTCCCTGAGCCGACGAACCGCCGCATGTTGAGCACCTGGCTGAGCTACGACGACCTGACGCAGCTCGTCGAGAAGGCGCTGCTCACGCCGGACGTGAAGCACACCATCGTCTACGGCGCCTCCGCGAACCGCGACCTGTGGTGGGACAACCGCGCGGCCTCGCACCTGGGCTTCGTGCCCAAGGACAGCTCCGAGCCCTTCCGCGCCAAGGTCGAGTCGCAGCCGCCGATGGCCCCCACCGATCCGAACGCGATCTACCAGGGCGGCGCCTTCACGGCACAGGGCCCCTTCGGCGACTGAGCCCCCCACGGCGCCGAACATGACCCAGCCCTCGGTCGAACTGGTCGTCGATGCACGCTGCGGCACCGGCGAGAGCCCGGTCTGGTCGATCGAGGAACAGGCCTTGTACTGGGTCGACATTCCCGGCCGTTCGCTGCACCGCTGGTCGTCCGAAGGCCATGCGCAATGGGCCACGGCCGAGATGCCGGCCTGCATCGCGCCGCGCGCGGGCCGCCCGGGCGAATGGCTGGCGGGCATGGAAAGCGGGCTCTTCGCGCTCTCGGGCTGCGGTGCCGCGGGCGGCACGCCACTGCAGGCCGATCGCGTCGCCGGCGTCACGCACGCACGCACCGGCATGCGCTTCAACGACGGCCGCTGCGACCGGCAGGGCCGCTTCTGGGCGGGCACCATGCTGATGGACATGGCCGCTGCGGCGCGGGTCGGCGTGCTGTACCGCCAGGACGACGCGACCACGACGCCGACCGCCGTGCTGGACGGCCTCATCGTGCCCAACGGCCTGGGCTTCAGCCCCGACGGCCGCACCATGTACCTCTCGGATTCACACCCGTCGGTACAGACCGTCTGGGCTTTCGACTACGACCCCGACAGCGGCACGCCCTCCACGCGCCGCGTGTTCGTCGACATGAACCCGCTGCCCGGGCGCCCGGACGGTGCCGCCGTCGATGCCGACGGCTGCTACTGGATCTGCGGCAACGACGCCGGCCTGGTACACCGCTTCACGCCCCAGGGCCGGCTCGACCGCTCGGTGCCGGTGCCGGTGAGCAAGCCGGCCATGTGCGCCTTCGGCGGCCCGCAGCTCGACACGCTGTTCGTCACCTCCATTCGCCCCGGCGGCGACCTGTCGGACCAGCCGCTGGCCGGCGGCGTGTTCGCCTTCCGCGCCGGAACACACGGATTGCCGGAGCCGCCCTTCGGCGGCTGAGGCGGACGAGACAACCCCGTTTCTTTCGGCGCATTCGATCCACAACACCACCGACCCAGGACGTAGAGGAAGACAAATGAAGCGATTCAAGACCACCCTGCTCGCCGTGGCCGCCAGCGCGCTGGCGCTGGCGGCGCATGCCACCGAGTTCCGCTCGGCCGACATCCACCCCGACGACTACCCCACCGTGACGGCCGTGAAGTTCATGGGCGAACGGCTGAAGCAGCTCTCGGGCGGCAAGCACAGCATCAAGGTGTTCAACAACAGCGCGCTGGGCAACGAGAAGGACACCATCGAGCAGACCAAGATCGGCGCGCTGCAGATGGTGCGCGTGAACATCGCGCCGATGAACAACATCTGCCCCGAGACGCAGGTGCCGACCATGCCCTTCCTGTTCCGCTCGGTCGAGCACATGCACAAGGTGCTCGACGGCCCGGTGGGCGAGGACATCCTGCGCAGCTGCGAAAAGCAGGGCTTCATCGGCCTGGCCTTCTACGACAGCGGCGCGCGCTCCATGTTCACGGCCAAGAAGCCGGTGCGCAGCTTCGCCGACATGAAGGGGCTGAAGGTGCGCGTGCAGCAGTCGGACCTGTGGGTCTCGATGATCGAGGCCATGGGCGCCAACGCCACGCCCATGCCCATGGGCGAGGTCTACACAGGCCTGAAGACCGGCCTGATCGACGCCGCCGAGAACAACTACCCGACCTACGAGAGCGCCCGCGCCTTCGAGGTGGCCAAGTACTACAGCAAGACCGAGCACTCGATGGCGCCGGAAATGCTGCTGTTCTCCAAGCGCGTGTGGGACAAGCTCTCGCCCGAGGAGCAGGGCTGGCTGCGCCAGGCCGCCAAGGAGTCGGTGCCCTACATGCGCAAGCAGTGGGCCGAGCGCGAAGTGAAGTCGCTGGCCACCGTGAAGGCCGGCGGCGCCGAGATCATCGAGATCGACAAGAAGCCCTTCGAGGCCGCAATGAAGCCGGTTTACGACAAGTTCATCACCGACGCCAGGTTGAAGGACCTGGTCAAGAAGGTGCAGGACACGCAATGAGCCGCCCCGGCGCGCCGTGCCACCGCGGGCCGGCGCACCCACCGCAGCGCAGCGAAGGCCGGCTGCTATTGATTCCATAGCTGCCGGCGCTGGAAGGACGGGCGCTGCAGCCCTTTTTCTTTCAAGACAACACGTTCCATGTACACCCGCCTCTGTCGCACGCTCGCGCGTGCCTGCATGGTGCTGGGCATCGCCGGCCTCGTCGCAGTGATCTGCGCCGTGAGCTGGCAGGTGTTCGGCCGCTACATCCTCAACAGCACACCCACCTGGGCCGAGAGCCTGGCGCTGCTGCTGGTGCTCTACGTCACCATGTGCGGCGTGGCCGTCGGCGTGCGCGACGCCGGGCACATCGGCCTCGAATCCTTCCTCGTGCTGGCGCCCGACTGGCTGCGCCTGAAGATGGAGTACCTCATCCACGGGCTGGTGCTGCTCTTCGGCGCAGCGATGGCGTGGAACTGCGTCTACCTCGCCGACTCGGTGTGGGACTACCGGCTGCCGACACTCTTCATCTCCGAGGGCTGGAAGTACGTGCCACCGGCCTTCGCGGGCGTGCTGATCGTGCTGTTCTCGATCGAACACATCATCGCGCTCGCGCAGGGCCGCGAAGTCGAACCGTCGTGGAGCTGAGCATGACGCACCGCCCCACGATCGCCCTCCTCACCGGCACGGGGGCCGCATGACCGCCGCGCTGCTGATCCTGTGCCTTTCCTTCACCGTGCTGCTGCTTCTGGGCGTGCCGGTCGCGTTCTCCATCGGCCTGTCGGCCCTGGCGACACTGCTCTACGAGGGCCTGCCGCTGGCGGTGGGCTTCCAGCAGATGATGTCCGGCATGGGGATCTTCTCCTTCCTCGCGATCCCCTTCTTCATCTTCGCGGGCGAGCTGATGCTCTACGGTGGCATCGCCGACCGCATCGTCAACTTCGCCAACGCGCTGGTGGGCCACGTGCGCGGCGGCCTGGGCATGAGCAACGTGGTGGCCTGCACGCTGTTCGGCGGCGTCTCGGGTTCGCCGGTGGCCGACGTGTCGGCCATGGGCGCCGTGATGATCCCGATGATGAAGAAGGAAGGCTACGCGGCCGACTACGCCGTCAACGTGACGACGCACGCCGCGCTGGTCGGCGCGCTCATGCCGACGAGCCACAACCTCATCATCTATTCGCTCGCGGCGGGCGGCAAGGTGTCGATCGCGGCGCTCATCCTCGCGGCGCTGGTGCCGGCGCTGATCCTCACGCTGTGCAACCTGGCGGCGGCCTACTTCGTGGCGGTGAAGCGCGGCTACCCGGCAGGCAGCTTCCCGGGTTGGCACATCGTGGCGCGCTCCTTCGCGGCCTCGCTGCCGGGCCTGTTCATCGTGGTGCTGATCCTGGGCGGCATCCTGTCGGGCGTGTTCACGGCCACCGAGTCGGCGGCGGTGGCGGTGCTGTACGCGCTGGCGCTGACGATCCTGGTCTACCGCTCGATGAAGTGGGAGCACTTCGTCAAGGCGGCAGCCAAGGCGGTGCGCACCACGGGCGTGATCCTGCTGCTCATCGGCATCTCCAGCACCTTCGGCTACCTCATCAGCCTCTACGGCGTGGCCGAACTCACGGGCAAGATGCTGTCGGAGATCTCGACCACGCCCTGGGTCATCTTCCTGCTCATCAACGTGATCCTGTTCGTGCTCGGGACCTTCCTCGACATGGCGGCGACCATCCTGTTGTGCACGCCGATCTTCCTGCCCATTGCGCAGCAGTACGGCATGACCTCGGTGCAGTTCGGCATCCTGATGCTCATCAACTGCGCGCTCGGCCTGAACACGCCGCCGGTCGGCACGACGCAGTTCGTCGGCTGCGCGATCGGCGGCGTTTCGGTCGGCGAGGTGATGCGCACCATCTGGCCCTTCTACGGCGCGCTGATCCTGGCGCTGGGGCTGGTCACCTTCGTGCCGCAGTTCAGCCTGTGGCTGCCGAGCATGTTCATGGTCGTGAGATGACGCGCCCCCCGCACACCATCCGCATGCACGCGGCGGACAACGTCGCCATCGTCGCCAACGAGGGCGGCCTGCCGGCCGGCACGGTGCTGGCGGACGGGCTGGTGCTGCTCGATAAGGTTCCGCAGGCGCACAAGGTGGCGCTGGTCGACATCCCCGAAGGCGGCGCGGTGCGGCGCTACGACGTGCCGATCGGCTACGCGATCAAGCCGATCCCGGCCGGCAGCTGGGTGCACGAGCGCCTGCTGCACATGCCCGAAGCCCGCGAGCTCGAACGCCTCCCCATCGCGACGGTGAAGCCCCCCGCGCAGGAACCGCTCACCGGCTACACCTTCGAGGGCTACCGCAACCCGGACGGCTCGGTGGGCACGCGCAACATCCTCGCCATCACGCAGACCGTGCAGTGCGTGGCGGGCGTGACCGACTTCGCCGTGCAGCGCATCAAGGCCGAGCTGCTGCCGCGCTACCCGAACGTGGACGACGTGGTGGCGCTGGAACACACCTACGGCTGCGGCGTGGCGATCGACGCGCCCGACGCGGCCATCCCCATCCGCACGCTGCGCAATATCAGCCTGAACCCCAACTTCGGCGGCGAGGTGATGGTGGTGAGCCTGGGCTGCGAGAAGCTGCAGCCCGAGCGGCTGCTGCCGCCGGGCGCCATCCCCGTGGTCGACCAGCGGGCGGACGCCGATCCGGCGCTGGACGTGGTCTGCCTGCAGGACGACGCCTATGTCGGCTTCATGTCGATGGTCGAATCGATCCTGCGCCAGGCCGAGCACCACCTCGCGCGCCTGAACGCACGCCGGCGCGAGACCGTGCCCGCGAGCGAACTGGTCGTGGGCGTGCAGTGCGGCGGCAGCGACGCCTTCAGCGGCGTCACGGCCAACCCCGCGGTGGGCTTCTGCACCGACCTGCTGGTGCGCGCCGGCGCCACGGTGATGTTCAGCGAGGTGACGGAGGTGCGCGACGGCATCGACCAGCTGACTTCGCGCGCGAACACGCCCGAGGTGGCGCAGGCCATGGTCGCGCAGATGGCCTGGTACGACGCCTACCTGGCCCGCGGCCAGGTGGATCGCAGTGCCAACACCACACCGGGCAACAAGCAGGGCGGCCTCTCGAACATCGTCGAGAAGGCCATGGGCTCGATCGTCAAGTCGGGCCGTTCGGCGATCTCCGGTGTCGTGGCGCCGGGCGACAAGGCGACGCAGAAGGGCCTGCTCTACGCCGCCACGCCCGCCAGCGACTTCATCTGCGGCACGCTGCAGCTGGCCGCGGGGATGAACCTGCACGTCTTCACCACGGGCCGCGGCACGCCCTACGGCCTGGCCGAGGTGCCCGTCATCAAGGTGGCCACGCGCAGCGAGCTGGCGCGCCGGTGGCACGACCTGATGGACGTGAACGCCGGTCGCATCGCCGACGGCGAAGCCGGCATCGAGGACGTCGGCTGGGAGCTGTTCCACCTGATGCTCGAGGTTGCCAGCGGCCGCAGGAAGACCTGGGCCGAGCAATGGAAGCTGCACAACGCGCTGGTGCTGTTCAACCCGGCGCCGGTCACCTGACCCCTACGACACCACAACGGAGACAAGAACCATGAACGCAATGAACACCCGCCGCCGACTGGCACTTGCCGTCACCGCCGCACTCGCGCTGGGCGCGACTCTGCCGGCCGCCGCGCAGTCCGACTTCCCCAACAAGCCGATCGAGCTGGTGGTGCCCTACCAGCCCGGCGGCGGCACCGACGCGCTGGCCCGCGCCTTCGCCGACGCCAGCCGCAAGTTCATCCAGCAGAGCATCGTGGTGGTGAACAAGCCCGGCGCCGGCGGCGCCATCGGCTGGCAGGAGGTCATCAACGCCAAGCCCGACGGCTACAAGCTCGCGGTACTGACCGTCGAGTTGCTGACACTGCCGCACCTGGGCCTGGCCAAGTTCAAGTACGACGACTTCCAGCCCATCGCGCAGCTCAATGCCGACCCGGCCGCCATCACCGTGAAGGCCGAGGCGCCGTGGAACACGATCGAGGAGTTCCTGGCCGAGGCGAAGAAGAAGCCCGACAGCGTGCGCGTGGGCAACTCGGGCAACGGCTCGATCTGGCACCTGGCCGCCGCGGCGCTGGAGGACAAGACCGGCACGAAGTTCAACCACATTCCCTTCCAGGGCGCGGCGCCGGCGGTGCTGGCGCTGATGGGCGGCCACATCGAGGCCGTGGCGGTGAGCCCGGCCGAGGTCACGACCTACGTGCAGGCCGGCAAGCTGAAGACGCTCATGGTGATGGCCGACAAGCGCGTGAAGGGCTTCGAGAAAGTGCCTACCGCCAAGGAGAAGGGCATCGACCTGTCGATCGGCACCTGGCGCGGCCTGGGCGCGCCGAAGAACACGCCGCCCGAGGTGATGGCCAAGCTGCGCGACCTGGCCGCCAAGACCGCCGCCGAACCGGCCATGCACGAGGTGATGGACAAGCAGAACCTGGGCTACGTCTACACCGACGGCGCCGCCTTCAAGGAGACGCTGGCCAAGGACGACGCGTACTTCAAGGGCCTCATCACCAGGCTGAACCTCAAGCCCTGAGCAGCTTCCCGATCCCGCAGACGCTACAAAAAACAGAGCGGCCAGCGCTCGCCGCACCTGCGTTGCGGGCACTTTTCATTCACAAGACCGAGACAGGAGACTTTCCATGCAACGCCGCCGCCTCTTCCAGCACGCGCTCGCCGCCGCGGCCGCCAGCGCCCTCCCCGCCCTGCCCGCCTTCGCCCAGGGGCAGTGGCCCACGGGCAAGGCCATCACCTACCTCGTGCCCTTCCCGGCCGGCGGCACGACCGACGTGCTGGGCCGCCTGATCGCGCAGAAGCTCGGCACCGTGCTGGGCACCAGCGTCGTGATCGACAACAAGGGCGGCGCCGGCGGCAGCGTGGGCTCCGAGATCGCCTCGCGCGCCGCGCCCGACGGCTACACGCTGCTGGGCGGCACGGTAAGCTCGCACGCCATCAACGTCAGCCTGTACCCGAAGATCGGCTACGACCCGCTCACCTCCTTCGCACCCGTCACGCTGATCGGCACCAACCCCACCGTGCTGGTGGTGCCGGCCAGCAGTCCGTGGAAGACGCTCAAGGACGTGGTCGAGGCCAGCAAGGCCAAGGCCGGCGGGCTGTCGTCCGCGTCGGCGGGCATCGGGACCTCGCAGCATCTGTCGCTGGAGCTGCTGGCCTACCAGTCGGGCGTGAAGTTCAACCACGTGCCGTACAAGGGCAGCGGGCCGGCCATCCAGGACGTGATCGGCGGCCAGGTGGACATGATGTTCGACACCACCGTCGTCGCCGCGCCGCACATCGCCAGCGGCAAGCTGCGCGCCATCGCCGTCACTTCGCCCAGGCGGCTGGAGTCGCTGCCCGACGTGCCGACCGTCGCGGAATCGGGCGTGCCGGGCCTGGCCGACTACTCGGTGCTCTCCTGGCAGGCGATCTTCGTGCCGGCCGGCACGCCGGCGCCGGTGGTCGACCGCCTGCACAGGGAGATCCGCACCATCCTGGCCCAGCCCGAGATGCAGGAGCGCCTCAAGAGCTTCGGCATGCAGCCGGCCGACATGACGACGGCGGAGATCGCCGCCTTCCAGAAGGCCGAGGTGGCGAAGTGGGCGCAGGTCATCAAGGCGGCGAACATCAAGGCCGAATGAGGCACCTCGGGCGCTGAAGGCCACCGCACCCCGCCCCAGAAAGGTGCATCCAGGCCCTTCCAGGGCTTGCCGGCCGCCTGCGCGGGCAAAAACGGCACAAGCGCGTTCAAGCTCCGGCGGTGGATGCCGATAACTGGGGCTGGAGCGCCGCCGCCGGCGTCCGGTCTTGCCCGCCATTCCCTCCCGGATCGGCGGCCGACCGCGCCGGCGGAGCGACCCGACGATGAAACCCGACGCGCCGATCCCGCCTGCCTGCCGCACGCCCCTCGACCCTCCCCGGCGGTGGCGGGCAGCCGCATCCGTGCGTGGAGTGCCGCCATGACCACGCTGCCCTCCAGCCGTCGCGCCCTGGCCACCCTGTATGGGGTCGCGGTACTGTTCGTGCTGATGGTGGTGCTGGCAGCCGGTGCGCTGTCTGCCGAGATGCGCCACCGCGCCCTCGACAATGCCGGCGGCCAGGTCACCCGCCACGTGGCCGCGGTACAGGCAGCGCTCGATCGCAGCCTGCGCCGCGCCGATTCGCTGGTGGCGGACATGGCCGCACGGGCCGACGGCGCCAGGCTGCCGCAGTCCGCAGGGCCTGCCGACCACGACGCGATCGGCGCCCTGCTGCGGCACCAGGTGGGCCAGGACCCCATGGTCCGCCAGTTGTCCTACGTGGACCAGGATCTGCGCATCGTCGCTTCCTCCAACCAGCGGGCGCGTGGCCAACGCATCGACTTGCCGGCCGACCTTGCGCACCGGCTGCGCCCCCAGCCCGACGCAACGCTTGTGATCAACGCGCCGTCGGATCGCCGCGACGGCGCGTCCGCGGGAATCCACCTGGTACGGCGGGCCGTTCTCGCCGACGGCCGCGAGCTGCTCGCAGCGGCCGAGATACCGCTCACCGCGCTCACGAAACTGCTGGAGGAGAGCGCGGACCCGCCGGGCCTCGAAGTCACCCTCGAGACCGCGGACGGCATGCTGCTGGCGGGCGTGCCCGAGCGTGACGGGCGGACGAGCCGGCTGGCGAGCGTGCCCACCGAGCGCATCAACGCCGACGGCGCGCCACACCTGGCGCCCTCGCGCCTGGGCGGCCATGCGGCCGTGGTCGCGGCGCGGCCGGCATTCCAGCGTCAGCTCCTGGTGACCGCCAGCCTGCCGCAGGCGGAGGCCCTGGCCGGTTGGGGCCGCGATCGGCTGGCGGTTGCAGCGGGGGCGGCAGGATTCCTCGCGATGATCCTCGCTGCGGCTGCGTTTTCCCATGTGCAGCTGCGCCGCCAGCGCCGCGATCGCCAGATCATCCTGCAGTCCAAGCTGAATCTGGACCAGGCCCTCGAATCGATGGTCGACGGCCTGGTCTTGCTCGATTCGCGCGACCGCGTCCTGGCCTGGAACCGGCGTTTCGTCGAACTGTTTCCCTGGGCAGAGCCGGCCATTGCTCCGCACATGCCGTTCCGCCACCTGATCGAGATGACGCTCGACCACCTGCGCGGCCACGGCCTGGACATCAGCCAGAACGCCTGGCTGGCCGGCGACCTGCGGCGAACGCGCAGCGTCCAGGACGAACAGGAACTGGCCCTGCCGGGTGGACGCAGCATCCTGGCCGTCAAGAGCCCGATGCCGGACGGAGGCATCGTCTGCGTCTTCCGAGACACCACGGAGCGGCGCCAGCACATCGCGGATGTCGTCAAGGGCAAGGCCCAGTTGCAGGCCACGCTCGACGCGTTGCCCGACCAGCTGCTCGAGGTGGGCCTGGACGGCCGGTGCTTCGACTTCCACTGCCCGCGCGGCGTGACCTCGGGCCTGCTGGTCGACCAGCCCGTGGGGCTCACGCTTGCGGAAGTGCTGCCGCCCGACGGCAACACCGAAGTGATGGCTGCACTGCGCGAAGCCTACGTCGCGGGCCGCTGCACCGGGCGCCAGTTCGAACGCCGCGCGTCGCAGGGCACGAGCTGGTTCGAGGCGTCCGTCTCGCGCAAGCCGGTGGGAGAAGGCGCGGACGCCCGCTTCATCGTCATCCTTCGCAACATCACCGAGACCAAGACTGCCACGCAGGAGATCGAGCATCTGGCGTTCTACGACACGCTCACCGGCCTGCCGAACCGGCGCCTCCTGCTGCACCGGCTGCAAGGCTGCGTCGACAACAACGCCCGGCACAACCGGCAGGGTGCCCTGCTGTTCCTGGACATCGACGACTTCAAGCGGCTGAACGACGCCCATGGCCAGGCGGTGGGCGACGACATGCTGCGGCAGGTCGCCGCCCGCCTGCAGGGCGTGCTGCGCGAAGGCGGCATGCTCGCGCGTCTGGCCGGGGACGAATTCGTGCTGATGCTCGAGAACCTGAGCCAGGACCACGCGCTGGCGATGGTCCAGGCCCGTGCGCTCGCGGACAACGCGCTGGCCCAGATGGCCGAGCCCTTCCGGCTCGCACGCATCGAATACCACAGCACATGCAGCATTGGCGTGTGCGTGTTCGACGGCAGCCGGCGCTCGATCGAGGACCTGCTCAAGCAGGCCGACATCGCCATGTACTACGCCAAGCTGGGCGGCGGCCACGCGGTCCGGGTCTTCGAGCCGGCCATGAAGACGACCGTGACCGCGCGCGCAGCCCTGGACAGCGAACTGCATGTGGCGCTGAAGAAGCGGCAATTCGTGCTGCACTACCAGCCACAGGTGAACCACCTCGGGCGCGTGGTCGGTGCCGAGGCGCTCATCCGCTGGAACCATCCGATGCGCGGCATGGTGCCTCCTGCCGGCTTCATCGAGCCGGCCGAACAGACCGGCCTGATCGTGCCGATCGGCCTGTGGGCCCTCGAGGAGGCTTGCGGCCAGCTCGAGCGCTGGGGCCACGATGCGCGTTATGCGCACCTGACGATGTCGGTGAACGTGAGCGCCCGGCAGTTCCGCAAGGACGACTTCGCCGAGGAGGTCCGGCAGGTGCTCATACGCACGGGGTGCCAGCCCTCGCACCTGAAACTAGAATTGACCGAAAGCCTGCTGCACGACCAAGTGACCGAGACCATCAGCAAGATGAAGTCGCTCGCCGCCATTGGCATCCGCTTCTCGATGGACGATTTCGGCACCGGTTTCTCGTCGCTGTCGTACATGGCGCAGCTGCCGCTGCACCAGCTGAAGGTCGACAAGTTCTTCGTGCAGGGCATCGGCCAGAGCCCCAAGATCGAACTGATCGTCCAGACCATCCTGGGCATGGCCGCCAACCTCGACCTCGAAGTGGTTGCCGAAGGCGTGGAAACCGAAGCGCAGCTGGCCTTCCTGCAGGCCCACGGCTGCAAGGTCAGCCAGGGCTACTATTTCGGCCGGCCGGAGGCGCTGTCCGAGTTCGAGCACCGTCTCAGGGAGCTGACCCCGGGGGTCGCGCGTGGCTGAGCCTGGAGACGCCCCGGTCGACGGCCAGGGCGCCCTGTCCACGCTGTCGGTCATGGCACAGATGCTCGACGGCCTGTCGGTGGCGCTGTGCGCCTTCGATGCGCAGGATCGCACCCTGCTGTGGAACCGCAGCTTCGTCAGGTACTTTCCCGAGCACGCCCGCCACGTGCATGTGGGCGAACCGTATGCCGACAACCTGCGGCGCTTCTACCGCGAACGACTCGACCCGAGCGAACAGCCTGCCCTGGAACGCTACGTCCGGGCCGGCATCGAGCGCCACCGGACGCAGCAGGCCCCCTTCTCGTTCGAGCACCGTGGCCGGCATCTGACCGTGTCGTCCCTGAGCCTGCCCGACGGCACGCGCGTACGCATGTGGCGCGAAGACGTGCCGCCGCTGCCAGTACCCGCCGACCGGGCCGAAGGCGCGATCCCCGCGGCCGCGCTGGCGCCCATGGAGGCTTCGCTGCTCGACCATGTGGCCGACGGCGTCAGCGTCATCGACGCCAGCACCACCATCGTCTGGACCAACGAGGCGTTCCTGGCCATGTACGGCTTCGAAAGCCGCGAGGACGCCCTGGGCCTGACCTTCGCGGCGGCCTTCGCGCACACCTGGCAGACGGAGGGCCAGCCGACGCAGGCAGCGCGCCTGCATGACGGGCTGAGCGTGCTGCGCGACCAGTTGCGCTTTCCCGGTGCGGCCTTCGAGCTCGCGCTGCCGGGCGACCGCTGGAGCCGCGTGATCGCCAGGGTCGGTCCGCAGGGCAAGCATTTCCTCGTGCATGTCGATATCACCCTGCTCAAGCGGCAGCAGCACGAACTGCTGGCCGCCGAAGCGCGGGCCAGGGAGAGCGAGGCCCAGCTGAACCGGAAATCGAGCATGCTGGAGCTCACGCTGGAGCGCATGGACCAGGGCCTGATGATGGTGAGCGCCGACCATGTCGTCGAGCTGTGCAACCGACGCGCCATGGAACTGCTCGACCTGCCAGAGGCCCTGATGGCATCGCGCCCGAGCTTCCAGCGCGTGCTGCAGTACCAGCTCGACCGCCGCGAGTTCGACCGCGCCGATCCGGCGGTCATGGGATTCATCAGCGCCGGGGGCATCCTGGCCCGGCCGCACAGCTACGAGCGCGAGCGCCCCGATGGCCGGGTCATCGAGATCCGAAGCGTACCGCTCGATGGCGGCGGCCTCGTGCGCACCTACACCGACATTTCCGAACGACGGGAGCAGGAGCGGCGCATCCGGTTCCTGGCGCGCCACGATGGGCTGACGGGCCTGATCAACCGCGAGGTCTTTCTCGAGCAGCTCGGCGAGGCCATGGAAGCGGCCAACGCCATCGCCGGCGGACCCAGCGTCTGCTTCCTCGACCTCGACCGCTTCAAGAGCATCAACGACTGCCACGGTCACGCCGTCGGCGACCAGGTCCTGATCGAGGCGGCGTCGCGCATGACTTCCGTGGTCCGCGACCGCGGCGTGGTGGCGCGACTGGGCGGCGACGAATTCGGCGTCCTGCTTGGCGCGACGGTCAACGCGCGGGCCGTGGCACAGCAACTCTTCGAGGCCTTCCGCGCCACGGGCTGGCAGCATGCGGGCACGGTTCACGACATGGCGGTGTCGATCGGGGTCGCCACCTTCCCGAACGGCGGCAGCGACGCCCATTCGCTGTTGCGCTCCGCCGATGCCGCGATGTACCTGGCCAAGGCCACCGGCGACGGACTCGGTGGCGTGCGCGTGTTCGGGGCCAGCGCGGCCTCGGCACTCACGATGGAGCTGCTACCGCAGGCCCTCCCCTGAGCGCGCCCCGCGGGGCGCCTGACTCGAAGACGGTTGGGCGGCCCTCCGGGCGTTGCCCGTGCGATGAGGTCCGACGCCACCACGACACGGCCCAGGACGTGGGTGCAAACCAACATCCAGGAGCGCCGGGCTCGGCAAATCTGACATTTGTTAATTATCATTATCCGAAATACACATTTCTTGCGGCGCTGGCCCCCGCTGGCGCGATCCCGGCGAAATCAACGTGCCATCCCGTCCGTCCAGCCGAGCATTTCCTGCCCCCCGTCCGAGCCGGACCGCCCCGCGCACTCGCGCAATCGCAAGGGGCGCCCCATGATCCATGTCATCACCTGCGACGCGCACGGCATCGTGCGACGGGGCATCCGGGATGTGCTGTCCGAAGCGGTGGACATCCGCGTGACGGGCGAAGCCAGCGACGCCGCCGAACTCAAGGATGTCCTACGCTCCACGCCCTGCGACGTTCTGATCCTCGAGCTGGCGCTGCCGGGACGCGGCGGCCTGGACCTGTTGTCCGGCCTGGCGGACAGCGCTGCCCAGGTGAAGGTGCTGGTCTTCTCGATGCACCCGGAACGCGACTATGCGATCCGCTGCCTGCGCGCGGGCGCGTACGGGTTCCTGAGCAAGACGAGCGACCCGCGGCGGCTGATCGCCGCCGTGCGCTCGGTCGCCCGGGGCCAGAAACATGTCACGCGCGAGTTGGCCCAGGTGCTGGCCGACAACATTGCCAAGCCCGCCTCGGACGAAGCGCCGCACCACGCCCTGTCGGACCGCGAGATGCAGACGCTCGTGCGCATCGCGTCCGGCAAGCGCCTGTCCGAGATCGCCGACGAATTCATGCTCAGTCCGAAGACGGTGAGCGTGTATCGCACGCGCGTCAGGGAAAAGCTCAATCTCCCGACCAACGCGGCGCTGACCGCCTACGCCATCCGCAACCACCTCGTTTGAGGGGTCAGCGCGATCCGGTGAACAGGCCGAGCAGCCGCTCCATCAGGGCGAGCAGCGGCTGCTCCATCATCGGCAGCACCAGCGCCATGCCCGCCAGACCGCTGGTCAGCGTGACCGGGAAGCCGATGGCGTAGATGTTCATCTGCGGCGCCACCCGCGAGATGACCCCCATCACGAGGTTGACGAACAGCAGCAGCGCGATCATTGGCAACGCGACCCACAGCGCACTGGCGAACAGTTCCGCGCCCAGTTCGTGCAGCCGCAAGCGCGCAAAGGCATCGAGTACACCGGTGCCGACCGGGAAGACCTCGAAGCTCTTGATGACGGCCATCAGCACCGTCAGGTGGCCGTTGATCACGATGAAGACGAGCATCGCGACATTTCCGAAGAAGCGGGAGACGGCGCTGGCCTGGGCATTGCTGATCGGATCGAAGAACGACGCGAAGTTCAGTCCCATCTGCAGCCCGACCAGTTCGCCTGCGAACTCGACGGCGGCGAAGACCAGGCGTGCCGTGAAGCCGAGCGCCAGGCCGATGGCCACCTGCTGCACCAGCGCACCCAGGGCTAGCGCGTCGTCGAACGCAATGACGGGCTGGGCACCAAGCGTCGCCTGCGCTCCGAGCGCGATCACGGCCGCCAGGCCGACGCGCGCGCGCACCGGGATGGCCCGCGAAGAGAACACCGGGGCGGCGGTGAACAGCCCGAGCACCCGCAGGAACGGCCAGAGCCAGGGTGTGACCCACGCAGCCAGTTGCGCTTCGTCGAAGGTCAACACGTCGCGGGCCGGGACTAGGAAACCATCCGCGGGATCGACTCGATCATGCGACGCAGGTAGTCCACCAGCGTGGACAGCATCCACGGCCCGGCGATCGCGAAGACCACCACGGCCGCGATCAATTTGGGCACGAAGGCCAGCGTCGCCTCGTTGATCTGGGTGACCGCCTGGAAGATGCTCACGGCCAGCCCGACGACCAGCACCGCCAGCAGCACCGGCAGGGACACCATCAGCAGCATGACCAGGGCGTCGCGCCCCATGGAAAGAACAGTCTGCGCGTCCATCCTGCCCTCAGGTGACGAAGCTGGCGGCCAGGGAGCCGAGCAGCAGATTCCACCCGTCGGCCAGCACGAACAGCATCAGCTTGAACGGCAGCGCGACGAGCACGGGTGACAGCATCATCATGCCCAGCGACATCAGCACGCTGGACACCACGATATCGATCACCAGGAAGGGAATGAAGATCATGAAGCCGATCTGGAAGGCCGACTTGAGCTCGCTGGTGGCGAAGGCCGGAATGAGCACGCGCAGCGGCGCGGTCTCGGCGGTGACGTCCGTGGGCAGCTTGGCCAGCCTGGCGAACAGCGCGAAGTCGGACTGGCGCGTCTGCTTGAGCATGAATTCGCGCATCGGCGCCTCGGCCCGCTGCGCCGCCGCCTCGAAACTCAGCGACCCGTTGCTGTACGGCACGTAGGCGTCCTGGTAGACGCGGTCGAGCGTCGGCCCCATGACGAACAGCGTGAGGAACAGCGAGAGGCCGACGATGACCTGGTTGGGCGGCGCGGACTGCGTGCCCAGCGCCTGGCGCAGCAGCGACAGCACGATGACGATCCGCGTGAATCCGGTCATCATCAGCAGGATGGCCGGCAGGAAAGAGAGCGCGGTGAAGAAGAGAAGCGTCTGCACCGGCACCGAGTAGCTCGTGCCGCCGGGCGTGGAGCCGATCACCAGCGGCAGTTGCCCGGGTGCGGCCTGGGCCCAGGCAGGCGCGCCGGCCACGAGGGCGACACCGGCAACGGCCAGGGCGAGGATTCGTCGATCAGGCCTGGACATGCTCGCCCGCCGGTGCCGCCACGCTGTGCAGCATGCTGATCGATTGCGCGGTCACACCCACGACCAGCCAGCAGCGCGCGCCCTCCGGGCCGACCTCGACGGTCATGATGCGCTGCTGCGGCCCCACGGCCAGCGCGGACACCAGCCGGCAGGCCGGTCCCGACGGACCCAGCGGGAGGGCCCTCTTCTGCTGCAGGCGCCGGATGACCAGCGGTGCCGCCGCAATCAGGCAGACGAAGAGAACGATGGTCAGGAGACTCTGGGTCATGGCAGGCCGTCGAGGGCGCCTCAGCTCGCGCCGTTCATGCGCCGCAGCCGCTCCGAGGGCGTCACGACGTCGGTCAAGCGGATGCCGAAGCGGTTGTTGACCATGACCACTTCGCCCCGGGCCACCAGGTAGCCGTTGACCAGCACGTCCATCGGCTCGCCTGCAAGCGAGTCCAGCTCGATCACCGAGCCCTGCGCGAGCTGCAGCACGTGCTTGATCGGCACCTTCTTGCGGCCGAGCTCGACCGACAGCTGCACCGGAATGTCGAGCACCCGGCCGATGTCCTGCACGGCCGCGGCCGCGCCGGCGTCGGCGGCAGCCACGTCCTCCAGGGGTTGCGCCCAGGCAGCCTGTTCGGGCTGCAGTGCGGATGAGTCAGTGGACATGCTTTTCTCCAAGCCAATGGGGCTGATCGCTGTGCAGGGGATGCTCCACGCGCAGTGCGTAGCGGCCCTCGTGCGTGCCGTAGCTGCAGGCGAAGACCGGTGCGCCCTCCACGGTCGCCGCGATCAAGGGCGACTTGTCGAGCTGAATGAAGTCGCCGGGCTTCATGCCGAGCACCTGGGCCACCGTGAGTTCCGGTCGCGCGAGTTCGGCGACCAGCGCCACCTCGACCTGCTGCAGCTCGCGCGACAGCATCGAGACCCAGCGGCGGTCCTCGGCCAGAGCGCTGGCCTGCTGCGGCCCATACAGGAGGTCGCGCAACGGCTCGAGCACGCCATACGGCTTGCAGATGTGGATCGCGCCGGCGAAGCCGCCCATCACGATGTCGACGCTGGTCACCACAGTCATCTCGGCCGGCGCTGCGATCGCCGCGAACTGCGGATGCGTTTCCGAGCGCTGGTGCACCAGGCTGAGCGGATAGATATCGCGCCAAGCCTCGTCGTAGGCCGCGCACACCACCTGCACGAGGCGCTGGATCACGCGCTGCTCGGCGGGGGAAAAATCGCGCCCTTGCATCGAAGCCTGAAGGTTTCCGTTGCCGCCATACATGAGGTCGACGGTCGCGCCGACCACGGGTGCCTCGAAGGCGACCAGCACGTTGCCGCGCAAGGGCTGCAGGGCCGCGATGTTGAGGCTCGACGGGCCCTCGAGTTTCTGCAGGAATTCGCCGAAGCGCATCACGGCCAGCGGCACGATGCTCACGTCGGCACTGCGGCGCAGCAGCTGGAACAGGCCCTGCCGGAGATGGCGCTGGAAGCGCTCGTTCACGATGTCCAGCGTCGGCATCGGCCGGCGCACCCATCGCTGCTCGGTCGACAGGTCGAAGTCGCGCACCGCGGCCTCGGCCATGCGTTCCACGGCATCGCCGGCGGCCGGGCCGTCGGTCGCCGCGGCCGTTTCGGGAAGATCGCTCATCGCTGCGCCCGCTTCGCTCACTGGACGATGAAGGACGAGAACAGCACGGCGTTCACGGGCGAGGCCGGGGCCTTGCGGGCCTTGCGGCGCGGCGGTTCATCCTCGTCATCGCCGTCCTTCGGCCGGCGCGCTGCCTTGGGCACCTCGTAGCCGAGCGCTCTGGCGACTTCGACTTGCACGTCCTGCGCCAGCTTTTCCTTGCCGTCCCGCTTGAGCAGTTCTTCGGAGGTGCGTTGCGTCAGCAGCAGCAGCACGCTGCTGCGCACGGCCGGCATCATCGCCTTGAGTTGATCGACCGCCTTGGCGTCACTCAGATCCAGCGTGATTCCGACCTGTGCCACGCGCTCGCCGCCAGGGTCGGCGAGGTTGACGACCATGTTTTCCAGCGCGAGGTAGTTCGGCGAAGCCGGCTTCTTCGCCGAGGCATGCGCGTCCTCCTCGTCGTCCTCGACGTGCGCTTTCTTGGACTGCAGATAGAACCAGCCTCCGCCGCCAGCGCCGCCCAGCACGACGATGAGCGCCAGCAGGATGATGAGGAGCTTGCCCTTGCCCTTCTTGGGCTCGGCGGCGGCGGTATCCGCGGTGGTGGCTGACACGTTGTTTCCTTCGAGGAGGCGGGCAGCGCCCGCACGGCGTGGCGCCCGAATGGAAGGAATTATTCGGGTCTCCGTCTCGCGGGAGGCGCGGAAAAGCGCCAGAAAAACCCCGTTTCACCGCGCTTGCGCTCGCGCACCGCGCGCGAGGCTCAGGCGTACACGTCGATCCCGCCGCGCTGCACGGCGCGCGCCGTGGCCTGTGCGGCCGCGTCCGGCGCGGGCGCGGCGCTTGCCGACGGCGCGCCAATCTCACGCACGCGCCCACCGGCATCCGGCGCCGGATGGCCCTGCTGGCCGGTCGTTCCCGCACCGACGCTCACCTGGCCCAGCGCCAGGCCGCTGCCGCCCAGGAGCTGTTCGAGCTGCGCCAGCGAATCGCCGATGAGTTGCCGTGCATGCGCCTGCTCGCTGCGGAAGGCCACGTGGGCTTCGTTGCCCTGCACCTGCACGCTGACCGACACCGCGGCGCCGGCCGGTCCCTGGACGGTGAGTTCGGCGCCCTGGGTCTTCTGTCCGAGCCACCAGCTGATCTGGTCGGCCAGCGCGCCCGCGAACTCCGCCGCGCCGCCAGCCACGGGGGCTGGCGATGCCTGCGACGTCGAGACGCCGGAAGTCCCTGGCCCGGCTATTCCTGGCGTCGGCGCCGGTTCAGGCGACGCCGGGTGCCGTGCATCACTTTCCCGTGAACCGTCCATGTTGCCGCCGGTGGTCGCGAGTGGCACGGCCCCGCCCGCTGGCAAGGGCTCGGCATGGATCGCGCCGGCAAATCGCTCGGCGAGCATGTCGCCACGCACCTGCACCTCATGCTGCGCCAGGCGAGGGGCGTCGGCCGCAACGACGTACTGCCCCGGCGGTTCGGCCGGCTGCGCCGGACCAGCCCCTCGCCCTGCGAAAGGCACCGCCGCCGAGGGCAGCGCGCCGGCGCCGAAGCGTGGCGCAACGGGCGCGTCAGACACGGCCTTCGGCTCGGCGGGCGCGGCATCCCTGGCCAACGCGGCGAGGGGCACGGACGTGTGCAGGGCCGGTGCCGTGCGAACAGCGGCTTCACCGAGCGCGGCCACCGCGGGCGAAGACGGTGAGGCCGCATCTGCGCCGGACTCCGATGGAGCCATGGAGGCGGGCGGCGACGACACCGACTGGACGTCGACACGAACTCCGGAGGTTCGCCCGACGGCGCCGACGGCGCCAAGGGCGCGGGTGCTTTCGCTGCCGTTCGCGGAAACGGCCTGCTGGCCGCGACCCGACGACAGCGCGCTCTGCGCCAACAGCAACGCAAGGGCCGGCAGGGGCATTGCGGCCGGATCGGGCGTGGCGGGCGCCGCGCTCGATGCCTGTGACCCGTCCGGAGGCAGGGCCTGGAGATCGGCCACGGCGGATCCCGGCAGCGGTGCGCCAGCCACGTCGTCGACGTCCATGTCGCCGTCGTGCGCCGACGGCCCGACTTGGCGCGCGCTGGTCAGCGCGTCGGCGAAAGCCGCCCCCGTCGTGTCGTCGTGCAGGCCGGGACTGCCGGCGGATGTGGCCGATGACAACGCCGTTGACGGCCCGCCGGCGCCGAGAACCTGCGCGCTCATCCCGCAAATCCCGCCATGCCGCCGCTCAGCAGCCGTCGATGCTGCGCGGCGGCGAGTTCGTCGGACTGCTTCTGTTCGCGCCGCTGGCGCAACAGCTGTTCCTCGCGCTCGCGTTGCGCCTGCAACTGGCGCAGCGACTCCAGGCGAGCCTCCGCGGCGCGGACGAGCTCGGCCTCCTGGGACACGCGTGCCGCATGCTCCGCAACGACCGAGGTCTGCAGCCGGATCGCGTGCACCAGGCGCTCCATGAACTGGTAGTGGTGACGCATGATCTCCGGCGCGCATCGCCCGGATTGCGCGCCCCATCGCGAGGTGGTTTCCTGCGCGTACGTTTCGAGCTGGTCGAGCTGCAGCTGCGCACCCACCCATTGCTGGCGGGCCTGGCTCAAGGCCTGCGCCAACGTGTCCCGCTTGCCGGTCGCCAGCTCGATGGCGAGCTGCATTCCGTCGATGTCCGTCATGGCCCTCTTCTCCTGCCGCCTCAGGCGGCCTTCTCGTCGATCGTGCGCCGCAGCCCCTGGACGCTGCTGCTCAGCGATGCGCCCTCGTGCATGCCTTGCTGAAGGAAACCCACCATGCCCGGATGGAGCGCGATGGCCTCGTCGAGCTGGACATCGCTGCCCGCGGCATACGCCCCCAGCCGGACCAAGTCGCGGCTCCTGCGATAGCGCGAATACACGGCCCTGAAGCGCCGGGCGGCGGCCAGATGCGGGCCGTCCACCACGTTGTGCATGACGCGCGAGGCCGACTGCTCGATGTCGATCGCCGGAAAGTGCGCCTCTTCAGCCAGGGCGCGCGACAGGACGATGTGGCCGTCGAGGATGGCGCGCGCGGCGTCGGCGATCGGATCCTGCTGATCGTCGCCTTCGGAGAGCACGGTGTAGAAGGCGGTGATCGAACCGACGCCGTTGAGTCCGTTGCCGCTGCGTTCCACCAGTTGCGGCAGCTTGGCGAAGCACGACGGCGGATAGCCCTTGGTGGCGGGTGGTTCGCCGATCGCCAGCGCGATCTCGCGCTGCGCCATCGCATAGCGGGTCAGCGAGTCCATGAGCAGAAGCACATGTGCCCCGCGGTCGCGAAAATGTTCGGCGATTCCGGTGGCATAGGCCGCGCCCTGCATGCGCAGCAGCGGCGGTGCGTCGGCGGGCGCCGCCACGACGATCGAGCGTGCGCGGCCCTCGGCACCGAGGATGTCCTCGATGAATTCCTTGACTTCCCGGCCTCGTTCTCCAATGAGCCCGACGACAATGACGTCGGCCCGCGTGTAGCGGGCCATCATCCCCAGGAGCACGCTCTTTCCGACTCCCGAGCCGGCGAACAGGCCGATGCGCTGCCCGCGCCCGACCGTCAACAGCGCATTGATCGCCCGCACCCCCGTGTCGAGTGGCTCGCGCACCGGGTCGCGTTCCATGGCGTTGATCGGCGCGCGTTCCAGAGGCTCGGCCGACACCTGCGTGAGCGGGCCCTGGTGATCCAGCGGCACGCCCTGCGGGTCCACCACCCGCCCGAGCAGGCCCGGGCCGACAGGCAGCCTCAGCACACCGCTGCGCACCAGAACCTGTGACTCCGGCTCACCCAGCCGGGGCAAGGGCACGAAGGCGGTAGCCGGCCGCACGGTGGCCCCGCTCGACAGGCCGTGGACATCCCCCGCCGGCATCAGGAATGCCCGGTCGCCCGAAAAGCCGACGACCTCTGCCAGCACATCCTTCTGGCCCGGCATGCGCACCAGGCACTGCGAGCCGATGGGCGTGCGCAGGCCCGTGGCTTCGAGCACCAATCCGGCGACGCGGGTGAGCGAACCCTCCACCTCGAGCCGTGGCGACCGCTGCACGCGCGCCAGGGCGTCGTCCATGAAGCGTTGCCAGACGGCGGCCTCAGGCGGCATGCGCAGGCTCCTCGTCCCAGGGAATGTCCAGGCCGAGACTGCCGACGGCATGGGCCCAGCGGGCGGATACGCTGGCGTCCACGCGGTTGGCTGCGCTCGACAGCACGCAGTCGCCTTCCGACAGGGAGGCATCGACAAGCACGCTCACCGACTGCTCGGCCAATTGGGCCTGCAGTGCCGCGCCGAATCGCTCATGGTCCGCTCGCGACAGGCTCAGGCTTCCGGGGCGACCGTCGTCGAGCAGCAACTGCACGGCCTCCTGCGCCACCTCGGCCAGCCCCTGGGTGCCGCCGGCAAGTTCGCGGCGCAGCACCTGGCGAGCGATGGCACAGGCGATTTCCAGGCTGCCTCGCGCGATGTCCTGCTGCGCCTGCGCCAGCCCGATGCGTGCGGCGTCGAAGAGCGCAGCGAAACGGGCTGCGTGCTCTGCCAGAGACTGGTCGAAGGCGTCCTGCATCTCGGCCCGCACACGCGCGGTTGCCTCGGCCACCCCGTCGGCATGGCCCTCGGCATAGCCGTGAGAGCGTGCATCGCGCACGGCCTCAGGACGGATCGCGGGCGCCTGCTCGGGCGTGGCGCCCACGCGGGCGAAGGTCCAGGGCGAGGCGACGCCCAGATCTTCGGCAGCAATGAAACGGGAGGTGCGCACCATGGCTTCAGACCATGCCGGCGCCGCCGCCCAGAACGATCTGGCCATCGTCGGCGAGTTGGCGAACCGCCTTCAGGATCTCCTTCTGCTGCGCCTCGACCTCGGCCAGGCGCAGCGGCCCGCGCGACTCCAGGTCTTCGCGCAGCGACTCGGCGGCGCGCGACGACATGTTGGAAAGAAACTTCTCCCGCAACGCAGGGGCCGCGCCCTTCAGAGCCACGACCAGGGTCTCCGATGCAATCTCCTTGAGCACCAGCTGGATGGACTTGTCGTCGAGCTTGAGCGTGTCTTCGAACACGAACATCAGGTCTGCGATTTCCTGCGCCAGGTCGGGGTCGTGGCTGCGGATCGCCTCGACCGCCTGGGTATCGACGCCGGCGCCAAGCATGTTGATCATGCCCGCGGCGGCCTTGGCACCGCCGAGCGTCGGCTTGCGCACCTTGGCGCCCCCGGCAAGGATCCTGCCCATCACCTCGTTGAGGTCCTGCAGGGCGGCGGGATGCATGCCTTCGAGCGTCGCCACACGCAGGAGCACCTCGGCGCGACGCTCCTCCGGCAACTGCACCAGGATCGACGCCGCGTGGTCGGGTTCGAGGTGCACCAGGATCGCGGCCACGATCTGCGGATGCTCGATCTTCAGCACTTCGGCCACCGATGGGGCATCCATCCAGCGCAGGTTCTCGATGCCGGTCAGTTGCACCGGCTGCAGGATGCGATCGACCAGGATCGTCGCCTTCTCCTCACCCAGAGCACGCTGCAACACGGCACGCACATAGTCGCCGGTATCGGCGGCAAACAGGCCCTGCCCGGCGGTGGCGGTGACGAAGCGATCCGCCACCTCGCCCAGCCGGTCGCGCGAAACGACACGGGTCTTGGCGATGGTCTCGCCGATCTTCTGCACCTCGCGCGGCGACAGGTGCCGGAGCACCTCGCCGGCTTCCTGCTCCCCCAGGGACATCAGCAGGATCGCTGCGTCGTTGAGGCCTTGTTCGTCCATGGTGCGCCCGGGTCCTCGCGTTCAGGGGGTGGCCGCGGCGTCGCCGTTGACCCAGGTCTTGACGATGTTGGCCACGGCGACGGGATTCTGGCGGGCCATCTGGCGCGCCCCCTCGAGCCGTGCTTGCTCGGGCACCTCGCTGCTCGCCGTCCCCGGAAGACGCTCGACCTCGGGCCCTGCCAATGCCGGGCGCTGCGGTTCGTCGGCAATCAGGGCGCTCAGTTGCGCGCCCTGCGCAGGTACCACAGGCACAGGCCGGCCGCTGGCCAGCGCCTTGATGCCGGGCCGCACGAAGCCGAAGAGCACCACCACGCCGAGCAGCGCCAGGGCCACGGGCCAGGCCAGGCCGCGCACCATGTCGAGCATCTCGGGCCGCTTCCACAAGGGCAGCTCCGCCGGTGCGCCCCCGTCCACCAGGAAGGGCGCGTTCATCAGGTTGACCGAATCCCCGCGCTCCTTGCTGTAACCGATGCTTTCGCGTACCAGCGCAGTCATCTGCTCGATCTGCTTGGCCGACAGTGCGGTGGGCGTGACCTTGCCCTGGGCATCGCCGATGCTGGCGTAGTTCACCACCACGGCCGCGCTCAGCCGGCGCACTTGGCCGGTCGCTCCGCGAACGGTCTTCACGGTCTTGTCGACCTCGTAATTGGTCACCGACTCGCGCCGGCCGGGCGGACGGGCTGCCGCGCCGGCCGCCCCGCCCGCACCGGCACCCGCCGACAGTGGCGCAGCCGAGCCGTTGATGGGCGCGGACGCCGGGCCGGGCGGCTGATTGGACGTCGCGCCGGGAACGCCGCCGGCCGCGGCCGCCGCTGCGGCACCGCCAGTGGTTTCGACGGTCTGCTGGCTGCGCACCGCGCTCACCTCGGCGGCCAGGTTGGGCTTGTGCTCCTCGGACGTGGCCTCGGTCTGCGAGAAATCGACATCCGCCGTGACCTGGGCCTTGACGTTCTGGCGGCCGACCACCGGCTCGAGGATGTCCAGGATGCGGCGGGTGAGCTGCTGCTCGATCTGCTGGGTGTAGGCCAGTTGCTGTGCATCGGCCGCGCCACCGGCGCCGCCTTCACCGGCGGTCGACAGCAGCTTGCCGGTGTCGTCCACCACGCTCACCGCGGCAGGCGTGAGTTCGGGCACGCTGGATGCCACCAGGTGCACGATGCCGGCCACCTGGTTCCGCTCGAGCGTGCGGCCGGGGTAGAGAGACAACAGCACCGACGCCGACGGCTTGAGCTGCTCCCGGAAAAAGCCGTTCTGCTGGGGCAGCGCCAGGTGCACACGTGCGCTCTGGACCGAGCCCAGCGCCTGGATCGACCGCGTGAGCTCACCTTCCAGGGCGCGCTGGAAGCTGAGCTTCTCCTGGAACTGCGTCATCCCGAAACGGGCGTTGTCCGTCAGTTCGTAGCCGGCCACCGATCCCTTGGGCAGGCCTTGCGACGCCAGGCGCAGGCGCACGTCATGCACTTTGTCGGCAGGCACCAGCACTGCGCCGCCGCCCTCCGAATATTTGTAGGGGATGTTCATCTGCGCCAACTGGGCCACGATGGCGCCGCCATCCTTGTCGGCGAGGTTGGTGTAGAGCACGCGCCAGTCCGGCGTGCGCGCCAGCGCCACCGCGGCCACCAGCAGGGCGACCATGAGCGCCAGCCCGATGCCCAAGCGCATGCGCTGGGCCGGCGAGAGCGCGGAGAACCTGGAGGTCCAGGCAGGCGCGCCGGGGTTGGCGGAAGCGTTGGTGGTGAGGGCGACGGCGGACATGGGCGGCAGGTGGCATTCAGAGGCGGCATCCTCGCCACCCCGCTGCGACGGATTATTCGGGCACGTCTCACGCGCATAAGGCCGATAAAGCAGCCGTTTTCGCCCTATTTCTCGGGGATCGACGGAGCGCGCCCGGCCCTAGCATCCACGCCATGGACCTCAAGCTCTCTCCCGTTTCCCCCGCCGCCCTCGCGCGACCCGCCGTGGCGCCCCGAACGGTGTCGGCGGGCGCGGAAGCCGGCTTCTCCACTGCGCTGTCGGGGGCGCTCAAGTCGCTCAGTGCGTCGCAGGCCGAGGCGACGCAGATGCAGCGGGAAGTGCAGATGGAGAACCCCCAGGTGAGCCTGGAGCAGACCATGGTGTCGATGCAGAAGGCCCAGATCGGCTTTCAGGCCGCGCTGCACGTGCGCAACCGCATGGTGCAGGCCTACACCGACATCATGAACATGCAGGTCTGAAGGGAAGGGGTGGCGCTGGCGCTCGCCGTGTGTGCCGCGCCTGCAGCCGGGCTGCAGACCGCGTGCCAGCACTTCAGTGAAGCATCTGAAGGCTGCCCTCGAACATGTTCGCCACATCGTTGAGCCAGGGCTCGGCCAGCACCCGGATCTCGGCGTCGTTGCGCAGGATGCGCTGCATGATGCGGGTCTTTTCTGCGCGGTCTTCGCGCGGCAGCTCCTCGCTCTTGCCGCGGTAGCGCAGCTGCTCGATCAGGACGGCACAGGCGCCCTCGCAGCGCACGACGTCGTCCCAGTCCTCGCGTCGCGCAGCCTCGAGCATCTGCAGACTGGCTGCCTCGATGGCCTTGTAGTAGTCAAGCAGTCTGTCTTGCATGAGAAGCTCCATCGGGCGTCCTGTTCCTGTCTGCCTGAGGCTCAAGCCGCGAGGAGTGGAGCAGCCGCTGCGGGCGCCTTCGCCGCCGCCGTCTGTCCAATCTCCTGCCAGGCCTGCGCCACCGGGGCGATCAGTGCAGCGACCTCGGCCACGGCCTGCGCGTCGTTGCGAAGGTTGGCGACCGTCAGGCGCGACACGCAGTAGTCATACAGCGCGCCGAGTCTCTCGGCCAGCTCGCCGCCCTGGGCACTGTCCAGCCCGCCCTTGAGGCCTTCATCGATGAAGCGGATCGCCCGGCCGAGTTGCGTGCCCTTGGCCACGATGTCACCACGGTGCAATGCGGCCTCGGCCTGCGCCAGCGAATGGCGCAGGCCGCCGAAGACCAGGCCGATGAGCTGGTGCGGGCTTGCGCCGTCCACATTGGTCTCGACACTCACCTTGCGGTAGGCGTTGGCGGCTCTGGCGTACGGGGCGATGTACATGGTGTCTTCTTCCTGATGCTGTATACCTTCTTTATCGGCATTCCGGGCGCCGACTCAAGGGCTCGGCGCGCTTTTCGTCGGCCGGCTGGAGCGATTCGGTCCAGGCGGTGCCGACGACGGCGCGCACGCGACCGGATCCGGCGGTCGACAGCATCAGTTGGTGGACTTGTTCCACTGCGCGATCTGGTTGGTGATGTAGGTGCTCAGCGAATTCAGGGAGGCAACCTTGGTGTCCAGCGCCGTGTACTGGGCGCGCAGTCGCGCCTCGGTCGCCGTCAGGCGGTTGTTCATCGCGTCCTGATCGCTGCTGTTGACTTTCTTCTGCTGGTCCAGCGAGGCCGTCTTGCTTGCGATCGCGCCGCCTGTGCCGAGAATTGAATCCATCAGGCCCTTGAGCTTGAGGCCGAAGCCCTGCGTGGCGTCGTTGCCGGTCGCATTGGTGAAGAATTTTTGGACGTCGTCCGGCGAGTTGGCCAGCGCTGCGCTGAACTTGGTACTGTCGAGCGCGATGCTGCCATCACCCGTCTTCGAGACACCGATGCCAAGGCTCGACAGCATCGAGATGTTGCCGGAGGTCGTGGTGCTGAGCAGTCGTCGCAGGGCGTTCTGCATCGAGACAGTCGTCGAATCGCCCTGCAGCAGCGCCGCTGTCTTGGTCGACGCGTCGTACTTCGTCGCCTGGTTGAGCATGCTGTTGGTCGCGTTGTAGGCCGTCACGAAATCGTTGGCGAGCTTGGTGATGGCCGTGTTGTCGACGGCCAGGCTCACCTCCACCGCCGACGTCGTTTCCTTCACGAGCGTCATGCTCAGGCCGGGGACGGTGTTGGACAGCGTGTTCGTTTCCGAGTCGATGCTGATGCCGTTGAGCGTGGCATGCGCGTTCTGCCCCATCTGCAGGGCGCTCGCCTGAGCCGCGCCCCCCATGCCGAAGGCGCCCGCGCCCGGGTCGAAGGCGAAGCGGGAGAGGCCGGCATCGTCGGCATCGTTCCCGTCGCCATCGATGACCTGCAGGCGAAAGCCCGAGGACTCACCGGTGGTGTTGGAGCGCAGCAGCAGACGCTCGCCGGTCGCGTCCGTGACCACCGTGGCGGTCACGCCCGCATTGGCCGCATTGATCTTGGCTGCCATGCCCGAGACGGTCGCGTCCGCGGCGGTGATATCGATCGTGATCTCGCTGCTGCCGTCCTTGGCGACGAAGCTGCCCGAGCTCCAGTTCCCCAGCTGCAGCTTCATGGTGCCGGTTCCGGTCGAGGACCCCGAGGCGACCGCCGCCGAAGCCGCCGACTGCGCCTTGGCGAGCTGGGAGACCTGAACGCTGAAGCTGGTCGCCGCCGCGCGTGCACTGTCGACGACCGTGGCCTTGACGACCGTGGCGTCAGAGGACGTGGCCGTCTTGGCGTTCCAGGCGCTGGCGGTCGCCAGCTTGTTCGCAATGTCCTGCAAGGACGCGAACTGCGACTTGATGGAACCGTAAGCGGAAATCTTGCTGTCGATGGTCGTCGCGTTGGTCTGCAGCTTGGTGAGCGGGACCTTCTCGACGCTCATCAGCTTGGTGATGATCGACTCGACGTCCAGGCCGCTGCCGATGCCGGCGGATGAGACGGATGCTGCCATTCGAGATCTCCTTGAGTGCTTCAACCGCCGCCCGGGATTGCAGAGGGCAAAAGGGCAGCGAACGGAATTTTCCGTTGGCCGCCTTTTCTTGAAGCGTGCAGGAAGCCGGCGATTCGGCCCCTGCTCTTGCGTTTGCCGAGGTCTTACTTCAGCAGCGACAGCACCGTCTGCGGAATCTGGTTGGCCTGGGCCACCATGGCCGTCCCGGCCTGTTGCAGGATCTGGGCGCGCGACAGGTTGGCCGTCTCGGCGGCGAAGTCGGCGTCCTGGATCCGGCTGCGTGCGGCAGAAGTGTTCTCGGCCGTGGTCTGCAGGTTGGACACGACGGACTCGAAGCGGTTCTGGATCGCGCCGAGCGTGGCGCGGGAACTGTTGACCGATGCCAGGGCGCTGTCGAGCTGCGTGATCGCAGCCTGGGCACCGGTGAACGACGAGACGGTCAGCGAAGCGATGCCGGTGGTGCTGGTCGATGCGCCGAAAGAAGCTGCAGCAGCGATGCTGGTCGTGGCAGTTGCGCCGGCGCCGGCAACGACGATGGCCGACGAGGAGGTCAGCGTCAACTGGCCCGAGACCGAGTCGTACGAGGCGCCGACACCAGTTTGCGAAGACACGCCGTTTATCGCCGTGGCGAGTTGGGCTGCACGCTCCTGGGCGCTGCCAGCTGCGGCGATCGCGCCGACGGACGTGCCGTTGATGGTCAGGCCGCCCGCCGCGATGGCGGTGGCGAAACCGGTCATGCCGCTGGCCTGGACCGAGCCTTCGTATCGGGTCGTGGTGCCGCCGAGCGCGGCGGTGCCGACGTTGGCGATGCTGGTGATCGAGATCGTCTGGCCAGCGTTGGCGCCCACCTGGAAGGCGACGCCGTTGAACGATCCGTCGAGCAGGTTGCGGCCGTTGAAGGAGGTCTGCGACGACACACGGTCGATTTCCGACGACAGCTGCGAGAACTCGGCCTGCAGGGCGTCGCGGTCGACCTGCGAGTTCGTGCCGTTGGATGCCTGGACGGCCAGTTCGCGCATGCGCTGCAGGTTGTTGCCGACTTGGCCCAGCGCGCCTTCAGCGGTTTGCGCCAGCGAGATGCCGTCGTTGGCATTGCGCACCGCTTGGTTCAGGCCACGCACCTGGGAACTCATGCGCTCGGAGATCGCGAGGCCAGCGGCATCGTCCTTGGCGCTGTTGATGCGCAGACCCGAGGACAGGCGCTGCAGGGAGGTGGACAGAGAGGACTGGCTCGCGCTGAGGTTGCGTTGGGCGGTGAGCGAGCTGATGTTGGTGTTGATGATCGAGGCCATGTTGAGTAACTCCTAAACGGATTGATCCGGCATCGCTGCCAATGTCGCCAGTGGGCCACTGGCTTGCCAGACGGACCCGGTCGGGGCCGCTGAGTGGTTTTCGGGCGTCTCGCCCCCTGTCTTTAGCGCTTTATTTTTCGAGTCGAACCCTAAAGATTGCAGCGCTGTGGCGGACACGAGACCTGTAACAAGTGCCGGCACGGCGCGTCGCCAAACAACAACTACTGTTACGAAAAGTTCGTTTTCGCCACACTTTTGCGGGCCGAGGAGACGAATGAGGAGCAGATTGAGGCAAGCGCGCACTCGCCGTTTCTTACATCTTTGGTATTCGATACGTCGAACAGAAACTCCAAATAATGAGTTCTTTTGTTTCCCAAACCTATTATTTGAGTACTTTTGTTGTAGGCAAATAGCTCGCCTCAATGTCAGACAGGGAGACATCGGGAACAGCAAAGTGCCTATTAAAGTTTTTGTTACGAAATACACAATTTGCTCATCACATCGGGTCGACGACCCCAGCGGATGTAACCGAATATGACGAGCGAACAGATCCTGGCCGAGATCAAAGAGGCCAACCTCACCTACCTCATGCTGGCGCAAAGCCTCATCCGGCAGGACAAGCCCCAGGCCCTGTTCCGTCTGGGCATTTCCGAGGAATCGGCCGACCTCCTGGAAACGCTTTCGCCCGCTCAGGTGATGAAGCTGGCGTCGGGCAACATGCTGCTGTGCCGATTCCGCGCAGACGACAACATGGTCTGGAGCCTCCTGACCAGCCACAACCTGCAAGGGCGTACCGCCAACGACGCGACAGCCCGGCTGCACGCCAACATCGTGATGTCGGGACGATTCGCCGACGCGGCGTCTTGAGCGCAGGGTCCAGGAGCAACGATCATGGCCACGAACAAGAGCGTCCTGAACGAATCGCGCCAGATCGACCGGGCCATCAGCCTGATCGAGATGGGCGCACGCCTGCAGGTCCTGGAGAGCGAGACCGAGCTTTCCTATGAACGACTGCTGCGCCTGTACAAGGAGGTGGCTGGACGCTCGCCGTCCAAGGGACAGTTGCCGTTCTCGACCGATTGGTTCCTCACGTGGCAGCCCAACATCCATGCCTCGTTGTTCCAGAACATCTACACCTACCTGTCCAAGACCAGTTCTCTCGAGAGCATCGACCTGTTGATCAAGGCCTATCAGCTCTATACCGAGCAGGTTGGCGCCTGCGCGCTTGAGCCGCTGCTGTCGATTACCCGTGCCTGGCGCCTCACGCGCTTCGTGGACAACGACATGCTGCACATGACGGCCTGCAGTTGCTGCGGCGGCCACTTCATCACCGAACCGTACGAGAACGCCCGCCACTTCGTCTGCGGCCTGTGCGAGCCGCCGGCCAGGGCCGGCAAGGGAGCGGGCACGGGCGGGATTCATCTGCAGTGATTGTGTTCAGCGCAGACCGAGCGGAAACCGCAAATAGGGGCCTCTGACGGCCCCTTTTTCATGGACCGCACGCTCGCGGACACAGGCCCAATAGCGTCTGCCGCCGAAGCGCACAAAGCCTGAAGCGCCCTACCCGTTCCTCCTCACACGCCATGTTCGTCATCATCGGTTACCTGGTCGCGCTGGGCTGCATCTTCGGCGGCTACATCATCCACGGCGGCAACATCGCCGTGGTGCTGCACGCCCTTCCCATCGAGCTCATGGTGATCGGGGGCGGGGCCATCGGCGCCTTCATCGTGAACAACCAACCCAAGGTGCTCAAGGCTACCGTCAAGATGCTGCCCAAGGCCTTCCAGGGCTCCAAGTACACGAAGGCGCGCTACATGGAGCTGATGGCGATGCTCTACGACATCCTGCAGAAGGCGCGCAAAGACGGCCTGATGTCCATCGAGAAGGACGTGGAAGCACCTGCCGAATCCCCCATCTTCCAGGCATATCCGACGGTGGGCAAGGACCACCACGTGGTCGAATTCACGACCGACTACCTGCGGATGATGGTGTCGGGCAACCTCAACTCCCACGAAATCGAGGCCCTGATGGACAGCGAGATCGAGACCCACCACCAAGAATCGCATGCGCCGGTATCGGCCATCGCGCGACTGGCTGGCGGCCTGCCCGCCTTCGGCATCGTGGCGGCGGTGCTTGGCGTGGTGAACACCATGGGCTCGGTCGGGCAGCCGCCAGCCGTCCTGGGTGCCATGATCGGCTCCGCGCTCGTGGGGACCTTCCTGGGCATCCTGCTGGCCTACGGCATCGTCGAACCGCTGGGCGGCCTGCTCGAGCAGAAGTCCGAGGATGGCACCAAGGAATTGCAATGCATCAAGACCACGTTGCTGGCCAGCATGCAGGGCTACAACCCGACCACGGCCATCGAGTTCGGCCGCAAGGTGTTGTTCTCCACCGAACGCCCTACCTTCAACGAGCTTGAAAGCCACGTGAAGAAGAAGTAGCGCAGCACCCGCGCTGCGCTCCGACACCGCTCACCACATCAGGACTCCCTCATGGCCGCAGCCCCGGGCGCCAAGAAGCTCCAGCCCATCATCATCAAGCGTGTGAAGAAGGCTGCGCACGGCCACCACGGCGGTGCGTGGAAGATCGCCTACGCGGATTTCGTGACGGCCATGATGGCCTTCTTCCTGCTTATGTGGCTGCTCGGCTCGACAGCCAAGGGCGAACTGCAGGGCATTGCCGCCTACTTCAACTCGCCGCTCAAGGTGGAGATGAGCGGCGGTCCCGGCGCCGGCAGCACCAGCAGCGTGGTGCCGGGCGGCGGCAAGGACCTCACCCGTTCGATCGGCGAAGTGCGCAAATCCGACGGGCGCAGCAACGACCCCAGCAAGATCGGCCAGGACGGCCGGCGCGAAGGCGACCGCGAGATTCCGCGCGAAAGTGCGCGGGAAAGCGCGCGCCAGCAGGACATCCGCAAACTCGCCGCCCTGCGCAGCAAGATCGAAAGCCTGATCGAGAACAATCCCAAGCTCAAGGATTTCCGTTCGCAGATCAAGCTCGAGGTCACCCCCGAGGGCCTGGAGATCCAGATCCAGGACGCGCAGAACAGGCCCATGTTCGACACCGGCAGCGCGCTCGTGAAGCCGTACATGCGCGACATCCTGCGCGAGATCGGCAGCGCACTCAACGGGATCGACAACCGTGTGAGCCTGGCCGGCCACACCGATGCGGCGCCCTACGGCAACGGCGACCGGGGCTACGGCAACTGGGAGCTCTCGGCCGATCGGGCCAATGCCTCCCGGCGTGAACTCGTCAGTTCCGGCATGGCGGATGACAAGCTCGTGCGCGTCATTGGCCTGGCGGCCAGCGACCTGCTGGACAAGTCCAATCCGATGGCGCCGCTCAACCGCCGCATCAGCGTGACGGTACTCACACGCGACGCGGAGGCACGGATGTTCGGCAACCGGCGGCTCGATGCCCCGGATGCGGTGAAGGCCATCACGGACCAGATCGGTCGCGAGGCGAACGCTCCGGCCGCGGCCTCGCCCAACACCACGCTGCAGGCGATGGCCGGTCCCCAAGCGCCGCCGGAGGCGGCGCAGCGCCAGGCCACACCCTGAACACGACATCCGGTGCGCCGCAACGCGCTTTGTTCGCCACCGGGACCAGGCTCACGAATTGACGGCCTTGCGGCCTGCTAATCGGGCTTTAGCGATCGCCAGGGCTGCAGACAATGAACGCCGCACCCGAAGCCCAGCATGTCATCCAGCCAGGACAAAACGCTACCCGCCACACAGCGCAAGCTGGAGCAAGCACGCAAGGACGGCCAAGTTGCGCGTTCGCGCGATCTGGCCCACCTCGCGGTCGTCGGCAGCGGCGCGGTGGCACTGCTCCTGTTGGCGCCAACGGGCTTTCGCCACATGCGCGAAGCGCTTGCAGCCGCCCTGCGCTTCAATGCCCATGACGTGGCGACGCCCTCGCACATGCTGGAGCGCTTGGCCCACCTCGCGGGCCTCGGACTCGTGGCCTGCATCGCGTTCGCGGCCATCGTCGTGGCGGCGGCCGTCGCAAGCACCGTGGCCGCAGGCGGATGGATCGCGACGGCAAAGCCCATCACGCCCGACTTCGCCAAGCTCAACCCCCTGTCCGGGCTTCGCAACCTGCTGAGCAAGCAGCAATTCGCGAACGTCGCGAAGCTCGTTCTGCTGTCCCTCATGCTCGCCGTCCTGGGTTGGCTCTTCGTCCGGAACAACATCGATGCCGTGGTCCGGCTGGTTCTGCAGCCCTCGCCGGCCGCACTGGCGATGGTGGCCGACTGGATGGTGGCAGGCATGGCCCTGGTGATGCTGGTCCTGGTCGCCGCGGCGGTCGTGGACGTGCCGCTGCAGGCGTACTTCCACCGCGCGAAGCTGCGCATGTCGCACCAGGAGGTCAAGCAGGAACACAAGGAGTCGGACGGTGACCCGCACCTCAAGGGACGCATGCGTTCGGCGGCGCGCGAGATCGCGCAACGCACCAGCATCACCGCCGTTCCGCGCGCCGACTTCATCCTGATGAACCCGACCCACTACGCCGTGGCCCTGCGCTACGACGAGTCGACCATGAATGCGCCCCACGTCATTTCGAAGGGTGCCGACCTGCTGGCGATGAAGATTCGCGAGGTGGCGACCGAACACCGCATCCCGGTCGTCCAGTCGCCGGTGCTCGCGCGGGCCCTCTATGCGCATGCCGAACTGGACCGGCCCATTCCCACCGCGCTCTACACCGCGGTCGCCCAGATCCTCGCCTACGTCTACCGCCTCAAGGCAGCGCTGCGCGGCGAGGGGCCCGCCCCGACAGAGCAGCCCGATCCGCAGGTACCAGCTGAGCTCGATCCTCACAACATCGCCGCCACGGCTGACCGAGGAGAAGCGGCATGAACTTCTCGGCCCTACGCACCTGGATGGGCACCCAGGGTGCCGTCTTCCATCGCGCAGCAGCCCCGCTCTTGGTCGTCGCCATCCTGGCGCTGATGGTGCTGCCGATACCGTCCTGGCTGCTCGACGGCTTCTTCACGCTCAACATCGCTGTGGCGCTGATGGTGATGATGGTGGCGGCCTACATGGTGCGCCCGCTGGACTTTGCCGCGTTCCCGACCGTGCTGCTGCTCACGACGCTGATGCGTCTGTCGCTCAACGTGGCGTCGACGCGGGTGGTCCTGCTCGAAGGCCACACCGGCCCCGGCGCCGCAGGCGCGGTGATCGAGGCTTTCGGGCACTTCCTCATCGGCGGCAACTTCGCGGTCGGCCTGATCGTCTTCGCCATCCTGGTGGTCATCAACTTCGTGGTGGTCACCAAGGGGTCCGAGCGCATTGCCGAGGTTTCCGCACGGTTCACGCTCGACGCGATGCCCGGCAAGCAGATGGCCGTGGATGCGGACCTGAACGCTGGCGTGATCGACGAGAAGGAAGCGAAGCGCCGCCGCGCCGAAGTGGCCGAGGAGGCCAACTTCTTCGGCTCGATGGACGGGGCCTCGAAGTTCGTGCGCGGCGACGCGATCGCCGGCATCCTCATCCTGGTCATCAGCATCGTCGGCGGATTCACCATCGGCGTCCTCCAGCACGGCATGGCCGCAGGCAAGGCCGCCGACACCTATGTGCTGTTGGCAGTCGGCGACGCGCTGGTTGCGCAGATTCCCGGGCTGTTGATCTCGGTGGCAGCCGCCATGGTTGTCTCGCGCGTGGGGAAGGAGGACGATGTAGGCCGCCAGATCGTGCAGCAGTTGCTGACTTCTCCACGCGTTCTCGGGCTGACCGCGGGCATCCTCGGCCTGCTCGGCATTGTCCCGGGCATGCCGCACGTGGTCTTTCTCATCATGGCGGCCGTGCTTGGTTACGGCGCCTGGGCATTGTCCAGGCGCAAGCCGGTAGCCGAAGAGGCCGTGGCACCGGCCTCCGCGGCCGACGCCGACGCCACCTGGGACGACCTGCAACCCGTGGCGCCCCTGGGCCTGGAGCTGGGCTATCGGCTGATCGCGCTTGTCGACAAGACCCGCCAGGGCGACCTGCTTGCGCGCATCAAGGGCGTGCGTCGCAAGTTCGCGCAGGAGGTCGGCTTCCTGCCGCCGGCCGTGCACGTGCGCGACAACCTGGAACTCAAGCCCAGCGCCTACCGTGTGACGCTGCGCGGCGTGGTGGTGGCCGAAGGAGAGGCGTTCCCGGGCATGTACCTGGCCATCAATCCGGGCGGTATCTCCACCCCGCTGATCGGCACCGCGACGACGGATCCGGCCTTCGGCCTGCCTGCGCACTGGATCGAGGAGCGTCAGCGTGAAAACGCGCAATTGGCCGGATTTACCGTCGTTGATTCGGAAACCGTGATGGCGACGCATCTGTCACATTTGATGCACACGCAGGCCGCCCGCCTGCTCAGCCGCACCGAGACCCAACAACTGGTGGAACACGTGAACAAGCTCGCACCCAAGCTGATCGAGGAGGTCGTGCCCAAGGTCGTGTCGATCGCCGCGTTCCAGAAGGTGCTGCAGCTGCTTCTCGAGGAGTCGGTGCACATCCGCGACATCCGCACCATCGTCGAGACACTCGCCGAGCACGCCGCCGTGACCGCCGACCCGGCCGAACTCGCACGCCGCGTGCGCATCGCGCTGGCTCCGGCGATCGTGCAGCAGATCTATGGCCCGGCGCGGGAGTTGGACGTCATTGCCATCGAACCCGCCTTTGAGCGCCTGCTGATGCAGGCACTGGCCAATGCGAACGCACCTGCGCTGGACCCCGGCGTGGCCGAGCTCTTCACGCGCAGCGCTGCCGATGTGGCCACGCGCCAGGAAGAGCACGGCGTGCCCGCCTGCCTGCTCGTGCCCGACGCCATCCGCAGCGCGATCTCGCGTCTGGTGCGGCGCAGCGCGCCCCGGCTCCAGGTGCTGGCGCACAGCGAGATTCCTGAGACCCACACCATTCGCATCGGACCCATCCTCCAGGGGACAGCCGCATGAACATCCAACGCTTCCAGGCCTCCACCGCGCGAGAGGCGCTCGCTCTCGCGCGCGCAGTGTTCGGCGACAACGCGCTCATCCTTGCCAACCGCCAGCTGGAGTCGGGGGAGGTTGAAGTGACAGCGACCTCCGAAGAGGCTCTGAGCGAGCTCGACGCGCCGCGTTCCAAGGCCGCCGCCTCGCCACAATCCGCTCCCGCGTCGCTCGTTGCGCATGTGCGGGCACCGGCCCCTCCTGTCACGGTGGCCGCCCCGGCCGCGCCGGCGAAGGAAAGCTCGGTCGCAGCCGATACCGAGCAACTGGCGATGAGCACGCTCTCCTTCCAGGACTACGTGCGCGAGCGGATGGCCCGCCGCCAGGAGGCCCAGGTGGAATTGACGTCGCAGCCGGTGGTCCGCCGCCCGGCCTCGGCCGCGTCGAATTCTGCTACCGCGCAGTCGCCCGTGCCTGCTGCCTCGGCCCCCGCACCCGTGCGTCAGGCCCCCGCCGACCGGCGAACGCTGGTGGAGCAGGCCGGTGAACGACTGGCCCCGCTGTCGCCTGCAGCCGCCGCCGCCCAAGTTCAGCCCTCCATGCCCGACCTCGAGGGCGTGATGGCCGAACTGCAGGCGATGAGAAGCTTGATGGAGGAGCGCTTCACCACGCTGTCCTGGATGAGCCAGGCCCGCCAGGAGCCGGTGCGCTCGAACCTGTTGCTCAAGCTGATCCGCGCGGGCTTTTCGCCAGCGCTTTCGCGCACCCTGCTCGAGCGCGTGACCCAGGAGATGTCACCGGCGGAAGCCGTTCGCGACGTCATGGGTACGATCGAACGCATGCTGCGCGTGGACGCCGGGCCGGGCCTGGAACAAGCCGGCGGGGTGTATGCGCTCGTGGGCGCCACGGGCGTGGGCAAGACCACCACCATCGCCAAGCTGGCCACCTTGTGCGCGCGCGAGCACGGCGCCCAGAGCGTCGGGCTCATCACGCTCGACACCTACCGCGCCGGCGCGCACGAACAGCTGCGCACCTATGGCCGCTCCATCAATGTCGTTGCCCACTTGGCCCACGACCGGGCCGCGCTGCTGGAACTGCTGGGCCTGTTCAGCCGCAAGAAGCTGGTGCTCGTCGATACCACCGGCGTCGCCCCGCGCGACCCGCGCCGGGTCGACCAGCTCGGCATGCTGGACATTCCACAACTGCAACGCGTACTGGTGCTCAATGCGGGCGCCCACGGCGACACGCAGGACGACATCGCAGGTGCCTTCAGCGCCAATCTGGCTGTGATCTCGAAGGTCGATGAGGCCGTCAAGCTCGCTCCGGTGCTGGACGCCGCCATCCGGCACCAACTCGTCGTCACCGGCGTGAGCTGCGGCCAGCGCGTTCCCGACGACTGGCGCGCGCCGGACGCAGACCTGCTCGTGCGCGAGGCTCTGCGCAGCAATGGCCGCACGGCCTTCGAGCCGCGCAGTGCGGCGGACATGGACTTCTTCCTGTCTCCCTCGCCCCAGTGCACCACCGCCGACTGATCCCGTGGTGCTGACGCCCATGCTTGCTGCTTCTTCCCAGATGTACAACCCCAGAGGCCGACTCGACCGCGAAGCGCTCATCCGGCAGTACGTTCCGCTCGTACAGCGCCTGGCCCATCACATGATCGCCAAGCTGCCGCCGAACGTGGAGCTGGATGACCTGATCCAGGTCGGCATGATCGGCCTGGTCGACGCGCTGTCGCGCTTCGAGGAGAGCCACGGCGTGCAGTTCGAGACCTTCGCCACGCAGCGCATCCGTGGCGCCATGCTCGACGAGTTGCGTGAGGGGGACTGGATGTCGCGCGGGTCGCGCAAAAGCCAGAAGCAGATCGAACAGGCCATGCACCGCCTCGAGCATCGCTTGGGCCGTACACCGCTCGAATCCGAGATCGCGGCCGAGTTGAAGATGCCACTGGCCGAGTACCAGGCCCTGCTCGGGCGCGTGCGTGGCACGCAACTGGTCTACCTGGAAGACATCGGCGCCCACGCCGAAGACGAGGAAGGATTCCTGGACCGCCATGTGGCCGACGAGGAGGCCGATCCGATGAGCCTCCTCAAGGACCAGCGCCTGCGCAGTGCGCTGGTCGCTGCCATCGAGTCCTTGCCCGAGCGCGAGCGCTACATCATGGGCATGTACTACGAGCAGGACATGAACCTCAAGGAGATCGCTGCCGTGCTGGGTGTGACCGAATCGCGCGTCTGCCAATTGCACAGCCAGTCGATCGCGCGCCTGCGCGCCAAGATGCGCAGCCACTAGCGCCCTCCCCGCGCCGCGCTGGCGTGGGGCAACCTCACAGCCCGACGCGAAGCCGCGCCTCCTGCGGCGATGCCATGGCGACGCGCGCGCTCGCCGACCGTGTGGCCTGGCACGCGGCGGCGCCCCACGCCGGTGAGGAATCCCTGGGAAGAAAGCTGCGCCGCCATGGGCCGCGCCACGTGCCGGGGCGCCGCCCGGCGCGCCGGATCAATGCATGCCGGCGATCGGCATTCCCTGGCCGGGAATTGTGTAGGTAGGTGCCTGGGCGGGGCGCAGCAGGGAGGCCAACGCCCGTTCGACCAAGGCGTTCCTGCGCGCCAGGTGTTCTCGCTGCTGGCTCAGGCGACCGGCCACGCATTCGATGCGCTGGCGAAACGGCAGGTCGAACACTTCGGCCGACAGGGCGGCTTCCAGAACGCGAGCAAAGGCCAAGCTGACCTGCCTGAGTTGTGTCGTGGCACCCTGGAGCGCCAGTGCGTCGCCCTCCATCAAATGCTGGTCGACGGCTTCCAGCTGGGTTTCGACATCGCCCAGCAGGGCCTCGGTGGACAGACGGGAATCGGGCATGTGTCAGTTCCGCAAACGGCTCAGGATTTCCTGGGCGTTGGACAGCATCTTGTCGGCGATGGCACCCGCGTTGACCGTGAATGTGCCATCGGCAATGGCGGCTCGCACTGCGGCGACCTTCGCCTCGTCGATCCCGCTGCCGGCCGACGAGACTTCGAGCGAGCGGGCTGCCGCCGACACCGTGACCGGCACCCCGGCGGTGGCGCTCGCCCCGTCCTCGGGGCGCACGGCTGCGCGATCGGCCTTGACCGGGCTGGTCGCCGCGGCCAGTGCTGCTTCGTTCAACGGTCCGATCTTCATGGGTGACTCCAGCGCCCTCTTCCGGGCTATGTCACAGGTTTTCGGCCTGCCTGCGTCCGACTTTAGGACTTTTTTGCTTCCTCAGAGGGCCAGCCGAACGGTGGTGGCGTCGACCACCACCCCCGAGGTGATGCGTCCGTTCTCCATGCGCACCCGCACCATCTGTCCGACGACGCCCGGGGTGATGGCCTGGGCGTCGGAGGTGACCTCGAAGCCGGATCCCTTTGCAACGACGCGCACAGCGGCGCCAGCAGGAAAGGCCTGCGCGGCTTTGATCATCGATTGGCGCACCGGCTGCCCGGCCGCCAGCGACCTGGCAGCCACCTGCCCGACCCACTGGGCAGCGTCCCCCACCACCGGAGACGGCTCGGCCGCCCAGTCGGCCTCGGCCTCCACCGCATCATTGGGGCCGAGCACCGTGCCGGCCATCACGTTGTCGCGCAGCACCCACGCGGGCCCGAAGGCCTTGACGGTCACCGGCAGGAAGACGTTCCACCGGGCCGCTCCGTCCACGCAGCGCAGACCCAGGCGCGACCGGCCCCAGAGGCGCGTGCCCACGGGGATGTAGGGCTCCACCCGCGCGCAGGGCGCAAGCCGCAGACGGGCATCGAGTGAGCCGACACTGACTTCCATGCGCAGGGGCAGCGACTGCCCCGCTTGCGACTTTTCGACCGCAGCGTCCAGCCAGTGCTGGGTGGCCGCCACGAATTCCGGAGTCACTTCCTGGCCGACGGGCGGCATGTCCTGGGCGCGAGCGGGTGCCGCCAGCGCCGAAGCCGCCACGGCCAGGGCCGACAGCAGGGTGAAGGGAAAGGCAGGAGCAGGCATGGGAGCAGCGCTTTCGGTGTTGGACGCCCGCGCCCGCGCGACACGGGCGCGAGTCCTGGACATGGCAGGCACTTTATTCGTCGCTGGTCCGGGCGAAGCGATGAACAGGCGGCAAAACCCCCCCTTCATCCGCGCTTGCCTCCGGGCGGCGACTCTCACAATTTCCCCACTGCCCAAGCGCCCGACCTCCCCCAATCCATGCTGGACAAGCTCACATCCGCTCTCGACTTCCAGACGAAGGCCCTGGTGCTTCGCGCCGAGCGCCAGCAGTTGATCGCCGGCAACATCGCGAACGCCGATACGCCCGGCTACGCGGCCAAGGACATGAATTTCGCCGACGCACTGCGCGATGCCGGGCAGGGAGGCGGTACGCCAACCGCACTGCGCGCGAGCAGTGCCGCCCACCTCCCTGCCTTGCCGGGCACGGCCGCAGGCGGTCTGCAGCAGGCAGGTTATGTCGTCCAGACCCAGCCCGCCATGGACGGCAACAGCGTGGACCTGGACCGGGAACGCGCCGCATTCGCGGACAACGCGGTGCGCTACGAGGCCACGCTGCGCTTCATCAACGGCCAGAGCAAGACCCTGCTGTCGGCCATCACGGGGCAATGACCATGTCCATGTTCTCGATCTTCGGCATCTCGGGGAGCGCGGTGAGCGCCCAATCGCAGCGGCTCAACGTCGTGGCGAGCAATCTCGCCAACGCGGATGCCGTCGCCGGGCCCGACGGGCAAGCCTACCGGGCGCGCCAAGTGGTCTTCCAGACGCTGCCCCTGGGCGGCGAGGCCGGCGAAACCGGCGTGGCGGGCGTGCGCGTCGACGCCGTGACCGAGAACCAGACGCCTGGCCGCCGCGTGCACGAACCAGGCCACCCCATGGCCGATGCGCAGGGCTACGTGACCCACTCCAACGTGAACGCCGTCGAGGAGATGGTCAACATGATCTCGGCGTCGCGCTCCTACCAGAACAACGTCGAGGTCATGAACACGGCCAAGAACCTGCTGCTCAAGACGCTGCAGATCGGCCAGTGACCGGATCCAAGCCATGACGAGCACCACCGCCACCGCCGGCCTGACCGGCACCACCAAGTCCTACAACATCACCTCGAGCTCGGACCCGTCGTCGTCCTCGCTGTCGACCAGCAGCGCCGGCGAGGCGCAGGACCGCTTCCTGAAGCTGCTCGTCGCGCAGATGAGCAACCAGGACCCGATGAACCCGATGGACAACGCGCAGATGACCTCGCAGATCGCGCAGATCAACACGGTCACGGGCATCTCGCAACTCAACGACACCATGAAGGCCATGGCGAGCCAGGCGTCGGCCATGCAGATGATGCAGGCCAGCGCCATGATCGGCCACGGCGTGCTGACCAAGGGCAACCAATTGGCCTTCAGTGATGCCGACACCGCCATCGGCGCCTTCGACCTGCCCACCGGTGCGACGAGCGTCCAGATCCAGGTGGTCAATGCCAGCGGCACGGTCATCGACATCGTCTCGCTGGGCGCACTCGATGCGGGCCAGCATGGCTTCTCGCTCGACGCCAAGGGCTACCCGTCGGACCAGAAGCTCAGGTTCAACGTCGTGGCGACCAACGGCAGCGCGTCGATCGACGCCACCTCGCTCATGCACGACACCGTCACGGCCGTGGGCACCGCCACCGACGGCACGCTCAACCTCACGCTGCAGCAAAACGGCAACACGCCCTACTCGGGCGTGCGCGCCGTCCTGTGACCCGCCTTCCTCCAGGAGCCTTCCCATGAGTTTCCAGCAAGCCCTCTCCGGCCTCAACGCGGCCAGCCGCAGCCTCGACGTGATCGGACACAACATCGCCAATGCCGGCACCACCGGCATGAAGGCCTCGCGTGCCGAGTTCGCCGAGATCTACGCCAGTTCGGCCGGCGGCATCGGCGGCACGAACGTCGGCCTGGGCGTGGCCGTGGACACGGTCTCGCAGCAATTCACGCAGGGCAGCCTCACCATCACCGGCAACGACCTGGACGTCGCGGTCAACGGCGCCGGCTTCTTCCAGGTGAAGGCGCCCGACGGCTCGACCGCCTACACCCGCGCCGGCAACTTCAAGCTGGACAAGGACGGCAGCATCATCACCACCTCGGGCGCCCAGGTGATGGGCTACCCCACCGACACGAAGGGCACGCGCCTGAGCTTCGACACGCAGCCGCTCAAGCTGCCCACCGGCGCACCGATCCCCGCCAAGCAGACCACCAGGATGGCCGCCGAGATCACCCTCGACGCCTCGGCCGTGGTTGCGTCCACCGCCAGCCCGCCGACGCCGCTCACCAAGTACGGCACCTCGCTCACCGCCTTCGACGCCCAGGGCCTGGAGATCCCGGTCGGCCTGTACTTCGAGAAGACGGCCAACAACACCTGGAACGTCTACACCAGCGTGAACGGCGCCGACCCTGCCACATCGACGCCCTTCACGCTGACCTTCCGCCCGGACGGCAGCCTGGACCCGGCGTCGACGGTGCCGCCGATCACGCTCACCTCGCCCAACGATCCTGCGCAGACCTTCACCGCCAGCCTCGACCTGAGCAAGATGACGCAGGTCAACGCCCGCTTCGCGGTGTCGGACCTCTCGCAGGACGGCTACACCGCCGGTCAGCTCACCGGCATCAAGATCGAGAACAGCGGGATCATCACCGCGACCTATTCCAACGGCCAGACCCAGTCGGCCGGCCAGGTCGCCCTGGTGAACTTCCGCAACGCGCAGGGCCTGGCGCCCACCGGGTCGGGCTATTGGGTCGAAACCGCCGCGTCCGGCCAGCCCGTGCGCGGCGCACCGGGCGAAGGCACCTTCGGCCAGCTGCGCTCGGGCGCCCTCGAAGAGTCGAACGTCGACCTCACCGCCGAGCTGGTGAACATGATGACGACCCAGCGCGCCTACCAGGCCAATGCCCAGACCATCAAGACGCAGGACCAGGTCATGTCGACCCTGGTGAACCTGCGCTGATAGACCGGCGAGCGCAGGGCCATGGACCGGCTGATCTACACCGCGATGAGCGGCGCCAGCGCCGCCGCACAGCGCCAGGCGGTGCTGGCCAACAACCTGGCCAACGCGTCGACGCAGGGCTTTCGCGCCGAGCTGTCGGCCTTTCGCGCGGTGCCGCTGCGCGGTGAAGGTGCCACGACGCGGGTCTTCACCGTCGAAGCCACGACCGGCCACGACACGCGCGCAGGATCCATCGAGCGCACCGGCCGCGACCTGGACCTGGCGGCGCAGGGCCAGGCCTGGTTCGCGGTGCAGGGACTCGACGGAACCGAGGCGTACACGCGTGGCGGCGCCTTCCAGGTGTCGCCGGAGGGAACCCTGGTCAACAGCGCCGGCCTGGTCGTGCTGTCCGACGGCGGCGCGCCGATCGACGTGCCCCAGGGCGCACAGATCGCCATCGGGACGGACGGCACGGTCACATCCAAGACCGAAGGCCAGCCGGGCGCGACGCTCGGTCGCATCAAGCTGGCCACCGAAGACGCCGAGAACCGCCTGGTGCGTGGCGAGGACGGCCTGTTCCGCACAGCCACACAGGAGCCGCTCGCCGCGGACGCCACCGCCCGCGTGGAATCGGGGGCGCTCGAGGGCTCCAACGTCAACCCGGTCGAGGCGATGGTCGGCATGATCGCCGCCGCCCGCCAGTTCGACCAGCAGATGCGTCTCCTGCAGAACACCGAGACCGCCGACAAGGCCGCTTCGCAGTTGCTGAGCGTGCAGGGCTGAAACCTCACACCGGACCCGACATGATCAACTCACTCTGGATCTCGAAAACCGGGATGGAAGCCCAGCAGACACAGCTGGACGTCATCTCGCACAACCTCGCGAACGTCTCGACCACCGGCTTCAAGCGAGCCAACGCGGTGTTCGAGGACCTGATGTACCAGAACCTGCGCCAGGTCGGCGCCAACAGCACCGAACAGTCCCAGTTGCCCACCGGGCTTCAGCTCGGCCTGGGGGTTCGCACTGTAGCTACCAGCCGCGCCTTCACGCAAGGCAGCATGCAGCAGACCAACAACCAGCTCGACGTGGCGATCAAGGGCAACGGCTTCTTCCAGGTGACGATGCCCGACGGCACCATCGGCTATACCCGCGACGGCTCGTTCCAAGTCGATGCGCAGGGCCGCATCGTGACGTCCTCCGGCCTGCCCGTGGCCAACGGCATCACCGTGCCGCCCACCGCGACCAATGTCAGCATCGCCAACGACGGAACCGTCACGGCCACGGTCAGCGGCAATGCCACGCCGCAGAACCTGGGCACCCTGGCGCTGGCCCATTTTGTCAACCCCGCCGGCCTGGAGCCCAAGGGCGAGAACCTGTATGCCGAGACGGCCGCCTCGGGCCAGCCCAATGGCGGCACCGCCGGAACCAATGGCCTGGGCACGATCATGCAGGGCTTTCTGGAAACATCGAACGTCAACGTCGTGCAGGAGCTGGTGTCCATGATCCAGACGCAGCGCGCCTACGAGATGAATTCCAAGGCGATCCAGACCAGCGACCAGATGCTGCAGAAGCTCGGGCAACTGTGATGGACCACCGCTTCGCCGCCGCCTTGCGCCTGGCCACCGCCGCCGGTGCCGGTGCGCTCGCGCTGCTGTGCGCCGGCTGCTCGACCCTGGCCAACACGCCGCAGGTGGACATGCCGGACACCAGGACGCCGCAGGTGCTGCGAACCAACCCGGCCCTTGCCCGCCCGAGCAACGGGAGCCTGTTCCAGACCGCCAGCTACCGGCCTCTCTTCGAGGACCGGCGCGCGCGCATGGCTGGCGACACCGTGACCATCAACATCATCGAGAACGTGTCGGCGAGCCAGAAGTCGACCTCGACGATCGACAAGAAGAGCGGCATCGACAGCAGCATCAGCGCCGTGCCCTTCCTGTCGGCCAACTCCTTCACCCGCGCCAGCGCAACCGCCGGCTCGACGCACAACTTCGCCGGCAAGGGCGGCACCGAAAGCGCCAACACTTTCCACGGCTCGATCACCGCCACGGTGGTCGACGTGCAGCCCAACGGCCACCTGGTGGTCACCGGCGAGAAGCAGATCGGGGTGAACGAGAACGTCGACGTGCTGCGCTTCTCCGGCACGATCGACCCGCGCGCCATCCAGGCCGGCAGCGTCGTCAGCTCGACGCAGGTCGCCAACGTGCGCATCGAATCCCGCGGGCGCGGCGCGCAGGGCGAGGCGCAGGTGATGCCTTGGCTCGGCCGCTTCTTCATGAGCGTGCTGCCCTTCTGACTGTTCCTTCAATGACCGGCATGTCCCGACTTCTCACCGCTCTGGCGATCGTCCTGTCCTTCGCCGCCGCTCCCGCGCACGCCCTTCGCATCAAGGAAGTGGCAGCGGTCCAGGGCGTGCGCAGCAACCAGCTGACCGGCTACGGCCTGGTCGTGGGGCTGGATGGCACGGGCGACCAGACCACCCAGATGCCCTACACGACGCAAAGCGTCGCGAACTACCTCCAGCAGCTGGGCATCACCCTTCCCGACAACCGCGCCGCGCAGCTGCAGCTCAAGAATGTGGCGGCCGTGATCGTCACGGCCGAGCTGCCCGCCTTCGCGCAGCCGGGGCAGGCGCTGGACATCAACGTTGCCTCGATGGGCAACGCCAAGTCCCTCAAGGGCGGCATGCTGGTGGCCACGCCGCTGCGCGGTGCCGACGGTGAGATCTACGCGCTCGCCCAAGGCAACGTCGTGGTTGGCGGCGCCGGCGCGGCGGCGGGTGGCAGCAAGGTGCAGATCAACCACCTGAGTGCCGGGCGCGTGCCGGGCGGGGCCCAGGTGGAACGTGCGGTGGCCACCGGCCTGAACGACGGCGAAACGATCACGCTGGGCCTGAACTCGGCCGACTTCCAGACTGCGCGCCGCGTCGCCGACGCGGTGAATGGCCGCCTGGGCAGCGGCGCCGCACGCGCCATCGACGGGCGGACGGTGCAGGTGCGGGCGCCTACCGACGCCAACGCCCGCGTGAACTTCATCGCGGAACTGGAAGAACTGACGCTCGAACGCTCCGCACCGGCCGCGAAAGTGGTGATCAATGCGCGCACAGGCTCCATCGTCCTGAACCAGGCAGTCACCCTCAACCCGTGCGCCATCGCGCACGGCAACCTGTCGGTGACGATCAGCAGCACGCCGGTCATCAGCCAGCCGGCGCCTCTATCGCGCGGGCAGACGGTGGTGGCAGAGCAGGCCAGCATCCAGATCAAGCAGGAGCCCGGCACCATGATCCAGGTGCCCAGTGCGCCGCAACTGGCGGATGTCGTCCGGGCGCTGAACGCGCTGGGCGCCACGCCGCAGGACCTGCTCGCCATCCTGCAGGCGATCAAGGCCTCGGGGGCGCTCAATGCCGAGCTCGAGGTGATCTGATGATCACCGGGGCCACTCCCTCGTCGACGAGCCAGGGCCTGGCGGCCGATGCGCGCTCGCTCGACGCGCTCAAGCTGGCGGCCAAGGGCAGCGACCCCAAGGCCGTCAGGGAAGCCGCGAAGCAGTTCGAATCGCTCTTCATGCGGGAGCTCATCAAGAGCATGCGCGAGGCCACGATGAAGTCGGGCCTGATGGACAGCGACGGCGAGAAGCTCGGGACCGACCTGCTCGACCAGCAGTTCGCGGTACAGCTCGCAGGCATGCCCGGCGGCCTGACCGATGCGATCACGCGGCAGCTCAGCCAGCAGATCCGCGCAGGCGGCGCCGACACGTCGTCGATGCCCACGCTCTCGCTCGGAGGCGTGCTGGGCGCGCGCGTGAAGACGAGCGCAACGCAGGAGGGGTTCGTGGCCGAACACACGGCCGCGGCGCAACGGGTGGCTCAGGACACGGGGATCCCGGCCGAGTTCATGATCGGCCAGGCCGGGCACGAGACCGGCTGGGGTCGCAGCGAGATCCGCCACGGCGACGGCAGCAATTCGTACAACCTCTTCGGCATCAAGGCGACCGCCGGATGGACCGGCAAGGTCGCCACCATCACGACGACCGAGTACATCGACGGCGAGCCGAGAAAGGTCAGCGCGAAATTCCGGGCCTACGACTCGTACGAGGCCTCCTTCCGGGACTATGCACGCCTGATCAGCGAGAGCCCGAGGTATGCCCAGGCCCGTGCGAACACGGGCTCCGCCTCGGCCTATGCCTCGGAGCTGCAACGCGCCGGCTACGCCACCGATCCGCAGTACGCGTCCAAGCTCAGCCGCGCCATCAACGCCACCGTGAAGCTCCAGCGGGCCCAGCAAGCATGAGTTCATTGCTCAACCTCGGCACCCGTGCGCTGCTGGCCAACCAGATCGCCCTGAGCACGACGGGCCACAACATCTCCAACGCCAGCACGGTCGGCTACTCGCGCCAGACCGCGGTGATGCAGCAGGTCGAAGGCCAGTTCACCGGCGGCGGCTATGTCGGCAAGGGCGTCCAGGTGGGCACGATCGAGCGGGCGCACAACGAATTCCTCACGCGCCAGGCGGCCCTGGCCCGCTCGGTGCAGGCCATGGACAGCACCCGCTCCGATCGGTTGGCTTCGCTGGAGGACATCTTCCAGGGTGGCAAGAGCGGCCTGGGTGCCTCGGTCAACGACCTGATCAACGCCTTTTCCGACATCGCGAGCACACCGACCGACATCACCGCGCGCAATGTGGTGCTGGCACGCGCCCAGGAGATGAGCGCGCGCTTCCAGAACGCGCAGTCGCAGCTCGACGACCTCCAGCATGGCTTGAACGACCAGCTCGGCGACGCCGTCCGCACAGTCAACAGCCTCGCTTCGCGCATCGCCGAGCTGAACGGCCAGATCCAGCGCGCGCAGGGCGGCGGCCAGCCGCCGAACGACCTGCTCGACCAGCGCGACCAGCTCGTGCGCCAGCTCAACGAGCAGGTGCAGGCCACCACGGTCGAGGCCGACGACGGCAGCCTGAACATCTTCGTGGGCAGCCAGGCGCTCGTGCTGGGCACCGGCACCGCCACGGTCGGCCTCCAGGGTGCCGCCAACGGCAGCAGCGCGCTCACGATCTCGCGCGGAACGATGACGGTGCAGCTGGACGAGAACACGCTGGGCGGGGGCGCGGTGGCAGGGCTGCTGCGTTTCCAGAACAGCGACCTGGCCGCAGCCCGCAACGGCCTCGGTCGCCTGGCGCTTGCTCTCACCAGCACGGTCAATGCCCAGCACGGCGTTGGCGTGGATCTGGACGGGAACGCTGGCGGCGACTTCTTCAAGACGATCGGCATTCCCGACGCGCTGCCGGCATCTGCCAACACCGGGAACGCCTCGATCGGCGCGAGCGTGGCCGACGCCACCGCACTGTCGGCGTCGTCGTACCAGATCGCCTTCGGTGCCGGTGGCGCCGTGCAGGTCACGCGGCTGTCGGACGGCAGGCAGAGCAGCTTTGCCGGGCCCTTGCCGATCGTGGTGGACGGCTTGAACATCACGCTGCAGGCAGGGACAGCGGCCCCCGGAGACAGCTTCGTGCTCAATCCCTACGCCAGCGCCGCAACCGGCGTGGCCGCGGCAGTGTCGTCGCCGCGGCAGATCGCGGCAGCCAGCCCGGTCGAGGCGCGAGTCGGCACGAGCAACGCCGGCACGGTGGCCGTTGCAGGCCTCGCGGCCTCTCGCGCGGATGCCAACCTGGGCGCGCCCGTCACCCTGACCTTCACCTCGGCCGGCACCTTCGACGTGTCCGGTACCGGCACCGGCAATCCCACCGGCGTGTCCTACACCGCCGGCTCGACCATCAGCTACAACGGCTGGACGCTCACGCTCAACGGCGCGCCCAAGGCCGGCGACACCATCACGGTGCAGGCAGCCACGGCCGGCTACAGCACGCTCAACGCGGGCAATGCGACGGCGCTGCTGAATCTGCGCGACCTCGCGACCTTCGATGGCGCCAAGCTCTCGGACGGCTACGCCAGCCTGATGGCGGACATCGGCGTGCGCAGCCAGAGTGCGCAATACGCAGCCAGCGTGTCGTCGTCGATCGCCTCCAGCCTGGAGAGCGAACGCGCCAACAGCGCGGGCGTCAACCTCGACGAGGAAGCAGCCAAGTTGCTGCAGTACCAGCAGGCGTACCAGGCGTCGGCCAAGATGATTCAGATCGCGCAGAACATCTTCGATTCCCTGCTGCAGGGCATGAACTGAGGTCGCCGGACCAGGAAGCAAAGACATGGCGGGCTACACCACGCGCATCTCCACTGCGAACACCTACGACAACGCCGTCGGCCAGCTCATGTCGCGGCAGTCGACCCTCTCGCAGCTACAGGCGCAGCTGAGCGCAAGCAAGCGGGTGCTGCGCCCCAGCGACGACCCCACGGCGGCGGCGCAGGCCGAGCGTGCAATCACCCGGCAGTCGCGCGTCGTGAGCGAGCAGCGGGCGCTGGAGGTCCAGCGCAATGCCATCACCGAAGCCGAATCGACCCTGGGCAGCGCAGTCTCGGCCGTGCAGGATTTCCGGACGCTGGTGGTGCAAGCGGGCAATGGCGCGCTCTCGGCCACCGACCGCGCCAGCATCGCCCAGCAGCTTGTCACGCTGCGCGACCAGATCCTCGGCTACGCCAACACCAAGGACAGCAACGGGCTGCCGCTGTTTGCCGGACTGGGCAGCACGGCCACGCCCTTTGTCGACAGCGGCGGCGTGAGTTTTGACGGCATTTCCGGGCAGGCCGGATCGTCGGACGTCGGGGTCCCGGGCTCACTGGACGGCTTTGCGACCTGGATGGACGTGCCCACGGGCAATGGCGTCTTCACCATCGCCCAGACAGGCACGGCGGTCAACGTGTCCACCGATGCCGGCCAGGTGCGCTCGCCTGCCGCGCTGACCGGGCACAGCTATCGGGTCCAGTTCAGCACGAGCGGCGGCGCGACGACCTACGACGTGCTCGACCTGAGCACCAGCACGGCCGTGCAAAGCGCGCAGCCTTATACGCCGGGCCAGTCGATCAGCTTCGACGGCATCTCCTTCACCGCGAATGGCACGCCAGCCGCCGGCGATGCCCTGACCATCGCGCCGAGCACCCGCACCAGCCTGTTCCATGTCCTGGACCAGGCAATCACGGCGGTCCGCGACGGCAGCGGTGCATCGCTGACGCAGGGCACGACGCAGGCGCTGGCCCAGATCGACGCCGGCATGGCGCGCCTGTCGGCTTCGCGCGGACGCGCGGGCGACCTGCTCAACCAGGTCGACAACATCGCGACACGCCAGGAGTCCCGGGCGGTGCAGTTGGAAGCCGACCGCTCGCGGGCGGAAGACCTGGACGTCGTCAAGGCGCTGTCGGATTTCCAGACCCAGCAGACCGCCTATTCCGCAGCGCTCGGTTCGTACGCGCAGATCCAGAAGCTGTCCCTCTTCAACTTCATCACCTGATCGTTCGCGATGGCCCAATCGGTCCTCGGCAGCGTTGCGCTGCACTACCGCGCGTTGTGGTCCAGAAAGCGCCAGTTGGCAGGCGTCCAGCTGTTCGTCGAGGACGTCTCCAACGGCGCCGAGGGCAGCCACCTGCTGCGCACATTGTCCGAGCTGTGGTCAAGCGAGTCGCCGTCGGTCCTGCTGACGGCCACGCATCAGCACCTGACGCATGAGCTGATCGCCAGTGCGGGGGCACAGGACCCGCTGATCGAGGTTCCGAGCCGCTGGCTGGTGCAGGGCGGCCTCGTCGACGCGGTGAACGCTGCACGCGATCGCGGCGCCCGGCTCGTCGCTTCGGGTTCGCCGTCCGAATTGGGCGCGCTTGGTGACGGGGCGCGTGCATTCGACCGCCTGTGCGTGCAGCTCGACACCGAGGATGCGGCGCTGGCCCTGCGGGCGTCGATGCAGGCACGCGAGGATGCAGCGAGAGGCCGCTTCGGTACGACATCCGTTGCGAGCCCCGTGCCTTCCGGCAGCCTGGTGGTCGGCGCCGCCGGCCGGGCCCTGGTGGAACACGCGCTGGACCGGCAGGGCGCGTGGGCGGTCGCCGGCTGGCCGGCGGAAGACATCCTGCACCGCTTCAATGGCCATCCAGTGCCTCCCACCCGGCGTGCGATCCTGCGCGTGATGAGCGCGCTCGATCAGGAGCAGTCGCTCGACGCGATCGAGTACCTGCTGGCTCGGGAAGCCACCCTCGCCTACCGGCTCCTCGCTTACCTCAACTCCGCCGGGTTGGGCCTGCGCAACGGCATCGCATCGCTGCGGCACGGCGTGATGATGCTGGGCTACCGTACCCTCAACGGCTGGCTCGCCGAACAGCTCACTACCGCCAGCGAGGACCGGGACCTGGACCCGGTGAACCTCGGCCTCGGCCTGCGTGCGGCGTTGGCGGCAGAACTCATGGACGCCGGAGTCGAGGACGAGTTGCGGCACGAGGTGTTCCTCACGGGCATGCTGTCGCAGATCGACGCGCTGCAGGGCCAGACCCTGCGAGCCCTTCTTTCGCGCATCCCGCTGCCGGATCGGGTGCCCGATGCGCTGGTGCGCGGTACAGGTCCCTACGCCGCCGTGCTTCGCCTCGCGCAGGCGATGGAGCGCGATCCTGCGCACTCGCTGCTCCATCCCATCCAGGCCGCCGGCCTCTCGCTGGAGGAGTCGAACCGGGCGCTGTTGAGGGTGTTGAGCGCCGCATCCGCCCCTTAGCCTTCGAGCGCCAGCGGCCAGGCAGGCCGCCGTGCTTCGGCTCAGGGCCCATGTGCTGGCGGCAGGTCGGAAGCCCTGCCGATCGCGCCTACTTCGATCCCATGCCTTCGATCTCGTCGGCCCAGATGAGCGCCTGCAGATGCGCCCAATTGACCTGGTGGTTGGACAGCTGCAATTCTCCCGCGGCACGGGCGAAGGCCACCTCGTCGCCGGTTTCGCAGGCCTTCGCCAGTTCGAGAAACGGTGCGAACGGTCCGTCGCTCTCCAGCAATGCTCGGCTGACATCGGCCGGCAGGTTCATGGATACGACGGCCTCGGCCATCGGCACGCCGACCAGTGTGTCCAGCATGGAGAACAGGCCGACAAGAAAGGCGTCGTCGCATGCCTCGGGCGGCAGCAGGTCCGTGGCGAGCAATTCCATCAGGCGGGCCCGCACCACCGCCGTGCTGCCGGCCGCGGGCGCAGCGCCACCTGCGCGCGTGCTGGTCATCAACAGCGCCGCCCATCGGAACAGGCGGTTGAAGCCCAGGATCATCACCGCGTGGCGGAAGGAGGTGATCTCCGTGCTCAGCCCAAAGCCACAGGAATTGATGAAGCGCAAGAGCTTGAACGACAGGGTGGGCTCGTGCTTGAGGAACGCCTCGATCTCCGAGACCTCCGCCTCCGTCCGCACGAGGTTCATCAGGCGGATCACCGAGTGCTGCGAAGCCTGCACGCCGCTGTCGCGAACCACGGTCGGCTGGGCGAACCAGTGCCCCTGGAAGTAGCGCACACCCAGCTTGCGCAGCGCCTCGTGCTGCTCGCCGTCGCGCACGTTCTGGGCCACGATCTCCGCCTTGGAGCGTTCGCGCGCCGCGCGGATGGTGCGCTCGATCCACTGGGCATCCAGTTGCTGCAGGTCCAGCATGATGTAGGACACCAGCGGCAGCCAGCTTGCGTATGCCGGCTGCAGCACCCGATGGTCCAGCGCCAGGCGGAAGCCATCTTTGCGGGCTTTGAGAAGAATGTCGCGCCGGATGGCCACACCCTCCTTGGTCAGGGATTCGTCCTGCGGAATCTGCAGCACCGCCTTTCGCGGATCGAGGATGTCGAGGTGGCCGTCGGCCATGATCTCGAAGCTGCAATGGACGAACACGTTCTTGCTGCCGGCCAGCGCTTCGGAGCCGGTCTCGGACAAGGCCTCGAAGAGCATGGCGCTGTCGTTGGCAGCTGCGCCTTGGCGCTCGAACAGCGCATAGCCGACGATCCTGCGGCTGGCGTCCACGATGGCCTGCCTGGAAATGGCCGCACCCGGCCGGTCGGTGCTGGTTTCGGCGGCGGTGAGGGTCATGATGGCGTCGGCAAGGGGCAAAGGCCCGTCGGTTCAGCTCTTCTTCGGCGGCCCAGGGCAGAACTTGAGGCCGGCCGTTCCGTCAGTCCGCCATGGGCGGGCAGATGCGGCACCTGTTGGCAGTGGGCCGGTGTGGACCAGGGCAGAACCCCGAACGCGGCGGCTACCGTCATGCCGGCATGCCGGTATCTGCCTGGCGCTGGCGCATCCAGGCCTGCAAGGCTTCGCCGGGCAGCGGCCGGGCGAAATGAAAGCCCTGGAACTCGTCGCAGCCGGCTTCCCGCAGCGCATGCGCCTGCGCAGCATCCTCCACGCCCTCAGCCACCACGCGCAGTCCGAGTGTGTGCCCCAGGGCCACGATGGCCCGGACGATCGCCAGGTCACTGGGATCGTGCAGCATGCGGCCGACGAAGGAGCGGTCGATCTTGAGCTTGTCGATCGGAAAGCGGTTGAGATAGTTCAGGCTCGAGTAGCCGGTGCCGAAGTCGTCGATGGCCAGCGACACGCCCAGGGCCTTGAGCGAGTGCAGCTGCTCGAGCGTCTGGTCGGCATCTTCCATCAGCGTGGATTCGGTCAGTTCGAGCTCGATCTGGCCGGCCAGGACGCCGTGGGCGTGCATGCATCGTTCGAGCAGGGACACCAGGTCGCCGCTGCGCAGTTGCACGGCCGACAGGTTGATCGAGATCGGCCACTCGCCGAAGCCGCCGGCGCGCCACGCGGCATGCTGGGCACAGGCCTGCCGAATCACCCACGCACCGATGCCCTCGATCAGACCCGCCTCCTCGGCGATCGGGATGAACTCCGAAGGCGGCACCGGCCCCAGTTGCGCGCTGTTCCACCGCAGCAGCGCTTCGGCTCCGACCGGCCGGCCGCTCGCGGCGTCGACCCGTGGCTGGAAGTTCAGGCTGAGCTCGTCGCGCTCGATCGCATGGCGCAGCAGGGATTCGATCTGCAGCCGGGCCTGGGCCCGCTCGTTCATGTCGACGGTGAAAAAGCGAGCCATGTCGCGCCCCGCCGCCTTGCTTTGGTACATGGCGACGTCGGCATGGCGCATCAGCTCGTCAAGGTCACGCCCGTCCTGCGGATACATCGCGATGCCCACGCTGCACGAGACGTGCAGCTCCGTGTCGTCCACCACATGCGGCAGGCGCACCAGCGGGATCAGTCGCCGCTCGACGATCTGTTGCACCTCGTCGCTGCCCGAGACGCCGTCCAGGATGATCACGAATTCGTCGCCGCCGAGGCGGCTGACGGTGTCGCCGGGACGCACCCCTTCGGCGAGGCGGTGCGCCACCGAGCGCAGCAGCGCGTCGCCCACGTGGTGGCCCAGCGAATCGTTGATGGTCTTGAAACGATCCAGGTCGATGAAGAGGACGCCCACCTGCCGGTTCAGGGGCTCGGCGCGCGCCAGCGCCCGGCCCAGCCGTTCGACGCACAGCGAGCGGTTCGGCAGTTCGGTGAGGACGTCGTGCAGCGCCAGGAAGCGGATGCGCTCTTCGCTCTTCTTGCGGTCGCTGATGTCGATGGAGGTGAAGATGTAGTGCGAGATCGAATCCGGGCTGTTTCGCACCACGCTGACCACCAGCCAGGCCGGGTATACGCTGCCGTTGCGACGCCGCACCCGGACCTCGCCCTGCCAGGCGCTGCGCTGAGCCAGTTGCGGCCAGATGCGCGCCAGGGACTCGCCGTCGGGCGCCAGCATGCCATCCGGATGCTCGCCCACCAGGTCGCGCAGCTCGTGGCCGGTCTGGCGGCACAGCGCGCGGTTCACCGTCAGGATGCGTTGCGCCGCATCGATGATCATGATGCCTTCCGAGGACGCCTCGAAGACCTTGGCCCACAGCTCCAGGCGCTGCTCCATGAACTTCAGGTGGTTGATCGGCGTGAAGGTGGTGAGCACCGCATCACGCCCCTGGTAGGTCAGGCGGCGCGCCGAGAGCACCGCCCAGGACGGCTCGGCACCGCCGCGCCAGCGGACCTCGAATTCGTCGACTTCGCGCCGGTCGGCCAGTTGCTGGAAGAAGCGCGCACGCACCGCCGGCTCGAGCCCGCCTGCCCAGGGATCGCCGCTGCGCCCGCCGAGCCACTCCTGGGCGGCAGCGTTGGCGCTCAGCACCTCGTGCCCCGGCACCTGCGTCACCATGAGCGGTATCGGGATGGCCGCCACCAGGTCTCGCTGGGCCTCCGAGGCGCGGGCGCTGGCGGCGAGTTCCTGCTGGATCTGCCGCTCTCGATCCAATTGCGCCAGCATGTCGTTGAAGCCGACCACCAGGCGGCCGATCTCATCACCGCTGGTCCAGTCGGCCCGCAGCCGGTGGTCGCCCGTCTTCCGGACGGTGTCGACCACGGCGGACAGGCGGCGAAGCGGCAACGAGATCTGCCGGGCCACATAGAACACGGCGCTCAGGATGAGCATGAGCAGGAAGAGTGCCGTGCCCAGATGCAGCCACATGCGCGAGAAGAAGGCGCGCTCGCGTGCCTGCAGCATGTCCTGCAATTCCGCGGTGGTGGTGAGCCAGGCGGCGTCCAGAGCGGCGTAGAGGTCCTGGCGCACGGTGTCGAAGGCTGCCAGGGAGGGCGCGTCGGCGCCGCTGTCGAGGGCGCGCCGCGCTGCTTGACGGAAGTCGTCGATGGCGGCGGCCAGACGCTTGCGGGTCGGGTCAAAGCGCGCGGGCAGCGGCCGGCGCGCGGCGGCATAGGCTTCGGCGTAGTCGCTCGCCACGGCAGCAGCGACCGCATCCAGGCGCCCTTCGAGAATGAAGTACTGCGTACGCGACCGGCTGCGCCCGACATCGTCCTCGCCCAGGTCCTCCAGGCGGGCGTCCATCGCCGCGCCCAGCTCCACCAACTCGGGGAAGCGCAGCAACACCAGCGACATGGTGTAGTAGCTGTCCAGGTCGGGATCGAGGATCAGGTTCGACTGGTTGCCCACGCGCGTGACGAGCGCGCGGCTGCGCTCCAGCGCTTCTTGCCGCAGCGCGCGGGCGGCGGCCTGGCTGTCCGCGCGCTGCAGCCCGGCGATCGCGGCGCGCAGGGCTTCGCTCGGCGCGCCGCTCTCCATGCCGTTGCCGTGCGCGAGCTCCAGCGCTTCAAGCCGGTCAGGCGCCGGCACCGGCGTCGACTGCCAGCCGCCCAGCGACAGCAGGACCGGACGCAACCCGTCGATATAGGCGGTGCCCGCCATCTCCTTGCGCGCGAAGTCGATCGCGATGAACTTCTCGTTGATCAGGATGCCGCTGATGAAGATGACGGCGCTGAGGTCGAGCAGGTAGATCAGCAGGAGCTTGCGACCGACGCTCAGCCGACCGAGCCGGCGTGCCACCAGGCTCAGCATGGCCGCTCCCCCGATGTGTACGGCAGGGGGCCGTCGAGCGCGTGCATGCGGGATCTCCTGCGTTCAGTCGAGGCGCTCGGCCCAGTCGAGCGCCCGCACGTGCGCTTCGACCATGCGGTCGCGCGGAATGGCGTGGCGCATCGCCAGGATCTCGATCAGGCCTTCGTCGCCGCTCTCGCAGGCCTTGGCCATCGCCAGGTAGGGCGCGAACATGCCCGTGCCTTCCAGCACCGCCGCGCTCACCTCCGCCGGCAGGCTGACCAGCGACATCGCCTCGGCCAGCGGCACGTCCAGCAGCACGTCCAGCATCGAGAACATGCCGGCCACGAAAGCCAGCTCGGCCTCGGCCGGCGGCATGGCCTCGGCCGCCAGCAACTCCATGACCCGGCCTCGGGTGATCGCCAGTGCCCCTGCCGCCGGCGGCAGGCTGTCAGACGGCGTGCTGGCCAGCAGAATGGCCGTCCAGCGGAACAGCCGCCGCATGCCCACCGTCATCACGGCATGGCGGAAAGACGAAATCTCCAGGTGACGGCCGAAGCCCGAGGTATTGATATACCGCAGCAGCCGGTATGACAGCGTGGGCTCCCGCCGAAGCACGTCCTCGATCTCTTCCAGCTCCGCTTCGGCACGCACGAGGTTCATCAACCTGAGCAGGGACGCGTGCGACGCCGCTGCGGTGCGTGCCGTGCCGTTCAGCACCGGGCGCGTGAACCACATGCCCTCGAAAAGCCGTACCCCGGCACCCGCGAGCCGCTCGAACTCGCGGCCAGTGCGCACGCCCGTGACCACCACCTGCTTGACGCCCTGCCGATGCAACGCGCGCGCCACGCCGGTTGCCCGGTCCAGTTCGACGGCGCCCAGGGGCAGAAGCGCGAATGCGGCGAATTCGACGAGTCGCGGATCCTCGTTGAGCCAGCGCACATCGAATGCCAGTCTGAAACCGGCCCTGCGCGCCTCGCGCAGGGAAGCCAGATCGAAAGGTGGTTCGCCTGCAGGCGCTGCAGTTGCCGGCAACAGTTCGAGCACCACCTTGGTGGCGTCGAGCACCGCGACGGGGCCGTCGGAGCGCAACAGGTCGTCGCTGTGGCATCGCAGGAAATTGGGACGGCGCGAGGGTGCCAGGCCTCCGGATGCGTCCGGGAATTCAGGCATGAGCATGCGCGTGTCGCCACCGCCGGTCGGGCCGAAGGAGCCATTGGCGGCCGGTCCCATCGGACCGGCGGGCTGGACGAGGCGATAGCCGGCGACGGCAACCCGCTCGTCCACGAGAAGGCGGCGCGCGAACACCGCACGCGCCGCGCCCGGTTCTTCGCTTGCTGCTCCAGTGCTGCGCGCTGCAACCGACATATCGTTTCCTCGGAGAGTTCGAAGCGCGATCGCGCCCCTTCCCAGCAGTTATCGGCATTGGCGGCCGTCACTTGAGACGCCCCGCGCATCCGCCATCCGGCAGCGGCGCCGGACGGCCCCGGGGAGCAAGCACTTCCGATGCCACCACGGCGTGGCGGCGTTCGCCCACCCGCCAGCTGGACCGACGCCGACATGGCTTCCCGCAGGCCGGTCGATAGAATTCCCAGCCCTTTTACGCCCCGGGGTTGCCTTTGTCCGACCGATTCGCCGTCCTGCCGCAGTACCTCTACCCCAAACAGGCGCTGACCTCGTTCGCAGGATGGGTCGCGGGCAAGGAGCGCGGCTCGGTCACGACCTGGATCGTGCGCCGCTTCGTCGCCAAGTACGACGTCAACATGGCCGAGGCGGTCGAGAGCGACATCTCGCGCTACGCGAGCTTCAACGACTTCTTCACGCGGGCGCTCAAGCCTGGCGCGCGGCCGATCGCCGACGCGCCGCTGGTGTGCCCGGTCGATGGCACCATCAGCCAGTTCGGCCCCATCGCGGGCGACCAGATCTTCCAGGCCAAGGGCCACGCCTACACCACCACGGCGCTGGTCGGCGGCGACGCCGGGCTGGCCGCCCGCTTCAAGGACGGCAGTTTCGCCACGCTGTACCTGAGCCCGCGCGACTACCACCGCATCCACATGCCCTGCGACGGACGCCTCGCGCGCATGGTCTACGTGCCGGGGGATCTGTTCTCGGTCAACCCGACCACGGCGCGCGGTGTGCCGGGCCTGTTCGCACGCAACGAGCGCGTGGTGTGCGTGTTCGAGTCCGAGCGCGGCCCCTTCGTGCTGGTGCTGGTCGGCGCGACCATCGTCGGCAGCATGGCAACCGTGTGGCATGGCGTGGTCAATCCGCCGCGGGGCGGCGAGGTGCGCGAATGGCGCTACGACGACCGCGAGATCGTGCTCAGGAAGGGCGAGGAAATGGGTCGCTTCCTTCTCGGCTCCACCGTCGTGATGCTGTTCCCGCGCCCGGCCCTGGTTTTCAATCCGGCCTGGGCGCCCGGGCGGACGATCCGCCTGGGCGAAGCCATGGCACAGGACGAGGCACGCGCGTCAAGCCCGGCTGCTGAATTTTGAGGCTTTGGCGCCACAGACCGCATCAAAGCTGCGCGTACAGCTATGAAAGTTGTAGCATCGCCCGGTCTGCGATATAGTCGCCGACCGTTTCGCGGCGCATCGTGTGCGTCCGTGCGACGGCCATAAACGACGCGGGCCGCCAGCAGCGATGCCCCTACGAGGAGAGCCTTTGATGAGTACCAAGGAAAACGCAGCCGTCAGCCAGTTGCTGGCACTGCTCGAAGCCCGTTACGCGCTGCGCGTGCTCTGGGCCTTGCGCGACGGGCATGCGCAGACCTTCCGGCTGCTCCAGGACAGCGTCGGCGGCATCACCCCCAACACGCTCAACACCCGCATCAAGGAACTGCGCGAGGCCGGCATCGTCAGCCATGGCAGCGACGGCTACAGTCTCACGCTGAGCGGGCAGGATCTTCTCAAGCGACTGTCGGACCTGCAGGCCTTCGCCGCCAAGTGGCAGGTCGGCCAGGTCAAGAAGGCGCCGGTCGTGGCGCCGCCGGTCAAGGTCGCCTGAGGCCTTGGGCGGCCCGCAACCGCTGCCGTCCTCAGCTTCCCGTCCCCCTCCGATTCGTAACGCCGCGCCGCCTGCAGGCCACGCGGCGTTCTTGCGTGGGCGCCCGGCGCGCGCTCGTTAAACTGCGCGGCCCTCTCCGGCACGCGCGTTTTGCGGATGTCCGGCCATGTTCCCCCCTCATTCCCCGTCCAAGGAGCTCCCATGCCTACCACCCCGTCCGGCCTGCAGTACGAAGACACCGTCGTCGGCGATGGCGCCGAGGCCAAGCCCGGCCACCACGTTCACGTGCACTACACCGGCTGGCTCTACAACGATGGCCAGCAGGGCGCGAAGTTCGACTCCAGCCGTGACCGCGGCCAGCCCTTCGCGTTCTCGCTGGGCGCGGGACAGGTCATCAAGGGCTGGGACGAGGGCGTCGCCGGCATGAAGATCGGCGGCCAGCGCACCCTCGTCATCCCTGCCGCGCTGGGCTACGGCGCGCGCGGTGCGGGCGGCGTGATCCCGCCGAACGCGACCCTGAAGTTCGACGTCGAACTGCTCGACGCCCACTGAACGCCTGGACCCATCCGGCGCCCACATCGCCCCGGGCCGGCACCGGCCCAGGGCGATCCTCTTCCTCTTGCCTTTGCCCCCGTCCATCGGTCCTCGCGCGGCCATTGGAAATTTCTTGCCCGAGAACCGGAGGCCCTGACTTGAAAAGGGCCTCCTGACCCCTAGCTGCGGGGTTGCATTTATCCCATTACCTCAAGACATGTCGGAGCATCAGAACAACCAGCCCGGAGCGGATGCGCTGAGCGGCGCACCCAGTCCCGAAGAACTCGAAGCCGCCCTGGCGGCGAACACGGCCGATTCGCAGGCCGAGTTGGCCGCCCTGCAGGCCAAGAATGCCGAACTGGCCGACCAGTACCTGCGCGCCCAGGCCGACGTGCAGAACGCCCGCCGCCGCGCGGACGAGGAAGTCGCCAAGGCCCGCAAGTTCGCGCTCGAGTCCTTTGCCGAGAGCCTGCTGCCCGTGCTCGACAGCCTGGAGGCCGGCCTGGCGGTCAGGGACGCCACCCCCGAGCAGATCCGTGAAGGCGCCGAAGCCACGCTGCGCCAGCTCAAGCAGGCGCTCGAGCGCAACAAGGTGATCGAGGTGAACCCCGCCCCCGGCGCCAAGTTCGACCCGCACCAGCACCAGGCGATTTCCGTGGTGCCGGCCGACCAGGAACCGAACACCGTGGTCGGCGTACTGCAGAAGGGCTACACCATCGCCGAGCGCGTGCTGCGCCCTGCCCTGGTGACCGTCACGGCGCCGAAGTAAGCCACACGCCGCCCACAGGAAATCCCCGCGCGGTCCCTTGAATCGCCCCGGGTTATCCACAAGTTCATCACAACATCATTTCTCGGAAATCAGGAGCACAACACACCATGGCCAAGATCATCGGCATCGACCTGGGCACGACCAACTCGTGCGTGGCGATCATGGAGGGCAACAACACCCGCGTGATCGAGAACTCGGAAGGCGCGCGCACCACGCCTTCGATCATTGCGTACCAGGAAGACGGCGAAGTGCTGGTCGGTGCCTCGGCCAAGCGCCAGGCCGTGACCAACCCCAAGAACACGCTGTACGCCGTCAAGCGCCTGATCGGCCGCAAGTTCGAAGAGAAAGAGGTGCAGAAGGACATCGACCTGATGCCCTACAGCATCGTCAAGGCCGACAACGGCGACGCCTGGGTGGAAGTGCGCGGCAAGAAGCTGGCACCGCCGCAGATCAGCGCCGAAGTGCTGCGCAAGATGAAGAAGACCGCCGAGGACTACCTGGGCGAGCCGGTGACCGAGGCCGTGATCACGGTGCCCGCATACTTCAACGACAGCCAGCGCCAAGCCACCAAGGACGCCGGCCGCATTGCCGGCCTGGACGTCAAGCGCATCATCAACGAGCCGACCGCGGCCGCGCTGGCCTTCGGCCTGGACAAGCAGGACAAGGGCGACCGCAAGATCGCCGTGTATGACCTGGGCGGCGGCACCTTCGACGTGTCGATCATCGAGATCGCCGACGTCGACGGCGAGAAGCAGTTCGAGGTGCTGTCGACCAATGGCGACACCTTCCTGGGCGGCGAGGACTTCGACCAGCGCGTGATCGACTACATCATCAGCGAGTTCAAGAAGGAACAGGGCGTGGACCTGTCCAAGGACGTGCTGGCACTGCAGCGCCTGAAGGAAGCGGCCGAGAAGGCCAAGATCGAACTCTCGAACAGCGCGGCGACCGACATCAACCTGCCGTACATCACCGCCGATGCCACCGGGCCGAAGCACCTGAATATCAAGCTGACCCGCGCCAAGCTGGAAAGCCTGGTCGAGGACCTGATCGAGCGCACCATCGCGCCCTGCCGCACGGCCATCAAGGACGCCGGCATCAGCGTGAGCGACATCAGCGACGTGATCCTGGTGGGCGGCCAGTCGCGCATGCCCAAGGTGCAGGAGAAGGTCAAGGAGTTCTTCGGCAAGGAACCGCGCAAGGACGTGAACCCCGACGAGGCCGTGGCCGTCGGCGCCGCCATCCAGGGCCAGGTGCTCTCGGGCGACCGAAAGGACGTGCTGCTGCTGGACGTGACCCCGCTGTCGCTCGGCATCGAGACGATGGGCGGCGTGATGACCAAGATGATCACCAAGAACACCACGATCCCGACGAAGTTCGCACAGACCTTCTCGACGGCCGACGACAACCAGCCGGCCGTGACGATCAAGGTGTTCCAGGGCGAGCGCGAGATCGCCTCGGGCAACAAGCTGCTGGGCGAGTTCAACCTTGAGGGCATTCCGCCGGCACCGCGCGGCACGCCGCAGATCGAGGTGAGCTTCGACATCGACGCCAACGGCATCCTGCATGTGGGCGCGAAGGACAAGGCCACGGGCAAGGAAAACAAGATCACCATCAAGGCCAACTCGGGCATCTCCGAGGAGGAGATCCAGAAGATGGTGAAGGACGCCGAGCTGAACGCGGCCGAGGACAAGAAGAAGGTCGAGGTCGCACAGGCGCGCAACCAGGGCGAGGCCATGGTCCACAGCGTGAAGAAATCGCTGGGCGAGCATGGCGACAAGCTGGACGCTGGCGAGAAGGACAAGATCGAAGCGGCGATCAAGGACCTGGAAGAAGCCCTCAAGGGTGAGGACAAGGCCGCGATCGAGTCCAAGACCGAGACCCTCATGACCGCGAGCCAGAAGCTGGGCGAGAAGATGTACGCGGACGCCCAGGCCGCCGCGGGAGCGGCAGGCGCGGCGGCCGGCGCATCGGCAGGCCCGGAAGCTGCAAGCGCCCCGGCGGACGACAACGTGGTCGATGCCGAGGTGAAGGAAGTGAAGAAGGGCTGATTCCCCGGCCCCGATCCGAGGCTGGAGCACCTGAGGGCGCTCCGGCCTTTTTTGCTTCTTCCGCTTCACACCAGACGGCCCGCACCACGGACATCCGGACACCGCTATGGCAACCAAACGCGACTACTACGAGATCCTCGGCGTCCCCAAGAACGCCAGCGAGGATGAGATCAAGAAGGCCTACCGCAAGCTGGCCATGAAGTACCACCCGGACCGCAACCAAGGCGATGCCGGTCCCGCTGCGGAAGCCAAGTTCAAGGAGGCCAAGGAGGCCTACGAGATGCTGTCGGACGGCCAGAAGCGCGCGGCCTACGACCAGTACGGCCACGCAGGGGTCGACCCCAACATGCGCGGCGGAATGGGGCCGGAAGGCTTCGGCGGCTTCGCCGAGGCCTTCGGCGACATCTTCGGCGACGTCTTCGGCGGCGGTGGCGGACGGCGTGGCGCCGGCGGCCGGCAGGTGTTCCGCGGCGGCGACCTGAGCTACGCCATGGAGATCACCCTGGAAGAAGCAGCCGACGGCAAGGACGCGCAGATCCGCATCCCGAGCTGGGACGACTGCGGCACCTGCCACGGCAGCGGCGCCAAGCCCGGCACAAAGCCCATCACCTGCACCACCTGCCACGGCGCCGGCGCGGTACAGATGCGCCAGGGATTCTTCAGCGTGCAGCAAACCTGTCCCCAGTGCCGCGGCACCGGAAAGATCATTCCCGAGCCCTGCCCCACCTGTCACGGCCAGGGCAAGATCAAGAACAACAAGACGCTGGAAGTGAAGATCCCGGCCGGCATCGACGACGGCATGCGCATCCGCAGCACCGGCAACGGCGAGCCGGGCACCAACGGTGGCCCGCCGGGCGACCTCTACATCGAGATCCGCATCCAGAAGCACGACACCTTCGAGCGCGACGGCGACGACCTGCACTGCGTGGTGCCCGTGAGCATGACCACGGCGGCCCTGGGCGGCGAGATCGAGGTGCCTACGCTGAAGGGGAATGCGGCCATCGACATCCCCGACGGTACGCAAAGCGGCAAGCAGTTCCGGTTGCGCGGCAAGGGCATCAAGGGCGTGCGCTCCAGTTACCCGGGAGACCTTTACTGCCATGTGCGCGTTGAGACGCCGGTCAAGCTCACCGAGCACCAGCGCAAGCTCCTCAAGGAGTTGGACGAGTCGCTCAAGAAGGGCGGCGACAAGCACAGCCCCAACGACAAGGGCTGGTTCGACAAGGCGAAGGAGTTCTTCAGCTGAGGCCGTCCCCGCCAGGAGACGTGCAGGGCGCGATGCGAAGCCGCATCGCGCCCTTTTTCGTTCATGGCCTCCCAGGCCTGCGCGCAGCGGCGCACGGCGCTATCTTTTTCATAGCATCTGGCACCCGTCGTGCGGGCATGTGAGGCATTTTTCGCCCGAAAATTGTTTTTTGCCCGGATCAATCAATTCGGTACTTTTACCCGGCTTCCGACGCAAATTCGTCCGGGCTTATTCGACGACGGTAAATACCGGACAACCGCGTAGGACGTCGGGACGTTATTAATAGCTTTCGACAAGATATAAGAATTCAGCCGGGTAATTTTCAAGCGGCCCGGGCCATCGCAATTCCATTCAATTCGACAGCACAGTCGCGGCCGGGCGGCAAGCCCGCGTGGCCGCGAAGCGACACATCCGCGGGGTCTCCCGGGTAGGAGCCAAGCGACCAGGACTCCCAGTTCGAGGGCGCCATACCGTCTCCGAAAATTTCCGCGCTGCAAACGCAGGCCCGGCGCGCTCCTTTTGTAACCCGGCACAGCTTTTGCTGATACGCCAGGGTGCAAGCAGGAACTTTTTTGCAGGATCGTTCTTCTTAATTTTTAAAACGACCTGCAGCAGGAATTTCCTCGGTGCGTTCTTTGCTTTATGCTGAACAAACCAAACTGCAAAGGGAGTTTTTTCCGGGTCAAGCGAACTGGCATCACGGAGCACTTTCATGCGAGCGATGCGGTCTGCGGCCACGGAACCCGGCGCCAGCCTTGTCGACTCGTTGGAGGTTAACCATGGATGTCATCAGCAACTTCACCGCCCGCTACGAACGCACGCGTGAAGAGGTCCTGTCGCTGCAGGAGTACCTGGATGTCTGCAAGCGCGACGCCACCGCCTACGCCACGGCGGCGGAGCGGATGCTGAAGGCGATCGGCGATCCCGAACTCGTCGATACGCGCAACGACTCGCGCCTGTCGCGCATCTTCGCCAACAAGGTCATCAAGATCTACCCGGCCTTCCGGGAGTTCTACGGCATGGAGGACGCCATCGAGCAGGTGGTCTCGTACTTCCGACATGCCGCCCAGGGCCTGGAAGAGAAGAAGCAGATCCTCTACCTGCTCGGCCCGGTGGGCGGCGGCAAGAGCTCCATCGCCGAGCGGCTCAAGCAGCTCATGGAGCACGTGCCCTTCTATTCGATCCAGGGCTCGCCCGTGAACGAGTCGCCGCTGGGCCTGTTCAGCGCCGCCGAGGACGGCGAGATCCTCGAGAAGGAGTACGGCATCCCTCGCCGCTACCTGCAGCGCATCCTCTCGCCCTGGGCCGTCAAGCGGCTCGAGGAGTACGGCGGCGACATCCGGCAGTTCAAGGTGGTCAAGCGCTTCCCCTCGGTGCTGCGGCAGATCGCGGTGGCCAAGACAGAACCTGGCGATGAGAACAACCAGGACATCTCGTCCCTCGTCGGCAAGGTCGACATCCGCAAGCTCGAAACCTACGCGCAGGACGACCCGGACGCGTACGCCTATTCCGGCGGCCTGTGCCTGGCCAACCAGGGGCTGCTGGAGTTCGTGGAGATGTTCAAGGCGCCCATCAAGGTGCTGCACCCCCTGCTGACGGCCACGCAGGAAGGCAATTTCAAGGGCACGGAGGGATTCGGCGCCATCCCCTTCGACGGCATCGTGCTGGCCCACAGCAACGAGAGCGAGTGGAAGGCCTTCCGCAACAACAAGAACAACGAGGCTTTCCTCGACCGCATCTACATCGTCAAGGTGCCCTACTGCCTGCGCGTGTCGGAAGAGATCAAGATCTACGACAAGCTGGTGCGCAATTCGTCACTGGCCAAGGCGCCGTGCGCCCCCGGCACGCTGAAGATGATGGCGCAGTTCTCTGTGCTCACACGCCTGAAGGAACCGGAAAACTCCAACGTGTTCTCGAAGATGCAGGTGTACGACGGCGAGAACCTCAAGGACACCGACCCCAAGGCCAAGTCGATGCAGGAGTACCGCGACTACGCGGGTGTCGACGAGGGCATGAGCGGCGTCTCCACGCGCTTCGCCTTCAAGATCATCTCCAAGGTCTTCAACTTCGACAGCTCGGAAGTCGCGGCCAATCCGGTGCATTTGATGTACGTGCTGGAACAGCAGATCGAGCGCGAACAGTTCCCGGCCGAAACCGAGCAGAAGTTCGTCGGTTACATCAAGGAACTGCTGGCGCCGCGCTACGCGGAGTTCATCGGCAAGGAGATCCAGACCGCCTACCTCGAGAGCTACTCCGAGTACGGGCAGAACATCTTCGACCGCTACGTGACCTACGCCGACTACTGGATCCAGGACCAGGAGTACCGCGACGTCGACACCGGCGAGGTGTTCGACCGCGCGGCGCTCAACGCCGAGCTCGAGAAGATCGAGAAGCCGGCCGGCATCGCCAATCCCAAGGACTTCCGCAACGAGATCGTCAACTTCGTGCTGCGCGCGCGGGCCGGCAATGCGGGCAACAACCCGGCGTGGACCAGCTACGAGAAGCTGCGCACGGTGATCGAGAAGAAGATGTTCTCCAACACCGAGGAACTGCTGCCCGTCATCAGCTTCAACGCCAAGAGCAGCGCCGACGAGCAGAAGAAACACGAGGACTTCGTCACGCGCATGGTCGAGAAGGGCTACACGGCCAAACAGGTGCGCCTGCTGTGCGAGTGGTATCTGCGCGTGCGCAAGTCGTCCTGAGCCTCAACTTCACGGGAGGTCCAGCATTTTGGCCATCCTGCAACAGATCATCGACCGGCGCCTCTCGGGCAAGAACAAGTCCATCGGCAACCGCGAGCGCTTCCTGAGGCGCTACCGCGGCCAGATCCGCGACGCGGTGCGCAAGGCCGTGAGCGGCCGCAACATCCGCGAACTGGAACAGGGCGAGGACGTCACCCTGCCCCGGCGCGACGTCTCCGAGCCCACCTTCGGCCACGCCGCCGGCGGAAACCGCGAATACGTGCACCCGGGCAACCAGGAGTTCGTCAAGGGCGACCGCATCGAGCGGCCCAAGGGCCAGGCCGGCGGCGGTTCCGGGAGCGGCGAAGCGGGCGATGGCGGCGAGGGCGAGGACGACTTCGTCTTCCGGCTCACACGTGAGGAGTTCATGCAGGTCTTCTTCGAGGACCTGGCGCTCCCCCATCTGGTGCGTACGCAGCTTGCCGAGGTGCCCGAGTGGAAGACCCACCGCGCCGGCTTCACGAGCGACGGTACGCCCAACAACCTGCACGTGGTGCGCTCGATGCGCGGCGCCCTCGCCCGCCGCATCGCGCTGGGCGGCGACACGCGCAAGGAACTGCGCCGGCTGGAGGCGCACCTGCTGCAGCTGCGTGCGCATGCGCAGGGCGAATCTGCGCTGATCCAGAAGGAGATCCGCGAGACCGAGCTGCAGATCGAGGAACTCCGGCGCACGGCCCGCCATGTGCCCTACATCGACCCCATCGACCTGCGCTACCGCAACCGGGTGAGGACACCCGTGCCCAGCGCCAAGGCCGTGATGTTCTGCCTCATGGACGTGTCGGGCTCGATGGATGAGGCGCGCAAGGACATGTCCAAGCGCTTCTTCATGCTGCTGTATCTCTTTCTCACGCGACACTACGAGAAGATCGACCTGGTGTTCCTGCGCCACCACACGCAGGCCCAGGAAGTGAGCGAGGACGAGTTCTTCCATGCCACCGAGACCGGCGGCACCGTGGTGTCGAGCGCGCTGGTATTGATGCGCGACATCATCCGCGCGCGCTACCCCAGCGGCGAATGGAACATCTACGGCGCGCAGGCCAGCGATGGCGACAACTGGCACCAGGACAGCGGCCGCTGCCGTGAGCTGCTCGACGAAACGATCCTTCCTTCCTGCCGCTACTACGCGTACGTGCAGGTGGCCGAGGCCGAGCAGAACCTGTGGCAGGAATACACGCAGCTCGCCGGCATCCGCCCCAACTTCGCCATGCGCAAGGTGTCGGGCGCACAGGACATCTACCCGGTCTTCCGCGACCTGTTCAAGAAGGAAGGGATTCCGGCATGAGCGCCGTGCACACTGCCACTGCCAACGCCGCCGCGATGGCCAACCTGGCCGCGCCCCCGGTCTTTGACCGTGCCCCCGAGCGGCTGCCCAGCCCTTCGGACTGGACCTTCGAGCTCATCGAGGCCTACCACGCCGAGATCGCCCGCACGGCCAAGGCCTACGGGCTGGACACCTACCCCAACCAGTTGGAGATCATCACCGCCGAGCAGATGATGGACGCCTACGCCAGCGTGGGCATGCCGGTCATCTACCGCCACTGGTCCTACGGCAAGCAGTTCATCAGCACCGAAAAGAACTACCGCCGCGGCCACATGGGCCTGGCCTACGAGATCGTCATCAACTCCGACCCCTGCATCAGCTACCTGATGGAGGAGAACACGATGGCGATGCAGGCGCTGGTGATCGCGCATGCGGCCTACGGCCACAACAGCTTCTTCAAGGGGAATTACCTGTTCCGCATGTGGACCGATGCGTCGTCGATCATCGACTACCTCGTCTACGCGCGGAACTACATCGCCGAATGCGAGGAGCGCCATGGGGTCGATGCGGTGGAGGAACTGCTCGACTCCTGCCATGCGCTGATGAACTACGGCGTGGACCGGTATCGCCGGCCGCAAAAGCGCTCGCTGGCCCAGGAGATCGCACGCCGCGAAGAGCGCGAGCGGCACCTGCAGCAGCAGGTGAACGACCTGTGGCGCACCTTGCCGCGCGGCAACATGGCCACGGCCGAGGCCGCCAGCGCCAAGCGCTTTCCGCCGGAGCCGCAGGAGAACCTGCTGTACTTCATCGAGAAGAACGCCGCGCTGCTGGAGCCCTGGCAGCGCGAGGTGGTGCGCATCGTGCGCAAGATCGCGCAGTACTTCTATCCGCAGCGCCAGACGCAGGTCATGAACGAGGGCTGGGCCACCTTCTGGCACTACACCCTGCTCAACACGCTGTACGACCGCGGCCTGCTGGCCGATGGCTTCATGATGGAGTGGTTGTCTTCGCACACTGCGGTGGTTTTCCAGCCGCCGGTGGGCCACCGCGCCTACAGCGGCATCAACCCCTATGCGCTGGGCTTCGCGATGTACACCGACCTGCGACGCATCTGCGAGAAGCCGACCGAGGAAGACCGCCGCTGGTTTCCCGAGATCGCGGGCAGCCCCTGGCTCAAGACGCTCGACTACGCCATGCGCAACTTCAAGGACGAGAGTTTCGTGGGCCAGTTCCTCAGCCCCAAGGTGATGCGCGACTTCCGCTTCTTCGCCATCCGCGACGACGAAGACGAATCCGAACTCGAGGTGTCGGCCATCCACGACGACGGCGGCTACCGCGCGCTGCGCGAGTCACTCTCGCGCCAGTACGACATCGGCAACCGCGAGCCCGACATCCAGGTGTGGAACGTGGACCTGCGCGGCGACCGTTCGCTCACCTTGCGTCACACGCAGCGGCACAACCGCCCGCTGCACGACGACACGCCCGAGGTGCTCAAGCACGTCGCCCGGCTGTGGGGCTTCGACGTGCACCTCGAAAGCGTGGACGGCCAGGGCCGCACGAGCTACCGCAAGACGGTCAGCCCCAAGCGCGGCTGAACGGCGGTCCGCGCTCGTCAGCCGCGAGGACTGCGGGGTGCGCGAAGCGGCCGGGGCGGCAGCAGCGGCCCTTGCGCGGCGGCGATGTGCTTTTCACCCGCCAGGAGACGCACCATGCGCTGGACTCGCTGGCCGGCCACCTGCGTGTGGGCGACCAGCGTGCGCCACTCCTCCAGCAGCACCGCGGGCGAAGGGTCGTGCGAGGTCCGCAGCAAGGTCTGCGAAACATCCACCAGCGCCGCTGCGGCCGCCAGGCCTGCCGTCAGCGCCTCATGCGCGGGCGCACCCTGCTGGATGCCCGAGGGCGTGCCGCTCACGGTGCGCGCCAGCACGCTCTCGATGGCGAGCAGCGCACGCTCCAGCGCGGCACGTTCTGACGGTAGCAGGGGCATGGAAGGAAGGGATGCGCCGGCCCACCGAGGGCGCTGCGCGACACCGAGGCATCAATCCATCATTCTGGCACTTTTGGAAACATTAGTTTCCAAATAAGTCACGATTCGGCCTAACGCGTTCAAACCGTCGGATCGGCCAATCGCGCGCGCTCGTCCAGTGCCCGCTGACGCACATGGCACCCCTCGATGTGGTCGTTCACCAACCCCATGGCCTGCATGAAGGCATAGACCGTGGTCGGCCCCACGAAGCTCCAGCCGCGCTTCTTCAGGTCCTTGGACATCGCGACGGACTCCGGCGAGGTCGTGGCCTTCCGAAGCGCCTCGAGTGTCACGCGCTTCGGGCGGCTCGCCGGGTCTGGCTCGAAGCCCCAGGCGTAGCGCGCCAGGGAGCCGAACTCCTCGCGCAACTTCAGCACCTGCCTGGCATTGTTGATGGCCGACTCGATCTTGCCCTTGTGGCGGACGATGCCAGCATCGCCCAGCAGCCGCACGATGTCCTTCTCGCCGAAGCGAGCCATGCGCTCCGCCTCGAAATTGGCGAAGGCGGAACGGAATGCCTCGCGCTTGTTGAGGATGGTGAGCCAACTCAGGCCCGACTGGAAACCTTCGAGACAGATCTTCTCGAACAGGCGCCGCTCGTCGGTGACGGGAAAGCCCCATTCGTGGTCGTGGTAGTGCCGGTAGGCCGGCGACGCGCCGCACCAGCGACAACGCCAGGCACCGTCCTCGCCCGCGAGGAGGCCTTCGGGCGGCGCAGCGGCGGCCCGGCTCACGCGTTCCCCTGCCGGTACTGAGCCCACGCTGTCGCGGTGGGCGTGGTGCCTGCGCCTGGCAATTGCGGCAGGCGGAAGTGGCCGTCGACCACCTCGGCCGGCTCGGTGAAGCAGTCCTTGATCCACGGGATGTACTCCAGCACCTCGCAGGCCGGGTGCGCATAACTCAGGTGCACATGCACCTGGCTCATGTCGCCCGCATGCGGCGCCACCGGCAGGCGAAAGGCATGCGACGCCTCGCAGACCTGGATCACCTCGGTGAGACCGCCCATGCGCGTGCAGTCGGGCTGCACCCAGTGGATGGCCTGCTGCGCAAAGAACTCGCTGAAGGCATCGGCCGTGTACAGCTGCTCGCCCAGCGCGACCGGGATGTGCGTGCTGCGGGCGAGCTGTGCGTGGCCCTTGACGTCGTCGTGCCACAGCGGCTCCTCGAACCAGAAGACGTCGAAAGGCGCCGCGCCACGGCAGAAGCGCAGACAGCTCGCCAAATCCCACTTGCCGTTGCCGTCGACGGCCAGCGTCACGTCCGCACCGATGGCCTCGCGCACGGCGGCCAGGCGGCGCAGGTCGCGCTCCACGGTGGATCCGACCTTGATCTTGATGCCGGTGAAGCCCTGGGCAACCGCACGACGTGCGCCCTCGACCAGCTTGTCGTCGGCGATGCTGAGCCAGCCGATGTCGGTGTTGTAGGCCCGCACGCGCTCGCGCACCTGGCCGCCGAGCAGCTTCCACAGCGGCACGCCGGCCGCCTTGGCCTTCAGGTCCCACAGCGCGACGTCGATGGCGGCGAGCGACAGCGTCGTGACGCCCGCGCGCCCGATCCACTGCAGCGCCGGATCGCGCGCCAGCTTGCGCCACAGTCGGTGCACGTCGTTCTCGTCCTCGCCCACCAGCAGCGGTGCGTGGCAGGTCTCGATGCAGCGCGTGATCAACTGGTCGCTCGGCAGGTGCGCATGCGTGCCGGTGAAACCGTAGCCCGACAGGCCGTCCTCGGTGTCGATCTTCGCACCCACCACGCCCCAATGCGCGATGGTGTGCGTGCTGTCGGCAATCTGCGAGCCCGTGACCGGTACGTGCAGGATGAAGGGGGTGACCGAACGGATCTTCAAGTGCGTCTCCAATGCGATGTTCCTGACACCCTGCGTCGCCCGACTAGCCTGCCACCGGTTGGACGTCGATGGGCCCGGGCGGCAAACCCTTCGTGTGCCGGGCCCACATGGCCTCGCAGGCCGCCTCCATGTGGCGGGCGAAACGCGCGCCATCGAACACGCCACTGCTCTCGCGCCTGGCCCAAAGGTCGGCGCGCACCGCCGCCAGCAGTTCCGGTGCCCGCGCGAACGCCAGCGCTCTGGCTTCGTAGTCCGCGACGGAGTGGGCGACCAGGCGCTCCTCCAGGCCCAGGGCGGTCAGCAGGCTGGCCGCCACGCGGGATGCGAAGGTGCACCCGGCAAGCGTCAGCACGGGCAGGCCGGCACGCAGCGCATCGCTGCAGGTGGTGTGCGCGTTGTAGTGGAAGGTGTCGAGGAACAGATCGGCCAGGGCCTGCCGTGCCACATAGGTGGCGTATTCCGTGCGGGGGGCCCACACGATCCGCTGCGGGTCGACGCCGAGCGCGCGTGCCGCCTCGGCCAATGCCGGTCGGGCACCAGGATGGCCCTCCAGCAGCCACAGCACGCTGCCCGGCACCGCAGCCAGCAAGCGCATCCAGACGGCGAACACGTCGGGCGTGATCTTGTGCGTGTTGTTGAAGCAGGCGAAGACGAAGCCGCGCTCGGGCAGCCCGGCCTGCACGCGCGTCAGTGGCTGTGCGCCGGCAGTCAGGTCCGGGTGCAAGTCGTCGTTGCAGAAATAGCTCCCCGGGAGTCGGACGACCGCTTCGCTGTAGTGCGCGGCATCATGCCCGGGGATGACCACCGCGTCGGCCAGGATGTAGTCGATGAACTCCGCGCCCATGGAGCCGGGAAAGCCCATGAAATTGACCTGCAGCGGGGCCAGTCGGCGGACGAACAAGCCCGATCGAGCGCCCTCGGTGAAACCGTTGAGGTCGATGGCGATGTCGATGCCCGCCTCGCGGGCGCGGGCGACGATCTGTGCGTCGTCGAAGTCGCCGACGTCGACGAAATGCTCGAACGCGTGCTTCACCCGCAAGCCCTGCGGATCGGAGATCGGCGGGCCGAAGGAAAAGCCGAAGGTTTCGATCCGCGTGCGGTCGTGGCACTCGAGCATGCGCGCGATGATCAGCGCCATCGGGTGGGCTCGGAAGAACGAGCTGAAATAGCCCACACGCAGCCGTCGTCCGATGGCTGGAGTCTCGAACACAGGCGGTGTGCCAGCGGCGCACGTCGCTACCAGGTCGCGAGCGTGACGCCGCGCGCATGCAAGCAGGGTGTCCGGGTCGGCCGGCGTCGGCAGGAGCGCGAAGGGTTCTGCCGCAGCCTCGCCACGGCGCACCCGCTCACAACATTCCTCGAGCAACGCGTCGAAGCCCGCCCATCGACATGCACTCATGCGCTCGTGCAGCCAGTAGCCGAACGCTGGCGTCTCGGGAGCCGGCATGGCCGCCAGCCGCGCCAGGGCTGCTGCGGCCCCGTCGGCGCGTCCGGCGCGCTCGAGCAGCGCGACCTGGTTCATGGCAATGTCCACGTCCAGCGGCGCCAGGGCGGCGCCCCGGGCAACGCTCGCCACCGCGTCATCGATGCGGTCGAGGTCGGCCAGCGCCATCGCTCGCTCCGACCAGCCGCGCGCCAACTGCGGCTGCAGGGCCAGCGCGCGGTCGAAATGGACCAGCGCACGCTCGGCCTGCTGCATCGCCATCAGGCTGCTGCCCAGGTTCAGCTGCAATTCGGGCACCCGATCGTTCAGGCGTTCGGCACGCTCGAACGCAGCCAGCGCCAGCGCGTGCTTGCCCAGCGCACTGTGGGCCACGCCGATCTCGTGGTGGGCTTCGAAGAACTCTCCGGCTTCGCGCATGGCGCGCTCGAAGCAGGCGATGGCCTCGCCCGCCCCCCCGCGCTGCAAGCGCACGCGCCCCAGGTAGAAATGGGCCTCGGGCGAGCAGTCCGGCAGCGCCACGGCGTGCGAGAGATACCGCTCACATCCGGCCATGTCCCCGCGGTTGCCGCAGATGAACGCCAGCAGTTCGAAGGCACGCGCAGGCACCGGCGGCCGGGCGGCGAGTTCGCGCAGCAGGACCTCCGACTGGTCGGCGCGACCGGAGCGGAAGAGTTGTTCGGCCTGATGCAGTCGGCCACCTGCCATGGCGCCCCCGGTCATTCGCCGATCCCGCGCGTCACCCGCTCACCCGCACCAGCGCCTCGATCGCGAGCGGATAGCCCTTGACCCCCAGGCCGACGATGATGCCGCGCGCCGCCGGCGAGATGTACGAATGGTGACGGAACGCCTCGCGCGCATGCACATTCGAGATATGCAGCTCGATCAGGGGCACGCTCGCGCCCTTGATGGCATCGTGCAGCGCGATCGAGGTGTGGGTGTAGGCGCCAGGGTTCATCACCACACCGAGCATCGTGCCGGCCGCCACTTCGCGGCCGGCCTCGTGGATCCAGTCGACGAGCTGGCCCTCCCAGTTGGACTGGCGGCACTCGACCTCGACGCCGAGCCGGACGCCGGCTTCCTGGCACATGCGCTCGACGTCCGACAGCGTTTCGTGGCCGTACTGCGCCGGCTCGCGCGTGCCGAGGAGGTTGAGGTTGGGGCCGTTGAGGACGAGGATCTTCTTCATGGTCGGGTGTCTCGCAAACGTGGGCGGCATCTTAGGCCACACTCGGCAAAGGGCGCCCTTGCGAATACTCCCCCGGGGTATACACTGACCCCATGCCGCACTCCCCCGCCGAGAAGAAGAAAGCGCTGCTGCGCGTGCGCCGCATCCGCGGACAGGCCGACGCGCTGGAACGCGCGCTGGAAGCGGGTGCCGAATGCGGTGCCGTGCTGCAGCAACTCGCGGCGATCCGCGGCGCCGTCAACGGGCTGATGTCCGAGGTGCTCGAATCGCACATCCGCGAGGAGTTCGGCGCGCCCTCGGAAAGCGACCCGCGCCACGCCGAGCGCGTGCGAGACATGACGTCCCTCGTGCGGACCTACCTCCGCTGACCCTTCACAACCCACATCCAGGAGTCCATTCCCATGAAATCCCGCGCCGCCGTCGCCTTCAAGGCCGGAGAGCCCCTGCAGATCGTCGAGATCGACGTCGCCCCGCCGAAAAAGGGCGAGGTGCTGATCAGGATCACCCACACCGGCGTGTGCCACACCGACGCCTTCACGCTGAGCGGCGACGATCCCGAGGGCCTGTTCCCCGCGGTGCTGGGCCACGAGGGCGCGGGCATCGTCGTCGAGTGCGGCGAGGGCGTGACCAGCGTCAAGCCCGGCGACCACGTCATCCCGCTCTACACCGCCGAATGCGGCCAGTGCCTGTTCTGCAAGAGCGGCAAGACCAACCTGTGCGTGGCCGTGCGCGCCACGCAGGGCAAGGGCGTGATGCCCGACGGCACCAGCCGCTTCAGCTACAACGGCCAGCCGGTCTACCACTACATGGGATGCTCGACCTTCAGCGAATACACGGTCGTCGCCGAGGTGTCGCTGGCCAGGATCAACCCCGACGCCAACCCCGAGCAGGTCTGCCTGCTGGGCTGCGGCGTGACCACCGGCCTGGGCGCCGTCAAGAACACGGCCAAGGTGCAGGAAGGCGATTCGGTCGCCGTGTTCGGCCTGGGCGGCATCGGCCTGGCCGTGATCCAGGGCGCCAAGCTGGCCAAGGCGGGCCGCATCATCGCCATCGACACCAACCCTTCGAAGTTCGAGCTTGCGAAGACCTTCGGCGCCACCGACTGCGTCAACCCCAAGGACTTCGACAAGCCGATCCAGCAGGTGATCGTGGAGATGACGACCTGGGGCGTGGACCACTCCTTCGAATGCATCGGCAACGTCAATGTGATGCGCGCCGCGCTCGAATGCGCGCACCGCGGCTGGGGCCAGTCGGTCATCATCGGCGTGGCAGGCGCGGGCCAGGAAATCTCCACCCGCCCCTTCCAGCTCGTCACGGGCCGCAAGTGGCTCGGTACGGCCTTCGGCGGCGTCAAGGGCCGCTCGCAGCTGCCGGGCATGGTCGAAGACGCGATGAAGGGCGACATCCAGCTCGCCCCCTTCGTCACCCACACCATGCCTCTCACCGGCATCAACGAGGCCTTCGACCTGATGCACGAGGGCAAGTCCATCCGCTCCGTGGTGCATTACTGATGGCGCACACTCGGCGCCCATGACTGCCGCCCCTGCCCTCGCCCCCTCGCTCGGCAGCCTGCACCGCGTGCGGGCCGGCGTGCTCGACGTCGCCTTCTGCGAGAGCGGGCCGGCCGACGGCACGCCGGTGCTGCTGATGCACGGCTTTCCCTACGACGTGCATGCCTACGCCGAGGTCGCGCCGCGGCTGGCGGCGCAGGGCTGCCGCGTCATCGTGCCCTTCCTGCGCGGCTACGGGCCGACCAGCTTCGTCGACGCGGCCACGCCGCGGTCCGGCGAGCAGGCCGCCCTGGGCGCCGACCTGCTCGCCCTGCTCGACGCGCTGGCCCTGCCGCGCGCGGTGCTGGCCGGCTACGACTGGGGCGGGCGCGCCTGCTGCATCGTCGCGGCGCTGTGGCCCGAGCGCTGCATGGGCCTCGTCTCGCTCAACAGCTACAACATCCAGCACATCGCCTCGGCGATGACGCCGGCGGCACCCCAGAACGAGCTGCGCTACTGGTACCAGTACTACTTCCATGGAGAACGCGGGCGCGCCGGCCTGCAGGCGAACCGCGCCGAGCTGTGCGAGTTGCTGTGGCGCCTGTGGTCGCCCACCTGGCGCTTCGACGCGGCCACCTACGCGCGCACCGCGGCGGCCTTCGACAACCCGGATTTCGTCGATGTGGTGATCCACTCGTACCGGCACCGCTTCGGCCTGGTGCCCGGCGACCCGGCCGTCGCCGGCATCGAGGCGCAGCTCGCACTGCAGCCGCCCATCACCGTGCCGGCCGTCACCCTCGACGGTGCAGACGACGGCGTGATGCCCATCGGCGGCACGGCAGCGCACACCCACCACTTCACCGGCCCGCACGTGCACCGCCTCGTGCCCGGCGCCGGCCACAACCTGCCGCAGGAGCAGCCCGAGGCCTTCGCCCGCGCCGTACTCGACCTGCTGCGGCCCGAGACCCTCGACCTGCCATGAGCGATAGCGCCCCTTCCTTCCAGACCCTCTCGTCGCATGCCTGCTTCGGCGGCACGCAGCATTTCCTCTCGCACGAGTCGCGCGAGATCGGCCTGCCCATGCGCTTCTCGGTCTACCTGCCGCCGCAGGCGCAGCGGGGCCCTGTGCCGGCGCTTGTCTATCTGGCTGGCCTGACCTGCAATGAAGAGACCTTCATGATCAAGGCCGGCGCGCAGCGCTTGGCAGCCGAGCATGGCATCGCCCTCGTCGCGCCCGACACCAGCCCGCGCGGCCCCGCCGTCGAGCAGTTGCCCGGCGCCACCGAGAGTTGGGACTTCGGCATCGCCGCCGGCTTCTACCTCGACGCCACCGCCGAGCCCTGGGCCACGCATTTCCGCATGGAGAGCTGGATCGTCCATGAGCTGTTGACGCTGGTGGCGCGGCGCCTGCCCATCGATGGCCAGCGCATCGGCGTCTTCGGCCACTCGATGGGCGGGCATGGCGCGCTCACGCTGGCGCTGCGGCACCCGGGCCGCTTTGCATCGCTCTCGGCTTTCGCGCCCATCTGCGCGCCCAGCGAGTGCCCCTGGGGCGAGAAGGCCTTCGGCCGCTACTTCGGCACCTCGGAAGACGCACGCGCCCAGTGGCTGGCCCATGACGCCGCGGCGCTCATGCAGTCGCAAACGGCGTCGCCCTACCCCGACGGCATCCTGGTCGACCAGGGCCTGGCCGACAGATTCCTGGTCGAGCAACTGCACCCGGAACGACTGGAAGCCGCCTGCGCCGCCGCGGGCCAGGCGCTCACGCTGCGCCGCCATGCCGGCTACGACCACGGCTACTACTTCATCCAGAGCTTCATGGCCGACCATTTCGCGCACCACGCGCGCACGCTGTGCCGGTGATTGCTATTGATTTCATAGCTGCCTGCGCCCGCTGGACGGGCGCTGAAGGCACTTTTTGCTTGTAGTCCGAATGGCGCTTGCCGACTTCGACCGCTTGCAGCTGCACCCGTGGAGCGGCCGTCGCGAAGAGCGGGCCGCACTCGCCGGCATCTGGCGCCGGGCCTGGTGCGCGGCACAGGGGCACGGCATCGAACAGATTGCGCCCATCGGCCACTGGCTCGCGCGGGTGGAGGCCGAGTTCATGGCCCCGGCCGAGGTCCACATCGCCGAGCGCGGCGGCCAGCCGCTCGCCTTCATGGTGATGCTGCCGGCGCGTGCGTACGTGGCCCAGCTGTACGTCGACCCGCACCGCCACGGGCAGGGCCTGGGCCGGCGCCTGCTCGACGTGGCCTGCCGACGCATGCCGGCGGGCTGGCGCCTGCACGTGGCCACGACGAACGCCACGGGGCAGCGCTTCTACGAGCGCTACGGCCTCGAGCGCGGCGCGATCGACCGCCACCCCGCCACCGGCCGGGAGCGCGTGGCCTTCCGCTGGCGCCCCGGCACCGGCAGGGTGGCCGGCGCATGAGCGAGGCCCCACCCGACCCCGCGACGCCTGCCGCGCGCCGTCGTCCGTCGGCGCCGGCCGTTCCCACACGCGACGAGATCGCGCTGCTGCCGCTGTTCGAAGGCCTGCCGCTGGACGCGATCACCGTCGTGCGCACGCCAGCCGACGCGGATCGCGCCCGCGATGCGCTGCTGACCGCCGGCGTGTGCGGCTTCGACACCGAGTCCAAGCCCACCTTCCGCAAGGAGGAGGTCAACACCGGCCCGCACGTCATGCAGTTCGCCACGCGCGAGCGGGCCTGGCTGTTCCAGCTGCTGCGCGCCGACTGCCTGCCCATCGCCGCCGAACTGCTGGCATCGCCGGTCCTTGTGAAAGTGGGATTCGGCCTGGACACCGACCGCACGCTGATTCGCAACCGCCTGGCGGTCGAGCCCACGGCCGTGGTCGACCTCGACCACGAATTCCGCCGCCGCGGCCACCGCCAGTCGGTGGGCGTGAAGAGCGCCGTCGCGCTCGTGTTCGGCCAGCGCTTCGTCAAGTCGCGCAAGGCCACGACGTCCAACTGGGCCGCCGCGCGCCTGACCGAGGCGCAGCTGCGCTACGCGGCCAACGATGCGTATGCGGCGCTGCGGGTGTACGAGGTGATGGGCATGGCGGCCGGAACTCGCTGAATCAGCCCGCGCCCTGCCACCGCAGCCACGCGGACACGGCGCCGAACAGCAGCCCGACGATGGCCCAGGTGCGGCTGGCCGGCGTGAGGCGCCGACCGTCGCGCCCCCACCGCAGCAGCGAGGCCACGAGAAAAAGCGCTGCCGCCACGGCCAGGATGTCGCGCGCCGCCATCCGCCTCAGCCCCCCATTGCCGCCAGGCGCCGCTGCTGGCGCCCGGCCGGCGCTGCCGTGTCGAACAACGGCGTGCCGGGTGCCAGCAAACTCAGGTGCACCGCTGCGGCGCTGCGCTGACGCTGGAAGCCGTGGCGCAGCACATGGAGGCAATGGCCGGGCGAAACGGGTGCCCCCATGAACCAGCGCACGCCGCTCACCAGGTGCTGCCCCTCGCGCTGCAACCAGGCCTCGAGCCTGTCGGGGTCGGGCCACGGCAGGCCGGCGTCCTCGTCCATCGACGTGTCGTCGTCGTCGGGGTCGTCGTTCGGGCCGAAGGCCACGCCCGCTGGCGCATCGCGCTCCAGGTCGAGCAGTGCCAGGTCCAGTCCCGTGATGAGACTGAAGGCCTCGCCGGCGATGCGCGCGAGCGCCGGGTCGTTCATCTGGCGCAGCAGCCAGGGCAGGAACCCGGCATCGCCCGCCATGCCGATGCCACGGATCAGCGGGCGAGCCATCGTGGCGTCACGTGCCAGAGCCGTGAGGACGGTTCGCGCCTCGGCAGGGTCCAGCACCTTCAGCAGCAGCGACAGTGCGCGCCACTGCCCGGGACCGGGCGCCAGGACGAGGCGCTCCAGTGCCGCCACGACAGGGTGGCCGCGCTGGCCCAGCAGCGCGGCGGCGTGCGCGGCCTCGCGCGCGCATGCCTCGTCGGCATCGACCATGGCCGCCATGCAGGCGGGCAGCCGGTCGACGTCGCCGCGCCGCGCGACGAGACGCAGCGCGCGCGAGCGCAGGCCAGGGTCGTCGTCGCGCAGCGCCGCATCGAGCGCCACGCCCGCATCGACGCCGTGCAGGGCGCACGCGACGAGCCCCACCTCGCGCGGCAGGGCGCCCCGGGAGTAGAGCAGCGCGCGCGTGATGCCCTGCAGGCTGGCGCCCGGCACCCAGCCAAAGGCCGACACGAGGCCGGGGCGCAGTTCGGGCATGGCCTGCGCCAGCGCGAACAGGCGCTCCAGGCCGACAGGATCACGCCCCTCGATGGCACACACCGCGGCGACGAAGACTTCGGCGCGGCCTGGCGCCTCGAGCGCGGCGGCGGCGATGCGCGCGCCGTGCTCGCCCGCCACCGCCAGGCCATCAAGGTGCCCGGCCAGGCGCTCGTCCAGGCGCGCCAGCTGGTGCAGCTTGACGTGGGGCGCACGAACCAGGTGGGTGCGGGCGTTGCGCAGCACTGCCGCGTCTTCGGCGTGCTGGCGGATGACGGTGGCAACCTTGCTCTCCCTTGTCATACCTGAGCTCTTTGGTGTCAGCCCGGCAGTTCGACAGCGTTCCACACCGTGCCGTCGTGGCTGTACACCGCATCTTTGTGGCCTACCGACCAGATCACGTCGGCATTGGCTGCGAGGTAGGCGGTGGAAGGCGCTGCGCCCTCGCTCGTCGTCCCGATCTCGATCTTCTCCAGCTTGTCGCCCTGCAGCCGGAACAGGCCGTCATAGTTGGAGACATACACATGCCCTGCAAACTCCACGACGCCCCAGAAGTCGGCCGTGGTGGCACCGTGTTCGATGACACGCCAATCTTGATGCGTGCCGACGATCAGAACACCCGACATGCCGACGATCACCGCATTCCCAGCAGTGGTGATGCAGACTCCTGTCAGAACAACGTTGGTCGGGCTGTCCTCCCGCAGCCAAAGGCCTTCCCGCAAGGACCATATCTCACCGTACTGCCCAACGCAGACGAGTCCGAGCCCCGGGCTCGCTGCCATGGCATGAAACCCGACCGCCGCATCACGCTGCTCGCGCGGTACGAACACGCCGTCGTCGATCCGGGCCCATGTATCGGACGCTCGCCGCTCATAGACCATGCGCGCCATCCCGCACGCATAGAGGGTGTCACCTAACCAAGTTGCGTCGCGCAGAAGCACCATGGCGCTCGGGCCACGATCCGACGCATCCACCATTTCCAGGGCCAGGCCCCCGCCTCCGGCAAATGTTGCTTCACCGTGCGGACCGACAAAGCAGATGCGTGCGGCGTCACCGCGCGGCACGGCCACGGCACAAACAGCGTGATCAAGCAGAAGCTGCCTGAACGCACCGCCCTGGTAGCGCAGGACAAGGCAGTGGTCTGGATGCTCATCGGCGTACTCGTCCACGATAGCGGTCAAAAACACCTCATCCCGATTCCTCACGCCAACGCCGGTCAATGTCAGATCCATCGGTCGCTGCCTTTCATGGCCAGGAATCGACGCCCGTGCGTGCCCTGGCGGCGCTGCGCTGATCGACCGTCAGCGCCTGATTCTGGTTAGACGCCTGCAACTGCCGCTCGTCACCTTTTCCGTAGAAGGCGTCGAGCTGTGCATCCAAACAATGCTCGCTGCAGCGGTTCGAGTTGGCGTGTTGGTGCGACTCCCGCGCCATCGCCTTCGCCTCGAGGTAGGAAAAGGTGCCGCCCTTGAAGAATTTGTCTTCGTAGACACCTCGCGTTCCATGGCCGATGCCATGCTTGTCTTCGTAGCGCGAGCGATTGACGCACGCTGTCGGGGCGCCGTGGTAAGCCCCACCCGGCTTATCTGCGAGATGTGCGAAATCCGGCATCAGCGTTCCTTTGGGTCGAACCCAGTGATCTTCGATGAGATGGTCCCCTGTCGTGTTCGGCTTGCAGCACTTGTCCTTCGCGTCTTTCTTGGCCACCAGCAGGCAGGCTTGGGCGTCCCGGCAATCCTGGGTGCAGGTGTCGGTAGAGCACCCGGCGCAGGCCGTGTTCGCCTTGTCCGAATCGCCCATGCAGGCCACGGGATCGCCGAAAGCGATCAAGTCCTGATAGAGCATCGGCGGGGTCTGTCCAGGGGCCGACGCATGGTTGTGCGTCGTCAGGTCCATCATCCGCACCACGTTCTCGCCCTCGACCTTCACGTCCATCGACCAGGCGGTGAAGTAGACCTTGCCCATGTTCTGGCTGGTCACCACCCCCTTCTTGGGGGCGCAGCCGGCCTCGTCGCCCATGCTGCGCTTGAAGTAGCTCTTGTTCTTGAGCATCACTTCCTTGCCGGAAATCTGGACCGAGGTCGACCCCGCGGTGGTGTCGGTGGCCATGCCCGTGTTCGGGTACGGGATGGGCACGCCGGGTGGCGTCGCCGGTGTGGTCGGCGGGGTGAAGCACACGTCGGGAAAGGCGCAGATCGACTTGCCATCTGCAGCCTTGCACGACACCTCCATGTTGTTGGCGTAGACCTGGTTGCTCATGCCGCTGCCTCGCGCACCTGCAACGCCATGGCGGCACGTTCGCCTGCATCGTTCGACCAGTGCGCGAGGACGTTCGGGCCCTTGGCGTAGCCCTTGGCACACGCGGCCCGGGCATCCGCGATCACGCAGACGCCGGAGACCGCGCCCACCTCGCCGGTGCATTCGGCCGGATGCCACAGGTCGAATTCCTCCTTGCGCCGGCGCAGCGTGCGCGACAGCGCCAGCGCCGCCTCCTTGAAGTAGTACTGCTCGCCAGACAGGCCGGTGATGCGGAAATCCATGTCGTGCATCGCGCAGGCGGCCTCGTCCAGGCAGGCGCGGATCGCACCCGCCAGCCCCTCGGCGCGCAGCGGCTCGCCGCTGCCCAGGCGCGCATGCTCGATGCCGAACCCGACACCTGTGCACAGCAGCTCGCCCGCTACCCATTGGGCCGGCCCGAGCAGCAACGCCCCGCCGGCCTCGCCTGGCATGAAGCCGTTGGCGTTCGCGGCCGTGAGCAGGCGGTCCTCGCGCTCGTAGTGGCTCAGGGTCGGCCACGAGAGCAGGCTGTCGGCCGCCGCGACCACCACGCGCTGCGCATGTCCACCGGCCAGCAGCGCCCGCGCCTGCGCCATGGCCACGGCGACGGCCACCCTGCCACGGGCGACGGTGCCCGATGCCGGCGCGAAGGCGGTGCCCAGCTCTTCCTGCACGCGCGCGAGCAGCGTGTCGTCGAGGCCGGCGGTTCGTCCCGGCCGGCCTTCCTCGGCCACGCACAGCAACAGGGGAATGCCGTGCCATTCGGGACTGGGAATGCCTTCCAACGCTTCGTCGATCGCCAGCGCGGCCATCTTCGCGAGCTTGGTCAGGCCGCGCCATGGCGCGTCCAGCTCGACCTGGTGGGCCATGATCCGGTCGCCGGCGGCATCGATGAAGTGGGTCTCGGTGGGGTTGGTCAACTTGCTGCGGAAGGCCGCACAGCTTGCCGGCGCCGAGAGGCCGACTGCCGTGATCAGTCCCGCAGCGAGGACCGAGACGTGGTGCCCGCTCATCCGGCCACCCCCGCTTCGGCATCCGGTCCGTCCATCGGCACCATCACGACGGGAATGGGAAAGGCCAGCTGCTCGCGCTGCTGCCACCACTCGCGCCCCTTTTTGCCGACCAGCACCTGGGCGATCTCGAACAGGTCGCGGCGCAGCGGCCGGGCGACGCGCCAGGTGAGGCTGAAGCGCTGCGCGTCGGGCTCGATCACGATGGTGTCCAGCTGCGCCGTGAGGTCCTCGCGCCCGCCCCGCTTGGGAAACACGTGCACCGGCGCCACCAGGTGCGGCAGCACGAAGCGCGTGAGCCCCTGCGGCGTGAGATTGCCGAGCACGACTTCGGTGGGGCCCGCGTCGAAGTGGCCGAGGGGCACCTGCTGGTCAGCCGGTGCCGCCTGGTGGTAGCGCGGATCGAAGTCCGGCGGCAGGAAGGGAAAGTGCGCATCGAGCCAGTGCGCATCGTAGGTGCCCGCGAGCGCGGCACGGGGCTGCCACCCGCGGCCGAGGGGGCCGAAGGCCATGGGCCGGTAATTGCCGTCCGGGCTGCGAACGGGGGCGTCGAGCTCTTCCGTCGCGGGCAGCGGCGAGCCCTCCACCCAGTCGAGCCGCAGATGCCGGTGGAAGCCCCTTCCGACCGGGTTGGGCAGGAAGGCCGCATGCTCGGCAGCGTCCTCGTGGCGGTCGTCGACGCCACCGAAGGCCACGTCGTAGGAGATGGGCTGGCGCAGGAAGACGCCCGGTGGTGTCGCGCTGGCGCCGCCGATGCCGCTTTCCCAGTGGCGCGGACCGACCACCGCCAGCGACTTGCTCCAGCCACCGATGCGCACCCCGGCCTGCAGGCGCGAGACCGGCCGCCCGCCCGGCGCATGCGCGCTGCCCTGGAGCAGGATGTCGCAGTGTGGCTTGTGCGGCGCGAAGTCCGCTTCCTGCACGGGCGCTGAAAAGCCGGCTGCGCCGCTGAAGGTGTCGGCCATCACCAGCGGCAACTGCGTCTCGTGCAGCGCGAAATGCACCGCAGGCTCGTCGGGCTCCGGAATGCGGAAGGTGCCCTTGACCACGACCACCAGCGACTCGTGCCCGCTCGGCGCCAGCCCCAGCGTGTAGCCGGCGACCATGCGGGTGGCGTTGATCAGCTGCATGGCGGCGCCGTCCTCAGTTCAGTTGCACCGAGCCGCCCTTGACGCGATTGACGCCGGTGGACCGGCTGGACACGTAGGCCCCCTGGATCAGCACCTTGCCGGCGCGCGTCAAGGTGATGCTGGCCTTGCCGCAGCGCAGGACCAGCTGTTCCCTCGCACTCACGACCAGCCGCTGGCCGTCGGCATCGACCTCGACCTGCGCGGGCGGGTCGGCCATCGGCCAGCCCGGCGTCCCGCGCAGCACCCCCATCACGATCGGCTGCGCCGGCTCGCCCTGCTCGAAGACGAGCACCACGCCATGCCCGATGTGTCCGCCATGCAGATCGACCGCAGTGCGGGCATGCACCGCAGCACCTGCGTCACCGGCCAGCCGCACCAGGGCCGTGCACCCGCCATCGGCCAGCGCGAGGAGCTCGCCGGTCCTCACCCCGGGGCCCACGGTCGGGGTGGGCATCGCACCGGCGGCGGCCTCGCACGCCAGAAGCTCATGGACAGGTTCTCGTCGGCTCATCGCGTCCTCGCCTTTTCAGTTCTGAAGAATCTTCGAACCCTTCACCACCACGTCGCTGCTCGCCTTGATGTTGATCTTTCCCGAGCCGTCGACGGTGATGTCCTTGCCCTTGATGGTGATGGTCCCGTCCTTCTTCATCGTGATGCTGGCGCTGCCGGTCTTGATCACCACGGAGTCGCCGGCGCTGATGACCAGGTTCTTGCCGACGCTCAGGGCGTCGTCCTTGCCGACCTGGGTCGATCGGCCGGCCCCCACCGCGCGGCTCTCGTCCTTGCCCACCGTGGTGGACAGGTTGCCGCCCACGTCGACCGAGCGGTTGGCGCCGATGGTGCTCGACTGGCTGGCGCCGACGCTGACGGTCTGGCTGGCGCCGACAGTGATCGCCTGTGCCGCCCCCACCGTGATCTCCTGCGCCGCGCCGACCGAGATGGTTTCGTTGACGCCCACCGTGTGCGTGCGCTGCAGCGCCACGGTGGCGGTCTCGCTCGCGCCCACGCTGATCGTGCGGTTCGCGCCGATGGTGATCGACTCGTTCGCCCCCACCGTCTCGGTGCGGTTGACGCCGATGCCGATGGTCTCGTTGTTGCCCACGGTCTCGGTCCGGTTCACGCCGATGGTGATCGTCTCGTTGTGGTCGACCGTCTCGGTGCGGTCGTGCTTGACGTGCACGGTCTCGTCGTGGTCGACGGTCTTGGTGCGGTCGTGGCCGACCCAGTGGGTCTCGTCGTTCTCGACCTCGATGTCCTGGTTCTTCTCCGCGTGCAGGTAGACCTGCTCCGAGCCCTTCTTGTCCTCGAAGCGGAATTCGTTGCAGTTGGCGGCCGTGCCCTTGGGCGTGGAGCGGGTGCGAAAGCCGCTCTGCGTATGCACGCCGAAGGGGATCGGCTGGTCGTCGTTGTAGACGCGGCCGACCACCAGCGGCCGGTCGGGATCGCCGTTGAGGAAGTCGACGATCACCTCCTGGCCGATGCGGGGGATGAAATAGCCGCCCCAGCCCTTGCCCGCCCAAGGCTGGGAGACGCGCACGTAGCAGCAGGATTTCTCGTCGCTGGCGTCGTAGCGGTCCCAATGGAAGTGCACCTTGACGCGGCCGAACTTGTCGGCATGGATCTCGTCGCCGGCCGGGCCGACCACGATCGCCGACTGCGGGCCGGGCATCCGGTTCCTGGGCGTGACCCGCGGCGGACGGAATGGAATGCCGGCCGGCATCAGGGTGAGAAGGAAGGCGCTGACGCCGCGCACCTCCCGGTCGAGGCCCGGCACCTTGGAGCGGAAGCGCTCGAGCACCGTCAGCGTCTGCGCGTTCACCGCATCGTCGGCCAGCATGCCGCGCAGGGTCTCGCCCACGTCCATGCGGTGCAGGTCGCGCTCCATCTCGACGCCCTCGTAGCCCGGATGCACCACGACGAAACTGCAGCCCGCCACGATGTAATCGCCGTCTCGCGTGTTGTCGTCCGGCGGGCCCTTGTAGCTGAAGCAGCGCCCAGTCGCGACATCCGGCCAGGCAGTGACCGCCCAATGCCGTTGGCGTCGCGCCGCGATCTCTTCGCCGCGCATGCGCCCGATGGCCGAGAAGTTGGCATCGGCAAAGTAGCCGCCAGCGAATTCGAAGGCCTCGAAGTCGCCGAGCTCGTGAACCTCTGCGGTGCCGCCCGCGGCCGCCAGACTCTTGCGGATGCTCTTGAAGTCCGAGTCGCGCGAGTCGTAGGTGCCGGTGTCCAATTGCTGCGCGTTGATCCAGTGCGTGATCTGGTTCGGCCGCGTCGCGCCGGTGGAGCCGGTCGCGAACTCGAGCGTGTCAACCACCGGCAGCTTGGCATGCGCCACGTCGCTGGCGTCGGACAGGTGCATGGTGCCCGGCGCATCATGGGCATCGAACCAGTAGTAGATGCCCTCCTCCTCCAGCAGGCGCGAGAGAAAGTCGTGGTCGCTCTCCTGGTACTGCATGCAGAAGCGATGCGCATCGTGCGCCTCGATGACGTTGTCGCTCGCCAGCTTCTTGAAGGCGGCGATCGGGCTGTCCTCCAGCACCGCGTCCAGCATCCTGAGCACCGGCATCTCCTGCAGGATGCGGGAATTGGTGCGACGCGTGAGCAGCCAGAACCACGAGCGCAGGCTGATGCGGTACTCGCTGTAACGGCCGATGCTCTGCAGCCGAGCGAAGCGCACGGCGTGTCCGTGGCAGTGGCGCTTGTGCAACTGGCCGTCGGCGTCGGCGAACTCGATCACGACGTCGAAGGCATGGCCGAGGATGTCCTTGGCCGCCACGGCGTTCGACGCCGACAACACCGTCAGTTCGTACGACGACGCGTGCGACAGCCCCTCGTGCCCCACGATGCTCCAGAACATCAGCTCGGCAGTGGCCGGCGACTCGCTCTCGATGCGAAAGGCTTGGGCAGGCAATGGTCCTCCAGGGTCAGCAACGGGGCATGGACTGGGCGCGCCGCTCCCCAGAGGGCGACTATCGACCTGGCAGCGCCCACCCCAAATACCCCCTATGGCCTATGACGAACACGGCGCCGCCCCACCCTGCCCACCTGCGCTGGGCACAATCCCCCCTCGAAAGGAAGACACCCCATGAGCGACAGCAAGAGCGATTTCGGTCTGATCGGCCTGGCCGTGATGGGCCAGAACCTGGTGCTGAACGTGGAAAGCCGCGGCTTCCAGGTCAGCGTCTACAACCGCACCACCAGCGTCACCGACGCGTTCGTGGCGAAGAACCCCGGCAAGAAACTGGTGGGTTGCGACACGCTCGAGGCCTTCGTGCAGAGCCTGGCCAAACCGCGCAAGATCATGGTGATGGTCAAGGCCGGCGCGCCGGTCGACCAGGTCATCGAGCAGCTCATCCCGCTGCTGGAGAAGGACGACATCGTCATCGACGGCGGCAACAGCCTCTACACCGACACCGAACGGCGCGACGCCTACCTGGCCGGCAAGGGCCTGCGCTTCATCGGCGCCGGCGTCTCGGGCGGCGAGGAAGGGGCGCGCAAGGGCCCGGCGATCATGCCCGGCGGCCCGGCCTCCACCTGGGAGGTCATGAAGCCGATCTTCGAGAGCATCGCGGCCAAGGTCGACGGCCAGCCCTGCGTCATCCACATCGGACCCGGCGGCGCGGGCCACTACGTGAAGATGATCCACAACGGCATCGAGTACGGCGACATGCAGCTCATCTGCGAGGCCTATGCGCTGTTCAAGGCCGCGGGCTTCACGACCGACGAGATGGCGGCCGTCTTCAACCAGTGGAACGAGGGCGACCTGCAAAGCTACCTGATCCAGATCACCGGCAAGGCCCTGGAGCAGAAGGACCCGGACACCGGGAAGCCGCTGGTCGACGTGATCCTCGACAAGGCGGGCCAGAAGGGCACCGGCCAATGGACGCTGATCAACGCGGCCGAGCAGGCGGTGGTGATCAGCACCATCAACGCGGCCGTCGAGGCGCGCGTGCTGTCGTCGCAGAAGAAGCAGCGCGTGGCGGCCAGCGCCGTGCTGCAGGGCCCGACGCCCGCCTTGTCGCTCGAGAAGAAGGCGCTGGTCGACAAGGTGCACGATGCGCTCTACGCCTCGAAGGTCATCAGCTACACGCAGGGCTTCGACCTCATCAAGACCATGGGCGAGAAGCGGCAGTGGGGCCTGGACCTGGGCGGCATCGCGTCGATCTGGCGCGGCGGCTGCATCATCCGCGCGCGCTTCCTCAACCGCATCACGGAGGCCTACCGCGGCGATCCGGCGCTGGCCAACCTGATGCTCGCGCCCTTCTTCAAGGAACTGCTCAACCGCACGCAGCAGAACTGGCGCGAGGTGGTGGCCCTGGCCGTGAGCAATGGCATCCCGGTCCCGGCCTTCAGCGCCTCGCTGGCCTACTACGACAGCTACCGCTCGGCCCGCCTGCCGGCCAACCTGCTGCAGGCGCAGCGTGACTTCTTCGGCGCCCACACCTACGAGCGCATCGACAAGCCCGAAGGCGAGTTCTTCCACACGGAATGGCCTGAGGTGATCGAGTAAGGCCGGATCGCGCTCACGACCCGCGAGCCGTTCACGCCGAGCCCGTCGAAGCGCCGCACAGGGCTTCGACGGGCTCAGCCCTTACGGCCCTTTGACGGCAACTTGGCATGGATGCAGGCCGTGCCGCCTGCCCTGCGGCACGACTTGGAGACGTCAGGCCGACTTGCCGCGGCCGCCCCCGCGCTTGCGCGCGCCGCCTGTCGTGCCGCGCGGCGCAGGCGCCGGTGCTGCCGCGGCCGCCTGCATCTGCTCCAGGGCCGCGAGCGAATCCACCCGTGCCATGAAGCGGTGCAGGCAGCCGGGAGCGACCTCGCGCATGAGCGTGAGCGACCGGTGCAGCAGATGCTGGGAATTGAGCGGCCCCGGATTCTCCGGCAGCGCGTCGACTGACTGCGTAAGCCGCCGCTCGGCGCTCAGGCCGGCCCAGACGCGCCGGACATGCGCGAGCGCCCGCGGCTCGGGCATCGCGGCGAGGCCCGAGCCGGGCGGGCTGGGCAGCGGTGCCTCGCCGCGCGCTTCGGCCTGTGCGGCGAGGCGCGCGGTCAAGGAGCCGAGGCCACTGTCCTGTGCCTTCGCCATCTGCGGTGCCGCAGCGCCCTCAGCGGCCGGCTCGAGCTCCACCATCAAGGCGCGAATACGAGCGTCGATGCGTGCCCGCGCCTCGCCCTCGTGCAGCGGCGCACGCCGCGCCATCGCCGCCACCAGCCCGTAGCGCAGCGGCTGGGCGACGTCGGCGCCCGCCTGGCGCAGGCGTTCGAGCGCGGGCGCGTGGTCCTCAGCCACGGGTCGGCGCGCCGGGCTTGGCAGGCCGCGGCGTCGGCGCCATCTCGACGCGGCGGTTGCGCGCGCGCCCGTCCGCGTCTGCATTGGACGCGACGGCCTGCTCCGAACCGAAGGCGGCCGCGAACACCGACGAGGACGGTACGCCCTCCTCGATCAGCGCGCGCGTCACGGTGAGGGCGCGCTGCGCCGACAGCTCCCAGTTGTCGGCGAAGGGCTTGTTGCCGCCGCGCACCTGGCGGTCGTCGGTGAAGCCGCTCACCATGAGGATGTCGTCGCGCGCCTTCAGGTAGGCCGCCAGCGGTGCCGCCAGGCCCTTGAGCAATTGCCGGCCCTCCGGCTGCAGCTCGGCCGAGTTGAGCGCGAACAGCACGCTGCCACTGATGCCGATGCGGCCGTCGGTCAGGGTCACGCGGCCGGCGGCCAGCGGGCCGGCCAGCGCTTCTTCCAGCGTCTTGCGGCGCTGGACCTCGGCCTGGCGCTGCTGCGTCTCGGTTTCCAGCCTGGCGGCCAATTCGAGCTGCATGCCCAGCGCGCACACCAGGATCAGCACGAAGGCGCCGAGCAACCCGGCCATGAGGTCGCCGAAGACGGCCCAGACCGGCACGTCGGATTCGACGCCGGTCTCGATGTCGATCGCGTCCTGGTGCATCAGGCCTCGCTGTCGGCGGTGTTGTTGGTGGTGGCGGACGCGGCCTGGTCGACGCGCACCGGCGGCCGGGCGGCCAGCTGCTGCAGGTCGTCGAGGACCTGCTTCTGCGACAGGATGCTCAGGTCCACCACCTCGCGCGCCTGCGCAACGTAGTAGGCCAGTTGCTCGTCGCTGCGCGCCATGCTCTTGTCCAGCGCGCCCTCGATGCGCTGCAGGCTGCCGGTAAGGCGCTCGCTGGCCGAACCGAAGTGCTCGACCGCCGCACCGAAGGCCTCGCCCAGGCTCGCGACCTCGACGGCGCTGCCCGTGACCTGTGCCGACACCGCCGCCAGGCGCTCGCCCTGCGCATCGACCGTCGCGGCGAAGCGATCGCCCTGCGCCACCACGGTTTCGGCGAAGCGCTCGCCGGCGCGCTGCAGCACCTCGGACGAGGCGCTCACCAGCGCATCGATGGCCGCGCGCTGCTCGGTGGAGGCATGGTTCACGGCATCGAGCAGGGTGCCCAGCGTGTCGAGGATGCGGGTGCGTTCCTCCAGCATGGCGTTGTCGCGCACCATGCTGTCGGACAGCTTCTGCCGCAGCTCGGCGATCACCTCGGCGGCGGCGCGCGGCGCCTGCGCGGCCGTTTCGACCAGTCGGCCGATCTCGGCGATGGTGCCTTGCGCATGGGCTTCGGTCTGGGCCGAGATGTCGCGCGCGGTGCGTGCCAGCGTGTCGCAGATCTCGGCCTGCTGGCGCGCGGTCTGCGCGCCGGCTTCCTGCCAGCTCGCCTTCAGGCCGTCCGCCAGTTGGGCCAGCGACTGCGCCCAGGCGTCCAGGCGCTGCGCGTCGCGCGCGGCCAGGGCGGCCTGCAGCTCGCCGTGGGCGCGGTCGACGGTCTGCAGCAGCGCCGCGGCCTGTTCGCCGAAGCCGCCGGCCGCGGCGGCGAGCGCCTGCTCGTTGCGTGCCGCCAGCTGCTCGGCGGCCGCGCGCTGCGCATCGAGCGCCTCGCTCCAGCGCTTCGACAGCTGGGTGGCGATGCCGTCCAGCCGCGCCGCCACGCCCTCGACCAGCGCCCCGGAGCGATGGCCGAACTGTTCGGACGCCGCATCCACTGCCGCGCGGTGCCCCGCGGCTGCGCCGTCGACGCTGCGCACCAGCGCGGCCGCCTGCTGCTCGAAGCTGGCCGCCGCCTGGCCGAGGGCCTCGCGCGTGTGCAGCGCCAGGGTCTCGCTGGTCTCGCGTTGCCGATCCAGGGCGTCGCCCCAGGCCTGCGACAGGCGCTCGGCCGTGCCGTCGAGCCGCTGGGCCACGCCGTCGACCAACGCCGCGGAGCGCTGGCCGAAGCGTTCGGCCACGCCGGCCAGCATGTCGCGCAGTTCGCCGGCCAGCGCCTGGCTGCTGCGCTGGTGGGTGTCCAGCGCGCCCTGCCAGGTCTGCGCCACGCCGGCGGTGGTGCGCTCGAAGCCGCTCGTCAGCCCATCGAGCTGGCGCTGGACCGACTGGCCCAGCGTGTCGTGCAGCGCGCCGGTCTCGCGCGCGATCTGCGCCATGGTGGCCTCGACCACGGGCTGGATGGCGGCGGCCGCGGTCTTCGCGCTCTCGGTGAGGCTGCGCGTGAGCGACCGGTCCACCGATTCGGCCAAGGCGGTGTAGGCGCCGGCGGCCTGGGCGTGGAACTCCGACTGGCCGGCGGCCAGTCGCTGGGCCAGCGCCTCGTGCTGCTGCTCCATCCGCTCCATCAGGGTCTGCAGGCGGTCCACGATCTGCGGCATGGCCGAGGCCTGCTGCTCCATGAGGCGGAAGCCCTGCTCGCGCTGGTGCACGGCCGAGAAGGGTCGCAGCGTGGTGGCGATGTGCGCGTCGAGCGCCAGCGCAGCCTGCGCCCGCTCGCGCCGGTACAGCGCCGACACCAGGCCCAGCATGGCGGAGGCCGCCACGCCCGCCACCGAGGTGCCGAAGGCCAGGCCCAGCCCCTGCACCGGCTGCGACAGCGCCGAGCGCATCGCTTGCAGGTCGGTGGTGCCGGCCAGCGCGGCGCCGGTGCCGTTGAGCGTGACCACCATGCCCAGGAAGGTGCCGAGCATGCCCAGCAGCACCAGCAGGCCGGCCAGGTAGGGCGTCATGGCCGGACCGGGCAGCGCCGCGCGCTGGCCCTCGATGCGCAGGCGCACCGCGGGCCGCAGCGAGGGATGCAGCGTCTCCAGCCAGGCCGGCAGGCTGGCCGGCGGGGTGCCGAGCGCGGACACCGCCTGCGAGAGCGTGGCGGTCGCCTGGCGGAAGCGGTGCAGCTCCAGCGCGCCCATCACGTAGAAGGCGGCGATGACCAGCGTCACGGCCAGCGCGAGCAGGTGGCTGCCGAGGTAGCCGGCGCCGACCCAGGCGATCACGGCCAGGCCGGCAAGGAATGCGAGAGGAGGAAGGAATCTAGGCATGCGTGAGGGTGGCGCCCGGAGCGGGCTGGCGAAACGCTTCGAGCAGCGCCTCGACCGGTTGAAATCGGAAATCCAGTTCGGCCAGCAGCAGCGCCTGCATGTCCTGGCAGAACCCGTCGAGCCAGGCTGTCGCGGGCGGCGCAGGCTCGGCGCGCGATTCGGCCTCGGCGCCTGCCTCCGCCGCGGCGCTGCGCAGCCGCTTGAAATGCGCCTCCAGCGTGACGGGCACGGTGGCCAGCAGGGTGCGCTCGCGCGCATCGAGCACCTGGCTGAGCACCGCCTCGACCGCGGCCAGCCGCGCCGCCTGGGGCGAGCGCGCCGCCAACCGGCCGCGCAGCCGCGCGCACAGCGCGTCCACGCCGGCCTCCATCGCCTGCTGCCGGGTGAGGTAGCGCTGGCGGTAGGGCGCGAAATCCGTCGCCGGCGGCGCAGGGGTCTCGCCGGGCAGCAGCTGGCGCGGGGCGCGGCCCGGCGCGGCGCTGAGCACGTTGTCGTCGCGGATCGAGCGGGCCAGCGCCTGGCGCAGTGCGGCGCATTCGCGCGCGTCCGCATCGGCCGCGCCCGGTGCAGTCCGCGCGGCCGTGGTGGAGACATCGGGCGCGGGTGCGTTGAGCACCGCCGACAGCGAGATCGCATCCGTCCATCCCAGCCAGTGGCTCAGGCGCTCGACGAAGGGCAGCGGGGCTGCCGGCGCGGCGGCAGCGCGTGTGCCTTCGGCCTCGCGCAGCCGCTCGAGCAAGCGGATCAGCGGCGAGTCGGCGAAACCTGTGCGCGTGGCCACGTGGACGTCCTTGCTCCCGAGAGAAAAACCGGGCAGTTTAACTGCCGGCCCTTCGTGAGCCGGGCTCCTGCGGCTGCCCGGATGCCGCAGGGGACGACGAGGAATTTCATGCATAAAATCGGCCTCCATCGCCCGCCACGCCTGCGCAAACAGCTATCGAATTGATAGCAAACCAGCCCCTGTTCATCATGCGCATCGACCACATCGCCCTCTGGACCGACGACCTCGCACGGTGCACCCGCTTCTACGTGGGGTACTTCGGCGCCGAGGCGGGCGCGGGCTACGAAAACAAGGCCAAGGGCTTTCGCTCCTGCTTCCTGAGCTTCGATGGCGGCGCGCGCATCGAGGCGATGAGCACCGACACCCTCGCGCCGCAGCGCACCGAACCGGGCGCGCAGCGCATGGGCTGGACGCACCTGGCCATCGCGCTGGGATCGGAAGCGGCGGTCGATGCCCTCACGGCGCGCCTGCGCGACGACGGCGTCCCGGTGCTCGACGGCCCTCGCCGCACCGGCGACGGTTACTACGAAAGCGTGGTGCTCGACCCCGACGGCAACCGCGTCGAGATCACGGCCTGACGCACCGGACCTTTTTCATGCAACGCTGGCTGCTCCCGCTCGCAACCCACGCCGCCACGCTGGCGGTCGGCCTGGGCATCGGCACGGCGCTCGGCATCTACTGGCTGCCGATCCTCACCGCGCCGACGCCGCCTGCGTCGGCCACCCTGGCCGGCGCCGACGCCGACGCGCTGTACCGCGGCCGCTTCCGGCGCGACCTGCAGGACAGCGACTGGCTTCACTGGGGCGAAGGCGAGGTGCTGGTGGGCGCGCGCAGCATCGCCCTGCGCGGGAAGCTCGCGCCCGGGCCGGACTACAAGCTGTACCTCTCGCCCGCCTTCGTCGAAACCGAGGCCGACTTCCTGCGCCACAAGCCGTCCATGCGCCGCGTCGGGGACGTGAAGACCTTCGAGAACTTCATGGTGGCGGTGCCCGAGGGCCTGGACGTGCGCCGCTTCACGACCGTGGTGGTCTGGTGCGAAACCTTCGGCCAGTTCATCACCGCCGCGCGCTACCGGAACGCCGAATGAGCCAGTTCACCGATGCCCTGCCCGAGCTCTTCGAATCGCTCGGCCGCGTGACCGTCAAGCGGATGTTCGGCGGCGCCGGCCTGTGGCACGACGGGCTGATGTGCGCCTTGGTCGTGCGCGACACGCTCTACCTCAAGACCGACGAAACGACGCGGCCCTTCTTCGATGCACTCCAGCTCCCGGCCTTCCGCTACGAGCGCGGCGGCAAGGTGATGGAGACCTCGTACCGCCAACCGCCCGAGGCGGTGTTCGAGGACCGGCAGGAGGCCGCCCTGTGGGTGCGCCGCGCCTACGAGGCGGCCCTGCGCGTGGCCAATGCCAAGCCGGTGCGCGCCGCACCGCGCAAGCGCGCATCGGCGAAGAAGAAGCCCGCGGCGCGCAAGACAGCCGGACGTTAGAGCACCGCAGCGCCGGGGCCGCCACTGGCGCTGGGCGCAAGCCTCAGAACAGGCTGCCCTGCCCCTGCACGCCCGGCGGCCGGAAGACCGTGAGGTCGTGCGCGATGCGCTCACGGTTGAAGCCCAGGCGCTGCACCGTCTTGGCGAAACGCTGGCCGATCAGTTCGGACCACAGGCCGCTGCCTTTCATGCGGGTGGTGAAGTCGGCGTCGTAGTCCTTGCCGCCCCGCATCTCGCGGATGCGGGCCATGATGCGCGGCGCGCGTTGGGGGTAGTGCAGTTCCAGCCATTCCTTGAACAGCGGCGCCACTTCCCAGGGCAGGCGGATGACCGTGTAGAAGGCCGAGCGCGCGCCGGCTTCCCAGGCGGCCTCGAGCACCTGCTCCATGTCTTCGGTGACGAAGGGAATCTGCGGCGCGACGCTCACGCCCACGGGCACGCCCGCGTCGGCCAGGGTGCGGATGGTGCGCAGGCGGCGGTGCGGCGCCGCGGCGCGCGGCTCGAGCTTGCGGGCCAGCTCGCCGTCGAGCGTGGTCACGGTCACGTACACCGCCGCCAGTCGCTGCGCGGCCATCGGCGCGATGAGGTCCAGGTCGCGCTCGACGGCGCTGGACTTGGTCACCAGCGCGAACGGGTGCCGCGCCTCCTGCAGCACCTCGATCACGGCTCGCGTGAGCTTGAGTTCGCGCTCGATGGGCTGGTAGCAGTCGGTGGCCGTGCCGATCGCGATCTCGGCCGGGCGGTAGGCGCGCTGGCCGATCTCCCGGCGCAGCACCTCGGCGACGTTGCGCTTGGCGATCAGCTTGGTCTCGAAGTCAAGGCCCGGCGACAGGTTGAGGTAACTGTGCGTGGGCCGCGCGAAGCAGTAGATGCAGCCGTGCTCACAGCCGCGGTAGGGATTGAGCGAACGCTCGAAGGGGATGTCGGGCGAGTCGTTGTGGCTCAGCACCGACTTCACGTCCTCGAAGCGCACCTCGGTCTGCAGCGGTGCGGCCTCCGATGCGCCTTGCGCCTCGTCATCCATCGTGCCCCAGCCGTCGTCGAAGGCGTCGCGCACGTCCTTCTCGAAGCGATGGGCCAGCCGGGAAGCCGCGCCGCGGCCCTTGATCGCATGGAGTGGGATGTGGGCGTCGGCCATGGGAATACTGTACATAACAACAGTATTTGCCGCTGCACAAACTTTTCGAAGTGCAATCCCATTGCGTTCAATTTCTTTGTTGACAGAAATTTCGAAAACGATACGCTTCGAGCCATGGAACTGACCGAACTGCAACGCAAGTTCGTCCTGCACTGGGGCGAGATGGGCTCGATGTGGGGCGTCAACCGCACCGTCTCGCAGATCCACGCCCTGCTCTTCGTGCACGGCAAGCCGCTGCATGCCGAGGAACTGTCCGAGACGCTCAACGTCGCCCGCTCCAACGTGAGCAACAGCCTGAAGGAACTGCAGGCGTGGAACCTGGTGCGGGTGACGCACATGCTGGGTGACCGGCGCGACTACTTCGAGACCAGCGTCGACGTGTGGGAGCTGTTCCGCACCGTCGTGCGCGAGCGCAAGGAGCGCGAGTTCGACCCCACCACCCGCATGCTGCGCGAGATCGTCGCCCACCCCGACTTCGTCCGCGAGCCGGCCGACGCACAGGACCGCATCCGCGCCACGATGGAACTCATGGCCAAGTTGGGCGCTTGGGCCGACGAGATGCTGCGCCTGTCCCCCGGCACGCTCGACAAGGTGCTCAGCCTCGGCGCGAGCGTGCAGCGCTTCGTGCGCGGCGACGCCACGGCGGCGACTGCGGACGCCCGGAAGCCAGGCGAGGACGACCACCTGCAGGGCGGCCTGCCGATGATCTGAGCCTCGGCGTTTTTTTGCCCACTTATTTCTGTTTTGACTGAAATTTCGAAAGCATCAACCATGGACACCCGTCTCGCCCCCGTCTATCCCGTCACCCTCTACTACGACGGCAGCTGCCGCCTGTGCAGCGGCGAGATGCGCAACCTGCGGGCGCACGACACGGCCGGCCGCCTTGCCTTCGTCGACTGCTCGCCCGAAGGCTTCACCGGCGGTCCGGCGCCCCGCGCGGCGCTGATGACCACCCTGCACGCCGTCGATGCGGCCGGTCGCGTCTACACCGGCATCGAGAGCTTCCGCGTGGCCCATGCGGCGATCGGCCTGCCGACCGTCAGCGCCCTGCTGGGGCTGCCGGGCCTCTCGCAGGCCGCCGCGCGCGCCTACCCGGTGCTCGCCCGCCATCGCCACCGGCTGCCGGCCTGGCTCGTCGAGCCCTTCCTCGAGCGCGCGGCGCGCCGGGCCGCGCGGCGTGCCGCCTCGTGCCGCGATGGCGCATGCACGCTGCCCGGCCGGGCAGGCAGCGATGGAGGTCGGTGATGCGGACAAATTTCATGCCCAATCGGCCCGTAGCGCCCGCCCCGCTTGGGCGACCAGCTATCGATTCCATAGCAGGCCAGGCCATCACCCCGCGCGACACGCAGGACTACTTCACCGAGGTCGCGCACGACTACCGGGCCTGGAGCCCGGGCTACAACATGCACTTCGGCTACTGGCGCGCCGGGCTCAACCCGCTGCGGCGGGAGTCGATGCTCGACGCCATGAACCACGTCGTGGGCGACGCGCTGCGCCTCGACGAGCGGCAGCCCGCCTGCGTGGTCGACCTGGGCTGCGGCGCCGGCGCCACCACGCGCGCGCTGCTGCAGCGCTGGCCGCGGCTTCACGCGGTGACGGTGACGAACGTGCCGGTGCAGAACGGCATCGCCCGAAGGCTCGATGCCGCCGCTGGCGTGGCGGAGCGCGCCGTGCACCTGGAAGCCGACTTCACGCGCACCGGCCTGCCAGCCGCACAGGCCGACGGCGCCTGGGCGGTCGAGAGCGCCTGCTACGCCCCCGGCGCCGACAAGCGCGCCTTCTGCCGCGAGGCAGCGCGCCTGCTCAAGCCCGGCGCGCGGCTGGTGGTGCTCGACGGTTTTCTCCTGCGCGAGCGCCCGGGCCGCCTGGCGGGCTGGCTGCACCGCCTGTGGGCCGACAGCTGGGCCGTGCCCACCCTGGCACGGCGCGATGACTTCCTGGCCGCGCTGCGCGCCGAAGGCTTCGAGAACGTGTGCTTCCGCTCGCTGCGCTGGCGCATCGCGCCCAGCGCGCTGCACGTGCCCTTCCTCGCCACGCGCTTCGCCATCGCCGAGCTGTGGAAGGCACGCGGCCGCCTCACGCCCTGGCGGCGCAAGCACATCGTGGCCAGCTACTGTGCGCTGGCGCTGGGCCTGTTCTGGCGCGACTTCGACTACGGCCTGGTCACTGCCACGCGGCGCAGCGATGCGAGGACGGCGGTATAGCGCGACGATCGCGGGATGACACACACGCCCGTGTTCCAGATCGTGCTCGGCGACGCCGACTGGCAGCGCCTGGGCGCGGTGGTGCGGCGCCATTACGGCCTGCGCCCCCGTTCCGAAGACCACATGACCGTGCGCGGCCACATGGACGAGGTCTGGCACGCGCCCTGGGCTGCACTGCTGATGCCGGCTGGCCGGCTCTTCGGTGCGCTGGTGCCGCACATCGGCCGCGACGTGCCGATCGAAGTGCACTACCGCTGCCGCCCGCAGGACGCCGGCCTGTACTGGGACCGCTGCTTCCACTTCGCGGGCCGGCCGGTGTTCCACTTCCGCTCGCACATGACGGTGGCCGACGCGGCGCGCCACGAGGTGGTCGAATGGGTGGGCTTCGGCCTCGGCCTGCGCCTGCGCGTGACGGCCGAAGAAGGCGCGCTGGTCTTCCGCGATGTGGGCTGTGTGTGGCGCATTGGCCGGCTGCAGCTCCCGCTGCCGCTGCACCTGCTGCTGGGCCGGGCCCATGTGGAGGAACGCCCCGTGCCCGGCGACGCGGGCGCGTTCACGATGAAGATGGCGATCGGCCATCCCCTGTGGGGCGAAGTGTTCCGCTACAGCGGGCGCTTCAGGCTCGACTGACGGCGGCTCACTTGCCGACCAGCTGCGTGAGCCGGTCCGCCTCGAAGCCGGTCTCGCGCGCGGCCTCGTCCGGCACGCAGTCGCCGCGCGGCACCCGCACGCGCTCCGACAGCGCCTCCAGCGCCTGCCACAGCAGCGCGATCTGCTGCTCCTGGTTGGCGGCGTGGTCGATCAGGCCGCGCATCGCCTGGCTCAGCGGGTCGTCGTCGGGCGTGATGCCGTAGGCCGAGAAGCGCGGCGCGGCCATCGCCGCGTCGCCCGCATGCGCAGCGTCTCCCTTCGGCAGGATGATGCGTGCGGGGATGCCCACCGCCGTCGCACCCGCGGGCACCGGCTTGATGACCACCGCGTTGGAGCCGATCTTGGCCCCGTCGCCCACGGTGAAGCCGCCCAGCACCTTGGCGCCCGCGCTCACCACCACGTCGCGGCCCAGCGTCGGGTGCCGCTTGGTGCCCTTGTAGAGCGAGGTGCCGCCCAGGGTCACGCCCTGGTAGATGGTGCAGCCGTCGCCGATCTCGGCCGTCTCGCCGACCACCACGCCCATGGCATGGTCGAAGAAGACGCGCTCGCCCACCTTGGCGCCGGGATGGATCTCGATGCCCGTGAGCCAGCGCGAGGCCTGCGAGATCGCGCGGCCCACCCAGCGCAGCCCGTGCGTCCAGCACCAGTGCGCCGCCCGGTGCAGGACCACCGCATGCAGGCCGGGATAGAGCGTGAGCACCTCCCAGGCACTGCGTGCAGCCGGGTCCCGCTCGAGGATGCAGCGGATGTCGGAGCGCAGGCGGCTGAACATGATGGATGTTCTGGCTATGAGCAAATGGGCTGGCGAGTCTAAGGGCGGGTCCGCGGACCGCCGGGGTCGCCCGTGCGGAAGACCTTGCTGGCGGTGCGCCCGTTGGCCCGCCCGGCGGCGCTCAATGTCGGCGCGTGTCCGCCATCGCCTTGGCGATGCCGCGCAGGATGTGGATCTCTTCCGGGGTCGGCTGCGCGCGGTTGAACAGCTGCGTGAGCCGCGGCATGAGCTTCTTGGGCGCGGCCGGGTCGAGGAAGCCGATCTCGACCAGCGAGCGCTCCCAGTGCTCGAGCATCCCGGCCAGCGCGGCGGCGTCGGCCGCGGGCGGCACGGGCGTCGCATCCTTCACCGCGAAGCCGCCCAGCGCCTGACGCCATTCGTAGGCGATCAGCTGGATCGCTGCGCCGAGGTTGAGCGAGCCGAAGGCCGGATCGGTCGGGATCGACAGCGCCACATGGCAGCGGTAGACGTCCTCGTTGCGCATGCCGAAGCGTTCCGAGCCGAAAAGCAGCCCCACATGCTGCGGCGTACCGGCCGCCACCAGCGATTCGAAATGCGGCCGCGGCGCGCGCGTGGGCGGGCCGAAGTCGCGCGGCACCATCGCGGTGGCACACAGGTGCGTGAGGCCGTCCAGCGCCTCGTCCAGCGTGTCGACGATGCGGGCCTTCTCCAGCACATCCAGGGCGCCGCTGGCGCGCTGGACGGTCTCCTCGCGCCGCAGCACGTTGGGCCAGCGCGGCGCCACCAGCACCAGATCGTCGAAGCCCATGGTGCGCATCGCGCGTGCGGCGGCGCCCACGTTGCCGGCGTGGCTGGTCTGGATCAGGATGAAGCGGGTGCGCATGGGGGCTGCGGGGAGCGGAGGGCCGAGTCGGTAAAATCGCGGATTCTCGCCGCCCGCATCGCCGGCCCGGCGCGCCCGCTCTTCCAGCCAGTCCACGAACCCCGCCACCCACCGGCGCGGTTCCGCCCACTCGAAAATCCATGTCGTCCAACCTGCACCCCATGCTCAACGTGGCCATCAAGGCCGCACGCGCCGCCGGCGCCATCATCAACCGCGCGGCCCTCGACGTCGAAGCCGTGCGCGTGTCGCAGAAGCAGGTGAACGACTTCGTGACCGAGGTGGACCACGCAAGCGAGGCCGCGATCATCGAGACGCTGCTCACCGCCTACCCCGGCCACGGCATCCTGGCCGAGGAATCGGGCACCGAGCGCGGTGCCAAGGATTCCGAATTCGTCTGGATCATCGATCCGCTGGACGGCACCACCAACTTCATCCACGGCTTTCCCGTCTACTGCGTGTCGATCGCGCTCGCGGTGCGCGGCAAGGTCGAGCAGGCCGTGGTGTACGACCCCACGCGCAACGACCTCTTCACCGCCTCGCGCGGGCGCGGCGCCTTCCTCAACGAGCGGCGCATCCGCGTGTCCAAGCGCACGCGGCTCGAAGAGAGCCTGATCTCCACCGGCTTCCCCTTCCGCGCCGGCGACAACTTCAAGCAGTACCTGGCCATCATGGCCGACCTGATGCCGCGCGCCGCCGGCCTGCGCCGCCCCGGTGCCGCCGCGCTCGACCTGGCCTACGTGGCCGCCGGCTTCGCCGAGGCCTTCTTCGAGACCGGCCTCAACCCCTGGGACGTGGCCGCGGGCTCGCTGCTCGTGACCGAGGCCGGCGGCCTCATCAGCAACTTCAGCGGCGAGGGCGAGTACCTCGACCAGCGCGAGGTGCTGGCCGGCGCGCCGCGCATCTACGGCCAGCTCGTGCCCATCCTGGGCAAGTACAGCAAGTTCGCCGGCGTCGATGCCAAGCTCGCCGCCAGCGAACGCATCCGCGCCACCGACCCCACGCGCCAGACGGCCGGCGGCGGCGACGACGTATACGCACGCTCCACGGTCGAGCTGAGCCAGCCGACGCCCGAAGCGCAAGCAGCGCCCGCGTCGGCACCGGCGCCCGCGCGCAAGATGATCCGCGCCAAGCGCCCTGCCGAGACGCCCGCCGCAGGCAGCGATACCGCCCCCGGCACCGCCAGCGAGTGATCGCCAGCGGCCCGCTCAGCCACCTGTCGTTGCGCACGCGTTCGGCGCTGCGCATGCTGCTGAGCGCCGACGTGGCCTGCGGCCTGTCGGTCGCCCTGGGGCTGCTGCTGATCTCGGGCGGCGTGCACCTCTGGATGGGCGCGCTGGCCGGCGCTTCGGCCGCCACCGGCGTGATCGTCGCCAGCCCGCCCGACCGGCCCGGCCCGCGCCGCGGCAAGCTGCGCCAGATGCTGCCGGCGCCGCTGCTGGGCCTGCCCCTCTTCTTCGCGGTGCAGATGCTGCACCACGCGCCATGGCGCCTGGGCCTGCTGCTGGTGCCCGCGACCTTCCTCGCCTTCCTGGCCATGGCCTGGGGCAAGCGCGGCATCCCGATCGCCATCGCGGTGATGCTCGCCATGGTGTTCTCGCTCGCCACGCCGCGCCCCGACGGGCTGCACCAGGCGCTGGAGCGCACGCTGCACATGGCGCTGGGCGCGGGCCTGTACGTGGTCTACGCCACGCTGGCCAACCTGGTGCTCAATGCCCGCTACCGCGTGCAGATGATGGCCGACCTGCTGCTGTCGGTGTCGGCGCTGATGCGCACGCAGGCGCGCCAGTTCCGCGCACCCGACGAGTCCGACGACGTGCGCGAGATCGCGGCCCCGCTGCTGGGCCAGCTGCTGCGCGAACAGGCCGCGCTGGCCGACCAGCTGCAGGCCACGCGCGACCTCGTGCTCGAGTCGCCGCGCACGCCGCGCCGGCAGCGCCTGGCCGGCATGCTGATGACGGTGCTGGAGATGCGCGACCACCTGCTGGCCAGCGAGCTCGACCTCGAATCGCTGCGCAACCACCCGCGCCATGCGTCGGCGCTGACCGCCATCCGCGGCGTGCTCGAGGCCGTGGCCGACGACGTCGAGCACCTGGCCGATTCGATGTTGCTCTTCCGCCGGCCCGCTGCCATCGTCGATCGCCGGCCGGAGCTGGCGGCCATCCGCTCGCAGCACGAGGACGCGCACGAGGACATGAACCGCGCCGGCCCCTCGGCCGCCATGCTGGCGCGCGGCCTGGCCAGCCGCCTGGGCCACCTCAACGACGAGGCGGTGCGCCTGGCGGGCCTGGCGCGCGGCGAGGTGGCGCCCGACCTGGCCATCGTGCGCGCCAACTGGCAGATGTTCGTCAGCCCCACCGACTGGTCGATCCGCCCCTTCCTGGCGCTGTGGCGCTGGGACGCGCCGCCGCTGCGCCACGCCATCCGCGCCGCGCTGGCGCTGGCCGCGGGCTACCTGATCGCCGTCGCCATGCCCTGGGGCTCGCACGACTACTGGATCCTGCTGACCATCGTGGTCGTGCTGCGCGGCAGCCTGGCGCAGACGCTGGAGCGCCGCAACCAGCGCGTGGCCGGCACGCTGTTCGGCTGCGTGCTGGCGGTGGCGCTGCTGTCCTCGCACCCGGGTCCGCTGGAGCTGCTCATCGTCATGACGCTGGCGCAGGCCGTGGCACACGGTTTCGCGGTGCGCAAGTACACGGTGACGGCCGTCGGCGCCACGGTGCTGGGGCTGGTGCAGGCGCACATGCTCTTCGTCGGCGCGAGCCCCACCTTCGCGCTGCTGGAGCGCATTGGCGACACGCTCATCGGCGCCTCGCTGGCCTGGGCCTTCTGCTACGTGCTGCCCTCGTGGGAGCGCACGCAGATCCCGTCGCTGGTCACGCGCACGCTGGCCGCGCAGGCGCGCCACGCCCGGCTGGCGCTGGCGCTGGGGCAGCTGCATTCGGTGGACAGCAGCCCCGAACTCGAATGGCGACTGGCCCGGCGCGAGGCCTTCGACAGCCTGTCGGCCCTGGTGCAGGCCACGCAGCGCTCGCTGTCGGAGCCGCGCGCGGTGCGCCCGCCGCTGGAACCGCTGCAGCGCCTGCAGGCCCACAGCTACCAGCTGCTCGCGCAGCTCAGCGCCGTGAAGTCGATGCTGGTGCTGCGGCGCGACCGGCTCACGCCGGCGGCCATCGAAGGGCCCCTGGCGCGCGGCGCTGCCCGCATCGAGGCGGTGATCGGCGCCGCCGCGGCCGGCCGCATGTCGGACGTCGACGACACGACGGCGCCCCCCTCGCTGCCGGCCGGGCCGATCCCCTTGCCCGATCCTTTCGACAACGACGTCAGCCCCTGGCTGCTGCGCCGCCTCGACCTGGCCATCGGCCTGGCGACGCAGCTGCAGGCCGACGCGGCACGCATCATGCAGACGATGGCGGCCGAGTCGCCGACGCCCCAGGCCCACGCGGCCTGAACCGCTCCGCCGCCCTGGCCGCCGTGCCCGGCGGCGGCCCTGCCACTGCGGCCCGCCCCCGGCCGCACCACCGGAGAACGAATGCGTTTCGACACCCTCTTCGCCCACCCCTGGTTCCACACCTGGCTCGCCGCCCTGGTGGCCATCCTGGCTGCCACCGTCGTGCACCGCATCGCGCAGGCCGTGCTCTCGCGCGTGACGCGGCCCATGCCGCTGGTGCACGCCATGGTCAAGGCCGTGCGCAGCCCGGCCGGCTTCGTGCTGCCGCTGATCGCGCTGCAGGCCGTCTGGCAGGCCGCGCCCGACGACCTGCAGTTCATCGGCCGCGTGCGGCACCTCAACGGGCTGCTGCTCATCGCCTGCATGACCTGGCTGGTGGTGCGGCTGATCCGCGGCTTCGCCGACGGCGTGATCGCCGCCCACCCGGTGGACGTGGAGGACAACATGAACGCCCGCCGCATCCTCACGCAGACGCGCGTCATCGCGCGCAGCACCATGAGCGTGGCGGTGGTCATCGGCGCGGCCATGATGCTCATGACCTTCCCCGGCGCCAAGCAGGTCGGGGCCAGCCTGCTGGCCTCGGCCGGGGTGATCGGCATCGTCGGCGGCCTGGCGGCCAAGCCGGTGTTCAGCAACCTCATCGCCGGGCTGCAGATCGCCCTGGCACAGCCCATCCGCATCGACGACGTGCTGATCGTGGAAGGCGAATGGGGCCGCGTCGAGGAGATCACCGGCAGCTACGTGGTGCTGAAGATCTGGGACGACCGGCGGCTCATCATCCCGCTGCAGTACTTCATCGAGAAGCCGTTCCAGAACTGGACGCGCAACAGCTCGCAGCTGCTGGGCTCGGTGTTCTTCTACGTCGACTTCGGCATGCCGGTCGCGCCGCTGCGCGCCGAGGTCGAGCGCATCGTGAAGGCCTCGAGCAACTGGGACCGGCGCTTCTTCAACCTCGCGGTGACCGACGCCACCGAGCGCACCATGCAGCTGCGCGTGCTGTGCACGGCCGCCTCGTCGGGCCAGGCCTTCGACCTGCGCTGCGAGGTGCGCGAGGGCCTGATCGACTTCATGCAGCGCGAGTACCCGCAGTTCCTGCCGCGCACCCGCATCGAAGGCGACCGGCCGGCCGGGCAGCCGGCGCTGGAGCCGCAGCCGGCCTGAGAAGCGCCCGGGGCCGCCGCACCCGCTCCCAGGCCCGCGCCGCTATCGAATTCATAGCTGCCAGCGCCCACCCCGCGGGCGCTGGAGGCCGATTTGGCCCGCAATGCACGCGCGCAGCCACGCCGCGCGCCTCCCGCCACCGCGCCGCCGCCCGTCCGCCGGCGGTGCATTTCGTCCCTCGCTCCTGCACTTCGTCGCACGCCGCTGGTTCGGTGCCCGGGCGGCGCGCACAGTCACGCCATCGACTTGCGTCCCCCCTTCACACCGCACCAAGGAGCTTCCCATGCTGATCGAGATCCTGACCCACACCCCGACCTGGGTTTTCGTCGTCTTCGGCCTGCTGGCCTGGCTGGGCGGCCGGCAACTGGTCGCCGGCAGCGCGCACCTGAACCGCGTGATCGCGATGCCGCTGGCCATGGTCGGCTTCGCCGTCTACGGCCTGGCGACCGCCTTCGGCCAGTCGCCGGCCGGCCTGAGCGCACTGGCCGGGTGGGCCGCCGCCGCGGCCGTGGCGCTGGCCGTGGTCGCCCGCATCCCGCTGAACCATGCCGTGCGCTACGACGCCGCCACGCGGCGCTTCTTCCAGCCCGGCAGCGCCGTGCCGCTGGCGCTGATGATGGGCATCTTCCTCACCAAGTACGCGGTCGGCGTCACGCTCGCCTTCCACCCCGAGTACGCGCACCAGACCGGCTTCGCCGTCGGCATCAGCACGCTGTACGGGGTCTTCAGCGGCATCTTCGCCGGCCGCGCCCTGCGACTGTGGAAGCTGGCCTTCCGCGGCCATGCCGCCACCGCCGCGGCCTGAACACCCGCACCCGTTGCCTCAGGAGTACCGCCATGAACACCGCTGCCCCCCGCCTCTCGCCCGCCGAGGAAGCCCGACTCGACCACCTCGCCCACCGCCGCGCCAAGGCCAAGCTGGGCTGGTACCTGCATGCCGCCGTCTATGTGGTGGTGAACCTCGGGCTGATCGCGCTCTCGGTCGCCAACGGACGCCACTGGGCCATCTTCCCGCTGCTGGGCTGGGGCCTGGGCCTGTTCTTCCACGGACTGGCCGTGTGGGTCTTCGCGCCGGGCAACCCGATGCTCGGCCGCATGGTCGAGCGCGAACGGGCCCGCCTGCGCACCGCCGGCACCGACCCGTGGTGACCGGCCGGGTATCCACGCACGGATCGTCCGCTTTTTTGTGAAGAATCGACGGGCCGCAGGCACCGCCACGACAACACCATGCCCACGATCCTCGTCACCATCCTCAAGCTCGCCGTCGTCACGGTGCTGGTGTGCTCGCTGGCCGAGGCGATCGTGCTGTCGCTGCGGCGCGGCGTGAACGCGGCCGCCGGCGGCTACGACTGGAAGGCCGCCGGCCTCTCGGTGTTCGACTTCCTGGTGCGCGAATACCCGCTGCGCTGGCTGCTGCCGCTGGGCTTCTGGCTGGGCTGGATGGACTGGCTCTACGCCCACCGCCTGTTCGACATCCGCATGGACCACTGGAGCGGCTGGGCGGCCGCCTTCCTGGCGCAGGAGTTCTGCTACTACTGGTACCACCGCGCGGCGCACCGCGTGCGCTGGTTCTGGTGCACGCATTCGATCCACCACACGCCCAACCAGCTCAACCTCTCCGCCGCCTACCGCTTCGGCTGGACCGGCAAGCTCACCGGCACGCTGGGCTTCTTCCTGCTGCCGCCGCTGCTGGGGCTGCCGCCGCGTGTGGTGCTGGTGCTGTTCACGCTCAGCCTGCTCTACCAGTTCTGGATCCACGCGACCTGGATCCCCCGGCTGGGCCCGCTCGAATGGGTGCTCAACACGCCCTCGGCGCACCGCGTGCACCACGCGAGCAACCTCGCCTACCTCGACGGCAACTACGGCGGCGTCCTGATCGTCTTCGACCGGCTCTTCGGCACCTACATCCCCGAACGCGCCGAGGAGCCGCCGCGCTACGGGCTGGTCCATCCCATCCAGGGCTACAACCTGCTGCAGATCGAGTTCGGCCAGTGGAAGGCGCTGTGGCGCGACCTGCGCGGCGCCCGGTCGGTCGGCGAGGCGCTGGGCTATCTCTGGCGTCCGCCCGGCTGGCGGCCCGGCGGCGGCGACACCACCGAGGAGCTGCGGGCCCGCGCTGCCGTGCCGGCCGCGGTGGACGGGCCGCCCGCCGCCTCCGCGCTGCCGCTCGCCGCTCCATGAGCATCGACTGGCGCGATGCCGTCCGCCACTGGCTCCAGGTGCTGGCGCTGTGCAGCGTGGTGGCCGTGTTCACCACGCTGATGTGGCCCAACCGAAGCTACGGCTCGCAGCTCGTGTATTCGGTGTGCATCGGCAGCCTGTGCTGGGCCACCATGGAGTTCGGCCGGTACCTCATCCCCGCGAAGTATTGCCATGTCGATCCGGAGGGTCGCCGCGGCTGGCCGCAGGGCTGGTACGGACTGGTGCTCACGGCGGCGGGCATCGCCGTCGGCTTCTACGTCGGCGACTGGCTGGCCTTCCAGCTCATCGGGCCGGCGTCGCCAGGGCGAGCGGCCGGTTCGCGCGACGGCGGCACCGGCCTGTACGTCACCATCGCGGCCGCCGCGATCGGCGCCTACTATTTCCACAGCCGCGGCAAGGCGGCGGCGCTGGCGGCCGAGATCGCCAAGGCCGAGCGCGACGCCAGCGAGGCCAAGCTCAAGCTGTTGGAGACGCAGCTGGAGCCGCACATGCTCTTCAACACCCTGGCCAACCTCCGAGTGCTGATCACGCTCGACCCGCCGCGCGCCGTGGCGATGCTCGACCGGCTCAACGGCTACCTGCGCGCCACGCTGGCCGGCTCGCGCGCCACGCAGCACCCGCTGGCGCAGGAGTTCGCGCGCCTGGCCGACTACCTGGAGCTGATGGCCGTGCGCATGGGTGATCGCCTGCGCTTCACGCTCGACCTGCCCGAGGACCTACGCGAGGTGCCCGTGCCGCCGCTGCTGCTGCAGCCGCTGGTGGAGAACGCCATCCGCCATGGCCTGGAGCCCAAGGTGGAGGGCGGCGAGATCCGGGTGAGCGCGCGCCGCGAATCGGCGGCCGACGGCCCGCGGCTGGTGCTCGAAGTCGCCGACACCGGTGTGGGCCTGGCGCCGGACGCCGGATCGGCCGTGCCACCGCCCCAGGAGGACGGCGGCGGCTTCGGCGTCCAGCAGGTCCGCGAACGCCTGCACACGCTGTACGGCGAACGCGCCGCTATGGAATTGATAGCTGCTCCCGCAGGCGGGACGCGGGCTACAGTCACTTTTCCCTTGTAAACCATTGCCATGCCACGCCTTCCCCAACCGTTCGGGCTGAGCTCGGCCTGTCCTAAGCCTGTCGAAGGGTCGAAGCCTTGCGCAGGCGCTTCGACAGGCTCAGCGCGAACGGGGATGGTTGTGGCGGCATCCTGATCGCCAGTCCAGTCATGCCCACCGCCCTCATCGCCGAAGACGAACCCCTGCTCGCCCAGGCCCTGAAAGCCGAGCTGGCCCAGGCCTGGCCGGCGCTGCAGGTCGTCGCCACCGTGGGCGACGGCGCCAGCGCCGTGCGCGAGGCCCTGGCGCGCCGGCCCGACGTGCTGTTCTTCGACATCCGCATGCCGGGCCAGGATGGGCTGGCCGCCGCCGCCGAAGTGGCCGACCGCTGGCCGCACGACGACACGCCGATGCCGCAGCTGGTCTTCGTCACCGCCTACGACGAGTACGCCGCCCGCGCCTTCGACGCCCAGGCGCTCGACTATGTGCTCAAGCCCGTGCAACCCGAACGTCTGCGCCGCACGGTGGCGCGCCTGCAGCAGGCGCTGGCCGCTGGCGCCACAGCGGACGAGGCGCCGCCGGCGGCCCACGCGCCGGCCGTCGACGCGCTGGAACACACGCTCGCCCAGTGGCGCCAGCTGCTGGTTGCTGCCGGTGGGGCGCTGCCGGCGTCCGGCCTGCCCGCGCTCCCCGGCGCAGCGGCCGCCGCGCCGCTGAAGTTCATCACCGCCAGCGACGCCGTCGGCACCGTGCGCATGGTGCCGATCGAAGAGGTCCTCTACTTCGAGGCGGCCGACAAGTACATCCGCGTGCTCACCGCCACGCAGGAGCACCTGATCCGCACGCCGCTCAAGCAGCTGCTGCCCCAGCTCGACCCCCAGGTCTTCTGGCAGGTGCACCGCGCGGTCGTGGTGCGCGCCAGCGCCATCGAGCAGGTGCAGCGCGACGAGGCCGGCAAGCTGCACCTGCGCCTGCGCGGGCGGCCGGGCGAGGACATCGTCGTCAGCCGCCTCTATGCGCACCTGTTCAAGGCGATGTGAGGCGGCAAAAAAAGAAGGCCGTCCCCGCTTGCGCGGAGACGGCCTGTTCAGCCCGGAAGTCGGCGAGAGCCTTGGAATCCCTCGCCCTGGCGCGCCAGTCGGTGGTCGACCCTCGTTGCTCGTGAGTGAGGCGCGCCTGGCTCGGGCTCAACCCTCAACGCCAGTGGTGATGGCGGTAATACGGGCGCGGTCCATAGTAGGGACGGGGGCCGTAGTACGGACGCGGACCGTAATACACCGGAGGCGGCGGCGCGTAGTACACCGGGGCCGGACGGTAGTAGACCGGGGGCGGCGGCGCCACGTACACCGGGGCCGGGGCGTAATAGCCGGGGTTGCCCACGCCGACCGCGACGCCCGGGGCGCTGATGCCGACCGACCAGCCCACCTGCGCGCTCGCCGAACCGGCGGCGAACAGCGCACCGGCCGCCACGGCACCGGCTGCGGCCCACTTGAAGAATGTCGAACGTGTCATGTTGGTTCTCCTTGAACAGAGGCTGCTCGGGTGGGACACCTGTCCCAGAACGATCTGCCCATGTGCGTATTGAACGCGTCAGTTGTAAATCAGGATCACGCGGCTCGGTGAAGATCGTTACCAAAAGTGAAGCAGCTCGCCGACTTACGTGAAATTCTGCGCCGGGCCGGCCACTTGCACCAGCCCGCCTGCGCCCCAGGTGGGAGTAGGCACCGACCCATAGAATTCCCCAATGACCTCCCCCAACGCCAAAACCGGCGGTAACAAAGAACATCCCGAGGCGGCCACGCCGGCCGCACCGAGCAACTTCCTGCGCCACGTCATCGAGCACGACATCGCCGAAGGCACGTACGCCACCCGCCGCTGGGGTGGCTCGCCGGGCGACGGCCCGCACCACCAGGCCGGCATGCCCGACCCGGCCAGGATCCGCACCCGCTTCCCGCCCGAGCCCAACGGGTATTTGCACATCGGCCACGCCAAGAGCATCTGGCTGAACTTCGAGCTGGCCAAGGAATACGGCGGCGTGTGCCACCTGCGCTTCGACGACACCAACCCCGAGAAGGAGGAGCAGGAGTACGTCGACGCCATTCGCGAGGCCATCGCCTGGATGGGTTACGAGACCCTGCTGGCCGACGACCCCACGCACCGCGGCACGATGCGCGAGCACGAGTACTTCGCCAGCAACTACTTCGACTTCATGTACCGCGCGGCCGAGTACCTCGTGGCGGCCGGCCACGCGTACGTCGACGAGCAGACGCCCGAGGAAATGCGCGCCAACCGCGGCGACTTCGGCAAGCCCGGCACCGACAGCCCGTACCGCAGCCGCACGCCCGAGGAGAACCTGGCGCGCCTGCGCCAGATGAAGAACGGCGAACTGCCCGACGGCGCCGCCGTGCTGCGCGCCAAGATCGACATGGCGAGCCCCAACATCAACCTGCGCGACCCCACGCTGTACCGCATCCGCCGCGCCACGCACCACAACACCGGCGACACGTGGTGCATCTACCCCATGTACACCTTCGCGCACCCCATCGAGGACGCGCTGGAGCAGATCACCCATTCCATCTGCACGCTGGAGTTCGAGGACCAGCGGCCCTTCTACGACTGGCTGATGGAGCGTTTGTGCGAAGGCGGTCTGCTCGTCGCCCCGCCACCGCACCAGTACGAGTTTGCGCGGCTCAACGTCACCCACGTCATCACCAGCAAGCGCAAGCTGCGCCAGCTGGTCGAGGAAGGCCATGTCGACGGCTGGGACGACCCCCGCATGCCCACCCTGGCCGGCCTGCGCCGCCGCGGCTACACGCCCGAGGCGCTGAAATTGTTCTGCGAGCGCAGCGGCACCACCAAGACCGGCGGTGCGTGGACCGAGTACGCGGCGCTGGAAGCAGCGCTGCGCGACACTTTGGACCCGATCGCGCCGCGGGCGATGGCGGTGCTGGATCCGCTGGCCCTGGAGATCACCAACTGGGACGCCACCATGGGCGCCGGCCACCTTGAGCCCTGTCACGCCCCGGTGAACCCGCACGACGAATCGGCCGGCCAGCGCCACTTCAGCTTCGGCAAGACGCTGTGGATCGAGCGCGAGGACTTCCAGGCCGTGCCCGAGAAGGGTTACCGCCGCCTGTACCCGCCGCACACCAACGCCAGCAACCAGGCGATCGACGGCAACAAGGTGCGACTGAAGTACGGCTATGTCGTGCAGTGCACGGGCTTCGAACAGGACGCCGACGGCAAGGCCACCAAGGTCTTGGCCGAGGTGCTGCCCGAGACCAAGAGCGGCACGCCCGGCGCTGATAGCGTGAAGGTCAAGGGTGTGATCGGCTGGGTCGGCGCGCACGATGCGGTGCCGGCGGAGTTCAGGCTGTACGAGCGGCTGTTTGCGGCGGAGCAGCCGGGGGCGGCGGAGAACGTGACCGAGGAATTGAATGCGGGCAGCCTGCACGTTGTCTCGGGCTATATCGAACCAGGCCTGGGTGGTGCCAGGGCTGGCGCGAGCTACCAATTCGAGAGGCTGGGGTACTTTGTGGTGGACACGAGACCGAGCCAGCATGGCCGGATGGTGTTCAACCGGACAAGTGGGTTGAAGGACAGCTGGGGCAAGTAGGGCGCTGCGACGACGCGGACGCGGTCCGGGCGCGCCCCGGGGGATGCTCTTTGCGATGGGCCCTGCCAACGCCAGCACTAAACTCGCTCGTATGCGCCCCTCCGCGGCCGTCCGTCAGCACCGCGAGGCGATCTATCGCGTGGCAAGCAGCTTTCGCGCCGCCAATCCGCGCGTGTTCGGGTCGGTATTGCACGGCGATGACCGCGAAGACAGCGATCTCGATCTGCTGGTGGACGCGCTTCCCGGCGCCACGCTGTTCGACCTCGGCGGGTTGCAGGACGAACTGGAGCAACTGCTCGGTGTGCGCATCGACGTGGTGACCCCGCGCGACCTGCCTGCGCGCTTTCGCGATGTGGTGCTGGCCGAGGCGCGTCGGGTGTGAAAGCCTCCCGGCTTGAGGACTACTCAAGCACATGCGGCATGCAGCTGCGAATGCTTGCGCCTCAGTCGATGGCATGTGGCGATGATCGTTCCGGCCTCTTACTTGCTATCAGCTTTGTAGCATCCCGCGCCCGACTAGCGGGCGTCTTCAGCCCATTTGGCTTCTACGCGCCAATGCTCCTATAGTCGTTTCGCGCTCCGCGCCAACGACAACGACCAGGAGACTTCATGCACCCGAACACGCCAACGCGCGCGTCCACGCGCCGCACGGGCCGCTCGCACGCCCTTGCCGACGCCGCCGCGATCCGCCGCATCGCGCTCCTCGCATCAACGGCCGCCCTCATCGCCGGC
>SCOE01000090.1 GCA_005503065.1 Comamonadaceae bacterium ALPHA2B
TGAATCGCCCCGGTTTTTGAGGAGGCTCAACACTCTGAGAGGATTGAGCCATGAGCAAGTCGAACAAGTTCTCACCCGAGGTGCGTGAGCGCGCGGTGAGGATGGTGCAGGAGCACCGTGGGGAGTACCCGTCGTTGTGGGCGGCCATTGAGTCCATCGCCCCGAAGATTGGCTGCGTGCCGCAGACCTTGAACGAATGGGTCAAGCGTGCCGAGGTCGATTCCGGCGTGCGTGAAGGCATCACGACCAGTGAGGCCCAGCGGATGAAGGAACTGGAGCGAGAGGTCAAGGAACTGCGCCGGGCCAATGAGATATTGAAGCTGGCCAGCGCGTTTTTCGCCCAGGCGGAGCTCGACCGCCGGCTCAAGTCCTGAAGGACTTCATCGACCAGCATCGCGCTACGTTCGGGGTCGAGCCGCTCTGCAAGGTCTTGCAGGTTGCCCCGTCGGCGTATCGACGCCATGCAGCGCTGCTGCGAGAGCCCCACAAACGCTGTGCCCGTGCGCATCGCGACGAGGTGCTGGCGCCGCAGATTCAACGTGTCTGGCAGGCCAACATGCAGGTCTATGGCGCCGACAAGGTGTGGCGGCAACTGGCACGCGAAGGCGTCGCCGTTGCTCGCTGTACCGTCGAGCGATTGATGCGCAAGCTGGGGCTGCGCGGCGTGATGCGTGGCAAGGTCGTGCGAACCACGGTCGGTGATGCCAAGGCCCAGTGCCCGCTGGACCGGGTCAACCGGCAGTTCCGGGCCGAGCGGCCGAACCAGCTGTGGGTCAGCGACTTCACGTACGTCTCGACCTGGCAGGGCTGGTTGTACGTGGCCTTCGTCATCGACGTGTTCGCCCGTCGCATCGTGGGCTGGCGGGTAAGCAGTTCGATGCGCACAGACTTCGTGCTCGACGCGCTGGAGCAGGCCCTGTACGCCCGGCAACCTGAGCGCGATGGGAGCCTGATATGCCACAGCGACCGCGGGTCGCAATACGTCAGCATCCGGTACACCGAGCGGCTCGCCGAGGCCGGCATCGAGCCGTCTGTGGGCAGCAAGGGCGACAGCTATGACAACGCCCTGGCCGAGACCATCAACGGCCTCTACAAGGCCGAGCTCATCCATCGCCGAGCGCCTTGGAAGACGAAGGAGGCGGTGGAGTTCGCGACGCTCGAATGGGTGTCCTGGTTCAACCACCATCGCCTGCTCGAACCCATCGGGTACATCCCACCATCAGAAGCCGAGGCAAACTACTACCGGCAACTCACCAGTCAGGCCACCACGGTGGCGGTCTGACTTAAACCAAACAGCCTCCGCGAATCCCGGGGTGATTCAG
>SCOE01000091.1 GCA_005503065.1 Comamonadaceae bacterium ALPHA2B
GGAAGGTCTGAACAAGTCCACCGATCATGCCCTCGTGCGTTGAATGACGCAAAGGAGCCTGCGCGAATGAGTCAGATCAGTTTTGCGGACGCGGAGTACGCCGGCAAGCGGAAGAAGACCCGGCGCGAGGTCTTCCTGGAGGAGATGGAGCAGGTGGTGCCCTGGAAGGTGCTGCTCAAGATCATCGAGCCGCATTACCCGGTAGCCGGCCGCGGCCGCAGGCCGTACGCGCTGGCGTCGATGCTGCGGGTGCACCTGATGCAGAACTGGTTTGCGCTGAGCGATCCGGCGATGGAGGAGGCGCTGTACGAGATCGCGTCGCTTCGCAGCTTTGCACGTCTGAGCCTGAACGAACCGATTCCGGATGAGACGACCATCCTGAACTTCCGGCACTTGCTCGAAGCAAACGACTTGGCCGAGGACATCTTTAAGGCGATCAACGCCTTGCTGGCGCGCAAGGGTCTGCTGCTGAAGCAGGGCAGCATCGTGGACGCCACCATCATTGCCGCGCCCAGTTCCACGAAGAACGCTGAGGGCGAGCGCGACCCGGAGATGCACCAGACCAAGAAGGGCAACCAGTGGTTTTTCGGAATGAAGGCGCACATCGGCGTAGACGCTGACAGCGGCCTGGTGCACACGGTCACGACCACGGCAGCCAATGAGGCCGACGTCGAGCAGGTGGTTGATCTGCTGCATGGCAAGGAAGAACAGGTGTGGGCCGACTCCGGCTACCGCGGCGCCCCGAGTCGGGTCGATCGTGAACTGCAGTGGAACATCGCCGCCAGGCCGAGCGATGTCGCCAAGCTGCCCGAAGGCCGCGCCAAGACGAAGGCCCAGAAAGCCGAACACCGCAAGGCCAGCGTTCGCGCAAAGGTGGAACACCCGTTCCGCGTCGTCAAGCGCCAGTTTGGCTTGGTGAAGGTGCGCTTCCGCGGGCTGGCCAAGAACACGGCGCACGTGGTCACCCTGTTCGCGCTGTCGAACCTGTGGATGGCGCGAAAGCAGTTGTTGGCTTCCGTGGGAGCAGTGCGCCCGAAAGCAGCGTGAGGCGCGCAGATGAGGCCAAAATCGCCTGAAAGCGCGAGTCGGGAGCGGCTTTTCCTGGTCACGCGCCGACTTGTTGCGCCGAGCGTATCCGCGAATCGGCCTTGTTCAGACCTTCCTTA
>SCOE01000009.1 GCA_005503065.1 Comamonadaceae bacterium ALPHA2B
CCCTGCACCCCTGCCCCACCCATGCACAACATTCTCGCCCCGCGCCACCTGATCGCCGCCTTGGCCGCCTCGGCGTTCGCCTTCACTGCCACGGCCGCGGAGCCGGGTGTCACCGACACGAAGATCATCCTCGGATCCGTGACACCGGTCAGCGGCCCACCCAGCCTGCTCGGCAAGGCCCACATGCTGGCCTTGAAGGTGTGGGAGCAGGACATCAACGCCCGCGGCGGCATCAATGGCCGCAAGGTCGAGATCCGCCAGGACGACGACGGCTACGTGCCGCAGCGGGCGTTGCAGGGCGTCAAGCGGCTCAACGAGGTGGAGAACATCTTCGCGCTGCTGGGCACGTCGGGCGCTGCGATGCTCCAGGCGATGCTGCCTTACATCGAGGAGCAGAAGATCCCCACCATCAACGGCATGGCGGTGTCGGCCTCGCACTTCACGCCGCCGCGCAAGACGGTGTTCATCCTCGGCCCGACCTACTGCCAGGAACTGGCCGCCGGCATGGCGCACCTGGTCAGGAGCAAGAACCTGCAGAAGGAGAAGTTCTCGCTGGTCTACCAGGACGACGAGTTCGGCACCGACGTGCGCTGCGGCTACCAGAAAGCCGTCAAGGCGCTGGGCCTGGCGAGCGTGGCCGAGATCTCCTTCAAGCGCGGCACCAAGGACTTCTCGGCCGAGATGCTGAGCCTGAAGCAGGCCGGGGCCACCTTCATCGCCTCGGGCGGCGTGGTGGCCGAACACTCGATGCTGCTGAAGGAGGCCGCGAAGAACCAGATGCCCATCACCTTCCTGGCCATCCACTCGGCACACCTGACGCCGGTGCAGGCCCTGGCCGGCCCGGCCGGAGACGGGTACTACGTGGCCGACTACGTGCCCCCGCTCACCGACCTGGCCGTGCCTGGCATGGCCAAGTTCATCGCGCTGACGCAAAAGTATCTCAGCGCCGACGAACAGAAACTGCTCAATCGCTACTCCATCACCGCCTACGTCGGTGCGCTGTTGATGGAAGACGCCATCCGCCGCTGCGGCAAGGCATTGACGCGTTCCTGCGTGGTCGAGAAGCTGGAGACCACCAAGAACCTGGGCACTGACGGCCTCACCTCGCCGATCAGCTTCAGCGCCACGCAGCGGCAGTCGCCCAGCAGCGTGCTCGTGCTTCGCTCCGACGCCAAGGGAGGGAAGTTTGACCGGGTGTCCGATCCGATTCCGGTGACCGATTGAGCGACAAGCCTGTGTCTGTCCCGACACATGCGCATGGCCCGTTCCAGGAGTTGGTCGGGTACGAGACCCTCACTGAAGGGGATCGACCGTACCTGCGGCTGCATCTCAGGCGCGATCTGCTCAACCCGCACGGTGTCCTGCACGGCGGCGTGAGTCTGACGCTGCTGGACGCCATCGGCGGCCGCTCCCTGGTTGGCCAGTTGGTGCCCGCCACGGGGCAGCGCATCCTGTCGTCGGTGACCGTCACGCTGACCACCGACTTCATGCTCGGCGTGCGCGATGGCGTGCTGTTTGCCACTGGCTCGCCCGACCACATCGGGAAGACCGTGGCCTACGTGTCGGTGGAGTTGCGGCACAACGCGATGGACGGCCCGCTCGTCGCGCGCGGGCTGGGCACCTACCGCGTCTACACGCGCTCCCTGGTGAGCCCGGTGTGACTGTGGCGGCGGCAGCCCGGGCCCGGGTTGCAGGCTTCCGTCAGAACACGCCGCTCGCCAGCCCCGCCGCCAGCGCCTGGCCCAGTTCGGCGCAGCGGCGCAGCGCGGCCTCGTCGATGCGTTTGGGCGCGAGGATGTCTTCGGGGGTCTGCGCCCCCGTGCGCACGATCAGCGGCTCCGCCACCGCGCGCAGCCGCCAGCCGGTGGCGATGCGTTCGATCTGGCGCACCGCCATGCTGCCGTCGGTGCCGGCACAGACCATCACGGCATAGGGCCGGCCGTTGATGCGGTCGAGCGCGGCGTAGTAGGTTCGGTCGAAGAAGTCCTTCAGCGCGCCGGACATCGCGGCCAGGTTCTCCGGCGTGGCGAACAGGTAGCCGTCGGCGCCCAGCACGTCGGCTGCGGTGGCCTCGAACGCGCGCCGCAGCGCGAGCTCGACACCGCCCTCGCTGCGCGCCGCGCACACCGCGGCCTCGACCATCTGCGCGGTGCCGCCCGTCATGGTGTGGTGCACGATGAGCAGCGTCTTCATCGGCCTGCCGCCCCCGCCCGGCGTTGGTCAGCCGCGCATGGCGTCCGTCAAGGCGCCACCTCGAAGCCCGCAAAGTGCGCAAACTCTTCCGGCTTGGCGCGCTCGGTGATGAAGGCGTTCTCGGGCGCTGCCAAGTCCTCGTGGCCGAGCGCGATGCCGCACGCCAGGATCTCGTGCTCCGACAGCGGCAGCTGCTCGCGCACGATCTTGTGGAACCAGGCAAACGCCGCCTGCGCGCAGGTATGCAGGCCCTGGGCCCGGGCCGCGACCATGATGTTCTGGATGAACATGCCCAGGTCCATGAAGCTGCCGGTGTTCAGGCGCCGGTCGAGCGTGACGAGCAGGCCCACCGGGGCGTCGAAGAAGACGTAGTTGCGCAGCATCTGCCGTTCGCGCGCGGCGGCGTCGTCGCGCGCAATGCCCAGCGTGGCGTACAGGCCGAAGCCGCAGCGCCGGCGCCGATCGAGGTAAGGCTCGACCCACTGCGTCGGGTAGTAGGCGTACTCGGGCTGATGCCGGTCGGCGTCGGTGGTGGCGGCCTGCACGATGGCGTCGCACAGGCGTTGCCGCGGTTCACCGGCAACGGCATAGACGCGCCAGGGCTGGACGTTGTTGCCGCTCGGCGCATGCGCCGAGACCTGCAGGATATGGTGCACCGTCGACGCGGGCACCGGCGTGGGCAGGAAACGCCGCACGGACTTGCGGCTGCGGATGGCATCGTCGACGTGCATCGGGGGTTCCTCGTAGCGACCTTGGGCACCGGTTCGGCAGCAGGCATCCGTCGTGCCGCGGCGGCCGTCGCCGCGCGCGCTGGACGTCGGATGCGCCATGCGCTAATCTCGCGCCAATGGATTCTACCAAACGACCGTTCGATTGGCTGCCCTCGGCGGCCACCATCGCCGGGTCCAACCTGACGGCCTTCATCCGCCACACGGGCCAGGGCGACCTGCCCAGCCTGCAGCGCCGCGCCGACGCCGACCCGGCCTGGCTGATGGAGCAGGTGTTCGGGTTCTGCGACTTCCGCTTCTACAAGCCCTGCGAGCGCATGCTCGACACCTCGCGCGGCATCGAGTGGGCGCGCTGGTGCGTCGGCGGCACGACCAACATCGTGCTCAACTGCATCGACCGCCACCGCGGCACGCCCGCCTGGGACCGCACCTTCATCACCTGGGAGGGTGAGGACCCCAAGGCCCCGAACGCGCGTCGCGAACTCAGCTACCGCGAGTTCGACGCCGAGCTCTGCCGGCTGGCCGGCGCGCTCGAGGCGCTGGGCGTGCAGCGCGGCGACCGCGTGGGCTTGTACATGCCCAACCTGCCCGAGACCTTCATCGCCTTCTTCGCGGTGCTGAAGATCGGCGCCGTCATCATGCCGCTGTTCTCGGGCTTCGGGCCGCAGCCGCTGGTGGCGCGCCTGAACGACGGCGAGGCCAAGGTCGTGCTCACGGTCGACGGCACTTGGCGCCGCGGCAGCCCCGGCGCGATGAAGTCGGTGCTCGACGAGGCCTTGGCGTCGACGCCCAGCGTCGAACACGTGCTGGTGCTGCGCCACCTGGGCGATGCCTTGCCCTGCCCGATGACCGCCGGGCGCGACCTCGACTGGGCCACGGCCGTGGCCGGGCAGGCGGCCGAGCGGCAGACGGCCGAGATGGCCGCCGACGACGCCGCAGTGTTGCTCTACACCTCGGGCACCACCGGCAAGCCCAAGGGTTGCGTCTGGACGCACGTGGGCTTCCTCGGCTCGATGGTCACGCGCGACATGCACATCTGCGGTGACTTCCGCGCGGATGACCGCTTCTTCTTCATGAGCGACATGGGCTGGATGGTGGGCGCGATGTGCGCCTGCATCCCCAGCTACTTCGGCGGCAGCCTGCTGGTGGCTGAGGGCACGCCCGACTACCCCGACACCGGCCGCTTCTGGCGACTGCTGCAGGACCACCGGGTCACCTACCTCGGCGTGGCGCCCACGCTGATCCGTGGACTGATGCGCCACGGCGACCAGGACGTCGAGCGCTACGACCTCTCGGCGCTGCGCATCACCGTCTCCGGCGGCGAGGCCTGGACCGAATCGCCTTGGCGCTGGTTCTTCGAGCATGTGTGCAAGAAGAAACTGCCGTTCCTGAACATCGTCGGCGGCACCGAGGTCGGCGGCTGCAACTTCACCGGCACCGTGCACCACCCGTTGCGCCCGGGCTCCTTCGGCATGGGCGGCCTGGGCGTGGGCGTTGACATCGTCGACGAAGCCGGCCAGCCCGTAGGTCCTGGCCAGGTGGGCGAACTGGTGCTGCGCAACCCCAACATCGGCTTCACCAAGAGCCTGTGGCGCGACGACGAGCGCTATCTCGACAGCTACTGGCGCACCATCCCCGGCCTGTGGGTGCACGGCGACTTCGCGATGCGCGACGAGGACGGCCTCGTCTACATCCTCGGCCGCAGCGACGACACCATCAAGGTCTCTGGCAAGCGCACCGGCCCTTCCGAGATCGAAACGCTGCTCACCGGCACGGGCAAGGTGTCGGAAGCGGCGGTGATCGGCGTGCCCGATGAGGTCAAGGGCTCGGCCATCGTCTGCGTGTGCGTGCCGATGCCCGGTGTGGCGGCCGACGGCACGCTCGAGCAGGAGTTGGCGGCAGCCGTGGTCAAGGGCATGGGCAACTCGTACCGCCCGCGCCAGGTGCTGCTGGTGAGCGACTTGCCCAAGACGCGCAACATGAAGATCATGCGGCGCGTGGTGCGCGCGGTATACCGCGGCGACAACCCGGGGGATCTGTCCTCGCTGGTCAACCCGGAGGCCGTGGCGGATCTGCGGGCGAGGCTGTCGGCTTGACGGGCGGCGGCTCGGCGCTTCGGCCAACCGCGTTCACGGAACGCCAAGCGCGGCCAGAGCATCGATGTAGCCGGACTCCCGCGACTCGATGCCGCCCACCGCGTCGCTGACCCGGTGCAGCAGCCCGTCTTCGAGCCCGTAGACGAAGCCGTGCACAGCCACCGCCTGGCCTCGGGCCCAGGCCCGGCGCAGCATCGTGGTACGACACACGTTGCTCACCTGCTCGATCACGTTCAGCTCGCACAGTCTCTGCGCGCGCTCGGCGGGTGACGAAGCTGCTTCGAGCCGGGCTTCATGCTTGCGCGCGACGTCCTCGATGTGTCGCAGCCAGTTATCGGCCAGCCCGGTGCGGCGCTGCTCGACCACCGCCTGCACTCCGCCGCAGCCGTAGTGGCCGACCACCAGCACATGCTCGACCTTCAGCACCTCCACGGCGTACTGCAGTACCGTCAGGCAGTTCAGATCCGAGTGCACCACCAGGTTGCCGACGTTGCGGTGCACGAAGATCTCGCCCGGCCGCAGGCCGACGATCTCGTTGGCCGGCACGCGGCTGTCGGAACAGCCGATCCACAAGTAGCGTGGCGTCTGCTGGCCCGCGAGCCGCGTGAAGAACTGCGGGTCCTCGGCGCGGCATCGGGCCGACCACGCGCGGTTGTTGCGGATCAGGGGGTCGATGCTGCACATGCGGTTGTTCCTTCGCGGTGCTGCGGGCTCAGCGGCCCTTCCACACCGGCTTGCGCTTCTCGGCGAAGGCGCGCGGGCCTTCCTGCGCATCCTCGCTGGCGTAGGCGGCGCGGTAGATGTTGTGCGCCAGCGCCATGCCGGCGTCGCAGCCCGCGCTCATCGCGGTGAGGATCGACTCCTTGCCCGCCATCACCGACAGCGGCGCGTTATCGCGGATGCGCTCGGCGAGCGCCTGTGCGCGGGCGCGCACCGCGTCGGGCGTGTCCTCGAGGTAGTTGATGAAGCGAAGCTCGTGGAAGGTCTCGATCGGGTACAGCTCACCGGTCAGCACCATCTCCATCAGCAGCGGCTGCGGCAGCATCCACAGCAGCGGAATCGCCCACGGGCTGCCGCGGCCGGCGATGCGCGTCTCGGTGATACCAACCTGGGTGCCCTTCAGCCCGACGCGCAGGTCGGAGTTGAGCGACAGCATCATGCCGCCGGCGATCAGGTGCCCGGTCATCGCGGCGATGATCGGCTTGGCGACGCGGCGCTGGCGGGCGTGGAACGGGTCCTTCATCTTCGTGAGGATGTCCACGCCCTCCTCCTTCTTCACCCGCGAGGCCTCGCGCAGATCGAGCCCGGAGCAGAAGGTGCCGCAGTCGGCCGAGGTGAGGATCGCGACGCGCACGTCCTTGTCGGCATCGACCTGGTCCCAGCATTCGTACAGGCGGTTGGCTGCCGCCGGCGACAGCGCATTGCGGATCTCGGGGCGGTTGATCTTGACGGTGGCGATGCCGTCACGCACCTCGTAGAGCACGGTGTCGGCGTCGTTCATGGCGGTACTCATCGGGCCACCTTCCAGTTGGCTGCGCGCTTGCCCAGGAAGGCGGCGATGCCTTCGGCAGCCTCGGGCGTCTCCCAGGCATCGGCCAGCGCGTTGGCGGTGTAGTCCATGCACTCGCGCGGTGGCCGGCCGTGCACGTCGTTGAACAGCTGCTTGGTCGCCGCGATCGAGCTCGCCGGCAGCGAGAGCACGAGATCGAGTTCCTCATCCACCGCGCGGTCCAGGTCTTCGGGCGCGACGACACGGTCCACCAGGCCGATGCGCTCGGCCTGCGCGGCGTCGATGAACTGCGTCGTCAGGCCGTAGCGGCGCGAACGCGCGAGGCCGATCTTGCGCGCGACGTACGGGCCGATGTTGGCCGGCACCAGCCCGAGCCGCGCCTCGGTGAGCGAGAAGCGCGCGGTGCTGGCCGCGACGGCCACGTCGCAGATGCAGGTCATGCCGAAGCCGCCGCCGGTGGCCGGGCCGTTGATGCGACCGATCACCACCTTGGGCAGGCGGTCGAACTCGTAGAACAGGTCGGCCAGCGGCAGCGAGTCGGCGATGCGCTGCTCGCGGCTCTGCGACAGCACCGTCTGCATCCAGGTCAGGTCGCCGCCCGCACAGAACGACTTGCCTTCGCCGCTGAGCACCACCGCACGCAGCTTCGTGTCGGCGCCGATCGCGGCGATGGCGTGCAGCAGCTCGCGCACCACGTCCAGGCTCAGCGCGTTCTGGATCTCGGGGCGGGCGAGCGTGAGGCGGGCGACATACGCGCTGTCGCGCGTGAGGCGGATGGTCTTGTAGTCCAACGGGTTCTCCAGGCGGGTTGTCAGGTGGCGGCATCGGCCGGGGCAGGGTCGGGAGCGTCGGCGGCGGCGACGACGACCGCCACCACGCGGCCACGCTCCACGGTCTGGCCGGCGACGGCACTCAGGCTCGCCAGCACGCCATCGCGCTCGGCGCAGATCTTCATTTCCATCTTCATCGACTCCATCGTCACCACCACGTCGCCGGCGCGCAGGGCCTGGCCGACCTCGGCATGGGTGGCGAGGATGGTGCCCATCATCGGCGTGCGCAGCTCGCCGGACCCGGCAGAGCCGGCCGCCGCGCGGGCCAGGTAGGGCTGCACATCGATCTGGTGGCCGGCGCCGCCGGCTTGCACGAAAAGGTTCGTCCCGCGGCGGGCGAAGGCCAGCGTCTGCACTTCGCCGCCCTGCTCGCCCTGCCAGCCGCCGCCGGGCTGCGCGCGCAGCGCCAGGCGCAGGCGCGTGTCGCCCACCTGCACGGTGGTGAAACCGTCGGGTCCGGGGATGCCCAGGTGCACCTCGTGGACCGTCGTGCCGTCGCGCAGCAGCACCGCGGGCACGGCGCTCACCGGGTCGTCTCCGGCGTGCATCTGCCAGCCTGTGGCATCGGCCGCCGACCAGGCCCCACAGTCGGGAGCACGCGCGCGCTCGTCGAGCATCCACCACAGGCCGGCCGCGGCCACGATGGCCGGCGGCACCACCTGGGCCGTGCGATCCGGCCGGGCAAGCCATTCATCGATGCTGCGGGTGTGGAAGCTGGCATCGCGCACCTCGGCCCGCGCCAGCAGCCGGCGCAGGAAATCGGCGTTGGTGGTCACGCCCAGCACCCGCGTCTGGGCCAGCGCGGCCTGCACGCGGTCGAGCGCTTCGTCGCGGGTGGCTGCGTGCGCCACGAGCTTGGCCAGCAGCGAGTCGTAGTGCGACGTCACCTCCGAGCCGGCGCGCACGCCGCTTTCGACGCGCACCCCACCTCCCGGGAAGGCGATCTGCTCGATGCTCCCGGTGGCGGGCAGGAAGTCGCGCTCGGCGTCCTCAGCGCAAAGCCGCGCTTCCACGGCGTGGCCGCGCACGCGCACGTCGGCCTGGCGTACGGACAGGCCTTCGCCTGCGGCCACGCGCAGCATCAGTTCGACGATGTCGACGCCGGTCACCTCCTCGGTGACCGGGTGCTCGACCTGCAGGCGCGGGTTGACCTCGAGGAACCAGTGCCGATCGCCGGCGACGAGAAACTCGACTGTGCCGACGCCACGGTAGTCGAGTCGGCGCGCGATCCGCAGCGCATCGTCGAGCAACTCCTCGCGCAGCCCCGAGGGCAACGGCGCGGCGGGCGCCTCCTCGATCAGCTTCTGGTGGCGGCGCTGCAGCGTGCACTCGCGCTCGAACAGGTGGATCACCTCGCCGCGGCCGTCGCCGGCGATCTGCACCTCGACGTGGCGCCCGCGTTCGACATAGGGCTCGACGATCAGCGCCGCATCGCCGAAGGCGCTGCGCGCCTCGCGCATCGCGGTGCCGATGGCGGCGTGCAGCTCGCTCGCCTGCCGCACCACGTGCATGCCCTTGCCGCCGCCGCCGGCCGCGGGCTTGAGCAGCACCGGCAACGTGACCGAACGTGCGCGCTCGGCAACCGTCTCGGCGTCGGCGCTGGCGTCCTCGCCGCCACCGAGCACGGGCACGCCGGCCGCGCGCGCCTCGGCCTTGGCCTGGCCCTTGTGGCCCAGCCGGCGCAGCGTATCGGCCGTGGGCCCGATGAACACCAGCCCCGCCGATTCCACGGCTTCAGCGAACGCCGGGTTCTCGGCCAGGAAGCCGTAGCCGGGGTGGATGGCCTGCGCACCGGTGCGGCGTGCGGCGTCGATGACGGCGTCGATGCGCAGGTAGCTGTCGGCGGCGCTGGCGCCGCCCAGGCCGATGGACGCGTCCATCACCGAGGGGTGGAGCGCATCGCGGTCGGCGCAGGAATGCACGCCGACCGGCGCGATGCCCAGCCGCCGGCAGGTGCGCGCGATGCGGCACGCGATCTCGCCGCGGTTGGCGATCAGGATGCGCCGGAACATCAGCGCCCGCTCCAGCGCGGCGGCCGCTTCTCGTTGAAGGCGCGCACGCCTTCGAGCCGGTCCTGCGACGACACGAGCACGTTGTAGGCGGCAATGTCGAGCGCGTAGCCGCTGTGGAAGTCGACCTCGCCGCCGCGCGACGCCGCCACCTTGGCGTAGTGCACGGCCATCGGCGCGGCCAGCGCCACCTCGCGCGCCTCGGCCACCGCGGTGGCAAGCGCCTGGCCGGGCTCGACCAGCGTGGTGGTGATGTTCCACTGTGCAGCCTGCTCCGCGCTGAAGCGGCGCGCGGTCAGCAGCAGTTGCTTGGCGCGCCGCGCCCCGGCCGCGCGCACCAGGTTCTGGATGCCGCCGCCGCCGGGCATGATGCCGCGCCGCACCTCGGGCAGCGAGAACACCGCCGAGCGCGCGGCCACGATCCAGTCGCACATCAGCGCCAGTTCGCAACCGCCGCCATGCGCATGGCCTTCCACGGCGGCGATCACCGGGCACGGAAAGTCCTTCACCGCCAGCAGCACCTCCTCGGCCAGCTGGTGCTGTCGCCGCCACTGCTGGTCGGTCATGCCGTCGCGCTGCTTCAGGTCGCCGCCGGTGCTGAAGGCGCGCTCGCCGGCACCGGTGACGACGAGCACGCGCAGGCCGTCGTCGTAGGCCAGATCATGCAGTGCGGCGCGCAGGTCGACGAACATCTGCGTGTTCATCGCGTTCATCACCTCGGGTCGGTTCAGCACCAGGCAACGCACGCCCTCGTCGGGGGAGGTGCCCGGGGCTGGCTCGACGCGCAGCGTCTCGTAGGTTCCCATCGTGCGGTCTCAGTACGAACGCGGCATGCCAAGCAGATGCTCGGCCACCTGCGCCAGAACCAGGTTGTTGGAGATCGGCGCGGTGCGGAACAGGCGGCTTTCCTTCCACTTGCGCTCGATGTCGAACTCGCAGGCCACGCCGTAGCCGCCAAAGGTGGTCATCGCGGCCTCGGCCGCCTCCCAGGCGGCCTCGCTGGCGAGGTACTTCACCATCGTGGCCTCGCGGCCGCAGGGCTGGCCGGCGTCGAACAGCGTGGCCGCCTTGTTGCGCATCAGCTCGGCCGCCTCGACGTTGAGGTGCGCCCGCGCGATCGGGAACTGCACGCCCTGGTTGGAGCCGATCGGGCGGTCGAACACGACGCGCTCGCGCCCATAGGCCGCGGCCTTGCCGACGAACCAGTGGCCGTCGCCGATGGCCTCGCTGGCCACCAGCAGGCGCTCGCTGTGCAGCGAATCGAGCAGGTAGTGGAAGCCCTTGCCTTCCTCGCCGATGCGATCGTCGTCGGCGAGCTCCAGGTTGTCGATGAACACCTCGAAGGTGTGGTGGTTGATCATCGTCTTGATCTGGCGCGACTGCAGCGCCTTGCCGGCCTTGGCGATGTCGATCAGGAACAGGCTCAGGCCGTCGGTCTTCTTCTTCACCTCGGCGAGCGGCGTGGTGCGCGCGATCAGCAGGTACAGGTGCGAATGGCTGTAGCGCGAGGTCCAGATCTTCTGCCCGTTGAGCACGTAGCCGCCGGGCACGCGGCGCGCGAAGGTCTTGATCGCCAGCGTGTTGGAACCGGCGTCGGGCTCGGTCACTCCGAAGGCCTGCAGGCGCAGGCTGCCGTCGGCGATGCGCGGCAGCGTGCGGCGCTTCTGCGCCTCGCTGCCGTGGCGCATGATCGAGGCCATCGTGTACATCTGCGCGTGGCAGTGCACGGCGCTGGCGCCGTTCTGGTTGATCTCCTGCAGGATCAGGCAGGCGTCGAGCAGCGGCAGGCCGGCGCCGCCGTATTCCTCGGGGATCAGTGCGGCCAGCCAACCGGCCTGGGCCATCGCATCGACGAAGGCCTCGGGGTACTGGCCGTCCTGCGCCAGCTGGCGCCAGTACGCGGGGCCGAAACGCGCGCACAGCTCCTTCACGGCGGCGCGGATCTGGGCCTGGGTGTCGGTGTAGTCGAAGTTCATCGGCATGGGAAATTGACTCCTTCCGGTCGGTTCAGCCGATCACGCCGAGGCGCTGCAGCGCGGCCTGCGCCGCTGCATCGATGCCCAAGGCATGGAGCACGGCCGCGGTGTCGGCGCCCAGCGCCGGTGGCGCCGTGGGCGTGCGGCCACGCTCGCCGCCGCTGTTGAAGGGCAGGCCGATGGCGCGGTGCCCGGGTGCCTGCGGCAGCGGCACGTCGGTCAGCAGCCCCAGGGCCTGAACCTGCTCCTGCTCCAGCACCTGGGCCACGTTGTTCAACTCGCTGCAGGGCGCGCCGGCCGCGCGCAGCAGGGCGATGCACTCGGCGGTGCTGCGCGTGCGCGTGTGCGCTGCCAGCGCCTCGTGCAGCGCGTCACGGTGGCCCACGCGCAAGGGGTTGTCGACGAAGCGCGCATCGCGCGCCAGCTCAGGGCAGCCCAGCGCGTCGCAGATGCGGGCGAACAGCCGGTCGTTGGCGGCCGCGATGAAGACCTGGCCGTCGGCCGTGTCGTACAGCTCGTAGGGCACCATCATAGCCATGCCCGAGCCCATCTTGCGCGGCAGCCGGCCCGTGGCCAGGTAGTTGGCGATCGGCACCGCCATCCACGCCAGGCCGGTCTCCAGCAGGCTGGCGCCCACACGCAAGCCCTGGCCGGTGGTGGCGCGCTGCAGCAGGGCCGCGAGCACGGCCATGGCGGCCCACATGCCGGTGCCCAGGTCGATCAGCGACACGCCCACCCGCGCCGGCTCGTCGCCTTCGTGGCCGGTGACGCTCATGATGCCGGTGAAGGCCTGCATCAGCGGGTCGTAGCCGGGCAGGCCACGCATCGGCCCCGCCTCGCCGAAGGCGCTGATGGCGCAGTACACGAGCCGTGGGTTCGCGGCGCGCAGCGGTTCGTCGCCCAGGCCGCGCGCCTCGGCGCTGCCCGGCTTGAGCGAATGCACCAGCACGTCGGCACCCGCGGCCAGCTGCGCCACGATGCGCTGGCCCTCGGGCCGGTCGAGGTCGAGCGCGACGCTCTTCTTGCTGCGGTTCAGCGCCGCAAAGCCGGTGCCCATGCCGCCGATCTCGGGCGGCCGCCAGGCGCGCGCGTCGTCGCCGCCGCCCGGCCGCTCGATCTTGATGACGTCGGCGCCGAGGTCGGCGAGCACCTGCGTGCAGTACGGGCCGGCGACGTTCTGCGTCAGGTCGATGACGCGCAGGCCCTGGAGGACGGAGCCGAGCATCACCGTCACATCCTGAACACGCCGAAACGCGTGTCGCGTTGCGGCTGGCGGCCGGCCAGCTCGAACAGCAGGGCCAGCGTGTCGCGCGTCTCTAGCGGGTCGATGACCATGTCGCACCACAGGTTGGAGGCGAAGTTGTAGGGGCTGGCGAAGGCCTCGAACTGCTCGCGGATCGGCTGCTTGAAGCGCTCGCGCTCGGCGTCGGTCCAGCTCATGCCTTCGCGTTCGTGGATGCGGTCGCGCACCATCGTCAGCGTGGTGGCGGCCTGCTCGGGGCCCATCAGCGCGGCACGGCCGCTCGGCCACATCAGCATCGCATGCGGCTTGAACGGCCGCCCGCACATCGCAAGGTACGCCGCGGCGTACGAGCCGCCGGTGATGAGCGTGTAGCGCGGCACGCTGGCCGAGGCCATGGCGGTGATGAACTTGGCGCCGTGCTTGGCGATGCCCTCGCGCTCCACCGCCTGCCCGACCATGAAGCCCGACACGTCGGCCACGAACAGCAGCGGGATGTCGCGCTGGCAGGCCAGCTCGATGAAGTGCGCGCCCTTGACCGCAGCCTCGGAAAAGATGACGCCGTTGTTGGCCAGGATGCCGACCTGGAAGCCCTTGATGCGCGCGAAGCCACAGACCAGCGTGTCGCCGTACAGCGGCTTGAATTCCTGGAACTCGCTGCCATCGACCAGACGCGCGACGACCTCGCGGTTGTCGGTGGGGTGGCGCGTGTCGGCGCTGACGATGCCGTAGATCTCTCGCGGGTCGTGCAGCGGCGCGCGGCTCGGGGCCACGTTCCAGCGCTGCTTCGGCGGCGTGCCGAGGTTGGCCACGATGTCGCGCACGATGGCGATGGCGTGGCCGTCGTTCTCGGCCAGGTGGTCGGTGACGCCGCTGACGCGGCTGTGCATCTCGCCGCCGCCCAGCGTCTCGACATCGACCTCTTCCTTGGTGGCCGCATACACCAGCTCGGGCCCGCCGAGGAACATCGCGCCCTGCTTGCGCACGATGACGGCGATGTCGCACAGCGCCGGCAGGTAGGCACCGCCCGCGGTGGACGGGCCATGCACGGTGGCGATCTGCGTGATGCCCTCGGCCGACATGCGGATCTGGTTGTAGAAGATCGACCCGAACTGGCCGTCGTCCGGGAAGATGTGCGCCTGCTCGGGCAGGTTGGCGCCGCCGGACTGGACCATCGTGATGCATGGCAGCCGGTGCTGCCAGGCGAACATCTGCGCCCGCACGTGCTTCTTCGCGGTGATGCCGTAGTAGGTGGCGCCCTTCACCGTGGCGTCGTGGATCATCAGCATGCACGGCCGGCCGCTGACCAGGCCCACGCCGGTGATGATGCTGCCGCCGGGCGGCACGCCCTCGTACAGGCCCTCGCCCGCGAGCTGGCCGAACTCCAGGAACGGCGAGCCGGGGTCGAGCACCGCTGCCAGCCGCTCGCGCGGCAGCAGCTGGCCGCGCTGCTGGTGCAGGCGGCGCGCCTTCTCGGGCCCGCCGATGAGCGCCCGCGCACGGCGTGCGTGCAGGTCGGCGATGCGCGCGAGGTAAGCCTCGTGGTTGCGCGCGAAGGCCTCGCCGCCGGGCGAGACCGTGGAGGGCATCACCGTCATGGCCGCGTCCCGAGTTCCTTGCGCTGCGATTGCGCGAAGCGTTGCAGGTGGTGGTCGATGCCGCCGTCGGCCTTCTCGAACAGGGTCAGGCGGCGGAAGTAGTGGCCGATGTCCAGATCCTCGGTCATGCCGACGCCGCCGTGCAACTGCACGCCCTGCTGGGCGACGTAGCGCGCGCGCTCGCCGACCGCCACCTTGGCCGCCGACGCCGCACGCGCCCGCTCGGCCGGTGCAGCATCGGCATGCAGCGCCGCCATCACCACCATCGAGCGCGACGCTTCGAGCGCCGCGAACATGTCCACCATGCGGTGCTGCAGCACCTGGAAGCTCGCCAGCGGCGCGCCGAACTGCTTGCGCGTGGCCAGGTAGGCGCCGGTCTTGTGCAGCACGGCCGTCATCGCGCCCAGCGCGTCGGCGCAGGCGGCGATGGTCGACAGGTCGACGGCGCGCTCCAGCGCCTCCAGTGCACGCCCCGGGTCGCCCAGCAGTGCCGCGGCGTCGAGCTGCACGCTGTCGAGCCGCAGCTCGCCGGCGGACACGCCGTCGTAGCGCCGGTAGGGTTCGATGCGCACGCCGGCCGTGCCCACCGGCAGCGCGAACAGCGCAAGACCGGCGCGCTCGCCCGGGCGGCCGTCGAGGCGCGCACTGACGATGGCCATGTCGGCCTGCGGCAGGCCGACGACGCCGGTCTTGCGGCCGTCGAGCACCCAACCGCTGCCCTGACGCTTTGCGCGCGTTTCGACCCACGCGAGCGTGGGGCCCGAGTCGGCCTCGGTGCAGGCCAGCGCCAGCCGGCTGCGCCCTTCGACCAGCGGCGTCAGCAGCGCCAGTTGCTGCCCGGCGTCGGCCGCAGCAGCCACCGCCTGGGCCGCCAGCACGGTGGATGCGACGTAGGGCTCGAGTGAGAGCGCCGCGCCCATCGCCTCGCACACGGCGATCAACTCGGGCATGCCGCCGAAGCCGCCCACGGCCTCCGGCAGGCCGAGGCCCAGCCAGCCGAATTCGGCAAAGCGCGTCCAGTGCGCCGCCCCGGCCACGGCGTCGTCGGCTGACGCCAGCCGCTTCGCGCGCGCGTCGAAGCGGTACTCGGCGCGGAAGTACTTCTGCGCCGCATCACGCAGCATCTTCTGTTCGGGGGTGGGGTTCAGGTCCATGCGCGTGTCATCCGTTCAACGTGCCACGCCGGCCAGCATGGACTTGGCCAGCACCGTCTTCTGCACCTCGTCGCTGCCGCCGTAGATGGTGGCGGCTCGCAGGAAGGCAAAGCGCTCCATCGCATGGGCGTGGGGTGAATCGGCCAGCGCGCCCTGCGCGTGCCAGGGCCAGGCCTGTTCGGCGCCGACCTCGAGCGCCAGCTCCGACAATGTCTGCTGCACCGCGGTGCCCATCAGCTTGAGCATCGACGACTCCGGGCCCGGCGCTTTACCCGCAGCCATGGAGGAGAGCACGCGCAGATTGGTGAACTCCAGCGCCATCAGGTCGATCTCGGCACGCGCCAGGCGGGCGGACATGCCGGGCTGGTCGATCAGCCGTCCACCGCCCCAGCCGCGCGATTCGGCCGAGCGCAACACGTTGGCCATCGCCGCCTTCGAGTCGGCCACGCCGGCGATGCTGGTGCGCTCGTGCGTGAGCAGGTACTTGGCGATCTCCCAGCCCTGCCCTTCCTTGCCCACCAGGTTGCTGCGCGGCACGCGCAGGTCCGTGAAGAAGACCTGGTTCAGGTGGTGCTCGCCGTCGATCGAGACGATGGGCCGCACCTCGATGCCGGGACGGTCCATCTCGATCAGCAGGAAGGAGATGCCCTCCTGCTTCTTGCCGGTGCTGGCCGTGCGCACCAGGCAGAACATGTGCGTGGCCCAGTGCGCGTAGGTGGTCCAGATCTTCGAGCCGTTGATGACGTAGTCGTCGCCGTCGGCCACCGCGGTGGTGGCCAGACTCGCCAGGTCGGAGCCCGCGCCGGGCTCGGAATAGCCCTGGCACCACCAGTCCTCGCAGCGGCGGATGCGCGGCAGGTACTGCGCCTTCTGCGCCTCGGTGCCGAAGGCGATCAGCACCGGGCCCAGCATGATCACGCCCATCGACAGGCCCACCGGCGCGTTGGCGGCGGCGCGCTCCAGGTCGTACAGATAGCGCTGCGTCGGCGTCCAGCCGGGCCCGCCGTGCTCCTTGCGCCAGCCCACGACCAGGTAGCCCTGCTCGTCGAGGCGGCGCTGCCAGTGCACGATGTCGTCGCGCGTCAGCATCTGCCCGCTCTGGACCTTGCGCCGCAGGGCTTCGGGGGTGTTGGCCGCGAACCAAGCGCGCACGCCGCGCTGGAAGGCGCGGTCCTCGTCACTGAATGTCAGGTCCATCGGGTGGCAAACCTTCTTCGAAAGCGGGTCGAGCCGACGCGCGTGCGGCGCGGCGGCTTGCAGGCTTCAGAGCGAGATGCCGCCGCCGCAGATCAGCACCTGGCCACTGATGTAGTTGGATTCGGGCGTGCACAGCAGGTACACCGAGCCCGCGGCCTCTTCGGGCGTGCCGCCGCGGCCGAGCGGGATGGTGCGCTCCATCATCGTCATCAGCTCGGGGTTGACCCCCACCTTGATCTGCCGGCCCTCGACGTCGATCGAGGCGTTGCCGCCGGCGGTGGCTTCGGTCAGGCGGGTCTTGATCAGGCCGAAGGCCACCGCATTGACGTTGACCTTGTAGCGCCCCCACTCCTTGGACAGCGCCTTGGTCAGGCCGATGATGCCGGCCTTGCCGGCCGAGTAGTTGGCCTGGCCGGCATTGCCGCCGGTACCGGCGACCGACGAGATGTTGACCACCTTGCGGAACACTTCCTTGCCGGCATCGGCCTCGACCTTGGACTGGTGGCGGAAGTAGTCGGCCGCGGCGCGCAGGATCTTGAACGGCGCCGTCAGGTGCACGTCGAGGATCGCGTGCCACTGTTCGTCGGTCATCTTCTGCACCACGTTGTCCCAGGTGTAGCCGGCGTTGTTGACGATGATGTCCAGGCCGCCGAAGCCGTCGATCGCGGTCTTGACGAACTTCTCGGCAAAGCCTTCGGCGGTGACGCTGCCGGCACAGGCCAGGGCCTGGCCGCCCGCGGCCTTGATGGCGGCGACGGTTTCTTCGGCCGGTCCGGCGTCGAGGTCATTCACGACGACCTTGGCGCCTTCGCCGGCCAGTTTCATCGCGATGGCGCGGCCGATGCCGCGGCCGGAGCCGGAAACGATGGCCACTTTGCCTTCGAGCTTCTTCATGGGTGTCTCCAGAGAATGGGATTCGGTGTGGATGCGGGGTCAGTCCAGCGCGACGATGGCGTCGCCGCTGAGCGTGACCTGCTCGCCGTTGCGCAAGGCCGTCAGCTCAATGCGCGCGCAGGGGCGGCCGCGGTACTCGAGCTTCTCGACGACCTTGCCGCTGCACTGCACGCGGTCGGCCACCTGGGTGATGGCCGCGAAGCGCACGCCGTAGTTGAGCACGCGGCTTTGCGGCACCCACTGGGTGAGCGCGCGCGCCAGGTAGGCCATCGACAGCATGCCGTGCGCGAACACGTCCTTCATGCCGGCCTTGCGGGCAAAGTCGAGGTCGATGTGGATGGGGTTGTGGTCACCCGAGGCGCCGGCAAACAGGGCCAGCGTGGTGCGCGAGATCGGCGGCAGCTCGAGCATGGGCATGGCGTCGCCCACGTTCACGTTCTTGGGATCGAAACTCATCGTGCGTCTCCTCTCACTTCTCAACCGTGGCGCACGACAAGAATGCCGCGCATGTCGGCGACGTGCTCGCCGAGCTGGTTGGTGACCTTGGACTCGCGCACCACGAACTCGAGCAGGCCGCCCTTCTTGTCGTAGATGTCGGTGACCCTGGTCTCGATGCGCAGGGTGTCGCCGGCGCACACCGGGGCGTGGTAGTCGAAGTGCTGCTCACCGTGCAGCACCTTGCCCAGGTCGATCTCGAATTCCTGGATCATCTTCATCGACACGCCGGCATCGCTCTCGGCGCCGAAGAAGAAGGTGGGCGGCGCGACGATGCCGCGATAGCCCGCGGCCTTGGCCGCGGCTTCATCGGTGTGGATCGGGTCGGTGAGGCCGATCACCTTGGCGAAGAAGGCGATGCGCCCCTTTTCAACCGTCCACAGCGTGGGCGGCGGCGCATAGCCGATGTGCTTCCTGTCGATCATGGGTGTTGGCCCTTTGTTGATGGCATTCAAGCCGCTTGGTACAGGGTCACGACGCAGGCGCCGCCGAGCCCCAGGTTGTGCTGCAGGGCGGTGCGCGCACCCTTCACCTGCCGCTGCTCTGCCGTGCCGCGCAGCTGGTGCGTCAACTCGTAGCACTGCGCCAGCCCGGTCGCGCCCAGCGGGTGGCCCTTGGAGAGCAGGCCGCCCGACGGGTTGGTGACGACCTTGCCGCCATAGGTGTTGTCGCCATCGCGCACGAACTTCTCGGCGCCGCCCTCGGGGCACAGGCCCAGGCTCTCGTAGGTGATGAGCTCATTCTGCGCGAAGCAGTCGTGCAGCTCGACGACGTCGATGTCCTTCGGGCCGATGCCGGCCGCCTCGTAGACCTTGCGGCCGGCCTCCTTGGCCATGTCGTAGCCGACCACGCGCATCATGTCGTGCGCCTCGAACGTGCTGGGGAAGTCGGTGGTCATGGCCTGCGCGGCGATGCGCACCTGGCGGTTCAAGCCGTGCTTCTTGGCGTAGGCCTCCGAGCAGATGACGGCCGCGGCGGCGCCGCAGGTGGGCGGGCAGGCCATCAGGCGCGTCATCACGCCCTCCCACATCATCGGCGCGGCCATCACGTCGTCCACGCTGACCTCCTTGCGGAACAGCGCCAGCGGGTTGTTCACCGCATGGCGGCTGGCCTTGGCGCGGATGGCGGCGAAGGTTTCGAGCTTGGTGCCGTACTTGTCCATGTGCGCCTTGCCGGCGCCGCCGAAGTAGCGCAGCGCGAGCGGGATCTCAGGGTGCCCGACTAGTTCGTCGGTGACCTGGTCGAACTGCTCGAACGGCGTCGGGCGGTCGGGGAAGGCGGCCTTGATCGCCCCGGGCTGCATCTGCTCGAAGCCGAGTGCCAGCACGCACTCGGCAGCGCCCGACTGCACCGCCTGGCGCGCCAGGAACAGCGCCGATGAGCCGGTGGAGCAGTTGTTGTTGACGTTGAGCACCGGGATGCCCGTCATGCCCAGCGGGTACAGCGCGCGCTGGCCGCAGGTGGAGTCGCCATACACGTAGCCGACGAAGGCCTGTTCGATGGCCTTGTAGTCCACGCCGGCATCCTGGAGCGCCTGGCGCGCGGCCTTCTCGCCCATCACGTTGTAGGGCTCGCTGGCGCCGGGTTTGGCGAAGGGAATCATGCCGACGCCGGCAACGATGACTGTGTGGCTCATGGAAAGCTCCTGGGGTTGGACAAGACGTTGATGCCGCGGGGCCGGCACGTGGCCACGGCGCGGTTCATTCGGCGAGCCATTGACGCTCGACCTCGTGGCGCTGGATCTTTCCGGTGCTGCTGCGCGGGAACGCGGCCAGCTCGACGAACCGGATCTCCTTGGGAACCTTGAAGCCGGCGAGCTGCTCGCGGCAGCGGCTCAGCAGGGGCTCGCCGTCGGCAGCCGCACCCGGCTGCACGGCGACGAAGGCCACCGGTACCTCGCCCCAGCGCTCGTCGCGTCGGCGCACCACCACGGCGTCGGCCACCGCGGGCTGGGCCAGCAGCACGCGCTCGATCTCGGCCGGGTAGATGTTCTCGCCGCCGGACTTGATGAGGTACTTGACGCGGTCGACGAAGTCGAGCGAACCGTCGGCGCGGCGCACGAACAGGTCGCCCATGTGGAACCAGCCGCCGCGGAAGTCGTGCGCGTTCACCTCGGGCGCGTTCCAGTAGCCGGAGAAGAGCGTCGGGCCGCGCAGCACGGCCTCCCCGGGTGTGCCCGGTGGCACGTCGCGGTCGTCGGCGTCGACCAGCCGCACGCGGCAGAAGCCCGACTCGCGCTTGGCCAGGCTCGTGGGCACGACGCCCGGCGCCAGCAGCGCGCCGGAGGCCGGCGCCAGACCGGTCTCGGTGGCGCCGAAGCTGTTGATGTAGGGCGCACCGAGCAGGCCGGTCAGCTCGGCGATCTGCTGCAGTGGCACCAGGTCGGCCATCGCGCCCACCAGCCGCACGCCGCGCGGGCGCGTGCGGTGGCGCTTCAGACCCTCGATGAGCAGGTCGATCATGCCGGGCATCGCCACCAGCCAGCCGATGGTCTCGCGCTCGATGGTCGCGCACAGGCGTTCGATGTCCAGACCGTCCTGCACGACGACCTTGCCGCCGAGCATCAGCGTGGCCAGGCTGAAGTCGGTGGCGGCCATGTGGAACAGCGGGCTCCAGGCCACGTAGGCGTGTTCGGCGCCGATGCCGTAGTCGGCGGCGAAGCACATCGCACGCGCCACCATCGCGCGCTGGCTGATGACGGCGCCCTTGGGCAGGCCGGTGGTGCCGCTGGTGTAGAGGATGACCAAGCCCTGCTCGGCGTCGACCTCTTGCTGTGGATCGTCCTCGCTGCGGCCCTCAAGAAGGCCGTCGAACTCGGCATCCAGCCCGATCACCGGGCAGTCCGCCCAGCCGATGCGCGCCAGCACATCGGCATGGCGCCGCGAGACGAACACCAGGCGCGGCGACACGAGGCCGAGGCAATGCGCCGCCTCGCCGTCCGCCAGCCGCCAGTTCAGGCAGGCCACGATGGCACCGATCTTGGCCGCCGCGAGCTGCAGCCCGATGTACTCGCGCCGATTCTCCGCCAGCACCGCGATGCGATCGCCGGCACCCACGCCGCCGGCCAGCAGGGCCTGCGCGATGCGGCAGGCCCAGCCATCGAGTTGCCCGAAGCTCAGCGCGCCCTGCGCGTCCTGCAGCGCGGGCGCGTCGCGGCGCACGACCGCCTGCTTGCGCAGCAGGTCGGCGACGGTCAGGGGCAATGCCTTGCTCTGCATCCTTGGTTCGGGTTGATCGCGACTCGCGCCGAAGTCGGGGCGCCACGGGTCGGCCTGAGTCTACCTAACGCTTGACAGTTTTACAACGCCCCGTTAACCTTGTCGACGAATCTGGAGGCTGGCGCGCTCTTCCTGGGCGCGGCCCGCCAAGAACACAAAATCCAAGGAGACAGCCTTGCATTCGTACACGGCGCTGCGCTACGAGAGGCGGGCGCAGACCGCCTGGCTCACGTTGAACCGCCCCGACGCGATGAACGCGCTGTCGGACGCGTTGTGCGACGAACTCGCCGATGCCATCGGCCGCATTGAGCGCGACCGCGACGTGCGCGTGGCGGTGCTCACCGGCGCGGGGCGGGCCTTTTGCGCCGGCGCCGACCTGAAGGGCGTGTTCGAAGGTGGCACCGCTGCGCCGGACGATGAAGACCCGCTCAACGCCTTTCTCGACCGCATTGCCGGGATGATCGACCGGCTGCGCGTGCTGCCCAAACCCACCATCGCTGCACTCAACGGCCTGACGATGGCCGGCGGCCTCGAGCTGGCGATGGCCTGCGACTTGATCATCGCCGCCGAAGGCGCGCGCATCGGCGATGCGCACGCCAACTTCGGCGTCTTTCCTGGCGCAGGCGGCGCGGCCGTGCTGCCGCGGCGCATCGGCCCCACGGCGGCCAAGTACCTGCTGTTCACCGGCGACACGCTGCCGGCGGCCGAGCTGGTGCCGCTGGGCCTGGTGAACCGCGTCGTCCCCGACGCCGAACTCGCTGCCGAGGTGGACAAGCTCGCCACGCGCATCGCCTCCAAGAGCCCGCTGGTGCTGCGGCGCATGAAGCAGGCCGTGGCCGACGGGCTGGATCAGCCGCAGGCCACCGCGCTGCGCCTGGAGCGCCTGGTGCTGGATGCCCACCGCCACTCGCACGACATCCGCGAAGGGGTCGCCGCCTTCGTTGGCAAGCGCAAGCCCGAGTTCAAGGGCTGCTGACCCTTTCAAGGAATGCCCGTGAGCACCGCCGCCCTCCCCCCCGCCTACGTCGCCGGCGTCGGCATGACGCCGACCGGCAAGTTCCTCGACCGCAGCATCAAGCAGCTCACCGCCGACGCGGTGACCGCCGCTCTGGCCGATGCCGGGCTGGCCGTCGCCGACATCCAGGCCGCCTACTTCTCCAATGCCACGCAGGGCGTGCTCGAGGGTCAGACCATGGTGCGCGGCCAGATCGCGCTGCGCCCGCTGGGTATCGAGGGCATCCCGGTCTACAACCTGGAGAACGCCTGCGCCAGCGCCAGCTCAGCCTTCAACCTGGCAGTGCAGGCGGTGCGTTCGGGCGAGGTGGAGGTGGCACTGGCCGTCGGCGCCGAGAAGATGTTCTGCACCGACAAGGCCAAGATGTTCAGTGTCTTCGACGGGGCCTGGGACCTGCAGGACATCGAGGGCAACAAGACGACGCTGCTGGCCATGGGCCGCGGCATCGAGCCGCCCGACGGCAGCACCTCGAAGGCGCCTTACAGCCTGTTCATGGACATCTACGCCGCATTCGGCCGCTTCCACATGCGCGAGTTCGGCACCACGCAGCGGCAGTTCGCCGCGGTCGCCGCCAAGAACCACGGCCACTCGGCGCACAACCCGCTGGCGCAGTACCGCAACACCTACACCGTCGAGCAGGTGCTCGCGGCGCCGCCGATCACCTACCCGCTGACCCTGCCGATGTGCGCGCCGATCAGCGACGGCGCCGCCGCCGCCATCGTCTGCTCCGAGGCGGCGCTGGCGCGCCTCGCCGACCGGCGCCGCGCCGTGCGTGTGCTGGCCTCGGTGGTGGCCACCGGTACCACGCGCAAGCCCGAGGACGTGGGCGGGCACATCACCGCGAAGGCGTCCAGGCTCGCCTACGAGCGCGCCGGCGTCGGCCCGCAGGACATCTCGGTGGCCGAGGTGCACGATGCCACCGCCATCGGCGAGATCGTGCAGTCCGAGAACCTGGGCTTCTGCGAGTTCGGTGCCGGCGGCGCGCTGGCCGAGAGCGGCGCCACCACGGTGGGCGGGCGCATCCCGATCAACACCTCGGGCGGGCTCGAATCCAAGGGCCATCCGATCGGCGCCACCGGCATCGGCCAGTTGCACGAGCTGGTCACGCAGCTGCGCGGCGAGGCCGGCGCGCGCCAGGTGCAGGGCGCGCGGCTGGCCATGGCCGAGAACGGCGGCGGCCTCTACGGCATCGAGGAAGCCGTCTGCGCCATCACCATCCTCGGCCGCTGACGGCCCGCCGCAACAAGCCTCCGACAAGCCGACCGATCATGAATTTCCTGCCGACCGACGAACAACGCCTCGCCGTCGAGGGCTTCAACCGCTTCCTCGACACCAGGCTCGAGCCCATCGTGCGCCGCTACCAGCCCGACAAGCTGATCGAGAAGGAGCGCATGCTGGAGATCTTCCAGATGATGCTGCCCTACGGGATGGGCGGCAACGGCCTGATCTCGGAAGCGAACGGCGGCCTGGGCATGCCGTGGCTGACCTACGCGATGATGTACGACAACCTCGCCCGCGTCTCGGGCGACGTCGCCATCTCGCTGCTGATCCAGCAGTTGGGCGCCTACTCGCTGGAGGTGTGCAGCAACGACGCGATGCGGCAGAAGTACCTGCCGCGCATGGTGCGCGCCGAGATCATCGCCTGCAGCGGCATCAGCGAGCCGGGCGTGGGCAGCAACGTCGCCGAGGTCACCTGCCGCGCCAAGGCCGACGGTGACCACTTCATCGTCAGCGGCGAGAAGACCTGGATCTCCAACGGCCACTACTCCGATTTCTGCATGGTCATCGTACGCACGTCGGACGAGGGCGCGCGCGGCCTGTCGATGATCCTGGTCGACCGCCAGGAGCACGGCTACGAGAGCCGCAACATCGACAAACTGGGCCTGAACAGCACCTCCACCGCGCAACTCTTCTTCGACAACGTGCGCGTGCCGGCCGGCAACATGATGATCCAGGCCGGCACCGGCCTGAAGAACACGCTGGTGCTGTTCGAGAAGGCGCGGCCCATGGTCGGCCTGACCTCGGTGGGCATCGCGCAGGCGGCGCTGAACAAGGCCGTGGCCTACGCCAAGGAACGCCGCCAGCACGGCAAGCCGATCGGCCAGCACCAGCTGATCCAGGGCATGCTGGCCGACTCGGCGATCCAGCTCGACGCAGCGCGTCTCCTGATCTACCGCGCCTTCAACCTCATCGACCACGGTGTGCGCAGCGAGGTCGAAAGTGCCATGGCCAAGTGCTATGCCACGGAAATTGCGGTGGACGTCGCCTCCAAGGCGGTGCAGATCCACGGCGGCAACGGCATCACCAAGGACTTCGGCGTCGAGCTGCTGTTCCGCAACGCCCGCATGATGACCATCCCCGACGGCACCACCGAGATCCAGAAGCTGATCATCGGCCGCGCGCTGACCGGTCTCAATGCCTTCTCCTGACGTGACGTCGACAGCCCCCTCGTCCACGACGGCCGCGGTGCTGAAGGCCGAAGGCGTGACCCTGCGCTTCGGCGGCGTCACGGCGCTGTCGGACGTGAGCATCGAGGTGCGCGCCGACGAGATGCTCGCCGTGATCGGCCCCAATGGCGCGGGAAAGAGCTCGCTGATGAACGTGCTCAGCGGCTTCTACCGCCCCCAGCAGGGCCGGCTCGCGTACGAAGGACGCGACCTGCTCGGCCGCCCGGTGCACGAGATCGCGCGCCAGGGCGTAGTGCGCACCTTCCAGGGCACGCACCTGTTCCCGCACATGACGGTGCTGGACAACATCCTCATCGGCCGCCACGCGCACATGCGCGGCGGCCTGCTGCAGGCCTTTGCCTACTTCCCGTGGACGCAGCGCGAGGAAGCCCGGCATCGCCAGGTGGCCGAGGACATCGTCGACTTCCTCGAGATCGAGAACATCCGCCACCAGCCGGTGGGCTCGCTCGGCTACGGCCTGCGCAAGCGCGTCGATCTCGGCCGCGCGCTGGCCATGGAGCCCAAGGTGCTGCTGATGGACGAGCCGATGGCCGGCATGAACACCGAGGAGAAGGAAGACCTCGCCCGCTTCGTCATCGACGTGCGCGAGGCGCGCCGCATCCCGGTGGTGCTGGTCGAACACGACATGGGTGTGGTGATGGACCTCGCCGATCGCGTGGCCGTGCTCGACTTCGGGCGCAAGATCGCCGACGGCACGCCGGCCCAGGTGCAGGCCGACCCGGCGGTGATCCAGGCCTATCTGGGAGCGGCCGCTTGAACGCAATGGACGTTAGCCTGAAGCAGGCTGCCGGCAGCGGCGCCGCGATGGCCGAGCCGGCCCGTGGCGCCGTCGCGGCGACAGCAATGAAGACTCAGACGCTTCCGCAGATGCTGCTGGCCCACGCGCGCACGCGGCCGCAGCAACTGGCGCAGCGCGTCAAGCGCAAGGGCATCTGGCGCTGCCACACCTGGGCCGAGGTGCAGGACACCGTGCGCGCCCTCGCGCTTGGCGCGGCGGCACTCGGCCTCGAGCGCGGCGACACCGCGGTCGTCGTCGGCGAAAACGAGCCCGAGCACTTCTGGTCGCTGTTCGCGGCCCAGTCGCTGGGCGCGAAGACCGTGTCGATCTACCCCGACGCCACGGCCGACGAACTGCTCTACCTGTGCGAAGACTCGCAGGCCCGATTCATTTTCGCGCAGGACCAGGAACAGGTCGACAAGGCACTGGCCATCGCCGCCAAGCTGCCCGGCCTGTGCGGCATCGCCTACTGGGACGACGCCGGCATGTGGTCGTACCGGCACGACCTGCTGCACGGTTTCGACACCCTGTGCGCCGCCGGCCGCAAGGAGCACGAGCGCCACCCAGAGCGCTTCGAGCAGGCCGTCGAAGCGGGGCGCTTCGACGACCTGGCGCTGCTCACCTACACCTCGGGCACCACCAGCAAGCCCAAGGGCGTGATGGTCAGCCACCGCTGGCTGGTGGACAACGCCAGCCGCATGCTCAGCGCGCTGCCGCTGGAACCCGGCATGGAGTACCTGTCTTACACGCCGCTGGCCTGGATCACCGAGCAGCTGCTGGGCGTCACGCTCGGGCTGATGCTGCCGCTGGTGGTCAACTTCCCCGAGGGCCCGGATCAGGTGCTGCCCAACATCCGCGAGCTGTCGCCGCACATGGTGCTGTTCGGGCCGCGGCAGTGGGAGAGCATCGCCGCCACCATCGAGGCGCGCATGCTGCACGCCAGCCGCCTGCCGCGCGCGCTGTACCGGTGGAGCGTACGCGTGGGCCATGCGGTGCGCGTGGCGCGTCTCGAAGGGCGCACCGCGCCGCTGTCGGCTCGCCTGCTGCTGCCGCTCGCCGAACTTCTGACCCTGCACGCGGTGCGCGACCAGTTCGGCTTCCTGCGTTCGCGCATCGCGGTCTCGGGCGGCACCGCGATGGCGCCGGACGTGTTCCGCCTGTTCCACGCCCTGGGCGTGCCGCTGCGCAACATCTACGGCTGCTCGGAGTTCGGCCTCATCGCCGGCCACCGCGGCGAGCGCTACGACCTCGAGACCGTGGGGCCGCTGCTGACGGTGGCACCGGGCTTCGGCGCGGCGCTGGAATCCAGGGTCGATGCCAATGGCGAGCTGCTGCTGCGCGGCGGCACCGGTTTCCTCGGCTACTGGCAAAAGCCAGAGAAGACCGCCGCGCTCGACCGCGACGGCTGGTTCGCCAGCGGCGACGCGGTGCGCGCCACCGAGCGCGGCGAGATCGTCTTCCTCGACCGCGTGGAGCACCTCGTCAAGCTCGCCGGAGGACACGCGTATCCGCCGCAGTTCATCGAGACGCGGCTGCGCTTCTCGCCCTTCATCAAGGACGTGATGGTGCTGGGCGACGCGACGCGACCCTGGGTGGGCGCGCTGGTCAACATCGACATGGGCGTGGCCTCGCGCTGGGCCGAGGAGCGCCGCATCGCGTTCTCCACCTTCACCGATCTGTCGCAGCGGCGGGAGATCCGTGCCCTGGTGCGCGACGAGATCGCGCGCATCAATGCCTTCCTGCCCGAGGGCTCGCGCGTCGTGCGCTTCGCCAACTTCCCGAAGGAGCTGGACGCCGACGAAGGCGAGCTCACGCGCACGCGCAAGCTGCGCCGCGAGTTCCTCGAACAGCGCTATCGCGTGCTGATCGAAGGGCTGTACGGCGGCGCCACCGACATCGACTGCCAGATCGCCGTCACCTACCAGGACGGCCGACAGGGCGTGCTGCGCGCCAAGGTGACAGGCACCGATGTGATTACAGCGGCGGGCACGACATGATCATCGAGTTCCTCAACTACGCCCTCAACGGCGCCCTGCTCGGCCTGCTGTACGCACTGGTGGCGATGGGCTTCGTCGTCATCTACCGCGCCAGCAAGGTGTTCAACATGGCCACCGGCGAGATGCTGGTGCTCGGCGCCTTCCTCGTGTGGTGGGCGGTGGCCTCGCGCGGGCTGCACCCGGCGCTGGGCATCGCCGCGGCGCTGGTCATCGCGGTGGTGGTGGGGCTGGCGATCGAGCGGCTGTTCTTCCGCCGCCTGATCGGCGAATCGGTGTTCTCGATGATCATGGTCACGATCGGCCTGCTCATTCTCACGCGCGGCCTGGTGCTGGTGATCTGGGGGCCGCAGGAACGCGCGTTCCCCGCGCTCATCCCGCTCGCGCCGCTGATCGTCGGCGAGATGATCATCCCGCGCCCGCTCGCCGCGGCCGGCGTGGTGGCGGTGGTCTTCGCGCTCGCCCTGCATTGGTTCTTCAACCGCAGCCGCACGGGCCTGGCGATGTCGGCGGTGGCCGAAGACCACCAGATCGCGCTGTCCATGGGCATCAGCGTGCGCCGCTCGATCGCCTTCGCGTGGGCACTGGGCGGCGTGCTGTCGGTGATCTCGTCCATCGTCTACCTGAGCGGCAAGTCGCTGACCTTCCTGTCGTCCGAGATCGGCTTCGCGGCGCTGCCGGTGGCCCTGCTCGCGGGGCTGGAGTCGATCCGCGGGCTGCTGCTGGCCGGCCTGATCGTCGGCGTCGTGCAGGGTCTCACCTCGGCCTACATCGACCCTCTGATCGGCGGCAACGCCGCGTCGGTGGTGCCCTACATCTTCATGCTCGTCGTGCTGGCGGTGCGTCCCAACGGGATGTTCGGCTGGAAGCGCATCGAGCGGGTCTGAAAGAGTCTGCCCGCGATGGATCCCTCCGGCACCTTCTTCACGCGCTACGAGCACGACAGTGCGCTCGTGCGCACGCGCGCGCAGTGGCTCGCGCTGGCGCTGTTCGCAGCGGCGCTGCTGGTGTTTCCCTGGTTCGCCTCGCCGCGCTTGGTGGCGGTGGCCAACCTGATGTTCATCACCGCCATCGTCGTCGTCGGGCTGCAGATCACCACCGGCTGCGCCGGGCAGATCAACCTCGGCCAGGCGGCTTTCATGGGCGTGGGCGCCTACGGCGCCAGCGTGATGGAGGTCAAGCTCGGCCTGCCGTTCTGGGTGGCGGTGCCGGTGGGCGGCGTGCTGGCCGCCTCGGCCGGCTGGGCCTTCGGGCTCACCGCTTCGCGCATCAAGGGCTTCTACCTGGCACTGACCACCATCGCCGCGCAGTTCCTGTTCGTGTTCGTGGTGCTGAACCTGCCCTCGTCGTGGTTGGGCGGGGTCAACGGCTTCAGCCTGCAGCCGGCGCGGCTGGGGGCCCTGGTGTTCGACAGCGACCGCGCGCTGTACCACCTCTTCCTCGCCGCCACCGCGGTGATGGTGTTCGGCGCCTTCGGCATCCTGCGCAGCCGCCACGGCCGCGCGTTCGAGGCGGTGCGCGACGACGACGTGGCCGCCGGCATGATGGGCATTGACGTGGCCGGCACCAAGGCGCGCGCCTTCGTCGTCGGCGCCTTCTACGCCGGCATCGGCGGCGCGCTGTGGGCCTACCAGATCCGCTTCGTCTCGGTCGACCAGTTCACGCTGTTCAACTCGATCTGGTTCATCGCGATGATGATCGTCGGCGGGCTCGGCTCGATCGTCGGCGCACTGATCGGCACCGTGGTCATCCGCGCCGTGCAGGAGACCATCACCAGCGTCGGACCCGACCTGATCGAGCGCTTCCCGGCGCTCAGCACCGATCTGGTCTTCGCCAGCATGAACGTTTTCCTGGGGCTGGTGATCACCGGCTTCCTGCTGCTCGAGCCCAAGGGCCTGATGCACCGCTGGAACATCTTCAAGGCCACCTATCGCTTGTGGCCCTTCCCGCACTGAACCCGACCACCGACCCGCGCCGACATCGGCGCTTCAACCACGAGGAGATCCTCATGCATCGGCGCCATCTCGTCTCCAGCGGCCTCGTGCTCGCCACCGGCCTTGCGCTCGGCTCGGCGGCCTCGGCGCAGACCACCGTCAACATCGCCGCCCTCGCCGATTTCGCCGGGCCCTACGCCAACGTCATGAACGACATGCAGGGCGGGCGCAACGCCGTGGTCGACTGGTGGAACAAGGAGGTCGGCGAGAAGATGGGCGTGCGCATCGCCATCAAGACCTACGACACCCGCTACGACGTGGCCCAGACCGCGAGCCTGTGGCCGGGCATCAAGGCCGAGCTGAAGCCGGCAATCGTGCTCGGCCTGGGCGGGCCCGACGCCGCGGCGCTGCAGCAGCGCCTGCCCGAGGACAAGGTGCCGATGTTGTTCGGCACTGCCGCCTACGGCTTCGGCTGGAAGCCCGGGCAGTGGGCGCTGAACGTGCGCCCGACCTACCCGCACGAGGCGGCCGGCTTCCTCGAGTGGTTCCGCACTGCCAGGCTCGAGGGCAAGCGACCGGTCAAGGTGGCCATCATCACCTCGGAGGCCACGCCGGCCTACGCCGACATGGCCAAGGGCCTGCAGGCCTACGCCAAGGCCAACCCGGAAAAGGCCACCTTCGTCGAGGCCATCTGGACCGAGGTGCAGCCCGCCGACCTGACGCTGCAGGTGCGGCGCCTGGCCAACGCCGGCACCGACGTCATCGTCATCCAGACCAATACCGCGCAGGCCGTGGCCACCAAGCGTGCGCTGCAGGCGCTGGGCAAGAACATCCCGATCATGTTGTCGCTGCACAACGGCTTGCTCGGTTCGTCCAAGGCGCTGGGCAACCCCAACGGCTTCGCCGGCGACTTCGAGGTCGGCGCGATCGCCGACGCAAGCGAGGACGACACGCCGGCGCGCAAGTTCTTTGCGATGCTGCAGACGAAGTACGGCCTGAAGTCGAACTGGAACTCGATGACGATGCTCGGCCTGGGGCAGGCCATCGTCGCCGTCCGCTCGGTCGAGGCGGCGGCCAAGGCCAAGGGCGCCGCCGGCGTCACTGGCGAGGCCGTGCATGCGGTGCTGCTGGGCACCGCCTTCAGCGGCGCCGAGCTGATGGGCATTCTGCCCGGCGTGGACTTCAACCCGGAGAACCCATTCCCCACCGGGACGGCGAAGGTGAACGTCGCCACGATGAAGGACGGCAAGGTCGTCCGCGTGGCCGCCGACGCCCCGGTGCCCGCGATCCCGAAGTGGTGAGCCGGTGGCCGATGTGAGCGAGTCCGCCGTGGGCGAGGCGCGGCGCAGCGAGACCCCGGGCGCCACTGGCGCGGGCCCGGCGGTGGGCGCCGCAGGAGCGCCGCTGCTGGCGCTGCTCAACGTCGAGGTGCTGTATGCCGAGGTGATCCTGGCGCTCAAGGGCGTGTCGCTGCAGGTCGCGCCGGGGGGCTGCGTGGCGCTGCTGGGCGCCAACGGCGCCGGCAAGAGCACCACGCTGAAGGCCATCTCGGGTGTCATCGAGTCCGACGACGGACGCGTCTCGGGCGGCAGCATCGCCTTTCGCGGCCTCCCCATCCACGGCCACGAAACGGCCAGCGTCGTGCGCGGCGGCCTGGTGCACGTGATGGAGGGCCGGCGCGTGCTGCCGCACATGACGGTGGAGCAGAACCTGATCATCGGTGGCCACATGTTCCCGCGTGCCGCGCAGATGCGCCGCGCGCTCGACGGCGTGTACCACGCCATCCCGCGCCTGGCCGATCTGCGCACGCGCACCGCCGGCTACCTGTCGGGCGGCGAGCAGCAGATGCTGGTGATCGGCCGCGCCATCATGGCCGAGCCCAAGCTGATTCTGATCGACGAGCCCTCGCTGGGCCTGGCGCCGCGCATGATCGAGGAGGTCTTCGCGGTGCTGCACCGGTTGCGCGCGCAGGGGCTGGCGCTGCTGATCGTCGAGCAGAACACGCGCGTCGCGCTGGAGATCGCCGACTACGGCTACGTGATGGAAGGCGGGCGCATCGTGCTCGAGGGCCGCGCCGACGAATTGCGCGCCAACGAGGACGTGCGCGAGTTCTACCTCGGCCTGGACCGCGAGGGCGGGCGCAAGAGCTTCCGCGAGGTCAAGCACTACCGGCGGCGCAAGCGCTGGCTGGGTTGAATCCGACACATCGTCGATGGAGAGGCAAGGCATGCCGGGTCCGCTGCAGGGTTTGAAGGTCATCGAGTTCGGCGGCATCGGCCCCGGCCCCTTCTGCGCCATGATGCTGTCGGACATGGGCGCCGAAGTGATCCGCCTGGATCGGAAGGCGGACAAGGGTAAGGACCGCGGCGCGCCCGGCTTCCTGGCCTCGGGCCGGCGCAGCGTGCTGCACCGCGGCCGGCGCTCGGTGGCGGTGGACCTGAAGGACCCGGCCCACCGCGACAAGGTGCTGGCGATGATCGACGGCGCCGACGCGGTGATCGAGGGCTACCGCCCCGGAGTGCTGGAGCGCCTCGGCCTCGGGCCCGACGTGCTGCTGGCGCGCAACCCGAAGCTCGTCATCGGGCGCATGACAGGCTGGGGGCAGGACGGCCCGCTGGCGCAGGCCGCCGGCCACGACATCAACTACATCGCGCTGTCGGGCGCGCTGGCGACCATCGGCCGCAAGGAAGGCGGGCCGGTGGCGCCGGCGGCAATGATCGGCGACCTGGGCGGCGGCGGCATGATGCTGGCGTTCGGCATCGTTTGCGCGGTGCTCGAGGCGCGCACCTCGGGCAAGGGTCAGGTGGTGGACGCGGCGGTGCTCGACGGTGCCGCGCTGCTCACCTCGATCGTCTGCGAGCTGCGCGCGCTGGGCCTGTGGCGCGACGAGCGGCAGACCAACCTGCTCGACGGCGGCTCGCACTTCTACGACACCTACGAATGCGCCGACGGCCGCTGGGTCTCGATCGGCTCGCTCGAGCCGCAGTTCTATGCGCTGCTGCTGCAAAAGCTCAGTCTCGACAAGGACCCCGAGTTTGCGCGCCAGCGCGACCCGGCGGCCTGGCCGGCGTTGAAGGCCAGGCTCGCCGCCTTGTTCCGCACGCAGCCGGCAGCGCACTGGTGCGCGCTGTTCGAGAACACCGACGTCTGCTTCGCCCCGGTGCTCACCACCGTCGAAGCAGCCGCGCACCCGCACAACGCTGCGCGGGCCACCTTCTTCGAAAGCGAAGGCGTGGTGCAGCCTTCGCCGGCGCCGCGCTTCAGCCGCACGCCGGCGGCGCGGCCGGGGCCGGCGCCCTTCATCGGCGAGCACGACGACGAGTTGCTGGCTTGAGCGTGCTAGCAGCCATGCGACCGAGGGGCGCGACATGCAGCTGGGTCTGAAGGACCGGGTCGCCATCGTCACCGGCTCGGCGCGCGGCATCGGCGCCGAGACGGCGCTGGCGCTGGCGGAAGAAGGTGCATGCATCGTCGTCACCGACATCAACGGCGACGCCGCCGCGGCGCACTGCGCGGCGCTGCAAGGCGCAGGCCACCGGGCCATCGCCGTGGCGGCCGACGTGACGCGCCAAGCCGATGTCGAGCGCCTGGCGCAGGCCGCGGTGGCCGCCTTCGGTGGCGTGCACGTGCTCGTCAACAACGCCGGCTTCGCGCGCGATGCCCGCATCACCCGCCTCAGCGAAGCGGACTGGGATGCGGTGGTCGACACCGTGCTCAAGGGCGCGTTTCTCTGCACCCAGGCCGTGGCGCCGCTGATGGCCGCAGCGAAGTGGGGGCGCGTCGTCAACATCTCCTCCCGCGCGCACCTGGGCAACCCCGGCCAGGCCAACTACTCGGCGGCCAAGGCCGGCATCCTGGGCTTTTCGGCGGCGCTGGCGCTCGAGCTCGGCCGCGACGGCATCACCGTCAATACCATCGCGCCGGGCTTCATCGAGACCGACGGCGTGCGCAAGCTGCCGCACTACGCGAAGATCCGCGACAACGCGCTCGCCCGCACGCCCATCGGTCGCCTAGGCGTGCCGCGCGACATCGCCGCCGCCGTGTGCTTCCTCGCCAGCGAAGCGGCGGGGTACATCACCGGCGCCACGCTGCACGTGACGGGCGGACGCTACGCCACCTGAACGCACCTGAAGGAGCCGACACGATGGGCATGCCGCTGCTGCATGCGCTGCGCCTGAACGCACGCCGCCTGCCGCACCGCGAGGCGCTGCGATTTGGAGAGCAGGCCTGGCGCTACCCCGAGCTGCTGGCGCGCGCCGAGCGCGCCGCGGCAGCGCTGGCGGCGCTGGGCATCGCACCGGGCGAGAAGGTGCCGATGCTGTCGTACAACCATCCCGATTTGCTGGTGGCCTACTTCGCGCTGACCGGCATCGGCGCCGTGCCGGCGCCGCTGAACTACCGCCTCGCGGACCACGACCTGCGCCACGGCATCGCGGCCGCGCACGCGCGCTTCGTGCTGCTCGGCTCGGGCTTCGCCGAGCGCGCCGGGGCGCTGGCCGATGCCGCGTGGCAGCCGATCGTGTTTGCCGACTTCCCGCATGACGCGCCCGCGGGCGCCTGGCGCTGGGAAGAACTCCTGCAGTCCGCCGCGCCAGCCCCGCCCCAAGGCCGCGAGGGCAGCACGATCATGCTGCACACCTCGGGCACCACGGGCCGGCCGAAGGGCGCTTTACGCTCTCGCTTCGGTTTCGAGCAGCGCGCCATCGCGCAGGGCTTCGGCATCGACGACCGTACCTTGGCCGCCCTGCCGTTGTGCCTGAGTGCCGGCTGCGTGTACACGCTGCTGCCGTTGTACCTGGGCGCCAGCGTCACGCTGCTCGAACACTTCGACGCCGGCGCGGCGATCGAGGCGATCGAGCGCGAGCGCATCACATCCACCATGCTGCTGCCGGCGATGCTGCAGGCGATGGTCGATCAGCCGCGCTGGCGCGATGCCGACCTGTCGAGCCTGCGCGTCATCCAGTCGGGTGCGGGCACGCTGTCGGGCACGCTCAAGCGCCGGCTGCTCGAGCGCCTGGGCGAAGGGGTGCTCAACATCTACGCCGCCTCCACCGAGGTCGGACCCTATGCCAACCTCGACGGTGCCGACGTCAGCCGCCACCTGGAAGGCAACTGCGTCGGCCGGCCGTTCTTCGGCGTCGACCTGAAACTGCTGGGCGACGACGGCCACGAGGTGGCGCCCGGCGAGGTGGGCGAGATCTGCTGCCGCAGCGACTCGCAGTACGACGGCTACTTCGAGGACGAAGAACTCACCCAAAGCACGCGCCGCGGCGACTACCTCACCGTCGGCGACCTCGGCCGCATCGACGCCGACGGGCTGCTGCACTTCGTCGGCCGCAAGCGCGACATCATCAAGAGCGGTGGCATCAACATCTACGCCTCCGAGATCGAACAGGTGCTGCAGCAGCACCCCGCCGTGGCCGAGGTGCACTGCATCGGACTGCCCGACGAGCGGCTGACCGAGCTGATCTGCGCCGTGGTCGTGCCGCTCCCCGGTGCCGCGCCCGCGGCGGACGAACTGGCCGCCTTCGCCGCCGCCCGGCTGGCCGCCTACAAGAAACCTCGCCGCGTCGTCTTCATGCCCGAGGTGCCGAAGAACCTGACCGGCCGCGTGCTCAAGGCGCAACTCGTCGAGCAGGTGCTCGCGCTGCCCGCGGCGCAACCGGAGTAGCTTCATGCAGCTGTCGAGCGTGGGGCCAGAGCCCTGCTTCTTCGAAGACCTGGAGGTCGGTGCCGCCTTCGACAGCCCGACGCGCACGATGACCGAGGCCGATGTCGTCAACTTCGCGGGCCTGTCGGCCGACTTCAACCGCCTGCACGTCGACGCCGAGTATGCAGCCGGCACGCCCTACGGCCAGCGCATCGCGCACGGGCTGCTGGTGCTGGCGCTGATGTCGGGGCTGGTCACGCGCATGCTGCTCAACCAGCAGCTGGAGCCCAGCCTGATGGGGTTGCTCGACATCCAGTGCCGCTTTCCGAAGCCCATCTTCATCGGCGACACGCTGCGCGTGCGCGTGGAAGTGGCGGCGAAGAACGAGACATCGAAGCCCGACCGCGGCGTGGTGGCCTTCCGCCGCCAAGCGCTGAACCAGCGCGGCGAGGTGGTCGTCGAAGGGACCTGGAAGCTGCTCGTGCGCCGCCGCCCGGTGTGAAGCTCAACGCCTCGTCGCACGACGGGCCATCAGCAGTGCCGACAGCAGCGCCAGCGTGAAGGTCAGCCCGACCAGCAAGAAGGGGTCGCGGTGGCCACCCCGGAGCCCTGCGCGGCGAACACGCTGCCGAGGTAGTTCGCCGCCCCTGACTGCCACAGCGCCGTGGTGGCGTCGCTCTGTGCCAGCAGGCCCGTCAAGCCGCGCAACGGCTTGACGGTCGTGCCATTGGCAGCGTCCTGTGCGCCGTGTAGGTGTCGATGTGGAGCATCAGCCACCGCTCCAGCGCGATCCATAGCAGGTTGACCCCGATCACCCCCGAGCTAGCACGCGCTGCCGTGGCAGCGGCCCACCTGCCGACCATCGTAGCGCCCCGCGGGGCGAATCGCTGTCCAAGGATGGGGCGTCGTCAGGCTCGACGGCGCTCAAACGCGACGAGGTTCAGCGCGTTCTGGACGAAGTTTAGGCGCAACTTCGCAGCGGCGGCATTCGCGTCCAGGTGCATCTGGCCCATTGCAACGCGGCCGAGGAGATCGGTCGGCGCGTCGCCGTTGACGCACGCCCCGTGCAGCACTCTCGTCGCCGTATCGCACACGGAGGAAGGTTAAACCTTGCCCGCCCTCAACGAAAGCGCGAGAAGTCCGGCTTGCGCTTTTCGAGAAAGGCGGTAGCGCCTTCCAACTGCTCGCCGGTCTCGAAGTAGTTCGGCGCAACCTCCTCGATCAGCTCCTTCATGTCGCGCTGCATGATCGGCGCCATGTGGTGATAGAAGGACCTTTTGAGGATGCGCAGGCAGGTGGGGCTCAGCGCCAGCAGTTCGTCGGCGAACTTGCGCACCTCGTCGTCGAGCTTTTCCTTGGGAACAACCGAGTTCGCCAAACCCCAGTCGAGCGCCTGCTGGGCCGTGTAGCGACGGCACAGCATCCACAGCTCGCGGGCGCGCTTATGGCCGAGCACGTTGGCCGCGTGCGAAACGATGTAGCCACCCGCCGGCGAGCCGACGCGCGGCCCGTTCTGGCCGAAGATGGAGTGGTCGGCTGCCACGGTGAGGTCGCAGAAGTAGGCGATGTGGTGGCCGCCGCCGATAGCGTAGCCGCTGACGCGCGCGATCACTGGCTTGGGGCACTCGACGATCTGGCGATTGAACGTGAAGTTCAGGTCCTCCAGCCCGCTCTTGCCGCCGCTGCCCTTCTCCCAGTTGACGTCGCCGCCGACGCAGAACGCGCGGTCACCGGTGCCGGTGAGCACGATCACGCCGACCTTGCGGTCATTGGCCGCGACATCCAGTAGCCGCTGCATCTCGACGATGTTGTCGCCGGTGAAGGCGTTGAGCTGCTTGGGCCGGTTGATGGTGATGGTGGCGACGTAGTCCTTGACCTCGAGATAGACCTCTTTGTCCGACATGCTCGTAAATCTCCTGTAGCGGTTGAAGGGAAGCTCGGTTCAGTTGACCTTGATATTGGCGTCGCGCACCACCTTGCCCAGGCGCGCCATCTCCGAACGGATGTGCGCTGCGAACTCCTCGGGCGTGGAGGTGGTGACCTCGCCGCCGAAGGCGGCCAGGCGCTCGCGCGTTTCGGGCAGTGCCATCACGTCCAGCACCGCCGTGTGCAGGCGCTCGATCACCGGCCGCGGCGTGCCCGCAGGCGCCAGCAGCCCGACCCAGGCGGTCGACTGGAAGCCCGCATAACCGGACTCGGCCACCGTGGGCAGTTCGGGCAGCACCGCGAGCCGCTTCAGGCTCGTCGCCGCCAGCGCCTTGAGCTTGCCGGCCTTGACGTGCGCCGTCGACGACGACACGCTGTCCACCAGCACCGGCACCTGGCCGGCGATGACATCGCCCACCGCCGGCGCACTGCCCTTGTACGGGATATGCAGCATGTCGATGCCCGCGGTGGCCTTGAAGAGTTCGGCCGCCAGGTGCGTGGAGGTGCCATTGCCCGACGAGGCGTAGCTCAGCTTGCCCGGCTGCGACTTGGCCAGCGCCACCAGTTCGGCGAGGCTGTTCACCGGCACCGCCGGGTGCACCGAGATGACGTTGGGCACCGCTGCGAGCAGGCTGATGGGCGCGAAGTCGGCCACCGGGTCGTAGGCGAGCTTGCCGAACAGCGCCAGGTTGGCGCCGTGCGTGGCGTTGAAGCCGATGAACAGCGTGTAGCCGTCGGCTGGCGAGCGCGCCGCCGCCTCGGCGCCGATGTTGCCGCCGGCACCGCCCTTGTTGTCGATGACGATCGGCTGCCCGAGCCGGTCGGCCAGGCGCAGCGCCAGCGCGCGCCACGTTGTCGAGCACGCCGGCCGGGGTCGACGGCACGATGATGCGCACCGGCTTGTCCGGATAACGCGTTTGCGCCCAGCCCGCGTGCGGCATCGCCAGGGCGAGCATGGTACCGGCGGCCATGAGGATCATCCGTCTGCGCATGGCGCTCGCTCCTTCGCGGTGACGGCGGCACGTTGCCGCGCGAAATCGATGAACCAGTCGAGGCTCGCCGGGTTGGCCATCGCGTCGCGATGGGCCACCTTCTCCGCCGGCTGGCCCAGCAACAGCTTCTTCAGCGGCACCTCCAGCTTCTTGCCGGTAAGCGTGCGCGGGATCTCCGGCGCCTCGATCACGTCGTCGGGCACATGGCGAGCCGACAGCTGCCCGCGAATCGCGCCCTTGATGCGGTCCACCAGCCCCGGCTCGAGCGCGCAGCCCGGCCGCAGCGTCACGAACAGCGACATCCAGCTCTCGCGCCCGAGGTACTCGAGGTCGACGACCAGGCTGTCCGTCACCTCGGGCATCGCCTCCACCACGCGGTACAGCTCGCTGGTGCCCATGCGCACGCCGTGTCGGTTGATGGTGGCGTCGCTGCGGCCGTAGATGACGGCGCCGCCGCGCGGCGTGATGCGCAGCCAGTCGCCATGACGCCACACGCCGGGGTAGACGTCGAAGTAGGTCTCTTGCAGGCGCTTGCCGCCGGAGTCGTTCCACAGGTACAGCGGCATCGACGGGATCGGCGCCACGCAGACGAGCTCGCCCACCTCGTCGACCAACTCGCGCCCGGCCTCGTCCCAGGCCTGCACGTCGGCGCCGAGGCAGCGCGCCTGCATTTCGCCCTCGTACACCGGCAGCGTCGGCACGCCGCCGACGAAGGCGCCGGCGAAGTCGGTGCCGCCGGACATCGGCGTCAGCCACACGTCGCGGCGCACCTGCTCGTACACCCAGCGGTAGCTCTGCGGCGCCAGCGGCGAGCCGGTGGAGCCGATGGTGCGCAGCCGGCCCAGCGCCGCGAGCTGGCGCGGTTCGATGCCGTTCTTCTCGCACATCGAGAAGAACGCCGCACCGGCGCCGAAGAAGTCGAGGTTCATCTCGCCGCAGAAGCGCCACAGCGTTCCGTAGTCGGGCCAGGCCGGGTTGCCGTCGTAGATGCACATCACCGCGCCGACCAGCAGCGCGGCAACGTTGAGGTTCCACATCACCCAGCCGGTGGTGGTGTACCAGTGGAAGCGGTCGCCGGGCAGCACGTCGTTGTGCAGCGCCATCGTCTTGACGTGCTCGATCAGGATGCCGCCGTGGCCGTGCACGATGGCCTTGGGCAGGCCGGTGGTGCCTGAGGAGTACACCACCCACAGCGGATGGTCGAAGGCCAGCGCCTCCACCCGCAGCGGCGTGGCGCGCGCGATCGTCTCGGCCCAGGCCACGCCGCGCAGCCAGGCCTGCGCGTCGGCGGCTGCATCCAGGTAAGGCACGAGCACAAGCCGCTCCACGCTCGGCAACGCCTGCAGCAGACTGGCGACGATCTCGCGCCGGTCGTGCGCGCGGCCGCTCCAGCGGTAGCCGTCGACGGCGATCAGCACCTTGGGCTCGATTTGGCGGAAGCGGTCGACCACCGCAGCCGTCCCCATCTCGGGCGAGCACAGCGACCACACGGCGCCGACGCTTGCCGCGGCCAGGAAGGCGGTCACCGCCTGAGGGATGTTCGGCAGGTAGGCCGCCACGCGATCGCCCGGGCGCACACCTTGCTCGCGCAGCCACTGGGCGAGCGCGGCCGTTTCGCATTCCAGACGCTCCCAAGAGACTTCGTCTCTCGCGCCGGCTTCGTTGCGGAACATCAGCGCCGGACGCTCGCTGCTGCGCTGGCGGAAGATCTGGTTCACGTAGTTCGTGCGCGTGTTCGGAAACCAGCGCGCCCCGGGCATCGAGCGCTCGGCCAGCGCCGGTGTCCGCTCTCCCTCCAGTGGCAGGTCGAAGTACTCGACCAGTGCACCCCAGAACGCGTCGATGTCGCCGACCGACCAGCGCCAGAGCGCCTCGTAGTCGGCAAAACGCAGGCCCTTCTCGCGCGCGAGCCAACCCTGGAAAGCGGTGATGCGGGCCGCTGCCGAGCGCTCGGCAGCGGGCTGCCAGATCAAGGAAGTGTCGTCATCGACGGTCATGCTGCCGCACCAGCAGATTGCATGGGTCCCATGTTACTCGAACAACTGTTAGTTTGATTCTTGCCGACCCTAGGGTCACCACGGAGGCTCGATCCGTTGACGCGTCGGACCGGGCTTGTTAACGTGGTCGCTCACCCGAACACTCGTTCCGATATCAGAACACCCATGGAGACACTGGAATCGCGGGCTGTGCCGCTCGACGCATCGGCGGCCGCGCTGGCCGATGCGCCAGCGCGGGCCGACGCGGCACCGATGTCGCTGTCGCGAGTGCTGACCCTGCTTCGACTGCTGGCAGCCCAGCCTGCCGGCCTCACGCTCGCGCAGCTGCACCCGATGCTCGGCGCACCGAAGACCAGCGTGCACGTGCTGCTGCGCGGGCTGCTCAGCGAGGGCTATGTGCAACGCGACGGTGTGATGCATCGGCTCGGCCCGCAGTCCTTCGTGCTCGGTGCCGCCCTGGTATCGGCGCGCTCGCTGGCGGCGATGGCAGTGCCTTTCCTGCACGCGGCGCAAGCGAGGTCGGGCGAGACGGTGGTGTTGGCGGTGATCGACAGGTCCGCCCGGACGCTGACCTACGTCGAGGTCGCCGAAAGCCAACAGCTGGTGCGCTATTCGGTGCCCGTGGGCACCACGCGGCCCCTGTACGCCACGTCCGCCGGTCGGGTGCTGCTGGCGCACCAGGATCCGGCCTGGCTGGCCGAATACCTGCGGACGGTCGAGCTGCGTCCGCTGACTGCCAAGACCCTGACCGACCAGCGGCAGCTCGCCCGCGTGATCAAGCGCACGCGCGAGCAGGGCTGGGGCTCGACGCTCGGCGAGGTGACGTCGGACGTCGCCGGCTTCGCAGCCCCGGTGTTCGAGCACGACGGCCGCGTCGACGCCGCCATCATCGTGGCTGCGCCGCTCGACCGTGGCCGCGCCGCCGCCCAGCGGCTCACGGCCGCGGCGCAGGAAGCCGCGGCCGGGCTGTCCAAGGCGCTGGGCTACGCGGGCCGGCATTCACCCGCTCCTGGAAAGACGCGCGAAACCGCATGAGCAACGAACTCCTCTACGAAGTCAGCGACGGCATCGCCGTCATCACCATCAACCGCCCCGAGCGCAAGAACGCGATCAACCGCGCCGTGCGCCAGGCCATGTTCGAGGTCTGGCCGCGCTTCGAGGCCGACGAGTCGGCGCAGATCGCGATCCTGACCGGTGCAGGCGACACCTTCTGCGCCGGCATGGACCTGGTCGAAGCCGCCGACACCGCGCTGCGCATCCCGCCGCGCAATTTCATGCCCGTGCTTGGCGAGACCATCGAGGTCACCAAGCCGGTGATCGCGGCCGTACAGGGCTACGCCTTTGCCGGCGGCTGGCTGCTGGCGCAGATGTGTGACCTGTGCGTGGCCGACGAAACGGCCAAGTTCGCCATCACCGAAGGCCGCGTGGGCCGCGGCATGCCCTGGGCTTCACCGGTGATCCACATGCTGCCGCAGCGCATTCTGATGGAAGTGGCGATGACCTGCGACCCGTTGTCGGCCCAGCGCGCCTACGAGCTCGGCTACGTCAATCGGGTCACGCCACCGGGGCAAGCCCTGCAAGGCGCCAGGGAGCTGGCCGCACGCATCCTCGTGAACGCGCCGCTCACGGTGCGCGGCGCCAAGGAAATGGTGCGCATGGCCACCGAGATGGGCCGCACGGCGGCACTGCGCGCGTCCTGGCGGGCCTTCGACGCCGTGTATCTCAGCGAAGACGCGCTGGAAGGGCCGCGCGCCTTCCGCGAGAAGCGCAAGCCGCAGTGGAAAGGACGTTGACATGATTGCGAACACCTCCTACTCGCCCCTCTCGCCGCTGGCACGAGCCCCCATGGCCGTCGGCCGCGTCGGCAGCGCGCCCTGCCTCACCGCCGCGCTGGCGGAGCGCGCCGCCGCGTGGCGGCACGAGGCGCTGGACGCCGACGTGCGCGAGCTCGTGCGCCAGTGCGTGCTCGACTGGATCGCGGTGTGCCTGGCCGGCGCCAACGAACCGCTGACGCGCATGCTCGCCGAAGAGGCGCGCGAACAGGGCGGGCACGCGCAGGCCACGGTCGTCGGCCAGGGCTTCGCGACCAGTTGCCGGCAGGCGGCCCTGGTCAACGGCGCTGCTTCGCACGCGCTCGACTTCGACGACGTCAACATGAGCTTCAGCGGCCACCCGAGCGTGGTGCTGGTGCCGCCGCTGCTGGCCCTGGCGGAGGCGCGCGGCGCCAGCGGGCCGGAGTTCATGGCCGCCTTCGTCGCCGGCTACGAAACGCTGTGCCGCATCGGCGCGGCCGTCTCGCCAGGCCACTACGCGGCGGGGTTCCATGCTACCGCCACGCTCGGCACCTTCGGCGCCGCGGCCGCCTGCGCGCACCTGCTCGGCCTGCGCGCCGACGACACCGCGGTGGCGTTGGGCATTGCGGCCACCGAGGCGGCGGGCCTGAAGTCGATGTTCGGCACGATGTGCAAGCCCTTGCACGCTGGCAAGGCGAGTGCCGACGGGCTGCTGGCCGCGCAGCTGGCGGCGCGCGGCTTCACCAGTCGCGTGGACGCGATCGAAGCCAGCCAGGGCTTCGCATCGACGCATGGCCCCGACTTCCATCCCGATGCGGCCTTGCGCGACCCTGCATGCGGGCTCTACCTGCGCCAGAACCTGTTCAAGTACCACGCCGCCTGTTATGGAACGCATGCGGCCATCGAGGCCGCACGCCAACTGGCCGAGCGCCACGAGCTCTGTGCCGACGATGTGATGAGCGTCATCGTGCACGCGTCCGCCGTCAGCGACGGGGTGTGCAACATCGCCGATCCCCGCAGCGGCCTCGAAGCCAAGTTCAGCCTGCGCCACACGGTCGCGATGGCGATTGCCGGCGTGGATACGGCTTCGTTGGCGAGCTATTCGGACGAGCAGACTGCCGACCCCGATCTGCAGTGCTTGCGTGACCGCGTGCGCGTGGAGCTGCACGCCGATTGCGCCGAGCTGACCAAGACCGAAGTGGTAATCAAGACGAGCGCTGGCGCCACGCTGCGCCAGCGCCACGACGCCGGTGTGCCGGCCTCGGACCTGCGTGCACAGCGCGCGCGGCTGGAGTGCAAGTTCCGCTCGATGGCGGCGCCGGTGGTAAGCACCGAGGCGTGCGAGGAGCTGCTCGGGTTGGTGGACCGCCTCGACGAACTGCCCGACCTGTCGCCGCTGGCCGGGCTGCTCGCCGGCGTGCCCTTCGACGCAGCCCGGCACTGAGGCAGCGATGAACTTCCTCGACGAAGAGCGCCAGGCCTGGAAGGACTCGGTCCGCCGCTGGCTCGACCGCGACGTCGGCCGCGAGTACGTGCGCAAGTGCGACATGGACCGCGCCTTCCCCTACGAGGCCTACGAGAAGGCGGCCCAACTCGGTTTTCACCGCCTGCTGGTACCGGAGGCCGACGGCGGAGATGGCGGCGACGTGTTCTCCTACGCGCTGATGTGCGAGGCGCTGTCGGCCTACGGCGTGGACTTCTCGGTGGCCATCGCCGGCGGCATCTTCACCGCGATGAACTTCTCGCTGCACGGCACCGAGGATCAGAAGCAGCGTTTCCTGCAGCCCTTCATGCGCGGCGAAGTGCGCTTCCCGATCTCGATGTCGGAGCCCGGCGCGGGCTCCGACGTGGCCAACGTGCAGACACGCGCTGAAGCAGACGGCGATCACTACGTGCTCAACGGCCAGAAGCTGTGGTGCAGCGGCGCGGCCAACCGCGGCGCCGTGATCCTGATGCTGGTGCGCACCGCGCAGACCCCCGACAAGCGCGACGGTCTGAGCGTCTTCATCGTTCCGAACGAGCTGCCGGGCCTCACGATCCGGCCGCTGCAGACCCTGGCGCGCCGCTCGGTCGTGACCACCGAAATCTTCCTCGACAACGTGCGCGTCCCGGCGTCCAACATGCTGGGCGCCCCGGGCGAGGGCTTCAAGATCATCGCCGGCGAACACCTGGCGCTCGAGCGCGTGGCAGTGGCGGCCAGCTACGTCGGTAACGCCCAGGGCGCGGTGGACGATGCGCTGGCCTACGCCAAGCAGCGCGTGCAATTCGGCAAGCCCATCTTCGACTTCCAGGTCATCCGCCACATGCTGGCCGACATGCAGACGCAGACCGACGCGGCGCGACTGCTCACCTACCGGGCTGCCGACCTGGCGGCGCGGGGCCTGCCCTGCCGCAAGGAGGTGGCGATGGCCAAGCTGTTCGCGTCGGAGACGCTGCAGACCGTGAGCCGCCAGGCGGTGCAGATCTTCGGCGGCCTGGGCACAACGCCCGAAGCCGACGTCGAGCGCTACTTCCGCGAGGGCATGCAGGCCACCATCGGTGGCGGTACCTCGCAGATCCAGCGCACGATCATCGCCCAGGAACTGCGCGTCTGAAGCAAGGAGCCTCCATGGCAGACCCCGTGGCTCCTCCGAGTGTGCAGGCGCTGGCGGCTGCCACGGTGGTGCTGGTGCGCGATGGGCCGCAGGGCCTCGAGGCCCTCATGGTCGTGCGTCACCACGAGATCGACTTTGCCCGCGGCGCGGCGGTGTTCCCGGGCGGCAAGGTGGACGCGGCCGACCGTGCCGCGCTGCTGCGCCAGCATGTCCCATCGGGCGTGCACTTCGTCGAGGACGACCTCGTGCTGCGCATCGCCGCCGTGCGCGAGGCCTTCGAGGAGAGCGGCCTGCTGCTGGCGCGCCGCTACGGGCGGCTGCTCGACGCCGCGGCGCTCGGGGATCTGTGGCAGCGCTGGCACGAGCGCATTGCCGCGTCGGCCGAGGCCTTCGTCGACATGGTGCACAGCGAGGGCCTCGAACTGGCGCTCGACCTGCTGCAGCCGTTCGCGCACTGGGTGACGCCAGAGATTTCTCCCAAGCGCTTCGACACCTACTTCTACATCGCCGAGGCGCCGCCCGGCCAGGTGGCCGCGCACGACGGCCGCGAGGCGGTGGACTCGTTCTGGATCCATCCCCACGACGCGCTGCGCGACTGCGCGGAACGGCGCCGCGTCATCATCTTCCCGACCCTGTGCAACCTGGCGCTGCTCGGCAACAGCGCCAATGCCGCCCAGGCCCTGGCCGCCGCAAAGGCGCGCCCGGTGCAGCGCATCCAGCCCACACTGGGCTTGCACACCGACGGGCGGCGCATCCCGGTGCTTCCGGCCGACAGCGGCTATCCGGCGCTGTCGGCGGCGTTGATGGACCTGGTCGCACGCTGAACCCGAACCAAGCGAGGCAGAACACATGGAGACCCTGGGCATCGGCCTGCACTTCGAGGACCTGCCGCTCGGCCGGCAGTTCCGCACCGTCGGGCGCACCGTCACCGAGGCGGACATCGTCAACTTCTGCTCGTGCACCGGCATGACCGAGGTGCTGTTCACCGACCTGGAGTTCCTGCGCACCGAGTCCGACATCAAGGGCCGCGTGGCCCCCGGTGCGCTGGCCTACACCTTCGCCGAAGGGCTGCTCGTGCACGCCACGATGCAGCACACGGGCTACGCGTTCCTGGAGATGGACTTCAAGGTCCACAGCCCGGTGTTCGCCGGCGACACGCTGTACGTGGAGTGCGAGGTGATCGAAGCACGGCGCAGCAAGAGCCGCCCGGGCCGCGGCCTCGTGCGCACGCGCAACCGAATCGTCAAGCAGGACGGCACGGTGGCGATCACCTACACGCCGCTGCGCATGATCAAGTGCCGCAGCGAGGCGGCCGCGTGATGACGGTGCTCGGCGCCGGCACGAGCAACGCGCCGGCCTTCGCCCTCGGCGAAGAGCAGCGCCAGATCCGTCAGATGGTGCGCCGGCTGGCGCGCGAGCGTGTGGCGCCGCGCGCCGACGCCATCGACCGCACGGCCGAGTACCCGCAGGACATGTTCGAGCTGCTGCGCGAGGCCGGGCTGTTCGCGATCCCGTTCCCGGCCGAGTACGGCGGCACCGGCAGCATGCTGTCGGCCGCGGTGGCCATCGAGGAGCTGGCGCGCGTCTGCTACAACACCGCGTACCTGCTGGTCGTGCAGTGGGTACCCTTCGGCGCCATCCTCGCCGCCGGCACTGAGCAGCAGAAGCAACGCCTGCTCGGGCCGCTGGCCGCCGGTCAGTTGCGCGGTGCCTTTTCCACCACCGAGCCGCAAAGCGGCTCCGACGTGGCCGGCATTCGGACGCGCGCGCGCCGCTGCGAAGGAGGCTACCGCATCAGCGGCTCGAAGATCTGGTGCACCAACTCGCCGGTGGCCGACTTCGTGCTCGTCGCCGCCAAGACCGGCGAGGCCGACACCACGGGCGCCATCAACCTGTTCATCGTCGAGCGGGGCAGCAAGGGCTTCACGGTCGGGCGCCACGAGGACGATGGGCGCGCGCGGTGTGCCTTCGTGCCCCCTCTTCCTCGACGAGGTCTTCGTTCCCGAGGCCAACCGAATTGGCGATGACGGGCGCGGCTTCAAGGCAGTGATGGAAGCCTTCAACAAGAGCCGGCCGCTGATCGGCGCGCGCGGCGTGGGCCTGGCGCAGGGCGCGGTCGATCTCGCCATCGAGTTCGTGCAGGGCCGCGTCACCTGGGGCCGTGCGGTGAGCGAGTACCAGGGCATCCGCTGGATGCTGGCGGACATGGCCACGCAAACCGAGGCCGCGCGTCAGCTGGTGTACAGCGCCGCCGCAGCGGTGGACGCGGGCCTGACCGGCACCGCCCTGGCCCCGGTGGCGGCCATGGCCAAGTGCTTTGCCACCGACACCGCGATGCGCGTGGCCACCGACGCGGTGCAGCTGTTCGGCGCCGCGGGCATCTCAGCCGACGTGCCGATCAACCGCTACTTCCGCGACGCCAAGGTGCTGCAGATCATCGAGGGCACCAACCAGATCCAGCGCAACATCATCGGCGACAGCCTGCTGGGAAAGGTGAGGCGCTGATGGGCGCGGCCATCGGCCGCGGACCCTTCCCCCCAATGTCACTCCGGCATGACCGACACCACCACCGCGTTGCGCTCGACCGTCTGCCCGACGCGGCAATTCACCGCCGCCACCGTGCCGGCGCAGTCCGCGGTGATGCGCATCTCCATCTTCATCGACTCGAGGATCGCGACCACCGTACCCTTGTCGACGCGGTCACCCGGCGCGACGTTTACCTTCAGGATCAGCCCCATCATCGGCGCCTTCACGTCGCCGCTGGCCTGTGCCGACGCGCTGATGTAGGACAGGTACGGCACCGCCTTCAGCGCGTGCGTGCCACGGCCGTCCTGCACGTGCAGCATGTCGCCGTCACGGTGCACGGTCACCAGCTCGCGCAGGCCGTCGGCAATGGCCAGGAAGCGGCCCTCTCCGCCAGCCGGTCCGAGCCGCAGGCGCAGCCGCGCGGTACCGACCCCGATGAGCAGGCTGCCGTCGCGCGCCACCGGCCCGAAGCGGATCTCGGCGCTGGCGCCGTCGGAGCCTTCCACGTGCACGCTGGGCACCGGTGCCAGGCCATCGTCGCCGCTGTTCAGCTGCCAGCCGCTGCCGCCCCACGCGGCCCACGGGCTGCGGGCGCTGCCGGCACTGTCACCTCGCTCGCCGCGCAGCCAGTGCATGGCACCGATGGCCAGTGTGCGTTCGTCGTGCTCGGCCTTGCCCAGCGCCCAGCCCTCGATCTGCTCGTCGATCAGCCGTGTGTGGAAGGTCGCCTTGCGCGTCTCGGGCAGGTCGATCAGGCGCTGCAGGAAGCCGATGTTGCTGGTGACGCCGAAGACCCGCGTGTCGTCCAGCGCCCGCTCCAGCCGGTCGAGTGCCTCGTCGCGTGTCGGTGCGTGCGTGATCAGCTTGGCCAGCATCGAGTCGTAGTACGGCGTGACCTCGCCGCCCGACTCCACACCGGTCTCCACGCGCACGCCCGCGCTCGGGAAGCCCACGTGCGAGAGCCTCCCGGTGGAAGGCAGGAAGTTCGCCGCCGGGTCCTCGGCGCAGATGCGCGCCTCGACCGCGTGGCCGCTGATGCGCACGTCCTCCTGCGCCAGCGGCAGGCCCTCGCCCGAGGTGATGCGCATCATCAGCTCGACGATGTCCAGGCCGGTGATGGCCTCCGTCACCGGGTGCTCGACCTGCAGCCGCGGGTTGACCTCGAGGAAGTGGTAGTCCTTCTCGCCGACGATGAACTCGACCGTGCCGACGCCGCGGTACTTCAGCCGCTCGCCCAGGCGCACGGCATCGGCCGCCATACGGTCGCGCATCGCCGCGCTCAGGTTCGCGGCGGGCGCTTCTTCGATCACCTTCTGGTGGCGTCGTTGCAGCGTGCACTCGCGCTCGAAGAGATGGATGACCTTGCCCTGGCCGTCGCCGGCGATCTGGATCTCGATGTGGCGCCCGCGCCGGATCAGCTTCTCGACGATCAACCCGGCATCGCCGAAGGCGTTCTTCGCCTCGCGCATCGCCGACTCGATCTCCTGCGCCAGGCCGTCCATTGTCTCGATGCCGCGCATGCCCTTGCCGCCGCCGCCCGCGGCGGCCTTCAGCATGACCGGCAGACCGACGCGCCGCACGGTGGCGGCGATCTCGGCGGGGTCGGTGCTCGGCGACTGGCTGCCGGGCACGATGGGAACGCCGGCCGCGTCGGCCTCGCGCTTGGCCGCCGCCTTGTCGCCCAGGCGCTCGATGACTTCGGGCGTCGGGCCGATGAAAACCAGCCCGGCGGCCTCGACCGCGCGCGCGAACGCCGCGTTCTCGGCCAGGAAGCCGAAGCCGGGGTGGATGGCCTGCGCGCCGACCGACTTCGCGGCAGCAATCACCGCGTCGATGCGCAGGTAGCTCTCGGAAGCCGCGGCACCGCCGATCTCGACGGACTCGCCGATCTCGCGCACATGCAGCGCGTCGCGGTCGGCAGCCGAGTGCACGCCCGCCACCGCCACGCCCAGGCGGCGGCAGGTGCGGGCGATGCGGCAGGCGATCTCGCCGCGGTTCGCAATCAGAATCTTCTTGAACATGGTGCTGGCCCGCCTTACATCCGGAACACGCCGAAGCGCGAGGGCACCGCCGGCACGCGGCCGGCCAGGTCGAGCAGCATCGCCATCACGTCGCGCGTTTCGGCCGGCTCGACGATCAGGTCGCACCAGGTGTTGCGCGCAAAGTTGTAGGCGTTGGCGAAGTCCTCGAAGGTCTTGCGCACCGGCGCCTTGTAGGCTTCGCGCTCGGCGTCGGTCCAGCTCGTGCCGTCGCGCTTGTGCTGGTCGTCCTTGACCATCGCCAAGGTGGTGGCGGCCTGGTCGGGGCCCATGATCGCGGCACGGCCGTTGGGCCACATCATCATCGCATTGGGCTTGAACGCGCGGCCGCACATCGCGAGGTAGCCCGCGCCGTAGGAGCCGCCGATGATCAAGGTGTACTTGGGCACGTTGGCGCAGGTCATCGCGGTGATCATCTTCGCGCCGTGCTTGGCGATGCCGGCCTCCTCGGCCTCGCGGCCGACCATGAAGCCGTTGATGTCGGCCATGAACAGCAGCGGGATGTCGCGCTTGCAGCACAGGTCGATGAACTGCGTGGCCTTGAGCGCGCTCTCGGAGAACAGCACGCCGTTGTTGCACAGGATGCCGATGTCGAAACCCTGGATGCGCGCGAAGCCGGTGATCAGCGTGTCGCCGAACTCGGGCTTGAACTCGTGCAGGTCGCTGCCGTCGATCAGGCGCAGCACGATCTCGCGGTTGCTGGTGGGCACGCGCGGGTCGGCGCTGACGAGGCCGTAGATCTCGCGCGTGTCGTGCAGCGGCTCGCGCGGCTCGGCCACGTCGCGCCGCTGCTTGGGCACATCGCCCAGGTGGCCGACCAGGTCGCGCAGGATGGCGATGGCGTGCGCATCACTCTCGGCCAGCCGGTCGGTGACGCCGTCCTCGCGGTTGGCGCGCTCGGCGTCGGCGGGCGCCGGAACGGCTGCGCCGAAGGCCAACGCACCGCGCTCGCGCACCACGACCACCTCGTCGCACATCGCGGCCACGAACGCCGCCGCATCCGCCGCGGGGCCGTGCACGCTGCAGATCTGCGCGATGCCCTCGCGCGACATGCGCGTCTGGTTGTACAGGATCGAGCCGAACTGGCCCTCGTCGGCGAACACACCCTGCCTGGCGCCGGGCGGCTGCGCGCCGGGCTGCAGCATCGTCACGCACGGCAGGCGGTGCTGCCACGCGAAGCGCTGCGCGCGCACGTGCCGCTTGCAGGTATGGGCGTTGTAGGCGCCGTCGTTGACCGTGGGATCGCTGGCGATGACCATGCATGGCCGCCCGGCGATCATGCCCACGCCGGTGACGACGCCGGCGCCGGGTGGATCGTCGCCGTACAGGCCCTCACCAGCCAGCTGGCACAGTTCGAGGAAGGGCGAGCCCGGGTCGAGCAAGGCGCTGATGCGCTCGCGCACCAGCATCTGGCCGCCGTCGCGCAGCTGCTGGCGGGCCGCGGCCGAGCCGGCCGCCAATGCCGCCGTGCGGCGCGCGCGCAGATCGGCCACGCGGGCCTCATAGGCCACGCGGTTGGCCTGCAGCTCCTCGGGGCTGGCGGTGATGGCGGATGCCAGGATGCTCATGGCGCCGCCCGATCCATGCCGACAGAAAGCGTCGGGGATGTTGGCCGGGTAAAGAAATGCATGTCGTTCAGCATGTGCGTCGGGAGATTGGGGACTGCCGGCGATCGGAGATCAGGGCCGCATTGCGCGTACGGCAGTCACACCGCTAGAATACCAAACATTTGTTAGGTCATCAAATTTCAACTCGCCCATGACATCGCCAGCAACGTTAGACACCCTCCGCGACGAGCGTTTTGCCCGGCGCGAGCAGGCCTACCGCCAACTGATGGCCCGCCTGAGCGCGCGGCTCGACGAGGCCCTGACCGGCGGCAGCGAGAAGGCGCGCAAACTGCACAAGAGCCGCGGCCAGATGCTGCCGCGCGAGCGCGTGCAGGCGCTGCTCGACCCCGGCTCGCCTTTCTTCGAGATCGGCCAACTCGCCGGCGCCGACCTGTACGAGGGCGTGCCCCCAGGCGCCACGATGATCACCGGCGTGGGCCAGGTCTGCGGGCGCTGGTGCATGTTGCTGGTGAATGACGCCACGGTGAAGGGCGGCACCATGTTCGGCATGACCACCAAGCGGCACACGCGGGCACAGCTGTTTGCGTGGCACCACCGCCTGCCGTGCATCACGATGGTCCAGTCCGGTGGCGGCTTCCTGCCCGATCTGGCCAACATCTTCCCCGACGAAGGCCAGGCTGGCTCGATCATGTACAACCAGGTCAAGATGTCGGCCGAAGGCATTGCACAGATCGCCCTCGTGCACGGCCCCTCCACGGCGGGCGGAGCCTACATCCCCGCGCTGTGCGACGAGGTGGTGATCATCCGCAAGCAGGGCGCCATGTTCCTGGGCAGCCCTCAGCTGGTGTTCGCCGCCACCGGCGAGGTCATCGACATCGAGCCGCTGGGCGGCGCCGAGATGCACAGCCGCCTGAGCGGCGTCACCGACCACATGGCCGATGACGACGAGCACGCGCTGGCCATCACCCGGCGCATCGTCGCACACCTGGGCGAGCCGCCGCGGCTGCGCTGGACACGCGCCGAGCCCGCGCCGCCGCTGCACGACCCTCGGGAACTGGCGGGCCTGGCCGCCGTCGGCGCGGTCGAAGGCGCCGACTGCCGCGACATCCTGGCGCGGCTGGTGGACGGCAGCCAGTTCCAGGAGTTCAAGCAGCTGCACGGCGAGACGCTGGTGTGCGGCTTCGCCCGCATCGAAGGCTTCGAGGTCGGCATCGTCGCCGGCCACGGCCTGCTCACCGCGCAGGCCGGTGCCAAGGGCGCGCACTTCGTGCAGCTGTGCGGCCAGCGCGACATCCCGCTGGTGTTCCTCGTCGACTCCCCCGGCTTCGCCGACAGCAGCCGGCCGGGCCAGACCAACGTCGGCCGCCACGGCGCCAAGCTGCTGAACGCGGTGGCCAACGCCGACGTGCCCAAGTTCACCGTCATCACCGGCCGCGCCCACGGCGCGGCCTACCACGCGCTGGGTGGCCGCGCCTTCAAGCCCAACGCGCTGCTGATGTGGCCCGGCGCCCGCGCCTCGGCATCGCCCGACGCGCCCGACGACGAGGCCGGGGCGCTGAACTGGGCGCGCCAGCTGTGGTGCGATGCCATCGTCGAGCCCGAGCGCACCCGTGCTGTGCTGGCACAACTGCTCGACGTCGCGGGCCGCCTGTCCGCACAGCCCGCGGCCTACGGCGCTTTCCGCATGTAGCCCCGGCCGCGGCGTGGCACCGGCGAAAGACATGCAGGCAATCAGCAGCGCGGCGGCAACTACCGGCGCCGATTTCGAAACCCGCCGCGCCCGCTTCGACGCGCTGGCCTCGGCGCTGCAGGCGCGGCGCGACGAAGCCTCGGCCGGCGGCAACGAGCGCGCGCGCAAGCTGCACCAGAGCCGCGGCCAGCTGCTGCCGCGCGAACGCATCGCGGCGCTGCTCGATGCGGGCGCGCCTTTCTTCGAGATCGGCCAACTCGCCGCCGCCGACCTGTACGACGGCGTGCCACCGGGCGCCACGCTGATTACCGGTGTGGGCCGCGTGGCCGGGCGCGAGTGCATGCTGATCGTCAACGACCCCACGGTGAAGGGCGGCACGATGTTCGGCATGACCACCAAGCGCCATGTGCGGGCGCAGATGTTCGCCTGGCAGCACCGGCTGCCGTGCATCACGATGGTCCAGTCGGGCGGTGCCTTCCTGCCCGACCTGGCCAACATCTTCCCCGACGACGGCCAGGGCGGATCAGTGATGTACAACCAAGTGAAGATGTCGGCCGAAGGCATCGCGCAGATCGCCCTCGTCTTCGGCCCCTCGACGGCCGGCGGCGCCTACATTCCCGCGCTGTGCGACGAACTCGTCATCGTGCGCAACCAGGGCGCGATGTTTCTCGGCAGCCCGCAGCTCGTGTATGCCGCCACCGGCGAGGTGGCCGATTCCGAGGCACTGGGCGGCGCGCTAATGCACTGCAGCCTGAGCGGCGTGGCCGACCACCTGGGCGACGACGACGCCGATGCGCTCGCCATCGCGCGGCGCATCGTCCGTCATCTGGGCGAACCGGCGCCGCTGCGCTGGACGCGCGCTGCGGCCGAAGAGCCGCTGCACCCCGCCATCGAACTGCGGGGCCTGGTGCGTCTGAACGGCGAACCCGCGGCCGATGCCGGCGAGCTGATCGTGCGCCTGGTCGACGGCGGCCGCTTCCAGGAGTTCAAGCCGCTGCACGGCGAGTCCCTGCGGTGCGCCTTCGCCCGCATCGAGGGCTTCGAGGTCGGCATCGTCGCCGGCGCCGGCGCGCTCACCGCGCAGGCAGCGGCCAAGGGCGCCCACTTCATCGAGCTGTCCGTACAGCGCGACATCCCGCTCGTATTCCTGGTCGATTCCCCCGGCTTTGCCGACAGCGGCGAGGCGTCGCAGGGCAGCATCGGCCGCCACGGCGCGAAGCTGCTCAACGCGGCGGCCAATGCCGATGTGCCCAAGATCACCGTCATCGTCGGACAGGCCCATGGCGCCGCCTACCACGCGCTGTGCGGCCGCGCCTTCAGGCCCAACGCGCTGCTGATGTGGCCCAACGCGCGCGCCGCCGCGTCGCCCGATGCGCCCGACAACGAAACCGGTGCGCTGAACTGGGCGCGCCAGCTGTGGTGCGACGCCGTGATCGAGCCCGAGCAGACGCGCGGGGTGCTCGCACAGCTGCTCGATGCGGCCGGCCGCACGCCGGCGCGGCCGGGCGGCTGGGGCGTGTTTCGCATGTGAGCAGCCAGCGGGCTGCAGGCTCCAGGCTGGGTCGGAGCCTGCCCGCCGTTCACCGCTGCTTTTCGCCGGCCTCGACCATGCGCCGGACCTCGCCTGCGAAGTCCACGAAAAACTGCAGCGACGCCGGGTTCATCATCGCATCGCGGCTGGCCACCTTCTCGGGCGCCGCGCCCAGCAGGATCTTGCGCACCGGCACTTCGAGCTTCTTGCCGGTGAGCGTGTAGGGCACGGCGGCGATGGCGACGTAGCGGTCGGGCACGTGGCGCGGCGAGCCCTGCATGCGCAGCGCCTGGGTGATGCGCGACTGCATCGCCTCGTCGAGCATGAAGCCCGGCTTGGGCACCACGAACATCGGCATGAAGAAGCTGCCGCCGGGCAGGTCGAGGTTGAGCACCAGGCTGTCCTGCACGCCTTCGACGTTCTCGACGATGCGGTAGATCTCGGCCGTGCCGATGCGCACGCCGGCGCGGTTGAGCGTGGAGTCGGAGCGACCGTAGATGTAGCAGCCGCCGCGCTGGTTGACCTTGAAGAAGTCGCCGTGCCGCCACTGGCCGGGGTAGACGTCGAAGTAGCTGTCGTGGTAGCGCCGGTTGTCGGCGTCACCCCAGAAGTACAGCGGCATCGAGGGCATGGGCTTGCGGATTACGAGCTCGCCCACGCCGTCGGTGAGCGGTTCTCCCTCATCGCTCAGCGCGTGTGCATCCACGCCCAGCAGCCGCGTCTGGATCTCGCCGGCGTACACCGGCAGCGTGGGCGAGGCGCCGACGAAGGCCGAGCAGACGTCGGTACCGCCGCTTTGCGAGGTGACCCACAGGTCGCGCTTGACCTCGCGGTAGAACCACGCGAAGGTCTCGGGCGAGGCCGGCGAGCCGCCCAGCAGCACACCCTCCAGCGCCGACAGGTCGTACTTCTTCGCCGGCCGCACGCCGGCTTTGATCATCATCTGCACGAAGGTCGGGCTGGCGCCGAACATCGTCACGTGGTGCTCGGCTGCCAACTGCCACAGCCGCTCGACATGGGGCGCCAGCGGGTTGCCGTCGAACAGCACGATGCGCCCGCCACTGCACAGGCCCATGACCATGAAGTTGAACATCATCCAGCCGGTGGTCGTGTAGAAGAACAGGCAAGAATCCGCCGTCTGGTTGGCATGGAAGGTGATGACCTTGTGTGTCTCGAGCGTCATGCCGCCGTGGCTGTGCGTGATCGCCTTGGGCAGGCCGGTGGTGCCCGAGGAGTACAGGATCCACAGCGGGTGCGAGAATTCCACGTCCTCATAGCGGAAGTCCTCGTAGTGCTCCGGCTGCTCGGCCATGACCTCCGACCACAGGCGCACAGCCGGCTCAGGACGCAGCGTCGGCCGCGGCGCGGCCGGGTCGAGGTCGGGCAGGAACACCAGGTGCTCGAGCGTGGGCAGGCCTTCGACGAGCCGGGCGAGATCGGTGCAGCGGTCGAAGTCCTTGCCGCCGAAGCGATAACCGTCCACTGCGAACAGCAACCGCGGTTCGATCTGCTGGAAGCGGTCGAGGATGCTGCGCGCGCCGAAGTCGGGCGAGCAGGCCGACCAGACGGCACCGATGGCCGTGGTGGCCAGCAGGGCGATCACGGCTTCTGGCGTGTTCGGCAGCGTCGAGACAATGCGATCACCGGGGCGGATGCCCATGCGGCGCATCGCCTCGGCGAGCGTGGCCACCTGGTCGCGCAAGTCCTCCCAGTTCAGCGTGGCCGATGGCCGGATTTCGCTGCGATGATGGATGGCCGGCCACCCGCGCCGGCCCTTGCGCAGCATGTGCTTCGCGAAGTTCACCCGCGCACCGGGAAACCACTCCGCGCCGGGCATCGTGCGCTCCTTCAGAACGCACTCGTGCGGCGTGGAGGACTCGATCTCGAAGTACTCCCACACCGCGGCCCAGAAGTCCTCCAGGCAGTCCACGGACCACTGCCACAGCGCAGCGTAGTCGGTGAACTCCAGCTGGCGGTGCACGCGCAGCCAGTCCATGAACGACGCGAGCTGCGACGACTTTGCGAAGGCCTCTCGCGGGGTCCAGAGCAGTTCACCTTCCTGGATGGTCATGGTCACGCTCCCGGCGGGACTGAAACTCGTGCATGTTCGGCGGCGGGTGCGTTGCGGTGCACGAATCGGGCGACCAGGCGGTTGACCTCGTCGGGCGCCTCGAACGCCACCCAGTGGCTCGCATCGGGGACGACCCGGCACACGATGTGCGACGCGCAGCGGCGCAGGTATTCGGCGCGCGCCGCGACATCCGGGCGCGGCAGCGGGTCGAGCGCGGGCAGCACCGCCAGCACCGGGCCTGTGAGCATTCGCAGGCTCGGGCCCAGCGTGTCGCGATAGCCCAGGAAGCGCGACTTGAATCGCGTCATGCCGTGGTTGCGCCGCTGCATGGCCACGGCCAGGTCGTCGATGCGCCGCGGGTCGGCGATCATCATCATCTCGAGGTTGGCGCGGTGGATGGCGTCGGTCTCGGCGTCGCTCGCCCCTGGCGGCACGGGCTTCAGCGGCGGCCGATGCCACCCATCCGGCGGAAAGCCGCCCGGGGCCAGCAGGCAGGCCGCGAACACCCGCTCAGGCAGGCGCGCCGCCAGCCAGGCAGTCACCACCCCGCCCCACGAGAAGCCGGCGACGGCGAAGCGCAGGCCGGGCGGCACCAGACCGGCATCGATGGCCGCCAGGATGAAGGCGCCGTAGCCGTCGAGATCGGTGTCGCGCGGCACGCCGATCGATTCGCCCATGCCCGGCAGGTCGGGGATGACCAGGCTGAAGCGGCGCGACAGCGGCTCGATGTTGCGCACCCAATGCGTCCACGAGCCCGTGCCGCCGTGCAGCAGCAACAGCGTCGGCCCGCTGCCCACCCGCAACGCCTTCACGCCGGCCGCCGTGACATGCTCGATCTGCAGGCCGGGGTAGAACGCCTCGGGCCGGAAGTCGTGCACCGCCGAACTCACAGCGTGGCCTCGGTGCCGAGCACGTTGGTGATCTGGCTGGACAGCACGCCGCCGTTGCCGTGGCACAGCGCCAGCTCGGCACCCGCCACCTGCCGCTCGCCGGCTTCGCCGCGCAGCTGCTGCACGGCTTCGACCAGCGTGAACATGCCGTACATGCCCGGATGCACACACGACAGCCCGCCGCCGTTGGTGTTCACCGGCAGCGCGCCCCCGGGGGCGATGGCGCCGCTGGCGACAAACGCCCCGCCCTCGCCCTTGGCGCAGAAGCCGAGGTCTTCGAGGAACAGGATCGTGTTGATGGTGAAGGCGTCGTAGAGCTCCACCACGTCGATGTCGCGCGGCGCCACGCCGGCCATCGCCATCGCGCGCTGCCCTGAGTCGACCGCCGCGGTGCGCGTGAGGTCGGCCATGGCGACGATGTTCATGTGCGTGGTGGCCGCCGCCGCGCCGAGCAGGTACACCGGCTTCTTCGGCAGGTGGCGTGCGCGGTCGGCACGTGTCATGACGATCGCCGCGCCGCCGTCGGTGACGAGGCAGCAGTCGCGCACCGTCAGCGGGCTGGACACCATGCGCGAGGCCAGTACGTCGGCCACACTGAGCGGGCCACGCATGAAGGCCTGCGGGTTGAGGTTGGCCCAGGCGCGCGCCGCCACCGCCACCGCGGCGAGCTGCTCGCGCGTGGTGCCGTACGCGTGCATGTGGCGCGAGGCCGCCAGCGCGTACGAGGTGGCCGGGAAGATCGGCGCGTACGGCGCCTCGTAGGCGAAGGGCTTGACCGACGACACCAGCTTGCCGCTGGCGGTGCGCTGGTTGCTGCCGTAGAAGATCAGCGCCGTCTCGCACAGGCCTTCCTTCAGCGCCATCGCCGCCATCAGCGTGTACGACAGGAAGGTGGAGCCGCCGGTGCGGTTGTTGTCGGTGAACTTCGGCTGGATGCCCAGCATCTCGGCGATCAGCAACGCCGACAGCGGGTTGGCGTTGCCCGGTAGCGAGCCGAACACCGCATCGACGTGCCGCGTCGTCAGGCCGGCCTCGGCGAGCGCCCTGACGCTGGCCTCGATGGCGATGTCTTCCGAGCTGCTGCCGGGCGCCTCGCCCAGGCCGGCCAGCGCCGCGCCGACGATCGCGGCGCTGCCGCGGAGGCTGCTGCCGCTCATCGTGTACACCCTTCCCTGCCGGTGGCGGCGTCGGGGTCAAGCGGGTCGAAGACGACGCAGGGCTCGCCGCCGGCGCCCTGCCCGACACGCGCCCGTACCGCCATGCCGATGCGCACCGCGTCGTTCGCGATGCCGTCCACGCGCCCCATCATGCGCGGGCCCTCGGCCAGGTCGATCAGCACCACGTTGTACGGGCCACCCTTGTCGGCGCTGCGGTTGACGACGCTGACCGCATACACAGTGCCGCGCCCGCTCGGCGCCTGCCACGCGAGCTCGACGCTGCCGCAATGGCTGCACGCCAGCCGCGGGTAGAAGACGTGGCGCGCGCAGGCGGCACAGCGCTGGATGCGGAACTCGCCTGCCGCCAGGTGCTGGGCGAAGATGACGTCGGGGCCCGGGCCCTCGGTCCAGGTGCCGGTCGCAGGAGGGTGGGTCATGGGCGTCTTTCTAAGGTGTTGCAGGGGTACGGTGCGCGCCGTGTCAGCCCGGCAGCTCGAGCACCGCCTTGGCCAGGATGTTGCGCTGGATCTCGTTGCTGCCGCCGTAGATGCTGGCCGGGCGGGCCGAGAAGAACACGTGCGCCGGGTGCAGCGCGCCGCCCGGCAGCGCCATCGATGCGTCGCTCACGCCGGCGGCACCCGCGGTCTCGAGCATCAGGTCGGCCACCCGCTGCTGCGCCTCGGTGATCCAGACCTTCAGCATCGACACCTCGGCACCGAGTTCATGCCCGCGGCGCAGCACCTCGACGCAGCGCACGAACATCGCCTCAAGGTCATCGATGTCCAGCCGCAGCTGCTCGTGCCGCGCGCGCCAGGCACCGTCGCGGTCAAGGCCGGTGGCGCGCGCCAGCTCCGCCAGGCGCGCGAATGGCGCGCGCGCGCCGCGCGGGTTGCCGATCATGATGCGCTCGCTGCCCAGCAGCGACTTGGCCATCGTCCAGCCCTGGTTCAGCCCGCCGACGAGGTTGGCCTTCGGCACGCGCACGTTGTCGAAGAAGGTCTCGCAGAACTCGGCGTTGCCGCCCAGGTTGCGGATGCGCTTGACGGTGATGCCGGGCGCGCGCATGTCCGCCAGCAGGAAGCTGATGCCTTCCTGCTTCTTGGCCTTGGGGTCGGTGCGCACGAGCATGAAGATCCAGTCGGCCTCGTGCGCGAACGAGGTCCAGATCTTCTGCCCGTTGACGACGAACTCGTCGCCGTCGAGCACGGCCGTCGTGCGCAGGCTGGCCAGGTCGGAGCCCGCCGAGGGCTCGGAGTAGCCCTGGCACCAGCGCACCTCGCCCGACAGGATGCGCGGCAGCACCTCGCGCTTCTGCTGCTCGGTGCCGTAGCGGATGATCAGCGGCCCGAGCATGATCACCGCCATGTTCGGCGCGATAACGATGCCGTGGCGGTCGAACTCCGACTGCAGCGCCACCTGCTCGTAGCCAGATAGCCCCATGCCGCCGTAGGCCTTGGGCCAGTTCGGCGCCACCCAGCCCTTCTCGTGGAGCTTGTCGTGCCAGGCGCGCGTTTCCTTCAGGCTCATGCGGCTGGCCGGGAAGCGCCACGCGGGCGGGAAGTTCTCGGCCAGCCAGCGGCGCAGCTCGTCGCGGCGGATCGGCTGCTCGCCGCCGGCGATCAGCTCGGGCGCCGAGGCTTGGTCGCCGTCGCCGGCCAATTCGTTGTAGCGGCGCCGGTGCAGCGCCGCGTTGCCCAGCCAGGCCGCGCCGACCATCGCCTTCTTCAGGTACAGGCCGATGTCGCATTCGTCGGTGTAGCCGATGCCGCCGTGCAGCTGGATGCAGCCCTTGGTGACCTCCAGCGCCGCCGCCGAGGCCCGTGCCTTGGCCTGGCTGGCGGCGATGGCCAGCCGCCGCGCATCGCTGCCATGCGTGTCGGCCGCCGCGGCCGCCTGCAGCACCACCGAGCGCGTGAGCTCGACCTGGATCAGCAGGTCTGCGGCGCGGTGCTGCAGCGCCTGGAAGCTGCCGATGGCGCGACCGAACTGCTCCCGCATCGCGATGTAGGCGACGCTGGTTTCGAGCGCCTGGCTCATCACGCCCAGCAGCTCGGCGGCTTCGGCGATGCGCGCCAGGTCGAGCGCGCGCTGCAGCACGCCCTGCGCGTGCGCCGGCCCGGCGACCAGCTGCGCGCCGGAGACTTCGGCGCCCTCGAACCGCAGTTCGGTCCAGAAGCCGCCGTCCACGCGCGGTTGCGTGCTGGTCTGCAGGCCGCGCTGGCTGGCCTCCACCAGCAGCAGCAGCACACCCTGCGCGCCCTCCGCCGCCACCACGAAAGCGTCGGCCCCTGCGCCGCCGGCCACGAAGCGGCAGCGCCCGTCGAGCACGAAGCCCGCGCCGCGCGAAGCGGCTCGCGGGGCTTCGACGCTGCGGCGGCCTCCGGCAGCGTCGCCGTCGTCTTCATCCAGTTCATCGGCCTGCGCTCCGGCCGCCAGCGCGAGTTGCACCTCGCCGCGCGCCAGTGCCGGCAGCCAGCGCTCGCGCAGCGCCTGCGAGTCGCCGTGCAGCAGCGCCCAGGCCGGCAGCAGCGCACCGGCCACCAGCGGCTCGGGCGCGAGCGCGCGGCCGCAGCGCTCTAGCAGCACCGCCGCCTCGCCGGCGCCGAGCCCGCTGCCGCCCAGCGCCTCGGGCAGGCACAGGCCGAGCCAGCCCAGGCCGGCCATGCGCCGCCAGCGCTCGCGGTCGTGCCCGGGCAGCGTGCCGCGCCATTCGCGCAGGCGACGGCCCGGGCCGTCGGCGGCGAAGAAGGCGGCGGCGGCGTCGCGCAGCATGCGTTGCACCTCGGTGGGTGCGTCGAGCCGTTCGGTCAGATCGATCATGGACTCTCGCCTCGGGTTCAGGTCCTGGCATCGGATTCGGGCTTGCCGGGGTCGCCGCCCTGCGGCGCCACCCCGGCGGCACAACGTCAGCGCGCGGCGCGCCCTGCCGCACCCCGGGTGCCGGCCCCTGGTGCTGCCCTCCATCCTGTGGCATCGTTGAGTCTAACAAACACTCGTTTGGCAAAGGAGCGGTCGATGTTCAGCGGAAAAGCTCTCGAAAACAAGGTCGCGATCGTCACCGGCGCCGGCCAGGGCATCGGCGCGGGCATCGCGCGCGCTTACGGCGCGCAAGCCGCCAAGGTCGCGGTGGTCGACTGGAACCTCGAGACCGCCGAGCAGGTGGCGCAGTCGATCCGCGACGCCGGCGGGCAGGCCGCGGCGTTCAAGTGTGACGTGGCCGACCGTGCCGCCGTGGACGCGATGGTGGCGGCGGTGGTGGCGAAGTTCGGCCCGGTGGACGTGCTCGTCAACAACGCCGGCATCACGCGTACGGCGATGCTGCACAAGATGAGCGCGCACCAGTGGCAGCAGGTGATCGACGTGCACCTCACGGGCAGCTTCAACTGCCTGCAGGCGGTCGTGGACGGCATGATGGAACGCCAGCGCGGCTGGATCATCAACACCATTTCCACCGCCGGCATCCTGGGCACCATCGGCCAGATCAATTACGGCTCGGCCAAGGCCGGGCTGATCGGCTTCACCAAGTCGGCCGCGCGCGAACTGGCGCGCTACAACATCATCGTCAACTGCGTCGCCCCGGGCGCGGCTACGCCGATGACGGAGACCATCCGCACCGACGAGCGCTTCAAGCAGCGCACGCTCGATCGCATTCCGCTGGGCCGCTGGGCCGAGCCGGAGGAGATTGCGCCGGTGTGGGTGTTCCTGGCCAGCGAAGGCGCGAGCTACGTGACCGGGCAGCTGATCGGCGTGGACGGCGGCATGTCGATCCACTGACCCCATGGCCTCGCCCACCGCTTCCCGCGGCTCGCTCGCGCCGCTGTTCGAACCGCGAGCGATCGCCGTCTACGGCGCGTCGTCCGACCCCACCAAGATCGGCGGCCGTCCGCTGGATTTCCTCAAGTCCAGCGGCTTCGACGGGGCCTTGTACCCGATCAACCCGAAGGCGGCGCAGATCCAGGGCCTGCCCGCATTCGCCACCGTCAGCGCGGTGCCCGGGCCGGTGGATCTGGCCATCGTGGCCGTGCCGGCACCTGGCGTGCTGGCCGCGCTTGAGGACTGCGCGGCCAAGGGCGTGGGCGGCGCGGTCGTGCTCAGCTCGGGTTTCGCCGAAACCGGCGGCCAGGGCATTGCATGGCAGGCCGGCATCTCGGCGCTGGCGCGGCGCACCGGCATGCGCGTGGTCGGTCCCAACTGCATGGGGCTGATCAACGTGCGGCGGCGCCTGCTCGGCACCTTCACGCCCAGCGCCGCCGGCTTCGGCCTGGTACCGGGCCGCATCAGCCTGGTCAGCCAGAGCGGCGCCTTCGGGGGCTACTGCCTGTCGCTGATCCGGCAGCGCGGTCTGGGGCTGAATTTGTGGATCACCACCGGCAACCAGTGCGACGTGGATGTCGCCGACTGCATCACCCATTTCGCGGACGACGACGGCACGCAGGTCATCGTGACCTACCTCGAGGCCGCCACCGACAAGGACCGCCTGGTCGCCGCGCTGGCGCTGGCGCGCGAGCGCGGCAAGCGCGTCGTCGTCATGAAGGTCGGGCGCTCGGAGGCGGGCGCGCAGGCGGCGGCATCGCACACTGCGTCGCTGGCCGGCTCGGACCAGGTCTACGAAGGCCTGTTCCGCCAGTACGGCGTCTGGCGCGCGCGCAGCATCGACGAGTTGTTCGACGTGGCCTATGCCTGCTCGGTGAACGCGCCGGCGCCGCTCGGGCGGCGTCTGGGCCTGCTCACCGTGTCGGGCGGCGTCGGCGCACTGATGGCCGACGTGGCCAGCGACTGCGCGCTCGACGTGGCGCCGATGCCCGAGGACGCGCAGCGCCGGCTGAAGGAACTGGTGCCGTTCTGCGGTCCGCGCAACCCGGTGGACATGACGGCACAGCTCGTCAACGATCTCACGCTGTTCGGCAGCAACTTCCAGATCATGCTGGAGGAAGGCGGCTACGACGTGGTGGTGGCGTTCCTGTCCAGCGTCGGCCAGGTGACGGAGCTGAGCCGCTCGCTGCTGGAGCAGCTGCAGGCCGTGCTGCGGCGTTTCCCCGATCGGGCCGTGGTCTTCTCGTCGCTGGCCTCCCCCGAGGTGCGCAGGATGTACGAGGCCGCCGGCGTGCTGCTCTTCGACGAGCCCACGCGTGCCGTGCGCGCCGCCGCGGCGCTGGTGTACTTCGCCGAACAGTCGCGGCGCGCGGCGCAGGCCGACCCGCCGCCCGCCCTGCCCGCGGGTGCACTGCCGCCGCCGGTACGGGCCATCAACGAGACGCAGGCCAAGACCATCCTTGCCAGTGCCGGCATCGCTGCCGTGCCAGAACGCATCGCGGCGGATGAGGACGCCGCCGCACGCGAGGCCGCGGCACTGGGTTACCCCGTGGTGCTGAAGATCGCCTCGGCCGACATCGCGCACAAGAGCGAGATCGGCGGCGTGATCGTGGGCCTGGCCGACGAGGCGCAGCTGCGCAAGGCGTTCCGCACCTTGACGCAGCGCGCCGCCACGCACGCCCCGCAGGCGCGCGTTGACGGCGTGGTCGTGGCGCGCATGGCCGAGCGCGGCGTCGAGACCATCCTCGGCGTCGTGCGCGATCCGGTGTTCGGGGCCGTGGTGATGTTCGGGTTGGGTGGGGTCTTCGTCGAGGCCTTCCAGGACGTGGCCTTCCGCGTCGCGCCGTTCGGCGTGGCCGAGGCGCGCGCGATGATCGGCGAGGTCAAGGGCCGTGTGCTGCTGCGCGGCGTGCGCGGGCAACCGCCGGCCGACGAAGACGCGCTGGCCGCGGCGCTGGCGGCGCTGTCGGTCTACGCGGCGCGCCACACCGACGGCATCGAGAGCATCGACATCAACCCGCTGCTGGTGCTGCCGCGCGGCCGCGGCGTGCAGGCGCTCGATGCCCTGATCGTGCCCACGACGGGCGCGGCCTGAGCGCCCCGGTCGACCGGATGCGGCTGGCGCTTCAACCCGTTGCCTGGTGGGTGAGCCCGCTGCGCGGCACCTCGAGGCCGCTGCCTGGACGCGGCCCGCTTTTGCGCCCGACAGCGGCGCGTGCGGCCGGGCCCGACGAACCGGCCGCACGCACACAAAGTCAGGCGGCGCCGAACGCTGCCGCGTGGGCCTTGGCGAACTCCGCGAACGTGCGCGCCGGTCGGCCCGTGACCTTGGGCACCGTGTCGAGCACGCCCGCCAGGTAGCCCGGCGGCGCGAGGGCATACAGCTCGTTCATCGCATCGGCCAGGGACTCGGGCATGCCCATGCCGGTCATCGCCTGCTTCGCCTGTTCCAGTGTGATCGCCACGTAGCGCACCGGGCGCCCCGCCGCCGCGCTGAGGGCGGCAGCCACCTCCGCGCCGCTCAAGGCCTGCGGCCCCGTCACCGGGTAGGCCTGGTTCTCGTGCCCGGGTTTGGTCAGCGCCTGCACGGCCACGGCGGCGATGTCGCGCGCGTCGATCCAGCTGACCTTGCCCTCGCCGAGCGGCATGTAGAACTCGCCCTTCTCGCGGATGGCCTGGGCGTACATCAGCAGGTTCTGCATGAAGAAGCCGGGCTGCACGAAGGTCCAGGCCATGCCGGACTCCTGCACCTGCTGCTGGTTCTCGCCGTGCCAGCGGCCGATCTGCACCGGCGAATCCGGGGCCGCGCCGATGCCGGTGGACATGACGAAGTGCTTGACGCCCGCAGTTTTTGCCGCAGTGATGAGCGCGGCGCGCATCTGCACCTGGTCGGGCACCAGCGGGGTGACCACGAAGACCTTGTCGACGCCGCCCAGCGCGGCGGGCAGCGTCCGCGGCTCGCGCAGGTCGCCGGCGGCCGTCTGCACGCCGCGCGCATTCAGCTCGCGCGCCTTGGCGGCATCGCGCACCAGCGCCTTGAACGGCAGCTTCGCCTCCTGCAGCAGCCGCACCACCTCGCTGCCGATCGTTCCCGTTCCTCCGACGACCAGAATCATCTTTCATGCCCTTTCGATGGCTTCGCGGCACACGCTGCCGCACCACCGGCCGGCACCTGTCGCCTTCCGGTGGCGGCCATTCTCGGATCGTCGGTTACTATCGGCAAGTAGGTACCTTGAAGTAACCACCGATGCCACGCCAAGCACCGCCGCCCGTCTGCCCCGTCGACGCCCTGCTGCGCCTGCTGATGGGCTCATGGACCAGCTACATCCTGTGGCACCTGCGGCGCGACGGACCGATGCGCTTCGGCGCGCTGCTGCGCGCCGTTCCCGGGCTGTCGGCCAAAGTGCTGACGCAGCGGCTTCGCCTGCTCGAGGAGCGCGGCATCGTGTTCCGCGACCATGTGCCGTCGATACCGCCCGCAGTGTCGTACGGCCTTACGGAGCAGGGCCAGGAACTCGGGGGCGTCTTCGACGCGCTCGAGGCTGTCTCGAGCAGATGGTTGGCGAGGGCGCGCGGCGCCAACGAACAAGCCCAGGCACCTCCGACGGCGCGAAGAAAGCAGGCGAATGCACGGGCGGCGCGCACGCCCTGACACCGTGCCTCGTGCAAGAAGGACGCCTGCAGGTGGAAATGGCGCTCCAGGGGACGCGGGGGCCGCAGCGCGCCGGCCACGCTCAGATCAGACCAGGTCGTCCACACGCCCGCGACGCATCATCAGCTTCTCGCTGAACTCGAAGACCTGCTGCTCGCGCTGGTTGAACACCCTCACCCGCCCCTGCATGATGCCGCGCTTGCCGTCGGAGAGGTTCTTCTTGCCCTCGACGGTGATCTCGGCGCGCAGGGTGTCGCCCGGCCGCACCGGCACGGTGAACTTGAAGTCGGTGAGCTCGAGCGCGGCGATCGTCGCCGGACCCAGGATCTCTTCCATCATCCCGGCGGCCAGCGCCGCCGTCAGCAGGCCGGGGCAGATGCGGCCCCCGAAGTCGGTGTGCTTCTTCGCGAACTCCTCGTTGATGAAGATCGGCAGCTTCAGCCCGGCCAGGCTCGTGAAGAGCACGATGTCGGTCTCGGTGACGGTCCGGCCGTAGCTGCGGAACACGTCGCCGGGGTTGAGGTCGTCGAGCGAGCGGTTGGACATGGCATCTCCTGGGTGTTCGGGCTCGGGTTCGGCCCGAGACAGCAAACTAACGATTGGTAGAATACTGTAGCCTGAAGGTGCTGACCAACCGGACCTGTCCTCATGCTGTTCTTCGAGCCCGCACTCCCGCTGCCCGCCGTTGGCGAACGCACGGCCACGTTGCGCGCGCAGGTGCGTCGGTTCATCGCCGACGAGTTGGCCAGCGGCGGCTTCGAGCCGCAGTGCAACTCGTGGACCGAGGGCCTGGGCGGTGCGTTCAGCCGCCGGCTCGGCGCTCGGGGCTGGATCGGCTACCACTGGCCGGTGGCCTACGGCGGGCGCGGCGGCAGCGCCTTCGACACGCTGACGATCAACGAGGAGCTGCTCGCCGCCGGCGCCCCCGTGGCCGCGCACTGGATCGCCGCGCGCCAGAGCGCGCCGCTGCTGATGCGCTTCGGCAGCGAGGCGCAGCGGCAGGCGTTCCTGCCGCGCATCGCCGCCGGCGACACCTACTTCGCCATCGGCATGAGCGAGCCCGACGTGGGCTCCGACCTCGCCTCCGTTCGCACGCGGGCCGAGCCTTCAGGCGCGCGCTGGCGGCTCGACGGCCGCAAGGTCTGGACCAGCGGCGCCCACATCGCGCATTACGCAATCGTGCTGTGCCGCACCGCCCCCGCCGACCCCACGGCCCGCCACGCCGGGCTGAGCCAGTTCATCGTCGATTTGAAGGCCCCGGGCGTGACGATCCGCCCGATCCTCATGCTCGATGGCAGCCACCACTTCAACGAGGTGACGTTCGACGGCGTCGAGCTGCCGGCCGAGTGCCTGGTCGGCCAGGCAGGCGACGGCTGGAAGCAGGTGACGAGCGAGCTCGCCTACGAGCGCAGCGGGCCCGAGCGATTCCTAAGCACGATGCCGATCGTCGAGCGCTGTCTGCGCCTCGTGCTGGAGGCGCCCGCCGCTGGGTCCGATGCAGCGGCCGGCCGGCTGCTCGCGCGGCTGATCACGCTGCGCAACATGAGCCTGGCGATCTGGGGCGCGCTCGAGGCCGGGCGCTCGCCGGCCATCGAAGCAGCGATGGTGAAGGACCTGGGCACGAACTTCGAGCGCGACACGCTGGAGATCGTGCGCGAGGCGATCGATGCCGACGAGCGCGTCGCGGGCGATGCCGTGCTGGCCGGCTTGCTCGCCAGCGCCTGGCCGCTGGCGCCCACCTACAACCTGCGCGGCGGCACCAACGAGGTCTTGCGCAACATGATCGCCAAGCAACTGCAGGCACGATGAGCGAACTCTCGCTGCCCCTCGCCGAAGCGGCCGATCGTCTGCTGTCGCAGCGCTGCGACAGCCGCCTCGTGGCCGCGGCCGACGCCGGCCAATGGCCGCAGGCGCTGTGGCAGGCGGTCGAGGAACTCGGTCCGGGCCAGCTGCTCGCCCCGGAAGCCGAAGGCGGTGCCGGCGGCGACTGGCTCGACGCCTGCGCCCTGCTCGAACGCGCGGCGGCGCGCTGCGCACCGCTGCCGATCGCGCAGACGCTGCTGGCCGGCTGGTTGCGCTCGCGCGTCGGGCTGGCACCCGCTGCCGGGCCGGCCGCCGTGGCCTTCACCACGGCGCCGCTGGACGCGCTGCGCGCGGCCGGCCGTGCCGACCTGACCGAAGCCGACGGCCCGGTCGTCGCCTGGGCAGACCAGGCCAGCCATGTCGCCCTGCTCGGCGCAGACGACGCCGGCACGGCCCAGCTGCTTTGGCTGCCGCGAGCGTGCGTCCAAGTGCGTGCGGTCGCGGGCGGCGCCTGGCCTGCGGCGCGCGTCGGCAGCGCCGGCATCCCGCTGCACGCGGCGGCGGGCGCGCGCCCGACCCAGGCCTGGTGCATCGCGTTGCCGGGCCTGAGCCTGGCCGAGGTGAGGGCGCGCGCCGCTTTGCTCAGCGCCGCGCAGATCGCCGGGGCGCTGGGGCGCCTGCTCGAGATGACCGTCACCTACACCGGCGAGCGCGTGCAGTTCGGGCGGTCGATCGGCCAGTTCCAGGGCGTGCAGCACCAGCTGGCGCAGCTGGCCGAGGAGGCCGCCGCAGCGCGCGTGGCGGTGCAGGCGGCCGCGGCCACCGAAGACCCGCGCTGGTTCGTCGCCGCGGCCGCCGCGGCGAAGGCGCGCGCGGGCGAGGCCGCGGGACTGGGCACGCGCATCGCGCACCAGCTGCATGGCGCCATCGGCGTCACCGCCGAGCACACGCTGCACCTCTACACCCGCAGGCTGCGCGAGTGGCGCGACGAGCACGGCAGCGAGACCTTCTGGGCCCGCGCCCTGGTGCAGGCCATCCGGCAGGGTGGCGAGCGTTCGGCGTGGCAGGCCGTGGTGGCCTGCACCTCGCGCTGACGGGACCCCAACGATGAGCGCGCTGAACGGCATCCGCGTGCTCGATCTCACCGCGTACCTGCTAGGGCCCTTCGCCACGCAGATTCTCGGCGACATGGGCGCCGACATCATCAAGGTCGAGTCGCACGAGGGCGACATCGCGCGCGGCATCGGGCCCACCCGCTCGCCGGGCATGGGCGGCATCTTCCAGCAGAACAACCGCAACAAGCGCAGCGTCGTGCTCGACCTCAAGCAGCCGGCTGGCCGAGACGCGCTGCTGCGGCTGGCCACCACCGCCGACGTGTTCGTCTACAACGTGCGCCCGGCGGCGATGGCCCGGCTGGGGCTGTCGTACGAGGCGCTGGCCGCCGTGAACCCGGGCATCGTCTACGTCGGCGCGGTCGGCTTTGGGCAGGACGGCCCCTACGCCGCGCGGCCGGCGCTCGACGACCTGATGCAGGGCATGTCGGGCATCGCCGGCCTGTACGCGCGCGCCAGCGGCGGCGAGCCGCGCTACGTCCCGATGGCGATGGCCGACCGCTACACCGGCACCGTGCTCGTCAATGCCATCCTCGGCGCCCTGGTGCACAAGCTGCGCACGGGCCAGGGGCAGTCGCTGGAGGTGCCGATGTTCGAATCGCTGGTGCAGGGCGTGCTCGGCGACCACCTGATGGGCCACTCCTTCGACCCGCCGCTGGGCCCGCCGGGCTATCCTCGCCACCTGAGCCCCGACCGGCGGCCGTTCCGTACCCTGGGCGGCTGGCTGTGCGCCTTTCTCATCAGCGACGGCCAGTGGCGCGCGGTGCTTGAGCGCCTGGGCCAGCCCGAGCTGCTGCTGGACCCGCGCTTCGCCACGCTGCAGGCGCGCACCGAGCATTCGCGCGAGGTCTACGCCTGGCTCGATGCCACCTTCCGCACGCGCACCACCGGGCAGTGGCTCGCGCTGCTGGGCGAGGCCGACGTGCCGGCCGGCCCGCTGCACACGCTGGAGTCGCTGCTCGACGATCCGCACCTCAACGCCGTGGGCTTCTTCCAGCGCCTGGAGCATCCCACCGAAGGCACGCTGGTGACCCTTCGGCCGCCCTCGCGCTGGTCGCGCACGCCGCCGGAAGTCCGGCGCGCGCCGCCACGCCTGGGCGAGCACAGTGCCCAGCTGCTCGCCGAGGCCGGCTACTCGGGCGCGGAGATTGCCGCGCTGGTGGCCGCCGGCGTCACGGTCGCGGAGCGCGGCGGGAGCGACTGATGTCGATCACCCCCGCGCTCAATCGGCGGCGCGCGAAGCTACTGCCCGCGAAATTGCGGCGTCCGCTTCTCGAGCAGGGCGGCGACGCCTTCTTTGGCATCGGCCATGTCCAGCGTGCGCGACTGCAGCAGCGCCTCGATCTCGCCAGCCGATTTCGGGTCCCAGTCGAGACCACGGTAGAGCGAACGCTTCATCATCCGCACCGCCACCGGCGCGTTAGCCGCGATTTCGTCGGCCAGCTCGCGCGCGCGCGCCAGCACCTGCGCCGGCTCGACCGCGTGGTTGGCGATGCCCATCTCGGCAGCCTCGGCGCCCGAGAACACGCGCCCGGTGAACAGCAGTTCGGCAGCGCGCGGCACGCCGCACACCCGCGGCAGCAGGTAGCTGATGGCCATGCCCGAATGCAGCCCCAGGCGCGCGAAATTGGCGCCGTAGCGCGCCTCGCGGTTGGCCACGCGCAGGTCGCACACCAGGCCCAGGCCGAAGCCGCCGCCGATGGCGTGGCCGTTCATCGCCGCGATCACCGGCACCTGCACATCGAGGATGCTCAGGAACGGACGGTAGATCGCGTAGGACGCCTCGTGCGGCAACTCGTTGCCACGATCGAGAATGGTGCTGCGGAAGTCCGCGCCCGAGCAGAAATTGGTACCGGCGCCGGTGATGACGACACAGCGGATGTCGCGATCCGCTTTCACCTGGTCGATCACCTGCTGGAACGCCTGCAGCAGTTCGGGCGCCATGGCGTTGCGTTGCTCGGGCCGGTTCAGCGTGATCTCGCAGATGGCGTCACGGCGGGCGACGAGGACGGCGGCTTCGGTCATGCGTTTTCCTTCGGTGGATGGGTCTGCTGCTCAGCGCAGTGTAGGCGCGCCGGGTGATCGCGATGAACGAACGGTGATGACGTCCAACGTGTAGGAGGGACCATGAACGCGTTGTACAAAATTCTCCTTTGCCTGCTGGCAACGGCCGGCTCCATCGTCTCCAAGCCGGCAGCGGCACAGGCCTGGCCGTCGAAACCGGTGCAGCTGATCGTGCCGCAGGGCGCGGGCGGCAGCACCGACGCGCTGGCGCGGCTGTTGGCCCCGCTGCTCGGCGAGCGTCTGGGGCAGACCGTGGTCATCGACAACCGCGCCGGCGCCGGCGGCGTGCTCGGCGTCAGCACGCTGGCCAAGGCGCCCGCCGACGGCTATACGCTGCTCTTCGGCTCGAGCACCACGGTGGCGGCCAACGCCTTCCTGTATGCCAGCTTCCCCATCGATCCGCTGAAGGACCTGGTGCCGCTGGCGCTGGCGGCCGACGCGCCCTTCGTCATCGTCGTTCCCGGGTCCTCGCCGAGCAAGTCGTTGCGCGAGCTGGTCGCCACGGCCAAGGCGTCGCCCGGCAAGCTCAACTACGGCTTCGGCACCAGTTCGGGCCTGCTGTGCATGGAACTGCTCAAGAGTGCCGCCGGCATCGACATCGCGAAGGTGCCCTACAAGGCTTCGGCGCAGGCGCTCACCGACCTGATCGGCGGCCAGCTCGACGTGGTCTGCGAACCCTTGTCGAGCAGCGCGCCCAACGCCAAGGCCGGCCGGCTGCGCATCCTGGCCGGCACCGGCGCGCAGCGCAGCTCGCTGGCGCCGGAAACCGAAACCGTCGGCGAGACAGGCGTCAAGGGCATGGCGTACTCGGCCTGGGTGGGCTTCTTCGCACCGGCCGGCGTGCCCCGCGACATCAGCGCCAGGCTCGGCCGCGAAATGATGGCGATCCTCAGGGACCCGGCGGTGCAGGACAAGATGCGCTCCATCTCGTGGGAGCCCCGCCCCGGCGACGCCGAGGCGCTGGCTGAAATCCACCGTGCCGAGATGAAGGCCATTGCGGCCACCGTGAAGGCCGCCGGCATCAAGGCCGAATGATGGCCACGCCTTTGCAACCCGCCCCAGGATGGAGAAAGCGGCCGATGAAGCGCATCCCTCGCCTGCCGCGCCGCCTGCTGCTCGCCGCGGCCCTGCTGCTGCCGCTGCTGGCCGGCGCCGCCGAGCCCTATCCGTCGCGGCCGATCCGCATGGTCGTGCCGTTCGGCGCCGGCGGCACCAGCGACGTGGTGGCACGGCTGCTCAGCGCCAAGCTCTCGGAATCGCTGAAGCAGACCGTCAACGTCGACCCCAAGCCCGGTGCCAACGGCATCATCGGCACCGACATCGTGGCCAAGGCCACGCCCGACGGCTACACGCTGCTGCTCACCGTGGCCAGCGCGCAGACGCTGACCCCGGCGCTGTACAAGCTGCCCTTCGATCCGGTCAAGGACTTCGCGCCGATCTCGCTGGTGGCCAACCTGGGCGGCGTGTTCCTCGTCAATGCCAACGTGCCGGCGCGCACGATGCAGGAGTTTGTCGCCCAAGCGCGCACGCGTCCGGGGCGCTTCAGCTACGGCGCCGGCACGAGCCTGCTGCGCCTGATCGGCGAGCAGCTGAAGCAGGCCACTGGCGCCGACATCACGATGGTACCCTACAAGGGCACCGGTCCACAGATGGCGGCGGTGGTGGGCGGCGAGGTGGATGCGGTGGTCGACCCCTTCGTCGGCATGGCCCACGTCAAGTCGGGCAAGGTGCGCCCGTTGGCCGTGCTGATGAACAAGCGCTCGGCGCTGCTGCCCGACGTGCCCACGCTCGAAGAGACCGGCATCAAGGGCATCGCGCTGGATTCCTGGGCCGCGGTGCTGGCGCCGGCGGGCACGCCGCCGGAGATCGTCAACAGGCTGTCGACGGAGATCGCGCGCATCGTCGCGCTGCCCGACGTGCGCGAGCGCCTGGCGGCCCTCAACTACGACCCGGTGGGCAGCACGCCGTCCGAGCTGGGCCGCACCATCGACGCCGAGATCGCCAAGTGGAAGCGCGTGGTCAAGGAAGCCAACTACAAGGCCGAGGACTGAACCCTCCTCCCGCGCCCCGGAGCCTGCCCTTGTTCATCGAAACCCACCTCGGTCGCGTGTCGCCGCTGGAGTGCGACCAGCTCGGCCACATGAACGTGCAGTTCTACGTCGCCAAGGTCTCCGACGCGGCATGGCACGTGATGGCGTCCATCGGCCTCACGCCCGCCTACATCCGCGAGCGGCGCCGCGCGCCTGCGGCGGTGAAGCAAGAGGTGCTGTACCTGAAGGAACTGCTGGCCGGCGACCTGGTGCGCATGGAAAGCGGCGTGCTCGAGGTGAGCGAGCGCAAGATCACCTTCTTCCACCGCCTGAGCAACGTCGAGACCGGCCAGCTGGCGATGAAGAGCAAGGTCTACACGGTGATGATGGATCTCGACGCGCGCCGTTCCACCACGATCGATGCCGTGGTGCTGGGGCGCGCACGCGAGCGCTTGCTGCCTGCGGGGAGCGACGCATGACGGCCGTGGAAGAACCCGGCGCCGAACGCGTCTTCGTCACCGGCCGCGGCGCGGTGAACATGGCCGACTGCGACCAGTGGGGCCACATGAACGTGCAGTTCTACCTGGCGCGCGCCAGCGACGCGCAGGCCCACCTCGCCGCGCGCCTGGGGCTCGCGCCGCGGCGGTTGCGCGCCGATCAGTTGGCCTTGCGGCCGCTCACCGACCGAACGCTCTTCAAGCGCGAGCTGCACGGCGGCGGCATCCATGCCATCCGCTCCGGCATCCGCGCCGTGCACGACGACGGCACGATCGACATCGCCAGCCGCATGACGAACCTGGGCACCGGCGTCGAATCGGCGGCGTTCGAGACGCGGCTGCGCCTGGTGGGCGCCGACGACAGCACGCGGCCGTGGCCCGCCGACGTGCTGGCGGCGGCGCGCGCGCACGCCGGCGAGCTGCCCGAGATGCCTGCGCCGGCGCCGATGGCCGCGCTCCTCCCGCCGGGCCCGCCGCCGCTCGACCGGCTGCTGCTCACCTACCGCGGCTCGATCGAACCCTGGGACTGCGACGCCGACGGCGTGGCGCCGCCGCGCGCGCACATCGCGCGCTTCAACGACGCCATCACGCACCTCTTTCGCGCGATGCAGTTGGACCGCAAGGCGCTGCTGGCCGCCGGCACCGGATCGGCGGCGCTCGACTACGACATCACTTACCACCGCGCGCTGCGCGCCGGCACCGGGGTGGAAGTGCGCAGCGGCGTCCTCGCGGCGGGCGAGAAGCTCTATCACATCGTCCACCACGTGGTCGACTCGAACGACGGCAGCCTGTACACGACGATCGTCGTCGTCGCTCTGTTCTTCGACCTAAAACAACGCAAGTCGGTGCCGATGCCGGGGGCCGTCCGCGCCGCAGCCGAGCGCCTCATCGTCCATGCCTGAACCCACCGCACCCACCCCCACGGCAGCCGGGACGCCGCCGCCGCGCGCGCTGGCCGGCCTGCGCGTGCTGGATCTCTCGCGCGTGCTCGCCGGCCCGCTGTGCGCGCAGATGCTGGCCGACCACGGCGCCGCGGTGATCAAGGTCGAGCCGCCCGAAGGCGACGAGGCACGCCGCATCGGCCCACCGCTGGACGAGCGCGGTGAGTGCGCCTACTTTGCGGCGCTCAACCGCGGCAAGCGGTCGATCGCGCTCGACCTGTCGCGCGCCGACGGTCGCGCCGTGCTCGGGCGGCTGCTCGACGAGGCCGACGTGCTGATCGAGAACTTCCTGCCCGGCACGATGGAGAAGTGGGGCCTGGGCTACGAGACCACGCTCGCCGCCCGCCACCCGCGGCTCATTTACTGCAACGTCAGCGGCTTCGGCGCCGACGGGCCGCTGGGCGGCCTGCCGGGCTACGACGCCGTCGCGCAGGCCATCTCCGGGCTGATGAGCATCAACGGCACGCCCGAGTCGGGCCCGGTGCGGCTGGGCGTGCCGGTGGTGGACTACCTCACCGGCTACAACGCGATGGTCGGCGTGCTGCTGGCCCTGGCCGCACGCGCGCATACGGGCGCCGGCCAGCGGGTGGAAGCCACGCTGTTCGACACCGGCCTGGCGCTGCTGTTGGCGCCGCATGCCTCGAACTGGTTCTACTCCGGGCGGATCCCGCAGCGCATGGGCAGCTCGCATCCGAACATCGTGCCCTACGACTGCTACGCGGCGGCGGACGGGCCGATCTTCCTGGGTGTCGTCAACAACGGCCAGTTCGCCCGGCTGTGCGAATGCGTGCAGCGTCCCGACCTCGCGTCCGACCCCCGTTTCGCCGACCCCGTCAGACGCCGCGAGCACCGCGACGTGCTGCGCGCCGAGCTCGAACGCACGCTGGCACGCTACCCCGCCGCCGAGCTGTGCGACACGCTGATGCGCCGCGGCGTGCCCGCCGGCGTGGTGAACAACGTCGAGCAGGCGCTGACGCACCCGCACGCCCTGCACCGCGAAATGGTGGTGCAGGCCGACGGGCACCGCCACATCGGCGTGCCGGTCAAGCTGAGCGCGACGCCGGGCCGCGTGGCGAGCCTGCCGCCGCGGCTGAGCGAGCATGCCGACGGCATCCTAGCCGAACTGGGCCTGAGCACGGCCGAACGCGAGACGCTCTACCGCGAGGGCACCGTGGCCCCCCCGCCGGCGTAGCGCCGGCGCACACACTCGACCGACGGCCTCAGCGGCGGTACCAGGCCACGCCGTCGGCGTCGAACTCGCGCCGCAGCTCGCCGCGGTTGAGCAGGTAGTTCAGACTGGCCATGCTCTCGCCGCTGGCCAGGCCGAGCTGCATGCTGCCCTCGGCGGGGTCGATGGCGCGTGCGAACAGCGCACCGAACACGTCGATCACGCGCCTGGGCTGGTCCAGCGTCTTCAGCAGCCGCGCCAGCGAGCGGTGGTGCCCCTGGGCCAGGTAGTCCAGCCGCGCATGCAGGCCGCGGAAGGGCTCGTTGTGCGCCGGCAGCACCAGCACGTCGTCCGGTACCTCGGCCTTGATCTTCTCGATCGACGCCAGCCAGTCGGACATCGGATCGGCCTCAGGCTCGGTGGGATACACCGACACGTTCGACGAGATGCGCGGCAGCACCTGGTCGCCGCTGATCAGCAGCTTCAACTCAGGGCAATGCAGGCAGGCGTGCTCGGGCGAGTGGCCGTTGCCGACGACGATGCGCCAGTCATGCTCGCCGATGCGCAGCGTCTCGCCGTCGCGGATACGGCGGTAGCTGTCGGGCAGCGCGTGAATGAACTGGCCGAACTTGCCGAAGCGGGCGCGGTAGTCTTCGATCGCGGCTTCGCCCCAGCCGGCGCGACGGTAGAAGCGGATCGCGTCGGTTGGGGCCTCGCGGCCGGTGTCGGCCGCCAGCACGCGGCAGTTCAGGTACTCCGTCTTGGTCATCCACAGCTGGCAGTCGAACTTCCGAGTCAGCCAGCCGGCCATGCCGACATGGTCGGGATGCATGTGGGTGACGAAGACGCGGCCGATCCGCCGGCCGTCGTCGCCCGCGGCCAGCAGTTGCCGCCAGGCGGCCAGCGTCTCGTCGGTGCGCATGCCGGTGTCCACCACCGCCCAGCTGTCGCCATCCTCGATCGCCCACAGGTTGATGTGGTTCAGCTGCATCGGCATGGGCATGCGGAGCCACATCACGCCGGGTGCCACCGACAGCGCAACGCCGGGCGCGGGCGGCGACTCGAAGGGGTAGACGAGCGTCGGTCTGGCGTTGGCGGTGGCTGGGGCAGAGGAGGATGTGCTCATGGTCTCGTGGGTGGAAGTCGAAGCGGGTTGCGCGGCGTCCGCACTGGCCGCTAGATCCTGTCGTTCGTGATCACTCCGGTACTCCTCCAGGTGCCCGGAAACGCACCTGCGGCTTCGTCGCGCGCGGTGCACCCCCGAACGACCGGACGTCGGTCAACGGTTCATGAAGCGGTCGCGTTCGCATTGGCGTACTCCGCCTTCAACTCGCGCTTGAGCAGCTTGTTGGCCGCGCTGATCGGCATCGAGGTGCGGAAGAACACCCGCTTGGGCGTCTTGAAACCGGCGAGCTTGTCGCGGCAGTGGGCGACGAGCTCGGCCTCTTCCACCTGCACCCCCGGACGCAAGATGACCGCAGCCGTGACCGATTCGCCCCAGCGCTCGTCGGGCAGCCCGAACACCGCGCACTGCAGCACCGCCGGGTGGGTGCCGAGCACGCTCTCCACCTCCTGGCAGTAGACGTTCTCGCCGCCGCTCTTGATCATGTCCTTCTTGCGATCGGCGAAGTAGTAGTTGCCCGCCTCGTCGCGGAACAGCACGTCGCCGGTGCGGAACCAGCCGCCGCGCAGCGCGCGCGCGTTGGCTTCGTCGTTCTTGTAGTAGCCCTTCATGACGATCGGCCCGCGCACGATCTGTTCGCCGGCCACGCCGGGCGGCACGTCGCGATCGTCGTCGTCGACCAGGCGCACGTCGGCACCGAACGCAGTGAGCGTGCCGACCCAGCGCCCGTCGCCGTTGGGCATCTCGGCCCAGCTGCGCACGCTGCCCGTGGTGTAGGCCGCCGCGGTCGATTCGGTCATGCCCTGCACCGAGTGCAGCCGCGCGTGCGGCGCCGCCTCCATCCAGCCGTCGACCATGGCCTTGGGGATCGTCGAGGCCCAGCTCATCAGCTTGCGCATGCTGTCCAGGCGGCGGGTGCGGAAGTTCGGGCAGGCCACCATCGCCACGTACAGCGTGGGCGGCAATGCCGTGCTCGTGATCTGATGTCGCTCGATGAGATCGATCATCTGCGGCGGCTGGGGTGTCTGTGTCATGACGATCGTCATCTGGTTCGTCAGGCATAGCGTGGAGAGCAGGAAAGCCGCAGTGTGGATCAACGGGATGCTGAGCAGGAAGACCTCGCTGCGGTCGAAGCCCGCATTCAGCATCCAGCTCAGGTGCGCCGCGTGGTAATTGGCATGCGTCGTCAGCACGCCCTTGGGCGCGGACTCGGTGCCGCTGGTGAACAGCATCGTGGCCACGTCGTCGCTGTCGATCAGCACCTGCGGCTCGTCGTCGGGCCCCTGCAGCAGTTCGGCAAAGGCCATGAAGCCGGCCGGCGCCGTCTTGCCGAACTGCACGAACTGCCGAACGCCCGTCATCCGGTCGATCACCGAGGCGAGGTTGCCCAGCAGCGCGTCTTCGACGAAGAACCACTTCGCTTCGGAGAACTCGACCAGGTGGCGCACATCGGCCGGCTGCAGCATGAAGTTGATCGGCACGAACCACGCACCGATGCGGTTTGCCGCGTAGCCCAGCACCAGGAACTCCACGCTGTTGCGGGACATCGCGGCGAGCTTGTCGCCCTTGGCGACGCCACGCCGCATGAGGTTGTTGGCCACCACGTTGGCCATGCGGTCCAGCGAGGCGTAGCTGACCTCGCTGTGCTCGCCTTGCGCGGTGTAGAAGTGGATCGCGGTCTTGTCGCCGACGCCGCGGGCAGAACGCCGCAGACTGTCGCCCAGGTTCTGCCGGTGCAGCAGGTTCATCTCAAGGTCTGTCACCATGGTCTCGTCTCCTTTCGCTGATGAAACTCGGGGGCGGTGACGGTCTGCTTCTTCAGCCGCGCCGCTGGTCGAACGCGCGCCCGTACACCATCGACGCGATGGTGTTGCGCAGGATCTCGGTGGTGCCGCCGCCGAGCGCGAAGCCGCGCGAGTCGCGCACCATGCGCTCCAGCGGCAGCGCGCGAGTGAAGCCAGCGTGGCCGTGGATCTGCAGCGCCTCGTTCGTGACGCGCTGCACCATCTCGTTGGCGTAAAGCTTGGCCATCGCCGCTTCCAGCGGGTCGGGAAAGCCGTCCACCAGGTGGGTGGCGGCACGGTAGATCATCAGCCGCGCGGCGTGGATCTGCACCGCCATGTCGGCAATCTTCCACTGCAGTCCCTGGAACTCGCAGATCGGGCGACCGAACTGCTCGCGCTGCTGCGAGTAAGCCTTGGCGGCTTCATAGGCGGCCTGCGCCACGCCCAGGCACATGGCGGCGTTGCCCACGCGCTCGGGGCCAAACGAACTCATCAGGCGCTTGAAGCTGCGCGTGGAGTTCGGGTCGCCTTCCATGATGACGTTGGCACGCGGCACGCGGCAGCGGTCGAAGAACAGCTCGACTTCGGGCATGCCGCGCCCGCCCATCTTTCGCTCGGGGTGGCCGACCTCGAAGCCCGGGGTGCCGCGCTCGACCACCAGCGCGCCGATGCCCTTGGGCCCGTGCGTCTTGCCCCAGCGCGCGAACACGAAGACGTGCGTGGCCAGGTGGCCGCCGGTGCAATAAGCCTTCTGCCCGTGCAGCAAGACGTGGTCGCCGTTGGGCGTGGCCGAGGTCACCATGTCGGTCATCGCCGAGCCGGCGCCAGGCTCGCTGATGCCGATGGCGAAGCTGTGCTCGCCGCTGACGCAGCCGGGCAGCCAGCGCTGCTTCTGCGCGTCGCTGGCCATGATGGCAATGGCGCGCGACGGCCCGTTGATGGCGATCTGCGCCACCAGCGCGGTGTTGAAGCACACGCGCGCCACTTCCTCCAGCAGGATGGTGCCCTGGATCACCGGCGCGCCCGAGCCGCCGTAGGCCTCGGGGATGACCATGCCGAGGTAGCCGAGCCTGGCGAGCAGGTCGCGGTTCTCGGTTGGGAACTCTTCCTTCTCGTCCCAGTACGCGGCCTTGGCGGCGAAGGCGCGCTCGGCGGTCTTGCGGATGTCCTGGCGGAAGGCTTCGAGGTCGGGGTCGAGCTGGAACATGGGCGTCTTCCGTGATGGGGTCAATGGCCGACGAAGTTGGCCTTGCGCTTTGCCAGGAAGGCCGCCACGCCCTCCTTGCGGTCGTCGCTCTGCAGCACCAGGCCCTGCACGTGCGCCTCAAGGTCGAGAAAGGCTTCCAGGCTCGGCTGCATCGAGGCGCGGAACATGCGCTTGCCCATCGCCAGCGCGAAGGTGGCCGATTCGGCGAGTTCGCGCGCGAGATCGAGCGCGCGCGCATCGAGCTGGTCGTCGGCCAGCACCTCGTTGACCATGCCGAGCGCGCACGCCTCGGCCGCCGGCACCTTGCGCGCGCTCATCATCAGCTCGCGCGCGCGCAGCACACCGATGTACTGCGTCAGGAAGTAGGCCGCCGCGCCATCGGGCGCCAGACCGATCTTCTTGAACACGAGGCTGAAGCTCGCGTTCTCCGAGGCGAGGATCAGGTCACAGGCCAGGGCGAGGCTCCAGCCCACGCCCACCGCGGCGCCCCGCACCGCGGCGATCACCGGCTTGTCCATGTTCGCCAGGCCCGCGATGACGCGGTGCGCGCGCTGGATGCGCTGGCGGCCCGACAGCACGTCCAGGCCCTTCATCGTGCCCACGTCGGCGCCGGCGCAGAACGCGCGGCCCTCGCCGCACAGCAGCACGGCGCGCACGCCGCGGTCCTGCTGCAACGTGGTGGTGGCCTCGGCGAGCTGCTCCATCATCTCCGGCGTCAGCGCGTTCAGCCGCTCGGGCCGGGCCAGGGTGACGAGGGCGAGCGCGCCCTCGCGTTCGACGCGGACGGTCATCGGGTGCTCCTGCTGCGGCTGTCGACCATGTGGCTGGCGGCGGTGCTCTGCATCGGTGCGGTGCCACCGGCGGGTCGGCGCATGCGCGCGTGGCGCCGCTGGCCTTGCTCGTCGTTCCGGTCGAACCCCATGCGCCGCTTCTCACTCGGGCTGCTACTTCGTCTTCAGGCCCATCAGCCCGGCGATCAGGTTGCGCTGCATCTGCGAGGTGCCGGCCGTGATGGTGGTGGCGCGCGCGTCGCGGTAGTGGCGCTGCATGTCGAACTCCATGATGTAGCCGTAGCCACCCATGATCTGCATGCCCTGGTTGGCGATGTTCGCGTAGGCCTCCGAGCCGAACAGCTTGGCCTGCGAGATCGCCATCAGCGCGTCTTCGCCGCGTTCGAGCTGCCAGGCGGCGCGCCACAGCAGCATGCGGCTCGCGTCCACTGCGGTCTGCATGTCGGCCAGCATGTGGGCGATCGCCTGGAAGCTGCCGATCGGCTTGCCGAACTGCTGGCGCTCCTTGGCGTAGGCGAGCGCCAGGTCCACCGCCGCCTGCGCGCCGCCGGCATAGCCGGCCGCCGTCATCAGCCGCTCGAGCTGCAGGCCCGCGAGCATGTAGCCCCAGCCCTTGTGCGGCTCGCCCACCAACCGGTCGGCCGGCACCCGCACGTCGTCGAAGAAGACTTCGTAGGTACCGAGCGCGCGGCGGCCCAGCGTGTCGAGCTTGCGCAGCGTGATGCCGGGCGTGTCCTTGTCGACGAGGAACAGCGACAGCGCTTCCTGGTGCGGCCCCTCGGGCTTGCTGCGCGCATACAGGTTGATGACGTTGCGCTCGGCGCCGGCGCCGGTCGAGAAGACCTTCTGGCCGTTGATGACCCAGTGCTCGCCGTCGCGCCGCGCGCTGGTGCGCATGGCGCCGGCGTCCGAGCCCGCGCCCGGCTCAGTCATCGAGATCGACATCTTGATGCGGCCGTCCAGCAGCCGCGGCAGCCAGTGCTGGCGCTGCGCCTCGGTGCCGTTGTGGAGGATGTTCAGGCCGTTGAAGACGCAGGTGCCGTAGGCGCCCAGGAAGTCGTAGCTCTTGCGGCCGAGTTCCTCGGCAATGATGGCGAAGTCGATCACGCTGCCGCCCAGGCCGCCCGCCGCCTCGGGGAAGGGCATGCGCAGCAGGCCCATCTCGACGTAGGCGTCGTAGAGCTCGCTCGGGTAGCGCGGCTCCTGGTCGCAGCGACGGACGTACTCGGGCGTGGCGATGCGGTTGAGCATCGCGCGCACGCTGTCGCGCAGCAGGTTCTGCTCTTCGGTGAACGAGAAGTCGATCGGCATGGGCGGCTTGTCAGAGGGTGACGTAGGGCGGCAGCCCGCTGGCGGCGGTGAGCCCGCCGTCGGCCACCAGCGCGGCGCCGGTGATAAAGGCAGCCTCGTCGGAGGCCAGGAAGGCGATCACCGCCGCGATCTCCTCGGCGCTGCCCATGCGCTGCAGCGGGTGCACTGCGGCCATCGTGCGGCGCAATTCGTCGGCGCGGTCGCCAGCCAGGATCTGCGTCACCCGCGTGTCGATGCCGCCCGGGCAGACGCAGTTGACGCGGATGCCCTGCCCGGCGCACTCCAGCGCCGCGGCGCGCGTGAGGTTCACGACGCCGGCCTTGGCCGCGTTGTACGCCGGCATGCCGATGTCGCCGGCGATGCCCGACACCGAGGCCGTGTTGACCACCGCGCCGCGGCCCTGCCGGCGCATCACCGGCAGCGCGTGCTTCAGGCCGAGGAACACGCTGGTGAGCGTGACCGCGAGCGTGCGGTTCCACGAATCGAGCGTGGTGTCGCACAGCAGCGCCGGCTCGCCATGGCCGGCATTGTTGACGAGCACGTCGAGCCGGCCCCAGCGTTGCAGCGCGAGCGCGACGGTGGCCTCGACGGCGGCCGGCTCGGCGGCGTCCATCTTGAGCCAGGCGACCTCGCCGCCCGCGGCGGCGATGGCGTCGGCCGTGGCGCGGGCGCGCGTGCCGCTGAGATCGGCGATGACGAGCGGCGCACCCTCGGCGGCCAGCCGCTTCGCGGTGGCGGCCCCGATGCCCGAACCGGCGGCGGTGACGATCGCCACGCGGCCTTCGAAGCGGCGGCTCATCGCAGCACCCTCACTCGGACTCGACCGCGCCCTTGGGAAGGAAGGTGATGGTTTCAGTGAAGTCGACGAGCACCTCGCCGTGCTGGTTGACGACGCGGTGGCGCAGGTCCATCAAGGTGTAGCCCCGCGATGTCGGCGGGCGCAGCCAGGCCTCGCCCTCGACGTGGATGGTGTCGCCCGGAAAGAGCGCGCCCTTCACGCGCGCATCGACGCTGGTCATGCCGCCGAAGGGGCCGTGCTCGCGGCCCTCGAGCGTCTTGTCGATGACACCGGCGACCGTCGGCGCTAGCAGCCCCATGCCCACTGAGATGATCATCGGCCCCGGCGCAAAGCGGTTGCGGTGCTTGCCCGACATGTTGGCCTTGATGTACTCCATGTCGATGAAGAAGGGCTCGTGCAGCCCGACCACGTTGACGAAGGTGACGATGTCGGTCTCGGTGATGGTGCGGTTGTGCGTGCGGAACGGAACGCTGCGCACGCCGGCGGGGGCTTCGGTAGGCATGTGGATCTCCGGGGGTGGCGGGCGGGGGGGCTTCAGGGCGCACCTGGCTTCAGGCACTCGGGCATCTTCGCCAGCGGGAAGCCTTCATAGGGCTGGTTGCGGCTGTGCTCCTCGAGCTTCCAGGTCTGGCGCGCGTTGGGCACGCCGCCGTCGACGCGGATGAACGAGCCAGTGATGTAGGCCGCCCCTTCCGACAGCAGGTAGACGACGGCCGACGACACCTCGGCCTCGGTGCCGTAGCGCTGCAGCGGCGCGGCCTTCATCAGGCTGCGGAACTTGGCCTTCATTTCCGGGCCGTAGGTGTCGAAGCCGCTGCTCGCCACGAAACCGGGCGCCACCGCGTTGACGCGGACACCCGCGTGGCCCCATTCGCAGGCCGCCGTCTCGGTGAACGACAGCATGCCGGCGCGCGCGGCGCCGCTGTGTGCCATGCCGGGCATGCCCATCCACATGTCGGCGATGATGTTGACGATGGCGCCGCCATGGCCCTCCATCCACTGCGTGTAGGCCTCGCGCGAGACGAGGAAGCCGCCGTGCAGGTTGTTGCGCACCACCGCATCCCAGCCCTTGAGCGAGATGTCGCGCACAGGCTGCGGGTACTGGCCGCCGGCGTTGTTGACGAGGCCGTCGATGCGGCCGTGCGCGGCCAGCACGTCGGTCACCATCTGCTTGACGCCGGCCTCGTCGCGGATGTCGCAGGAATGCAGCGTTACCTTGGCGGCCGGCACCGCAGAGGCGATCTCGGCCTGCACGGATTCGAGCTTCTCCAGCTTGCGGCCGACCAGCGCGAGCGCCGCGCCCAGGCTGGCCAGCTCGTGCGCGATGCAGCGGCCGATGCCGCTGCCGCCACCGGTGACGATGACGGTCTGCCCGGCAAACAGACCCGGCTTGTAGATGGAACGATAGGCGCTCGTGTTCAAGATGCTTCCTTCGGTTGGGCTCCGGGCTTGACCATGAAATTGCCGTGGCCGATGGCGATGGGCTTGTCGGGGCTGGACTGCCAGGCCTCGATGCGCAGGTGCGCGACGCGTTGCCCCTGCTTGACCATGAACACGCTGGCGTAGGTGTCCACCGGGCGGCCGGAGCGCAGGAACTCGAAGGTGAAGTTGATGGTTCGGGGCAGCTCGACACTGTCCCTGTCCCACAGCAGGTAGAACAGGCCCGCGCTCTCGAGGAAGCCGCCGGTAGCGCCGCCGTGCAGCGCCGGCAATGCGGGGTTGCCGATGAGCTTCTTGTCGAAGGGCATGCAGGCGCTGAACTGGTCGCCGCGGATGTCCAGGCGCATGCCGAGGAACTGTGCGTAAGGCACCAGCCCCAGCAGCGGCGCCCAGTCGCGGCTGGCGCGCGCCGCAGCGACGATGGCTTCGATCGTCATGGCTTGAATCCTTCCAGCAGCTTCAATGCGTCATCCAGCGCGATGACCGGCCCGTCGGTGAACATGAAGATCGCCGATGAGGTGGCAATCGGGTCGTCGGGGCTGTCGTGGTAGGCCGCGCCGCGCACGAAGGCCAGCTCGTGTCCGAGCTTGTAGCAAACGGCGCCACCGAAGATCTCGCGCCCCGGCGTGGCCGGCTTCAGGTAGTCGATGCGCAGGTCGAGCGTGGCCATGGGCCGCAGCTTGTCCAGCTTCACGAAGATCGCCAGGCCGTAGCAGCTGTCCAGCAGCGCCGTGATCACGCCGCCATGCACCACCCCGGTGGCCGGATTGCCAACCAGGCGCTCGTCGGGCAGCACCTTGATCACGCACCAGCCGGGCTCGACCCCGTGCAACCGCAGCCCCAGCTCGCGGCTGTAGGGCGAGATCACGGTGATCTGCTGCCATTTGCGGACCTTGTCCGCCTGATCGCTTTCGACATTCGACATCCGATTCCTCTCCTTCAACGGGTGCGCGCTCGCGCCCCTCACATCCGCTTGGCCACTTCCTCGAGCATGACCTCGGTGGCGCCGCCGCCGATGGCCTCGACACGCGCATCGCGCACCATGCGCTCGATCGCTGCCTCGCGCATGTAGCCGAAGCCGCCGTGGAACTGCTGGCAGTCGTAGAGCACCTCGTTGACGAGCTCGCCGCACAGCGCCTTCACCATCGATACCTCCTTGACGCACTCCTGGTCCTGCGCGTCCAGCCAGGCGGCGTGGTAGACCAGCGCGCGCGCCGCTTCCACCTGCGCGGCGCGCGCCGCCAGGCGCTGGCGGATCGCCTGCTTGTCCCACAGCGTGGCGCCGAAGGCCTTGCGCTCGCGAACGTAGGCCAGCGTCAGCTCGATCGCCCGCGACGCCTCGCCCACGCAGGCCGCCCCCAGCACCATGCGCTCGTTCTGGAAGTTGCGCATGATCTGGTAGAAGCCCTTGTTCTCCTCTCCGATCAGGTTGGCAGCGGGAACGCGGCAGTTCTCGAACACGAGTTCCGCGGTGTCGCTGGACAGCCAGCCGCTCTTCTTCAACGCGCGGCCGACCCTGAAACCAGGCGTGCCCTTCTCGACGGCGAAGATCGAGATGCCGCGCGAGCCCTTGGCCGAAGGATCAGTCTTGGCGCCCACGAAGTACAGGTCGGCATGCACGCCGTTGGTGATAAACATCTTGCTGCCGTCGATCACCCAGTGGTCGCCGTCACGCACGGCGCGGGTGCGGATGCCGGCCACGTCGGAGCCTGCGTCGGGCTCGGTCACCGCCACCGCGCAGACCTTCTCGCCCCGAATCACCGCCGGCAACCAGCGCTGCAGTTGCTCGGGCGTGCCGAAATTGGCCAGGTGCGGCGAGGCCATGTCGGTGTGCACCGTGACCGTGACCGCAAAGCCGCCGAAGGTGGAGCGGCCGAGTTCCTCGGCCAGGATGGCGCTGTACACGGTATCCAGCGCCGAGCCGCCGTACTGCTCCGGATAGCGGACGCCCAGGAAGCCCAGGCTGCCCATCTGCCGCAGCACGTCGCGCGGCACCATGCCCGCCTCTTCCCAGGCATCGGCCTTGGGCACGATCTCCTGCGCAATGAAGCGGCGCAGGTTGTCGCGGAACTGGCGGTGCTCGTCGGTGAAGTAGATCGGCTCGTTCATGTCTTGGCTTCGGGTTCGATGGTCAACAAGATATCTCCGCCGCGCACGGACTCGCCGACGCGGCAGCGCAGCTCCACCACCGTGCCATCGGCGGGTGCCACCAGCGTGTGCATCATCTTCATCGCCTCGATGATCAGTAAGGCCTCGCCGGCCCGCACGCGTGCGCCCGCCACCGTGGGCACTGCCGACACCAGCCCGGGCATGGGCGCGCGCAGCGTGTTGCCGGCAGCGGCCTTGGCGGCCGTCGTGCCGGCCAGCGCATGCGCCGTGCGGTCCACCCGCGTGAAGGCGTGGATGCCATGAGCGCCGTGCAGCCACACGCGTTCGGAACCGGTGTCGCGAGCGGCGACGAAGGTGAACGCTTCGCTCACGCCGCCGCTTTCGATTTCCAGCCGCTGGCCGTCGAGCTGGGCCGTGACGACGAGGGCGACGATGCGCGGCCCGTCGCTCGATTCGACGCACCAGCGCGCACCGTCGGCCCGCACACGCAGCCGGTGCACGGTGCGTTGCGCATCCTCCAGCAGCACGAGCACGCTGCCCGGAGCCACATCGCCCAGCAGACGCCAGGCGCCCAGAGCCTGCCACGGCGAGGCGGTCGCCGGGGCCGCAGCCGCCAGCACACAGCCCAGCGCCGCCAGGGCCAGCGCGCGCCCGGCGTCGTCGCGCGGTGCCCAGCCGCCGGCAAAGGTGCGCTCGATGTAGTGGGTGGTCAGGCTCGCCGCAAAGGCTGGCGCACGTACCAGGTCGGCCAGGAAGGCGAGATTGCAGCGCACGCCCAGCAGCCGGTAGGCGCCCAGCGCGGTGCTCAATCGCCGCGCGGCCTGGTCGCGCGTGTCGCCGAAGGCAATGACCTTGGCGAGCATCGAGTCGTAATGCGGCGTGACCGCGCTGCCGACGCGCAGCCCGCTGTCGACGCGCACGCCCTCGCCCGCCGGCTCGTCGCTGACGAGCACGGTGCCCACCTCGGGCGTGAAGCCGACCGCCGGGTCTTCGGCGCAGACGCGCGCCTCGATGGCCCAGCCGCGGCGCGCCAGCTGCTGCTGCGTGAACGCCAGCGGCTCGCCCGCGGCCACGCGCAGCTGCCACTCGACGAGGTCGATGCCGACGGTGGCCTCGGTCACCGGGTGCTCGACCTGCAGCCGCGTGTTCATCTCGAGGAAGAAGGTGTCGCCGCTGGCCGCGTCGTGGATGAACTCCACCGTGCCGGCCGAGTGGTAGCCGATGGCGCGGCCGACCGCCAGCGCGTGGCGGTACAGCGCCTCGCGGTGCCCATCGCTCAGGTGGGCGGCCGGCGCCTCCTCGATCACCTTCTGGTGGTTGCGCTGGATCGAGCATTCGCGCTCGAACAGGTGTACCAGGTGGCCGTGCCGGTCGCCCAGCAGTTGCACTTCGAGGTGGCGCGGCTCGGCGAGGTAGCGTTCGAGCAGCACGCGCTCGTCGCCGAACGCAGCCCTGGCCTCGCGGCGCACGGTGGCCAGCGCGGCGGCGAAGTCGGCTGCCGCGCGCACCACGCGCATGCCCTTGCCACCGCCGCCGGCCGAGGCCTTGATGAGCACCGGCCAGCCGATGCGCGCGGCGGCCTCGGCCAGCACGGCGTCGGCCTGGTCGTCTTCGTGGTAGCCCGGCACCACCGGCACGCCGTGTTCGATGGCAATGCGCTTGGACTCGATCTTCGAGCCCATGCGCCGGATCGCCTCGCGCGAGGGGCCGACGAAGGCGATGCCCGCCGCCTCGCAGGCCTCGATCAGCGCCGGGCTCTCGGAGAGGAAGCCGTAGCCGGGGTGCACCGCCTGCGCGCCGCTGGCCTGGGCGGCGGCCACGATGGTGGCCGCATCGAGGTAGCTGCGCGCGGCCTCGGCCGGGCCGATGCGCACCGCGGCATCACACTCGGCCACATGGCGCGCGCCGCGGTCGGCGTCGGAGTACACGGCCACGCTGCGCAGGCCCAGCCGGCGCGCGGTGCGCGCAATGCGGCAGGCGAACTCGCCGCGGTTGGCGATGAGCAGGGTGTCGAACATCGCCCCTCGCTCAGCCCTTCCGCCAGGCCGGCGCCCGCTTGGCGAAGAAGGCTGCGATGCCCTCGTGGCCTTCTTCGGTCTCCCAGGCGTCGGCCAGCTTGTCGGCGGCGTAGATCATGCTCGTGGGCAGGTCGTGGCTGTCGACGTAGGACACGAGCTTCTTGGTCGCCGCCACCGCGCCCGGCGCACACTGCAGCAGCTCGGCGAGCTCTCGTTCGACGGCGGCGTCGAGCTGCTCGGCGCCCACCACCTCGGAGACGAGGCCGAGCCGCCGCGCCTCGGCGGCATTCATGCGCTTGGCGGTGAGGAAGGTGCGGCGCGCGTTGGCCTCGCCCATGCGCGCAACGACATAGGGCGCGATGTTGGCCGGCAGCAGGCCCAGGCGCACCTCGGTCAGACAGTAGACGCCGGTGTCCACCGCCACCGACACGTCGCACACCGAGATCATGCCCACGCCACCGCCATAGGCCGGCCCGTTGATGCGGCCGATCAGCGGCATCGGCAACTCGTTCAGCGCGCGCAGCATCAGCGCCAGCTCGAAGCTCTCGGCCACGCGCTCGGCGCGCGACTTCTTCATGTTCTGCTGCATCCAGCCGAGGTCGCCACCGGCGCAGAAGCTGGCGCCGGCGCCGGTGAGCACCACGGCGCGCAGGCTGCTCTGGCCCGTCAGCCAGTCGGCGGCCCGCTTCAGCTCGGCAATGAGCGTGGCGTTCAGCGCATTGTGGGTGGCGGGGCGATTGAGCGCCAGCGTGGCGACGTTGCGCGCGTCGACGCTGAGCAGCAGGGTTTCGAAAGCGGGAATGTCCAAGTGTCTGAGCTCACATGCGGTAAACGGGGGTTGCAGTGCGCGGCAGCGGGCGCCGGGTGCACAGGGCCAGCGCCAGGCCCAGCACGTCGCGCGAGGCCGAAGGCGCGATCAGCCCGTCGTCCCACAGGCGCGAGGTGGCGTAGTAGGGGTCGGACTGGCGCTGGTACTGCTCGCGCACCGCACGCTCGGTCTCGGCCAGGCGCGCCTCGTCAGCCGGACCGCGCAGGTTGGAGCGCGCGAGTTCCAACATCACGTTGCTGGCGATGTCGGCGCTCATCGTCGCCACCTGCGCGCTCGGCCAGGCGAACAGGAACTCGGGCTCGAAGCCGCGCCCGCACATGCCGTAGTTGCCGGCGCCATACGATCCGCCGACGATCAGCGTGAGCTTGGGCACGCGCGCACACGACACCGCGTAGACCATGTTCGCGCTGTGCTTGGCGATGCCGCCACGCTCGGCCTCGCTGCCGACCATGAAGCCGGCGATGTTCTGCAGGAACAAGAGCGGCACGCCGCGCTGGTTGGCCAGTTCGATGAAGTGCGTGCCCTTGAGCGCCGCCTCGGCCACCAGCGGCCCGTTGTTGCCGAGGATGCCCACCGGATGGCCGTGGATGCTGGCGAAGCCGGTGACGAGCTGGGCGCCCCAGTCGGGCTTGAACTCGTGCCACTCGCTGCCGTCGACGAGCCGGGCGATGATCTCGCGCGCGTCGTAGGGTTGCTTCGGGTCGGCGGGCACGAGCGTGTCGAGTTCGGCCGGGTCGTGCAGCGGCGGCCGCGGCGGGTTCGGGGGCGCAGGCAGCGCCGCCGCCGGCAGGCTGGCGACGACCTCGCGCAGCCGCGCCAGCGCCTGCGGCTCGTCGTCGGCCAGGTGGTCGTTCACGCCCGAGACGAAAGTGTGCATCTCGGCGCCGCCGAGCGTCTCGCCATCGACGGTCTCGTTGATGGCGATCTTCACGATCGACGGACCGCCGAGGTGGATGCGCGCGTTGCCGCGCACCATGATCGTCTCGTCGGACAGCGCCGGGATATAGGCGCCGCCCGCCGTGCAGCCGCCGAACACGGCCGAGATCTGCGGCACGCCGTCCTGCGACATACGGCACTGGTTGAAGAAGTTGTTGCCGAAGTGATCGCGGTCCGGGAACACGCGATCCTGCTCGGGCAGATAGGCGCCGCCGCAGTCCACCAGATACAGCACCGGCAGGCGCAGCCGCCAGGCGATCTCCTGCGCGCGGCGGTGCTTCTTCACCGTCTCGTGGAAGAACGAGCCGCCCTTCACCGTGGCGTCGTTGGCGATGAACATGCAGGGCTGGCCGGCGACGATGCCGATGCCGGTGACGATGCCGGCCGCCGGCACCTCGTTGCCATACTGGCCCCAGGCAGCCAGCGGCGAGAGTTCGAGAAAGGCGGTGGCGTCGTCGCAGGCCAGGTCGATGCGCTCGCGCGCCAGCAGCTTGCCGCGCGCGCGATGGCGCTGGATGTGGGCGTCGCGCCCGCCGGTGGCCACCCAGGCCAGGCGCTCGCGCAGCAAAGCCAGCTGCCGCTGCGAGTGGTCGGCCGCGCCAGGCTCGGCCGCGGGGCCGAGACGGCTCATGATCACAGCCATGGGCACACGGCGACGCGGCGACGCATCGACGGGTTGAGGGGAGCAGGCACATTCAAGGTGGCGGGCGCCCTTGTGGGCAGAGCAGGCCGGGCTTGCAGCATATCCAATCGGTCGAACATACGTTAGTTAGCCGTTCGAGAACGCAGCGGCCACAGCGCCGCGCCGGTCAGCCCGGCAATCAGCACAAAGGCCAGGCGGTAGCCACCACCGGCCGCCAGGACCAGCCCGAACAGCACCAGCGCTGCCCCGTAGGCGGCCAGCAGCAGCAGCGTCGCGCCGGCCATCGCCTCGCCCAGCGACTCGCGCGGCGCCAGGCGGGCCACCTCGGCGAACTGGATGCCGTTCCAGCTGGCCACCGTCAGGCCGGCCAGCACCGCGAGCGCGACCACCACCCAGGCCGGCCAGGCCGGCGTGCAGAAGGCGAACACCAGCGTGGTGCCGGCCGAGCCGGCCGCCATCCATCGCAACACGCGTAGGCCGTCGCCGAGCCGGTCGGACAGGAAGCCCGCCAGCGGGCGGCCAAGCGCACTGAGCACCTGCATCAGCGCGAACAGCGCGCCGGCCGCCACCAGCGACCAGCCCAGCCGCGACACGAGGTAGGTCACGAGGAAGGCGAACCAAGCGCTTTGCCCCGTTGCGAGGCACGCACCCGCGACGCCCATGCGGCGCATCGCCGGCATCGCGGCCAACACCGCCAGCGGCCGCCGCACGGCGTCGATCGAACCGAACTGCCGCCAGTGCAAGCGCAACGACCGGTCGCGCAGCGCATCCACCTGCTCGCGCCAGGGCTGCACCAGCCACAGCGCCGCAGCACCCAGGGCGGCGGCGGCCACGAACGCGCCCTCCAGCCCCAGCCCCTGCACGGCGCCCGGCAGCAGCAGCCCGGCGGCCACGCCGCCCAGCGGCACGCCGGCCTGCTTCACAGAGAACAGCAGGTTGCGGTGGCGCAGCGGCGCGTAGCGTTGCAGCACGTCCATTCCGGCCGTGGACGGCGGGCCGATCGCCAGGCCGATGAGCAGCGAGCCGGCCACCAGCGCCAGCGCCGAGGGCAGCGCACTGAGCAGCGTGCCGACGACGCCCAGCGCCACGCCGATCTGCAGCGTGCGCATCGAGCCGGCCCGGCGCTGCAGCGGCGCGGCCAGCAGCAGCACGACGATGGAGCCGCCGGTGATCAGCGACGACAGGTAGCCCACACTCTCGGCCGGCCAGCCCACGCGCGGCGCCAAGGTCGGCGCCAGCGTGGGCGGAATGCGCGACAGGAAGGAGACGGCCGTCTGCACCACCAGCATCGCCAGCAGCGGGCCCAGCCACGGCTCGGCAGGCTCGGGGGGCCCGGGCTGAGAGCCCGGCGGCGGGCGCGATCCGGTGGCGGGCCCGCCGTGCACGATGGAGTGGCACGGCTCAGCTGCGGATGGCGGCCAGCGCTCCGCTGCGCATGGCGGTCAGTGTGCCGCTGCGCATCAGGCGGCCATTCAGCGGGCGGCCGATGATGCGCTCGGCCAGACGCGCGGCCTCGACGAGCTGTTCGAGGTCGAGCCCGGTATCGATGCCCATCTCCTCGCACATGAAGGCCATGTCCTCGGTGCAGATGTTGCCGGCCGCGCCGCCATGCTTGTGGCCCGCGAAGGGGCAGCCGCCGAGACCCGCCACCGAACTGTCGAACAGCTCCACGCCCATCTGCAGCGCGGCGTACACGTTGGCACCGCCCACGCCGCGGGTGTCGTGCAGGTGCAGGCCGATACGGGCCTGGGGCACCAGGTCGCGCACGGCGCCAATGCGGCGCTTGATCTCCTCGGGGTTGGCCCAGCCCATCGTGTCGGCGAGGTAGAAGGCCGGGAACGGGATGCGGCGGTCGGCGCAGGTGTCCTTCAGCCAGCGCACCACGTCGGCCACGGCCGACAGCGGCACCGGCCCGCCGAGATTGCAGCCGAAGGCGGTGACGACGTAGGCCTGCTCGAAGGGGATGCCGAGTCCGATGTAGCGGTCGATCCACGCCAGCTGGCGCTCACGGTTCTCGGCCACGCTGCAGTTGTTGTTGCGCCGGGAGAAGGGCTCGGTGACGTAGAACACCACCTTGCCGTCGATGTCGACGTTGTCGCAGGCGCGCGCACGCTCGAAACCGTTCTCGTTGAGCCACAGCGCCGTGTAGCGCGTGCCGGGTCGCTTCTTCAGGCTGGCGAAGAGTTCCGGCGAATCGGCCATCTGCGGCACCGCGCGCGGGCTGACGAACGAGGCGCACTGCACCTGCTTCAGGCCGGAAGCGGCCAGGGCGTCGATCAGCGCCAGCCGATCGTGCAGCGGAAAGCTCCCCTGCTCCATCTGGAAGCCTTCGCGCGGCCCCTCTTCGTGGAACTCGACGCGTCGCGGCAGGTCGGACATGGGTGCGGCTCCTCGTTCAGGCCTTGAAGACCGGCGGCCGGCGCGCCTCGAAGGCGGCCAGTCCCTCGGAGACATCGTCGTTGAGCAGTTCGCGCGAGATCTGCACCTGCTCCATTTCGAGGCCTTCGTTCAGCGGCCGATCGAGACCCTGACGTGCCAGGCGCTTCATCGTCGCCAGGCCGATGCGGCTGCGCGAGGCAAGCTGGGTGCAGTAGGCCATCGAGGCGTCGGCCAGCTTGTCGGGCTCGACGACGTAGTTCACCAGGCCCCAGGCCAGCGCCGTGGGCGCATCGATCCAGCGTGCGTTGAAGAAGAGATCGAGCGCGCGTCGCAGGCCCACGATGCGTGGCAGCCGCTGCGAGCCGCCCCAGCCCGGCACCAGGCCGTATTGCGCGTGCTGGTCGCCGATCTTGAAGTCGCTCGATGCGAAGACCACGTCGCAGGCCAGCATCAGCTCGCTGCCGCCGGCCAGTGCCAGGCCCTGGCAGGCGGCCACCACCGGCAACGGGCTTTCCTCCAGGCGCTGCAACACCACGTGACCGTAGCGGATGAAGTGCTCGACATCGGCGGGGTGGCTTCGCAGGCGCTTGACTTCATCGAGGTCGGCGCCGGTGCAGAAGTGCTTGCCCTGGGCGCGAATGAGCACCGCCCGGACCCCCGAACCCGGCGCCTCGAACTCGTCGAGCGCGGCCGCAATCGCGCCATGAACCGACAACGACAGGCAATTGAACTTGTCGGGCCGCGCCAGCTCGATGACGCCCACCGCGCCGTCGCGGCCTACCCATACCGGGCTGGCGCCGCTCACTTGCGGTTCTCCGCCGCGTACTGCACCGCCATGCGCCCAGCGCGCTCGCGCGCGACGATGAGCTTCATCACCTGCGCGGTGCCGTCGCCGATCTCCAGGCCCATCACGTCGCGCAGGCGCTGCTGGTGCGGCAGGTCCATGCTCCAGCCGTAGTGGCCGAAGGTCAGGATGCACTGGTGGATGGCGTCGAACGAGGTCTTGGGGCCCATCCACTTGACCATCGCCGCCTCGGCGGTGTGCGGCTGCCCGGCATCGCGCAGCGCCAGCGCGTGATAGCTCAGCTGGCGACACGCCGCGATCAGGGTCTCGAACTCGACGATCGGGAACGACACGCCCTGGTACTGCACCAGCGGCGCGCCCATGGCCTGGCGCTCCTTCACGTACGCCCAGGTCTCGTCGATCGAGGCCTGCGCCGCGCCCAGACACTGCAGTGCGATCAGGATGCGACTGAAGTCGAAGCCCTGCATCACCTGTGTGAAGCCCTTGCCCTCGGCGCCCATCATGTTCTCGGCCGGGACGCGCACCTCGTCGAAGAACACCGAGCCGCGGCCGATGATCTTGCTGCCCACGTCGTTGAAGCGCGTGCGTTGGATGCCGGGCAGGTCCATCGGCACCAGGAAGGCGCTGATGCCGCGTGCGCCCGCGTCGGCGGCGCCGGTGCGCGCGAATAGGATCATCGCGTCGCACTGGTCGGAGAAGGTGATCGAGGTCTTCTCGCCCGACAGCACGAAGTGCTTGCCGTCGCGCTTGGCCTTGAGTTGCAGGTTGGCGGCGTCGGAGCCTCCGCGTGGTTCCGTCAGCCCGAGGCCGATGATGGCCTCCCCGGCAACGAGCCTGGAGTTCCAGTGGCGCGCCAGTTCGGGGTTGGCGTTGCGGTGGACGATGGCGCCCATCAGCGAGCCGAGCAGTTGCAGGTAGCTGATGTTGAAGTCGCCATACGCCATCTCCTCGGTGATGACGCCCGAGGTGACACCGCTCAACCCGAGGCCCCCGTACTCCTCCGGCAGGTCCACTCCGATCAGCCCGAGCGCACCGATCTCCTTCATCAGCCCGCGGTCGAAGCCGGACTCGGCTTCGCGCGCCTGGTAACGGGGCTTGAGCTTCTCGCGGGCAAAGCGGCGGGCGACGTCGCGCAGCGCGATCTGGTCTTCGTTGAGCAGCATGCGGAACTCCTGAGGGCTGTGATCGATGGACTGGCGCCGACCTGCCGCCGAGGGACGCAGTTGCCGCGCACTCGCGCGTCGGCGCGTGCCTTGCACCTCCGATTGGCAGGACTCAAGCGCCATGATAGCATTGTCGAACAGACGTTAGTTAGCCGCACACCCAGAGAAAGGCGTCGCCGCTTGCACCGCTAGAATGCCTGCTTCGTTTGTAACCTGCCCAACCTTCGAACATGGCCACCAAGACTCGTGAAGGCACCGCAAGCGCGGAGGTCGACACCGCCACGCGCGAGCGCATCCTGCTCGAGGCATCGCGGCTGTTTCGCCACCACGGCTACGCGGCGACGACGCTGCGCGAAGTGGCCGACGCGGCGGGCATCAAGGCCGGCAGCATCTACTACCACTTCGAGTCGAAGGAGCAGATCCTGGGCGAGGTGCTGGACAAGGGCATTCTCGCGGTCGCCAAGGCGGTGCGCGAGCGGGTGGAGGCCCTGCCCCAGGGTGCCACCGCGCGCAAGAAGGTGGCCGCGGCCATCGAGGGGCATCTCTGGGGGCTTCTGCACCACGGCGACTTCACGTCGGCCAACATCCGCATCTACGGCCAGATTCCACCGGCGGCGAAGAACCGCCACCGCAAGGTGCGGCGCGACTACGCCGACTACTGGGATGCGCTGCTCGACGAAGCGTTGCAGCGGGGCGAGTTGCGCCGCGACATCGGGGCCACCATTGCCCGCCTGTTCGTGATCGGCGCGCTGAACTGGACGGTCGAGTGGTACAACCCGCAGAAGGGTTCCTTCGACGACTTCGTCGAACAGATCACCACGATCGTGTTCGACGGCACCTTCGTGAAGGAGTAATCCGCGGTGAGTGTGAAGCCGGGTTGGCAGGGGCGCTTCTTCGAGGACTTCGAGGTCGGCGACGAATACCGCCATCCGCTGGGCCGCACCGTCACCCAGCACGACAACATCTGGTTCACGCTGCTGACGCAGAACGTGGCCAACGTCCACTTCGACGCGCACTACGCCGCCAAGACCGAGTTCGGCAAGCCGCTGGTGAACTCGTGCTTCACGTTGGCCCTGGTCACCGGCCAGTCGGTCATCGACGTCTCGTACAACGTCTTCGCCAATCTTGGCTGGGACGAGGTGCGCCTGCCGAACCCGGTGTTCGAGGGCGACACGATCTATGCACGCTCCACGGTGCTCGAAATGCGCGAATCGAAGTCGCGCCCGAACCTCGGCGTGGTGAGCGTGGCGACCGAAGGCTTCAACCAGGACGGCGTGGTCGTTTGCATCTTCAAGCGCACGCTGCTGGTCTACCGGCGCGGCATGGCGCCAGACCGCGCGCCGCCCGTCCCCCCATCCACAAGCTGAACGAAAGCGCGCACGCAGCGGCGTGCGCGGGCCATGCCAGTGAACACACAGGAACTCATCGAGCGTTACGGCCCGCGCGAGGCCATGGAATACGACGTCGTCGTGGTCGGCGCCGGCCCGGCCGGGCTGGCCGCGGCAATCCGTCTCAAGCAGCTACAACCCGAGGCATCGGTCGTCGTCATCGAGAAGGGCTCGGAACCCGGCGCGCACATCCTGTCCGGTGCGGTGATGGACCCGCGCGCCATCACCGAGCTGCTGCCTGACTGGAAGGCGCGCGACGCCCCGTTGCTGCAGCCGGTGACCGGCGACGACGTGCTGTTCCTGTCGCCCACCGGGAGCCGGCGCACGCCCGACTGGCTGGTGCCGCGCAACCTGCACAACCACGGCTGCTACGTGGTCTCGCTCGGCAACGTGGTGCGCTGGCTGGCCCAGCAGGCCGAGGCCCTGGGCGTGGAGATCTTCCCGGGCTTCGCTGCCGCCGAGGTGCTCCACGACGAGCAGGGCGCGGTGCGCGGCGTGGCCACCGGTAACATGGGCATCGGCAAGAGCGGCGAGCCCGGTGATGCGTTCCAGCTCGGCATGGAACTGGTGGGCAAGTACACGGTGTTCGCCGAGGGCGCGCGCGGGCACCTGGGCAAGCAGCTCATCGCGCGCTACCGCCTCGACGAGGGTCGCGACCCGCAGAGCTTCGCCATCGGCATCAAGGAGCTGTGGGAGATCGATCCGCAGCGCGCCCAGCCCGGCCGCGTGGTGCACACCGCCGGCTGGCCGATGACCGACGACACCTTCGGCGGTGGATTCCTGTACCACCTGTCGGACAACAAGGTGACGCTGGGCTTCGTGATCGGGCTCGATTACCGCAACCCGCACCTGAGCCCGTTCGAGGAGATGCAGCGCTGGAAGACCCATCCGGCGATCCGCGCCCACATCGAAGGCGGCAAGCGCCTGGCCTACGGTGCGCGCGCCATCAACAACGGCACGCCGCAGGCGCTGCCCAAGACGGTGTTCCCGGGCGGCGCGCTGGTGGGCTGCGATGCCGGCTACCTGAATGCGGCGCGCATCAAGGGCAGCCACGCCGCCATCAAGAGCGGCATGCTGTGCGCCGAGGCCCTGGCCGCGGCGCTTACCGCGGGGCGACAACGCGACGAGTTGAGCGCCTACCCCGAAGCCTTCGCCGCCAGCTGGCTGCACGACGAGCTGAAGCAGACGCGCAACTTCAAGCTGTGGTTCAAGAAGGGCAAGCTCACGGGGCAGCTGATGACGGGCATCGAGCAGTGGCTGCTGCCCAAGCTCGGCATCACGAGCCCGCCGTGGACGCTGCACGCGAGCCAACGCGACCACGAAACGCTGCTGCCGGCCGACCAGGCCACACCGATCGCCTACCCCAAGCCGGACGGCGTGATCAGCTTCGACCGACTGGGCTCGGTGTTCCTGAGCAACACCAACCACGAAGAGAACCAGCCCGCGCACCTGACGCTGAAGAATGCCTCGGTGCCCGTGGCGGTGAACCTGAAGCGCTTCGCTGGGCCCGAGACGCGCTACTGCCCGGCCGGGGTGTACGAGTTCGTCGAAGAGGCCGGCGGCCCGCGGCGGCTGCAGATCAACGCGCAGAACTGCGTGCACTGCAAGACCTGCGACATCAAGGACCCGACGCAGAACATCGTCTGGGTCACGCCCGAGGGCGGCGGCGGCCCGGTCTATGCCGGCATGTGACGACGAGGATGAAGCCTTGATTCAGGAAGAAGCCCCATCGTTCGGATTCGACGACGCTGCGCTGGCCGCACTGCCGCTCGTCTACCAGCCCGGCCTCTGCGACGGCCTGGTCGTGATGGTCTCCGGCGCCGGCAGCGGCATCGGCAAGGCCATCGCCTTCCTCTACGCGCGGCTGGGCGCACGGCTTGTCATCTGCGGCCGCGACCGCGCCAAGCTCGAGGCCTGCGAACGCTGGCTGCGCCGGCTGGGCAGCCCCGACGTGCTGGTGCAGCCCACCGACATCCGCCACACCGAGGCCATCGCAGCGCTGTTCGACGCCACCTACCAGCACTTCGGCCGCCTGGACGTGCAGGTCAACAACGCCGGCGGCCAGTTTCCGAAAGCCGCGCTGGACATCAGCCCCAAGGGCTGGAAGGCGGTGGTCGACAACAACCTCAACGGCACATGGTTCATGATGCACGAGGCCGCCAGGCGCTGGCGCGACGCAGGCCAGCCGGGCAGCATCGTCAACATCGTGCTCACCTTCCAGCGCGGCTTTCCTGGTGTGGCGCACAGCTGCGCGGCGCGCGCCGCCGTCACCTACCTGTCCAAGACGGTGGCGGTGGAGTGGGCGCCCTACGGTATCCGCGTCAACTGCGTGGCGCCCGGCGTCATCGAGAGCAGTGGCTTCGCGGCCTACTCGCCCGAGGCGCGGGCCAAGTTCTCGCGCGGCAACCCGATGCTGCGCCACGGCAACGTGCAGGACATCGCCAACGCGGTGGTCTACCTCACGGGCCCGAGCGGCGAATTCGTCAACGGCGAGCTGCTCAACGTCGATGGTGGCGGCATCCTCTGGGGCGAGCTGTGGACCATCCCCAAGCCGGCCTACTTCAGCGCAGAGGAGACGGCATGACTGCCGCCGAAGAGCAACCCCGCTTCGGCCCCGGCGACCGCGCGCTGGCCGAGTTGCCCACGGTCTACCGCGACGATCTCTTCGCCGGCAAGGTGGTGCTCGTGTCCGGCGCCGGCAGCGGCATCGGCAAGGCCATCGCCTTCCTGTATGCCCGCCTCGGAGCCACGCTGGCCATCTGCGGCCGCAAGGCCGATGCGCTGGAGCGCTGCGCCGAGCAGTTGCGCACGCTCGGCGGCGGCCGTGAGGTTCTGGCCTTCCCGATGAGCATCCGCGACCCCGAGCAGGTCGAAGCCCTCTTCGAAGCCGTGTGGCGGCGCTTTGGCGGCCTGGACGTGCTGATCAACAACGCCGGCGGCCAGTTCGCGGCGCACGCGATGGACTTCACCGAGAAGGGCTGGAACGCGGTCATCGACACCAACCTCAACGGCACCTGGTACATGATGCAGGCCGCCGCCAAGCGCTGGGTGCGCGACGGCAAACGCGGCGGCAACATCGTCACCATCGCAGCGGCGGTGGACCGCGGCCTGCCGGGCATGGCACACACCGCGGCCTCGCGGGCCGGCGTGATCGCGCTGTCGAAGACGCTGGCCGTCGAGTGGGCCGAGCACGACATCCGCGTCAACTGCATCGGCGCCGGTGCGATCGAGAGCAACGGCTTCAACAACTACAAGGAAGAGCACGTCGACGGGCTCTTCCGCACCAACCCCATGAAGCGCGCCGGCGACGTGCAGGACGTGGCCGAAGCGGTGGTCTACCTCACCGCCCCCTCGGGCAAGTACATCACGGGCGAAACCATCAACATCGACGGCGGCATGGTGCTGTGGGGCGAGTTCTGGCCCGCCGGCATGCCCGACCACTTCCGGCCGCCTGCTGCATGACCCCACGAGACCCTTCCCACCCGCTGCCCGCAGGACCGCTTGCCGGCGTGCGCATCGTCGACCTCACAGGCGTCGTGATGGGGCCCTTTGCCTCGCAGATCCTGGCCGACTTCGGCGCCGACGTGATCAAGGTCGAGTCGCCCGAAGGCGACACTGTGCGCCACATCGGGCCCAGCCGCAGCAAGGGCATGGGGCCGATGTACCTGGCGCTCAACCGCAACAAGCGCAGCGTCGCGCTCGACCTGCGCCACCCCGACGCGCTGGCCGCGTTGCAGCGGCTGATCGAGGGCGCCGACGTGCTCCTGTTCAACCTGCGGCCGGCCTCGATGGCGCGCCTGGGGCTGAGCTACGACGAGGTGGCGCTCCTGAACCCGCGCATCGTCTACTGCGGCTGCTACGGCTTCGGCGAAGGCGGGCGCTATGCCGGCAAACCGGCCCTCGACGACCTGATCCAGGGCTCGGTGGCGCTGCCGTCGCTGGTGGGCCGCGTCACCGGCGAGCCGCGCTACCTGCCCACCAACCTGTGCGACCGCACGACCGGCCTCACGGCCGTGTACAGCGTGCTGGCCGCGCTCTACGCACGCGAGAAGACCGGCCGCGGCCAGGCCATCGAAGTGCCGATGTTCGAGACCATGACGCAGTTCGTGCTCTCCGACCACATGTTCGGCAAGACCTTCGACCCTCCGCTGGCCGACGCCGGCTACGTGCGGCTGCTAGCCAAGGACCGCCGGCCGCTGTGCACGAAGGACGGCCACATCTGCGTGCTGATCTACATCGACCGCCACTGGAAGAGCTTCTGCGAGATGCTCGGCCGCCGCGACATGCTCGAGGATCCGCGCTTCCTGCGCATGTCCGACCGCACGCGCAACGTCGATGCCCTCTACGCCTTCGTGGCCGAGGTGATTGCCACGCGCACCACGGCCGAGTGGATGGAGGCGCTGGCCCGGGCCGACATCCCGGTGGCGCCGATGCACACGCCCGACAGCCTGATGGACGACCCGCACCTGGCCGACGTGGGGATGTTCGAGTGGATCGAGCACCCGAGCGAGGGCCGCATCCGGCAGATGAACGTGCCGGGCTCGTGGTCCGACACGCCGCCCGCGGTACGCCGGCATGCGCCGCTGCTGGGCGAGAACACGCGCGAGATCCTGGCCGAGGCGGGCTATGCGGCCGAAGAGATCGATCGGCTGTTGGCCGGCGGCGCGGCACGCGAGCCCGCGGCAGAAGGCGACTGAGGAGCGGTGGCGGCTGTTGCGCGGCCACCCACCGCAACCTGCCCGGCGGCCCGGCCTCCGCGGGGCCGCTACGAGCTTCCTGCCCGCATCACGCCTTTGTCGCGCGCGATGGCGCGCCGGCGCGCAGCCGGCCGCTGCCGCGCAGCGCCTCGATCTCGCCGGCATCGATGCCCCAGCGGCGCAGCTGTTCGAAGGCCGCCGCGTCGTCGCTGTGCGGCGGCAGCGGCAGCCCCGTGGGCGTGCCCTCGAAGCGCGGCGCGGGCGCCGGCTGGCGCACGCCGCCGATCTCGACGAAGGTGTCGCGCTCGCGGTTGTGCGGGTGCAGGTGCGCCTCCTGCGGAGCCAGCACCGGCGCGAAGCAGGCATCGCTGCCTTCCAGCAGCTCGCACCACTGAGCGCGCGTGCGCGTGGCGAAGATCGCCGCCAGCCGCGCCTTGTTCTCGCGCCAGCGCGACGCATCGTCGAAGTCCATCGTGCCGGCGGGCAGGCCCAGGCGCTCGAACAACACGTTGCGGAACTTGGCCTCGATCGGCGCCACGCTCACGTAGGCGCCGTCGGCGCAGCGGTAGACCTCGTAGTGCGGCGCGCCGGAGTCGAGCAGGTTGGTGCCGCGTTCGGCCATGTGGGCGCCGGCGCCGAACAGGCCGAACATCGAGGTCATCAGCATCGCTGCGCCGTCGACCATCGCGGCGTCGACCACCTGGCCCTCGCCGCCGCGCTGCACCCGCCACAGCGCGGCCAGCATGCCGTAGGCCAGCAGCAGCCCGCCGCCACCGAAATCGCCCACCAGGTTCAGCGGCGGTGTCGGCGGGCCGCCCTCGCGGCCGATGGCATGCAGCGCACCGGACAGCGCGATGTAGTTCAGGTCGTGCCCTGCCGCCGGCGCCAGCGGGCCCTTCTGGCCGAAGCCTGTGACGCGGCCGTAGACGAGCTTCGGATGCTCGGCCCGGCACACATCGGGGCCCAGTCCCAGGCGCTCCATCGTGCCGGGCCGGAAGCCCTCGATCAGCGCATCGCTGGCGGCCACGACGCGGCGCGCGAAGGCAATGCCCTCGTCGGCCTTCAGATCCAGCGACACCGTGCGCTTGCCGCGGTTGAGCAGGTCGAACTGCGGCGCGCGCTCGATGCCCAGCCCGCTGGCCACCAGGCGGTCCAGCCGCAGCACCTCGGCACCGAGGTCAGCCAGCAGCATGCCGCACATCGGCCCGGGGCCGATGCCCGCAAACTCCACCACCTTCATGCCGGCCAGCGGTCCCTTGCCCATCGATGCACGCTCCTGTGCCAGTGAGATCACAGCCGCAGCGACCAGGCACGTCCCCGGTTCCGCCATGGCGGTTCAAAGTCCGAAACTGGTCTAGCATACCGCCAATGACGCACCTAACGGTCAACCGTTCGATCAATTCGCTGTACCGCCCGGCCCCGCTTAGGCGCGACAGGCGGCGCCGCGCCCTGCCGCCCTGCGCCACGCCGCGGCGTCGCTTCCATCAGGAGTGACCGATGCGCGCCACCCACGCCCTCTGGCTCGACGCTGTCCGACCCGGCATGCGCCTCGATCTGCCGGCCTTCGACTGCAGCGCCGAGCTCGTCGCGGGCTACGCCGATCTGCTCGATGCCCGCCATCCGATCCATGTCGACGACGAGTACGCCAATACCACCCGCTACGGGCGCCTCATCGCCCACGGCCCGCTGATCATTGCCAAGCTGCTGGCGATGCTCGGCGGCGTTTTCGGCGATGCGCTCCAGGTGCTGCTGGGCGTGGGTGGATGGCGCTTCTACGGGCCCGTGTTCGTCGGCGACCACGTCGCCGTCGAGTGCACGGTGCTCGATGTGAGCGCCGCCAAGGGCAGCAGCGCTGGTGCGGTGGAACTGGAGTTCCGCGTGCTGGGTGCCGACGGCTCGCTCGCGCAGCGCGGCACTGCCAGCGTGCTCGTTGCCCGCGCGCCGTCTGCCAGCCCGGCCTGACCCACCTCTGCTTCTTCGCATCGAATGAGCAACACCGAACGCCGCACCCCTGCCAACAGCGTCAATCGCGATGCCTTCCGCGACATGGCCCGCAAGTTCGCCGAGCGCGAGATCAAACCGCGCTGGCAGCAGGCCGACCGTGAAGCGAAGTTCCCGCGCGAGTTCTACGTCGCGGCGGCGAAGGCCGGCCTGATCGGCCTGCACATCCCCGAGCCGCTGGGCGGCGCCGACCTCGGCGTCACCGAGGAGGCGATCTCGATCGAGGAGCAGGCCAAGGTCAACCCCAACCTCGCGATCGTTGCGCTGATCCAGGGCGTGGCCGGCTCGCTGCTGGCCGAGCATGGCCACGCGCTGCATCACGCCATGGTGCGCGAGAACATCGCCGGCGATCGCCTTCTCGCGCTGGCGGTCACCGAGCCCGAGGCGGGCAGCGACGTGCAGAATCTCAAGACCACCGCACGGCGCGACGGCGACGACTGGGTGCTCGACGGCATAAAGTCCTTCATCACGCTGGGCGGCGACTGCGACACGATGGCCGTGCTGGCACGCACCGACCCGGCCAAGGGCCGCCACGGCATGCACTTCTTCGCCGTAGACCGCAACACGCCGGGGCTCGAAACCTCGCAGATCAACACCTACGCCAACCGCCCGGTGCCGACCTACCGCGTGATGCTCAACGAGGTGCGCGTGCCCGAGTCGCGGCGACTAACGGCCGGTTTCGGCGCGATCATGGAAGGCTTCAACCGCGAGCGCGTGATGGTGGCCGCGCGCTGGCTCGGCCACATGCAGACCGCGCTGGCCTGGGCGATGGACTACGCCAAGGTACGCCAGCAGTTCGGTAAGCCGATCGGCGCCAACCAGAGCATCGCCTTCAAGCTGGCGCAGGGCCATGTCGACGTGGAGGCCTCGCGCCACCTCACCTACCATGCCGCCGCGCGCTGGGACAGCGGCGCGCCGGTGAAGGACATCATCCTCGACGTCTCCTCGGCCAAGCTGTTCGTCACGCAGGCGGTCTACCGCGTGACGCAGGACGCGCTGCACATCGGCGGCGGCTGGGGCATCACCGAGGAGCTGCCGGCGATGCGCATGGCGCTGGACGCGCTCGTCGCACCGGTCACGGTGGGCTCCTACGAGATCCAGCTGCGCGTGATCGCCAAGCAGCTCGGACTGCCGTGCGACTGATCGACTCCCACTGACACCCAACTTTCCCTCGACCCCCTGGAGAAACCCCGACATGGACTTCGACCCGAGCCCCGAGCAGCGCGCCATCGCCGAGACGACGCGCCGTTTCGTCGAGAAGGAGATGCCGCGCCACAAGGTGCTGCAATGGGCACGCGACAAGGTCGAGCCGCCGCAGGAGCTGTTCATGAAGCTCGGCGCGCTCGGCTACTACGGCTTCCTGCTGCCCGAGGCCTACAGCGGCCTGGAGAAGCCCGATCCGATGGGCATGCTGGCCTTCGTCGAGCAGTTCGCCCGGGCGTCGTCGGCCATCACCACCGCCTGGGGCCGTGCGGCGGTGATCCTGGCCCCGCTGGTCGCCCGCTTCGGCACCCAGGCGCAGAAGGACCTGGTGCTGCCGCGCGTGATGCGCGGCGAGGTGTTCATGGCGCTCGGCCTCACCGAGCCCGGCTCGGGCAGCGACGCCGCGTCGCTGCGCACCACCGCCGTGCGCCGCGACGACGGGCACTGGGTGATCAACGGCGAGAAGCTGTACTGCTCGCAGGTGAAGTCAGCCGGCTTCCTGATCCTGGCTGCGCGCACCGACCCGCAGGCGGTCAAGCAGGAAGGCATCACCACCTTCCTGATCCCCGACCCCGGCAGCAACCCGGCCATCAAGCTGACGCGCATCGAGACCATGGGCCTCGGCCCGGTGCCGACCTTCGCCGCGCACTTCGACGAACTGGTGCTGCCGCCCGATGCGGTGATCGGCCAGGTCAACAAGGGCTGGCAGTGCGTCCTGGGCGGGCTGGACAACGAGCGCCTGTACCACGGCGCCATCGGTGTCGGCGCTTCGCAGTCCATCATCGACGAGGTCAGCGCCTACCTGAAGCAGCGCGTGCAGTTCGGCAAGCCGTTGTCCAAGCTGCAGTCGGTGCGGCACAAGATCGTCGACATGCAGCTGCGCGTGGAGGCGGCGCGGCTGCTCGTCTACCGCGGCGGCAGCGTGCTCGAAAGGACGGGCGCCTGCCACAACGAGGCCTCGTTCGCCAAGGTGGCCGGCGCCGAGTGCTACATGCACTGCGCCACCACCGGGCTGCACCTGCTGGGCGGCTACGGTTACACCGTGGACTCGGGCATGCCGATGCACTTCCAGGACGCGAAGCTGTTCGAGATCGGCGGCGGCGCGATGGAAGTGCAGCGCGACATCATCGCTCGCGGGCTCGGCCTGTAGCGTGGCGCCGCGCTGACCGGAGGCCGCACATGACACTGCCGGCCTCGCTGGCGCAGGGCCTGCGCCTGCCGCTGATCGCCGCGCCGATGCTGCGCGTCTCGGGCGTGGAACTGGTGTCGGCGGCCTGCTGTGCCGGCGTGATCGGCGCCTTCCCCACCGTCAACGCGCGTTCGTCACAGGAGCTGGACGCGTGGCTGGCACGCATCGCTGCCGACCGCGACCGCGTGGAACGGCCGACCGCCCCGCCCTGCCCCAACCTCATCATGCGGCGCGACCGCGACGCCATCGCCGACGACCTGCGCGTGCTGGTGCGCCGCCGTGTGACCATGGTGATCGTCAGCGTCGGCTCGCCAGCGGCGGTGGTGGGGCCGCTGCACGACGCCGGCTGCCGCGTGTTCGCCGACGTGGCCTCGCTGCGCCACGCCGAGAAGGCGCTCGCGGCCGGGGTCGACGGCCTGGTGCTGCTGAGCGCGGGGGCAGGCGGCCAGACCGGCTGGGTCAACGGCATGTCCTTCGTGCGCGCGGTGCGTGGCATCCATGACGGGCCGCTGGTGCTGGCTGGCGGCATCCACGACGGCGCAGCACTGTGGGCGGCGCGCGTGCTCGGCTGCGATCTCGGGATGATGGGCACCCGCTTCATCGCCACGCCGGAGAGTCTGGCGAGCGACGCCTACCGCCGCATGCTGGTGGACAGCCGGCTCGATGACGTGTTGCTGACGCGCGCCTTCACCGGCCTGGACACCAACATGCTGCGGCAGTCCATCGCTGCCGCCGGGCTCGACCCTGCCGCGCTGCCGACCCCCTCACCCGACGAAGCGCGCCAGGTCTTCGGCTCCGAGGGCTCGGCGCACGTTCGGCGCTGGGTCGACGTGTGGAGCGCGGGGCACACCGTGTCGGGGGTCGACGCGGTGCGGCCGGTGGCCGAGCTCGTCGAGCGCATCGATGCCGAGTACGCCGCGGCGCAGCGCGAGACGGCGGCCCTGCTGGCCAGGCCGCCACAGCCACAGCCGTGATACGCGCCCGGGCACGTCACACCACCGTCTGCAACGGGACGTCCGCAACGTCGCCGAAGGTCGACGACCGGCAGCGCGGCGCCCACTCGTCGTCTAACGTTTGTTTGGTTTGTGGTAAGCGTGCACCACATCGACCGACCACCTGTGCGAGCGACACCAGCCGCAGCGGGGGCTCTCTTAGAGGCATCAGGGTCGCGTCTCATCAGTGGGTCAGGCGCGCATGGGCACCCTCGGGTGGGTTTTCCGCATTGACGCCTCATCGAACGCTTGTTAGAAACGTGTTCTAGTTTGTCTTATACCCGAAACCCTGAGCGGCGCCTCCGCGCGCGACCCGCCCGAATCACCGAAGCCGCCCCAAACCGCAGCCGACCGTACCGCATGCAACCGAATCACTGCAACGCCGAACCTTGGGCGCCCCGATGAACGCCACTGCCGTGCCCGTCCTGGAGTGCAGCGGCCTCGAGCGTCGTTTCGGCGGCCTGGTGGCTGTCACCGGCGTGGACCTGCGCATCGATCGCGGCGAGATCTTCGGCCTCGTCGGCCCAAATGGCAGCGGCAAGACCACGCTGGTGAACGCGATCACCGGCTTCTACCCGCCGCAGAAGGGGCGCATCGTTCTCGAAGGCGCCGACATCACCGCGATGAAGCCGCATCTGGTGGCCAAGCGCAAGGTCGCGCGCACCTTCCAGAACCTGGCGCTGTTCAACGGCATGTCGGTGCTGGACAACATCCTGCTCGGCCGGCACGTGCACCTGAAGCCCAGCGTGGCCAAGACGGCGCTGTACTGGTGGCTGGGGCAGCCGCAGGAAATCGCCCACCGCCGCGTGTGCGAGGAGATCATCGAGTTCCTCCAACTGCAGGGCGTGCGCGACGAGCCTGTGGAATCGCTGTCGATCGGACTGAAGAAGCGCGTCGAGCTGGCGCGCGCGCTGGTCGCCGAACCCACCTTCCTGATCCTCGACGAACCGATGGCCGGCATGAACCAGGAGGAAAAGGAGTACATGGCGCGATTCGTTCTCGACGCGCGCGACGAGCGCGGCATCACGGTGCTGCTGATCGAACACCACATGGACATCGTCACCGGCATCTGCGACCGCATCATGGCGCTCAACTACGGCGAGGTCATCGGCACCGGGCTGCCGCGCGAGGTGGTGGCCAACCCGCGCGTGGTCGAAGCCTATCTCGGAAAGGGCCATCAGCATGCAGCGTGAAGACCGCGCGCTGGCGGCATCCCCGGCCTCTCGGGCGCCCACCGGCGCTGACGCGGCCGGCCAGTGGGATCTCGACCCGAACACCACGCTGGCGCGCCTGCTGGCGCTCAACGCGCGCACCCACGGGTCGCGGGTGGCGCTGCGCGAGAAGGCGCTGGGCATCTGGCAGGAGTTCACCTGGGCCCAGGTGCTCGACGAGGTGCTGGCTGTGGCGGCAGGGCTCGAGCACTTGGGCTTCACGGCCGGCGATTCGCTGCTGGTCCTGGGCGACAACCGGGCACGCCTGTACATGGGCATGCTCGCCGCCGGCGCGCTCGGCGGCTACGCGATGCCGGTGTACCCGGATGCCACGCCCGCCGAGGTGCTGCACTTCGCCAGCGAAGCGCAGGCGCATTTCGCGCTGGCCGAGGACCAGGAGCAGGTCGACAAGGTGCTTGAGCTGCGCGAGAAGGCGCCGGGCCTCTCGCACGTGGTTTACGACGACCCGCGCGGACTGAACAACTACCGGGTCGAGGGCCTGATCGGCTGGGAGAAGCTGCGCGACGCCGGGGCCGCGCGGCTGCGCGAGCACCCGGCCCTGCGCGACGAGATCATCCAGCGCTCGCGGCCCGACGGCCCCGCGGTGTTCGTGCACTCATCGGGCACGACCGGTAAGCCCAAGGGGGTGGTGCTGCAGCAGCGCAACGTCCTGGCCGGGGTGAGTAACGCCTTCAAGGGCCAGGTCTTCGGCTTCGAGGAGAAGATCCTCGCCTACCTGCCGATGGCCTGGATCGGCGACTTCGCGGTGACCATGGCCGCGGGCGTCGCGCTTCGATTCACCATCAACATCCCCGAGCGATCGGAGACGGTGCTGCGCAACCTGCGCGAGATCGCCCCCACGCTGTACCTGGCCGCACCGCGCAGCTGGGACAACATGCTGACGACCATCCGCGTGCGCATGGAAGATTCCACGCCGCTGAAGAAGCGGGTCTTCGATCGCTTCGTCGCGCTGGGCATCGCGGCCGAGCGCCTGAAGCTCGAAGGCAAGGCACCTTCAACCGCGCAGCGCCTGCTGCTGCGCCTGGGCGAGTGGATGGTGTTCGGCCCGGTGAAGGACCAGCTCGGCCTGAGCCGCATGCGTGTGGCACTGACCGGCGGCGAGGCCATGGGCGAGGACACCTTTCTCTTCTACCGTGCGCTGGGCATCAACCTGCGCCAGCTCTACGGCCAGACCGAGAGCAGCGCCTTCAACTCCGTGCAGGCGGCCGACGAGGTGCGTCTGCACACCGTGGGCCGTCCGTTGCCCGGCGTGGACTGCGGCATCGCCGACGACGGCGAAATCCTGCTGCGATCGGGCAGTATCTTCAGCGGCTATTTCCAGAACGAGGAAGCGACGAGCAAGACGCTGGTCGACGGCTGGCTGCACACCGGCGACGCCGGCTACGTCGAAAAGGACGGGCATCTGGTGGTGCTGGGCCGCGTGTCCGAGGTCGTGCACACGGCCAAGGGCGAGCGCTACATCCCCGGCTACATCGAGAACCGCATCAAGTTCAGCCCCTACGTTCGCGACGTGGCCGTGCTGGGCACGGACCGCGACCACCTGTGTGCGATGGTCTGCATCGACAGCGAAGCCGTCGGGCACTGGGCCGAGGTGCGCGGCATTCCAAAAAAAAAATAAGCGAACTCGTGGCCGGCGTGATCCGGCACGTCAACCAGGCCCAGCCGGAGGGCTTGCGCATCCGGCGCTTCGTCAACCTGCACAAGGAGTTCGATGCCGACGATGGCGAGATCACCCGCACGCGAAAGCTGCGGCGCAGCGTGATCGACGAGCACTACGCGGCCGTCATCCAGGCGCTCTATTCCGACGCACGATCCGTGCGGATGAAGGCGCAGATCACCTACGACACCGGGGACACCGGCGTCATCGAGCGTGAACTCGCGTTGAAGGATCTCTGAACATGGATTGGCCCTTTTTCCTCGAACTGGCGATCAACGGCGCGCTGTCCGGGCTGATGTATTCGCTGGTGGCGCTGGGCATCGTGCTGATCTACAAGTCCTCGTCGGTGCCCAACCTGGCGCAGGGTGCGCTCGCGATGCTCGGCGCCTACGTGGTGCTGGCGCTGTTCGAGACGCTCAAGATGCCCATCTGGGCGGCGTTGCCCTTGGGCATGCTGGTCATGTTCGGCATCGGCATGGGCATCGAGCGCGTGGCGCTGCGCCGCCTGGCGGGCCGCCCGTTGATCATGATTCTCATGATGACGCTGGCGCTGGACATCTTCGTGCGCGCCGCGGCGCTCGTCGCCTGGGGCGGCACGAACCGTCCGCTGCCGCTGCCGATTTCGTCGGATCCGCTGTTCATCGGGCCGGTGCTCATCAACCGCAGCTACGTCGCCGGCGGCGCGGTGGCAATCGGCCTGTTCGGCTTCTTCCTGCTGTTCTTCCGGACGCGCATGGGCATCGTGCTGCGCGCGATCTCCGACGACTACACCGCCTCCTGGTCGGTGGGCATCTCGGTGGAGCGCGGCGTGGCGCTGTCGTGGGCGATGTCGGCCGTGGTGGCCACGCTGGCCGGCGCGCTGTGGGGCTCGATCCAGGGCGTGGACCAGTCGCTGTCGCTGCTGCTGCTGATGGGCATCACCGTCGCGGTGTTGGGTGGCCTGGACAGCATCGGCGGCACCATCGTCGCGGGCCTGCTGCTGGGCATGTTCCAGGGCGTCGCCTCGGGCTACCTCGACCGCCTCGTCGGCGGCGGCAGCCGCGAGCTGGTGGTGGCCGCCACGCTCGTGCTGACCATCCTGATCCGCCCCCATGGCCTGTTCGGCCGCGAAGACATCCAGAGGATCTGATCACCATGTTCTTTCGTCAGGCCGGCATCCACCACAGCACCTACCGCGGCGACCGGCAGCTGTTTCCCATTCCCTTCGACCGCTGGCAGATCGCCGTGCTGCTGGTGCTGGCGGTCGCTGCGCCGGTGCTGCTGAGCCCGCTGTACATGAAGAGCTACATGCTGCCGTGGCTCATCTGGACGGCCGCTGCGCTGGGCCTGAACCTGATCCTTGGCTGGGCCGGGCAGTTCCACTTCGGCTACGCCGCCATCATGGGCATCGGCGCCTACACCGCGGTGCATGCCACGCTGAAGGGAATCCCGTTCGAGATCGCGCTGCTGCTGGCCGGTGTCGTGTCCACACTCATCGGCAGCGCGTTCGCGATCACCGCACTGCGGGTGCGCGGCCTGTACCTCGCGCTGAGCACGCTGGCGCTGCAGTTCGTGATGGACTGGGTGATCAACAAGGTGCCCGCGGTCAGCGGCGGCACCCAGGCCACCATCCAGGCACCGCCGCTGCGCCTGCTGGGGATCGAGGTGAGCTCGGATGCCGGGCTCTACTACGTGGCGCTCGTCTGGTGCGTGCTGGTCACCATCTTCATGCTCAACCTGCGCCGCTCCGGCCTCGGCCGCGCCCTGGTGGCCGTGCGCGAGAAGGACTTTGCCGCGGCGGTGATCGGCGTCAACAGCTTCTACTACAAGCTGGTGGCCTTCGCGATGTCGTCGTTCATCGGCGGCGTCACGGGCGCGATCCTGATCTTCACCTTTTACCGCGCGGTCACGCCGGAGCAGTTCGCCGTGAACGTGTCGATCCAGGTGCTGGCGATGGTGATCGTGGGCGGCCTGGGCAGCGTGATCGGCTGCTACTTCGGCGTGGCCTTCATCCTGCTGCTGCCCGGCATCGTGGCCAATCTCATCTTTGCCGCCGCCCAGGCCGCCGACCTGAAGATCGGCATCGAGCTGCTGGCGCACATCCCTGCGTTCCTCTATGGCGTGCTGATCATCGGGTTTCTCCTGTTTGAACCGCTGGGCCTGGCCAAGATCTACAGCAACCTGCGCAACTACTTCATCTTCTGGCCTTTCGGTTACGCCCGCCGCTAAGCGAGTTCCATCCCACCGCAACCTCAACCCTGACGAGGAGTGTCTCCATGATCCGACGACTCAAACTGCTGATCGGCGCCGCCGCGTTCGCGGTGGGGGCCCAAGCTTCGTTCGCCGCCGAACCGATCCGCTTCGCGCTGTGCTACGACCTGACGAAGGCCTACACCTTCGTCACCCCCCAGTTCGCCCAAGCTGCCAAAGACTACGCGGCGCTGACCAATCTGCGGGGAGGCATCGAAGGCAACCCGGTCGAGATCATCGTGCAGGACCACGGCAACGAGCCGCAGCGCGGCATCGAGTGCTACGAGCGGGTGAAAGGCCAGGTACTGACGGTTGACCTGTTGTCCACACCGGTGTCGCGTGCCGTCCTTCCGCGCGCCATGAAGGACGGGGAAGTCATGATCCAGGCCATGGTCGGCCGAGGTGACGCCGTTGACGGCGAAGTCTTCAAGTGGGTCTTCCCCTTGGGCCCGACCTACTGGGGCCAGGCGGCCAACATCGTCGGTCACTTCAAGAAGCAGTCCGGCGGCAATCTGAAGGGCAAGAAGATCGCCTTCCTGTACATCGACTACCCGTTCGGCCAGGAGCCCATTCCCGTCATGCAGGAACTGCAGAAGCGGGAAGGGTTCGAGCTCCAACTGTTCCCCTACCCGCTTCCCGGCAACGACCAGACTTCGGCGTGGTCGCAGTTGCGGCGGTTCCAGCCCGACCTGATCGTGCACTGGGCCTTCTCGGCCATGCACGTGGTGGCGGCCAAGGAAGCCAAGCGCAACGGCATCCCGCTGGACCGGGTGGTCAGCGTGAACTGGCTGAACGACGTGGACATCGCCAATATCGGCGCCGAGGCGGCCAAGGGAATCCGGCGCGCCACGCCGGTGGTCAGTGGCACCGATCACCCCACCATCAAGGCCATCCTCCAGGAGCTCTACGACAAGGGCAAAGGCAATGGCGATCGGAAACTCGTGTCTGACATCTACTACGGGCTGGGATTGGCGACCTATGCCACGATCTTCGAAGGTGCCCGTCTGGCCCTGAAGAGCGAACGGGCCCCGCTGACGGCGGAGAAGATGCGCAAGGGGCTCGAGAGCATTCGCAACTTCGACGCCGGCGGGCTGCAACCCGCCCTGACCGTGACCGGCAAGGATCATGGCGGTGGCGGCAAGACGCGCATTGAGATGTGGGACGGCACCAAATGGGTCCCGCAGAGCGATTGGTCCGCCGAATACACCGACCTGGTCTGGAGCACCGTCAAGCAGCACTCGGGCGACTTCGCCAAGTCAGCTGGCAAGTAAACACAAACCCTGCAGCGGCGGCCCGGCTTCCGGGCGCCGCTCCTTCAACGAGGAGACCGCCCATGCGCGCCGGCTTGATTCAAACATTCGCAGCTGCCCTGTTCGCAGCCGCCTCGGCGGCCGCAGAAGCACAGGCCGCCGATCCGGTGCGCTTCGGACTGTGCTACGACCTCACCAAGATCTACGTCGCCGCGGTGCCGCAGGTGGCGCAGGCGGCCAAGGATTACGCCGATCTGCTCAACCTTCGCGGCGGGCTCGAGGGGCGGCCGATCCAGGTGATCGTGCAGGACCACGGCAACGAACCCCAGCGCGGCATCGACTGCTACGAGCGCCTCAAGCGCGAGGGCGTGATGGTCTTCGACTTCTTCTCCACGCCGGTGTCGCGCGCCGCGCTGCCGCGCATCATGCAGGACGGCAATATCCTCGTGCAGCCGCTGGTGGGGCGCGGCGACGCGGTGGACGGCGAGGTGTTCAAGAACGTCTTCGTACTGGCGCCCACGTACTGGGGTCAGGCCGCCAACATCATCAGTTACTTCAAGAAGCAGGCAGGCGGCAATCTGAAAGGCAAGAAGGTCGCGTTCCTCTACCTGGATACACCGTTCGGCAGAGAGCCGATGCCGGTCTTCGAAGCGCTCAAGCGCCTGGAGGGCTACGACTTCCAGACCTTCCCGTTCCCGGTGCCTGGCAACGACCAAAGCGCCGCCTTCGCGCAGATCCGTCGCTTCCAGCCCGACTGGGTGGTGCTGTGGTCCTTCTCGCCGCTGAACCCGATCTCGTTCCGCGAGATGCAGCGCAACGGCATCCCGATCGACCGCATGGTGACCGGCAACTGGATCAACGAGGTCGACATCAACAACTTCGGCGCCGCTGCCGCCAAGGGATTGAAGCGTTCTGCCGTGGTGAGCGGCGGCGCCGAACACCCTCTGGTGCAGGACATCCTGCGAGAGCTGTACGACAAGGGCAAGGGCAATGGCGACCGCAAGCTGGTGGCCGATTCCTACTACAACACCGGCCTGGCCGTGTATTCCTCGGTGTTCGAAGGTGTGCGTCTGGCGATCAAGACGCAGGGCATGCCGCTGACGGCGGAAAAGATCCGCCAAGGCATGTACGGTCTGAAGAACTTCGACGCCAAGGGCTTCATGGCGCCGATCACGGTGACTCCACAAGACCACGGCGGCGGCGGCAAGACCCGCATCGACATGTGGGACGGCACGAAGTGGGTGCCGCAGACGCCCTGGTTCGCGGACTACACCGGCTTGGTGAACACGCTCATCAAGGCCAATTCGGCCGACTTCGCCAAAGCGAACAAGTGATCGCAACCTCTACGCGCCCGAGCCTCCGATGACCCACGCGCTGACGCTCAACAACATCGAGGTCATCTACGACCACGTCTTCCTCGCCATCAAGGGTGTCTCGATCGAGGTGCCGCAGGGCGGGATGGTGGCGCTGCTGGGGGCCAACGGCGCCGGCAAGAGCACGACCTTGAAGTCCATCAGCGGGCTGCTCAAGTCCGAGCGCGGCGAGATCACGCGCGGCAGCGTGCAGTTCATGGGCCAGGACATCGGTAAGCTCGCCCCTCAAGACCGCGTCAAGCTCGGCATCGCGCAGGTGCTTGAGGGCCGCCGGGTCTTCGAGCACCTGACGCCCGACGAGAACCTGATCGCCGCCTCGGCGGTGCGCGGCGGGCGCGCCGAGATGCAGCGCAACCGCGACCGCGTGTACAGCTATTTCCCCCGCCTGCAGCAGCGCCGCACCGCCAAGTCCGGCTATCTCTCCGGCGGCGAGCAGCAGATGCTGGCCATCGGCCGCGCGCTGATGACGCAGCCCAAGCTGCTGATGCTCGACGAGCCCAGCCTCGGCCTGGCGCCGCTGATCGTGGCCGAGATCTTCGACATCCTGCGCCGCATCAACCGCGAGGAAGGCATGTCGATCCTGCTCGTCGAGCAGAACGCGATCGCCGCGCTCGATGTGGTCTCACACGGCTACCTGATCGAGAACGGCCGCGTCGTCATGCACGACGAGGCCGAGGTGCTGCGCAACAACCCCGACATCCGCGAGGCCTACCTCGGCGGGGCCGAGGGCCGCGACTTCAAGGACATCAAGCACTACCGGCGGCGCAAGCGCTGGCTGGCTTGAATGTAACGGGGTCCGAGCCTTGCCGGCCAACGAAGGTCACACCGGCACGAACACCGGCAGCGGCGACCCACCCTCGCTCGGTTGGAACCGCACCGCCACGCGCTGGCCGATGCGAATCGCGTCGGCATCGGCATCGACGATGTTGGTCATCATCGACGGGCCCTCGTCGAGCGTCACGTAGGCGACGACATAGGGCACCTCGGCACGGCGCATGACGCTGAAGCTGTAGATCGTGCCCTGCCCGCCGGCCTGTCGCCACTCGGTGTTCAGGCTGCCGCAGAACGGGCAGCCGTCGCGCGGATAGTGGTGGTGCTCGCCGCAGTCGCGGCAGCGCTTGACGAGCAGCCGGCCCTCGGCGGCAGCATCCCAGAACGGCTTGGCGTCGGGGTAGACGGTGGGCGCCGGCATCTGGCGCCGGCCGATGTTCAGACTCATGCGCGCTCCAGGATCAGGGTGGCACTGCCGTGCCGGGTGCCGAGCGAACCGCCTGTGCCGTGCGCGAGCGCAAGCCGGCAGTTCGGCACCTGCACCTTGGGGTGGGCCTCGCCGCGCAGCTGGCGAACGGCCTCGATCACCTTGGTCATGCCGCCGCGGTTACCCGGGTGGTTGTTGCACAGGCCGCCGCCGTCGGTGTTGAAGGGCAGCTTGCCGCTGCCCGAGATTAGGTTGCCGTCGCTGACGAAGCGGCCGCCCTGCCCCTTGGCGCAGAAGCCCAGGTCCTCCAGCGTGAGCAGCACGGTGATCGTGAAGCTGTCGTAGATCGACGCGTACTGGATGTCCGAGGGCTTCACGCCGGCCTCGGCGAACGCGGCCTTGCCGGTCCACGCCGCGCCGGTGGTCAGCAGGTCGACCTTGCCGCCGCTCTGCGCGCGCTGGTACTCGCCGGTGCCGATGATGTCGACGACCGGACGCTCCAGGCTGCGCGCGATCTCGGGCCGCACCACCACCAGCGCGCCGCCGCCGTCGCTGATGACGCAGCAGTCCAGCCGGTGCAGCGGGTCGGCGATCATCGGCGAGCCGACCACGTCCTTCACCGTGACCACGTCGCGCACCATCGCGTGCGGGTTGTGCTGCGCGTGGTGCGAGGCGGCGACGCGGATCCACGCGAGCTGCTCGCTCGTCGTGCCGTGCTCGTGCATGTGGCGCATCGCCGCCATCGCGTACATGTTGACCGTGGTCGGCGCATAGGGCAGCTCAAAGGGCACGTCGGGCGCGGGGCCGTAGTTGCGCGGCGCGGTGCCGGTGGCCATGCCCTCGGCCTTGGGCCGGCCGGCCAGCGTGATCAGCGCGACGTTGCAGCGCCCGGCGGCGATGGCGGCGGCGGCGTGCGCCACGTGCACCAGGTACGACGAACCGCCGGTCTCGGTGGTGTCCACGTGGCGCACTTTCATGCCGAGGTAGTCAACCATCGACAGCGCGCCCAGGCCGGGCGCATCGCCGGCGCAGAAGTAGCCGTCGACGTCCTTCAGCGTCAGCCCAGCGTCGGCCAGCGCGCCGCGCGCGACCTCGCCGTGCAGTTGCGCGACCGACTTGTCGTCCGCGCGCCGGATTGGGTGTTCGTAGGCGCCTGCGATGCAGGCGGAGTTCTTCAGACTCATCGTGTTCTTTCCGCTGGCTTGATAGTGGCGGTGCCCTTGATCACGTCCTGGCTCTTGGCGTTGCGCACCCACACGTCGTACAGGGGCGGCTCGCTGCCGGCGCGCAGTTCGCCGCCGCCGGTCACGTCGTCGTCGATGCGCACCGGCTGCACGAACTTGATCTCCAGGTGGATCCTGTTCAGCATCTGCACGCCGAGCGTGTTCTTCAAGGCCTGCCAGATCAGCGCCACCGACATCGTGCCGTGGGCGATGATGCCGCCCATCGGGCTCTTGGCGGCGAATTCCTTGTCGACGTGGATCGGGTTGTAGTCGTTCGTCACCGCCGCATACTTCATGATGGTGTCGAAGTCGACGTGCTTGGTCGATGGTGTCAGTTGCGCCTGCACGGGCACTCCTCCTCTGCTGCGTCTAATGCGCCACCAGCGTCGTCATGACGCCGGTGAACAGCAGTTCGTTCGATCCCACGGCACGCGTCTCGCTGCGCACGCGCACCCACTTGCGTTCCTTCTTGATCTCCTTGTCGAGGCACCACACGTCGGTGCGGATGTTCTCGCCGATGCGCGGCATGCGCCAGACGTCGAAGGTCTGGCCGCCGTGCACGCCGCCGGGCGGGCGCGGCGAGTTGAGCGTCAGCACCGCGTCGATGACGATCATCGCCAGCATGCCGGCCGGCATCACACCGGGGTCGTCGTCGTTCGGGTAGACGGAACGCCATTTGGCGACGGTCGATTCGTCGACGGCAAAGTCGCGCGCGCCGTAGTGCTTGCCCGGCTCGTAGTGGGCGTAGTTGAAGATCGGTTTTTCGCTCATGCGGGCTCCACCTGGGGAATCTTCTGTTCGCTGCCCGGGCGCGACTCGAAGCACACGCGCACCGGCATGCCGATGCGCACCTGCGCCGGGTCGCAGCGCAGCACGTTGCACATGAAGCGCAAGCCCTCGTCGAGGTCCACCAGCGCGAGCACGTAGGGCGTGTCGCCGGCGAAGGCGGCCAGCGGCGCGCGGTGGATCACCGAGAAGCTGGCGATGCGCCCGCCCCCGCCCGCCTTGTGCCAGGCCAGGTCGGTGGCGTGGCAGTGCACGCAGGCGTTGCGCGCGTAGAACTGCGCCTTGCCGCAGGCGCCGCAGCGCTGGTAGCGGAATTCGCCGAGGCTGGCGCCTTCCCAGTAGGTGCGGCTGATGCCGTCGGGCACCGGCACCGGCTTGGCTTGCACGTCGGCCATGGTCAGACCCTCCCCAGCAGGATCGAGCAATGGCCCGAGAAGATGCCGCCCAGCGTGTGCGCAAGCGCCACCTCGGCGTCCTTCACCTGGCGCGGCCCGCATTCGCCGCGCAGCTGGCGCACCGCCTCGACCACATGGAACATGCCGCCCGCCGCGCCGGACGAGCCGTACGACAGCAGGCCGCCGTTGGTGTTGACCGGGAACCTGCCGCCGATCGCGAACTCGCCGGCCAGCGCCGCCGGCCCCGCCGCGCCGCGCTCGTAGAAGCCCATCGACTCGAGCGTGATGAGCAGCGTGCTGGTGAAGCAGTCGTAGATGTGCGCGCAGTCCACGTCGGCATGCTTCAGTCCGGCGTGGCCGAGCGCGTCGGCCACCGATTCGCGGCAGCCGAAGTCCACCAGCGACGGCGCGGCGAAGATGTGCTCGTGCGTGTGGCCCTCGCCGGTGGCGAGCAGCTCGACGGAACGCTTGGGCCTGTCGCGCCCGGTCTCGGAAGCACTGACGATCACCGCCGCGCCGCCGTCGGAGACGGGACAGCAGTCGAGCATACGCAGCGGCGACGCAATCACCTTGGACCTGCGCACGTCGTCCATCGTGATCGGCTTCTTCATGTGCGACTGCGGGTGCAGCGCCGCGTTGGCGCGCTGGTTCACCGCCACCGCGGCGAGGTGGTCGCCGTTCAGCCAGCCTTCGTGAAAGTAGACTTGCGCGGCCATCGCGAAAGCCGCCGGCACGCTCATGCCGTAGGGCTGCTCGTACTGCGCGTGTCCCACGTCGGCGAGCGCGGCCTGCACCTTCTCGCCCATGCCGGTGAGGCGGTTGTCGCCGGTCACGCACAGCACGTGGCGGCACATGCCCGAGCGCACCAGCGACTCGGCGTGCCGCACCAGCAGCCCGCCGGTCATGCCTCCCATGCAGATCGAGGCGTTGACCTTGGGCCCGAAGCCGAGATACTCGGCGAGCACGCCGCCGAGCATCAGCTGCGGCGAGGCGAAAGAATACGCGGTGAGCAGGCCGTCGATGTCCGACAGCTTCAACCCCGCATCGGCGAGCGCGCCGAGGGTGGCCTCGGTGTGCAGCGACATGCAGGTGCTTTCCGGCAGCGAGCCGACCTGAGTGTCGTACACGCCGCTGACGATGGCTTTGCTGGCCATGGTTCTCCTTGGTGGGGTCCGTTCAGGGCAGGCTGACGACGAGGTCGCGCTGCAGGCGGCGCAACTGCTCGACGGCGCCGTCGACCAGATCGGCCATGATGTCCTTCGCGGGCCGGCGGCCCTTGACGAGCCCGCCCGCCTGCCCCGCGATGTTGTAGAAGAGGTCGTGCCGCCCGGCGGCGAGCGCCGCGGCGAGGAAGTCCTCCATCAGGATGCGCTGGTGCGGCGTTTCCAGCGTCGGCAGGCCCGACTCGGCCCAAGCCTGCGAAATCTCGCCGTGGAAAGCGCGCACCGTCTTGCCCGTCCAGATCTTGCTGATTCGAAAGGCCTCCGAATCGGAGGCGACGATCTGGTCCTTGCAGGCGTCGAACAACTCGCCCTCGTCGGCAACGAGGAAGGCGGTGCCGATCCAGACCGCCTGCGCGCCGAGCGCGAGCGCGGCCACGATGCCGCGGCCGTCGGCGATGCCACCCGCGGCGAGCACCGGCGTCGGACTGACGGCGTCGACCACCTGCGGGATCAGCGGCAGCGTGGCCACGGTACCCGTGTGGCCGCCCGCCTCGGTGCCCTGCGCCACGATGGCGTCGACGCCGCTCTTCTGCTGCCGCACCGCGTTGCGCACCGAACCGGACAGGCCGATTAGCTTCATGCCCTGAGCGCGCGCACGCTCGAGCAGGAAGTCGGGGTCGCCCAGGCCGGCGGCAAACACCGGCACGCGCTCGTCGAAGATGACCTCGAGCACCGACTTCGCGTACTCGATGTTGACCACCGTCTCGTCGGCCGGCTTCACGTCGGGCAGGCCGTAGCGGCGAATCAGCTCCTGCATGAACGCGGCGTGCTTGGGGAAGCGCGCGCGGATCTCGTCGCGCACCCCGGTGCGCGTCGGCGGCGCGTCGGCAATACGCGCCGGCAGCAGCAGGTCCACGCCGAAGGGCTTGTCGGTCAGCGCGCGCACGGCGCGGATGCGCCGGCGCGTCTCCTCCGGCGACAGGCCCGAGCAGCCGAGCACGCCGAGCCCGCCGGCCTGCGACACCGCGGCCACCAGCGCCGGCGGCGTGGCCCGGCCGCCCACGCCCATGCCGGCCAGGAAGATAGGCACCTCGATGCCCCAGCCATCGCAGAACGCGTTGTGCAGCACCGTGCGGCTCATGACCTCTTCACTTGAACGTCGGCTTGCGCTTGGCGCGGAACGCGGCCACGCCTTCCTTCACGTCGTCGGTCTGGAACAGGAAGGGGAAGGCGTCGATGGCGTAGCGCATGTCGTCGCCGCCTTTGCCCCTGTTGTAGAACGACTTGGCCATCTGCAGCGCCATCTGCGGCTTGGCCGCGAGCTTCTCGGCGAAGGCCATCGCCTCGTCCATCAGCTTGTCGGGCGCCACCGTGCGCAGCGCGAGGCCGAGCGCCACGGCCTCGGCGGCCGGGATCGGCTCGCCGAGCATGCTTAACTCCTTCGCCTTCGGCCGGCCGACGATCTGGTGCAGGCGCAGCAGCGCGAAACCCGGCAGCAGGCCGAGCTGGATCTCGGGCACGCCGAACTTCGCGCGTTCGGAGGCGAGGATGAAGTCGCAGGCGATCGCGAGTTCGAATCCGCCGCCGAACGCGATGCCGTTGACCGCCGCGATCAGCGGCTTGCGGCAGCGCTCCGGCGCCTCGAGCACCGGCAGCACGCTGGCGATGAAGTCGCGCGCCTGCTCCGGGGTCTCGGGGAAGGAGCTGATGTCGGCGCCGGCGCAGAAGGCCTTGTCGCCGCGCCCGGTGACGATGCCGACACGGATCTCGGGGTCGGCCTCGACCATCGCGAGGCCTTCGGTGACACCCTGGCGGATGCCGACGGAGATGGCGTTCAGCTTGGTGGGCTCGTCGAGGGTCAGGACCGCGACGCGGCCCTTCTTCTCGAATTCGACGCTGCCGATGCGCATACGGTGCTCCTGCGTGGACGGCGAAGGGCGCCTTCCGCCGTGGGGAAAAGGACATGCCGTGCAGACCGCGCCGGCACTGAGCATGTCAGACTACCAAACGTTTGGTTGGCGGTCAATGCGGGTTGCCCGTCCGAAGCCCGCAACCGGCGCCCGGCCCGACGGCCCGGCCGCGTTACCGGGCGCCCAGCCGCCGCTGACCGGCAACACCTAGCCGACGAACAGTCCGCGGCCGGGCTGCACAGCTAGGCAGCGAACTCGGCCGCCTCGCGCGCGCCGACCGGCCGAGAGGCACCTCGCGCTTCAGGCGCTCCTGGAAGCGCGGATTGGCCTTCACCTCGGGCGGGAAGTAGGTCGGCGTGTCGACGAAGTTGAACGCCAGCGCATTGACCTGCACGCCGTGGCGCGTGACCTCCGCGCCGACCGCCTGCGCCCAGGCCAAGTGCGCGCCGCGCGCGGCCCTGTACGACGACGCGCGGTTCTGGCCGCGCAGCGCCGCGGTATGCCGAGGTTGAGAGCAGCGCGTCGACCGTGCCGGCGTCGCGCACGATGCGCTCGGCCGCGGCGGGGTCGTCGAGCCGCTCGTCGCTGGCGACGACGTGGGCGCCGTGCGCCGCAAGCGCTTCGCACCGCGCCGGGCCGACGAAGACCGTCGACTGCGTGACCAGCACGCGCTGGCCTTTCAGGACCTCGGATGCCACGGCGCTCGTCGCCTCGCTCCGTCGGACGCGCCGGGCGCGACCCGCGTCAGGTGCAGGTGTAGCTCGCCGCCGCGTTGACGTCGCCGCGGCCGTTGTAACGCGGGTACTTCGGATGGACGCAGAGCGGGCGCGAGAACAGGGTGGTGCCGTTCGTCGGGTCGAGCTTGAGCGCGGTGAGAGTGGCGGGAGCGGCGCCGCCGCCGGCCCAGGTGTCGAGCGCCGACAGCAGGTCCGCCGTGTCGGCACCGGGGCCGGCCAGGCAATGCGCAACCCCCGGCGCCTTGTAGTAGCGAACGAAGCCGTCGGCCGCGGCCTGGCCGCCGGCGGCGGTGACCACGCGGTTGTAGTAGTCGGTCGTGCCGTTCACGCTGATCGCAGGGTCGGTGGTGCCGTGCCAGAGGATCAGCTTGCCGCCGCGCGCCTTGAAGCCGGTGAGCAAGGCGTCGTTGGCGTCGGCGAGCGCCGCGAAAGCGGCAGCTGCTCCGACGTTGGCCGACAGGTCGTACGTCAGCGGGTCCTGCGCCGGGTCCTTGGCGAAGAAGTACTTCACGCCCCCATCCATGAACAGGTACTGCGCGCTCGGGATCCCGCCGCCGCCGAGGAACCACGGGCCCCAGGTCGCGGGGTCGTCCTCGTTGCCGGTCAGCGGATATCGCTTGGCTGCGATCGACGTGCCCGCCAGCGAAAAGTCGCTCGTCCAGGAGTGGACGACGGCGACCTGCGCATCGGTCAGGCAGGCATCGCTGTCGGCGCCGGTACAGCGCAGCGCAGCCGGATCGAAGCTGCAGGCGGTCAGGTTGCCGACCACGCCGTCGGCCCGGCCGTCGAGCGCGTCGCAGGCCGTGCGCACGGCGCCGGCCAGAGTCGCGACCTTGCCCGCCGTGAACATGCCGCCCGGCGCCGCGAGCGCCTGCGCGCCACGCTGGAAGCTCGTCAGCAGGCCGGTGAGGTTGTAGGCCGGCGCGCGCGCGATCACCCCGTCGAACACGTCCGGGTTGCGCTGCGCCACCATCAGGGCCTCGCGGCCGCCGTTCGAGCAGCCTTCGTAATAGGCCTTCGTCACGGCGCTGCCGTAGCGCATGCGCACGAACTCGCGCGCCGCCGCGGCCACCTTGGGCACCGACAGGTTGGCGTAGTTCGCCACCGCCTCGGCGTCGTCGAGCGCCCAGGTCGCGTCGATGTCGGACAAGGGCGCGGTGCTGCGGTGGCCGGAGTCGCTCGCGACGTTGGCATAGCCCATCTTCAGCGCGTTCACGTTGGGCACCGGCATGAAGCCGTCGAAGCCGCCGGCCGAACCGTTGACCGAGTCGGCGCCGCCGTAGACGAGCTTGCCGTTCCAGCCGGTGGTGGGCATGCGCAGCTCGAATTTGAGCTTCGTCGGCAGCGTGGCCGCCACGCTGCAGTACTCGGGCACCGATGCAGCGGCCGGCACGATGGTGGCCGCCGTCACCGTCGCGCCCGCGATCGTCTTGCCGACGAAGTCGCCGCAGGCCATCGTCGTGACGGCCGGCGCATCGTCGTCATCGCTGCCGCCGCATGCAGCGAGCACGCTGCCAAGCAAAAGGACCGGAAGGATGCGCGGGGAGTGCATGGCTCTCTGTCTCGTCCGAAGGAGCGCGAAGCCTAACGAGCGTTCGCCAGTCGAGTCATCAGGGTTCACCTGCATGTCCGCAAGCCGCCGTAGCTAGCCCACGGGATCGCGACGAGGTAGCCGGCATCGACCGGCAGGTTGATGCCGGTGATCGCCGAGGCCTGCTGCGAAGCGAGGAACGCGACTGCCTGGGCGATTTCCCGGGCCTGCACCAGCCGCCCGAGTGCGCTGTTGGCGGTCATGTCCTGCGAAGCGAGGGTGCGCGTGGCCACGCCCTTCTCGAGCGCCGGCGTCCGCGTGAAGCCGGGCGAGACCGCGTTCATGCGCACTTTCTTCGGGCCCCATTCGGCAGCCAGGCATTCGGTCAGGTTGATCACGCCCGCCTTGGCCGGCCCGTACGAATGCAGCGGCCCGGAGCCCATGCCAGCCACCGAAGCGATGTTGACGATCGCGCCGCCGCCCGCGCGCGCCATCGCCGCGCCAAAGCGCGCGCAGCACAGATAGGTGCCGCGCAGGTCGACGCGGGCGACGAAGTCCCACTCGCGCAGAGTCAGCTCCTCCGGCGGCAGCGTGCGCTGCAGGACGCCCGCGCTGTTGACGAGCACCCGCGGCACGCCGCACTGGGCCTCGACGGCTGCCACGGCCGCATCGACCGAAGCCTCGTCACCCACGTCGAGCGCTACCGCAGTGCCACCGTTGGCGGCAGCCACGGCCTGCGCGGCAGCGAGGTTGCGGTCGGCCACCACCACGCGCGCACCGGCCGCGGCAAGCACTTGCACGCAGGCCTCGCCGATGCCGCTGGCGCCGCCGGTCACCACCGCCACCTGGTCCGAAAAGTCGATCTTCATCTCAGTCTCCGCTCGCTTCGCTGGCCAATTCGGCGCGCAGCACCCGCTTCAGCACCTTGCCGGAGGGCAGGCGCGGCAGCGTCTCGCGCAGCACGAGCTGACGCGGCAGCTTGAAGCCGCCCAGCTTGCCTCGACAGAAGGCCTGCAGTTCCTCGAGCGCGAGCGTGGTGCCCGGCCGCAGCACCACCACCGCCGCCACGCGCTCGCCCCACTGCGCGTCGGGCAGGCCGACCGCCGCGGCTTCCAGCACCTGCGGCAGCTGGTAGAGCACGCGCTCGACCTCGCTCGACGCGATGTTCTCGCCGCCGCTGATGATCATGTCCTTCTTGCGATCGGTGAGGAACAGGAAGCCCTCGGCGTCGACGTAGCCGACGTCGCCGGTGCGGAGCCAGCCGCCCGCGTGGAAGCTCGCGGCGGTCTTGTCCGGATCGCGCCAGTAGCCCGCCGTGACCTTGGGCCCGCGCAGGCAGATCTCGCCAGCCTCGCCTGCCGGCAATGCCCGGCCGTCGTCGTCGCACACGCGCAGCTCGACGTGCGGCAGCACGCGCCCGGTCGAGCCGATCTTCTCGATCTCGCGGCCGGCTTCCATCAGCGTGTCGCCCGAGCAGCTTTCGGTCAGGCCGTAGCCGTCGATGTAGCGCCCATTGGGGAACAGCGAGCGGAACTCGCGGATGCGCTCCTCAGGGGTGCGCTCGCCGCCGCCGATCTGCCAGCGCAGGCTCGAGAGGTCGAAGCGCGCGCGATCGGGCAGCGCGAGCAGCCGGTTCAGCATCACCGGCGCCATCCACGCCGCGGTGAGCTTCTCGCGCTCGATCAGCGCCAGCGTCGGCTCGGGGTCGAACTCGCGCAGCACCGCGAGCAGGCCGCCCATCTGCAGCACCGCCAGGCCGGGCAGGTCGAACGCGCCGACGTGGTAGAGCGGGCCGACGACGAGCAGCCGCTCGTTGCCGTGCAGGCCGAGCACCGCGATGTGGTCGAGGCACTTCCAGTGGTAGTTGGCGTAGCTGTGGATCACGCCCTTCGGACGGTCGGTCGTGCCCGAGGTATACATGAGCCGGAACAGGTCGTGGGGCTGGCGCACGCAGGGCTCGGCCAAAGGCTCGGCCGCGGGGCCGATGCGGCGGCTGTCCGACTGCGCCGCCTCGTCGACGACGGCGACGTTGGCGAAGCCGCCGGCCAGCGCGCGCAGTTCTTCGTCCACGAGCAGCAGCTTCACGCCCGCGTGGCCGACGATGTAGGCGACCTCGTCGGCGCCCAACCGGTAGTTGATCGGCAGCAGCACCGCGCCGAGGTGGCTGACCGCGAGCGAGAGCTCGATGAACGCGGCGCTGTTCTTCATCAGCAGCGCGACGATGTCGCCCTCGCCGATGCCGCGCGCGCGCAGGCTCGCCGCGGTGGCGGCGATGCGCGCCGCGAGATCGCCGTAGCTCAGTCCCTGATCGCGGTACAGCAGCGCCGGCCGCGCCGGCTCGGCGCGCGCCCAGCGCAGGATGGCGGCACTCAGGTTGACCATCGCGTTCTTCGCTGCGCGCCTCAGTAAGACCGCGGCATGCCGAGGTCGTGGTTGGCCACGTAGTTGAGGATCATCTCCTCGGACACCGGCGCGAAGCGGAACAGCCGTGCGTCGCGCCACAGCCGCTCGACGTGGAACTCGCTGGCGTAGCCCATGCCGCCCATCGTCTGCATCGCGCGCTCGGTGGCGCGCGCCACCGCCTGCGCGGCCAGCAGCTTGGCGGCGTTGGCCTCGCTGCCGTAGGGCAGGCCCATGTCGCAGTTGGTCGCGGCCTTCAGGTTCAGCAGTTTCGCCGCCTCGACCTCGACGTGGCATTGCGCGAGCGGGAACTGCAGGCCCTGGTAGCTGGAGACCGGCTTGTCGCCGAACACCTTGCGCTCGTTGGCGTACTGCACGGCGAGCCGGATCGCCAGCGTGCCGGTGCCTGCGAGCGCCGCGGTGGTGACGATGCGCTCGGTGTTGAGCACGTCGAGCAGTTCGTGCCAGCCGCGGTGCAGCGTTCCCACGAGTTCGTCGGCGCGCACGCGCACGTCGTCGAAGAAGACGCTGCTCGACGCGAGCGTGCGCGTGCCGACCTTGTCGATGGCGGTGTGCGTCAGCCCCTGGCGCTCGACGTCGACCATGAACATCGACAGGCCGTCGCTGCGCGACTTGCATTCCGCGAGCTTCTTCGTGCGCGCCACGACCAGCATCTTGGCCGCGTCGGGCACGCCGGTGATCCAGATCTTGCGGCCGTTGAGGCGCCAGCCGTCGCCGTCGGCCTCGGCGTAGCTGCGCAGCTCGAGCGTGTTGGTGCCGGCGTCGGGCTCGGTCAGCGCCATGCAGCAGTTGATCTCGCCCGACACGATCTTCGGCAGCAGCTCGGCCTTCATCGCCGGCGTGCCGAACTTCGACAACGCGACGCCACCGAAGATCGGATTGATCATGAACAGCTGGCCCACGGTGGCGCCCCCGCCGCAGGCCGCGAGCGTCTCGACCACCAGCGCGAGCTCGAGCATCCCGAGCCCGGCGCCGCCCACCGCGGTGGGCAAGGCCGCGCCGCACAGGCCCGCCTCGCAGACGGCGAGCCAGAACTCCTTGGGGAACTGCTTGGCGGCATCCTGCTTGCGCCAGTACTCGGTGCCGAAGCGGTCGCCGACCTTGCGGGCGGCCTCAATCATCAGGTTCTGTTCGTCGGTGAGTCGGAAATCCATCGCTCTCGCTCCTCAGCATTCATTCGTTCAATCGAACAACAGCCGCGTCGGATGCGCCAGCGCATCAACGATCGCGGCCAGCAATGCGGCACCGCCGACGCCGTCCAGCACCCGATGGTCCACGGAGAGCGTGAGCGCGACCTCGCGCCGCAGCACCGGCGCGCCCTGCGCGTCGGGGCGGAACAGCTCGCGCACCGCGCCCACGCCGAGGATCATGGACTGGCCCGGCACGATGATCGAGGCCATCGCCGCCAGCCCGTGCATGCCGGCGTTGGACACCGTGATCGCGCCGCCGGCCATCTCGTCGGCCGCCAGCCGCCCAGCGCGTGCGCGCTCCACCAGCGCGTTGGCCTGCCGCGCGAGCGCACCCAGGCCCACGCGGCCGACGTTGCGCACCATCGGCACGACGAGACCGCGCTCGGTGTTCACCGCGATGCCGACGTCGGGCGCATCGAGCAGCAACGCGCCCTGCTCGCACCACACGCGGTTCAGGTCCGGATGTGCGACGAGCGCGCGGCCGACCGCGGCGACGATGAAGTGGTTGAGCGTGAGGCGCGGCTCGGCTTGCGGATCCTTCAGCCGCGCATACAGCTCGAGCAGCGCCGAGACCTCGGCCTCGCGCACGAGGTAGAAGTGCGGCACCTGCTGCTTGGCGGCCACCATGCGCGAGGCGATGGTGTGCTGCGGCGCGGTGAACGGCAGCACGCGGCCGCCGGGGGCGGGCGCCGCGACCACAGGCGCCGCCGCGGGCAACCCGGCGGCAGCCGCCGCCTCGACATCGCGGCCGCGCACGCGCCCGCGCGGGCCGGAGCCGGCGACGCGCGACAGATCGATGCCCTGTCGCTTGGCCAGCTGGCGCGCCCACGGCGTGACGGGTCGGCGCTCGGCGACGGACGCAGTGACCGCGGCAGCGGCACCCGCAGGCGTGCCGGCCCGCGCCGGGCCGGGCGGCGGTGTGGCCGGTGCTTCCGCCGCCTGCGCCGTCCGCTGCGGCTCGGCCGCCGCAGCGCCGCCGTCGAGCCCATCGTCCCAGTGCCCGACCACGTCGCCGACGGCCACCGTCTGCCCCACGGCGACCAGTGGCGCGCCCATCACGCCGTCGTGCTCGGCGGCGATCTCGCTCGCGGCCTTGTCGTTCTCGACCAGGAAGACGCATTCGCCCGCCTTGAAGCGCGCGCCGGGCGGCACCGTCCACTCGGCCAGCACGCCCTCGGTCATCGTCAGGCCCAGCTTGGGCATCAGCCAGGAGTGGCGCACGCGCTCAGGCCCCGGTGAAGTTCGCCTTGCGCTTCTCGAGGAACGCGCGGCAGCCCTCGTGCGCGTCGCGGCTGTCGAGCACTAGGCCGATCATCGCCTGCTCGTGCGCCAGCGCCTGCGGCAGCGGCATCTCGAGGCCGTCGCGCAGCGTGCGCTTGAGCAGCTTGAGCACCAGCGGCGACTTCTCGGCGATGCGCTGTGCCAGCGCCAGCGTCTCGGCGAGCAGCTTCTCGCGCGGCACGGCGCGGTTGACGAGGCCGAGCGTCACCGCCTCGGCGGCGGTGATCTGGTCGCCGGTGAACATCAGCTCCTTCGCGCGGCACAGCGGGATCTGCCGGATCAGCCGCTGCGTGCCGCCGGCGCCGGGGAACAGGCCGAGCGTGATCTCGGGCAGGCCGAGCCTGGCCTCCTCGGCGACGAGGCGGATGTCGAGCCCGAGCAGCAGTTCGGTGCCGCCGCCCAGCGCCCAGCCGTTGATCGCGCCGAGCGTCGGCTTGTCGCAGCGCTCGAAGCGGGCGATCAGGCGGTGGATGACTTCCGCGAACTGCTGGTAGTGAACGAGGCCCTGGCGGCTGTCGAGGTCGGCGATGTCGCCGCCGGCGATGAAGGCGCGCTCGCCGGCGCCGGTGACGACGATCGCGCGCACCGCGTCGTCGGCCTCGAAGGCGGCGAGCTCGGTGTCGAGCTCGTGCATCGTCGCCACGTCGAGCGCGTTCAGCGTCTTCGGGCGGTTGATCGTCAGCAGGCCCACCGGGCCGTGCTTCTCGCTCAGGATATTGGACATGGAAGGGATCACTCCAGGGTGCGCCGCAGTGCGGCGACGATGCCGGCGGCGCCGACGTTGTAGCCCTGCTCGAGGGACTTGGCGAAAGGCACCGGCATGAAGGGCGCGCCGACGCGCACCACCGGCGCGTCGAGATCGTCGAAGCCCTCGTCGGCCATCGTCGCGGCGATCTCGGCGCCGACGCCGAAGGCCTGCACCGCCTCGTGAACGACCACCGCGCGATGGGTGCGCGCCAGCGAGCCGAGCACGGTGGCGCGGTCCCACGGCTGCAGGCTGCGCAGGTCGATCACCTCGACCTCCACGCCTTCGGCGGCGAGCTGGCGCGCGGCCTCCAGCGACGCGGCCACGGTGGCGCCGTAGGTCACCACGGTGGCGTCGCGCCCGGGGCGCACGATGCGCACGATGCGCGCGGTGCCGAGCGTGGCGACGGCCGCGCGGTCCACCGGGCCCTTGCTGCCGTACAGCCCCTTGTGCTCGACGAAGACTACCGGGTCGGGGTCGCGGATCGCGGTACGCAGCAGCGCATAAGCATCTCCCGGATTCGAAGGGCAGACCACCTTCAGCCCCGGCACGTGGGCGAGCCAAGCCTCGAGGCACTGCGAGTGCTGCGGCCCGGCATTCAGGCCGCCGCCGTGCGGCGTGCGCAGCACCATCGGCACGCTGCACTGGCCGCCGAACATGAAGCGCGCCTTCGCCGCCTGGTTGACGAGCGCGTCCATCGCCAGCGTCACGAAGTCCATGAACATGATCTCGACCACCGGCCGCAGGCCCGACAGCGCGGCGCCCACCGCGGCCGAGACGATCGAGGCCTCGGAGATCGGCGTGTCGATCACGCGCTGGGGGCCGTAGGCTTCGAGCAAGCCGCGCGTGGCCTTGAACGAGCCGCCAGGCGCGCCGATGTCCTCGCCCATCACGACCACGCTCGGGTCGTCGGCCATCGCATCGTGCAGCGCCTGCGCGACCGCGGCCATGGTCTTCATCTCGCCAGCCGGCGCCACCGGAGTCTCAGCCACCGCGTTCATCGTGCCTCCACGGCGGTGTAGACGCCGGCCAGCGCCGGCGCGAAGGTCGGCGCCGCGTCGGCCCGGGCCGCGGCGATGGCGACCTCGATGCGGGCGGCGATCTCGCGCCCGGCGTCTTCGAGCGCCGCCTCGTCCACGCCGGCTGCAAGCAGCGTGGCGCGCGCGCGTTCGAGCGGGTCGCCCTTGGCGCCGGGGTCCGGCTCGGCAGGGCTGCGGTACTTCTGCGGATCGCCCTCGAAGTGGCCGCGCACGCGGTGCGTCATGCACTCGAGCACGCGCGGCCCGGCACCGCCACGGATCGCGGCCACCGCGCGCGCGGCAGCGTCGGCCGCCGCGAGCGCGTCGTTGCCGTCGACCTTCTCGTGCGCGATGCCGAACGCCGCCGCCAGCCCCTCGAGCCGCGCGGCGAACTGGCGCGCGGTGGGCGAGAACTCGCTCCAGCCGTTGTTCTCGCACACGAGCAACAGCGGCGCCTTCCACAGCGCGGCCATGTTGAGCGTCTCGTGTAGCACGCCTTCGGCCATAGCGCCGTCTCCGAAGAAGCTCACCGCGAGGCCGCCGGTGCCGCGCACCGACTGCGCGATGGCGCTGCCGAGCGCGATCGGGATGCCCGCGCCGACGATGCCGTTGGCGCCGAGGATGCCCAGGCTGGTGTCGGCCACGTGCATCGAGCCGCCGCGGCCGCCGCAGATGCCGCCGGCACGGCCCATCACCTCCTTGAAGAAGGCGTCGAGCCCGAGCCCGCGGGCGAGCACGTGGCCGTGGCCGCGGTGCGTGGTGGCCAGCGTGTCGGCCGGGCCGAGCGCGGAGGCCACGCCCGCGGCGATGGCTTCCTGGCCGATGCTCAGGTGGATGAAGCCCGGCACCTCGCCGTCGGCGAACAGCCGCGTGAGCGCGGACTCGGCCTGGCGCACGAGCTGCATCGTGCGGTACAGCGCCAGCAGGCGGGCGGTGTCAGCCACGGCCGGGCACGCGCTTGGGCGGCCACTCGAACGCGCGCGGCTGCTTGTTCAGGAAGCGCGCGACGGCGTTCTGGTGGTACTCGGTCTTCATCACCATCGCCTGGGCCGCGGCTTCCAGCTCGGCCAGGGTGTCCTGGTCGAGGTTGAACGAGCGGTTCAGGATGTTCTTCGAGATGCCGATGGCCTGCGTGGCGGCGCCGTGGAAGCGCGCGGCCATCGCGAGCGCCTCGTAGAGCAACTGCTCCTCGGGCACGATCTCGTAGACGAGCCGAGCGAGCGCGCCTCCTCGGCATCGACCTCGCGCGCCGAGAACACGAGTTCCTTCGCGCGCTGCAGCCCGACGATGCGCGGAAGGAGGAAGAAAGCGCCCAGGTCCGGCACGAGCCCGACGCGCGTGAACACCGCGCAGAAGCGCGCGCTCGGCGCCGCGAGAACGAAGTCGCTCGCCAGCGCGAGGATGAAGCCGGCGCCGAACGCCGGCCCGTGCACGGCGGCGATGACCGGCTTCTCGAGGTTGGCCAGCTCGCGGAACCAGACGTGCAGCCGGCGGATGCGGTCGCGGTCGGCGAACACCGGGCGCGTCTCGGACGACAGCGACTTCAGGTCGCCGCCGGCACAGAAGGCCTTGCCCGACCCGGCGATGACGACGGCGCGCACGTCGGCGCTGTCGCGCGCCTCGTACACCGCCTCGGCGATGCCCTGGCGCATCTCCAGGTCGAAGGCGTTGCGCAGTTCGGGCTTGTTGAGACGGATCACCAGCGTGGCGCCGTGGCGCTCGCGCAGGACGGAGGGTTCGTTCGAGGTCATGGTTCCAGTCCGGTGTGCGGTCACGGGTTCGGCGCGCCGCCCGAGAGCGCACGCGAGACGACGAGCGCGCGGTCGCGCAGGCCTTCTCCGAGGGCCTTGACCGCCGCGCGCGGAAGCTGCGCGCTGAAACCCGTTCCGCTGAGCGTCATGACGGGCCGGCCCGACGCATCGAGCACCGCAGCTGACACGCTCGTGACGCCCTTGACGTAGCACCCGGCATCGACGGCATAGCCCTTGCGCGCGGCGTCGTCGACGCTGCGCAGGTAGGCGTCGAACCCGGGCGAGGCATCCCAGCGCAGGGTGTCGAAGCGCCGGCGCAGTTCGGCGTCCGACAGGCGGGAATGCGCGGCGATGGCGCGGCCCAGGGCCGAGATGAACGTCGGCAGGCGTTGGCCGATGTTCATGTGCACGCGCATGGTCGCGTCGTTGTCGGCCCGCGCCACCAGCACCACGCGATCGTCGCTGGCGCGCTGCCACAGCGTCGCGGTGACCTTGTGGCTGGCGGCCACGGCTTCCAGGTGCGGCTGCACCAGGCGAACGTAGGACGCCGCCTCGAGCGCGCCTTTGGCCAGCTCCACCACGCCGAGGCCGACGCAGTAGGTCTTGGTCGCCTCGTCGAACACGACCAGCCGCTCGTGCACCAGGGTCTTGAGCAGGTTGTAGCAGGTGCTCGCATTCAGCTCGAGGTGACGCGCGATGCGGCTGACGCCCACCGGCGCGCCCGCAACAGCCAAATAACGCACGATGGCCAGCCCGCTGGCCAGTGCACCCACCAGCTTCTCCGGCCGCTCTGCATGCTCATCCAAGTCGCTCATCGCCGACCACCAGGTGATATTGACATCCGAACAACGGGAAGGCTACGGTGCTTTCTCCCCAGAGATGCTTATTCTACACAGAGAATTCTCATGCACAACGCTTCACCCACGCTCCGGCGTCGCCACCTGCTCGCCCTTCCCCTGCTCACCGCCTTCCGAGCACGGGCGCAGGCAGCCTATCGGTCGCGGCCGGTCACGCTGGTCATCGCGAGCGTCTCGGGCGGCATCCTCGACACCGTCGGCCGCATCGTCGGGCGCGCCGTCGAGGGCCTCGGGCAGCCGGTGGCCAGAACGTGCCCGGCGCCGGCAGCACGCTGGGAACCGACATCGCGGCCAAGGCGCAGCCCGACGGCCATACGCTGTGCGTCGTGGCCACCAGCCATGCGATCAACCCGAGCGTCTACGCGAAGCTGCCCGACGACACAGCGCGCGACCTCGCCCCCGATCACGCACACTGTCAACCTGACCAACCTGCTGGTGGTGCACCCCGATGTCGCCGCGAAGACGCTGCCCGAGCTGATCGCCCTCGCCAGGCGCGTACCCGGCAAGCTGACCTTCGGCTCGGCAGGCAACGGCCAGTCGAACCACCTGTCCGGCGAGATGCTGCGCAGCATGGCGGGCATCGACATCGTCCACGTTCCCTACAAGGGCAGCGCGGCGGCGATGACCGACGTGCTCGCCGGCCACATCTCGATGATGTTCGTCGACCTGCTGTCGGCCATGCCGCAGGTCAAGGCCGGCAAGCTGCGCGTGATCGCGGCGACAGGATTGCAGCGCTCGGCCGCGGCACCGGAGTTCCCGACATTGAACGAGTCGGGCGTGGCAGGTTTCAACGGCAACTCCTGGCTCGGCCTCGTCGGCCGCGCCGGCACGCCCAAGCCGGTGCTCTACAGGCTGGCCGAAGTCGTCACGCGCGGCCTGCTCGTCGAAGGCGTGCGCCAGAGGCTGCTCGAGCAGGGGGTCGAGCCGGTCGTTGGGAACGTCCGAGCAGTTCGCCAGCTCCATCGAGGCGGAGACGCGCCGGTTTCCAACGGTCGCAAACGCTGCAGGCATCAAGCACGAGTAGCGCCCGGAAGCGGCACTGCCGGCTGCGACGCTCGTCGGGCCAACCGCTTCGGGAAAGTACCGTGATTTGTCGTGAACAACCTAACGAACATGTGTTTGGCACAGATGATTGCGAAACGCGCTGCGCTGTCGCTTGCAACTTTCCACATCCAACTGAACACGGAGGCAATCCAGTGAGCCCTCGAAACTTGCTCCTCGGCGGTCTGGCGGCATCGGCAGCGGTCGCCGCACACGCCCAATCGAGCGTCACGCTCTAAGGGCTGATCGGACGCGAAGAACGGTAACGTGCCCGGTGGCGCGGCTTCCGGCGCGTGCAATGCAGCGGCGGGGTTCGCCGCGGCAACAACGCCCGCCTTCTGGCGCCGCAACGCATACGTCGGCCTAAAAAGCAGCCTCGGCGAGGTGACGCTGGGGCGCAACTACACCGCCGCGGTGATCAAGCAGGCCGCCACCTTGAGTGCGCTGCAGTCTGGCATCAACACGGCATGGCGACGAACCTCGCCGCGCAGGGCATCAGCAACGACTTCTGGAACAGCAACCAGATCCGCTACGACAGCCCCAAGTTCGGCCCGATCGACTTCTTCGCGCACATTTCGCTCGGGGAAGAGGTGACCGGGCGCAACTACGGCGGCAATGTCGGCTACAGCGACGGTCCGTTGGCGATCTCGCTCAGCTACCACCATGACGAGAACCTCGCCGGCGACGCGGTGAAGTGGATGATCCTGTCGGGCTCCTACAACTTCGGATCGTTCAAGCTGCACGTCGGCTTGGACGATGTGAACGACGACGAGGGCGTCGTCGGCTTCCGGGTTTCGAAGTTCTGGACCGTCGGCGCGAGTTTCAAGGCAACGCAGCAGCTGATCGTCGCCGCGCAGTACTGGAACCTCAAGGATTCCGCCTCGTCGAATTCGTCCAAGCAGGTGGTGCTGAACGCCGACTACCTCCTTTCTCGCCGGACGTCGCTGTTCGCCATGCTCGGTCACGTGAACAACAAGGACATCGCGGTGCTGCCGATCTGGAATTCCGGCGTCACCATCGCGAACGACAAGGTCTACGGGCTCGCCGCCGGCGTGCGCCATTCGTTCTAGACGGTATCTCCTAGGCTGCCGGTCAAGCGACCGGGAAGCCTATTGCGCGGCTCGGGACTTCTCGAGCCGCGCTCTTTTTGTGGCGACACTCGACGCGCGTCACGAGGCGCAGGGGGGTGCGCGCCTCACGCCGCGGACGCAGCGGCTCTCAGCCGCGCGTGGGCAACGCCTTGGCGCTCGTCGCCGGCCGAAAGCGCGGCAGGGTGATCCGGCTGTTGACCTCTTCACAGACCAGTTCGACCGCCATGCCGAAGTCGACGGACATCGGGTCGGCATCGACGAGCGAGCTAATCATGCGCGGCCCCTCCTCCAGTTCGACGAGCAGCACGGCATAGGGTGTGTCCTGCTTGAAGGCAGGCCCAGGCGCCCGGTGCACGACGCTGAAGGAGTGCACGGTGCCGCGCCCGCTTGAAGGCCTGTGCAGAAGTTCGGTCCCCGCGCAGCGCCGGCAGATCGCCTGCTGGCAGAACTGCACATGGCCGCAGGCGCCACAGTGCTGCAACAGCAGCCGGCCCTGCTGCAGGCCGTCCCAGTAGGCCTGCGAATCCGCGTCCGGCGTCGGCAGGGGCTTCGCGTGGGCTTCACTCGGATCGATGCGTCTCACAGTGCGGCCTCCGTGCCGAGAATCGTGGTGGCCTGTGTCGCAAAACCCGCACCCAGGCTGTGCACCAGCCCGACCTCTGCGCCTTGGACCTGCCGGTCGCCGCAGCAGCCGCGCAGCTGCTCCACCACCTCGAGGAAGTGCAGCAGCGACCCGGGCATGCCTGGGTGCGCGAAGGAGAGCAGGCCTCCATGGGTGTTGATCGGGACGCTACCGCCGTAGGTGATCTGCCGATCGGCCACGAAGCGGCCGCCCTCCCCCTTCGGGCAGAAGCCCAGGTCCTCGAGCATCATGATCACCGTGCCGGTGAAGCAGTCGTAGACACCGGCCACGTCGATGTCGCGCGGGCCGACGCCTGCCATTGCATAGGCCTTCGCGCTCGACTGCACCGCGCCGGTGGTGGTGAGCGAAGGCATCAGGAAGATGTGCTCGTGGGTGTAGCACTCCCCGCCGCCGAGGATGTAGACGGGCTTGCCCGCGAAGTCGCCGACCCGGTCGCCGGACGTGACGACGAAGGCCGCAGCCCCGTCGGAGATGAGCGAACAGTCGAGCTTGTGGTACGGCGTCGTCACCCAGCCGGAGCCCAGCACGTCGTCGACGGTGATCGGCTCCGTCATCTGCGCGCCCGGCGTGCGCATCGCATGCTCGCGATGAATGACGGCGACTTGGGCGAACTGCTCGGAGGTGGTCCCAAACTCCTTCATGTGGCGATGTGCCGTCATCGCGAAGGTATTCGCAACGGGAATGCCGAACGGCATCTCGTATTGCTGGTCACGGCTCTCGGTCATCGAGCGCAGCGCCAGGTCGGGAGACAGGCCGGTCAGCAGGCTGTCGGCACCCAGCACGAGCACGTTGTTCGCAAGGCCGCCGCTGACGGCGGCGGCGGCGATGTTGAACATCGTGGCCGCAGTGGCGCCGGACACCTGCAAGGTGTTCGAAAACGTGGGCGTGATGCCGAAGTACTCGCTGAACGCGACGCTGAAGCGGTGAAACGTCGCGGCGAAAGCGGCGCTCGTCAGCACGCCGTCGATCGCGCCTCGCTCGATGCCCGCGTCCGCGAGCGCGGCCTTCGCCGCATCGCTTGCCAGGGCCAGGACGCTGCGGCCCGGCACGCGGCCGACGGCAGACCGGCCAGCCCCGACGATGGCCGCCCGACCCCTGAGGCTTCGCACGCTCGGCGTCGAGCCGCCGGAAGGAATTGACATTGTGATCGTCCTCGTATCCCAATTGGCACGCCAGACTATAACCCTACCAACCGCTCGTTTGGCTTGCTCAGGCTTTTACTGCCGTGCGGTGTAGTAGTCATGTTCCATAAATGTAGTAACCGCATTCCATTGCGTCAGTCAATCTGATCGACCCGCGTCGCGGTCCGCGGGCTCCCATCGCAGCAACTCCGGCAGCAGAGCGACGCCCAATCCGCGATGCAGCATTTCGTGTAGCAACCATTGGCTTCGCCTTTCGACGATCGCCATCTGCTTCAGCAACGCTTCCTGGATTTCTCCCGTGCTTTCAACTTGCTGGCGGACGTCGAACATGCTGAGCCAGCGCACCAGACCAGTGGGCGGATGCAATGGCTCGCAGCGCAGCGGGGTGCCGGCAACGCAAAGCCGATGTCCAGCAGGTCGGTGTGCAGGCCCTTGAGTTGCTGCGAGAACGGCAGCTCGAAGATGCGGATACCCAGTTCTGGCTCTTCCTCACGGCTGCGCGCCAGCAGCGAGGCGATGCGCGGCTGGGCCGGGCTGTCGCATATGGCGATACGCAGGAAGCCCTGGTAGCCCTGCGCGGCGCCATTGGCGGCCTGGACGGCGTGGTCTACCGTAGCCAGCACGCGGCGGGCTTCGCCCAGCAGCACTTGGCCGGCCCAGGTCAGACGCATCTGGCGCGTACTGCGGTCGAACAGCGCCACGCCCAGCGAGCGCTCCAGCTCGCGCATCGTGCGTGAGACGGATGGCCATCCTGACATTGGCGATTTCATCGACGGACGCCTCGGCGCGCGAGGTTGAAATTGGTCGCCCCGATCTGTAGCGGTCGCCATATTCCATGAGAGCACCTTCGTTGTTGGACAGGTAGGCGCGCAACCCCTGGCAGTGAAGCAGAAACTTTCCCACCGCCGGGCCGAATTGGTCTCCGTTCAGGTAGATCGCCTCTTGTGCAAGGTGGCTCAGCGCCCGCAGTGCCCGACCTGCATCGGAGGCGTAGCCGTTCCAGACAAGGTCGCGAAGTCGTTCGACGTCGACCCTGATGTAGTCGAGGCCGGCTTGGTGCTTCGGCCGCAGGGCATAGATGCCGGCCAGCGCCTGCTCGATGTGACGCACACGCATCGAGATGTGCCACCAGTCGAGGATGTGGCGCACCTGCCCTCCCGTCGCAGTGCACACGAGGTTGGGCAGTGCAGGCTCGCCGTCGCTGATGGCAGTGACCGGGCGACCCGGTTGCCAGCCCCGAGCGAGCAGCGCAGCTCTGACGGCCTGCGCCGGCTGTGCAGCGCCCAGAGGCGCCAGTGCAAAGCGCTGCGGCGGCCTCCCCGCGGTCTCGACCTTGCCAACCGTCACGTCGAGGTGACGACTGTGGTGACCCGGTGCAGGTGTGCTCCCGTGAGGTGTAGTAGTCATGTTCCATAAATGTAGTAACCGCATTCCATTGCATCAGTCAATCTGGTCGACCCGCGTCGCGGACGTGTCCATCACAGTCCGCGTGAATCGGCGATCAGGTAGACTATTCGGCTGCGGGAAACCGGCCGGCAGCTGCAGCGGGCGGAAGCAATAAGCGACTGATACGGATTGGCTGCTGCCAGCATGGTCTATGCTCATGCCCGCGTAGCAAAGCGTCGATCGACCGCAGCGCCGACGGGAACTGACAAACCCATGTCGCGTTCACCGATCGCCTGTATGAGCCTCGACCTCCGACAACTGGATGAGGTCATGATTCATATGCCGAGTCATTTGGCCAGTTTGGTTCGTTGGCTGGTGGCAAGCGCTGACCTGCAGCGTCTGACCGCGCTTCTTGAAGCTTGGTCGACTCAATCCAACATCATTCCTTGCCTCGTACCGGACTGGAGCAGGTATGCGGAACAATGCATTAAAGTGGTCATCGAGGCGGAGCAGACTCCCGGCGAGACGCCGGTCGTCCTTCACCCCTCAACCATGACGCTGACCGCCTACGCGACGTCAGCGGCGATGCAGAAACGCTACGTGCCCGTCTCAACCTGCGCGTCGCCGCTTTATCTGGCGTCGCTGGTCGCCGCAGCTGTTGAAGGCGCAAACGCCTGAATCCGGTCGACTGTCTCAGCCGGTGTCGCCGCCCGCCACGGGCAGCGTGATCCCTGTGATGTAGGCTGCTTCGGCAGATGCAAGGAACAGGATGGCTGCCGCCTGCTCGTCGGGCGTCCCGTAGCGCTTGAGGAAGGTCGAGGATATGGTCTGGTCGACGATGGCTTGGTACCAAGCCTGTTGCTCGTCGTTCATCTTTTCGGTGTTGCGCGGGATTCGGCGCGGGCCGACATCGGTGCCCCCCGGCGCCACCGCGTTGACGCGGATGCCGCACTGCGCGTACTCGAAGGCCAGGCAGGTGGTCAGCGCGTTCACGCCACCCTTGGCCGCCGAGTACGGCACCCGGTGGACGCCACGCGTGGCAGTGGACGAGACGTTGACGATTGCACCGCCGCCCTGGCGCAGCATGTGCGGCAGCACCGCATGGCAGCACCAAAGCGTCGGGTACAGCGAGCGATTGATCTCAGCAACGATCTGCGCCTCGGTATAGTGCTCGAAGGGCTGGACCCTGATCGTGCCGCCGACGTTGTTGACTAGCACATCGATGCGTCCGTTCAGTTTCGCGGCGCGGTTCATCATGCGGCGGCAGGCAGCGTACTGTTCGACATCGGCGATCAGCACGGTGGCGTTTCCGCCAGCGGCGCGCGCCTCGTCGGCTACTTCGTGCGCAATCTTCGAGCGGTCCGCGAGTACCACGTAGGCGCCTTCTCGTGCGAGCGCGAGCGCGGTCTCGCGGCCGATACCCTGAGCGGCGCCAGTGACCACCGCGGTCCTGCCCTCGAAACGCCTGCGCGCCGGTTCGGACGTGCGCGCAGGCGCGGACAGGCGCTTGCCGGAGCCGTCGTGGGTGCGGTTTGATGCCTTTATCATTGCTGGTACTCCGCAGCGGCCTCGGTGCGTTCTCTACCGATCCTGAGGATTACCAGGCCGAGAGCCGCGAGCGCCAGTGGAGCGATCAGCGCAAGATAGAATCCAGACGGGCCGCCCTTTTCGAGAAACCAGCCACCGCTCGCCGAGCCCAGAATCGCGCCAACGCGGCCAAGCCCGATCGCCCACCCCGTCGCTGTGGCGCGTAGCGCCGTTGGATAGACCTCCGCCACAACATAGTTGAGCACTAGTTGCTGTCCACCAATTCCTATTGCGGCACCTGCTCCCAGCGCCAGAACCAGCGTCCAGTTGGTGCCGCTGTGGGCAAGCGCGAAACACATCGCCATGCCGAGCAAGAACATGGCGAGGAGCAACATCCTGATGTTGACCTTTGGCAGGATGGTCGCAAGCGGAATCGCGAAGATCACGAACATAGTGTTGACAACGACGGTTCCCAGCGGTGCGGACTCGGGAGCGAATCCGGTTGCCTTCAGCACGGTCGGAAACCACGACAGGAACATGAACCATGCGACCCAGTTGAACATGTAGATCAACCAGATCGCGGCGGTGTTGCGCCCCAGGCGGCGGGAGAAGAGTGAGGCGACGCGAGCGGGGGCCTCCGCTTCGGGTACATGGTAGATGCCGCCGGCCGGCATGCTCGGTGCGATCTGACGCACGATGTGCTCGATCCTTCTGTTCGCGTCTTCGGACTTCGATCGTGCGATAAAACGCAGCGATTCCGGTAGAGACGCGAGGATCACAGCGAGCAAGACCAAAGGCACCAGGCCGCCCACTATGAAAATTCCCTGCCACCCAGTGTGCGGCAGTATTCTAGAAGCAAGGAGCCCCCCGAGAATGGCACCGGCCGGCAAACCCAAAATGACGCTTGTCATCATCGTGCTGCGGCGATTCGCTGGGCAGTATTCCGCGGTAAGCGCCAGCACGATCGGCGTCGCGCCGCCCATGCCGAGTCCGGCGATGAAACGCAGTGCCAGGATTTGATCGGTGCTGGTTGCCCACGCCGTTGCAAGGGTAGCTCCGGCAAAGACGCCGACTGCCCAGGCCACCATCGGCCTCCGTCCGAACTTGTCTGCCAGCAGACCGAATACCATCGCACCCAGAACCATGCCGACGATGCCCGCCGTCAATATCGGCGCAAGTGCGGCAGCCTTCAGATTGAAGGCCTGCAGGATAGCCGGCCCAGTGAAGGCCATGGCCTGTGTGTCGAAGCCATCGCAAAGGGCGACCAGGAAACAGAGTCCGAAAATCCTCCATTGCAGCGGACTAAGGCGCGACTGATCGATCAAATCCGGTATGGACGTGGTGGTGGACATATGGTTTCCTCGTTATTCGATCGGACATCCGGGGGATATAAAGCTCGGACGCTTCTGCCTCGACGCCGGGAGCTGGTCGGCGTTGGGCAATGGCAATCTCCGTCGGAATCCCGCAAGGCCGCTGGGGACAGCCGCTCCGGCGCCCACACGCTTGGTGCCCGCCCGCCCGACGACGCCTTCGCCGCCGCCGCTTACACGCTGTAGATGTCCAGCACCGTGTCGATCAGGTCGTTCAAAACCACGATCTTCTTCTTGCGGATGCGCCATCCGCCACCTTCGGCCGGGACGAGTAGGTAGTCGTAGCGGCCGAAGAAGTGCTGTTCCGCGTTGCGCCTGAAGAGGTGGGCGACGAAGCTCGCGCTGACGCTGCAGGTCCCGTCGGCCGCCGGCGTCGCCAGAATGTTCGAGACGACGTGGCAGGTGCGCGGCATCGGATTCGATGCCGCCGACCGCCCAGTGCGCAACCGGAACACGCGGTCCTCGAGGCCCGTACGGTCGCCGTAGTAGATGAGCGATATCTCGGTCTGCGGGTCGGTGGTCAGCTCGTTGTCGGAATCCCACGAAGGGATCCAATACTCGGCCTGCCGGTCGAACAACGCGAGCCAGTCGTCCCAGCGCTTCTCGTCGACGTACAAAGCCTCGCGGTACAGCAGCTCCGTCACCGATTGCGTCGTCGTGCCGATGCCTGTCATTGCCCGCCCTCCTGATCGACGGGGGCCATCAGTTGGGCCCAACGTGCATGCTGGGCGAGGAAGATGCCTTCATCGGACGCCTTGTGGCCGCTGCTACCCGGTTGGATGCCGAGTTCCTGCGCGAGGTCGTCCTGGCCGGCGACCTCGTGCGCTTGGCCGCGCGACATGTCGCTCCAGCGCACCACGCTGTACTGGCTGCAGCCCACCTGGCTCTCGTTGAACTCGGTCAGGTCGTCGGGCGTGGCCATGCCCGAGGCGTTGAAGAAATCCTCGTACTGGCGGATGCGCTTGGCGCGCAACTCGGGCGCCTCGCCCACCGGCGCGAAGCAGTAGATCGTGACCTCGGTGCGGTCGACTGAAAGTGGTCGGAACATGCGAATCTGCGTGCCCATCTGGTCCATCAGGAACATGTTCGGGTAGACGAGCAGGTTACGCGAGCGGTTGACAGCCCAGTCGGCCTTCTCCTTGCCCATCGAGGCCGCGAGTTCCTCGCGCCGCGACCAGATCGGGCGGTCCTGCGGATTGGTGACGCTGGACCACAGCATGGTGTGGCCGTTGCCCAGGTCGTAGTAGCCGCCGCGGAAGCGGTTGAAGTCGCCCACCGCCATCACCTTCAGCGCCTGCCCGGCGGCATTGATCGCGGCGCGGTTCTTGATCATCTGCACGTAGTTGGCGTGCACTGAGTCGACGTGGTAGCCGTCGACGCCGTTCTCGGCCTGCAGCTTCCAGTTGCCGCGGTAGGTGTAGACCGAGCGGCCCTTGAGCACCTCGATGCCCTTGGGCGACTGCTCGACCACGATGTCGATGAAGGTCTTGCTGTCGGCGAGATAGTCGATCAGCGGCTCGGCGTCGCGGTTGAGCGTGGCGAAGAGGAAGCCGCGGTAGCTTTCGAGCCGCACCTTGGTCAGGCCGTGCTTGCTCTTGTCGAAGCCTTGCGGATACCCGGCACCGTCCTCATTCATTGGCGCCAGCAAGTTACCCTTCGCGTCAAACGCCCAGCCGTGGAAGCTGCAGACGAAGTTGCTCGCACTGCCCTTGGCATTGCGGCACAGCGTAGCGCCTCGATGCGAGCAGATGTTCACGAACGCGTTCAGCGCGCCGGTCTTGTCCCGGTTCACCACCACCGGCGTGCGGCCGATCCAACTCGTCACGTAATCCTTGGGCTTGGGCAGCTGGCTTTCGTGGGCGACGTAGACCCACACTTTCTCCCAGACCCGCTTCTGCTCGAGCTCAAACAATTCGGGGTCGACAAAGATGCGCCTGTCTACGGCGCGCACGCCGTCCTCGTGGCGGACGACGTCGTCGAGCATGGTTTTCGGAGCAGCGTCCATGGCAGGTTCCTTTGAAAAGCGGTTGAAGCGGCCGTCAATTGGCCTTGACGGATTCGAAGCCAACGACCTTGCGGTAGTACTCCCAGAACCCGACGATCGAAGACTCGGTGACGAGGTGGTCGGCGTCGCCGCCGCGGCCTCCGCCCATCGCGATGAAGGATTGCTGGCGGTCGTCGCTGGCGACGGCGCGCTGAACGATCTCCACCGCCTCGCCGTCCTCCATCGAGATCAGCCCGGCGGGCCCGATGAGGTTGCCCTGCTTGAGGCGGATTCGCTGCATGTCCGCATCGTCGTCGGCGTAGCCGAACGAGGTCCACACCAGCTCGAAAGCGCCCGGTCCATGCGTCACGATCTGGCGCACCGCCAGCGTGTTGGCGATCTGCTGCACGATCAGGTTCGGGAACACCGACAGGATGACCAGCGTCACGCCGTCGTCGAACTCGCGCCGACCCGCAAGCAGCGAAGGGTCCTGCAAACGGAACTGCGCGTTGAAGCTGCGCATGTACTTGTAGATCTCCTGGTCCTTCTGCGCGTCGTTGCTGTCGGAACTCGCCTGCAGGAGCGAGTGGCGGTGATCGGCGTCGAGCGTCACGCCGCCCTTCTGCGACGAGCGGTAGGTGCCGAAGGTGGTGTGGAACAGGTGCAGCAGGCTGGCGTGGTACGGGTCGCGCGTGTTCTCGGCGTACAGCTTCCAGTTGCCGTGGACGTACTGGCGCAGGTCGCCCAGCACGCGCAGCGGGCGGCGGAAGATCCGTGCCATCTGCGCGACGACCATCGGACCGAGGTAGTCGGCCAGCGCCGGTGCTTCGGCATCGAAGGTCGCGAACACAACGCCGTGCAGGCGTTCGGCGCGCAGCCGCTGCAGGCCGTGGCGGTTCATGTCGAAGTCCGCCGGCATGCCGCCCTGGCCCTTAATGCCCTTGCGAAAGGGCACGCCCACCAGCTTGCCGTCGGGCGCGTAACACCACTGGTGGTAAACGCATTCGAGCGAGCTGCGGTTGCCGCGCAGGTCACGCACCACAAGTGCGCCGCGGTGCGCGCAGCGGTTGACCGTGACGTGCACCGCGCCGTCCGCCGCGCGCATCACGATCACCGGCGTGTCGCCGATGCGCGTCGTCTTGTAGTCGCCTGACCTGGGGATCTCGGCCTCGAGCGCGACGAACGACCAGTGCGGCCCGCGGAAGATGCGTTCCTGCTCGAGGCGATAGACCTCGGGGTCGGTAAACACGCGGTACGGCACGCGAAAGCCCGTTTCGGCCTCGCGGGCCGGGGCTGCTGCAGATGGGCGGGCGGAGGCTTCGTGCATCATGACGTCGGTCCTTGGGCTACAGGGGACGAACCATCAGGCTGTCGATGCGATAGGTGTCAAAGATGACGTGCTTCTCGGCAAAGCGGAGCACGCCCTGCTCGGCGACGATGCGATCCACGTACTTGCCGGCGCTGTAGATCGAGGTCTCGCCGTTGCTGCGCGTCTGCAGCACAGCGTAGTTGCACTGCGCGCGCACCTCGTCGCCGTCGCGCGCGGTGATGCGCAGGTTGCTCAGCAGGTGGCGGTGGTAGTGCAGTCCGTAGATGTGGGCCTGGCGCAGCGACACCACGCGGTCGACGAGCATGCCCCGACTGTCGCAGTCGATCGCCGCCGCCGGCAGGCCGCGGTCGGCGTTCTCGCGCGGCACGACGCGGTAGACGGCGCGCTCGACGAAGAGATCGGGCCACTGCTCCAGGCGGTCGTCGTCGATGATCTCGACGTAAGCGGCGAGCAGTTGCTGCACACGGAAATGCAAGGCTTCGTCCGACAGTTCACCCAGGATCATGGCTGCATGCCCCGATCAGCCGGTGGTCGCATCGTCCGCGCAGGTGCCTGCGCCGAGCGCAGCGAAGACCTGATCGCCTTCGACCTTAACCGGATAAACCTTTAACGCCTTGGTGCACGGGAACGCCGTGACCGCGCCGGTGCGCACGTCGAAGCGGCCGCTGTGAAAGGGACACTCGATCTCGCAGCCGATGACCTCGCCTTCGGACATCGACGCCGCACCGTGCGTGCAGGTGTCGTCCATGACATAGAAGCCGTCGTCCAGCCGCACCACGGCGACCGGCTCGCGTCCGTCGACGGCAACCTGAAGGGCGTAGCCGGCCTCGACCTCGTCGGTTCGGGCGATGAAAGTGAACTCCGAAGCGTCAGTCACGCGATATCCCAATGCCCTCGCGGGCGTCAATGCAGCTGCGGAAAGGCCCGTCCTTCGGCCAGCGAGCCGGCGGTGAGGATGGCGTTGCGGATCATGGTGTGGTCGGCGATGCCGCGGCCGACGATGTCGTAGGCGGTGCCATGCGCCACCGTGACGTGCGGATACGGCGGGCCGACGACGATGGCCACGTTGCCGGCGAACGCGGCCGTCTTGATCGCGATGTGCCCCTGATCGTGGTACATCGCGAGCACGAGGTCGAAGCGACCTTCGACGCACTGCCGGAAGACCGTGTCGGGGCTGATCGGCCCGGTGGCATCGACGCCGCTGGCCCGCGCGCGCTTCACCCCGGGGGCGATCTGCTCCTCGTCCTCGGGACCTGCCGCGTGCGGGTTGAAGCCGGCAACGCCGATCCGCGGGGCCGCGATGCCCCACTGCCTTAGCGCGGCGTCGAGCTGGCGCAGCGACGAGGCAATCAGGCGCGCGGTGATGAGCTGCGACACCTCTCGCAGCGGCACGTGATCGGTGAGGTGCGCGATGCGCAGCGCACCGGAGGCGAGCAGCAGGTAGCTGCGGCCGGGCTTGATCTGCACGACGCGGTCGAGCACGCCGGCGCTCTTCATCGCCACCGAACTGATGGGCGCCATCACGGTGGCCTGCAGGCGCCCCGAACGCGCCAGTGCATCGGCCTCGTCAAGCCACGTTGCGCTGGCCCGTCCGCAGGCGGCGCTGTCCGCGCCGGGCGTGATGTCGGCGGGGTCGAGCGCGCCCGAGTCCAGGATCTCGATGACGTCACGGCGGCCGGTCAGGCGCTCGGGCGCATCGATGCCGCGCACCTTCAGGCCCAAGCCGCTCTGCGCCACGGCCGTGCGCATCGCATGTGCGCTGCCGATCAGCAAGGGCCGGCAGCATGCGTGCAGGTCTCCTTGCGCCCAGGCCTTGGCAACGACCTCCGGACCGACGCCGCAGGGATCACCGATCACGATGCCGATGGTCGGCCGCGCAGATGACTTGCGACGCGCGGTCTGTGGATTGGGAGGAGAGGCTCGCATGCTGATTCAGAAAAGTCTCGTGATTTTGGCTTTTTATAGGAAAAAACTCCTGCGCATTAACCCTCAGTCCTCGCCGCGCGGAGTCCGAGCCAGTGCTCGGCGTTCTCCTGCGACAAGCGCCGGCGTGTTGGTCCGTCGAACGGCAAGGCGCCCAGCCGTTCGGCGGGGTGACGGTCCATGATCGCGAACGGATAGTCGCTGCCCACCATCACCTGCGTAGCACCGAACGTTCGCACCAAGTGTTCGATCGCCGTGGCGTCGTAGACCAGATCGTCGACGTAGATGAAGCGCGCCGCTTCGACCGGCGGCACCGCCATCCGCTCGCGCAGCGCGGGGAAGGTCTCCCAGCCGAACTGCAGGCGCGGCAACAGCATGGCCAGTGTGCCGCCGCCGTGGCTGAAGGCGATGCGCAGCCGTGGGCACGCCTGCAGCGTGCCGCCCGTCAGCAGCGACGCGGCGGCGAGCCCCACCTCGCCGGGGAAAGCCAGCACCTGCTCCAGGATCGGCGGACCCACGAGGCGTTCCATGCCAGCCGGCCGCAGCGCATGCACGAACACCGCAACTCCCCAGCGTTCGGCAGCCTGGAAGAACGGCAGCAGACGCGCATCCCCGAGCGCGACGCCGTCGATGTTGCTGCCGATCTCCACGCCGGCCAGGCCGAGCCCGTGCACGGCGTGGTCCAATTCCGCGATCGCGCGGTCCACGTCCTGCAGCGGCACCGTGCCGAGGCCGCTGAAACGTTCGGGCGCGCGCTGCACCATCGCGGCGATCTGCTCGTTGAGGTAGCGCGCCAGCACCTGGGCGTCGTCGCCGTCGAGCCAGTACGACAGCAGTTCCGGCATCGGCGAGAGCACCTGCCGGCCGACCTGCATCGCCTCCATGTCGGCCAACCGCACCGCACAGTCCCAGCACTGGTGCGACACGGTCCGGTAGACCCGGCCGTTGAGCATGACGTGCTGATGGCAGGCGTGCGCCGGCGCCATCGACGGCCAGCGCGCCCCGAGCCGGTGCCCAATGTACGGCGGGAACTCCTCCGGCACGACGTGGGTGTGGACGTCGATGATCGTGCTAGCGCTCATGGATCACCCCCGCATTCCCGGGCACGCTCGAGCGATAGGCCTGCACGTAGTCGGACAGCATGCGCTGCCAAAGCCCCAGCAGCCGGGCCACGCGTTCCGGCTCGGGCGCCCAAAGGTTGCGGATGCCGAATCCGCGTACCAAGCTCACAGTGAGCAGCAGCAGATCCTCCGACGGCTCCGGCGGCAGACCCAACTCCCGCAGTACCCCGAGCCAGGCGCGCTCCACCGGTCGTCGGTAGTCGCGCACGACGCGCTTGCCCGCTTCCGCGAGCGTCGGATCCTTGCCGCCGGCAATGAGCATGTCCAGACCCACGTAGAAGTATTCGCTGAAGTAGAACGCCTGTGCGTCGCGCAGCAGGGTCTCGAGCGGGCGGCCGGAACTCTGCGCGGAGGCGGCCAGCGCCAAGCCGTCGCCGAGCGCGACGGAGAACACATGCTCCATCGCCGCCGTGACAAGTTCGTTCTTGCTTGGGAAGTGGTGCACCTGCGCGCCGCGCGACACGCCGGCACGCCGCGCCACCTCGACGGTGGTGAAGCCGGCGCAACCGCGGTCGCGCAACACCTCGAACGCGGCCTCGAGGATGCGCCGGCGCATGCGCTCGCTGCGCTCGACCTGCGTGCTGCGCACGGCCGGGTCGGCCGGCGCCTTGCTTCTACGCTCTGCCATCGCTCAGCCTAGACAATCGCCGACCACGCAGCTCGGGTACGCGGGCGGCCAGAAGAATGGCCGCCGAGGACAGGGCCGCGGTGGCCACGTAGCCGAGCCCCACGCCGCGCCAGCCCTCCACGCCGACCATCGCCGCGGCCAACGGCGGCCCGGCGAGGGCGCCGAGGTTGGAAGCCTGTACCACCAGGCCGTTGACCGAACCGAAGTTGCTCCGCCGCGCCGCCACGGCCGGCAGGCAAGCGTATATCGACGCCGGCAGCACGCCTCCGACGAACGAGAACGCGATGCACGAGGCCAGCCGCGGACCGGCCGCGAGGCCGCCGGCGAAGGCGAGCGCGCCGGTCGCGCCCATTAGCAGGGCCGGCCCCAGCACCAGCAGGAACGGGGCGACGCCACGCGACGACAGCCAGCCACCCAGCCAGTTGCCTGGCGCGTTGACGAGGATCACCGCAGCCACCGCGGCGCTCGCACCGGCCACGCCGAAGCCGAGGTCGTCGTGCAGGAAGGTCGGCAGCCACACCATCATGGCCATCCACTGCAGCGTGTAGACGCCGAAACACGCGCCCAGCAGCCACGGCGCTGGCTCGCGCAACCCCCCAAGCATCTGCGGCGCCGCCGCGGGCGGCACGGCCGGCGCGGGCATCGCCGCGCGCGAAGCCATCCAGAGCACGGCGCCGCCGGCCGCGCCGAACCACCACCCGCCGCGCCAGCCGACGCTCGGCAGCCACAGCGGCGCCGCTAGCAGCATGCACGTCATGCCGAGCGCCATGTAGCTGCTCCACAGACCGAGCGTGAGCGGCAGGCGTTGCGGCGCCGCCACCTCGCGCAGCAGCGCCGGAACTGCCACGACGACTGCCACGAAGCCGAAGCCTTCGACGATCCGGGCCACGAACAAGGCCGCAAGTCCACCGCTCGCGGCGCCGAGCAGCGAGCCGGCCGACAGCGCCAGCAGGCCGAAGCCCAGCGCTCGCCGGCGACCGATGCGGTCCGCCAGCAGGCCGGCGGCGATGCCGACCAGGGCGGCGGTCAGGTTGAACACCGAGCTGATCCAGCCCAGCTGCACGAGGCTCGCGCCGAAAGTCTCACGCAGTGCGGGGATCGCCGGCGGCAGCTTGCCGACCTGTGTCGCGGCGAAGACGCCGCACAGCAGCAGCAGCGCGATGCGCGGCCAGTCGCTGACCGCGGCTGCGGAGGTGTCGGCAGCCTCGCTCACGGCATCGTGCTGCCGCCGTTGACGCTGATGACCTGCCCGGTGACGAACGAGGCCTGCTCGGAGGCGACGTAGCTCACCATCGAGGCCACCTCGGCCATCTCAGCGGCGCGGCCCATCGGAATGATGCTGACGAAGCGGTCGACCAGCGCCGGGTCCTTGACGTTCAGCTCGACGAGTTGCGGCGTGCTCACCGCGCACGGCGCCACCGTGTTGACGGTGATGCCGTCGCGCGCGAACTCGCGCGCCAGCCCTGTGGTCAGGCCGTGCGCGCCGCCCTTCGCGGCGTTGTAGGCGGCGTGGTCCCACAGGCCGCTCATCACCGAGTCGGCGCCGAGCGTGACGACGCGCCCGTAGCGCTGGCGCTTCATCACCGGCAGCGCGGCGCGGCAGCACCACAACACCGTCCACAGGTTGCGGTCGATGGTGCGCTTGAGCGTCTCGGGCGTGTGCTCGAGGAAGGGCAGGATGACGCCGCCGCCGGCGTTGTTGACCAGGATGTCGAGTCGCCCGAACGCTTTCAGCGTGGCCGCGACGAGCGCATCGGCGGTGCTCTCGAGCGCCAGGTCGCCGGCCTCGGCGACGACCTCGCCGCCGGTGATCTTGCTCACCTGCGCGGCGGCGTCGGCCAGGCCGGCGGTGTCGGCGTCGGCCAGCGCCATGCGGGCGCCGTCGCGCGCCAGGCGCAGGGCGATCTCCAGGCCGATGCCGCGCGCCGCGCCGGTCACCACCGCCACGCGGCCTTCGTGCGGCTTCGCGCGCGTGGCCCAGGGCGCCGGCTCGCCATTCAAGGCGGCATTCATACCGTCGCCTCCTCGATCTTGCCGACCTTGCCGAACGCCGGCTTCGGCACGCTGCCCCAGGTGTCGAGTGCCGACGGGTGCGCCTCGAGCATGCGCGCCTCGCGGGCGCCCTTTTCCGGGAACTCTTCCATGCCGAAGCTGAACTCCAAGGTCATGCCGTCCGGATCGAGGAAGTACAGGAAGATGCTGCCCGACGGCTTGTGGCGGCCCGGGCCGAACACGATCGGTATCTCGGCCTTGTTCAGCCGGTTCATCGCGACGCCGATGTCGTCGATGTCGCTGACCATGAAGTTGATGTGGTTCAGATGGTTGCCGCCGGCCGACTTTCCGATGGCGAACGAGTGGTGCAGCGGGTTGGGCTGGCAGCGCATGAAGGCGAAGCGGCCTTCCACGAAGTCCGAGATCGCGAAGCCGAGGTTGGCGGTCAGGTAGGCCGCCATCTCGTCGAAGCGCTCGACCGACAGCACCACGTGGCCGAGACGCACGATCTTCGTCAGCCGCTGCCCGAACGGAATGGCCATCTGCAGCACGCGCGTGTACAGCTCGATCGTCAGGCCAGAGTGGGGCTCGACGAAGCGCAGCCCGTCGCCCTGCTTGAGCAGCGCGCGCTCTTCGGCGCCGACGTCGTGCACCGCGAGACCGAGGCTGGCCAGATGCTTGCGGGCGTGCTCGAGCTCGGCGCGACTCTCGAGTTCGAACGCCACGCGCTTGACGCCCGGCTGGCCGGCGGGATAGAGCACGACATGGTGGTGGTCGGTGCCGCACCGCAGGTACGCCGGGCCGCCGGGCACGCGTTCGGACAGGTCGAGGCCGACCACGTCGGTGTAGAAGGCCGTCGAACGCTCGATGTCGGTGACGTTGAGCGCGACGTAGCCGAGCTTGCGGTAGCGGAACGGGATGCTCATAGACGGGCTCCTCACAGCAGGATGCTGACGCGCCCGTGCGGGCGCAGCGAATCGAGATCGAGCACGCAGCGCTTGTGGCGGATGCGCAGCGAGCCGTCGGCCACGGCGACGATACGGTAGTCGCTGCTGCCGATGTAGGTGTCGGTATGGCCGTCCTTGGTGCGGTAGGTGACGAAGGCGACCGAGACGCGGCAGCCTGTCGCGTCGGACTCGAGCACGCGCACGTTGCTCACCACGTGGCGCGTCTTCGAGCGTGGGAACTCCGAGTGCGCGGTCTTCTTGTGCAGTCGCTTGACGCGCTCGTTGAGCCGGTAGGCGTCGTCGGCGATGTAGAACAGGTTGGTCTCGGGCGAGGCGTCGCGCGGCAGATCGGTCGCCGGCACCTCATAGCGCGCGTCGTCGGTGAACAACGCGAGCCACTCGTCGAGCTTCCAGTCGTCGAGCAGCGAGGCTTCGTAGTAGAGGAAGTCCTCGATGCGGGAGCGGGTGAAGTCAGTCATGACGGTGCCCTCTTTCAAACGGCCGCACGGGCCAGCCGCGCGTTCCACTCGGTCCAGAAGGCGCGCATCTGCACCTCGTCGTCCATCGCCTGCTTCTCCCTGGCCATGCCCTTGGAGATGTCGTTCCAGCCCGCCTCGCGTGCGTTCTCGTAGCCGCGCTGGCAGTGCTGCAGCGCCTCCACATCGTCTGGGGTGGCGAAGCCGCCGGGGCCGAGAAACTCGAGGAAGTTCTCCAGCCGCGACTTGCGCGACCAATCGCCCTCTTCCTCCGGCGCCAGCGCCCAGGCGTTGACGTGCAGGAAATTGGGTGCGAGCGGATAGAACGTGCGCACCGTGATTGCCATGATGTCGTTGATGACCAGGTTCGGGAAGATCAGCAGGTTGCGGTTCTGCAGCGCGATGCGCTGCGCGCGTTCAGCGCCGAAGCGCTGCGTCAGCCCGTCGACGATCTTCTGGATGTCGGCCTTGCCCTGCTCGCCCCAGGCGGGAATCCACTGGCCGATCGGACGCCCCCACGGAGCGCTGTACTCGATTACGGCGTGACCGTTGCCGAGGTCGCGGCCGTAGCCGACCAGCGGCACCGGCGCCAGCGAGCCGACGGTGCCCTTGAGATAGTCGAGGTAGCTCGCGTGGGTGGTCGACGCGTGGTAGCCGTCGATGCTGTTCTCGACGAGCAGCTTCCAGTTGGCGCGCAGGCTGTATTCCTGCGAGCCGCCGACGATGGTCATCTGCGAAGCCGACTGGTCGACCACCAGGTCGATGTACTCCTTGGCGTTTCCCAGGTAAGTCGACAGGTCGACGATGTCCTTGTCAAAGGCGATGAAGTGGAAGCCGCGGTATTCCTCGTGGCGCGGCGCCAGCACGAGGTTGCCGCCGCCTTCGGCGTTGAAGCCCTCGCAGTACGACTCCTTGCCCGGCTGGTCCTTCAGCGTGCCGTCGCTGCCGAACACCCAGCCGTGGTAGAAGCACTGGAAGTTCTTAGCCGTGCCCGCGCGGTCGCGGCAGACGGTGGCGCCGCGGTGCGGGCAGGTGTTCATGAACACGTTGACGCGACCCGCCGTGTCCCGGTTGAACAGCACGTTGCGGCCGGCCACCGTGCGGGTGACGAACTGGCCGGGCTTGCCGATCTCCGACGCATGGCCGACGTAGAGCCAGCAGCGGTCGAAGATGATGCGACGCTCGGCCTCGAACACACTCTGGTCAACGAAAGACTGGCGCGGCACCTTGAACAGGCTGCGTTCCTTGTCGACGTGCAGCTGGATGACCTTGGCGGGGAGGGAACTCACGGCGAACTCCTTGGTGGGCTGGGAACGTGCGGCAGGCGGCAGCGCGTCTGCTTCAGACACCCAGGTGATGGTTGAGCATGTCCTGGTCGTGCCGCAGCGTGTCACTGGGTCCGCGTACGACGATGGCGCCGCGCGACATCACGGCCACTTCGTCGGCGACGTCGAACACGGTGTCCAGGTTCTGGTCGACGATGACGACCGCGAGCCCGCTGCCGCGCAGCGAGCGCAGCACACGGCTGATCTCCTCGACGATGAGTGGAGCGAGCCCTTCGGTCGGTTCGTCCAGGATCAACAGCCTCGGGTTGGTGAGCAGCGCCCGTGCGATGGCGAGCATCTGCTGCTCTCCGCCCGACAGGGCATCGCAGCGGTTGCGCCGACGCTCGCCCAGACGCGGAAACACCTGAAGCACCCGCTCCAGCGTCCAGCCACCTTGGGCAGGAGCCGGCCGCTCGCCGAGCGTGAGGCTCTCCATCACGGTGAGCGATGGGAAGACACCGCGGTTCTCCGGCACGAAGGCAACGCCGCGGCGCGCGATCTGGTGGGTGGGCACGCCGACGATCGGCTGCCCGTCGAGGAGCACGCTGCCGCCGCTTGGCTGCATCAGGCCGACGATGCAGCGCAACGTGGTCGACTTGCCGACGCCGTTGCGGCCGATCAGCCCGAGGAAGCTGGTGGCGTCGGCGTGCAGGCTCACCCCGTGCAGCACAGGGGTGGCGCCGTAGGCGGCGCGCAGGTCGCGGACTTCAAGCAAGCTGGCGCCCCTTGAAGTAGATGCGCTGGACGCGGTCGCTGGCGCGGATCTCCGCCGGCGTGCCCTGCTCGAACAGGGCGCCCTGCTCGAACACGAACACGTGGTCGGTGAGCCCTTCGATAACCTTCAGGTCGTGCTCGATGATCATCAGGGTGAGCTCCGCAGGCAGGCTCGCGCGCAGCATGTCGACGACGGCATGGGTTTCCTCCTCGCTCATGCCCGCGGTGGGCTCGTCGAGCAGCAGCAGCCGCGGCTCGGTGGCGAGCGCCAGGGCGATCTCGAGCTGGCGCAGTTCGCCGTACGACAGCGCCGAAGCCGACGTATGCGACTTCGCCGTCAGGCCGACGCGCGCGACATGCGCCTCGGCCCGCTCGTCGACATCGCGGTCGCGGCTGCGCGGCGACCAGAAGTCGAAGGTGCGGCGCGGCTGGCGCGAGCGCACAGACAGGCGCACGTTGTCGAGCACGTCGAACTCGGGGAACACGCTGGTCTTCTGGAAGCTGCGGCCGATGCCCAGGTGGCTGCGCCGGTCGGCTCCCAGTGCGGTGATGTCGGCGCCCTGGAAATGGATCGAGCCAGCGGTCGCGCGCAGCGTGCCGGTAAGCAGGTTCAGCAGGCTGGTCTTGCCGGCGCCGTTGGGGCCGAGCACGCCATAGCGGCGGCCGGGCTGAAGCCGCAGACTCACGTCGCGCACTGCAATGAAGCGGCCGTAGGCCAGCGTCAGACCCTCGGTCGCAAGCAGGGCGGCGCTCATGACGGCTCCCCCCGCAGCGCATCGCCGGCGGCGGCCGCCGGCGTCCCGCCGCGTCGCCGGCGCCAGGCGTTGCCGACGAGCGGAACCAACCCCGCCGGCGCGAACAGCACGACCAGGATGAACACCACGCCGAGCACCAGCCGCCAGTGATCCGTGAGCAGACCGAGGTAGTGGAACAGCGCGAGGAACAGCGCCGCGCCGACGGCCGGCCCGTAGAGGCTGGCGACGCCGCCGAGGATGACCATCAGGATCACCTCGCCGGAGACTGTCCAGAACAGGATCGCCGGCTCGACCAGGTTGAACAGCGCCGCCTGCAGCGCACCGGCCACGGCGGCCACCGATCCGGCCATCACGAAGCCGATCAGCTGGAAGCGCCGCACCGGGTAGCCGAGCGCGCCCATCCGCGCCGGGTTCTGCCGGATGCCGGCGAACACGGCGCCCATCGGCGAGGCGTCGAGCCGGCGCAACGCGTACAGCAGCAGCACCAGCGCGACCAGCGCGACGTGGTAGAAGGTCTTCGCGCTGTCCAGGCTGAGCCACTCGGCGACGTCGCCGGGCCACAGCGTGGGGCGCGGGATCGACGGAATGCCGTTGATGCCGCCGGTCCAGCGGTCGGCCGACAGCACGGCCACGTAGGCGAGCTGGCACAGGGCGATCGTAATCATTACGAAGCCGACGCCGCCCAGCCGCAGCACGAGCGCACCGACCACCAGCGAGACCAGCGCCCCCGCCACCAGCGCAGCGGCCAGCAACAGGAACAGGTTCTGCGTCAGGTGCAGGAGCATGAGGCCGGCAAGGTAGGCGCCGACGCCGAGGAACAGCCCGTGGCCGAAGCTGATGAGCCCCAGGCGCCCGATCAGGATGTTCAGGCTCAGCGCGAACATCGCGGTCGTCATGACCTCGATGGCGAATTCGGTCTGCGTGCCGCGCAGGCCATGCGGCAGCAGCAGGGCCAGCAGCAGCACCACGCAGACGGTCCAGCGTTCTCGGTTCATCGCGCGATCCCCATCAGGCCCTGCGGCCGCACCAGCAGCACGAGCACCAGCACCAGGTAGATGAAGCCAGTCGAAAACGCGGGCGCGTAGACTTGGCCCACCACGGTCGCCCCACCGATGATCAGGCTGGCGATCAGCGCGCCCGGCAGCGAGCCCATGCCGCCGACCACCACGACGACGAGCGCGGAGATCAGGATCTCGCTGCCCATGCCGGGGAAGGCGTTGAACAGCGGCAGCGACAACACGCCGGCCAGCCCGGCCAGCGCCGACCCGGCCGCGAAGACGCCGGTGAACAGGAGGCGCACGTCTATGCCGAGCGCGGACGCCATCTCACGGTCGTCGACGCTGGCACGCACCATCGCGCCGAGCTTGCTGCGCCCGAACAGCGTGACGAGCGCCGCGACCACGACGACGCCGACCGCCACGACGAGCAGCCGATAGAGCGGAATGGCGACGCCCGCCACGACGATGCTGCCCTGCAGCTCGACCGGCGGCGCGAGCGTCTGGATCTGCGGGCCCCAGATGATGCGCACAAGTTCGTCGCAGGCGAACACCAGGCCGAGTGTCAGCAGCACCTGCGGGTACATGCCGCGGCCGTAGGTGCGCGAGAGCAGCGTGCGTTCGACGAGCACGCCCAGCGCCCCGGTGAGCACCGGCACGACCAGCAGGGCCCAGTAGAAATGCCCCAGCCGGCCAGCCAGCGTGAGCGCGAGGTAGCCGCCCACCATGTAGAACACGCCGTGTGCCAGGTTGACGACGTGCATCAGCCCGAAGATCAGCGAGAGGCCCGAGGCCACGAGGAACAACAGCGCCCCCATCTGAAGGGCGTTGACGACCTGTTCGGCGAAGATCTGCATGGCGTGCTCCGGTGCGCGCGGGTGTATGGGTGCCGCGCGGGCGTGGGTCGCGTCAGAGGCTGCAGCCGGTGCCCGGGTCGGTGACCTTCTCGTAGGTCTTCAGGATCTTGTGTGCCAGCGCACCATCCGGCTTCTTGATCACTTCGCCGATGTAGATGTTCTGGATCACGTTGCCGGTGCGCGGGTCGATGGTGACGGGCCCGCGCGGGCTGTCGATCTTCAAGCTGCTGAGCGCCGTGCGAACCTTGTCCTTGTCGCGCAGGTCGCCCTTCATCGCCTCGACGGTGGCGAGCATCAGCTTGGCGGTGTCGTAACCCTGCACGTGCATCGTGTGGGCGACCTTGCCATAGCGCTTCTGGAAGCGCGCCTGAAATGCGTTGTTCAACGGCGTGTTCAGCGCCGACATGTAGTGGCCGCCGATCACCATGCCGATGGCGTTGTCGCCCATCGCCGGGAAGAACAGTTCGTCGCCCAGCCAGATCGGCGCGACCAGCTTCAGCTTCGGTCCGCGGATGCCTGCCTGGGTCACCTGGTTGACGAAGCGCGGCCCGCCCGCGCCCACGATGAACGACCACGTCATGTCGACTTCGCCGAGGCGCGAGCGCAGGTTGGTGATGGTCGGCGCGAAATCGGCGGCGCCCATCGCCGTCCAGTCCTCGTACGCCACCTTGCCGCCGCTTTTCGTCAGACCGTCCTTGAACGCGGCGGCCATCTCGCGTCCGGCGTCGTAGTTGGAGGCGATCGTCATCGCCGACTTGCCGACCGACTCGCCGGCGTACAGGCCGAGCGCGTGGTTGACTTGCCAGTTGGAGAACGAGGTGCGCACGATGTACGGGCTGCAGTCCTTGCCCGTCACGTCGTTGTTGCCGGCGTTGGCCACCAGCAGGAAGGTCTTGGAGCGGTGCACTTCATCGCGGATCGCCGCGACGACGTGCGAGGCGATCGGCCCGACGAGGAAGTCGACCTGGTCGTCCTTGATGTAGCGCCGCGCCAGCTGCAGGGTGACCTTCGGGTCTTCCTTGTTGTCCTCCTTCAGGACGACGATCTTGCGGCCGGCCACCTGGCCGCCTGCCTCCTCGATGGCCAGATCAAAGCCCTCGCGCACGGCTTCGCCGTACACCGCGAAGACCTGTGAGAACGGCAGCAGGAGGCCGACTTTGAGCTCCTTGCCCTGCTGGGCTTGAGCGGCCGGTGCAACGGCAGCGGCCAGCGCGAGTAACGCGGCATGGGTCAGACGAAAGAGCGGGCGCATAGTGTCTCCGGACGAAGTCGAGAACAAACAGGCCTGACTGTTTTCGCGCGAACGAGAGCGCTAGGCGTCAGTGCATGAGCAAGTCTAAGGATCTCGCTAGAGATTCAATCTCTCGTTAATACCTATTAATCCCAATATTTTGGATGCGTTACGTTCAATTGACCAGCGGCAGGTCCATGGCGAGCCGGCTGGCACCGGGCCGACCTCGATGCTCACGCTGCCACGGAGCCGCGCGGTGACCTGCGCCGCCACGGCCGGGCCGAGCCCGGTGCCACGCGCGCCGCGGCTCGGATCGCCGCGCGCGAACGCCTGCAGCTCGCGTTCGCGGTCGGCCAGCGCGACGCCCGGCCCGGCGTCGTCGACCTCGATGCGCCCGCGCCCGCCACCGGTCACCAGCCGCAGCACCACCGGCGGCCCGCCATGGCGGAACGCGCTGTCCAGCAGGTTCAGCACCGGCCGCGCGAGCGAGCTGTTCAGGTTGTACGACACGCCGGCCAGCAGCAGCCGTCGCTCGCGTTTGTGGCGGGCGAGGCGCTCACGCAGCTCGCCCCAGGCGGCGTCGACGGCCGCCACCTCCGCCATTGCGCTGCGCACCGGCCGCACCGTCTGTGCGGGTCCCTCGGGCTCGGCAGGGTCGTGCGCGGCCATGCGCTCGGCAGCCGCGCGAGCGGCCCTGTGGTGCTGTTGCCCGGCTACGCGCCGGACCTCATCCCCGTGGAGTACCTGTGGGCCTGGCTCAAGCGTCACGCCTTGGCCAACTTCTGCCCCTACACGCTGGCCGAGCTGAAAGACACCGCGCGCCGCAAGCTCAAGAGCGGGCAGAACGCCAATCGATCATTCACCGCGTGCTGGAAGCAGGCCGAGCTGTGGTGATGTCATCGGTTATGTAAAGCTCAATCGGCGTCGCCGGTCTCCGCCGGTTGCGGGCGGCCCAGACGCCCGAGCGCGGCAACGAGCAGGGCCGCCGCCAGCGGCCCCAGGCTCAGCAACGTGAGCCCGAGGCCGAAGCCGCCCGAGCGCTCCTTGGCCCAGCCGATGATGTACGGGCCGACGAAGCCGCCGAGCGCACCGACCGAGTTGATCATGGCAAAGGCGGCCGCGATGGCGCTGCCCTTCAGGTACACCTGCGGCAGCGTCCAGAAGCCGCCGGTCGAGCCCATGATGCCGGCGGCGGCGACGCTCAGCGCGGCGATCGCCAGCACCGGCTCGGCGGTGCTGCCGGCGGCCCACAGGCCGAGCGCACCTGCGGTCAGCGCGACGCAGCAGACTGAGAAGCGCCTGCCGGTGCGGTCGACGTAGCGCCCGAGCGCGACGATGACCACCAGCGCCACGACGAACGGGATCGCCGAGATGAAGCCCGTCTGCAGCGTCGAGGCGCCGAAGCCGCGGACGATCTGCGGCACCCAGAAGATGATGCCGAAACTGCCCACCAGCCCGCCGAAGTACGCCAGGCTCAACACCAGTACCGGTGCCGACCACAGGCCGTCGCGCAGGCTGCTGCGATGCTGCGGCGTGGCCTGCCGGTTCTCGCGGTCCAGGGCGCTCTCGAGCGCCTGCGCTTCCTCGGGGCGCAGCCACGCGGCGTCGCGCGGGCGGTCGGGCATGAGCCGGTAGACCGCCAGACCGGCGATCAGCGTCGGCAGCCCCTCGATGATGAACATCCACTGCCAGTTCTTCAGCCCCGCCAAGCCCTGCAGCTGCGGCAGCGACAGGATCGCGCCCGACACCGGCCCGCTGACGATCAGCGACACCGGCAGCGCGGCCATGATCAGCGCACTCATGCGGCCGCGGTACTCGGCCGGAAACCAGTAGGTCAGGTACAGGAACAGCCCGGGCAGCAGGCCCGCCTCGGCCACGCCGAGCAGGAAACGCAGCACGAAGAACGAGTTCGCGTCGTGAACGAAGGCCATCGCCATCGCCACGCAGCCCCAGGCGATCGTCAGCGGTGCGATCCAGCGGCGTGCGCCGATCTTCTCGATCATCATGTTGCTCGGCACTTCGAACAGCACGTAGCCGAGGAAGAAGACCCCGACCCCGAGCGCATAGACGGTCGGCGTGAAACCGAGGTCCTTGTTCATCCCCAGCGCCGCGAAACTGACGTTGGCGCGGTCGAGGAAGCTGAGCAGGAACAGCAGCGCGAGAAACGGCATGAGCCGTCGCGCGGCCTTGGTGACGACGGGTTCGAGGGCAGGGGTGGACATCGGGGCTCCGGTTCAGGTGGTGGCAGACGTTGTCAGGCGACCGCGACGGCGGCGACCGCCACGGCGATGGAAGCGCCGATGCCGACGCGCGCGCGGCGCCGGCCACCGCGGTCCACGCCGGGCCGTTCTTGCAGCTTCAAAACGGAAACACCACGTAGCGCGGCAGCGCGTCCGCGTCGTACACCGCACGGCGGTCGCGCAGCACCGCCTGCCCGCCCTGCAACTCGATCACGTCGCGGTAGACGCCCGAGGTCAGCAGCGTCGGCGTGCCGCCTTCGGGCGTCATCGTGATCAGGAAGTTGGAGGTCGCTTCCACGCGCCCGGCGCCGGCCTCGCGGCAGCGCACCCGCTGCACGAAGTGCCGCGTGCGGTAGGCCTGGTAGGTGCCGGCCCAGACCTTGGTGACGATGGACACGCGGTCCTCGATGCGGGCGCGACAGTCGTCGTACATCAGCGCGATGCCCAGGCCGCGCTTGTCGTTCTCGGCCGAGACCCAGATGTAGGAGGTTTCGGGTGCGGCGGAGAAGCAGGCCTTCCAGGCCTGCATGTCCTGCGCGTCCATCGCGACGATGTACTGCGATTGCAATTCGTCGAGCGCGGCCAGGATGGTGGCGTCCATGCTCAGGCCTCCCGCTGGAAGCCCATCAGCTTCCGGTAGTGCTCCCATTTCGGCAACTGCCCGGTCTCGTCGTTCTGCTTGACGTCGAACGAGGGTTGGTCGCCGCCCGTCACGCCCTTCTGGAACTCGGCCTGGCCCGGCGTGTAGCTGCCGATGTGGATGCGCTGGAAGATGGCCGCGTCTTCCATCGTCACCATGCCGCAGGGGCCGAGCAGGTTGGACGATTGGCGCAGCCGGTGGCGCACCATGTCCTCGCTGTCGTCGACGTGGGCGAAGTAGGCGTAGTGAACCTCGGTCACGTCGTGGCTGCGCGCGATGGCGAAGCGCAGGTTGATCACGTCGAGGTGCTTGACCACCACGCTGCACGGGAACAGCTGCACCACGCAGCTGCCCTTCTCCGGGTTCTGGCCCTTGAAGGTGATCAGCGAGGTGTCCTTCAGGAAGCCGCTGTGCTGGATCGGCTTGAGCTGCGCGACGATGCAGGCGTGGCCGTTCTCGGTCATGTATTGCGCGCCCTGGCCGCCCTGCCAGTTGAGCAGGCGGAATCCCGTGTGCAGCAGCGGGGCGTGGTAGCCGTCGTTGTCGTTGTAGGCCTTCCAGTTCACCGCGTAGCGCACCTTCTGGTAGCCCAGCAGCTTCAGGCGCCCGTCCCCGCCGAGCACCACGCTCAGCGGCTCCATGATCGGCGCGCCGATCCAATCTTCCAGCGGCGGCGTCGCCTTGCCGAGCGTGACGAACACCAGCCCCAGATGCACACCGACGCGCACTTCCTTCAGGTCGTAGTCCTCCTTCTGGAACTCCGGCGAGAACTCCTTGGAGCCCGGGCAGCCGACGAGGTCGCCCTCCAGCCCGAACAGCCAGCGGTGGTAGGGGCACTCGAACTCGGTGCGGTTGCCGCAGCTCGCCGTCTCCACCTGCGTGCCGCGGTGGGTGCAGCTGTTGAGGAACACGCGCACCTGGCGGTCCTTGCCGCGCACGATGAGCAGCGGCATGCGGCCGAGCTCGAAGGTCTTGAAGTCGCCCACCTCTGGAAGTTCGCCCTCGTGCGCGACGACGTGCCAGCAGTCGCCGTAGAAGATGGTCCTCAATTCCTCTTCGAACAGCGATTCGCTGACGAAGACTTCCTTCGGGACCTGGCTGATGCGCTTGGTCCAGACCAGGGGCCGCGTCGACGTGGAGGTCGTGGGCATGTTCATGGCGACCACTCGTTCTCAGTGACACGGGTCACCGTGTCCGACGGCGAGAAAGACGGATGCACTGGCGGGCTGCGGGACATCGGCCGATCAGCGACCGAGGTCCTTCGCAGTCTGGCCCGCGATGCCCCAGTTGGTCTTGGGCACGTCGTGGATCCAGACGCGGACGTTCTCCTTCGGCGCGCCGACGGCCTCCTGGAGCGCCTGGGTGACCTTCTCGATCACGGCGCGCTTCTGGTCTTCGGTGCGGCCCTCGAGCAGGTAGATCTGAGCGAACGGCATGCTGCTCTCCTTTTGCGAGAAGTGACGAATGAGGTTCAGCGGAATTGCACGGCCACGCTGCCGAGACCCTGCACGCGAAGGCAGACCTGGTCGCCCGCTTCGACGGCCACCGCCTCGGTCACGCCGCCCGACAGCACTAGCGCGCCGGCAGGCAGTTCCTGCCCGCGCGCGCCGAGGTGGTTGGCCAGCATCGCCACCGCCGCGGCGGGGTGGCCCAGCACCGCTGCGCCGGCGCCCATCGCGACCGGCTTGCCGTTCTTCTCGAGCACCACGCCGATCGTGCGCAGGTCGAGCGCGTCGGGCGCAACGGCCCGGCCACCGACGACGAAACGCGCCGCCGAGGTGTTGTCGGCGATCACGCTCGCCAGATCGAACTTGAAGTCGCGGTAGCGGCTGTCGATGACCTCGATGCCCGGGAGCACGAAGTCGGTGGCGGCCAGCACCGCACCGATGTGGCAGCCCGGGCCTTTCAGCGCGCGCTTCAGCACGAAGCAGATCTCGGGCTCGACCTTGGGATGGATCAGGTCGGCCATCGGCACGTCGCCGCCGTCGGGCACGACGAACTCGTCGACGAGGAAGCCGAAGCACGGCTCCGACACGCCCATCTGCTTCATCTTCCCCGGCGACGTGAGCCCGGCCTTCCAGCCCACCACGCGCGTGCCGCGATCGCGCTTGCGCGCCAGAATGGCGTCCTGCACGGCATAGGCATCCGCCAGCGTCATGCCGGGGTGCGCATCGGTGATCTTGACCGTGTCTCGGGCGCGCAGCTGGCACGACTCGAGCTGTTCGGCCAGGGCGGCGACGGTGGCGCTGTCGAGCGGCATGGCGTCGTCTCCTCAGGCGGCCTTGGGCTGGGCCAGGCCCTGCGCCTTGGCGAGCGTCAGCGCGGTGTCCTCGATCATGTCTTCCTGGCCGCCGACCATGCCGCGCCGCCCCATCTCGACGAGGATGTCGCGCGCCGGCACGCCGTACTTCTTCTCCGCGCGCTTGGCGAACAGCAGGAAGCTGCCGTACACGCCGGCATAGCCGAGCGTGAGCGCATCGCGGTCGATGCGGATCGGGAAGTCCATGATCGGCACGACCAGGTCCTCGGCCACGTCCTGGATGCCGAACACGTCGACGCCGGTCTCGATGCCCATCAGGTCGCACACCGCCACGAGGACCTCCATCGGCGTGTTGCCGGCACCGGCACCCAGGCCCGCGGCCGCCGCGTCGATGCGCGAGGCGCCGACCTCGATGGCGGCGATGCTGTTGGCCACGCCCATCGCGAGGTTGTGGTGGCCGTGGAACCCGAGCTCGGTCTCCGGGGCCAGCACGTCGCGCACAGCCTTCAGCCGGTCCTTCACGCCGTCAGGCAGCAGGTGGCCGGCAGAGTCGGTCACGTAGATGCAGTTGGCGCCGTAGCCTTCCATCAGCTTGGCCTGCCTGGCCAGGCCTTCCGGGCTGTTCATGTGCGCCATCATCAGGAAGCCCACCGTGTCCATCTCGAGCTTGCGCGCGAGCGTGATATGCTGCTCGGACACGTCGGCCTCGGTGCAGTGGGTTGCCACGCGGATCGTGTGCACGCCCAGGTCGCGCGCCATGCGCAGGTGGTCCACCGTGCCGATGCCGGGCAGCAGCAGTGCCGACACCTTGGCGCGCCTCATCAGCGGGATCACGGTCGAGAGGTATTCCTCGTCGCTGTGCGCGGGGAAGCCGTAGTTGACCGAGCTGCCGCCGAGCCCGTCACCGTGCGTGACCTCGATGAGCGGCATGCCGGCGTCGTCCAGGCCCTTGGCGATGGTCTTCATCTGCTCCAGCGTCATCAGGTGCCGCTTGGGGTGCATGCCGTCGCGCAACGTCATGTCGTGCAGGCGGACTTTCTTGCCTTTGAGGTTCATCGTGGATCTCCGGAGGTGGTTGATTCGGGTGGCGCGGGCGTCAGTTGCAGCCGGCCAGCACGGCGGCCGGGCGCGCGGCCTCGGTGGGGCGCAGCTTCAGCGTGCCGGCGAGGATCTCCTCGGCGAACATCTCGGCCGTGCGCGCAGCGGCAGCCGTCATGATGTCCAGGTTGCCCGCGTACTTGGGCAGGTAGTCGCCGAGGCCTTCTACCTCGAGGAAGACCGACACGCGGTTGCCGTCGAACACCGGGCCGTTGACGAGGCGGTAGCCCGGCACGTAGCGCTGCACCTCCTTGATCATGGCGTGGATGGACGCGGTGATGCGCGCCTGATCGGGCGCCGCCTCGGTGAGGCAGTGCACCGTGTCGCGCATGATCAGCGGCGGCTCGGCCGGGTTGATGACGATGATCGCCTTGCCCTTCTTCGCGCCGCCCACCTTCTCGACGGCACCCGCGGTGGTGCGGGTGAACTCGTCGATGTTCTTGCGCGTGCCCGGGCCGGCCGACTTGGACGACACGGTGGCGACGATCTCGCCGTAGGCGACCGTCTGCACCTTGCTGACCGCGGCGACCATCGGGATCGTCGCCTGCCCGCCGCAGGTGACCATGTTGACGTTCATCTCGCCGCGCCCGACCTGTTCCTTCAGGTTCACCGGCGGAACGCAGAACGGGCCGATCGCCGCCGGCGTGAGGTCGATCATCATCGCGCCGCAGGCGTTGACCTTGCGCGAATTCTCGGCATGCACGTAGGCGCTGGTGGCGTCGAAGACGATCTGCACGCCGTCGGCCTGGATGTGCGGCACGAGGCCGTCGACGCCGTCGGACGTGGTCTTCAGGCCCATCTCGCGCGCCTTCTTCAGGCCGTCGGAGCTGGGGTCGATACCCACCATCCACACCGGCTCAAGCACGGGGCTGCGCTGCAGCTTGGCCAGTAGGTCGGTGCCGATGTTGCCGGGTCCGATGAGGGCGCATTTGATCTTGGGCATGGATGTTCTCGAAGTGAAGTCAGTAAAGAGTGCGAACAACGCCGCCATCGGTGCGAACTGCCGCGCCGTTCATGGCAGCGGCAAGCGGGCTGCAGATGAATGCGACCGTCGCGGCGACCTCTGCCGGCTCCACGAAGCGCTGCAGCAGCGAGGTCGGGCGATGGTCACGAAAGAACGTCGATTCCGCCTCGGCCATCGAACAGGCTGCATCGCGGGCCATCCGCTCCAGGAAGGCCTGCACGCCTTCGGTTCGGGTCGGCCCCGGTAGCACGGCATTGACGGTCACCGCGGTACCGGCGCAGGTCTCGGCCACGGCGCGCGACACCGACAGCTGAGCCGACTTCGTCATCGCGTAGTGGGCCATGTCCCCCGGCGGGCAGATGCCGGATTCGCTGGAGACGAACACCACGCGCCCCCAATTGCGCGCCTTCATGGCCGGCAGAAGGGCCCGCGTGAGACGCACGCCGCTGAGCACGTTGATGTCGAACATCCGTGTCCACTGGGCATCTGTAGTGGACTCGAACGCCGCAGCCTCATAGACGCCGCAGTTGTTGACGAGGATGTCGACGTCCCCGGCAGCATCGGCCAGGTGATCACAACCTTCGGCCGTGGCGACATCGTCCTGGACGGCGTCGACCTCGGCCGACCGAACATCCGCAAACAGGCGTTCAACGGCTCGCGCCAGCCTGAGAGCATCCCGGCCGTTGAGGACCACCTCAGCGCCCTCGGCCGCGAGTGCTCGCGCGACGGCCCAGCCGATACCGGCTGTGGAGCCGGTGACGAGGGCACGTTTGCCTTTCAGTTGCAGATCCATGGCGGTGATCGTGCGATCAGTCGAGCGTGATCTTGGCTTCGCGGATCACCTGGGCCCAACGCCGATGCTCGGTGCGCATGTACTCCGCAAACTGCTCAGGCGAAGAGAGCAAGGGCTCGGCACCGATCTGGGCCAGACCCTCGACGACGTCGGTCGACCTCAGGCCTTCAGTCACCGCCTTGTTCAACGTTGCCGTGACTTCGCCCGGAAGTTTTGCGGGCCCGAGCAAGCCGAACCAGAACGGCAGAGCTAAGCCTGTGTAGCCTTGCTCGGCGACCGTCGGCACCTCGGGCAGCAATGGCGAGCGTGTGGAAGAAACGACGGCGATGCCCTTGAGCTTGCCGCTGCGGATGTTGGGCGCGGCACTGCTCAAAGAGCTTTCGATGCTGGTCATCAGCTGGCCGCCCAGCAAGTCCTGCACCAGCGGCGCGGTGCCCTTGTAGGGAACGTGGAGCATCTGCACGCCGGCGGCGGACTGGAGCATCTCGCCGAGCAAGTGATTGGCGGTCCCCACGCCCGAACTGCCGTAAGTCAACTTGCCCGGGTTTGCGCGGGCATACGCCACCATTCCCTTCAAATCACTGAAGGGAATGCTGGGGTGTGCGACGATGGCGGCCTTGGTTAGCGCCACCAAGGTGATGGGCGTGAAGTCGCGCGCATAGTCGTAAGGGAGCTTGGACTGCAGGCTCGGCGCGATCACCAGGGGGCTCACCGCCGACAGCACCAGCGTGTAGCCGTCGCCAGGCGACTTGGCCGCGGTGTCGGTGCCCACATTGCCACCGGCGCCCGGCTTGTTCTCTACCACCACGCTCTGGCCAAGTTTGTCGCTGATGATCTTGGCCACCAAGCGGCCCATGATGTCGGTAGGCCCGCCGGGCGGGAAAGGCACGATCAGCTTGATCGGCTTGGACGGGTAGACCTCGGCTGCGAGCAGCGGGGAGCCCGTGGTGCCCAGGCACAAAACGGCCAATGCGCAGCGCACAAGGCAAGTGTGGAATGCAGCCAGTAGAGCCATGAGACGGGGCATGAACCAGTGGAATTGCAGGAGGGTGGTCCGCTCTTTCAGACGAACCGCACCGAGCAGCCGCCGATGCCGCCGATGCTCACGCGCAGGTTGTCGCCGGCCTTCACCGGCACCATCGCTCCGAGCGCGCCAGAGAGCACCACTTCGCCCGCCTTCAGCGGCACGCCCAGCCGTCCAAGCGTGTTGGCCAGCCAAGCCATCGCGTTCAGTGGCGAGGCCATCGTGGCCGCGCCGGCACCGGTGACGACGACTTCGCCGTTCTTCTCGAGCACCATGCCGCAGGTCACGAGGTCCAGACCGCGCGGATCAACGACGCGGTCGCCGAGCACGAACACGCCGCAGCTGGCGTTGTCGGCCACGGTGTCCTGGATCTTGATCTTCCAGTCGCGGATGCGCGAGTCGACGATCTCGAAGCACGCCATCACCCCCTCGGTGGCCGCAAGCACGTCGGCGGCGGTGACGCCGGGGCCCTGCAGGTCTCGCTTGAGCAGGAAGGCGATCTCGCCCTCCGCCTTCGGCTGGATCAGCGTCTTGGCCTCGATCGCCTGGCCTTCGTTGTAGACCATCGCATCGGTGAGCATGCCGAAGTCGGGCTGGTGCACGCCGAGCATGTTCATCACCGCCTGGCTGGTGACGCCGATCTTCTTGCCGATGATGCGCTCGCCGGCCGCGAGACGCCGCGCGTTCAGGCGCTGCTGGATCGCGTAGGCGTCCTCGATCGTGATGTCGGCATGGCGGTTGGTCAGCGGCTCGACCATCCGGCACTCGGCGAGAGCCGCGTGGAGTTCGTCGCCGAGTTGTTCGATCAGTTGCGGTGTCATGGTGTTCAGAGCTTGATGCAGACGTTTTTCAGTTCGGTGTAGAACTCGAGCGAGTGCACCCCGCCTTCTCGGCCGATGCCCGATTGCTTAGCGCCGCCGAAGGGGGTGCGCAGGTCGCGTAGGAACCAGCTGTTCACCCACACCAGCCCGACGTGCATACGTTGGGCAAAGCGGTGCGCGCGCGCGAGATCGCGCGTCCAGACCGACGCCGCCAGACCGTAGGCGTTGTCGTTGGCCTTGCCGAGCACCTCGTCTTCGGTGTCGAAGGGGGCGATGTGGCAGCAAGGGCCGAAGACCTCTTCGCGCACCACGCGCGCCGTCTCGGGCACGCCAGTCCAGATGGTCGGCTCGATCCAGTTGCCGCCGTCGAGCGCGCCGCCCATCCGCGGCACGCCGCCGCCGGTGACAACCGTGGCACCCTCGGCGCGCGCAAGCTCGTAGTACGAGAGCACCTTGGCTTGATGCTCCTTGCTGATCAACGGGCCCATGCCTGTGGCGGCGTCTTCCGGACGGCCCAGCTTCAACCCCTTGGCGCCCTGGCTCAGCGCGGCAACGAAGCGCTCGAACAGCGGCCGCTCGACGTAGACACGCTCGGTGCCCAGGCACACCTGGCCGCAGTTGGCGAACACCGAGCGCATCGTGCCCTCGATGGCGGCATCGAAGTCGCAGTCGGCGAACACGATCGCGGCGTTCTTGCCGCCCATCTCCAGGCTCACCGGCCGCGCACCCTTGGCGGCCGCCTTCATGATGACCTCGCCGGTGCGCGTCTCGCCGGTGAAGGTGATGGCATCGACGCCCGGGTGCGTGGTGACGAACTCGCCGGCCGAGTCGGGCCCAAAGCCGTGGACGACGTTGTACACACCACGCGGAATGCCGGCCGCGTTCATCACCTCGCCCAGCAGCGAGGCCGTCTGCGGCGTCTCCTCCGAGGGCTTCACGACGACTGCGTTGCCGCAGGCCAGCGCCGGGCCGACCTTCCAGGTCATCAGTAGCAGGGGCAGGTTCCAGGGGCAGATCACGCCGACCACGCCCACCGGCGTGCGGTGGCCGTAGTTGATGGCGCCGCGGCCGTCGGGCGTGGCCATCTCGAAGAACTCGCTCGGCACGTTCTTCACGACGTCGGCGAAGATCTTGAAGTTCGCCGCCCCGCGCGGGATGTCGATGTGGCGCGCCAGGCTCATCGGCTTGCCGGTGTCCTCGCATTCGGCGGCGAGGAATTCGTCGAAGCGCTGGGTGATGCCGTCGGCGACCGCGTACAGCCGCTCGACGCGCTCGGCGACAGTCATGCGCCCCCAGGGTCCGGACAGCGCGGCGCGCGCCGCCGTCACGGCCGCATCCACGTCGGTGCGGCCGGCCTCGCTGACCTGTGCGATGAGCTCGCCGGTGAGCGGCGAGCGCTTGTCGAAATGCTTGGTGCCGGCCGAATACTCGCCGTCGATGAAATTTCGAATCTGCTTCATGGCTATCTCACAAACCGATGGCGGCCAAGCCAGCGCGCGCGCAATCCTCGTCCTGCTCGGCCGACCCGCCGGACACGCCAATGCCGCCGATCACCAGCCCGTCCTCGAAGATCGGCAGGCCGCCGCCGAACATCACGACGCCAGGCCGCTCGTTCAGGCCGGCACGCAGCAGTTCGTCGCCGGACACCACGTCCTTCCAACCCGACGTTGGAAAACCGAAGCCGGCGGCGGTGCCGGCCTTGTCGATGGCGATGCCGATCGAGTGGTTGAAGGAACCGTTCATGCGCAGGAAGGCCGTGAGCCGGCCGGCACCGTCGGTGACCGCGACGTTCATGCGCAAGCCGAGCGCGGCCGCATGCTCGACCGCGCCCCGCGCCGCCGCGGCGGCGGCGTCGGTGGTGATGGCGCGCTGCGGCACGCTGTTCACTCGGGTGCTGTCCATGCTGGCGCTTTCGCTCAGGTGTAGGCTTCGGTGAACGAAGGCGTGGCTTCGCCGGTGTGGAAGAAGATGCCACGCCACAGGTTCTCTTCGGTCCATGTGTTCACCGGGCGGTCGGGCTGTGCCAGGTAGCCCAGGCCGGCGAAGGTCTCGTTGCGGTTGCCGCTGGGGTCGAAGAAGTAGATCGTCTGGCCGCGCGTGATGCCGTGGCGCGTGGGCGTCACGTCGATCTTGACCTTGTTCTTGGCCATCACATCGGCGGCCTTGAGCACCTCCTCCCACGAGTCGAGGAAGAACGAGGCGTGGTGGATGCCCGCCGTCGGGCCGGGCAGGAAGGCGATGTCGTGCGGCTTGGTCGCGCGGAACATGAACGCCGCGGCCTGGAACGCGCCGCCGGGGCCGACGAGGATCTGCTCGCTGAGGTAGAAGTCCAGGCACTCCTTGAAGAACTTGCAGTTCTCGGCGACCTTGTTGACGCCGGCCTCGGGGTTGAGCTCGCACACCAGCGCCACGTGGTCCAGCCACTTCGAGCCGGCACCCTTGAGGTCGTCCGGCCAGGGATCGGGGTTCTCAGAGCCGACCGCGGTGCCCACGCATTCCTTCATCGCGTACAGCCGCATCTCGTGCCCGCTGGGCATCTTGAACTGCAGCATCCGCCCGGTGGACGGCAGCGTGCCTTCGTGCAGCATCGTGGTCTTCACGCCGGCGGCTTCGATGCGCTTTTGCAGCGCATCCAGGTCGGCGTCGTGCTCGACCTTGTAGGCCACGTGGTCCATGCCGGCGGAGTCGGCCTTCTTCAGCTGCACCGAGTACTTGTCCCACTCGTCCCAGCACTTCAGGTACACGTTGCCGGCCTTGTCCTCCATGGTCTTCTTCATGCCCAGCACGTTCTCGTAGTGCTTCACGGCCGCAGCCATGTCCATCACCTTCAGGCTCACGTGCCCGATTCGCATCACACCCATTTCAAGTCTCCTTGGTTGCGTGAATTAGCGAGGCGTCCGGACCGCGCGCGGCACCAGTTGCACCCCAATTGAAGGTAAGCGCCTTCCTCAGCTTGCCTACCACGTCGACTTCCACACTTGATACCGGCGTCACCCGGCAGGCCAGGCAGATGCCCTTCGCCTCGTCGTCTTCCGACACATGGGTCCGGCTCATTGGGCCGATGCAGCGGACCTGCCCGACCGGTACGCTGATCCTGCACACGCCGCAGCCGCCGCTCAGGCATCCAACCGGAATGCCCTTACGGCCGATGCGGGCCATGCCCTGCAACAAGGTTTCCGTCTCGCCGCAGGCGTAGGTTTCGCCCGTCTGGACGATCCGCACGTTGTGCCTTACGCCGCTCGTCATGCAACCTTCCTCAGGCGGCATCCGCCTCGGCCAGGAAGTTGCCGACCAGCTTTGCAAAGCGTGCCGCATGTTCGATCTGCGTCCAGTGACCGCAGCGGCCGAACACATGCAGCTGGGAGCGGGAGATCCACTGCGACAGCGTGATCGAGTTCGACACTGGAAGGACCTGGTCCTCACGTCCGTGAATGATGAGGGTCTCGTGCGGCAGCTTGCGGATGTCTTCCTCGCGGCTGGCCAACGCCTCCACCCAGCGCTGCCGGGGGGCGGGGAACATGGCCGAGTAGGATTCATGAAAGCCAGGTTGGATGCTCGCCTCGTAACGCAGCTGGGCCAGCTCGTCGGTGACCAGGTTCCGGTCGAATGCAAACCAGTCCATCACCTTGCGCATGCTTTCGAACGAGGGCTCGTAGCCCCAAACCGCGTCGAGCGCGGGCGTGATCGGGAAGCTGACGCCGGCCGCACCCATCAACACCAGGCGACGCACTCGCTGCGGGTGGCGGATCGCGAGCGCCAGCGACAACGCGCCGCCGAAGGAATTGCCAACCAGATCGACCTTCGGGAGATCGAGGGCATCTAGGAGACCGATCGCCTGTGCCACCCAGTTGTCCATCGAGTACACCGCGCCCGCGGGCCGATCAGTGAAACCAAAACCCGCCATGTCGGGCGCAATCACCCTGCGTTCGCGCGCCAGGACCGGCATCACCAGTCGCCAATTTGCGAACGCGCTGACGCCCGGCCCCGACCCGTGGATCATCAACACCGGGAAGCCTGCGCCTTGGTCGTGGTAATTGGTGCGCAGCCCTGCAGCGACGATGCTCTTGGAGATCTCGGGGGACTGGTCCATGATCAGTGAATCATTCATAAAGTCTCGACATTGTCGGTAATCTCTGTATTTCCCATGTAGGTTAGAACCCTTATAGTCTGTCGAGATTTTTGTGAGATACACTCGTTATACAGGGCAACTCTCGTCTTTGACTCCCGTAGGCAATCGCATGGACATGGAACTCGAGGCGCCAGCCTCCACGGAGGATGCGCCACGGACATTGATCGAGTCCGCCTACCGCAAGCTGCGGCGGGACATCATTGACGGTCGTCTCAAGCCCGACGAAAAGCTGAGGGTCGAGCACCTCAAGAGTTCATACCAAGTCAGTTCGGGGACGTTGCGTGAGGCGCTTGCCTTGCTGGTTTCAGACTCCCTGGTGGTGTCGCATGGCCAACGTGGCTTTCGCGTCACGCCGATGTCGTTGATGGACCTGGAGGACGTGACGCGACTTCGCGTCCTGCTGGAGACCGAGGCGATGCGGGAAAGCATCCGCACCGGCAAGGACGACTGGGAGGCCGGGCTTGTTAGTGCATTCCACAAGCTGACATTGGCCGAGCAGCGCTTGCGCGTCGATGCGACCCGCAGCTTCGACGATTGGGAGTCATGCAACCGGCAGTTCCACGAGGCGCTTGTCGCAGCCTGCCGTTCGCGGTGGCTGCTGCGCATGCGACAGGTGCTTTATCAGCAGTCTGAGCGCTACCGCCGCATCTCGGCTACGCAGGGGCCGCCGCCGGTGGATGTGCACGACGAGCACACCGCGATCTTTGAGGCCGCTCTGGGCCGAAAGGCGGAAGTGGCGTGTGCGTTGCTGACAACCCACATCCACCGCGCCCTTTCCGTCATCAGCAAGAGCCATCTGCTGCGCTGAACATCGCGCTGCGACAACGTTACGGGAGATCACGATGGGAAGCGACTCGCCGGTCGGGCCTGTACTCATGCTGGGAGGAGGCCTGGCGGCCATTTCATTCGTCACCACGCTGCGCGGCAACGGCTTTGCGGGGGAGGTGTGCGTCGTCGAGACGGAAGCCGAGCCGCCGTACGATCGCCCGCCTTTGTCGAAGGATTTCCAGCGCGAGGGCGATTCCGAGAAGATCCGCCTCGACATCAGCCGCGCTCCGAACGTCGAGTGGATGCGGGGCCGCACCGCAACGGCCATCGACACACGCCAGCGGCGCGTGCGCCTGACCGACGGCACCGAACTCGGCTACGCCACCCTCGTGTTCGCCACCGGCGCCCGGCCGCGCGAGATTCCGGCTCTCCGGGATGCAGGCGTTCCGCTGTTCACGCTGCGCACTCTCGAAGACGCACGCCGCATCCGCGCCGTGCTGGTTCCTGGGGCACGCTTGCTCGTCATTGGCGGCGGTGTGATCGGCCTTGAGCTCGCCGCCACCGCGCGCGGATTGGGCTGCGAGGTGACGGTTGTCGAAGCGGCGGACCGGTTGATGAACCGCTGCTGCCCGACGACGCTGTCGTCGCTGGTGGCTGACTGCCACCGCGCGCACGGCGTCGACTTGCAGCTGAACACGCAGCTGAAGGGCGTCGACGGCGCGCGCGTCGCGCTCAGCGACGGGTCGACACTGGAGGTCGACGCGGTGATCCTTGGCATCGGCGTGGTCGCAAACGATGAACTTGCGCGCGCCGCTGGCATCGCCTGCGACGACGGTATCTTCGTCGACGCCTTCGGACGCACCACCTGCCCTGGGGTGCTGGCCATCGGCGACGTCACACGCCAGCGCAACCCGCTCAGCGGCCGCTTCGAGCGCATCGAGACTTGGTCGAACGCGCAGAACCAGGGCGCTGCCGCCGCCCGCGCCCTGCTCTCCACGGAACCCGCGCCGTTCGTTGAGTTGCCCTGGTACTGGTCGGACCAGTTCGAGATGAAGATGCAGGTCGTCGGCTTGGCCGCCGGCGATGCGGAGATCGTCCGCGGCGTTCCGGCGAGCGGCGGCAAGTTCGCGCTTATCCAGGTGCGGCATGGGCGCGCGGTCGGCGTGGCCTGCGTCAACAACGCCCGCGAGTTCGCCTCGCTGAAGAAACTGCTGGCGCTGTCGCACCTGCCTGATGTCGCGGCGCTTGCTGATCCGTCAACCGACCTGCGCAAAATCATCCAGCGAGCGATCTAACCTCTCGATAAACGCGAGCAGAGCGCCTCGACGGGATGGACTCTTAGTGCTGATCGTCCAGGTCCGAGTTCGTCCGGTGGCTGCGCAGGATTGACCAAGCAACTTGGCCCAGGGATGCGACCGGCCGTACCATCTTGACGGCGCGCCATCGAAGCGCAGTACTCATCGGGCGACCGCAGAGGCTTGGGCCGGTCGGCAGACACCCGCTCGACCAGTGATCGGAATTGCCAAGAGATTGCGAGACGGTCGTTCTACGCCCCGCGCACCACCCCTTCGCGCACTTGACTACAGGGCAACAGGAACAAGCGAGCGATCTAGGCTTGTGCTTGCGCAACTGACGACGGGCATCTACGCGCAGGCCTGCTAGCTCTCTGGCGCTGGCCGCTAGAGGAGACTCCGTCATCCTGGTCGTGTGCTTCGTGCGCCCGAGCAAGCGAGGGCCGGCGTGCTGCGCCGACAGGTGTATCTAGCCGGATTTGCGGCCAGCCGCAGCAACGCGCTCAAGCCGCTGTACCTGGCCCTGCGGGCCAAGGGGTTTGCCAGCACTCAGGCCTTCATCATCCTCGGGCGCAAGTTGCTCAGGGGCATTCGCTATCTGGAGAGGCACCCAATTGTTCGATCCGACGCGCTTGCTGCCGAAAAATAGTTTGCAAGAACCATAGAACCTCAGACAGTTCATATTCCCTCCGGAAACGCATCCGCTTGAATCGGAAGATAGTGCCACCGCAACGCTCTTCGCGAGATTCCGGTTCGTGTCTACATTTCGAATGTGCGCGCCGAAAGCACCTCCGACATACCCAGCGCGCCATCACTCGCGGTTGCGGCCCTCGCCTCCATCGCCCCAGAATCCCCGCATGGCCTTCAACCGCTCATCACGCTCCGTTGTCAAATACAAAGATGTCGTGCCAACGGAGGCGTGCCCCAGGTTGTTCTGAACCACCTGAATCGGTACCGGCGGCCGCCCTGCCCTTCCCTGCAACGCATGCGAGCCATGCGAATGCCGCCTATGGCCCACAGTACATAGGAGGCACTGTATCCCGCACCCGCCTATGCCGAGTTGGCGCGCCCTCCCTAAGGTTTCCCAGTCAATCGCCGACGCCAGCGGGACATAGTCTTTCTCCTTCCAAGTCAACCAGTTTGGAAGGAGAACGTCATGGCACAGCCTCTCGAGCCTTCGTGGTCGTTGGCTCACCCGGTCGAAGGACCCCTGGTGGCGCGCATCAAGACCTTTACATCCCGAATGATGGAGCAGGGCTATGCTGCCTCCTCGGTTCATGTCGACACGCGCCTGATTGCTGACTTCAGTCGATGGCTCAAGGAAGTGGATGTCGCGCTACCGCAGATCACGCCAGGACACGTCGATCAGTACCTGAAGTATCGCGTCCATCATCGACGTCCACGAGAAGGCGATCTGCTGGCCCTGACCAGGCTGCTGACCTTGCTGCGCGAAGAGGGAGATATTGCGCCGGTCGAGAGCTTGCCAATCGAAGCCTCCCCCGCCGATCAACTCGTAGAGAAATTCGCCGGATACCTGCGCAAGGAGCGTTCACTCGTCCCAAATACGATTCGTGCCTATGTACCGGTCGCCAGGCGCTTTCTCGCCGAGCGATTCGGAAGCGGGGTGGCGAACCTTCGAGAGCTATCGGCCAGCGACGTCGTCGCGTTCGTGCGGCGCGTGGCAGCGAGCCACCACCCGCGCTACGCAAAAACCATGACGAGCGCGCTGCGCTCGTTTCTGCAGTTTGCCCGCTACCGCGGTGATCTCACTTCAGACCTGGCCGCGGCGATCCCCGCAGTTGCAAATTGGTCGCAAACATCGATTCCCCGCGCGATTGCGCCCGACCATGCGAGGGCGATTCTCGCCCACTGCGACATCCAGACCGCAGTTGGCCGTCGCGATCACGCGATCCTCTTGCTGCTCGCCCGCCTGGGTCTAAGAGCGTGCGAGATCTGCGAATTGAAGCTTGAAGACATGGATTGGGAGGCTGGACAGCTGCGGGTGCGCGGCAAGGGGGGCCGTGAGTGCCAGTTGCCGTTGCCAGCGGAAGTCGGCGATTCGATCGCAAGCTACCTGCAGCATGGACGTCCAAGCAGCACCGATCGCCATTTGTTCTTGCGGGCGCGAGCGCCTATTCGGGAGCTGCAACCGCCTCAGGCAATTGGCGCGATCGTGACGGCAGCGTTCGAGCGAGCAGGCATCGAGTCTTCGCGCAAGGGAGCGCATCAGTTTCGGCATGCCCTTGCCACACAGATGCTCAATCATGGAGCCTCGCTGGCGGAGATCGGCAAGGTTCTACGTCATCGCACCCTGCAGACCACCACGATCTATGCGAAGGTAGACCTGACAGCGTTGCGCGCGCTGGCGCTGCCTTGGCCGGGAGCTGCGTCATGAACCCGCTGCGCGAGGCCATGCAAGACTACCTCGCCATGCGGCGGGAGCTCGGCTTCAAGATGTATGAAGCGGGCCTGAAGCTACCTCGGTTCATTGAATTTTTGGAGCAGAGAAAGGCACCCCATATCACCGTGGCATTGGCCCTCGAATGGGCCCAGTGTCCGCGCCGAAGTAGAAGTGAGCCACCGGGCCGATTGAGAAGTGAGCCAGGGGTGGAAGCCGACTTTGCGATGGTCGGCTGTGGATAAGTGTATGTCTTGCCTTGTTCGGT